>CAWIII010000010.1:0-339547 GCA_963836065.1 uncultured Solirubrobacterales bacterium
CTGCGGCGTAGCCGGCTGCGGGAGCTGGTGACCGGCGGCACCGTGGGTTCCTCGCAGGGAACGCCTGCAGCGCCGGATGCGGCCGTGGGAGCATCGCCTGGCGCCGGGCTCTCGGGCGTCACTGGCGAGCGGAGGCGTGCTCGGCTTGGACGCGGCGACGGCGCTGGCCAGTCCGGGAGCGCGGTCCGCAACCCAGCGGTCGAAGTCCTCATCGCTCTCCCGGCCGGGCGCATCGGGGGTGGGGTTTCGGGTGGGGTGCGGGCGGCCGGCTCGCTGCTGCGGGAGGCTGCCCTTCGCTGGGCTCGTCGTGTTCGGCCGCACCGTTCTGTGTGGCGGGCGCCGGCTGGTTGGGCTGATCGTCGGATCGATCGAGTTCGCTGAGGTCGACGATGTCGTCTTCGGTGGTGATCGCGCGTTGATCGAGATCAACCTCGCCCCGGCCCCCGACGCTCCTCAGGTTGCCCATGCTTCCCGCCCTACCTCACCTTTCGATTCCCCTCCCGGACGCGCATCGCGCTAATATTAGCGCAGCACGCCGTTATTCGCGTCAGCTTTTTTCGTTCGTTCCGCTTTTTCGGAGGCCTTGTTGCCAGAGCCCAGTCAATCCTCCCAGGACGAATGGTTGAGCGTGGCGGATGTCGCCGCGGAGTTGGGGATGCATCCGTCGACGGTCCGCAAGTGGGCGAATGACGGGCTGCTTCCGGGGATGCGGATCGGCCGGCGGCAGTGGCGCTTTCGCCGCTCGGCGCTGCGCGAGTTGGAGACCGCGCGGGTTCCAAGCGCTCCCAGCGCGCCGGCCGAGGGCCGCGGCGCGGATGCGCTCGATCCGCGGGCGCTGACCAGCGACGACGATCTGGTGGAGCCCGATGAGTCCTGACGCGCGCGAGGAGTATCGCCGCGCGTCGGCGCGCTGGCGCCAGGCGCTGGTGGCCTCGGCGGAGGCGCCGCCGGATGCTGCTTTTCCGGGTCGCCTGCGTGAGATCGGGACTGCCGCCAACCAGCAGTCGGCGGCGTTTGAGCTGTTGGCGGCGGCGCGCATGGGTTGGAGGCCGAGACCTGGCGCGAGCGCGATGGAGCTCTCCTACGAGCTGCGTCCGGGCGCGCGGTCGCGGCCGGGGCCGCCGGAGCTGTGGGAGCGGTTCGACCAGGGGGTGCATGCGCTCGGGGATGCCTACGAGGGGATCTCGTTGGCCGAGATCGCGCGCGCGTTCGGGGCGCTGGCGAGGGTCGCGCACGAGATCGCCGACGAGCTCGAGCAGGCGGTCGCGGCCGCCGCTCGGGCACGGCGCCCGGCGTGAGCGGCCCGGCCGGCGCACGCGTCCGGTGGCGCGCGGCGCGGCGGCCGGCGCTGCAGCTGTCGGGTCCAGGAGCGGTCTGAGCTGTTAGCGCCGGCATCGGCAGCTAGCCGATCGTGGGGATGTGGGCGCTCAGCGGGATGTCGGTGACCGGGCGGCCCCAGCGCGGACCGGCCAGTTCCCGCAGCCGCTCGAGATCCTTCACGCCGAGCCCGTTCTCGGTGCCGAAGTGCTCGAGCCACGGGATCAGCCAGCTCGAGCCCCATGATCCACGCGCCCGGCTCGCCGGGACGGCACCACCACCGCGGCTTGAGGTCGGGCTCGGACACGCGACAGACGCCCGGTTGGACGGTCCCGGCATATCCGGGCAGCGCCTTCTCGACGTATCGCGCGACCTCATCGAAGAACGACAGGTCCCGCCATTGCAGCGGCCCCGCCATCGCCCACAGCACGAATACACCGGTCTCGCCGAGGATCAGGAACGGCACGCGGTGGCTGGTGATGAGCACGTAGCGCTCGACCAGCCATCTGTCGGCCGGCAGCGTGTCCAGCACCGGCGCCGCCTTCGCCTCGCTGGCGGCAAGCCGGCGGGAGTTGTCCAGGTCGCGCCCGAGCGGCTCGAGCTGCTCCGGCGAGAGACGGGCGCGCGGGATCGCCGGCGGCGGGCCGGTTGCCGCGGACCCGGTGGCGCCCGGCGCCCTCTCGGTGGCCGGGCGATCCCTCGGGCTCACCGTCCGAGCGCTCCAGTCGGCCGGAGGCGTGACGTCGCCTGCGGACCGGTCGTGTGCCCGCCCCAGGCGCGCGCGCAACCGGCCCGGCGGGCGGTCGTTCCGCGCGGGCGGCCTGTGCCGTCCGCGGCGCCTGTGCGCGAGTCGCCACAGCCAGCCCAGCAGAAGCCCCGCGCCGGCAAACGCCCACATCAGGACCGCAACGCCGATCAGCACGTCGAGGGTTGAGTGCTCGCCGGCGGTGTGGGCGGCGAGGAGCACCGGCGCCCCTTCAGGACCGGGCGCGGCGCGGCGCCCGTTTGTGCGCGGCGAGCGAGGCCCTGCGTGCCGATTTCGCTTCTCGCCGTGTCGGCGTCAGCGTCCCTTGTCTGACGCAGGTCCTCGCCACCCAGCCGCCCGGGTGCGGCAGCAGCGGCAGCACGATCGCATCGCCGATCAGCAGGTGGTACGGCGCCGGGTTGGCGGCGCCCAGCCATGCCGGTTCCCGCGCGGAGATCTCGCCCACCGCACGCAGCCGCTCGAGCTCGCCGCTGGCCGCGTGCAGGTCCAGCCCCGGTTTGACCCGGTGCCGGCAGCGCTCAGCGGCGTGCACGCTGACCGTCACCGTCGGCGCGATTGGGGCAGGAGAGCCGGGCATGGCGGCAACCGTAGCTCGCCTTTCGGCGCCGATGCGCTCACCGGGGTGGTTTGTTTCAGTCCTGGCGCTGACTCGTTTCGAACCTGACACATTCCGGCGCCGGCTCGTCGCATTTCCCGGGCGGTGGCGACCATCAGCTTGGCCTTCAGTGACCGGTCTTCCGTCCTCGCCGGTGCGAGGTGAGGACCGCGGCGTCGTCGTGGCATCTTCGGCGGGGTGGAGCGGTCTGGTCATCTGGCGTGGGCTCGTATCCCGAGGGGTCGTCGGCCCAGGTACCGGGTCGGGCGCCGCAGGCCTCCATCGCTTGATCCTGATCATGGCCGGCGACAGTGGCTGAGCACGGTGACCGCGCCGGCGGCGAACCGCGTGTGGCGCTTCACCCGGCCGGTCAGCGTCACGACCTCGCCGCGGTGAAAGGGGGCGCCGGCGGTCTGCCACCACACGAGCCGGTTTGCGTCGGCGTAGATCAGCTCGCAGCGGCGCACGATGCCATGCCGCTCGAAGCCGTTGCGTGAGGACGCGCTCGACGACCACGGTCACGTCGATGCGTGCGCCGGGATGGGAGAGGTGTCGCGACCGCGCGCGCCGCTGACGGTAGACGGCGATCAGCGCGCACACGAGCCCGCGATCCCGGCGCGTCTGAATGCTTCCGCCGCGCACGAGCGCGACCGCGTCGCGCTCCAACGGCGAGAGGTCGCGTCTTGCTGCCAGCAGTGCGCGCGCCCACCCGAGCGCCGCGTCGGCGAGCGCCCGGTCGGCGCCGTCCGGTGCGGCGGGCGTGTCCCGCAGCGACCGCAGCGCCGCGTCCGCGGTCGCCGGTCCGGATGCGCGCCGCGCGCTCCTGCGAGGTGAACCCGTGGATGCGGACAACGCGCGCGGCGTGCAAGGCGAACTCCTCAATGCTCGCCCCGGTGCCGTCCGGCGCGATCGCGAGCGTGCCGGCGCGGTCGAGCTCTGCCGGGGCTGCCGCCAAGAGCTCTGCCTGGCGGCACGCCCGTTCGGGGTCTGTGCCGCCGAGGAAGTCCCGCAGGCAGCCGGACCCGACCTGGCGCACCTCGCCGCTGGCTGTGTGTACGACGACGTAGGTCCTGGTGCGCCGGCGGCGCAGTCCGCAGTGCTCGCAGAGCGCGGCGCCGAACGCGCTGGCCGCGAGCCTGTCGCCTCGCTCGCCCACGGGGCGCACCGCCGCGTGCCCGTCGCGATGCTCGACGATCGCCGCCAGCGTCCAGCCGGCGAGCACCGGCGCACGGCCTGACAGCAGCACCAGCGCGCGCCCGCGCGTCCCGCCCACCCGTGTCGATCAACCGGACCGGCTCCACTCCGATCCTGCGAGCGCGCCGGCCGAGCGTCTGGATCCGTCGCTGCAGGTGCTCGAGCGCCTCGGGCGCAACGCGAAACACCCGTCCGGCGGGCCGGTCGGGGCCCGCCGCGCAAGCCGTTCGCGGAGTGCGCTGCAGATGCCTCGCTGTCACTCGAGCACCACTCGCCGTGCTCCGCTCCGTGCGCGGCACGGGGAGCTTTCCGGAAATCCCTATCACCGTGCTCATCGTGCCCGGGCATGGCCACCTCTCATGCCCAACGGCGCGGTACTCCGCTTCACCTGCGGGCGCTGCTGGAGGCCGCGCAGAGCGGCGACCGGCGTGCCGTGGAGGAGCTGCTGCGCCGCTACGAGCCGCTGGTCCGTGCGGTCGTCGCGCGTGTGCGCCCGCCGTATGGCTGCGACCGGGAAGAGCTCGCCCAGGACGCCAGGCTGGGGCTGCTGGGCGCGATCCGCGCCTGGCAGCCGGATCGCGGCCCGTTCGGGGCGTTCGCCGCGCGTTGCGCTCGCGGCCAGGTGATCAAGGCGCTTGACCGGGCTGGCGCTCGCAAGCACCAGCTGCTCAGCCGTGCGGTGTCGCTGGACCGGTCGTCTCGATCGACCTCGACTCCGGATCTCGGCGATGAGATGCTCCGGGCGCCGCTGTATGACCTGATCCCGTCGACCAGCCGTCTTGGCCAGCCCGTTGCGGTGTTGCTCGCGCGCGAGGAGCTCGACCGCGTGCTGGCCGCGCTGCCGGCGCTGACCGCCAGGGAGCGCGCCGCGCTCACCGGCGTGCTCAACGGCAAGTCCCATCAGCAGCTCGCCGCCGAGCACGGGTCGACCCGCAAGGCGGTTTCGCTGGCGCTGCGGCGCGCTCGCCGCAAGCTCGCCGCGCAAGAGGCGCTTGCCGCCTGAGCTCACCGTCGGCTCGTTCACCGGGCCAACCGGGTTGGGTCGGACCCGTCGCGGCGCAGCTCGCGCAGCCACGTATCCCACGCGTGGCGCAGGCAGCCGCGCGCCTGCGCCTCTATCAGGCGGTGGCCGCCGCCGGCGACTGCCTCCGGGCACCACGATCGCATCATGCTCTGGGAGAGCCGGGTGACTGCTGTCGACACGCGCGCGGCGCTGCTGACCGCACGGCTTGCCGCATCGGACGTTCCGTCGCAGCCGCCGACAGCGAGCGCGACCAGCGCGGCGACCAGCGCGCCTTTACGCCCGGCGGCGGGTCGATCAGCTCGTCGCGTCATGGGCTTCTTCTCCTCTCAGTGGATGCCGAAGAAGCGCTTGAAGCTCTCCCCCCAGGTGGTGGGTGCTCCGGGCGGCGGGTTGGCGGCGCCCGGATCTGTCTCCCCAGCGAGCGTGCGCTGTGTGGATGTCGGGGAGCCCCAGCCGATCTCGATCCCGGTGCCGCTCGGCGCGAAGCGGGCGACGGCCTCACGCGCGCGGAAGATCGTTCCGACCGTGGTGCTGACCGGGGAGATCTGCTCGGCCACATACCAGTAGGACGAGGGTGCCCCGGCCGGCGGGTGCAGGAAGCGGAACAGCAGCAGCGGCTGCCCGGCGTACCAGTCGCCGACCACCTCGACCAGCTGGCTGTCAAGCGGCGCGTAGATCGGGGTGCCGACCGGGGCGGTCGCGTCGACGCCCATGTCGTCGCGGCCGATCGTGAAGCCGGGGATCGGATCGATCCCCGACCCGGCCGGCGCGAACGTCGAGCTGGCCGAGCACGTCTGGCCGCCGCCGGGGGTGCTGACGGGGCCGGTCAGCCGCGTGACCTGTACCAGCCCCGAGCCGGACAGGCCGAGCTGCTTCTCGGCCCACGCGGTCAGGTCGATCCGGTAGTGGTAGCCGTCAAGCGTGCTCGACAGCGGCTGGCCTGAGCCGACGTCGCGCTTGTAGATGATCACGCTGCGCCCGGCCTTCGGGTTGGTCACCTGCAGCGGCGTCATGTACGGCAGCCCGCCGAGCATCGTCGCGTTCTGCCTGGTCACCTGCGACCCCGGTATCCCGGGGGACAGCTCCGCGTAGCTGTCGTGGCTGATGAGCAGGTTGTCGCCCCACGCGCCGGTGGCGTCGGTGAAGGCGGTCGCGGCGACGATCGTCGGCTTGCCGGGCGCGAGCGTGATCGGCCCTGCCGGGTCGCCGCCTGCCGGCGGGACGCTGAACCGGCCGCCACCGCTCGCGGCGCCCGAGAGCGGCGTGCTCGTCGGGGCGGCGGCGCCCTGCGCGGTGAGCCCAGGCGTGTAGTAGCTCGCGGCCAGCGAGAGGACCTGCTGCACGTAGGCGCTCGAGTGGTTGTAGGCGAAGATCGCTCCCGGCCAGTCGCCCGGCGCGCCGGAATCGTGCAGGTAGTGCGCGGCGCTGTACACGGAGTCGGCCTCGTCATAGATATTCGGCGGTTGCCCGGTCGGGTCGCCGGGCGCGTTCACCGCCTCGGTCGCCCAGGTGCCGGCGAGGAACTGCATCGGCCCTGCGGCTCCCGCACTGTTGGTGCCCGAGTGAACACCAGCCAGGTTCGAGGTGCCGAACGTCGACTCGACGTAGTTGATCGCCGCCAGGATCGAGGGGCCGCGAGCGCCCAGACCGAACCGTGCGGCCGCGCCCTCAAACAGCGCGACGTCCGCCGCGGGAACGCCGCCGACCGGCCCGGCAGCGCCCAGCGGGATCCCGCACTGCGCCGCCGATTCGCCGGCCGCGAGGAACACGAGCATCACCGCCAGCAGCGGCAGCAGGATCGTCAGCGCCAGCGCGACCAGAAACAGCCGGCGCACCGCGGCTCACGCCTCCAGCGACGCGACCAGCCAGCGCCCGTGCTCCCTGACCAGTCTCAGCAGCAGCTCGCCGGTGTCGGCACTGTCCTGCACCGAGACATAGCTGACCGCCACCGTGTCCGGCGCCCCGGCTGGCTGTACGCCAGCCACCCGGTAGGTCTCGACGGCCTTCGGGTGCGCCGCCTGCAGCGCCGTCGCGCGCGCTGGCTGGGCGAGCAGATAGCGCGCAAACCCGGGCGCGCACGTGCGCTCGATCGCGGTCCGCGCCCAACGGGGCAGCCGTCCGATCTGGTAGGGCATGTACGCGACCGCGAACCGGCGCGCGACCGCCAGCTTCATCCCCTCGGCGCTGCCGGGCGCCGGGGCCGGCGGGCGCTCGCTGACCGGGCCCCTGACCGGCGGGCGACGGGCTCTGCGCGACCGCTCGCGCTCGCGCAGAGCACCGCTCGCCCGGGCAGACACCTGGCTGCCGCCGGTCTGGAGCGGCGGCGCAGGCCGGGCCGGAGCGTTGGTGGCGGTTGTCGGGGACGGCGGCAGCAGCCCGGTCGAGGCCGCTCGCCCGGAGTGGGTACCGGCCAAACCGGGAGCGAGCGCGAACCCGGCGACCAGCGCCCCGAGCAGCGCCAGCGGCAGCACCGCCATCAGCCAGCGCCGCGCCCGCGACGGCAGACGGTCCGGCGGACCGAGAAGCGGGTCGCTCATCGGATCGCTGTGGCGACCAGGTAGACGGCCAGCAGGTGCGCCAGGCCGCAGGAGAGCTCGTCGGGCACCAGCATCCGGTCATCCGCGGTCGCCGCGGTCGCTCGGGTCAGCGCGATCGCCGCCAGCCGAGCATGGTCGAGCAGCACCGACGCCTCCACATCGACCTCGCTTGACAGCAGTAGACCCGCGTGGTCGAGCGCCCGATCGACCCACGCGTCGACCTGGTAGCCGACGTCGCGCGCGTGCGTCTCCAGCGCCCGGTGCGCGAGGCGCAGCGCCCCGGCCGTCGGCGTGGTGATCGCGCGGACCGCCACCGGCGGCATACGGTCGTAGTCAGGGTCGCCGGCGAGGACCTCGACGATGTGGGCGTACAGGAACAGGTCCGGCAACCGCAGCGTCGCGAGCGTCAACAGCCGCAAGGTCCCGTACGTCCGCTCCTCCTCGGCCGAGCACTGCGTGTTGCTCGCGCCGCGAGCGATGCCCGCGGCATATGCTCGACGCAGCCCCGGCAAATCCGCCGCCGCGGCGATCGCCACAGCCCGACTGATGTTCATCTCAACGCGCACTCGCTCATCGCTCCTCGCCCCGCAGGTACCGGACGCGCAGCCACAAGCCTCGCTCCGACCCGCGAGCACCTCCGGCCCCGCCGGCACACCGACCGCGCGTTCGACGGCCCGATGCCAGGCCGACCTCCACAGCCCGTGAACAGCCTCGATGCCACCTACCGCGGCCTCGCCCGCCGATGGCGGCCCGACGAGCTCGCCGAGCGCTACCACGCCACCCTTCTGCGCGGCGCCAGTGACATGCCGCCCGGAGAGCCGCTGCCCGAACGCCCGCTCGCGCTGCTCGCGACCGCGGTCCCGCGGCTGATCAGCCTCGCCGTCGCCGCCAACGTCCTCCACATCCTCCCCAGTGCCGCCACCGGTGCCGCGGCGCTCGCCGCCGACCTGCTCTCAACGGTCGACCAGACGGCCGCCGGCAGCCTGCGCCGCTGCCACCTCGCCCTCGCCACCACGGGTCACGAAGCCGGCGCCGACACCGCCGAAGAGTGGCTGCCGTACATCTGCGATGAGGCGGCGCAGCACCTGCGCGCCCTCTCGCCGACAGCCGACCCGCCCTCGGTGATCGAGCACGCGCAGGAGGCCGGCCGCTACACCGCGATCGCGATCGGCCTGCTGGACGGCGACGCGGCCCGAGCCCCGGAGGCGATCTCCGACTGCCTCGCGCACCTCCTCACCGTCTGCGTGTTCGCCGACGCCGCTGCCGCCGGCAAGCCAAGCGCCTGATCAGGCTCGGGTCATCCAGCGCCTCTCGGCCGATCTTCGCGCCGCGTTCCCGGTGGCCCGCGGATACTCCGTGCCGAGCCTGTACCGCATGCGAGCGCTCGCCGCGGCTTTGGCCACAGGGTCTCTCAGATCGGATGAAGGCCCTTCCGTGGGGTCACGTCGTGACGATCACGACCAAGGCAACCGATGACGCGCGGGACTGGTACGCCGAGCGAGCCGCAGCCTGATCGCAGGAGCAGCTCGAGGCCGCGATCCCGACGCGGCTGCACCAGCGCGAGGCGTCCAGGACGGAACCAGGTCTTCAAGTTACGTGATTCTTACGCCGATGATCCTCGCTGTGATCTAACCTGTGATCTATGAGCGTTCATGCTGACATCCAGGCCGTAGAGCACGAGGTTTTCGCCAATCCTCCGCTCAAGGTCATGCTGGGCCAGGTGCGGTTCCCGCCTGTGCTGCGGATCGCTGATCCCGCCTCTCTTGCCTCGTTCCAGGAGGCGGTCCGCCATCAATTTCCCACCTTCCGCCAGGAGCAGCAGCTGACCTTGATGATGGGAGCCCAAGGCCCGCAGGTCCCGTCGCTGCAGAACGCGTACCGGTTCGTCACCGACGATGGTGCCTGGAGCATCCTGCTCACCACCGACTCAGTCACACTCGAGGCAGACATCGCCGCCGGCTACACGAGCTACGACGGGTTCGTCGAGCAGTTCCGTCTGGTGTGGCAGGCGATCCTCGCAAACTTCGCGCCGGACCGGGTCGCGCGGCAAGGCCTCCGATACGTCGACCACATCGAGGGCGAGCGCACAGCTCCGGAGTGGGCCGCACTCATCAACCACGACCTCCTGGGACCCCTCGTCGATCGGTTCGGGACGGCGATCGCGCAGGCCGCCAGCGAGCTGCGCCTGACGCGCGAGGACGGTGTGCTGGTGTTCAAGCACGGCATGCTGCCATTGGGCCCTGATGCCACGATGGGGTACCTGCTCGATTTCGACTATTTCAACGAGGAGCCCAGCGATGACACCTCCCTTGAGGCAGTGATGGACCGGTTCACCGGCTACCACGAGGCGCTCTACAGCCTGTTCCGCTGGTGCGTGACCGACGCGGCGTTGGAAGCGTTTCGTGGCCCCCGGTGACGTGGTTGCGCTAGGTCCTGCCCCAGGTCGGGTCCCCCCGCGCCCGCCTCGACCCGACGGCGTCCGCATCGTGACGCGCGAGAACGGCCGCTATTTCGATCTCATGCCCAGCACCCTCTCGTCCTACCTCCTGCCGCCCCTGGCGGACTGTTCGCTCGTCAGGCGCGAGGCAAGCTCGGCTGCCGGATCGCTCCGGTTTTTCGGGAACTCGGTGGAGCTCGAGGAGATCAGCGACGCGCTGCAGCGCAGCGACGTGCGCACCTACTTCACGCGCATCGCCGCCGGCCTCGTCGGGCTCGCCGTTGGACAGGCGGCCTTCGAGATGAGCGGTCGGCTCGGCACCCTCGAACGGACCGTCATGGAGGTCACCAGCGCCCCGCTCACCACCATCGCTCCCGCCAACGCTGACGTGTTGGAAATGCCTCCCGTGGTCGACCGACTCGCTCCCACGGCGGCCGAATCGAGTGTGCAGTCGGCCAGCGTCGACCCGCTGGCTCCCGACGCCTCCGTCGCGGACGTCGCCACGCGGATCGCCGTGCTGTCCGACCTCAGCGATGAGCTGTTGGCCGACCTGTTCAAGGTCGAACGCGAGACGTTCTGTCGCTGGCGCACCGGGGTGCTCACGAATCCCCGCCTCGGCAACCGTCGACGCCTCGGTTTGCTGCTCGGGCTCCTCGAGGACCTCGCCGGTCGCCGAGTCAACATCAAGGACTGGCTGCTCAACTCCGTCACACCGCAAGGCTTGACCCCCTACCAGCTGCTCGAGACTGGCCGTATCGATGAGGCGGCCTTCCTCGCCGCCTCGATCGGCGAGCCGTCGGTCGAGCGCGACGCCAGCGTCGCCGCCGGCCGTGAATCCGAGCCGCTGGTGTTCGGGGACGACGACGTCTGGGAGCTTGAACCGCTCGACGACGATGAGCAATAGGCATGCCCTATCCGACCGCGCCGTATCTGCACCTCGGCAACGAACCCCACGTCGGCCCGGACCGCCCGCTATCCCAGGGCGACGTGTTCCTCGACATCCCTCTCGTCGGCGCCGCCCAGCGGGATGTCAGGCAGGCGGGGACCTGGCGGGCAACGAAGCCCCGGACTGGCGCGACAGCTCTCGGTCTGTTCGTGACGCACCCCTGTGCCTCGCGCTCGCAGACGACGTTCGAGCTGGCTGAGTTCGTGTCGATCGCGCCCGTCGTGAGGTGCCCCAGCAACTGGGGGCCGCCCTGGGACGGGTATTACGACTTGGCCCCTCTGCCAGGCCTGCGCAACGGCGAGGACTACGTCGCCAAGCTCGGCGAAGTCTGCCCCGTCCGTTCCGACGCGCTGGCCGGTCACCGGATCGCCTGCCTGAGCCGCGACGGGCTCGAAGCCCTCTTTCACCGCATGGCGATGAATTCCCTGCGCTTCCCGGAGACTCCCATGCACTACAAGACCGAGGCCACCCGCGTGACCAACGAGATCAATCTCTGGGAGCGCTGGACGGCACGCCGCGGCACCGGAGACGGTTTTCAGGATTGGCTGAATCAGCCCTTCGAGGGCCAGGCCCGCGAAGACGCAGATGGAACCGTGCTCGAAGAATCCCGCGAGCCGAGCGGCCAGCCGCGCCGCGCTGTCCTCGTGTGGAACTACGAAGAGCTCTGCGAGGAGCTCGACGCCGCGCTCTCGTAGCTTCCCGTCCACGCCAGGGGGGCTCCTTGCGCAGACACGGCGCTCCCCGGCCATCGGCGAACGTGATTGCCCGACCGGGCTGAGCCGGTTGCGCGGGCTACAGCTCAACGTGCCGGGACGGTCCAGCGACGCGGCATCGCCGCCAGAAACGCTGGGCGCTGTGACAATCCCGCAGCGGTCCGGAGCGCTGGCACGAGGCGGTCGAGCGAGACGATCAGAACCCCGCCGTCGACGCGCTCCAGACCTCTGGCGCGCAAGACACACAGGACCGGGAATGCACCCGCGTCTGCACCATCGTCGCCGGCGACGGGTAAGCCATTGCGCATGCTCGAGCACACGAGCAACGTGCCGGTCCTCGAACGTTTGGGTCTTGGTTTCGATTGCGAATGCCACGCCGGTGGGAGCGATCGCGACCGAGTCGATGTCCCCACGCCCGCGCCACCGCAGCGAGTGGCGCAGCCGCCAGCCCTCCGTCTCGAGCTTAGCGAGCGCTCGCTGCACCTCGTCCTCCGAGCGGGCGCCGACCCAGCTGCGGCCGGCGAGCACGAGCCAGTGCCGCACATCGAGGCCGAGGCCGATCGCGAGCAGCAGCAGAAGACCGGCGATCGATGTCGCCCCCATGCTCGCGAGCCAGAGGCCGAGCATCGCGACCGCAGCGGCCCCGGCTGCGGCAGGACCAGCCCGCGATAGCCGTCGGTATTGCTGGCGGCGTGCGTAGTTCACGCGACCATCTCCAGACACGAGAATCGAAGCATGAGGCGATCTTGGCACCGCTCGAGGACGCCAAGGATCAATTCCGTTCAGCGGCGCGGTTGGGGGTCGCCGTCCCGTCCGCGATGGAATACGCACGCGTCGCCAGACGTCGCCGTCCGAGCACCGCCCGCCGCCCGGCGCGGCATCTCTTATTCATCTCTTGGCGGTCCGCGCAAAACGAGGAATTTGCGGGCATGAGCGAACACATCGAGACATGGCCACACCAGCACAGGGCGCCGCGAAATCAAGCTAATTTGCAGGCATTTACGTGAAGCCCTCTGACGGACTCGAACCGTCGACCCCTTCCTTACCATGGAAGTGCTCTACCAGCTGAGCTAAGAGGGCGCGGGGGCCAGCGTAGCGCGTCCGCGCCCTCGCGGCCGACGTCAGTAGGCGGCCTGTAGTAACGACATCATCGTCGATGCGGATTGGGGGCCGATCGGATTGCCACTCGAATCGGCAAAGCCGATCTCGATGTGTGGTCCGGTGGAGATGCCGACAATGCCGGGGCCGACCGAGCTCATCACCTGACCGGCGCTGACGTGTGTGCCAACCGCGAGCTGGTTAGCGGGTCCGGCGTGCCCGTAGTAGACGTAGCTGAAGCCGTCGAGCGCGCTGTCACAGTGCACCACCGGCGCCCATGGGCCAAAGCCGCCGATCCCGTGCAGGACGATCGTGCCGGAGCAGACCGCGTACTCGGGCGTGTTTCCGGGTGAGGAGATGTCGACTCCATCGTCTGGCGACCAAGTACTGGGCGGAGACGCCGCACTCTTTGGCAGCGGGAAGGTAAAGCCGCCGCCGCTCGATGAGGAACCGCCGGAGGAAGCGATCGGAGCGCTTGGGGAGGACGAGCTGGCTGCCGACGCGCTCGCAGCAGCGGCCGCCTGTTCTGCCTGGAGCTTGGACAGTTGGCGGTTGAGCCCCGCGACCTGGGCCCGAACGCCCGCGAGCTGCCCCGCCTTCTGCCGGCGCTCTTGCGCCACGGCGAGCTCTTGCTGCACCACGTTGAGGCGCACGCGCACCAGGCTGTTTCGCTGCGTGAGGACCGCGACGGTCAGCGCCTGCTGGCGAACCTCGAGCGCACCGAGCCGCGTCGCTTGTGCGGCGACAGCACGGCGCGCGGCCCGGACCCGATTGATGATCTGCACGTCTTGGTTCCGGATCCGCTGCTGGAAGGCGAGCTGGTCGAGCAGGTCCTGGAAGCCGGTGGATTCGAGCACGACTGTGACCAAGTCGGGCCGATCCGACTCGTAGCTGTGAACGAGCTGCGCGGCGAGCACTCTCTCGGCATGCGTCTCGAAAGCCTCGAGCCTCGCCAGCCGGGCACGAGCGGCGTTCAGCTGCGAACGCAACCGCAGCAACTCGGCGCGCTTGGCGTCCAGATCTGCCTGGATAACCGCGATTCGCCGCTCCAGGGAGGCAATCCGCCCGTTCAACTGATTCAGCCGGCCGGACGCGGCGCTGACCGCGCCGGCGAGGCTGGAGATTTGGTTTTCGCCAGAGCTGATCCTCTGCTGAAGCTGCCCGACGCTCGTGGCGTGAGCTACGGGCGAACGGGAGCCAAACAGCGCTCCTAACGTCAACAGGAGCAGTGCCGCCGAGACAGCAAACGCGGCGCGGGGAATGGGCCTGTGCGGGCTGAGCATCAGATCGGGAACGAGCGCCGGAATGAGGAGCCAGGGGCGCCATGATTGCCTGGTCCCCTCCGGTCTCAGGCGCCGGTCAAGGTAACACGAGCCGTTGTCGCGAGCTTGCTCTGCGGACCGCTTGCACGACATCCTGCAGCGGCAGGAGGAGCTCGCGATACGTCGACGCAGCCGACGCCCTTGCGTAGTTACCCGTGTCCAGCCCGGGGGTTTGCTGCGATGACACGCCACGGAGAGGAGAGGACTGTACCTGCGACTCCTAGGTGCTTTTCGCACGCAAAGAAGCTCGACCATGGACGCTCCGCCGGTGCACTCACCAAGCCTCTCTTCAGGGCTACTCGACAGCTGGTTCGAAGGTTGGTCGACCGTGCTCAGCGGCGCCGCCGATTGCTGGTCCGCCGCCGTTGCCGGCGGACCCGCTGCGCTCGACATTCCCCGCTGGATGGAGTTGACCATGACGCGCGAGCCGCCCCTGTGGGCGTCGCCGCACGAGGTCGTCTTCGAGGCTCCGCTCGCGCGGCTGCGCGATTTCTCGACCTCGCGGAAGTCGTCATTGGTGCCGACGCTCGTGCTTCCGCCGCAGGCCGGTCACGACTCCTGCATCGTCGACTACTCAGCCGAGCAGAGCCAGATGCAGACGATTCTGGCCTCGGGCCTCGAGCGCGCACTGGCGCTCGACTGGATCGGCGCAACCGAAGAGACCAAGGACGCGTCGGTCGAGGATTACCTGGAGGTCATTCAGCAGGCGGTCGCGCACTGCGGTGGGCGCGTGAACCTGATCGGCGACTGTCAGGGTGGCTGGCTGGCGACAACCTCCGCGGCGCTGTATCCCGAGCAGATCAACACACTCACGCTTGCTGGAGCTCCGATCGATTTCCACGCTGGCGAGCCGGTGGTTCACGAGGTGCTGCGTCACCTCGCTCCGGGTGGAGATTTGCGCTTTTACGAGACGCTCGTCGCGGCTGATGGAGGCGTTCTCAAGGGGGAGCACATGGTCGCGGGATTCGTCCTGATCCAACCCGGCGCCGAGATCTCCAGACAGATCGACGTGCTGTTGCACCTCGACGACGAGCACCACATCGCCCGGTATTGCGAGTTCGAGGACTGGTTCAAGCACACCCACGACGTGCCGGGAGCGTTCTACCTGTGGATCGTCCGCCATCTGTTCCGTGACAATGAGCTGATTGACGGAGCCATCAGAATTCGCGGACGCCGCGTCGACCTTGCGAACATATCGATGCCGCTCTACCTGCTCGCCGGCGCCACCGACCACATCACCCCTCCCGACCAGGTCTTCGCGATCTCCGAACTCGCTTCGACCCCGCCGGAGCTCGTGCGCCGGCACGTAACCACAGGCGGCCATCTCGGACTGTTTATGGGCCACGAGGCGCTGCGTGAGCACTGGCCACCGGTTCTGGCCGAGGTACTACGGCACTCGACGGCTCGCTAAGTGCCATCTTCATAAGTAAGGCTACGTATTGGCATCCGGCCCTGACCGTAGCTTGCGTGGCATCCTGTCCTCTCGTGAAGGGACACTGATGCCGAGGCATAGCCCGTATCGGATCGAGCTGACTGACGAGGAACGCGTGGTCCTGGAGTCGTTGGCGCGTTCGTATACGTTGCCGTATTGGCAGGTAACGAGGGCTCAGATGGTGCTGATGGCGGCAGAGGGCCTGCGTAACGATCAGATCGCTACCCGATTGCGGTGCGGTCGTGATGTTGTTTCACAGTGGCGAAAGCGGTTCTTTGAGCAGCGCCTCGCCGGCCTGGAGGACCGGCCCCGGCGCGGCAGACCGCCGGCCTTTCCCCCCTCAGGTGCGGGCTGAGGTGATTCGCCTGGCGTGCGAGCTGCCCGCAGGTAGCGAGGTGCCGCTGGCGCGTTGGTCATCCTCGGAGCTCGCCGCCGAAGTCGTTGCGCGCGGTATCTGCGAACAGATCTCCGGGGTCACGGTCTGGCGCTGGCTCTCGCAGGACGCGATCAAGCCGTGGCAGTACCGCTCGTGGATCTTCCCGCGCGACCCCGAGTTCGCTGCCAAGGCCGGCCAGATCCTCGACCCTGTATGCCGGCCGCTGGGAAGGCGAGCGGCTGCACCCCGGCGACTACGTCGTGTGCTGTGATGAGAAGCCCTCGATCCAAGCGCGCCGTCGCAAGCACGCGACGCTGCCCGCCGCGCCTGCGGTCAAGCGCGGCCAGCGCGTCGAGCACGAGCGAGGCGGCGCGCTGTGCTACCTCGCTGCCTGGGACGCCCGGCGCGCGAAGCTGTTCGATCGCTGCGCCGCCAAGGACGGGATCGTCCCGTTCGATCAACTCGTCGACCAGTTCATGAGCACCGAGCCATACAACAAGGCCCGACGCGTGTTCGTGAGCGTCGACAACGGCTCAGCGCACCGCGGCAAGGCATCGATCAACCGCCTCAACGGAGATACAAGAACCTGATCCTGATCCACACGCCCGTCCATGCGTCCTGGCTGAACCAATGCGAGATCTACTTCTCGATTGTGCAACGCAAAGCGCTGTTGAGCCCCCCCCCCCAACAACTTCACCGACCTCAACGAGCTCGAGCAGCACCTACTGGCGTTCGGCCGCCGCTACGAGCAGATCGCCGCCCCGTTCCAATGGAAGTTCACCCGCCGACCTCGACCGCGTCATCCACCAACTCGACCAACCCGCCCAAGCCGCCTGACCCACGACCCGTCGGCGAACTTCCGAGCCAGAGCACTAATCTAAGGCTGGCGGCGTCGCGCGTGTTCGTTAAGCGCGAGGGTGGCCTCCTCGAAGCTACGGTAGAGCTGCTGCGAGAGCCGGGCCTCCGCGAACGCCCGGCCGACCCTGCGCCGGAGGAAGGCGTCGGTGGAATAGCGCGTGGTGGACAGGAAATAGCGCCGCTCGTGGTCCCGGACCATCTCGAAGAACCGCGGCGCCGCGGGACGTGCTAGCTCGAAGTTGTCGTAGTTGACGATCAGGTTGACCCGGCGGCCGAGCTCGCGTAGGCGGCGATCCAGGAAGCCGGCGAGCCGCTCGGCGTCGTCCAACGTATTCACGACGAGGCCCTCGAAGTTGATGAACACGAGGTTGTCGTCCGCTTGGTATTGAACACGTTCATCGAGCGTGAGCGGTGAGAGCTCACCTAACCCGAGCGGCGCGTCGGTGAAGATCGCTGCGTCCATCTCCCGCAAGTCGGGCGCGACCTGAGGGCGAAAGCCCATCCGGGCCAGCACATCGCGCTCGAGGTCCACCCCAGGCGCGATCTCGATCAGCTGGAGGCCCTCGTCGCCCAACCGCAGCACGCAGCGCTCGGTGATATAGAGGACGGACTGTCCGGTGGCCCGCGCCCGCTCCCCACTGAACGTCACTTGCCCCACTTCGTCGACGAACTTCGGCACGGCACCGTCGTGGCAAATTCGCAGCCGGCCATCGCCGATCGCGATATCGGCGCGGGCGGCGAATGCTCCCAGGAAGAACACGCTGCGCGCGGTCTGGCTGATGTTGATGAATCCGCCGGCGCCAGCGAGCCGCGGACCGAAGCGGCTGACGTTGACGTTCCCGTGGCGGTCGACCTCCGCCATGCCAAGGAACGCTTGATCCAGACCCCCCCCGTCGTAGAAGTCGAACTGGTAGGGCTGATCAACAATCGCCTGCGCGTTGGCGGCCGCGCCGAAGCTCAGGCCGCCTGCGGGCACGCCGCCGATCGCACCCGCCTCGACGGTCAGCGTGATCAGCTCGAGGATCCCCTCCTCGCTGGCCACTGTGGCAACCCCCTCTGGGATCCCAATCCCAAGGTTCACGAGCGAGTTGATCTTCAAGGCGATCGCGGCCCGGCGGGCGATCACTCTTCGCGCGTCCAGCGCCGTCGCGCCCGTCGCGTTCATCTCCACGCGCACCTCCCCGACGTAGGCAGGGTTGTAGCCCTCTGCGAACGTCTGCGTGTGAGTGACGCTGTCCCCGGCGACGACAACGCCATCGACGAAGATTCCCGGGATGCGGACATCGCGCGGCGGGAGCACGTGCCGGGTGGTGACGCGTTGTACTTGCACGATCACGATCCCGCCGGAGTTCTTCGTCGCCTGCGCGATCGAGAGCGAGTCCAGCGTGGCGGCCTCGCGCTCCACCGTCACGTTGCCTTCCTCGTCGGCGGTCGTGCCGCGCAAGAACGCCACGTCGAGTGGACGGCAGGGATAGAACAGGAACTCGTCGCCATCGAGCTCAAGAACACGCACCACCTCGTCGGTTGCCGCCGCGTTCATGCGACCGCCCTCGATCCGCGGGTCGACGAACGTCCCCAGCCCAACGCGAGTGATCAACCCCGGCTTACCGGCAGCGGTGTCGCGGTAAAGGTGCGACACCACGCCTTGCGGCAGGCAGTACGCCTCGATCCGGTTGTTCAAAGCGAGCGCACCCAGCGCCGGGACAAGACCCCAGTGGCCACCGATCGCGCGCCTGATCAGTCCTTCGTGCGCGAGTCGATTGAGCCCGCGCGAGCCGCCGTCCCCCTGTCCAGCAGCGAACACAAGCGTCAGGTTGCGCGGGCCGCGGGTCTCGCCAAACCGCTTCGCAAGCGCACTCAGGAGCTCGTCGGGAACGCAAATCCCGGCGAATCCTCCGACCGCCAGCGTGTCACCATCCACGACCAACTCGACGGCCGCCTCAGGCGAGATGACCTTCGTGCGCCGCCCAGCCGTCACAGCTCGATGCTATCCGATGTCGGACAAGTTGCGGGTTTTCCGCACACGGACCCGTGAGTCACACCGATGTCACGACGGCCGGAAGGCGGGATCCTAGGCCTCTCCAGACGACCGCGGACTACCGGAATCACCGCCGGGGCGTTAGTTTCTTGTCTCTCCCGTCCCTTCCCTGGCTCGAGGTCGCTGAGCGATCGTGACTGAAATCGCAGATCTGAGGATGTGAGCGAGTGTCGAACAGCAGCTACATACACGGAACCTCGCCGAGTGCATTGATCGGAGAGACGATCGGCGAGAACCTCGACCGGATCGTCGCCACCTATCCGGAGCGGGACGCGCTGGTCGTGCGCCACCAGGATGTTCGCTGGACGTACGCAGACTTCGGTGCTCGCGTCGAGCGGCTCGCGCGCGCCCTGGTAGCAAACGGGCTCAGGCCTGGAGATCGCATCGGGATCTGGGCGCCCAATGTTGCTGAGTGGCTACTGGTCCAGTACGCCTCCGCTAAGGCAGGAGTGATTCTCGTCAATATCAACCCCGCCTACCGGACCTCCGAGCTCGAGTTCGTTCTCAACCAATCTGGCTGCCGCGTGCTGATCTCGGCCACCGCATTCAAGAGCTCGGACTACGTAGGAATGGTCGAGGAGGTTGCGCCAAGCTGCGAAGCCCTCGAGCGCACAGTGTTCCTGGATTCGGCTGATTGGGAGGAGCTACTGGCGGCAGGCGACGGTGAGCTTTCGCTGCCTACCGGGCTTCAGTTCGACGATCCCATCAACATCCAGTACACGAGCGGAACCACGGGCTTCCCCAAGGGAGCGACGCTCACTCATCACAACATCCTCAACAACGGCTTCTTCATCGGCGAGACGTGCCGCTACACGTGTGAGGACCGCGTCTGCATCCCGGTCCCGTTCTACCACTGCTTCGGAATGGTGCTCGGCAATCTGGCGTGCACGACGCACGGAGCGTGTATGGTCATCCCGGCGCCCTCATTCGAGCCGCACGCATCGCTTGAGGCCGTTCAGGAGGAACGCTGCACGTCACTCTACGGCGTGCCCACGATGTTCATCGCCGAGCTCGAGCTGCCCGAGTTCGACGATTTCGACCTCAGCTCTCTGCGGACTGGGATCATGGCCGGCTCTCCCTGTCCGGTGGAGGTCATGCGAAAAGTGATCGACCGGATGCACATGGCTGAGGTGACGATTTGCTACGGGATGACCGAGACCTCACCGGTTTCGACGCAGACGAGCGCCGACGACGACATTGACCACCGCACCGCCACGGTCGGGAGGGTGCACCCGCACGTCGAGATCAAGATCATCGATCCCGCCACCGGGATGAGCGTAGACCGCGACGTGCCGGGCGAGCTGTGCACGCGGGGCTACAGCGTAATGCTCGGTTACTGGAATGACCCCGAGCAGAGCGCCGAGGCGATCGATCCGGCCCGTTGGATGCACACCGGTGATCTGGCAACGATGGACGAGGACGGGTACCTCAACATCGTTGGCCGCTCGAAGGACCTGGTCATTCGCGGTGGGGAGAACGTCTACCCGCGCGAGATCGAGGAGTTCCTCTATACCCACCCCGAGATCAAAGACGTGCAAGTCGTTGGCGTTCCCGACGCGCGCTACGGCGAGGAGATCGCCGCGTTCGTGATCGCGCGGGATCCAAGCACGTTCGACCCTGAAGCGGTCCGCGAGTTCTGTCGCGGCAAGATCGCGCACTACAAGATCCCGCGCTACGTGTTCCCCGTGGAGGAGTTCCCGATGACGATCACCGGCAAGATCCAGAAGTTCAAACTGCGCGAGCAAGCAATCGAGTGGTTTGACCTCCACCACGCGATGGTCGATACGGCATAGACGTTGGCGGCCTACCCCGGTGGGCCCGAGGTGGGCCCACGCTTGGCGCGGGCCCACCGCCGAGACTCTCTGTTGCCTAGCCGGCGCGGGTGATCTCACCCAAGAGGCCGTGGCTCTCGTCGCCGATACCGGCGGTGAACACCAGCGTCCCGTCGGTCGCGAAGGTGCCGTTTCCGAACCGCAGCGCCCACAGGCCGTTGATCAGGATCGGATTGCCGTCCGTGTTCGTCAGCTGACCTTTCGCTGCGCCCGTCATCGGGTCATAGGCGTGGATCGCCCCATCGCCGACATTGCCCACCAGCAGGTCGCCGGCAAACGCCGCGAAGCTCGCCGGCGCGAGCACGAGGCCCCACGGCGAGTTCAGGTCTCCACGGGAGATCAAACGCCGCAGCAGGTGCCCGCTGGTGTCATAGACGTCGACGAACCCTTTCCCGGTCCGGCGACGTCGTCGTGCCTGGCCGCGTCCTGCATGGCATAGGAAACGTACAGCTCGCCGCCCAGCAACTCGATATCGAATGGGGCGAAGCCGGTCGGGATCATCGCGTCCCGGAAACGCCCCGACAGCCTCACCTTCTTGAACCGCGCGTTGAAGACGTCGATTCTCCGCCCGTGGAAGTTGGCGGCATACAGGAAGTTCCTGCCATCGACCGACGCGAGCGCCAGGCCCTTGTAGACGGCATGCCGGCTTCTGAACTCGATCTGCGCCTCCGTGCCCGACACTGTGCTGCTCCACGCTGTGATCCGCCCGGACTCCGAGTCGAAGATGAAGTTCGCGGGCGCCGAGGCGGTGCCCATGTGCACAACGAAATCGGTCGTCGGGTTGACCACGACCCCCGTAGGTAGGCGCACCGTCCTTGATGTTCACGACCAACGTCTTAGCGATCTCCAGATGCTCCCGCTCACACCGCCGCGATGGAGCGTGGAAACGTTGGACCCGTTGTCGGCCACCCAGAGCGGCGACGTCGCGTTTGCCGCCTGTCCTCAAGGATTCACGAGGTTCGGATCGGTGATCCGCGCGACCCCGGGAATGTCAGAGATCAGGTTGGTCTGCTGGTACTGGCCAACGGTCGATCCCGCGCTCGCGACAACCGGAATCGCGACGGCCCGACTACCGCAACCGCCGCCAGCACGCCGCCCCTCCACGCGCGCTTCCTGCGGCGCGACCGTCCGGTCAGCGACCGGACTCGAGATTCTGCTGCACCCATCGACTCACCTCCTGCACGCAAGCGAGCTCGCGCGCCGTCGAGCCGGCCGTGTGCCGGCTTCTACCCACGCGGACTCGGCCGGCCCGCGAACCTTCCCGGCACAACCAAAAAAAGATCCGATCCGAGGGCGCGAAGAGGAGCAGGAAGAACGACAGTGCCTCCCGACAACGTCCAGTCGGGGCAGAATCGAAGCTAGTGTCGCGAGTCAAAATTGGATGGCATTCGAGCAGGTCCATCTGTCGATTCTCTCAGCCGCCGCGTGAGGTAGCGCGCCGCCTAGCCGCGCAAGTAGGTAAGTACGGCGAGCACACGCCGATGGGCAGCGGCTGCGGCGGGAAGATGCTGGTGACGTGCTTCTCGACGGCTCGTTCGGTGACGACGATGCGCTCAGCGATCGCCACGTTTGATAGCCCCTCGGCCATCAGCTGAAGCACCTCGCGTTCGCGTGGCGTGAGGTTTGCGAGTGGGTCGTCACGCCGGCGCCGGCCGACGAGCTGGGAGACGACGGTCGCGTCGAGCGCGGAGCCGCCCGCGGCCACGCGACGTACGGCTGCAGTGAACTCCGGCAGATCGTTGATGCGGTCTTTGAGCAGGTAGCCGATGCCTTCGGCACTGTGCTGAAGAAGTTCGAGCGCGTAACCCGGTTCGGCGTATTGCGAGAGCACGAGCACCGCCGTGTGCGGATGCTTTTCGCGGATCTCCTTGGCGGCCTGTAGGCCCTCGTCGGTGTGCGTTGGGGGCATGAGGATGTCGACGAGGGCGACGTCAGGGCTGTACGAGCGCACTTTCAAGAGCAGATCAGAGCCGGTCCCGCTGCGTCCGACGACGTCAAAGCCGGCGTCCTCGAGCAGTCGCGCGACGCCTTCCCGCAGCAGCACGGAGTCATCGGCAACGACGACGCGGGTCCGCTTGGCTGCTTCTCCCTCCTCGGCGCCCGCCGGAGGGTAGGCGTGGTCGTTCATGGAGAGATTGTGCCGAGAAGCGACGGACCCCCGAGCCGCTAATGCTGGGATTGGGAGCCTCGCCTGGCACTCGCCTGTTTCAGCGGTCCACAGGGCATGCAGGGCGCCCTCCTCTCGCGCGGCCTAGCGCCCGAATCGCGCGCTACGCTGAGTGATGGGAAGGGTTTGTGACTGGACTTTTCGGCCTTCTCCATGACGGCGCCCAGCAACGGCTGGTTTCGCTCTCGCTCGATCTTCAGGCTGCTGCGCGGAAGGATCGCCGACGGATTTACGGTCGAGCTCCTCGACGACACGATCGCGAAGCTGGGCGAGGCGACGACCGAACTACGGGAGCTCGCTCGCGGAAGCCACCCTCCGATGCTCAGCGACCGCGGCCTCGCTCCTGCGCTCGATGCGCTCGCCCAGCGATCTGCTGTACCGGTGGAACTAGAACTCAAGCTCGACGGCCGGCTACCCGCAGAAGTTGAGACCGCCGGCTACTTCGTCGCTGCCGAGGCTCTCACTAACGTCGCCAAGTACGCAGGCGCAACCCACGCCCGCGTAGCCGTCACCGACACCGGCGGAGTGCTGGAGCTTGAGGTCAGGGACGATGGAGTCGGTGGCGCCAACGCGGCAAGCGGCAGCGGCTTGCGGGGGCTCAGTGACCGCGTCGCCGCGCTCGATGGTGAGCTGATCGTCGACAGTCCGGTGGGCAGCGGCACCCGGGTTACTGCGACCATCCCGTCCACCGACGCCCGACCATGATCGTACGGCTGCGCGTGCTCGCACTGATCGCCTTCGGCGCGGTCATGGCGCTTGTTGCTTCCGGATGTGGCGGCAGTCAAGCGAGCCCGCTCCCCCAACAGCCCGGGCTTCCCGCGATCAAGGCTGACCCGGCGAACGCGCCCGTTGGCGCCGCCGCCGGCGTCAACGTCTTCGGACTCTCCCGCCACCGGATCCGCTTCTTCGTGATAACGCATGGGCAAGCGTCTGACCCCTTCTGGGCGGTCGTGCAGAACGGCGCGGAGGCCGCCGCGGCCCAGCTCGGCGTATCCGTCACCTACGAGGCACCCGACACCTACGACATCGCGCGGATGCGCCAGCTGATACAGACGGCCACTGCGACGAGACCCGCGGGATTGGTCGTCTCGCTGCCAAATCCAACCGCCCTGGCACCAGCGATCCACGCCGCAGAGCGAGCGAAACTTCCCGTCATCTCGATCAATTCGGGCAGCGATGCGTTCGCGAAGCTCGGGACACTGCTGCACGTGGGGCAGAGCGAGTACCAGGCAGGACATGCCGCTGGGCAGCGGATGCGCACCAGACACGTCCACCGCGCGCTCTGCGTCATCCACGAGGCCGGCAATCTCGCCCTGGAGCAGCGTTGCCGCGGTTTCGCGGCCGCGCTGGCCGCCGGCGGAGCCCATACCAGCGTGAATCGCCGGGCCCACGCTCAAAGCGCTCCAGATCGAACACTTACTCGGTGGCGGCTCAGCGCTCGCCGCGGCTCGGGCGCTGCGCCCGGCGATCGTGTTGCTGGACATACGGCTTCCAGACGTCGATGGGTTCGAGATTGCCCTCCGCCTCCGGGGCGCGGATGACCCACCCGCGGTGGTGCTGACATCGAGCCATGATCGTGAGGACTTCGCTGGCATGATCGCGCGCAGTGGTGCACGGGGCTTCTTCCCAAAGGCAGAGCTCTCCGGTCCCACTCTCGCCGCGCTGTTGAAATGAGCGGGCGGCGCACGATCCGGCTAGATACAGCGATTTCGTCTCAGCGGACGCCTTGACTGATGAGCTCGAGGACGCGCGCAGCGTTCTGTTTGGTGATGAACACGGGACCGTGGAAATCAGTTTCCCACGGTCGGGAACGATCCCGTAGAGGTGGTATTGGGTGAGGAGCACGATCGGGAGGTAACCCTCCAGGTACGGCTGTTGGTCGGCCGCGAACGTAATCTGGTCAGCACGGATTGCACTGAGTACTTGTGGGCCGATTCCGAATGTCGCGTAAGTGACCCGACCGTGTTGATCGTCGACGATCATCCGAGCTTTCGGAGCAGCGCTCGTCGCGTGCTCGAGGAGGCGGGCTACGACGTCGTCGGCGAGGCGCCCGGTCCTTGCCATTGCGTGATTGTGGCTAACCCCGGCGCCTTGCAGGGTGCGGCTACCCGCACCCTGTGCGGGGTTATCCGTACTCAAAGACGCCAGCGGACCGCATCGTCATCCACCACCAGCGTTGCAAAGCTCCCACCGTGGCTTACAGCGACCTGTTGGAGGTGCGGAATGCAACGCAGTAACCTGGCCGCGCGCGCCGGGAGGTGGAGCGCGCAGCACCGTAAGGCGGCGATCCTCGGCTGGCTCGCGTTCGTGGTTGTGGCGGTGGTCCTCGGCGGCGCCGTCGGCACCAAGCACATCCCGCAGGACAACAACGGTGTCGGCGAGTCCGGGCGTGCCCAGCAGGTGCTGCACAACAAGTTCCCGCAGCCCGCCAACGAGCAGGTGCTGGTCCAGAGCAGCACTCTAACGGTAAGAGACCCGGCCTTCCGAGCGGCGGTTCAGGACGTCACGGGTCGGTTATCAGCACTGCGAACTGTCCAGTACGTAAGCTCGCCACTGCTCCCTGTCAACCGTGGCGAAGTCTCTCGAGACGGTCGCTCAGTGCTGGTCGGCTTCCAGATCACCGGTAAGGCGACCGACGCGGACAAGCGCGTTGGGGAGTCGCTCACCGCGACTGCCGCCGCTCAGCGTGCGCATCCAAGCATGCGGATCGAGCAGGCGGGCGACGCAAGCTCGACCAAAGCACTGAATAAGAGCTACAGCGATGATTTCTCCAAGGCACGGACGCTGTCCTTACCGATCACGCTGATCATCCTGGTGGTCGCGTTTGGGGCGCTGGTCGCGGCCGGTATCCCGGTGCTGCTCGCCGCCACCGGCGTCGCCGCGACACTTGGACTGATCGGTCTCGTCAGCCAGATCGCGGCGGTAGACCAGGTCGTGTCTGAGACAGTGCTGCTCATCGGAATGGCAGTCGGTGTCGACTACTCGCTGTTCTACATGCGCCGTGAGCGCGAGGAACGCGCCGCGGGACGGGACGAGCAAGCGGCTCTACAAGCGGCCGCCTCGACGTCCGGCCGCTCGGTGCTCGTCTCCGGCCTGACCGTGATGGCGGCGATGGCCGGGATGTACCTGGCCGGTAACAAGACGTTCGCCTCGATGGCGACGGGCACGATCATGGTGGTCGCGGTTGCGGTACTTGGCTCGCTGACGGTGCTGCCGGCGTTGCTGTCCAAACTGGGCGACGGGGTGATGAAGGCCCGCGTGCCGATCGTTGCCCGCCGCCGCGAGAGCGGGGACGAGCCACGCCTGTGGAGCGCGGTCGTCGATCGCGTGCTTCGTCGACCGCTGACTTCGGTGCTGGTCTCCGGAGGCCTGGTGCTGGCGCTTGCGATCCCGGCGTTCGGGCTTCACACGTCTCTCCCCGGACTGCAAGGTTTGCCCGATGGTCTACCGATCGTGAAGACGCTCGACCGGATCGAAACGGCGTTCCCGGGCGGACCGCTCCCAGCCTACGTGGTGATTGAGAACAAGGACGTGAACTCGCCCCAGGTGCAGGCCGCGATCCGCAACCTCGAGCAGCATGCGTTGGCCACCGGGCAGATCCATCAGCCATTCAAGGTTCAGGTGAACGGCCAGCACGACGTGGCTGTGGTCTCGATGCCGCTCAGCGGCAAGGGTACGGATGCCGCCTCTTACCGGGCACTCGACACACTGCGCCAAGACGTGGTTCCCGCCACGATCGGACTGACGGCAGGGACCAAGACGCAGGTCACCGGCATGACCGCCGGGTCAAAGGACTTCAACGACTCGATGAAGTCCCACGCCCCGATCGTGTTTGTGTTCGTGCTCACGATGGCGTTCCTGCTGCTGCTGGTCACGTTCCGCTCGATCGTTCTGCCGATCACCGCGATCGTCTTGAACCTGCTGTCGGTCGGCGCCGCCTACGGCGTTCTGGTACTCGTCTTCCAGCACACCTGGGCGCAAGGGATACTGGGCTTCAAGTCCACAGGAGCGATTACCTCGTGGCTGCCGCTGTTCCTGTTCGTGATCCTGTTCGGCCTCTCGATGGACTACCACGTGTTCATCATCAGCCGGATTCGCGAGGCGTACGACAAGGGCGTGCCCACCAACGACGCGATCGCGCGCGGGATCAAGTCCACCGCGGGACCGGTCACGAGCGCAGCGATCGTGATGGTCGCCGTGTTCGCGATCTTCGCGTCGCTGGGCGCGCTCGAGTTCAAGCAACTCGGGATAGGGCTCGCCGTGGCGATCCTGATCGACTCCACGCTGATCCGCGCCGTGTTGCTGCCGGCGACGATGAAGCTGCTGGGCGATGCCAACTGGTACCTGCCCAAGGGCCTCCACTGGTTGCCGCGAGTCGCGCACGAGCCCGCGCGCGCGTAGCGCACGAGGCCAGCCGCAAGCGGGCGCCCGTCTCTGTGAGGGGCGCCCGCGCTCATTCCCCGGTTAGGCCGCGCGCGTCTCGGCGCCGAGTTTGGCTTCGGGGCGAAGCTTGCCGCCGTCGGCCTTGCGCCATTCGAGCGTGAGATGACGAGGGTCGTCGGCAACCATCTCCTCGGCGAGCGCGCGCGAATCCGTGAACCTCGGGGAAGCTCGCCGCACCGCGCAGCGGGCAGACGACATGGATGCCGCGGGAGCCGGTCGTCATCGCGTACGGGATAAGGCCCAGGCCGCGCAGGCGGTCGCCCGCGGCCCGCGCTGCCGCCCGGACTTCAGTAAAGCCACCGCCCGAGGGATCGAAGTCGAGGGTCAGACGATCAGGCTGGCTTGGCTTGTCGGCGCGCGCGAGCCAAGTGTGCAACGTGACCACATTCTGCCCCGCGGGGTAGACCAGCGTCGCAGCGTCCTGGGCGAGGACGTGCGTGATCGTTCCGCCCTTCTTCGGCACCGTCACGCGGCCGATCCAATCCGGGAAGTAACCGGGCACTGCCTTCATGAAATAGCCGTCGCGCTCGATGCCGCCGGGATAGGCCTAGAGCGCTAGCGGACGGTCGCGCACATACGGCGGCATGAAGGCCGGGCAGCCCTGATCACCAAGCGCCTCATTATCGTCCCTCGGCAGCGATGCGTACCGGCGGCAGCCTCGGCGGCCGCGCCCGTCGGCATCACGACGAGTAGCGCTCGTGAGCTGCGTTTGCCACGGGACACCGGCCAGTATCGCGACCACACGCCGCCGTGTCGCACAGTCGGCACATCCAACGGACCGCACCCGGCCCCCGAATTAGATCGACAAGCACGCGTGAGAGAAGCTCCTCCAAAACGTCTCGTTCACCGGGTGTGAGCGCCGATAGCGCATTCTGGAGCACCTGCGCTCTCGCCGCCGAGACTCGCTCGGCCGCACGACGCCCTGCCGCGGTCAGGCGCAGCGAGACCGAGCGACCGTCGCGCCCGGGGCGTCGTTTGAGGTAGCCGGCGTCCTGCAGCCGGTCAACGAGACGGACGGTGCCCGACGGCGTTATTCCGAGCACCTGGCCGAGCAGGTCAACGGCTGGGTCATTGAGGAAGTGGTGCATGGCCGATAGCGCCACGGCGGCCGACTCGGACTGTCCGACCGCCTCGCCCGCACCGTCAGCCGTGCGGTCGGTGATCGCGAGCGACAGCGCCCCCAGCAGGTTGCCGGTCCGGTCCAGCCCCTGCTCGTCACCCCCGACCATGACTCAGTCGAAGTCGTACTCGAGCGTGATCGATGCGGTAGACCCGAACGGTGCGCTGAACTCGCCCTTGCCATGCAACCCGCGGAGCCCGTCCGTACCGGAGCCTACAGCCACCGACAACTCTCCTTTCGCGATTTTGCCGTCGAAGGTCCCGTCGCTCTGGAGCAGAACAAAACTGCCCGACCGCTCACCAAGTGCTCCGCTGATCCGCTGAATCCCAACGAAGTCCGCGGTTTTATCCGGGCGGTAGCACATCAGCCACTCCACCGCACCGACACCCTCGATGTCCCCCGAGAGCGCCTGCTTGACACTGGCGCGGGTGAGCTTGCGCCCGTCGTCCATCTCGGCGTAGGTGCTCTCGTCCCAACCCTCGATCGTAAACGTCGCTCTGGCCCGACTTGACATCGTGTCCTCCATCTTTGTTGCGTGAGTCATACAACTACCTTCTACCCCCGGGTTTGCGCGTCAAAACCTCCGGGACGCGGACCCGCATGGCTAGCCGCGTGCGACGGCGGTCACTTGGCCGCTGGCGCTCATACCGTTGATTCGCCACTCGCCGTGTTCGATCGTCAGGTCGAGTTCTGTGAGGGTGAGTTCGGTCCGATTGGTGCGGTCGGCGGAGCTGATCTTGGGCACTGGCCTGAGCGCGACGGTAGCGTGACCGTTGCGTACGTCAACGTGCACGATCCTTAGCGCCCGGAGTGCTGCCTGCTCCGCCGGTGTGATCTGCTCGCTGCGCTCGCAGCCACCCGCGAAGATGACAGTCGGGTTCATCGTCCTATAGACCGTCGTGTAGAGCTCGCAGCGCTGGAGGGGCGTACTAGCAGTCAGGTACTGCTCAACGGTGTTTCTCAGTTGGGAGGTTGTCGGCCTCGCGGTGCCGCATCCGGCTAGGGCGATCGCCACCGTGGCAATCGCAGCGAGCATTGTGGCGGCGGCGATCGCGGTGCGGAGCTTCAGCCTGACCATCGTGTCTCTCCCTTGAGGGGCGGTTGACTTACACCGCCATCGTCCGCTCCCTCCGCACGCGTGTATAGCCACCCTAGGGTTGGACTTGGCTACACCCTGGACGACACAGCCTCACCAGTTGAGGCATGGGTTCCCGAAACCGGGCCGAGGGCCGGAGTACAGAACTCGGGCATCCGCGTGATGTCGGGGTCGAGGTTCCATTCGCGGTAGGGCGTCGAGATCCGCAGCTCAGGGTCCAACACCGCTAAGTGACCGCAGGCTCGGGCAGAACTGATCGCGAGCGCGGCGGAGCTCCGTTCGTCCTGCGGCGACGATTACCGGGCTCAGGTGCGGGCCGAGCGAGGGCGCTGCGTTAGCTCTTGTTCGGCCTTAAGCCAGTCGGAGACCGCGTCGTCGGTGGGCTCGGTCTGAAAGATCTCATGGGCGCGCCGGGCAATCTCTTCGTGGCTGGGCTGCGCCGGGGCGCTGCGTGCGCGTGAGGTTGGCTTCGCAGCCTTCGCGGTTGGCTTCGAGGGTTTCGAGGTTGGCTTCGAGGGTTTCGAGGTCGGCTTCGCAGGCTTCGGGGACATGCTCATTCTCCTGTCTACGTCGGTGAGACGATCGGGGACACCGGGCAAGCTGGTAGGCAAACTTGAGTTGCTCACGGGGTGGTCCAGGTCCTGGCAGCGGTGCCCCCAGGCCCAAACTCAATCGTAAACAACGTACCGGCGCGGCGCCGTCCTCACTCCCCGCGGCGATCACCGCCCGCGAGCGATCGACCTGCATGCTGTTGAGCATCAAGTGCCGGAACTCCTGCGGATCGCCGGACCGTGAGCCCGACCGACCGTCGCCCGTTCGGCGAGGAATCCACGGATCGCCTGATGGGTTTGCTTCGGTAGCTCCACCTGGGGCACGTGGCCGCAGTCCAGTTCGAGGTGACGGGCTTCCGGGAGAGCCTCGGTGACGTGCCGCGCGAACGCGATCGGCACGAGCGTGTCACGACGACCCCAGACGAACAGGGCATCCGACTGGATCCCGCGCAGCCTAGTCCAGAAACCGTTCTTCCCGTGGGGTGCCTCGAGGTAGATCTGACGCGCCGCCGCGTAGAACGCGGCGCGACCGGCGGGGGTGAGGTACGCGCGCAGGAACTCGTCGACGCCCGCCGCCGTCCAGCCTTCCTCGGCGCCGGGGATCACGCGGCGCACGACGGCTTGGACGACGGGGCGCGGGGCGAGTTGCACGAGGCCGAGTTCGGGTCGCACGAGCCGCAACGCTGGCGCCCAGCGACGCGGCCGTCGCCACGCCAACGAGGGCGCCAACAAAGCCAGCCGACGGACGCGCTCGGGAGCTCGGAGGGCGACCTCCAGCCCGACGCGGCCGCCAAGGCTGTTGCCGATCAGATCGACGCGCTCGAGCTCGAGCGCTTCCAGCAGGTCGATGATCGCTTCTGCGAAGAAGCGAGGGTCATACGATGCGCCGATCGGCTTATCGGAGTCGCCGAATCCCGGAAGATCGACGGCAACGACCCGAAAGCGGTCAGACAGCGATGCGACGGTGGGCAGAAACGAGCCCTTGGTGCCGCCTAGCCCATGGATCGCGAGGACCGGTGGGCCGGTACCGGCCTCCATCGTGGACAGGCGCCCGCGGGGTGTGTGGACGGTGCGAAACCGCAACCCCCCAGGGCCATTAATCCCAGTCGTCGCGGCGAGGAACCCGACGCCGACGTGCAGATTACGACGCACCGCCAAGCGGCCCGACAGGAAGGCGCGCACCCCGCCGCGCTCGTTGCCGGCGATCGCTGCCCACGTCGGTGGGTCGGCGGTCAGCCTAGCGTCGGGGTCGCCGTCGGGCCGCGCGATGCGCGCACTGCCGCGATCGAGCAGCGCGTCCCATGCGGCTTCCCGCCCGACCGCCAAACGCACGCGCGCCCGACCGTCGTGCGGCTCGAAGGCCGCGCTGTCATAGCGGCCAACCAGCATCTGCAACGGCCGCGGCGGCGATGCCATGGTGGCTTCTTGCAACATCGCGACCCGAGTTCTACGCGCCCCCGCGCCGTCTCGCATCGCGCGGACTCCGCATGCACGCTCCGCTGAAACTACGGTCCGCCGCGGGCAGATTCGGTCCCATCGTCCCTGTGCCTGGAGACCCTCGGCGGGCTCAATCGCCGGACACGCCGGCGGGTTCTAGGGTGTGCGGGGGCGTGCGGACGGTGCCATCGTCAGCCAGCCGGTCCTCAGCGTGGGGTGGTCCTCCCGCGCGGCGAGAGCCCCGGCTCCGCACCTGTTTGGAACCTCGGCCATTGGGCCGGGCGGCTGCACCGCTGTCGAGCTCTGGCTGCCAGGCGGGTCGATCCTTGTGCCTTACGTAGTCGTAGACATTGAGGTACTGCCGACCCGGAGTCGCCCACGAGCGGTCCGCACGCATACCGTTGAGCCTCAGTTGGCGGAACTGACGCGGTTCTCGCTGCCAAAGGCTGATTGCACGCGCCATCGCCGACTCCAGGGCGGGTTGGTCCACCACAAACTGACCCCCAACCCGTCGCACCCAGCCGCGACGATCGTCTCGCCGAGGCAGCTCTGGGAGTTCTCTGGCCGCACTGACGGCCTGGGCCTTTCCCGTCGCACTTAGTCGAACCCGCCAACCCCCCGGAAGCGTTTCGGCACGTTCCCGGACGCTCAGGCTAAGGCTACTCTGATTGATCGCGCCTGCAACCCCAGGTTCGGACAAAGTCCTTGCGACCGCGCCGCTCGATCGGTTTGATTCAGGCAAGGACCCAAGAAGTGATGGCTACCAAACCGACCTAGTGTCCAAGTGGGACCTGAGCGCAGTGTCTAGCCGCTTCATCGCTGACCGCCGTCGATCGAGCCGACACGCGGTCCGGAGCTCTGCAGCCTCGGCCCCAAGCGGGCCGGCCCGCCCGGACTGGCGGGAGATCGACTGGAACGCGCACCAACGGTGGGTCAAGATCGACGGGCGCCAGATCAACCTCGTGGAACTCGGTGACGGGTCCCCGATCATCTTCATCCACGGGCTCTCTGGCTGCTGGCAGAACTGGCTCGAGAACATCCCCGCGGCCGCTCGCCACCACCGCGTGGTCGCGGTCGACCTGCCGGGGTTCGGGGCTTCGCAGACGCCACGCCTACCAATCTCTATCCCCGGCTACGCCGAGACGTTCGTCTCCCTGTGTCACGCGCTCGAGATCGATACCGCGACGGTCGTCGGAAACTCAATGGGCGGCTTCATTGCGGCGGAGCTGGCGATCAGCCACCCGCCGCTCCTCGATCGCCTCGTCCTGGTCGACGCGGCTGGCCTCTCCACAGAAGAGATGCACCGCCGACCGCTATACACGCTCGCGCATCTCGCCCGATCAAGCGGCTTCTCGCAGCTCACCGCGACGCCCGCCGTCGCCAAGCGACCCGGTTTGCGACGGCTCGCGTTGGGGCTCGTCGCCCGTCACCCCGAACGCTTCTCTGCGGATCTGAGCCGCGCGATCCTCGCCGGCGGCGGCAAGGACGCATCCCCCGAGGCGCTCGCCTTCCTCTCCCACCACAGCATCCGGGATCGTCTCAACCAGATCCGCTCCCCGACACTGATCATCTGGGGCGAGAATGACCGTCTTGTGCCGGTCGCCGATGCCTTCGAGTTGAAGTCCTTGATCCCCGACGCTCAGCTGATCGTCTTCCCCGACACCGGTCACGTTTCAATGATCGAACGGCCCGAGCGCTTTAACGCGGCTCTCGCAGAATTCACCTCCCAAACAAGTTGAGCGTTCGGCTTCTGTTGCATAGTGCGACATGGGACCTGCACGGAAGGAGCTACGGACGGTGCTCAGCGGATCTGGCGCAGTCGATCGACCACACGGTGAAGCGGCCGCCGGCGCCGTGCCTTGCGGGGATCGAGCTTGGCGAGCAGCGTTGGCTTGCGCCGAGCATCGAGCTGGCGCTTGACCACCAACCCGCCGCCAACGCCGATCGCAGCGAGAACGGTGGCGATCATTCCCGGGGTGGCGCGCAAGCGTCCGTACTCCTCCTGGACAGCCGGCCAGACTCGGTCGTCGATCAGCTCCGAAGCCGTTTCTCCAGGACCCGCTGCCTGAGCCGGCGTGACCCGAGGTAGAAACGTGAGCTGCACTCGCCGGAGCTGAGGGATCGCGCCGCGCCAGAGGTGCGAAGTGCCGGTGATCGCCGCCGGAACGATCGGCGCGCCGGTCTCGAGAGCGAGCCTTCCGGCGCCTTGATGTGGTGACCCGAGTGCGTCTGGCTGCTGTACGCGGGTTCCCTCGGGGAACACAACCACCAGCCCGCCGCTGGAGAGGATCACCCGAGCCGTCTCGACCGCATCGGCGTCGGCTTCCCCCCGGCGCACGGGAAACGTCCCCAGCCGCAGGAACATCCAGCTCAATGGCCCCTTGAACAGCTCGATCTTTGCCATGAAGCGGACATGGCGGTGCGTGGCCAGTCCGACGAAGAATGCGTCGAGAAAATTCTTATGGTTAGGAGCAATGATCGCCGGGCCGCTGGCCGGGATGTGCTCCGTGCCAGCGATCCGCACGTGAAACCACAGTCGTAGGACAGCGCTTGTGAGCATCCTGGCAAACGCGTAGAACGGTGGCAGCACACCCCGCTCGCGTGCATACGCGTGGGCCTTACGCTCCAAACGCAATTCCTTCTCCGCCACTCGGGAGGACGCGAGGGTGCCTTCGGTCGGGCGCTCGCTGCGGTTGGGTCGAGCGCGTTTGGAAGGGCGTTTCACGTCAAGGCCATCTTCTGAACCTGACTCGCGCACCAGCTTTGCTCTAGCCAGCGCACGCTACTCGATCGCATGGCGCGCGGCACCGGGGCGCAAAGCCCAGGGGCCGGGCGGGAGTGCCGGCCGGCGAACCAGCCGCGCTACTGCCTCACGGTGTGGTCCTCCACGGACGGTTCTTGGGAGGTGCGGGTCGTGCAATACGATGAGCAATTCTGTTCGCGGGCACCCGAAAACGGTCGCAGTCTTCGAGTCGAACGTCATCGAATGTGCCGTCGAAACGGCCACCGATACTAGAGCCGCTGACGAGGCAAGGATGAACATAGCCCTCCTGACCAACAGCGATGCGCGACCGCGGCCTCCTCGAACCGGAGGGGTCGTGCGCATCTGGCGCCGACCCTCGATCCTCTTGTGGGCCTGGGGTGTTCGGCGCATGGCTATGGCCACGCGGGTTCGGTAGTTAGCCACATCGGCTGTGCGGAGAACGGCCCTCCACACCAGCCAAACGGGTGCGTAGCGTGGAGTTGTGACGCCCTACTAACGCAGAGAACGGAGCTCCTATGGCCGCTACGAAGCCAAAGCCAAGCGCGTCGGTACGTGCAGCCGAATCGGCCAAAGCCAAGACCGAGGACGACGCCAGGGCGATTGATCATGTCTCCCGGGCGCTCGAAGTGGCCCAGGAAGACCTTTCGTCGATCGGCGGGAGCCTCGGAGCCGGTGCGCGCGATTTGCGCAAAGACGTCCAGAAGATGCTGCGCGACGCGCGGCGGGACCTGAAGAAGATGAGCAAGGCGCTGCAGCGCGACGTCGAGCAACTCCAGAAGGATCTGACGAAGGCCTCTGCCAGGAACGGCCACGCAGACGGGGCGAGCCCGAAGGCAGGCAAAGACCGGTCGTAGGCGCAGGCAGGGTCCACGCTAGCGATTGGCGTGAGGCCCTTCAGTCGAATTTCGAACCGTTGAGGAAACGCTATGTCGGGCCGGACTTCCGTGTTCCCGGCCGAGTGCTGCCCGTGGTGCATCAGCGGTCGGTGTGGACGTAGTCGGAGGCCCCCAGCGGCGGCAGGAGCGAGCGTTTCTTGCGGTGATGCTGCTCCATCCGCCGCAGGATGTCGTCGAGTACCGAGATCGCCTCGATGATCCGCGGGCCTTTGTTCAGCATTACGCACTCGGCCCGCACTCCCATCGCCGCATCGGTGATCTCCGCCCGTGAGGGGCGGCCGGTCTTGGCGAGCCGATCGAGCACTTGGGTGGCCCAGATGACCGGCACGTGTGCGGCTTGGCACAGCCACAGGATCTCCTCCTGGACCTCCGCGAGGCGCTCGTAGCCGCACTCGACGGCGAGGTCCCCCCGGGCGATCATCACTCCGGCTGGCCGCTGGCCTCCGAGCGCGGCTAGTAGCAGTCCTGGCAGGTGCTCGAACGCGCGCCGGGTCTCGATCTTCAGGATCATTCCGACCTCGGGTCGGGCGTGCTGGGCGAGGTATCCGTTGACCCGCTCCACCTCGCGCGCGCGACTGACGAACGACAGCCCGACGATGTCGGCGCACTCGGCGGCGAACTCCAGGGCGTCCTGGCTGTGCGGTCCGATCAGGTCGATGTCGAGCACGGCGTCCGGCAGGTTGATTCCCTTGCCAGCGCGTAGCTTGGAGCCCTTCGCCCGGGCCGAGGTGATCCGGAGCTCAATCGAGTCCCGATCGACCGACTCCACGACTCCTCCGAGCTTGCCGTCGTCGAGCCACACCTGGTGTCCGCGGCGGGTTACCGTGAACGCCTCCGCTAGGGAGCACCCGATGCGAGCAGCCGGCCGCTCGTCAGGGCCTGACATCGTCACCCCCGCGTCGCGCGTGAGCAGCAAGCGATCCCCGATGCCAAGGCGCAGATAGTCCCCCTTGCCGTCACTGGTCGGCTGTGGAGCGAGCGGTCCGGTACGTAACTTTGGGCCCGGCAGGTCGACCTCCACGCGCGCGCGTCGCCGGGTCTCGTCCTGGCCTTGGCGCAGGTTCTCGAGCATCGCGCGCCACTCCGGCGCGGCGTCGTGGGCGCAGTTGATCCTCATGCAGTCCATCCCAGCCACGAGCAGCTCCCGCACCATCGCCGGGTCATGCGCCGCCTCGGTCGGCATCGTGACCATGATCCGCGTTGGCCTCCCCCGCGGCACCGGCCCGAGCAGCGCCTCGGTCCTAATCGCCAGGACCTCACGGTTGTGAGCGAAGCCCATCGGCGGCGGGTTCGACCTCGTGACCGGCGGATGACGGGCGAGAGCGCCAAGCGCATCCAGCACGGCGTCGACGCTGGCCTGGACGTGACCTTCGCTGCCCCCTAGGGAGGAGAGCCCGAGTGCGATTAGTGGGTCTTGAAGCTCGCGCAGGTCGTGGCGGCGTAGCGCGAGATACTGCAACAGGTTGCGCGCACTCGCGTCCCGGTCCGCGTCCCGTCCCTCGATCCATGGACGCCACCCCCCAGCCACCTCGAGCAGTTGCTCGCGGATCGCCGACAGCCGGTCGCTCAACGCCGCCTGCTCGTGATCGCGAACTGTCCGCTCGCGCCGCGCGGGATCCGCGCCGCGATTCTCACGAGTCATGGGCTCCGCGCCCGCCGCCGCGGTCACGCGGTCTGCATCAGCGGTTGATGATCGTCGTGAAGCAGCTCGAGCATCAGAGTCCTTCGTCATTACGCGCTCCCAACGGATCGAACACGAGACAGAACGACCCGATCGTGACCGGCCGCCGCGCCCAGCGCATCGGGGGAAAGCCGCCAACGTGGTCCGTGCGGTAACCAGTTGGTAACAAGTCGGCGGTGTGAGAACGGATGAGACACCCTGGCCGTCAACCCGTCTCAAGCCCAGACTTCGCCGCAGGCCACGGCAACATCGCCAGAGAGGTCCGGTCCGGACCGCGCCGAGATCTGGTCGTTCCCAGTACTCGAGAGTGACCCGGCGTCGTGCAGCTTGGGCTTCGGCAGCTTGCGATCTCGGGGACCGACACGAGGCGGCCGGATGCGGTCTACTTCGACTGAAGCTGCGAGATGTCGATCGAGTTCGCCGGCGCGGTCAGCGAAACCGACTCGTTGAACCGGTCAAAAACCAGGTGGCCTCCTTGCGGACCGGTCTTCAGGATCTCGACGGGGTACGGCTTGCCCGTCGTCGCGACGTAGAGAGTGCCTCCCTTGGCGCTGTCGTTGACCGCCACCACTTTCTGCCCGTTGACTGTGGTGGTTGCGCCCTTTGCCAGCTTGCCGTGGCTGGAGAGCAGTGCGGTGAGTAGCCGGTGCAGATTGGTCAGCGAGCTAAGCGAGGCGAAATTGCCGGAGCCCGCCGGCGCCTTCAGCCATTTCCCTTGGAACAGCTGTGCCGCTGCGGCGCCTCCGTAACGGCGCCAGAACCCGGGGCTTCCGTTGATGTACACGGCCTGACCGACTTCCACGAGCTGGAAGCTCAGCCCGCTCTGTGACATCTCGCCGCGACCCCCCTTGCCCGACAGGAGATCGAGATCGAGCGTGATCGGCGAACCTCCGCTCACGACCGAACCCGCGACGTGCACCGACTTCGCGCCATCGATCGCGCCCATCGCCGCGGTCACGATCGCGTCAGGGGACTTGGAGGCGACGCCGTTATCCGAGGAGCCGCCGCAGGCGGAGATGGCGCTGCCGACGCACAGCACAGAAACCGCCCACGTGACAATGCGGGGACGCATCGGAGCCGCAGGGTAGCCCGATCCCGATCGCCGATGTCAAGGCCGATCGAATTTGCACCCTTTTTAGCCGGTTGAATATGCACCCCCCTTGGCCTTGCCCTTTGCCACAGTCTCAGCGTAGGTTTTGCGGCTTCAGGACGGCTGTTCGTTGAAACGTCCGATGGAAGGCGCTTGCACGCAACTGGCGGCACGATCGGTGGTAACAAACGCGGTCGTCCCGCCCACCTTGCGACTTCATCCCGTCAGGGCGATGCGCGTAGGCGCTTGGGACGTTCTACTTAACTCCGGCATGACGGACTACGAGCAGATCGGATGAGGGAACGGACACGCCGCGAAGGAGCGGCGCTGGCACCGAGTCGTGCGCTACCCCGACGACGAGCATGTCTACATCAAAGGCGAGCGCTCCGGACAGCGCGTCATCATAGGGCGCGCCGGCGGAGTCTGCCGTCCATAACCCGAGAACGTGATCGAAAGTGAGAGCAGTCAAATGGCTTTGAGTAATGCGGGTGCGATGGGACCTCGGGTTTTGTTCGTGTATTTCACGTATACGCAGCAGAGCCTGAGGGTGGCGGAGGCAATGGCGGCCGTCCTCCGCGAGCGGGGTTGCGAGGTGCGGTTGGCCGCGATTGAGTTGACGGATTCGCGTTATGCGGAGCGGTTTACGCGGTTTCCGTTGCGGCATGCCGTGTTCGACATTCTCGGGATGATGCCGGCGCAGCTGCGGGGGGCGACCGGGGAGATCCGGATCCCGGACGAGGCTCGGGCCGGCGATTACGATCTCGTGTGTATCGGCTCGCCTACGTGGTGGCTGAGAACGAGCGTCCCGATCCGCTCGTTCCTGAAGTCCGATGCGGCGGGACGGCTGCTCGCCGGTACGCGCTTCGCCGCGTTTGTGGTCTGTCGGCGGTATTGGCGTTTCAATTTGAGGGCGGTGAGGAGGCTAGGTACCGAGCGGGGCGGCGAGTATGTCGGCGGCATTCATTTCTCGTTCGCGGGCGGCCAGGTTCTGTCGCTGTTGTCGTTGATCAGCTATTTCGGTAAGGGCGAGAACCGCGAGCGGTATCTCGGCGTGAAGATTCCCCCGACCAATCTCAAGCCGGATTACCCCGAGCAGGCTCGGGCGTTCGCGACCGGGTTAGCGGATCGCCTCATAGGCGATGTTCGGAGCGAAGTAAGGGCTGCCAATGGGGGCCCGGAACCCGCAACCGCAACACGGGAAGGTGATCGCACATGAGTGAGGAGTCGATTGACCGCACCCGGCTGCCGATCCGCCGTCCGCCGTTCACTGGCGCGGCGAATCAGACGCTGGGTGGTTCTGAGCCGGGCTGGGAGCAGATCGGGCATGTGAAGCCTCCCGGGGTGCTCCGAATATGTTGGTGGTGTTGATCGACGACGCGGGGTTTGGAAACCCGGGCACGTTCGGCGGCCCGATCGATACCCCGAACTACGATCGGGTCGCCGCGGAGGGGTTGCGGTACAACCGTTTCCATGTGACGGCGATGTGCTCGCCGACGAGGGCGGCGCTGCTGACGGGACGGAACCATCACGCGGTGGGGATGGGGGGCATCCCGGAGTTCTCGGGCGGCTTTCCGGGCTATTCGGCGATGCTGCCGAGGGACGCGGCGCCTTTCCCGAGGGTCCTGAAGGAGAACGGTTATTCGACGGCGGCGGTCGGTAAGTGGCATTTGACGCCGGAGAAGGAGCAGGGCCCGGCCGGTCCGTTCGATCACTGGCCCAACGCGTGGGGGTTCGATTACTACTGGGGTTTCCTGGCTCCTGAGGCCGGTCAGTTCGACACGATGATCGCCGAGAACCAGAAGTTCATCGGCGTTCAGGAGGGAAAGGACGGCAAGCCGTTCTACTTCCCGGAGGCGATGACCGACCAGGCGATCGATTGGCTGCATGGCGTTCGGGGGCACGATTCCGAGAAGCCGTGGTGTCTTTACTACTCGACCGGGTGCAGTCACGCGCCTCATCACGTCTGGAAGGAGTGGGCGGAGAAGTACAAGGGACGGTTCGACCAGGGCTGGGATGAGCTGCGGCAGGAGACGTTCGAGCGCCAGAAGAAGCTCGGCGTGGTCCCGGCCGACGCGATCCTCACGCCTCGTGACGAGTTGATGCCCGCCTGGGACTCGCTGGATGAGAACAGCAAGCGGCTGTTCGCGCGTCAGATGGAGGTCTACGCGGGCTATTCGGAGAACGCCGATCATCACGTCGGCCGGCTGCTGGACTCGATCGAGGAGATGGGTGAGCTTGATGACACGATCGTGATCTGGATCTGGGGCGATAACGGCGCGAGCCTGGAAGGCACCCCTACGGGCACGTTCAACGAGGGCACGATGGTCAACGGCCTGCCGCTGACCGACTCTGAGCAGATGCAGCTGACGCTGAAGTGGGGTGGGCTGGAGGCCTGGAGCACGGAGATGATGTACCCGCACTACTCCACGGCCTGGGCGTGGGCGGGGAACACGCCGTTCCGGTGGGGCAAGCAAGTCGCCTCGCATCTCGGCGGCACCCGCAACCCGCTGGTCGTCCGCTGCCCGCAGCGGATCAGGGACGCTGGCGGCCTGCGGTCGCAGTTCACGCACGTCACCGACATCGGTCCGACGATCCTCGAGATGGTTGGGATCCCCCAGCCTACGCATGTCGACGGCATCGAACAGCAGCCGATGACCGGCGTGAGTTTCGCCGACTCGCTCGAGAACGCGAACGCTCCCGAGCGCCACACGCAGCAGTATTTCGAGAACTTCGGCAACCGGGCGATGTACAAGGACGGCTGGTGGCTGGCGATGAGGATGCCGCGCGTTCCGTGGCGACTGGACCCCGAGCTGCTGAAGAAGTTCGCCCCCGGTGTCTGGAACCCCGATCAGGACCCGGTGGAGCTGTACTACCTGCCCGAGGACTTCTCCCAAGCGACCAACCTCTCATCCAGCCATCCGGAGAAGGTCAAGGAACTGCAGAGCCTGTTCTGGGAGGAGGCCGAGAAGTACAACATCAAGCCGCTGCTCGCCGGGTTCTCGCCGTTCTTCGGGATCTTGCCGCCGCTCGGCTCGAACACGACCGTGACCTACCACGGGGACGTGCGGAACGTCGCCCCCGGAGCGGTCCCGCGGGTTTACAACCACTCCTACACGATCAGCGCTGACCTCCACATCCCCGACGGTGGAGCCGAGGGGGTGATCGTCGCCGACGCGAGCCATCTCGGAGGGTTCTCCCTGTTCGTCCAGGACGGGAAGCTGAAGCACACCTACGCGTTCCTCGGGGTGTTCGAATACAAACAGGAGTCCGAAGGGACTTTGCCGACGGGAGATGTAAACGTCGAGATGACCTTCAAAGCGGACGAGGCGAAGCCTGCCACCCCCGGGGATGTAACGCTGTTCGTCAACGGTGAGCCGGTCGGCAGCGGCCGAATGGATCACACGGTGCCGTTCGGTTTCAGCGGCTACGCCGGCATGGACATTGGTCGCGACAACGGCCTGGTCGTGGACCGAAGCTACGCCGAGAAGGCGCCGTTCGCGTTCACCGGCACGGTCAAGAAGGTCGTCTTCGACGTCGCCCCACACCTAGACGACAACGACGAACACGCCCTCCACGAGCACGCCTCGCAAGCGGACACCGTCCGCGGGATCAGGGCCTAGGCAGCAGCGAAGGAGAACATCATGAGCGACACCGAGTTCGACGTCGTGATCGCGGCGTACCTGATCCCCGACCTGGCCCAGAAGGAGTTCGACGAACTCGTGAAGCTCGTCGAGGACAAGCAGCTCGAGGTGGAGGGCGTGGCGCTCGTCACCGCCGACGCCGACGGCACCGTCACGGTCAAGGAAACCGGCGATCACCTGGGACGCAAGGGCCTCGAGATCGGCGGCGGCGTCGGCCTGGTCATCGGACTATTCTCACCGCCGCTGCTCGCCGCGACCGTCGTCGGCGGCGCCAAAGCGCTCAAGGCCGCGCTGGCGGAGGCACAAGCCGGCATGGGCGGCTGAGCGAGACCGGCCAACGATCGCGAGACGCTCCTCCTGGCGATTCCCGAGACGTAGCGTTCACTCGCGATGGGCGAGCGCGCCGCCGAGATCCTCGGGGGCTGGCGCACCTGACTGGCCGACAACAACGCCACCGTGATGTCGGTTCTGCTGCTCGTGTTCGCGGTTGTGCTGATCGGGCAGGGAATCAGCGGACTCTCCGGCTAGCGCAGTTCCACGACCAGCCGTCGAGCGCGCTGCACAGGCTTAGGCGTGCGGGGTAGGCTGACGCGTCGTGCCGACCTACTGCGCGCGTCCCGCAAGTCACTTGGCGGCTGTTGGCCGTCTCCGGCGCTGGTGGGCCGCGGCCCGAGCCGTTGCCGCGGTTGTCTCGGCGCGTCGCTTGCGCGGGTCGATGACCCGAACTGTCGAGGCGAAGTGAGCGCGAGACGCACAACCGGTGGGGTGGCTTCGGCTTGGGAGACACGCGCGTCTGACCGCGTTGGCGATCAGACGGCGCCGTTGAGCGTGATTGAGACGAAGCTGATCCCGCCGCCGTTGCGTGCCGGCACTGTGGTTCGGGGTGAGCTCTTGGATCGGCTGACTGCCGCCAAGGGATCGTCGGTAGTCGGCATCTTCGCACCGGCGGGCTACGGCAAGACGACGCTTCTGGCGCAGTCGATAGCCCGCGAGCAGCGACCGGTCGCCTGGGTCTCTTTGGATGCAGGCGACAATGACCCCGTAGTGCTGCTGTCGCACGTTGCCGTTGCGGTCGACCGGCTCCTGCCGTTGACGCCGGCGCTGTTCGCGATGCTGTCCTCGCCGGGGACGTTTGAGCCCAGCACGATCCAGCGTGTGTGTGCGGAGCTGAGCGCGCTACCTGAGCATGTGCTGGTTCTCGACGACGTTCAGTTGGTCTCCGGATCGTTCGGCCGCGACGCGATCGCTGCGCTCGCGCTCTCCGTTGGGGAGGGCTCCCAGACCGTCCTGTCGGGACGCAGCGTAGAGGGCCTGCCGATCGCGCGGCTGCGGGCCACTGGCCGTTTGTTGGAGATCGGTGCCGCCGACCTGGCGCTGGATGCTGCCGAGACTCGCGGGTGCTCGAACACGCTGGCGTGAGCGTTTCTGATGATGATTCGGCGCTGCTCGCGCGGCGCACCGAGGGCTGGGCTATCGCTGTGTATCTTGCCGCGCTGTCGCTCGACGCCCGCGCAAAGGGGGACGATGCGTTGACGGCTTTCACCGGCGAGGCTCGATACGTCGTCGATTATGTGCGGTCGGAGTTCCTGGCGGACCTCGCACCAGCGGACGTTCGCTTCCTGACCGAGACGGCGATTCTCGACCGGCTGTGTGGCCCGCTATGCGATGCGGTGCTGCAGACCACGGGTTCCGCACGCAAGCTGGAGGAGGTAGAGCGGTCAAATCTCAACGTCGTGCCGCTTGACCGGACTCGCGAGTGGTACCGCTACCACCACCTGTTTCGCGATGCCCTGCGCACGGAGCTGATGCGTCGGGAGCCCGAAGCGGTGCCGGCGCTGCATCGTCGCGCCGCCGCCTGGCTTGAAGGCAACGGCGAGGCCGTGGCCGCGGTCGAGCAGGCGCTGGCCGGCGACGATCCCGAGCACGCGGAGCGGCTGATCGCACCGCTGGTACTCGCCCTCGAGCAAAGGGGGCGCGGCGCGACGACCCGTCGGTGGCTCGACGCGCTCGGCCCCGACGCGCTCGAGCGCCTACCAGCGCTGGCCTTGGCCGCGGCATGGTTCGCCGCGCTCGGGGCGGATCACGCCGATGCGCAGCGATGGCTAGCCATCGCTGAGCGGCGAACGGACGAAGGGTTTAGCGCCCTCGGGGCAGCCTCGGCTGCGGCGGGGGTCGCGCTGCTACGCGCGCTGATCTGCCCGGCCGGCATCAAGCAGATGCGAGCCGACGCCGAGTTCGCCGCCGCGAGCGAGACTCCGTCGAGACCGTGGCACATCACCTCGGCCGTCGTGCTCGGCTTTGCGCACGTCCTGGCTGGAGATGACGTCCGCGCCGAGGAGGTGTTAGCCGACGGCGTCCGAGTGGCCCGCCGCGTCGAGGACGCGACAAACTCGTCGGTGGCAATGGCACAGCTGGCCCTGTACGCGCTTGAACGCGGGGAGCTGAGCGACGCCGAAGCGCTGTCGCGCGAAGCCCACGAGCGAGCGCGCAACTCGATGCTCGCAGCCGCCACCGCATTCGCGCTCGTCGCCAGAGCCCGGGTCGCCCAGCGGCGAGGCGACGCGCGCAGGCTTGCCGAATATGTCGGGGCGTGCAACTGCAGCGGCCTAAGCTCACAGCGGCGATCCCGTGGATCTCAGCGCTGACGCTGCTGCAACTGACGCGCGTTCACATCGCCTCGGGCGACGCGGCCGGCGCCCAAACGATCCTGCGTGACGTGAACGACCTGTTGCGAGAGCGACCCGATCTGGGGATCGTTGGCGATCGTGCAGAGCAGCTGGACGAGCGGATGCGAACGCTCCCGACCAACATCGCCGGCGCGACGACGCTGACGCCCGCTGAGCTCCGGCTGCTACCGCTGCTACCGACGCACCTGTCGTTCCCGGAGATCGGCGCGCGCCTGTTCTTATCGCGCCACACGATCAAGACGCAAGCGATCTCGATCTACCGCAAGCTCGACGCGTCATCGCGCGCCGAGGCCGTCGCCCGCGCGCGCGACATCGGACTACTCAACGAGTTTCGACACTGACTCGCCCCCCGCCACAGGGCGGTTGACGCAACAAACACGCCGCGCTGCCCGGCCACGCTGCGATTTCATCCCGGCTGGGCGATGCGCGCGGACGGTTGGAACGGTCTACTTAACGCTAGATGACAGACCACGCGCAAACGTTGCGCAGGCTGGCACTGAACGACGACCAACTCGTCGCGTCACTACTGGCGCAAAGCCACCCCGAAATCGCCGGCTGTTGCCGCGACGCACAGACGCTGGCCCTGCTTCGACTGGCGGCGCTGATCGCCAGCACGGGAACCCCCGGGTCCTACCAATCAGTCGTCGACTCCGCCCTCGCGGCAGGAGCGCCCGTCGCGGATCTCGTCGGCGTACTGATCGCGGTCGCCCCGACGATTGGCAGCGCGCGACTCGTCGCGGCCGCTCCACTACTCGCTCGAGCGGTCGGCTTTGACGTCGACGAAGCGTTTGATCGCGATTAGGCAACGAGATCGGCTCGGTTCCCCAACTCATGAGAGCAGATCGTGGATCGGGCCATGACGATGCGCGAACACGTGTGAGCAGACCATCGCCTTCGGCTCAAGTGGTCACGCTCGAGAGCAATAGCGGCAAGCTGACACGGGTTCTCGAGCAGCTTGTCGACCAGCGGCGTGCGCTAGGCGCTCATGCGCAGGCGACTCTAGATGCGATCCGCTGTCGGGGACCAATTCGCCCTCGATTATTTGTGAAACATGGAGATGCCCGAGGTCATCCGCACTCGTCGCGCCCAGCTCGGCCTGTCGCAGACTGAGCTGGCGACGGCAGCCGGCGTCGATCGGAGGCAGATTCGGCGGTATGAAGCCGGCGAGCAACAGCCAGCGCTGAACGTCGCGGTTGCAATCGCGCGAGCCCTTCAGATCTCGGTCAATGAGCTGGCAGGTCAGGAGAGTCAGCGTGCCGACCTCACTGGGGACTGGTGGGCGAGTTGGCAGACCTCGAAAGAAGAGCACGAGGTCATCACTAGTCAAGAGGTTCGTGCGCGTGCGCTGAGCGACACGACGTATGAGCTGCGAACCATCACCCGAGGAATCGACGTCGCTGAAGGCGGCTACATGTGGCGTGGCGAGCTGCGCCTTTGGGATAACGAGGTGTTGATGGGCTGGTACGTCGCCAACGAGGGCGCCGTGCGATCCAAAGGCACGGTCTACTACGTGCTGCACCCTCACGGCATCCAGCTGCGGGGACGCTGGGTGGGTATGAGCTACGACGGCCCGATCCAAACCGGATTCGCAGCCATGGCTCACAGCGAGGACGAAGCTCGCCAGCTGATCCAGACCCTCAAGACCGAGCGGACACTATGACCGACGACCTGTGCGAAGTGATCATCACGGCCCCGGACGCCGACTGGCTAGCGGAGTTCACCCGCCGTCTCGTCGACGAGCGCCTCGCGGCGAGCGGGCACAACATCAGCCCTATTCGCTCCATCTATCGCTGGCAGGGCGTGATCTACGATCATGCGGAGGCTCGCGTCGCGCTGCACACCCGCCGAAGCCTGGTGAACACGATCATCGCGGAGACCGATCGCGAGCATCCCTACGAAGTGCCCGGCCTGATCGCGCTGCCCATTTTTGATGGCAATCCCGCCTATCTCCAATGGATCCGCGACGTGACTCGCGCGCCCTCGGAGACCTGACCTGACCTCGAACCGGGGCGACTCAGCATCCGGTTCCCATGATCGGCCTGCTTTCCGCGAGGCCGGCGGGTCCGCCGGCTTGTTGGATGAGGTTGGACATGGTTTGGCCGCAGTAGGTGCGGTTGGTGCCGGCGTCGCCGGTTTGGGCTTGTTGGCTGAGTTGGGCGGCTTGGGTGGATACGGCGCTGCCTGGAGCAGCAGCGAAGCCGGTTTCGATGCCGCCGCCGGGGATGGAGGTGGCGACGGGTTGGCCGGGTTGGATGCTTTGGCCGGCGTGGACGGTCGGGGTGGTGTGTTCGCAGACGTACACGTGCGCTCGGTCGGGGTGGGGGTCGGCGTAGTCGACGCCCATGTCGATGCGTTCGGCGACGGTGTGGGGGCGTTGGAGAGCGGGTTGGCGTATTTGCCGGCTGCGGTCGTGGTTTGGCAGCCGGCGCTGATCGTCGTGGTGCCGTTGCCTTGGTAGGCGTGGGCGTCGGCGAGGACTTGCTGGCCGTAGGCTTGGGCTTGGGGGCCTGAGCCGTTGTAGGCGACGACGTGGGGGAGGTAGGCGTTGATCGGCGCGCCTTGCGGCGCGCCCTTGTCTTTGGTTTGCGTCTGACTTTGTGATAGAGGTCGGGTGGTTTTTCACACCAATTCTGGTTGGCTGTTGGGGCTCTCGACCAGGAGGATGTGATGATGGAGAACGGCAAGTGGCGCAAGCGTCGGCAGCTGTCGCCGGAGGAGAAGTGGGAGGTGTTCCTCGAGGTCTGCTGGCAGCAGCTCTCGCAGGTCGATGCAGCCCGCAAGTGGAACGTCGATGTGAGTACGGTGATCTGGATCAGGCAGCTGGCCAAGGACGCGGCGCTGGCGGCGTTCGCGGCATCGAAGCCGGGGCGGATGCCCTCTCCTGAGCAGGTCGAGTTGGAGGAGGCGTTGGCGGAGAACGGTCGGCTGTCGGAGGCGCTGAAGGAGTTGGCGGTCGAGCTGAGCTTGCACCGGGGAAGGCAACGCTCGGGCTTTTCGGCCCGGTCCCCACGCGCGTGAGCGCGGAGACCAAGCTCGAGCTGCTGGGGCTGATCGATCAGGCCGTCGCTGACGGCTGGGCGCACGCCAGAGCGTGCCGGGTGCTCGATCTCGCCGACGTCCGCACGCCACCGCTGGCGGCAGCGGCTGCGGGACACCGGGACGCTGGTGGACCGCGATCCCGGCGGCGGCGCGGTGCACGGGCTGCTGGCGTGGGAGGAGCAGGCGATCCTCGATCTGATCGAGACTTGGGGTCCGGTCGACCGGTCGCATCGTAAGCTCGCGCACCGCGGCTCCTACATCGGCGTGGTGTTCGTCTCGCCCTCCACAGTGCTGCGCGTGGCGCTCAAGCACCTCGTGCAGCTGCCCGGTGAGCGGTTCCGCCCGCGCCCGGTTTTGCCTGCTATGCCGCAGGTTCCGTGGGAGAAGAACCGGATCTGGATATGGGACGCGACCCACTTCACTCGTTGCAAGCGGGTCGCGTACGCGATCGTTGACGTCGTCACCCGCTACTGGATCGGCTACCTGCTCACCAGCGAGCAGACGCACACCCAGGTGCAGCTGCTGTTCGCCCGCGCGCTCGAGGACCAGGAACTGCTCGGAGCGGACGGGCTGCCGCTCCGCGACGATGACGAGGACGGTCCGATCTTGGTCGCCTGGTCTGACAACGGCGCCGAGATGACCGCGATCGACACCCGCCAGTTCATGGCGCTGATGGCGATCGCCCAGCATCACGGCCGGCCCGGCACCCCGGACCGACCAGGCGCACGTCGAATCGTTCTGAAGGGAAAATAGCCGTCGGGTCGCGCCAGCGCTGGGGGTTCAGGCGGCCTGCGGCAGCTCCTCGAGTGTCACCTTGTGGCCGAGGCGCTCGAGCTGGGCGACGAGGCGTCGGGTCTGTCGCTCGGGGTCGCGTCTGCGGAAGTAATCGCCGCCGAGGTCGTTATACAGCTCGCCGTTTGTGAGCATGTGCCAGATCGCGCAGATGATCGAGTGCTTGACCGCGCCGAGCGCACGACCGTGGCCGATCCTGGGCCGGAGCCGCTGGTACTGGGCCTGGAGGTAGCTGTCGTTGGTTCTGATCGCGGACATGGCGGCGTTCTTGAGCGCGTCGTTGAGCCATTTGGAGCCCTTGCGCGTCTTGCCGGAGCGGCGCTTGCCGGCGGACTGGTCGTTGCCCGAGCACTGGCCTGCCCACGAGGCGCAGTGGCCGGCGGTCGGGAACACCGACATGTCGGTGCCGATCTCGGCGAGGATGTTCTGCGCGGTGCGGGTCTCGATCCCGGTGAGCGAGCGCAGCAGCTCAACATGCGCCTGGAAAGGGCGCAATTGCTCCTCGATCGCGTCGGAGAGCCGTTGGATCTGCTCATCGAGGAAGTCCAAGTGCGCGAGGATCGCGCCGATCAACAGCGCGTGGTGGGTGTCGAAGCGGCCCTCCAGCGCCTCCCGTAGCGCGGGGATCTTCGCGCGCAGCCGGCCCTTCGCCAGCTCGGCCAGGATGTCCGGGTCGGTGGTGCCCTCGCACAACGCGTCGAGCATCGCGCGACCGGACTTGCCGAGGATGTCGGTGACCACGCAGTCGAGCTTGATTCCGGTGTCCTCCAGCGCCTTGTGCAGGCGGTTGGCCTCGCGCTGGCGCTCCTTGACCTGCGCGGTCCGGTAGCGGGTGAAGTTCCGCAGCCGCCGAATCGGCTTGGGCGGCACGAAGCTCGCCCGCAGCAGCCCCGCCTCCAGCAGTTGACAGAGCCATTCGGCGTCCTTGACGTCGGTCTTGCGGCCGGGGAGGTTCTTCACGTGCCGGGCGTTGACCAGCAGGCAGTCGAAGTCATCCTCCAGGATCGCCCACACCGGCTTCCAATACACGCCGGTCGCCTCCATCGCCACCCGGGTGACCCCGTGTGCCTCCAGCCAATCGTGCAACACCAGCAACCCGCCGACCGTGGTCTTGAACTCGCGCACCTCCTGCGCACGGGACCCATCCGCTCCCGGCACCCGCACGCATGCGGTCACCTGCTCCTTGTGCACATCCAGCGCCGCCGGGCGCTCCACGATCACATCCATCTACGGCCTCCTCGGCTCGATCGACAACTCTCGTTATCCGCCAGGGGCCTCGGAAACAGACGAGTCTGAAGAGCGTGCTCACGGCAACAGTCCCGGGATCCGGGCGAGGCTCCCACGCCAAACTATCGACGGGCTCACAGGCACCAGAGAGATTGCGGCGATCGGCAGACAACCCCGACCAGTTCGCCGCGCGACAGCCCTCGCCCTGCCACCCATTTTCACCCGCCGCGGGTGGGCGCAGCCCAGGGCAACTATCGCGAACTCAGAAACACCGCATCTTTGATCAGAACGAGGGCGGCGAGTTGGACGGCGGTGGTGGGGTCGTGCGGGCCGAGCTGGGGGTTGGGGAGGTATCGGCGCAGCGAGTCGTACTCGTTGCCGGCCGCGTCGCCGATGCCGATCTGCATCGGGCCGGACGCGCCCGCGTAGTTGGCCCTGCCGGGGCCGGTGGCGTCGGGCTGGGGGGTGCAGGACGGGTCGGGGTCCCGCGCGAGGTCGCGCTCTTGTTTGCTGATGCCGGCGAGGATCTTCCATGGGATCCGGTATTGGCCGGCGATCTGCTGGAAGATCTGGAGCCATTGGGAGGGGATCTCGGTTTGGGCGGCAGGGGAGGCGGCGTCGGCGAGGCCGCCGGCGCTGGTGCAGGTGGCGATGCCGGTGGCGAGGAGCGCGATGGTGATGAGGGCGGCGGGCGGTCCGGTGAGCAGGGCGAGCGTGCCGCCGAGGAGTGTGCGGCGCCGGCGTCTGCGGTGGCGGGGTCGCACGCGTCGGCTCCTGTGCGCTACCCGGGCGTGGCGAGACCGCTGATGAGCCAGCGGCCACGGGTTTGCAGGAGGTAGAGGTCGAGCTCGTAGGGGACGCCGCCTGTGGAGGTGAGGTCGACGATGGCGACGGGCGAGTGGCCGGAGAGCACCCGGATCCTGATTACGCGGATCCGCTCGTGCCGCTCGGCGGGGGTCGCGCGCGGGGGGTGCTCGCGGGCTTGTGCGCGGAACCCGGCGGTGGCGTTGTTGATCGCGCTTGCGGGAGCGCGATCGAGCGACCAGGCGAGAAAGCCTGGGATGAAGGCGGCGATCGAGCGGGCGGCGCCGGCGGTGCTGACCGGCTGGTCGGGGTAGGAGACGGCCGGCTTCCGGGCAGGCCGCGGCCGTGGCCGGCGGACCGGTGGCGCGGTGGCCGTGATCGTGGCCGCCGTCGTGGGTGCCACGCGGCCTGGCCGCTCGGCGCGGGGCCCGCCGACTCCCCCGCCGCCGGTGCCGTGGAGCGCGACGGCGAGGATCGCGCCCGCGACCAGCAAGGCGGAGATGACGTACAGCACCACTCTTTGACGGGATGAGTTCATCGCGTAAAGAAGCTAGGACAGCGGTCGGCGGAACCCGCCTCGTCCCGGCGAGCGGGGCGACGGCAGCGTCAGTAAGCAGCGCGCGTCAGCCTTACCGCCCAGCAGTTATCAGGTCGGACTAGCTGCCGGACATGCCGGATGGCTGGGAAAGTCGACCCGCCGACTGCCTGGCTGACCGGTCAGCCTGTAAGCCGTCTTACAGGTCGGCTTACACGTCGTCTTACACGCCGGCTTACAGCCGATCGGGGCGTGCGCCGAGGTGCGGCGGGGTGTCGACCCCGCTACCGGAGGGACGCGGCGTAGCGCTGAGCGAGGTCGAGTGCGGGTTGCAGCGCGAGCTCGGGGTTGGCGAGGTGGTGCGCGGCGAGCCCGGCGGTGACGGAGCTCCACAGCAGCGCGAGCGCGTACGGGTCGTGCTCGGCGCGCACGACCCCCCGCCCTTGCAGCTCGCTGACCATCTCGCCGAGCTTCGCGACCAAGTCCTCCCGCAGCTGCGCTTGCGCGGCCCTGAGTTCGGGCATCTGACGCGCCTCGGTGAGCAGGCCGAAGGTGACTTGGAAGTGGTCGAGGTCCTCGGCCAGACGAAGCAACGCAGTCGTTAGCTCCTCGCTGGCCTCGACCGCGAGCAGTGTCCGGCGGACGCGGTCGAGCTGGGCGAGCTGCTCGTGGCGGGCGACGTACACGAGCAGGCGCTCGCGACCGCCGAAGTAGTAGCGGATCGTGCCGAGCGGAAAGCCCTTGCGTCCCCCCGGGCGCGAGGCGGTGTCGTGAATGCGCTTGTCGGTCGCCCACTCGGGTCCGCCCTCGGCGAACAGCCGGCGGGTGGCCTTGATCAGCGCCTGCGCCGCGGGGGCCTGCGCGCGGCGCTCGGCGAGCTCCGGGGTGTCGGGCGCGGGCGGGCGCGTCTGACCCCTGCTGCCGGCTGCGGGGTTCCGTCTTGAGGCCGCGCTACGTTCTCGTGAGTTCATTTCCCGATGAATGAGATTGTGGAGGCTTGATGAGCACCATCGATGACATGCAGAACCTAGACGACGGCGAAGCCGACGAACCCCCGATCGGCTCCGAACTCGGTAAGCGGCTCGCGCCCGTCGCGGCTGGCGCGCCGCAGCACGAGGGAGAGCAGTTGCGGCTGATCCCAACTCCGCCGTCATGATCGCCGCGTACGGCACCGCACGCAGCGCCGCAGCCACCGGCGCCCAAACTTCAACCCAGTCGGCTTCCAGCCGAACGACGACCACGCACCCGCGGACGTCAAGGATGGCCAGGAGCTGGTGCTCGCCGTCTACCACGCGCTCGCCGTCAGCCCGCAGTGGGACAAGACGCTGCTGATCATCTTCTACGACGAGTACGGCGGCTTCTTCGACCACGTCGCGCCGCCCGAAGCGCCCGACGACGACCCCCAGGCGTTCGGCCGCTACGGCGTGCGAGTACCAGCGCTGATCGTCTCGCCGTGGATCGAGCCCCGCTCGGTCTCACATACGCTGTTTGACCACACCTCGATCATTAAGACGATCCTGCTGCGCTTCTGCCCCGAGGCGCTCAAGAAACCAAAGCTGCACCACGGGCTGCTGGCGCGCCTGAAACGACTCGGACAACCCGCGCTATCTGGGAGGACGCGTCACGCACGCCAACGATCTCGGAGAGCTGCTCGCCCGCACCGAGCCACGACCAGCACCAGACCGATACGCGCTCATCCAGGACGCGGCGGCGCACGCCGCAGCAAGACCGAAAGGCGCAGCAATCGACCAGGACACGCTCGCCCGCCAGCAGATGACTGACCTACAGATCCGCATCGCCGCGGCGAACCGCGAGCTGCGGCGTCTCGGGCACCCGGCGGGCAGGCCATAGGTCCACCTCGCATCCCGTCCTCGTCGCGTGACAGCGCTCGCCCCCCGGAGATGGACGAACTGCAAGAGTAGAGCAAGAGTAGAAGCACTCGACCCCGCCTGACTGCTGCATCCAGACCGGAGAGCAACACTCTCACTGTGCCGCCGTCCAGAGTTGTGAATCGGGCTTACTGGAGCACGCTCGATAGCCCCAATGGGGCCGCCCGGCACCGCTACTTCGGAACGAACCGGGAAGCCCGACCTCTGCAAAGGTCGCGAATGCAGGGCTCCCGAGACCCCGCCCGGGGTGCTGTTGCTGGTCATTCTCGCCAACAACTTGCTGGTGCTTGTAGCCGGACCCTGAGGCCCACCGACCCAGCGCGGGCACCGCTTCCCACGCCGCTGGGAACGCTATGCCGGGGATGGTCTGGGCTTGGCTTCGGCGCCGGGTTGGACGGTCGGGATGCCTCGGGTGAACGGGAGGGCAACGAGCGCGAGGAGCGCGAGGATGGCCTCCGCGGCGCGTAGTCCGTCGATCTGGCTCTTTTCGTTCTGCTTGACGATCTCGTCGGCGGTCGCGGGGGGCACGTTCGCCTTTTGCAGCGCTGCCTTGGCGTCGGCCTCTGACATGAACGGCACGCCGCCTGCGAGCTTGGTCTGCGCCTGCGACACGACGCTGTCGGGAACGTTGGGGTTGTTCTCGATGCCGGTGAAGAACGACGCGGTCATTGCGGAGATGAGCACCGCGCCGGCGAGTGCCGTGCCGATCGAGGCGCCGAGTTGGGTGCCGGTGTTCTGGAGCCCGCCGACCTCGCCGCTCTTCTCGTCGGACACCGCTGAGACCGTCACGGCGCCGAGCTGGGAGGCCATCATCCCCAGCCCGGACCCGGCGAGCAGCAACGGCCAGGTGACGATCTCCGGGCCGACGCCAACGTCAAGCAAGGCGACCAGAAGCACGAGCCCGGCGAACAGCATGATGAATCCGAGCCCGACGACGCGCCGGGGCGACGCGTTTGGGCGCACCTTCGGGACGCCGACGGCGAACAGCAGCAGCGACAGCGACAGCGGAAGCAGCCGCACGCCGGTTTCGACCGCCGAGATCCCGAGCGCGACCGACAGGAACAGCGGAACGGTGAAGAAGATCCCCGCCTGGATGAGAAACATGAACAGGAACGACATGACCCCGCTGCGCAGCTGGAGGTTGCGCAGCATCGCCGGGTCGATCAGCGCGCCCTCGCCGCGCTTGACCCGCCGGTTCTCCCACCACACGAACAGGACCAGCACCACGGCGCCCGCGAAGATCAGCCAGATCACCGGCGACAGCCCGAACCATTCAGGAGCGTCCGGCTTCGGCTGCACGAGCCCCCACGTCCCGGCCTTGAGAATGCCGAGCACGATCGCACCGAGCCCGAGCGCGGACAGGGCCGTGCCCACCAGGTCGAGCCGGGCGCCTTCCTCCGCCGGCGTGTCGTTCATGCGGCGAGTCAGGACGAGGATCACCAGCACGATCACCACCTCCCCGGCGAACACCCACCGCCACGACGCGTAGGTGGTGAACAGGCCGCCGACCAGCGGCCCCAGCGCCGCCGCGATCGCGCCCGCAGCCGCGACCAGCCCATAGGCGCGCGGACGCTCAGGCTTGCCGAAGTTCGACGCTACCAGCGCCACGATCGCCGGCATGATCAGCACCGCCCCGAGCCCTTCCAGGCCCGACCAGCCGATCATCAGCACGGTCAGATTCTGTGACAGTGCGGTGGTCAGCGAACCGCACGCGTAGATGATGCACCCGATCGCAAACGCCCGCTTGCGCCCGATCATCTGGCCGACCTTCCCGCCCGTGATCATCAGCGACGCCATCACCAGCGTGTAGAGCGTGATCGCGGTCTGAATCCCGGTCACCGTCGTCCCAAGGTCCTTCGCCACCGTCGCGATCGCCGTGTTCATGACCGTCGTATCGAGGGCCATGACGAACTGCCCGGCCGCCAGCGTGAGCAGGACGATCTGTGTGGCACGAGCGGCCTTTGCCGTTGCCGCGCCTGCTCCGTCAGCTACAGCTGACCCTCCTACATCCGCGTGGTCACTCATTCTTCGCCCCCTAACGCGTGTTCACCGACGAGGGTCGACCTCGCCCGCGCCGCTCTTGGACGTTGAGGTTACGTCGCCCCGGCCTTTCCCATCCGTTCCGGTCACGTCGCACGTGGCGCTGGTGCTGAGCTTCATGATGAGAACTCGAGCTCTCACTCGGTCACCTTCTGCCACCAGCCGGGGTCCGGGCGAAACGGTGCGGCTGGAATGCCGGTCGCATCCGTGTCGCGCCAGTAGACAAGCCCGGCTGCGGGCTCGGCGCGTCGCTGCTCGTCGCTCCAGTTCTCGGTTGCGGTGGTGACGTAGAGCCGGTTCAGACCAGGGCCAGCGAACCCGCAGCAGGTGGTCTGCTGGGCCGGGACGGGCACAACCTCGCGCAATTGACCGTCAGGGGAGCACCGGTGAACCCGGCCGCCCCCGTAGACCGCCACCCAGAGGTCGCCGGCAGCGTCCACAGTCATGCCGTCGGGCGCTCCGACCTCCTCGGCAACCGTGACAAGGATCCGGCCCGGGGAGCCGTACGGTCTCAGGTGGACGAACCCCCGACCGGCGGCGAGCAGCCAACCCTCGTTACCCTCGATGGGAGCGATCGCACCAACGGTCCCAGGCACCATATAGACCCGAACCGGGACGAGCTTTCCGTCGTCGCCGATCCGGTCACGGTGGACGCGTCCGGCGAGGATGTCGACCCGTAGCAGCTCGCCGCGACGAGCGTCCCATCGGACGCCCTCGCCGAGCACTGTCTGCTCTGCCGTGCAGGCCACAGCAGCGCCATCGCCGCGCTGCTTCCCGGGCCGATCATTGACAGGCGTGCTCACGCGGGGATCGCAGGCCTGGGAGGTGGTGCGAGGATCGCGTGCGACAGCATGCCTCCGGAGATAACTTTGGCGTCGAATCCTGCTTGCAGCAGGATCCGGGTGGCGTAATACGCCCGTTGCCCCGAACGGCAGATGACGCCTATCTCCCGGTCTCGGGGCAGCTCGTCGAGGCGTGCTCGTAGCTCGCCCAAGGGGATGTTGACCGCCTCGGGCACCCGTTCCACCGCCTGCTCCACCGTCTCCCGCACGTCGAGCAGGAACCTGTCCTCGGCGAAGTTCCAATGCGTCACGGGCATGTCACCACGCAGCACTCCGGCGCCGACCGTGCCGGCGAAGTTGATCGGATCCTTCGCACTGCCGAACGGCGGCGCGTAGCAGAGCTCGCACTCCTCAAGGTCGTACACGGTCGCGCCCAGCTGAATCGCCAGGGCGAGCCCGCTGATCCGCTTGTCCACGCCGTCCTCGCCGACTGCCTGCGCTCCGAGCACGTGTCCGGCGGACTTGCGGAACAGGAGCTTCATCGCGATCGGCTTGGCTCCCGGGTAGTACCCCGCGTGCGAGTTGGGATAGAGGTAGACCTTCTCGAAGTCGCTGTCCCCGAGGCGCTCGAGCGTCTTCTCGTTGGCGCCCGTCCAGGCCACGGTCGAGCCGAACAGGCCGACGACCGCGGTGCCCTGGGTGCCACGGAAACGAGAGTCGCGCCCGACGATCACCTCGGCCGCGATCCGGGCCTGCCGGTTCGCCGGCCCCGCGAGCGCGATCAGGCTCCACTCGCCGGTGACGAAGTCCTTCACCTCGACCGCGTCGCCGACCGCGAAGATGTCCGGATCGCTGGTGCGCATGTGCTCATCGACGCGGATCCCTCCGAGCTCGCCGACCTCGACCCCGGCCATCTGCGCAAGGATGGTATCAGGTCGCACACCGAGCGCGAGGATCACAACGTCCGCTGGATAGCGCTTGCCCGACTGCGTTGACACGGTCAGCGTGTCGTCCTCGGAGTGCTCAAAGCCTGCGACGCCGTCGCCCAGCGCGACGTGCACACCATGGAGCTCGAGGAAGTCGCCCACGAGGCGTCCGTACTCCGGGTCGAGCGGGGTGAGGACCTGATCGGCCATCTCCACCACCGTCACATCAAACCCGCGGAAGACCAGTGCCCTCGCCCCCATCTCGGCTAACTCCACGTCGAACAGGATCGGCGCGGCGGGCGTCGAGGATCATCCGAGCCCCCGTCGAGGGGTCCAGCTTGATCACCAGCTGGTTGGGCTCGGGTCGTCGCTGCAGCGCGGCGAACCCGAGCTGGGGCGCATGCTTGAAGATGAGGCGCAGCTCGGTCTGCGTGACCGGCAGGCGCTTACCGGTGCGGATGAAGAACGGAACGCCGGACCAGCGCCAGTTCTCGATCTCGAGCCGAAGCGCCGCGTACGTCTCGGTGCTCGAGTCCGAAGCGACGCCGTCGATACCGCGGTAGCCGTCGTACTGGCCGCGCACGTAGTGGGCCGGATCGGCTTGCGGGATCCCTCGGAACACCGCGGCCATCGCGTCCTTGAGAGTCTTGGCGTCGCCCCCGGCGGGCGGCTCCATCGCGGCCACGGCAACGACCTGCATCAGGTGGTTGACGACCACGTCGCGCAGCGCGCCGACGGGGTCGTAGAAGCGCCCGCGATCCTCGGCGCCGAAGTCCTCCGCCATAGTGATCTGGACGCACTCGACGTGGTTGCTGTTCCAGAGCGGCTCCAACATTCTGTTGCCGAAGCGCAGGAACAGGATCTCCTCAAGGCCCATCTTTCCGAGGTAGTGATCGATCCGGTACAGCTGGGACTCGTCCACGTACTGGTGGAGCTCTTCCGCCAGTACCCTGGCGGAGGCATGATCGTGGCCGAACGGCTTCTCGACCACGATCCGCGCGGAGTCCGTCAACCCGGCCTGCGCAAGCCCCGCGATGACCGTGGCGAACAGGAACGGTGGGATCTCGAGATAGAAGACCGGCGCGCTTGCGCCCTCGATCGCTTGGCGCACGCGCGCGTAGATTGACGCGTCAGCAAAGTCGCCCTGCACATAGGAAAGCCGCGATGCGAACCGCTCGAACACCTTCGGATCAAGCTCCTCGCCCGTGCCGACGATCGACGCTCGCGCGCGCTCGATGAGCTGATCCCTCGTCCAGTCGTCAACCGCTACCCCCACGATCGGGAACGAGAGCAGCCCGTCCCGCTCCAGCCGGTACAGCGACCGAAACGTCATCACCCTCGCAAGATCACCGGTGATCCCGAACACCACCAGAACATCGGCCGGCTGCTCGGCGCTGGTCGCTCTATGTGTCCGTGCTGCAAAGCCGTCATCGTCAACTCCTCTCAACGTCGAGGCAAGCTGTCTGAGCAGCTCGAGCCGTCGGGTACCGAATCCGTGCGGGCTCGGAGCCGATCTCTGGTGTGTCATTTCCTGTCCGCATTGGCGGGTCCACCTCCGGGCCGGCGTTCGGGACGATCGTCGATTGCTCTCAGCTCGAGCAGGGTGAGCCCGAGGTCCGAGACGCGCTGCAGGAGCCCTTGGAGCTCGGCCTGGTCGCGTACGCGGCCGGTCAGCTCGGTGGTGCCCCGGGCTCTTGTGAGCGTCATGCCGTAGAACGTCGGCTCGAGGTAGTCGCTGAGCTCTCCCTCGACGATCAGCCGGTAGTTCCGGTCACGCATGTCTTCGAGGATTGCACCGACTGGGGGCTACTCGACTGGATCGCGCGCTATTCACCTAGGTGATTGCGTTTGCCCTCGCAGCCCAGGCGCAGCTCGATCCGTGCGGTTGGCGAGCGCGGCTGGCTCAGCCGAGTAGCTCGATCGCGCCTTTGATTACGAGCAGCGCGCCGAGCACGGTCAGCATCGTGACCGCGAATCGATGGGCATGCCGGCCGACCCACGCTTTCGCCCGATCGATTGCCCTGGGCGTCCAGTCCGGGGCGACCACAAAGCAGGCCAGCGGGACCTCGAGTAACGCCAACATGATCAGGTTGAAGGCGACAACCATCATCACGGTTTCCGGCGTGGAGTAGTTGAGCTTGTCGATCCGGCCCAGCCCGGCCAGGTATGAGGCCCCCGGCAGGGTGAGCAACGCGCCGACGAGGAACGTGATCCGCGCCGACCCCTTTCCCAGCTCTCGCTGCCATCTCGGCGGGCCCTTGTCCTTCTTCGCCTCGCGGCGCGCTCGGCGGCGCTCGGCCGCATGCTGATGCCGGCCAGTCCCGAGCACGAACGCCGCTGCCAGGAAGATCGCCCCGAGCGCCAAGGTCGCGGCCGGGCTCAGCGTGTTCTCGGTCGTGCTGACCGCGTCTGAGCTCTCGAACGAGGAGATGATCACGAGCCCGAGCGTGATGCTCGTCATCAGCGCACCGAGCAGATACCCCAACATCAGCCGCTTCGGATTCGGAAGCAGCATCATCACCGTCGACGCGGCGACGAGGGTGGGGTTCAACGCTGCGGCCAGCGCGAGGGGGATTACCTGCGCCACGGTGCCAGACCCGCTGCGCCCAGTTGCAGTCGCCGTGAGCTGCTCCTGGCGCCATGTGTCGCTGCGGTGGGGCCACCTCCGCGCCCGCGTTGGGAAAGGGTGTCGATCGCGCTTGCTTCGAGCGGCGTGAGGCCAGGGTCGGAGGCGCACTGCAGGAGTCTCCGGAGCTTGGCATGGTCGCGTATGTGGCCGGTGAGAACGTTGTCGTGCGCGGCTCTCGTGGGCCTGATGCCGTGCAAAGCGAGGCCGAGCTCAGGGTTGAGCCGTCCCCCGATGATCAGCCGATAGTGTCTTTCGACCACGTCTCCGAGGATTGCACCGCTCACAGAGCGCCAGCGACAGTCGCGGGTCAATCACCTGGGTGATTGCGGTTTTGCTGCGGCAGCCCGACCGCGCTCGCGCGCGGTGCGATGACGCCTGGGCTTCGCGCCGGCGGGGCCGCTACCTCGCCGCTGTTCGAGGGATCAGCAGCAACCGGCCCGGACCGGACATCACATGACCTCACGTCTTGGTGGCGATGGCTTCGGTCTGTGACGGTGTCCCGTTCCTCGGTCCGCCGTGGAGCGCGAACGTGGCGAGCGTCTCGATCATCTGCCACGGCTTGTCGGGCTGCAGCGCAGACGGGGAGGCGCCGGGATGGTGCGGTGCGATCCTGACTCGCAGTGCCCGAGGACGGATCCGAAACCGCAATGGCGGGTCTAAGTGCATGGCCTCGCCATCGATGCCGGCTGCCGCAGGGCCGTCGGAGTCGATCTCAAACTCCGCGGTCGTCCACTGTTGCGTCGCGAGCCGGCGGCTCCCGGAGCCGTCGGCGGTCGAGGTGATCGGTGCGAGCACGGTGATCCCGAGCACCCCGCGATCGAGCCGCGGGCGCGTGCCCGATCCCAGCGCCAGTCCCAGGCGATACGCGTTGCTCGAGACGAGAATCGCAACCGCGGATTGAGGGCCGCTCGGGCCTTCCCAGCGCAGGTTCGGCCGCTCGGCATCGGGGCCGAGAACCTCCGGAACGGTATCCAGCAGGGTGTGCAGCTTCCCGTCCCGGTATCCCGGACGCTGTACCGCATCCGCGTAAAGTCCCAGCGAGACGATTGACAAACACACGTCGAGGGTTGACCTCGGCGAGGTCAACCCTGCGCTCGCCGCCGTTGACGAACGCGTCCAAAGCGCCGACCACATCGTCGCGGTCGACGCCGAGGTCAAGCGCGAAGTGATTGCGCGTCCTCACCAGCACGATCGCGCCGCACAGCAGCAGCGCCGCCGCGCCGATGCCGATGCCGCGCGCGGTCCCGCGTCGACGCGCGCCGTACCACGCCGCGCAGACGGCCAGGACCAGGCACACCAGCACCGACAGACCCTTCGGGAAATGCGCGACAGCCACCACGACCGCAAGTCCGATCGCAAGCAGCGCCAACAGAAGAGCGGCAGCCGTCCAGAGCCGGCGGTCGATCATCTGGCCGCCCTCACCAATTCGATCGAGCTGAGCGTTCTCATTCATCTCGACGATCTGCAGGAGCCTTTCGGCCTGGGTGGGGTCCGCAGCTACCGGAGCAGTCCCGGTTCGCGACGCCGGCCGCGCCGATCCTCTCTGCGGTCACCGCGGTCATCGCGCCGGTCCCCACGCCGATCACCCCGGTCATCGCGCCGGTCCCCACGCCGCTCGCGACCTCCGAGAAGGGCGGGTCGGTCCCGTCTGAACTGGCGCAGTGAAGTATTCGAACGGTGCGGTATTGAGCGGGTTGGACTCCCGAGCGGTCTTCACCGGCTCCTTGGCCGCTCGCCGACGGATGCCGCCGGCGTCGAACGGAGCGAGCCCAAAGGGCGAGCGCAGTTCGGCGCTGGCGGGCGCGCCACGCAGGGCGCCTTGGGGAGGGCTCGGACCAGACGTAAGGCCGGCGATCGTTGGAGCTCGCTTGGCGTCTTCAGCGGGTGTCTAGCTGCGAAGGCTGGGTTCCGGGTTTGGCGTTGGGCCAGATGAACTCGGGCTGGGGCATGCTCGTCGGGGGCTCGACAGCTTCGATCAGTAGACCTAGTGCGTCGGTCGTGTCGAAGTAGGCCCAGGCGCCATCGTGGCGCGGGCCGAGTCCCGCGCCGGAGTGGACGAGCGGATATCCGGCAGCTTCCATCTGGGTGATCGTTTGGCGAACGGAGTCGAGGACGATGCCGACGTGGTGCGGCCCTTCGCCGTGGCTTTCGAGCCAGTCGAGGTGGGCGCTTGGGCCGGTGAGCGGTTGGATCAGCTCGAGCTGCGGCAAGCCGTCGGTGAGCGCAAGCCGGGACTTGAAGCTGGTTGGCGTACCGCGGTAGAGGGTTTCCTGGTGGTGGTCGGCGCCGAGTGTCCAGCAGCGCCATGGTCCGGCGCCGAGCGTCGCGGTGTAGCGCTCGAGCGCGGCGTCGAAGTCGCGCACGACGAACGCGATCTGGAAGATCGCCCGGCCGCTCAGCGCTGGGATGTCGATCATGCGGATCAGATCTCGACGCCGGCTGCGCGCAGGTTCTCGGTCACGACCGCGACCGTCTGCTCAAGCCCGTCGGTCGGGCTGAACTCGACGATCTCGGTGCCAGCGAACAACTTGGGTGTGTGCCCGGGCGGCGCGTAGTACGCGTCTCCGGCGCCGAAGGTCTCTTCACGGTCGGGGTAGGTGAAGGTGAGCTTGCCGCTGACCACGTACCCCCAGTGTGGGCACTGGCAGCGGTCGTCTGGCAGGCCGCGGAAGAAGTCGGCGAGATCGGCGTCGGAGCTGTAGGTTTCAAAGCCGACGGTGTAGCCGCCTTCGAGGTTCTCGTAGCGGCCCTCGAAGCCCTCCATCGCGATCGTGTCGGACGCGGTTTCCTTCGATGTCTTCGGCATGCGCGCCTCCCTGTTCGTCGTGGTTGACGGTCGCTGACGTTAGGCGCGGCGGCGCGGGAGCGCATCGGCGCCGGTACCCAACCGTGGGCGTGCACTACGTAATTCCGTGAGCGTGCGCCCAGGCAGTAGCGATCGCACGCGCTGTGCGGCCGGACGCGCCGATCTTCGCGTAGGCGTTGGCCACGTGACGCTCCACGGTGCGGATGCTGAGGACCAGCTCGCGCGCGATCTCATCGTTTGAGCGCCCGAGCGCGACGAGCCGGAGCACCTCCACCTCCCGTCGCGAGAGACCACCCGCGGGCTCGGGCAGCCGCGCGCCGAGCTCACGAAAGCTCTCGAGCGCGCTCGCTTCGGTCCTCGACGCCCGGGCGACATCGCCGGCAGCGCGCTCCACCGCCGCGAGTTCGAGGCGAGCCATCGCCGCCTCGTAGCGCCCGCCCGCGGCCTCGAACAGGTCGGCGGCGTCCTCGAGCAGCGCCTCCGCGTCCCCCGCGCCGCGCGCCGCCGCCACCCGACCCTCGGCAAGCATCGCCGCGGCACGCAGCGGGGCGGTCGGCGTCGCCGCGCTGATCGCGGCGAGCTCGCCGGCGGCAGCTCTCGCAACGTCCAAGTCGCCACCGGACACGGCGGCGCGAACGGTCAGCTCGAGCCCCGCGACCCGCTCGAAGCGGTCGGCCTCGCCGACTCGCCGCAGAAACCGCGCGGCCGCCGCGGACGCGACCGCGACATCACCGCGGTCGAGCGCGATCAGTCCCTCGACGAGCGCGTGCGAGCGATGCGGCATGGCCTGGGCGAGCGGCTCCCCGGCCTCACGCGTGCGTCCCTGCCGGCGACGCAGCTCAGCGAGCCGCGCCAGCGCATCGACCGATCGGCCCGGGCCGATCGCGCCCAGCTCCTGCACCGCGGCCGTCAGCTCCTGCTCGGCGCGCTCCCAATCGCCGTGCCAGAGCAGCACATCGGCGTAATGAGTGCGACAGATCGCGAACATGTGCCTGTCCCCGAAGCGCACCGCGATCTCACGCACCCGCACACACCATTCGTTCGCCCGCCCGAGGTCGCGGATGCGCTTGCAGGCGTCGAGCGCGAAGCAGCAAACGGACTCGATCGAGTCCGCATCCGTCATCTCGCCGCCGACTGCCGCGGCAGCCGCGGCGTCGATGCGCCGCATCCCCGCATCGGTCTCTCCGAGGCTCACCAGCGACAGGCCGTTCAACGCCAGCGCGAACATCTCGACGTCGACCACCTCGACCTCGCGCGCGAGCGCGACCGCCCGCTCGGACTCCACCCGTGCGGACTCCGGATCATGCTCGGCGAGCAGCGCCATGTGGGCACGCAGCATCGGCACGCAGGCCGCAGCGACCGACGGCGGCTCGCCCTCGGTCAGCAGCGCCGCGCGCTCAACCCAGCCCGACGCCTCAGCCTTCCCGCGAAACGCGTAGGCGTCGTAGGCGAGCTGGATCGCCAGCCGGGCGGCCGAGGCTGCGTCCCGCTGCGCGCGCGCAAGCCGGTAGCCCCGCTCATGCGCCTCGATCGCCGCGGCCGCGTCTAGCTCGTAACGCGCGGCGATGCCCAGCCCCTCGTAGGCGTCCGGCATCTCCGCCTCGCGCAGTGCGGCAGCAAACGCCGCGCGCGCATCCGACCAGGCACCGCGTGCCAGCGCCGCGCGGCCCGCAGCGATCGCGCCGATCTGACCCTCGACGACCTCGAGGACCTCGTCGTGGTCGCTGGGCCCCATCGTGACAATTATCCCCCGCTATCGACCGGGTCCCGGAGCATCGGATAGTCGCCCCAGGGCCGCCCAGCGATCTCAGCCCACGCAGCGGCGGTGTTGACGTGGACGCCGACGATGTCGGCCAAGATCGCCGCCGGGATCTCGCCGGCGAGGTGCAGCAGCGCCGCGCGACGGTGCTGGCCGCAGTCGACGCCGAAGAGCTTCAGCCGGCGGCTGAGCGACAGCTCGCCAATCGGCCGTGACGGCGGGTTGCCAGGGAATAGCCACGGGGACGGCGTCGCGAGCGGCGGCATGCTCGCCTGACGCTGATCGAGCCACGCGCGGACCGCGTCTGCGACGGGCGTGGGCAGCGTCACCGGTGTCTGCGCGAACGTGATCGTCGTGGCGGTGTCGGTGTCGGTGATCGCGATCCGATTGATCGCGAAGCGTGCGACGCGCACGATCGGCTGGGCGTAGATCGCGACTAGGATCGCCGCGACCCGTTCTCGTGCCGGGATCCCCGGCGCATCGAGCAGCCGGCGGGCGACGTCATGCGGATCGTGTTGGACGATCGGCGGGGTCGGGCTGCTGCGCTGCCTCGTAGCTCACTTCGAGCTCACCGCGGCCGAGCTCGGCAAGGAGCGGCACGATCGGGCTTTGTGCCAGCCATCGGGGCCGGTCCTTGATCGAGCGGACCGACAAGAGCAGCTCGAACAGCCCGTCGAGCCGGCGCTCGCGCCGTGCTGCCTCGTCGCCGAGCAGCTCGCCGAGCCGGTCGCTGGTCACGCACCGCGGGCACAGCCCGCGGGGATAGGGGGCGGTCTCCTCGCCGCAACGCCCGCACACGTGATGGGCCGCAACACCGGCGCAACGCTGCAAACCGGCTGCTCGTGGCCGGGGTAGCGCATCAGCCGCCGCCACTCGCCGCACTGTGGACATGTTGCCTTCGCGTCGAGCGCTCGCCCAGTAGCAGCGCTGGCAGACGGGCCCTTCGGGCCATTGCGCGGTGGGACGGCGGCAGCGGCCGCAGTGCGAGCAGGTCTGTGGCCGGACCGGCGCGCAGCTGCCGCATAGCATGGGGCCGCGTCGCTCCCCGCGGCACGGCCTGATCTTGCCGCAGCTCTCGCACTTGACGGTCGGGCCGGTCCAGCAGATCGCGCACAGGTCCGGGTCGCCGTCAACGGCAAGACGGACGATCGCGCGCACGCGTCCGCAGCGGCCGCAGGTCCCGACCGGCCGCTGGTAGCAGCGCTCGCACCGCGGCCGGCCCTGACGATCCCGGCCCGCGGTCAGCTCGCCGCACTCACGACACGGCCGGGTCTCACCGGTCGCGCAATGTGAGCACTGAGCCGGCTCGCCGGCGGTTTGGATCGCCGCCGGCAGCCCGCACCCGGCGCACGTCGTGTGCGGCAGCTGCTCGCACTCGCGGCAGATCCGCTTCCTCGTCTGATAGGTGCGGTTCACGCCACAGACCCCACACCGGCGGACCGGCGAGACGTAGACCCGCTGGTGGCAGCGATTGCAGATCGGCCGAAGCTGCTCATCACGCCGAGCGCACTGAGCCACCCGGCCGCAGCGCGAGCACTCCACCTGCGGGCGGCGGCGCTTCACACACCGATTGCAGACCCGGCCGCCCTCAACCTTGCGGATCAACCGCCGCTCCTCACCGCAATCCAGGCACCGAGGCCGTGCCAACCCACCAACGCCGACGGCGATCAAGTCCTCGATCAACCGTGCAAGGGGGGGGTCCGGCGCGCCCGAGCCGCCGTCCACGAGCGCGGTCGGATGCGCGAGCAGGTACCTGGTGATCATGTTCCGTGACTCGGTGCGCGAGGTGACCCGCTCGACCGCTGCGGCCGCCACCGCGACATCGACGCGAGGCTCGGCCCCGGCGACCGCCGCCGCGGCGCGCGTCACGGCTGGGTCGTTGCTCACTTGCGCTTCGTGTTGTCCGGTTCCACGATCCGGGCTTCCTGGTCATCGCGCCACCCCGAACCCGCCGCCAAGCGCCCTGGCGAGCACCCGGTTCTTGTAGTCATCCGACACGCCCGTGTAGATCGCGGTCGTCGCCGCGTACGCATGCCCGACCTGCTCGGTCACAAACCGCTTCGGAAACCCAGCCTCGATCAGATGCGTCACATACGAATGCCGCAACGAGTGCAGATCCAACTCGCCGGGCAACCCGGCCGCGTCACGATAGGCAGCGAACCGCGCGTTGAGGTGTCTCACTGATAGGCGGCTACGACGCTCGGTGATCCACAGCGCCGGGTGCGGGCCGGGATCGAACCCGTCACGGATCTCCTCGACGTACTGCCGCAGCGCGTCCACCGCCCAATCATGCACCGACAACACGGTCCGCCGCTTCGGCGGACTCCCGCGTGAGGCCTTGCCGTACCTCACGTGCAACGCGCCGTAGGACCCGAACTGCGGCGCCTGCGCGTTGCGATGCAAATCCGCGACGTCGAGCATCACCGCCTCCCGCCGCCGGAGCCCCAGGCATACACGACCTTGAACAACGCCGCGTCACGGAACGCCGCCAGCGTTCCCTTCCGCCCGCTGTCCGCGACGCGGTCGACCTGGTCATCGGCGTGGTCGAAGAACCGCTGCAGCTCCTCGCCGGTCAGCGCCCGCCGACCCGGTCGGCCCTCGAACTCGCTCGCGTGCGCCGCCGTGTTCCACTCGTGACAGATCACCCCCGGCGGCCGGCCGAACCGCTGCTCGCACTCCTCAACCCACCCGTACCGCCGGTCGCAGATGAACTCGCCGAACAGCGCCAAGTGATCGTGATACCCGCGGATCGTCGAATGCGCCAACCCCTCCGACCGCAGCGACGTCGTGAACGCCTCAACATCCTCCGGGCGCCAATCCCACGGATACTCATTCGTGAACGCGGCGAACCGGCGCACCAGCCGCTCACGCCCGCCGATCGTCGCCTCGTTCAGCATCCGCGAGCGCTGCTGCGCGCACCAGCCAGCCAGCATCCCGTCGAACACCGCGCCCTCGCCGGATCAAGCTGCGTGACGCCCTGAGCGAGCACCAGATGCGCAGCTCCGGGGACATCGCCACGCCTACCCACCGGCCAACAACAAGGCTGAACTCACTGCAACAATGTTGCATCTGATCCGGACGGCGCTTCGAAAGCGGTCCGAACGCAGCACTATTCTGCGCCTCCTTCAGCCTCTCCGCCGGAGGCCCTGATCGCCCATCACTGCTGGCGATCGCGTCATCCAGCCGAGCCGAATGATGCATCGAGCGCAATCCCACCCGGTTTCTCTGAACAGAGGCATCTTCACGCTCCTTTCTCTGCGGCTTGGCGGTCCGCTTCGACCGCTGCGACCAGCGCTTGGGTCGGGATCCGGCCACTGGTCACCAGCTGACCGCCCGACCTGCGGATGGCGGAGCCGAACGGCGCCGCCCAGGTGTTCTCCCAGACCAGCACCGCAGCGGCGCTGCCGGGCTCCAGTGATTCCCCGATCTCCTCGACGTCCTCCTCGGCGAGCAGGATCGCGAGGTCGCGCTCCAGCGCCCGCAACTCGCCGATCTCACTGTCGTCGGCATCGCGCAGCTCGGAGGCCTCCACGGAGCCGTCGTCGCCCTTCATGATCATTACCAGGTCAAGCACCCGGGTCGTGTTGCTGTCGATCAGCGCCTTCAGCTCGGATGCCATCGCGCCCGAGAAGTTCGCCTTCTCCGCCGGGAATCCGACCACCAGGTAGTCGACCGGCCCAAGTTCGTCAACGTTGATGTCAGTCATGCTCTTCCTCCGTCAGTCGTGGTACCGCGTCGAACGTCTTCGCCCTTTCGTCCTGACGTCCACACTTAGCCCTTCCGGTCAGGCATTTGTTCGAGGATTGCACCGTCTGGCGACCGCTCGGCCGAGTCGCGGCCTATTCACCTGGGTGATTGTCTTTGCTCCAGTAGCCCGAGCGCGGTGGCGCGGGCGATCGCGTCCGTTCGGGAGTGGACCCCAAGCTTGTGGTACAGCGATCGTGTGTGTGAGCGGATCGTGTTCGGCGAGAGAAAGAGGCGCTCGCCGATCTCACGCGTGGATAGATCGGAGGCCAGCAGCCGCAGCACGGCTGTCTCGGCCTCGCTGGGCGGCTCGAGCACCTCCCCGCTAGACGCGCGACCCTTTGCCTGCTCGAGCTCCCGCTCCACCTCATCGGCGAGCGCGGGAGCAGCGCCGCTGTCGATCAGCTCGCCGAGCGCCTCCCGCACGGAGCGCAGCGTCGCCGCGGCTTCGCCGAGACGCCCGCGGCGCAGGCGCACGCGGACCAGAAGGATGAGCAGCCAGGTGTGGTGCAGGGTCGCGACCTCGTCGCTGAAGAAGCGCTCCGCAGAGGCGAGCTCGTGCTCGGCCTCGACGAGGTTTCCCCCGGCGGCCATTACCGACCCGAGCGCTGCGCACGCGTTGGCCCCGAGCCAGCTACGACCCGTCCCGATCCGGCCCACCGCCGCCTTCGCCTTCTCGGCGTGACCTCGGGCTGAGGCAAGCCGCCCGCGCTCGACGGCAACGAGGGCGAGCGTCGAGCGGGAGACCACGAGGCTCGGGACGGCCTGCTCGACTCCCGGATGCTCGAGCGCACGCATCGCCACCGCCCACGCCTCGTCCAGCTCGCCGGCGAAGAAGAGAGCGCGCGCGTGGGCGGCCAGTGCTCCGGTCAGGATCTCGTCCGCGCCAGCCTCCGCGAGCGCGACCGCACGGCGACCGTCGAGCACTGACTGGCTCACGCCGCGGTCGATCGTGACCGCGCGCACCAGCCGCGCCGCCGCCTCAACGTAAGCATCGGCTCGCTCCGGCATTCCTCCGTTGGCCCCGTCGGCGAGCTGCAGCATCCGGCGCTGCTCGATCGTTCTCCCGCCGATGAGCATCGCGGCAGTGGCGGCCGCCACCGCAAGCTCCGGATGCTCCACGATCGCCTCGTCCGGAAGCGTACGAACCCAGCGCAGGAGCGTCCGACCGGCGCCCCCCCTGATCAGGGGCAGGTGATACTCGACCAGGAGCTCCGCGACGAGCTCGTGGTCGACGGCTGCAGCCGCGTGCGCCACGGCGTCGGCCGGCAACCCTCGTGATCTAAACCACTCGACCGCTCGTCGGTGGATCTGCGTCGGCGCGCCCGGATCGAACGATGCGAGCTGAGCCCTCGCATACTCCGCGAACAAAGAGTGAATCCGGAACCTGCCGCCTCGCTCCAACCTCGAGACGAACAGGTTCAAGCGCTCGAGCTCCGCGAGCCGGGACGCCGAATCCGTCCGCTGGAGCACGTCATCGCAGAGCTCCGCGGTGAAGTCACCGAGGACCGCTACTTCTTCGAGGAACGTGCGGCGGTCCTCGTCGAGCGCCGCGAGAACCTCGCCACTCAGGTACTCGACCACGAAACGATGGGTTCCCCCGAACCCGTGCACGGCCCGTGCCGGATCCTCGACGGTTCGCAGCCACAACCACGCGAGGACGAGCGCAGCCGGCCAGCCCTCGGTGCGCTCGACCAGCACCTCGATCTCCTCCGCGCCAAGCTCGAGACGACCGAGAACCACGAGCAGCTCACTCGCCTCGGCGGCCGTGAACGCGAGGTCTGCAACACGCATCTCGACGAGCCCCCCAGCGGCACGCAGCGGAGCGAGTCGCAGCGCCGGATCCGTGCGTGTGACGACCAGCACGTGCCCGTTTGGGGGAAGCCGCGCGAGCGCGTAGTCGATCGACGACAGGCATTCCTCGCCGGTCACCGCGTGCAGGTCATCCAGCACGATGACCAGCTCACTCCCCAGCGCTGCTACGCCATTCATCAGCTCGTCCACGGCGGCTTCAACCGGACTGCCCGCCACGCCGAGCTTCTGCAGCGCGGCCCGCCCGAGCCCCGACCGAATCCGATCGACCGCCGTCGCGACGTACCTCCACAGCCGAACCGGATCGTTATCGCCAGCGTCAAGCGTGACCCAGGCCGCCGCCGCGTCGAGGCTTGCGCACCACGCGCGCACCGCGGTCGTCTTTCCATAGCCGGCCGGAGCGGCGACGAGCATGAGTGCGGCATCCTGACCGGCGTCGAGCGCCCGCATGATGTTTGGTCGGTCGACCACGCCGTGGCGAACACTCGGCACCGCGAGCTTGGCCTCCACGAGCGGGGGAAGCGCGCCCGCGCCATCGAGATCGCGCCGCTGGGCTGCGCCGTGCCGGGACGTCTCCGCCAGCGTCCGCGACGTGTCAAGTTGGGACGGGTGCCGAGCTTCGGTGGACAAACTCACAGTCCGGTTTGCGCGATGATCCGGCCCGATCTGACCGCTTCGACGAGCTGTTGGTAGTCGCGCTCGTTCTGGGCGGCGTACGCGTCGGAGAAATCGACCATAGCGCGGTCGAACTTGGGGCCGTTGCCGAGGTAGGAGGCGATCGCGATCCGGTCGCCGGTGCGCGCATGCGCGCATGCGCGCATGCGCGCATGCGAGCGTCCAGCCGCACAGCTTGCGGTATCGGCCGTAGAAGTCACGGGGCTGGCCGTCGACCGGCGAGTGTCCGACGTGCAGCCAGCCGAGGAAGATGTCACTGGCGGCTTGCATCAGACGCTGGCCGGTCACAACACGCTGGCCGTGGTTCTTGAACTCACTTGGACCTCGGTGCTCCTCGAGCACCGATGCCTCGGCCCCCTTCAGCTGCAGGAACAGCGGGTCCTTGCCGTCGCGGCCGATCAGCAGCGCGATCCACGCTCGCGTTCCGACACTCCCGACCCCGACCACCTTGCGTGCGAAATCGGTCAGATGAAACTGCTCGAGCAGCACCTGCCGGGCACGGTCGAGCGAGTCTCGGTAACCGCGCATGAGCGCTCGCAGGGTCTCGAGGAGCTGGTCGCGCTCTCCCCCCCGCGCGAGCGCCGCCATCGGCACGATCAGCGGCGATTGATCGACGATCTGCACCTGCCCGTCGACCGCGCGTGTCAGCTTCGAGAACGCGGTCATGCTGTCGCGGGTGCGCGCCTTCGCGAGCGTCTTCTCGGCCCGCCTGACCGTCCCCGGCTTGAATTGCGCCGCCCGCTCCGCGAGCAAGGACTCGATCTCCATCCGCGCATACCACACCGCAAGGTTCTGCATGCCGGCGAACTGGCGCATCGCCGTGCGGTACCGGCCGACGGTGTCGCGCACGACCCGCTCCTGATCCTGGACGCGATAGCCGGTGTCCCGCGCGGCGATCAACATGCTCACCGCAAGCCGCTTGACATCCCACTCCCACGGACCCGGAAGCGTCTCGTCGAAATCATTGATGTCAAACACCAACCGCCGCTCGGGGGAGGCGAACACCCCGAAGTTCGACAGGTGCGCGTCGCCGTAGCACTGCACCTCGAGCCCAGACCGGGGAGTTGCAGCGAGGTCGTGGGCCATGATCATCGCCGCACCGCGATAGAACGTGAACGGCGAGACGAGCATCCGGCCGTAGCGGATCGGCACCAGCTCCGGCACCCGCGTCGCCGCTTGGCGCTCGAGCAGCTCAACCGGATCGGGACGGCCGGCGGCTAGCTCGTAAACCGCGTGGCTCGAGCGTGGCACCTCGCTGCGCGCGGCCCTGCCCCGCGCAGTAGGCATCTACCCGACGGCTGCGGTGACTCGTCTGCGCTGAGACTCAGTACTTAGCCGGGATGTACTGGTCGGAGTGGTCGGGCTCGCGGTAGCCGCCTCGCTTCTCGCGCGCGGGCAGTACGACGGGCTCCCGCGATGGCGATTCATAGGGGATCTGCTCCAGCAGGTGGCTGATGATGTTCAGCCGGGCGCGCTTCTTGTCGTTGGAATCAGCGACGTGCCACGGAGCAAATTCGATGTTGGTCGCCGCGAACATCTCATCCCGGGCCCGGGAGCCGTCATACCAGCGGCTGTAGGACTTGAGGTCCATCGGCGACAGCTTCCAGACCCTCCGTGGGTCGTTGATGCGCGACTCGATCCTCCGCGTCTGCTCGTCCTGGCCGACCTCGAGCCAGTACTTGAGCAGGATGATCCCGGAGTCGACCATCGCCCGCTCAACCAACGGCGCCAGCCGCAGAAAGCGAAACGCCTCGTCCTCGGAGCAGAAGCCCATCACCCGCTCCACGCCGGCCCGGTTGTACCAGCTACGGTCAAAGATCACGACCTCGCCGGCCGCCGGAAAATGCGACAGATACCGCTGGACATACATCTGGGACTTCTCACGCTCGGTCGGCGCCGGGAGCGCGACCACCCGGAACACGCGCGGGCTCACCCGCTCGGTGATCCGCTTTATCACCCCGCCCTTCCCGGCCGTGTCACGGCCTTCGAACACGACGCAGACCTTGGCCCCCTCGCCTACGACCCACTCCTGGAGCCGAACCAGCTCCCCCTAGAGACGAGCGAGCTCCTTCTCGTACCGTTTGCGGCCAAGCTTCTCGACCGACTGCCCATCCTTCCTCGTCTGCTTCGTGTGGCTCATCTGTCACCCCTCTCCACTGACACACAGATACCCCGGGCGTCCTCACGTCGATAGCTCTAGCCCGACTACGCTGTCAGAACCCTAGCGCCGGGGCTTCCGTACTCCACCGCAGAGGCTTCGCGCGTTGTCCATCCCGGCCAAGCCCGTCACCGGTCGCGGCGTTCTAGCATCGGCGTTGGTGCTTGCCCCGACTGGCGGACCACTGGTGATCACGAGTAGGGCGTGATCGAGCGGCGGAGCTGACGACGCATTCAAGGCTGTCGGTCCGCTTGCGATCTGGTCACGCCTGATCGTGTGCGGGGTAGTCCGGATGCGCGGCTCGGCGTGCTCGGGAATGATCCGCAGCGACTCTGTCCCTTGTTCGACTTGCTGCGGGCGGCATCGATCCGCGACTGAAAGGAGCGACTGATGTGTCGCTGGCTCGCATACTCGGGTTCGCCGGTACTACTGGAAAAAGGAACCTACTGACGTAACCGTGGGTCGCGTCACCGTCCGGGTAGGGGTGGGCAGAGCCCGGCGAGTGAGAGCATCGCGAGGGCGATGACGACGCCGGGCCGCGCGCAGCCTGTGCCATGCGTGCTTGACTGCAGGAGGATGGGTGCGCTTGTGAGCGTGAACGTTGGCCACCGACGGCAGATCGCGATCTCCCGGCGAGGACGGCCCGTGACCAGCGCGATCGGCAAGTCTGCGGTCGCGGGCCGGGTCGCGGTGCGAGGGGTCAACCTTGGCGGTGATGAACAAGCCGACCGGCGTGTTCATGGCGGCCCGGACAAAGCGATCTATGCCTACGCGAGCGAGGACACGGCGTGGTGGGCGACCGTGCTCGGCTCCGAATTGGCGCCCGGCGCGTTCGGCGAGAACCTGACAACAATCGGCGTCGACATCTCCGGCGCGGTCATCGGCGAGCGCTGGCAGATCGGCTCGTGCGAGCTTGAGGTGTGCCAGCCGCGCCAGCCGTGTTACAAGCTCGGGATCGCGTTCGGTGATCCCGGGATGCTGCGCCGCTTCGCGCACGCGGGCCGTCCCGGCGCATACCTGCGCATTGTCCAGGAGGGTGAGCTGGGCGCGGGTGACGAAGTGGAGATCGTCTGGCGCCCCGACCACGGGATCACGATCGCGACCGTGGCACGGGCGATCGTCTCCAACGACGGCGCCTTGGCGATCGCTGCCACCGCCCCCGCGCTGCCGCCAGCCCTGGCTGCCTGGATGCGCGAGCGGGCCGGCGAGACTGGCAGCGGCATGTGATCAGGCTCGCGCTCCTTACTTGCAGCGAGAATCTTGATCGCCGCTCACGAGGATGGTCGCGGTGCTACCCCGGTTAGCTCGGCGGTGGGCAGACGCCCACGCCCACGGAAAGCGCACGCCTCCTTTCCGTTGATACCGACTGTCCCGATCAGCTTGGTCGCCAGCGGAAAGGACAAGCGCGCAGGCGCGAGGACCGCGCCGTAACGGACGAGCGCCTCGTCGCCGAAGCACAAGTGAGTGCCGAGGCGGCTGAAAGTACGAAAGCGCTCGTCGGCGGATGCGAGCATTCCGCGCATAGCAGGTGGCCGGGCGAGGCGACCGGGATTACCGCCGCAGAATGAAACGAGATCTCGTACGAATTTGGCTTCCGCAACCGCACGAAGGTTCAGAAGCGAGCTGACCATGCGCATTTGCTCCCGCGTGTCGTCCTTTTCGCATTAATTGGCGGCGGCGACAAACTCTGCTGCTTCCTCGAGCCGGCGTGTATCGCACACACGGACCGCGCCGGACCGGGTGTCGGCCAATTCGAGCCGGTGCTCCAGCATGACTTTCGTTCTCCTGCGGCCCGCGGGTGGGCGGCCCTGGGCGGCACGAGTGCGGCCTGACGCATACGATTTCGGTCATGAAGCTTTTCTTCGACGACGTCGGCTTTGACGGGCAGTTGCAGCGCAGCGTCGGGAAGTGCGACGCCGGCATGGCGAATGTGGGTGAGTGCCTGTATATCGCGTCGCAGATCACGCCGGGCGATCGCGACAGCTGGTACCGCGCGTGGTCGCAGTTCGCCGACGGCTTGGTGCAGCAGGCCGACCAAGCACTCGCGGGCGACCACACGGCGAGCGCTGCCGCCCAGCACCTCCGCGCGGCGGAGTACTACCGCCAGGCCTTCTTCTGGCACCGCGACGACCTGGAGTGCAAGGAGCTGAAGACCGCCTATCCGGCGCTCGTGCGGGCGTTCCGGGCAGCGTTGCCACACCTCGAGCGACCGGGCACCGTCCTCGAGGGTGACACGCCCGGCTACTTCTTCGCACCGGCGGGCGACGGCCCGTTCCCGACGATCCTGCACATCGGCGGGTACGACGGCACGGCCGAGGAGACGTACCCGGCGGTGTACCCGGCGCTCGACCGCGGCTGGGCGTTCGCGGGACTCGACGGGCCCGGAACCGGCGCGGTCCTGTACGACCGACGGCAGCCGATGCGACCCGACTGGGAGAGCGTCGTCCCCGGCATGGTCGACGTGGTGCTGGGATGCCCGGAGGTGGACCCGAAGCGGATCGTGCTCGTCGGGCGTTCGTTCGGCGGTCTCCTCGCACCGCGAGGCGCGTCGGGCGAGCCGCGGTTGGCGGCGATGATCGTCGACCCCAGCCAGTACGACATCGCCGGGTCGTTGAAGCGACGGCTCGGCGACCTGTGGGAGTCGCTCGACGACCCGACTGCCGATGCGCAGTTCGACTCGCTGCTGGAGAACCCCGCAATGAAGACGTTGCTCGGTCCGCGCATGGCGACGCACGGCATCGACAGCCCGCGTGCGTACTTGGGCGACATGCGCCGCTACAACTGCGTCGAGCAGGCGCCGAAGATCACCTGCCCGAGCTACGTCACCGACAACGAGACCGACCCCGTTTCCACGGGACAGGGCGAGGAGCTGTTCAACGCACTCACGTGCCCGAAGGAGTTCCGTCGCTTCCTCCAGAAGGAGGGCGCCGAGGGCCATTGCGAGGGTCTGGCTCCGGTCGTGTTCTGGACCGCGGCGTTCGACTGGCTCGAGTCCACGCTCGCGTAGCGAGGGTGATGCAGCGTGTTCGATCGGTCAGTCGGGGCCGCTACCGCGGCAGCTCAGGGTACTTCGATCGAATCCCCCCCCCCGAATGCCCCGTATGCGCGTAACGCGGGGGTGCTGCTTCGCCTGTGCGAGCGCTGGCCGCGGTGCCGCTGACCAGGTGCCCCCTTGGGACGACCAGCAGGAGCAAGCACGTCGTGGCCGCTGGCACCTCCAACCAGCGATTGCAGAAGTAGCGCGTCGATAGAAGAGCAGATCGCCGGCTGCGGCAGTTGTCCGCACCTGAGATTCGCCAGATACAGGTCCTAGCGCGAGCGCTCGGTCGCCGATGCAGTCGCCGGCTAGAACATGCTTCGGGATGGAAGCGATCGTCAGTGCCGACAGACGCCAGTGGCCGACCGCGGCGCCGCGCCGTCGCCGAGGAACCGGCACTCCGGCCCTTCAGTGATCGTTGAAACGGCGGCCGGTAGCGGGGTTGATCCGTTGGTCGTGGCCGGGCATGAACCGCGAGCGCTTGCCGCGCGGATAGAGGCCGCACCCATGTCGCGAGGTGGTCGCGACGATCCAACTCGCGCCACGCTCGCGCTACCGCTCGGACCTGGCGCTCGTCTGCGCAGCTGCCGGCCTCGTGAGCGAACGGGACGATGGATGGCCAGATTTCCGCGTGCGCCACCGCCCTGGATCCTGCGGGCAGATCGGGAACAAGCACCTCGAACGGCCACACATGGCTCACGTCGCGCAACGACTCGTGATTCCGGAGACGTTGCACGACCGGAACTCCCAGCAGAGTCTGACTGCCGACGGATCCCGTGTAGGCCAGCTTCCATGCGGGTTGAGGGGAGGCGCCACGGTCGCGCAGCGTTCGTTCGACTCCTCGCCACTCAGGGAGTCGATCGGGCTGCTCGGTGTCGTGGTAGGCCACGTCCTTACGCGCTGAGAGCCCAGGAAGAGAGAGGTGCTGTGGTCGGCCCCAGAACGGCGCGCGACGGCCGAGCGCGAGGCTCATGTCAGATGCAACCTCAAAGCGGTTGCTTCGGTTGTCGTGGTCGTCAACGATATTGCCGGTGAGATAGCTCCGTGTCGCGCGCCACGGGTCGCCGCTGAGTCCGAGCGCGGCGGCGAACCCGGTGGGATAGCCGTACGGAAAGTCCATCCCGGCGAGGACGCGCTCGCCCGCAGCGGCGGCGGCCGCGAGCTCTTGGAGGAGCCACGATTCAGCCCCTCTTCGGGTGGGATGGTTACGCGTCTGGACATCATCGGTGAGCCGGTCGGCGACGCATGACCAGATACTGTCCTTGTCGAGCTTGCGGCTGTTGTTCGCGCTCCAGTCAACGGCGACGTAGCGATCGAACAGCGGCATGGTCGGACTGTAGTGGCCGTTGCAGGGTCACAGACACCATCACACGTCGACGGAGTTTGACGTCAGGCGACGGCGGGCGTCGGGGCGCTTTGCCCGGGATATCCGTATCCATGGAGCGTGAAGTAGCCGCCGTCGACCGACAGTAGGACGTTCTCGGTGACCAGTCCCACGAGGACAGACTCGAGATCGTCTCGTGGCCAGCCGCGTGCGGCGAGCTCGTTGGCGACCTCGTTGAGTCTCCACGCTCGCGGCCCTTGCTCCCCGATGACACGCAGCGCGGCAAGAGACACCGTCGTCGGTGCCGGCAGGAAGCCGGGCGGGAAGTGGACGTCGTGCGGGGGCCGCTTGGATCCGGTGCCGAGAATCTGGTTCACGCGGGTGTGGCTGAGGCCGGTCAGTTCGCCGATGCGACGGTGGGATAAACCGAGTGCCGCGACCCGCCGCATGGCGGTTTCGCGACGCCGCTGCGCGTCAGCGAGCACGGTGTCGGTATTGGCCTGGACGGCGGCGTACTCGCTCTGCGCCGTGATTAGAGCGGCCACTGCCTCTGGGAGATCGCGTTCAGACATCATGCTGGAAAGTACCCCTTTCCACTGAGTCCGTCAAGCGTGACCGTACGGCTGGCCGAGCGTCACGCCACCACGTCGACCTCGAGACACACAAAGTCGACATCCCCGCGTCGGCCATTGCGATCACTCGCTGCGATAGCGGCCGGGCAGTGGATGCGATCGTCCCGCGCTAGGACGACCCACGCGCGCCTGTGGGCGATTTTGCTCATCCACCAGAAGCCGACACAACGGACTAGGGCGCGCTGACAGTGCCGGCACTGAAACGCGATACTCGCAGGCATGACCGAACGCCAACTCGGGCCGTGGAAGCTCCACGAACGGATCGGACGCGGTGGTAAACGCCACGGTCTATCGGGCTGAGCATGTCGAGACCGGCGAGGAGGGCGCGCTCAAGGAGATCAACGCAAAGAAGGTGAACCGCGAGCCGTACATGCGGTTCGTCACTGAGATCCGCACGCTGCAGTCCTTGGGCGCTTATGCCGGTGTCCTGCCGGTGATCGACGCGTACATCCCGGACGAGCCGAGCCCGGACGATCAGCCGTGGCTCGTCATGAAGATCGCCAGACCACTGCGGGAAGCGCTAGCCGACACGGACTTGCCGGCGGTGGTGTCGGCGGTAGGAGCCATCGCGAGCACACTCGCGAGACTGGAGGCCGAGCACCGCCTCGCCCATCGGGACATCAAGCCAGCCAATCTGTACGAGCTCGGCGGCGAGGCGGTGATCGGCGACTTCGGCCTTGTAGCGCTGCCGGACCGGACGGGGCTGACTAAACAGGGCAAGGCACTCGGACCGGTGAACTTCACGCCGTTCGAGATGCTCAACGAGCCCGCGACAGCGGATCCATTCGCAGCCGATGTGTACGCGCTCACGAAGACGATGTGGGCGCTCGCGTGCGGCGTCACTTCCCGCCTCCCGGCCATCAGCCGGCGCCAGCGGCGCCACATAGGATCGCGGACTACCTACCGTCCGCATCCAAACGCAGGCCACCTCGATGATCTCGTCGACCGGGCGACGGTGCTGGACCCCAAGAGTCGTCCACCGATGGCGTCGATCGCGAACGACCCGACGGCGTGGAACGAGCTGCCCATCGAGGCGGGTGCGTTCGACTTGACCGAGGCGGTCGCCGCTGTGCGCGGAACGCTGGGCGGCGAGATCGTGCAGGCTGACCGAGTCGATCGTTGGAAGGAGGCGACGTACGCGGCGATTCGCCGCTTCGACGAGCTGGCGGCGTCGCTGAACGATGCACGTCGACGGGTACTTGAAGACGCTCGAGTACATGGGCTCGCCGGAGGTTCTCGTCCACTGGACGAGAACCTCGACGATCTCAGCCGGCGCGCCAATCCCGTACATGCTGCGCGTTGGTCGCGGCGTGGAGCTGATCGAGGATGGCACCGTCGTTGTCCGCGCGATGATCGACTTGGGCCTCGACGGTGTGATGCACACCGACTTCCAGTGGGCGAACGAGCCGTGAGTTGTGCGTGCTGGCTCGACCGAGCAGGAGCTGCAGTTGACCCATGTGGTCACGGAACTCGGGGAACAGATGCGCCTTGCGCTGCAGACGTTCGCGCGCAACGTGGGGATGCGATGAACGACGCTATTGACGGGACTGTGCGATCTGGCCGCAGAGGAGACAGTGGACCTCGCGGTCCCAGTCGTCGAGGACCTTGATCGGTTCCGTTGGATGACAAGACAACTCGACCAGGCGCATGTCGTCGATCTCCGTCAAAGCCGGCGGCTTCGGCGGGTCCGTGCGCGACATGCTGACCTTGATGAAGTCGCCGGACGCACGCTCCACCGACGCTTGCAGATCGTCGAGCTTCGGCTTGACGACGGCATCGAACGCCTGAGACGTCGCGGCCTCCAGCTGGGGCTTCGTCCACCATGAGCCGGTCGGTGCCTGGACGGCGCAGAAGTACCCGCCGTCGGACTCGGGTTCGCCCTGCTCGCCCTCAGGCGTCGGGCGCCATTTGAACTCACGCTCGCATGTTGGGCATTCTCGACGGAGGAAGCCTTCGGAATCGAGCGGCACTGACATCGGGATGTTCATCTCGCTCACGGCGAGCGACGATAGCGCGACGGTCGGCGCGCACGGAGCATCCGTGCGCAGCGTCCAAGACGTACCGGGTGTCCGGAGTGCCCGCCTCGAGTCAACCCACAGAGCCCTCGTCTAGTTCAACGGATCGCGTGAGCCGATCGGCCAATTCGCGTCCCTCGCCTGTCACCCTCAGCCTGCGCGATACAGCCGTGCTCGTCGGCACTTCCGTTCGCACCAAGCCCGCTCCTTCTAGCTCATCGACCAGCCCAGGGTGTGGAAGCGTCCGAGGATTGCGAGCGCCAGGCTTCAGTCCATAACGAGGACCAGTCTGGATCAGAAGAATGGGGTCAACACGCCGATCGCGACGTAGCCTCTCATCGATCTCGACCACGTCTAGCAGGAAGGCAGCTGCCTCCGGAGTCAGCCTCATCGCCCCAATATGGCATCGGAGGGCGACGTCCTTCCCGGTCAGGCAAGCAGCCTTAAGCGCCTCGACGCTCAAGAACCGATCGATGCGATTGATGGCCTCGGTCAGCTAGCCAGCAGGGTGGCAGCCGTGATACGAACGCGTCTCCCGCGGGTCGCCCGCGACCATCCGACCGGTTCGAAACGCCGACGCGCCCGAGAGGACTCGCGCCTCCGACCTTCGTTCCACCAGGCGCTATTCATCCCACCAGTCCCGCTGACCCTCAACGTCGTCCCGCGGGTTCTCGCCGAGGTTGGGCGCGCCGAAGACGAGGATCTCGAGGCCCTGCGACCCGGACTCGTAGCCTCGCCACATACCGGGCGGGACGCGCACCACGTCCCACTCCGTGACCTCGACGATCTCGTCGTCGAGCTTCATCCGTCCGCTCCCGCGCACGACCACGTACACCTCTTCCTGCTCCTTGTGCGTGTGGCCGTACGGGAAGCGACAGCCGGGCGGGACGCGCTGATAGCAAAGCCCAGACTGCTCGAGCTCGAGCGCCTTGGTTGCGAGGCGGAACTCCAAGTCCGGCGCGCCGTCGAAGTTCGACCCGACATCATCCAGATCCTCTTTGAGGTTCCTGAGCGTGAACGGCACGGCAGCGATTCTACGGCTCACTCGTCGCCCCCTACGCTCCCGCTGAGTCTCTATCCGACGCGCCAGGAAGGATTCGAACCTCCGGTCTCCTGTTCCGTAGACAGGCGCTCTATCCAGCTGAGCTACGGGCGCCTCCGCGAGCCACTGGGGACGCCTGCCACATGGCGGCCGTCACGCCCGACGGCATCGGCCGCAACGAGTTGCCACCGCGGGCGCAGAGATCCGCTGCGTCGCCGACGATCGCTTTGATCATCGTGCGTTGCCCATGCCATGCTTCTGCTTTGGCGACGAAGCGCATACCGCGCCGCCCGCTGTGGGCGTTTGAGCGCAGCGAGGATTCGCCGCCCGGTGCCACCGCGCTGGTCGGCAGTGTGCGCGGCGGTGGCCGTCAGGCGGGATCCGCCGGCTGGCCGCGCGCGTGGGCGCATACTTCAGCGATGGCATTCCCGCGAGCGAGGCACGTTGGTGGCTCGCCGGCGTCGGACCCTCGGCGGAGGAGCCGGAGCGCCCGTTTGGGCAGCTCGCCCGCGGTTCCGTTGTTCCTATGCCATGCCAACTGCTGCCGCTCCGTGCTGGCCTGCAATCTTTACGAGCACCTGCGCCGTGGGGCATCGGCGTTATCGGCCGGTCTGGCGCCCGGGGAGCAGACAAGCGACCGGGCGTTGACACTGCTCGCGTGGTGGGGGATCGACGCGACTGAGCATCGACCGAGACAGCTCGATCGCCCGCTCTGCGACCAGGCGAGCGCGATCTTTGTCATGGCCCCTGCGTATCTGCGCCGGCTGCTGCTGGAGTACGGCGCCGACCTGGCGAGCAAGGCCTACCTCTAATGCGCCGCGAGGCGCCCTGTTGTATCCCCGGCGCAGCCGGGAGGGACTCGGAGGAGGGTCCTTGGGTCTGATGGCTTACCGCGGATCTGAAAGGTGAACGGGACAAGCGCATGCCAGAAAAGCGGCGGTCGAGCCCAGGTGTCAGGGGCGGCGCGTCGCGAGACCCGCGCGATATGGCGAAAGCTGGATTGCCTGATATCCCAATCCCCAGAAGACGTAAAGGCCAGTCCGCCGGAAAGACATCTGAGACCGGCGCCATGCTCTGCGGCGGCATCGTAGAGGGGTCGCCGCAACCTCCGGAGCGTGGGGCGTTGCCCAGTGAGGGCAATCAAGGGGATGAGTGGGACGCCTACGTCGTGCTCGGACGTATGACAGGGACGAACGCGGGATCACCTGCGGGGCGCGAGCCCGATGGTGACGGAGTGCCCATAGTAGTCGTGCGATTCACGCCGCACCAGGGAGGACGGGAGAGCCGTCTGCAGGGCGAAGGGGCACAGGTGACGGGACATCCAAGAACCGGGAGGTATGCGTAATGCAGAACGCCGAAACGGTATTGAGTGTCCTCCGTGAACAAACACGGAATAGTCGCTGGAGAGCCCGGTGATCAGAAATGGTCACGCCGGGTTCGGGAGGGGGGTCTCGGAAAAGGACCGCAAGGCACCTCGCCGAGGCCCTACCTCAGCCGCGGATCCTTTCAGCTGCCCCGAATCGCTGGGCCGGGGCGAATACGCCGTGGCGGATCCCTCGTTCGATGAGCGACCCACTCGCGTGCTGGCCGAGGAGTTGTTCACCTGGATGCGCGAGCGCGCGCTGCAGATCCGCGACGCGTTGCTCGGCCACGGCCGGCCGCTGATCGCCGCGGCCCGCTACCTTGACCTGCTTGCCTCGGTCGACCCGATGGCTCACTGACTTCAGGTGCGCGGCTGAGCTCCGGGACGGCGGATGAGCGGCGTTCTTTCTCCGGCGGCGGCTTCGGAGTGGCAGGATCGCCCGGTGCCTTCACACGAGTCCCCTTACTATCGACGCGACCTGGCGTGGGTGCACCACCTCGGGTTTGGTTTTCACGCTGCCGCCTGTGCTCCGGGGATCGTCGAGCTGTTGGCGCCGGTGCGGGCCCGGAATGGTCTGGTGCTGGAGCTCGGCTGCGGCAGCGGTCTGCTGACGAGAGCGCTGATCGCCGCCGGCCATCGCGTGAGCGCGACCGACGCGTCGCCAGCGATGCTCGAGATCGCGCGGAAGGTCGTGGGTGATGGCGCTCAACTTCGCCGGCTCACGCTTCCAGACGAGCGGTTGCCCGAGGCCGACGCGATCGTCGCGGTCGGACATCCGCTCAACTACCTCCCCGACCAGGGCGCGTTCGAGCGCGCGCTTATCGCGATCGCATCGGCGTTGCGCCCCGGTGGCGTGCTCGCGTTCGATGTCTGCGACCTCCAATGGGGACGGGCGCGACAGCATGCGCCGACCTACGCCAAGCTCGGGCCCGACTGGGCGATCATCAGCGAGTTCTCGGTGCCCTCGCCGGGCCGGTTCATCCGAGACATCACGACGTTCCTACCCAACAACGACGGCTCGTGGCGACGCGACAGCGAGCGGCACGAGAACGTGCTCATCGACGCATCCGAGATTCCCGCTTTCCTGGCCGACCACGGCATCAACGCGAAGCTGAGCTCGGCGTTCGGCGCCGAAACCCTCGCCGAAGGCCTATTCGCAGTCACCGGCCAGCGCCCAGCCTAAGCCGGCCACCCGCGTCCCACCGACCCATCACACCCGTCTGCCCGTGCACCCTCGCGGGAAACCGACAAACCCGCCTGAGCACCCGGTCCGCGCCTCGCCTTGGGCGCAAGCATCAGTGTCCGGCCCCGGGTACGGCGGGGCGCCGAGCTCCAGTTTGCGACCCGGATGCTCGCCGATGAACCGGGGCCCAGCTACCACGAGAACCCCCAGGCCCCCACGGCTGATCCCATCGCCGCCGCGAGACTGCCGCTGCGCATGCGAAGGGGCAGCGAATCCGACGCTGCCCCTCCAGGCGTGATCCAGCTGTGCGCCCCCGGCAACCGAGAGCGGGTCCTTTCAGACGCCAGCGGTCGTCAGTGCCGACGATCGCATCCGTCGGAGCCCCACAATCCGGCCGGCGAGCGCTTCGGCGACGACTCGTTCGTCGGCGTGAGCTGCCGGCCAGCTGGCGTCCTGGTCATGGAGTTCAGCCGCGAGTTGCGCAACGACGTCCTGGGCGGGAGACATCACGCTCTCGGTTCGACTGTGGAAGCGGCCACGGGTCAAGCAGGCGGCCGCTACCGGGTCGGCCCCGGTGAGATCGAGGTCGACGCCATCAAGCTTGTCCCGTTCGCCGCGGTCACCGGGGCGGACGTCCGACGAGCCGGCGAGCCCGACCGCGAGACGATGCGCCAGCGCGCCGCCCACGCCGAGCCGATCGACGAGGACACGCTCGCCTATCGAATTGAGTTCCACGCGGTGAGCCGCGGTGACTGAGCCACGCGACGCTCGGTCCGTGGCTGCCGCTAGGCGTTCCAGTTCGCCGACCGCGCGAGGCCTTCGCGCTTCGAGGTGGACGCCCTACACGAGCGCGTTTGGCGACGCCGGACTCGCGCCGGTCAGGTTTGGTTGGTGCTGGAGTGGTCGATCGCGTGGGATGCGCGCGGGCTCCGGCGCCGCCTGCGCGGCCGGCTTCGCCGCGTCGCTAGCGCTAGCCTGGCGTGGTCAAGACCTGCTGCCTTCTTGTCGGTCCGGCTGACTTGGGAACGCGTGAAGAAGATCGGATTCCTTTCCTTCGGTCATTGGAGCCCTAGCCCGCACTCGCGGACGCGCTCGGGCGCGGATGCGCTGCTGCAGTCGATCGAGCTTGCGGTCGCGGCGGAGGAATTGGGCGCCGACGGCGCGTACTTCCGGGTTCACCATTTCGCGCGTCAGCTCGCCTCGCCGTTCCCGCTGCTGGCGGCGATAGGCGCGAGGACTTCGCGGATCGAGATCGGTACTGCCGTGATCGATGTGCGCTACGAGAACCCGATGTACTTTGCGGAGGAGGCCGGGGCGGCTGATCTGATCGCTGGCGGCCGGCTTCAGCTGGGGATCAGCCGGGGATCGCCCGAGCAGGTGATCGATGGCTGGCGGTACTTCGGCTACGCACCCGCCGACGGCGACAGCGATGCCGAGATGGCGCGCAAGCACGCCGAGGTCGCACTGGAGGTTCTGCGAGGCGACGGGTTCGCGCGGCCGAACCCGCGGCCGATGTTCGCCAATCCGCCGGGTCTGTTGCGGATCGAGCCGCACTCAGCTGGTTTGCGAGAGCGGATCTGGTGGGGGTCGGGATCGAACGCGACGAGTGTCTGGGCGGCCGGGCTCGGGCTCAACCTGCAAAGCTCGACGTTGAAGGACGACGAGACCGGCGAACCGCTGCACGTGCAGCAGCGCAAGCAGATCGAGGCCTACCGCGAGGCGTGGAACGAGGCCGGGCATGACCGTCAGCCGCGGGTGTCCGTCAGCCGCAGCATCTTCGCGCTCACCACCGACACCGACCGCGCCTACTTCGCCGGCAACCGCGACTCCCAAGACCAGATCGGCATGATCGACGAGAACACGCGCGCGATCTTCGGCCGCTCCTACGCAGCGGACCCCGACGTGCTCGTTGAGCAGCTTCGGATGGACGAGGCGATCCAGGCGGCGGACACGCTGCTGCTGACCGTGCCCAACCAGCTCGGCGTCGACTACAACGCTCATGTCATCGAGAACATCCTCACCCACGTCGCGCCGGCGCTTGGCTGGCGCTGACCCCAACCCCGTGCGGCGGGGGCCCCGATAGAGGCTTCGCGCCGCTTGGGGCGGGCCTTGCAGACACGCACGCGGCTCGGCTCATATCAACGCGATTCTCGACCAGGCAACCCGACACCCGAACGCGGGGAAGCTCGAGCCGGACTCGGCCAAACTCACCTTGGGGTTAGTCCCCACCAACACGACCGCGTCGACGCGGACACGTCGCCGGATCGCCCGAGCGATCTCGCGCAGCGCTCTGACAGCCGCGGGCAAGCGTTATTAGCCTACGAGCTGAACCGCCGATCACGACGCATGCGGCGACGACTTGAGCGCCGAGCCCGGCCTCCTCGGCTGCCGCGCCCGGACGAGTGCTTTGACGACTCGCCCGAGGAGCGGGCTGGCGAGTGCGTTGGCGACGACGGAGGCGCCGAGATCCCTTGGGTGCCTCCGTGTACCGGGCCGCACGACCGGCGGCCGTCCCGGACGCACGACTCGCGCGAGTCGACACCAGGGCGACCGGCACCGACGCGGGCGTGGCCCCGTTTGTCCGTTAGCGCCGGGCCGCCGTCGAGCTGATGCCTGTGGGCGATTGCACAAGTCCGAGCGCCACGCCGGCGAGCTGCGACCGGCTGCTGCATCCAGCGCTGGTGCTTGCAGCCGAACAGGGTCTCAGCTAGCGATCTTGCGTCCCTGCTGTCCGCGCATTGCAGGTCAATCATCCGGTGCGGGCCGGATGCCCGCAGTTTTGCGAAATGAGGTCTCTGCTTCGCCGGTTGAGCGCGAACGTGGGGAAACGGTCCGTGTCGGGCGACGTACATGGAGATCGATCCGCGCGTCAGTTAGTCGACCGGATCGGCCTGCGGCCCGGGATGAGGAGGTGCCTCTCGCCGGCGCCACTTCGTCACCATCGGACGCCCGACCGAGACTTGCATCCGCGTCCGCACAAGGCATTCGGTCAGACCGGCAAGCTGACTCCGTAGTGATTCCGAAACATGCACGCTGGGAGCTTCGCCTCAAGGCTCGCGCGTCGAGATCAGCGGTCCTGCGTACGGTTGGCTGGTCCATTTGCCGCGGTCGGCAGACCGGGCGTGGTGAAGCTCTGCGCGAGTGTCGTGACCAGGTCGACGAGCCCGCCCTCGCGTGCCTGTGCACGTTGGCGATCCGCTCCGTTGGCCGCGGCAAGGCGTCTGATCTGGTCGAGCTCTGCGGGGCAGCCGAGCACGGTGGCGTATGGACGGCATCGCTCCAGGAGGGCATCCACGATCGTTCTGATCGGCACGAGCTCTCGCTTCACGGGGTCGATCAATCTTGCCTGCAGCCCGTCGCGGGCAGCGAGGAAGCGGTTCTCCGCCAAAATCTCTGCGGCGGTGGCGCCGTTCGGCGGCTCGCCCTCCAGCACGAGCGGTGCCAGCGACTGGACAAGCGCGATTAGCGGCGCGCTGTCGGCGACGCTCGACTGGGCGTCCATCAATCGGACCTCCACCGTTCCCAGCGCTGGCTGCAAGCGCACGTCCCACCACAAGAAGCTCGGATCGGGCAGCGCGCCAGAGGCGATCAGGGGGTCCACCGCGTCGACGTAGTCGGTGTAGTCGGCGAACGGCCGGGCCGTTCCAGTCCGGGGAAAGGCTTGGAAGATTACGGTGCGTGCCGAGGCGAAGCCGCTGTCGCGCCCTTGGCTGAACGGGGAGTTTGCCGACAGCGCGAGCAACACCGGCACCACCTCACGAAGGCCGTTGAGCAGCCGGACCGCGTCCTCGGGCTCCGGCACGCCAACATGAACGTGAAGCGCCATCGTCGGCTCTCGGCGCGTCAGCATGCGCATCGACTCGGAAACTCTCTCGTAGCGCGCCCCGCCGGAAACCCGGATCTCGTCTGTCCTCGCCAGCGGATACGTGCCGGCGCACGCTGCGCACAGGCCCATCCCAGTGAGCTCGCGAGCAAGCCGGGCGCGGAGCGTCGTCAGCTGCGCTGCAGCCCCCGCGACATCCCGATGGATCCCCGTCGCCAACTCGATCACTGAGGCGTGCGTCTCCGGCGAGGTGTGCTTGAACAGCTCGTGCGAGAGCCGCTCAAGGACCGCGTCACCGGACGGTGCCGGCGAGTGATCCGGCGTCCGTTGGAGGAGCATCAGCTCCTCTTCCACCCCGAGCGTGTAACGCCACTGCGTGCTGCCATTCCAGCGAGTCCAGAACGGTGGGATGCCGTCACCCGCGTCGTGGAGCGCTTCGCTGGCTCGCATTCGCCGCCGCCTACTTCGCGCGAGCCGATGGGACGGCCCTCGGTAATGACGCGCGCGCGCCGTTGGCCTGGGTCCGTCGGATGTCCGAGCGGTTCTCTGGGGCCCGTGATGCTTGGTCGGTCGCCGGGCTCTGCGCGCTCGGCGCGAAGCCCTCGCGGTAAAGCTCGATTGTGGGCAGTGGAGAGGAGAACGGCGTGATCGGGATCCGCGCACGCGCCATGCATCGCGGGCAATGCTCGATCGTCAGCCAGCTGGCCCTCGGTCTGAGGCTAAGACCACAACGCGGGCAGTTCAGGAACGACACCTCGCATGCGCTCGCCTCCGGATCGTGAGCGCCCATCACCACTAACGCCGGTTGCCGCCAGGAGGGGCTACGGCCCTCTGCCGAGGCGCTCCGCGCTTCCGGTGGGACGCGGAGCAGAAGCTGAGACACGAACAGCCGATTCGAGGTCGAGCGCGCATCGCCATCCAAGACGTCAGTCCGACGAACCGATCCCCGGCCCGTGCTAACAGAGTCGCGATCGTCGTTTCCCGATCCCGTTGCCAACGCCGCCCCTCGCGAGCGATCGACACTGACCGCAACGTACGGTGTTGCGCGCAGTAATTCATCCGTATTCCAACCGAATCCGCCTCGCTCACCGGCTCGGTGGCCGGCACGGTGTTCGGGAAGCCGTCCATCCGCCCGTCTCACGGAGACGCCGTAGCTGCTCGTGATCGCGTCCGCCGGACGCGGCCCGGCCAGGGTCGTCGGCGTGGCGTCCGCACGATCGGACAGCGTCACCGATAGCTCACGTCGTTCGCCCGCTGTGAGCGGTGGGGGCAAATGCAAGCCCTCGGGTCTTGCGCGTTAGCGCCGAGGTTGACCGTTTGTGCGATCGCGGCGGCCGCACGTTCCTCTTCGGCAAGCGCGGAGACGTAGCGGCGGTAGAGCTCGGTCGACTCGCGGCTGTTGGCCGCCAGCCATTCGTTCCACGCGCGGGTCACCTTCTGCGCGGACCGCCGCTAGGTCTGCCATTGCCGTGCCTGCCGCTCCCCTCCCTCGTCAACGGCCAGAGCGCTCGGATGCGAGACGCCACCGGTGGGCTTCTGTCGCTTCCTGGAACGGAAGACCATGGCGCCTCGCACCGCGCGATTACGCGAGAGCTCGTGTCGATCAGCTTTCGGCGATTCGCTTGCCGTAGGCGATCAGTCCGTAGATCGCCAGGATGTCGAGCGTGAAGATCGACAGCGACCAGAACGGATACGCCGGGATCATCATCAACTGCACGATGGCGTTGCCGGCAAGGACGACCACGCCGGCCCAGCGTGAGAACTGATTCTTGACGAACACACCGATACCGACGGCCCACTCGAGCACGCCGATGCACAGCACAACCCAGCCCCAGGTGTTGAGGCTGCCGGTAATGTAGTGCTGGCCGGCGTAAAAGAAGTGGGCGTTGCCGATCGCCGCGAGACCCTCGATGAAGTTCAGGGTGCCCAGCATCAGCAGCAGCACACCGGCGAACGCGACCCAGCCGTAGCCGCGAGCGTCCTCGACCTCGTAGTCGCGAGGCGCATTCACCGCTTCGCGACCCGCCTGAGGTCCCTGGGGAACTTGAGAAGCGCTCATTTTGCTCTCCGGGTGGTTGTCGCCCACGCGCCACCGCTTATCAGCGGGCGCCAGCATCGTTTGGAGCTAGCCTCTCAGCGCCTGACGGACCGAACATCCGTAGAGGCAGACCATTAGACCAGCGGCGAATTACGGATGCGCAAAGCGAGATAGCGGCCGCAGATTCTGGCGATGGCCGCGGCGCTCAGCGACCTTCGGAGCACCCGTAACAGCCGTGGCTCTGCGAGATCTCGGTGATAAAGCACGACGCGGATGGCCGCAACTCGCTGAAGGCCAAGAACCCCTCCGTTGAGAAGCGGGAAGCAAGGCGGCGGCCCGGGGCGCTCGCGTTGCCACGAGTAGCGATCACCCAGTCGCCGTCGACACGCCCCGGCTGATGGTGCCAGCGGGACCAGCCTCGTCGTTGGGCGGCGTGCAGCACCCGCGCCGAGGCGAGAGCAGGACGCACGCCGCACCGGTCACCGAGCCCTCCTGTTCGCCAACAGCAGGGCGGGGCGAATTGCTAGCTGGGACCCGCTCGGCTGCAAGCACCAGCGCTGGAAGCAGTAGTCGCCCGCGGCTCGCCGGCGTGACCCTCGTCCTCCCTTGCGCGTAAACCTTGCATCTCACCGACGATCGCATTCGTCCCTGCGCGCTGGTGTCAGTGCGCCATCGCATTGGCGACATACGCCACCAGCCGCCGCCTGGTCGCGGGCGAGACTGCTGGTTCGTCGCCTTATGTGAGGCTGCCATTTCGGCATGAACGACGTGAACGAACGGGCCTTTCGACCGCCTCGATGACGCGATATGTGAGGTCGTGAATGACGTGATCGACGTGATCGACGTCAGCTCGCTGGTCGACGAGCCAGGGTCACGGCGGCCTCGCTGGCGATGGGTGCCGCGGCGCTCGCACGAGGACCCGTCGCCGGTCCGTCGGACCGAGGAGGCTCGCACGTCGCGTCTCCAGACGCCGCGGCAGCTGCCGCCACCCCGGCTTGCCTCTTGCGTGCCGGCGTCGGCGATGCGGCGTGGGCCTCCTCCCTTCACTGCGCCGTTGACGTTCCCCCGGCCTGCGATCAGTTATGTCGTTTTTGTCGTACGTCGTCGGCGCGTCAACCCCACGCTCTCGACAGCCACGTCGATCACATGTGACCGCCGTCAATCTCCAGCAACCACGGCACGTTCACAAACCACCTGCACATAAGTCGCCAAACCGGCTACACGACCAGGACTGCTCCTGCGGGCTGGATCCAGCACTCTGCCGCCGGCCGGTCGAGCCTCGGATGGCTACTGCTTTGCGCTGGCAGAGCGGCGGTCCACGAGCCTGCTGACCGCGTGCAGGGTCGGCGGCGAGGCGCCGACCCTGCGTGTCGAGCGGACTGCCGATTGGCACCACGAGGGGAGCGAGCCGCGGCCGGAGCAGGGTGATCGCATGGACGACAGCAGCAGCGTGGGAGCCCCGTCGGTTTGCTGCTGCGCGTCATCCTGTGCGCAAGCCAGCGCTAGGAAGAACCGTGCGTCGCGATGTGGGCGATCGCGCGGATCGCGCTGCACGGGCTTTCGGGCATGGTGGCCGAGGGGGAGCGCCCGGGTGTTGCGGAGCGATCCGCACGCGGAGAGCCTGGGGCCTGGTGCGAAACCGCAGCGGGGGGTCGAGCTTTAGAGCCTCGCCGTCGATCCCGGCCGCGACTGGGCTCTCGGAGCGGACTTCGAACGATGCTGCGGACCACTGCTGCACGCGCTTCTCGCCATCTCGGCCCGCGCTCGCTCCGAGGGCCGTGATGCCGAGCATGCCGGCGTCCAGGCGCGGGCGGGCGCCGGAAGCGCAGGTCGAGCGCGTCTCCGCCGGGGCCGAGCACCGTCGGCATCGTCTCGGCGATCGTTCGGAGCTTGGCGTCGCGGTACCCCTCGCGCTGGACGGATTCGGCGTAGACACCGAGCGATGCGTTGTTGACGAACACGCGGCCGTTGACCTCGGCGAGGTCCACCACCCGCTCGCCCCCATTGGTGAACGCGTCGAGCGCTCCCACGACGTCGTCGCGGTCGACGCCGAGATCGAGCGCGAAATGGTTACGCGTCCCGGCGGGCACGCACACGTACGGAAGTCCCCGTTCGGAGGCGCGAGATCATCGCCGAGGTGCAACTCGACCGGCTCCACGCCGCGCGCGCGAGCCTCACGCGCGACCTCGAAACGCTCCGCCTTCCCGCCGCCCGACTTCGGGTTATAGAACAACACCGGCCGCTTCGGCGGCGACACGACCGAGAGCCTCACGTGGACGGTGAACACCCTGCGCGCGGCCGCGACCGAGAGCACCACCCCCGCCAGGATCAATAGATCCTCGAGCACGCGGCCCTCGAGCACGACCAGCACCACCGCGCCGGCGAGCGACACGCCAGCAGCGGCGGCGGCGGCGTAGCGCGCAGCACCCCGGTGAACCAACGCCCACCACGCCGCCAACAACGCGAGCACAACGCACGCGAGCACGGTCAGGCCACGCGGGAATCCCTGCACGCCGACGACCACCGCCAACACGACCGACGCCGCCAACAGAACAAGCGACACGATCGCAGCCAACCGCCGATTCACGACATCACCGATCGCATCAAGTCGCGGGGACCGCGGATCCGCGCTGCCGCGTCAGCTGCCGGCTTCGGCCTCGTGCAGTTGCCGCGCGAGCTCGTCGGCGTTGGCGTCGATCTCCTTCGATATGTGCTTGTTGACGGCCTTCACGTTCGCCGCGATCTGGTCTGCCATGTTGGTCGCGTAGACCACGATCAACCCGGCCTGACCCTTCTCCAGCACGTCGCCGAGCTGCTTGAGGTCATCGTCGTCCATCCCACCCTTCATGTGACCGGTGACGGCGCCGATCGCCGCGCCGGCGCCGCCACCGACGGCGAGCCCCCCGAGGAGCCCGACCGCCGGGAAAAGGGCGCACGCGGCACCGACCGCGAGCCCCCAGCCGAGCCCGTGCGCCGCTCCGTGGCGGGTGGGCTGCTCGTGCTTCTTGACGACCTCGACTTTGCCGTTCTCGTCGCGGGTGACCACGGCGGCGTCAAAGTCGTGCGAGGTCTCGACCTCGTGATAGAGGGCCTTGACAGCTTCATAGTCAGCCTCGGCCTCCGCCAGATCGTCGTAGGAAGCCGCCAGGACCAGCAAGGTGTCGTGCTCGCTCATAGAAGCTCGTTTCCTTTCGTATAAGCACCCGTATGGGACGCATCATCGCGGCGCTCGGCGGACCCGGTCATCACCCGGTTGGGGTGAACGCTGCCACCCCGTAATAGCTCCACAGCAGCCAGGCTGTCTGGTTGATCGGCCCCGCCTCAGCGGCACACCTCCATATCGCCCGGAAGGAGGTCTGCTCGGCGCCCCATCCAATCATGAAGGCGCTGCCGCCCGAGAACGGATCCGAGCGTCTGGTTCGCGTGAAGCCGGGCATCAGCGACGTGCCCGGAATCGTTCCCAAAGGAGCAGCGCATTGGCTTCTCTTGCACGCGTCGAGGCTTCTGCAAGTAGCCCAACGCGGAAGCCACGTAAGTACGCATGCTGCCCTTCCGACCGGCAAGGCCGTCGCGGACGAATCCGCTCATACCAGGTGGTACCACCTACGAGGCACCGGCCGCGGCCGCGTCCTCCCAGCCGACGGTGTATCCGTGGAGGTGATCAGACAGCCTCTCTAGGCGTTGCCCTGCGGGCTCACCGCGCTCGATCAGCCGGGCGGCGCCGAAGAGCAGCGCCTCGATCGACGGATACGCTGCTGAGCTAGCCGACAGCTCATCCAGGCCGCGAATCACGGTCGCCACGTCGTGGTCGACCTCCCAGTGGTCGCTCAACTCGTCGATGCGACGTCGAATCCCGGCGAGCTGGTCGAGGATTTCCTGTGTCTGCTTTGACGCCACTGCGTTACCTCGGTTTCCGCTCTCGTCCCTCAGCCGCTAATCCCGCGTCGGGGTCTTCTGACGTGATGCCCTCCGCCCTTTCGCGGAAGACGCGCGACCGGTGCTCGGGTTCTCCACGCTACCCGTTTGATCGAGGAGCAGTTATGTGGTGCACCACATAACGGGCTCTAAGCCCAAAGCGACAGTCTCGGTATTGGCGGCCCCAGGAGCCGCCCACCGCCCGGCCAGACACCTGGTCTGACCCGAACGCGGTAATCAGCGCGAGCTCCGGGCGGCACAGGTCGGCGGTCTGTACCTCGGCGCCCGCCCCTGGTTTCGGGCCGTCGCTGGCCGGAGTGGTGATGGGTCTCATCCATTTGGGGGGATGACGGCGGCTTGTCCGCGCGACAGATTGGCTCAGTGGGCGCGCGAAAGGACGAAGGAGATCTCTGATGCCGAGTAGCCAGGGCGAAGTTCCCCCGATCCCGGATCGCCCGTTCACGGGGCTGGTCAGCTGCCAGGTCCTCAGCGGCGGCGCGCCGGTCGAGCGCGCGACCGTAACGCTGTGGGCCGCGACGGCTGTTGCACCGGTGCAACTGGGCCGGGCGGCGACCGGTGCCGATGGCCGCTTCACGATCAATTCGGCCGCCGCTTCGGCGCAGGACGCGAGCCTGTATCTGATTGCAGAGGGTGGCAAGTCACGCTGGCAAATTTGCTGGCGGGCTGTATGACGCGGGTCCGCGGCGACGCGTGCGACAAGTTCTTCGCAGGCGCCACGCCTCCGGCAGGAGCTGTTCGCTCTGCTCGACGAGTTCTATCCCGTCCCTGCCGGGAGACTTTGGCGCGAAGTGCCCTTCGTCCAGTATCTCAGCTTCGCGCCGAGTGCGTGGACCCTTTCGCTGGCGTATGCCGGCGGCGGGATGAACTCGCTGGGTGGCATCGCGATTGATAGCGAAGGCAACATGTGGTTGGACAACAACTTCATGGGTGGCGCACAGTCCACGATCTGGGGCCCGTTTGGCGGCGGCATCTCGAAGATCGCACCGAATGGCAAGCCCAGAATGGCGACGTCTGGGCGCTCGATAATGAAGAGAGCCAGATCGTTCATCTGCCCAAAGGTGACGCCGCGAAGGGGGCGCATCCTCGGCCGCACCGTGGACGACAAGCCCGTGGACGGCACGCTCCAGGCCAAGGGACCCTTCCATCTCGCTGTGGATCAGCAGGATCGGATCTGGGTGACCAATAGGAGCGACACGGTGACGCGCTTTCCGGCAAACGATCCCGGCAAAGCGGAGCAGATCACGGTCGGTTTCGTCCCGCGCGGCGTGGCCATCGACAGCCTCGGCAACGCCTGGGTCGCCAACTGCCTCGGCCATCCCGGTACGAAGGAGAAGCTGGCGTTGGTCAAGAACGTGCTCAAATCGAAGCTTGAAAGCCTCGCAGGCTCGGCGTCAAAGGCCGACGACGAAGCTCAGATGTGGGTCGAGCTGTTTGAGAGGTGCGGAGGCTGGATTAGAGGGGTCGTGCCCGGATGTGCTACCGCACGGTTGCGTGGCGGGTCTGGGCCCAAACGCGTGGCGGGTCCGTGGCCGGTCCGCTCGAAAACCGCCTCGGACGCGACCTCCATCGTCACAGGAGATTTCGCGATCAACTCCCTGGAAATGGGACGGATTGGTGTCCCCACCAGGGGCGTTGCGGTCGCAGCCTATCTCCGATAGCGCGAATGAATGGCGGGACCAGGATTCGAACCTGGGAAGGCGTGGCCATCTGATTTACAGTCAGACCCCTTTGACCGCTCGGGAATCCCGCCAGGCGCGCCTGAGTCTAGCGTCGGCGCTGCGCTTGGTGGCCGGCCGATTGCTGGTCTCCCGCACCCCGCCGCGGAGCGCGACGCCGCAGATCGCCTTCCCTACGAAGCGTCCCGCAACCGCTGCGCTTCGGGCAGCGCCTCAAGCTTCTTCAGCGTGTGGTTCTCGATCTGCCGGATCCGCTCGCGCGTTACGTTGAATGCCCGGCCGACCTCCTCGAGCGTATAGGGTCGCTCGCCGGTCAACCCGAACCGCATCTCGATCACCTCGCGCTCGCGTTCGGGGAGAGCGGCAAGCGCCCGGCGCAGATTCTCCCGGCGCAGGCGCTCGGCGGCCTGCTCGAATGGCGACTCAGCGGTCTGATCCTCGACGAAGTCGCCGAGCTCTGACTCCTCCTCCTCGCCGATTGGCTTCTCGAGTGAGATCGGCTGCTGAGCCATTCGGAGCACGTCGCGCACTTCACGTACGGTCGTTTCGAGCTCGGCGGCGATCTCATCGGGCGTCGGCTCGCGCCCGAGCTGCTGAACCAGCTGACGCTCAACGTGTACGACTTTGTTGAGCTTCTCCACCATGTGGACCGGGATCCGGATCGTGCGACCCTTGTCCGCGATCGCGCGCGTGACTGCCTGGCGGATCCACCAGGTGGCGTAGGTGGAGAATTTGTAGCCGCGCCGGTAGTCGAATTTCTCGACGGCGCGGATCAGGCCCATCGAGCCTTCTTGGATCAGGTCCAGGAACGTGAGTCCGCGGCCCAGGTAGCTCTTGGCGATCGAGACGACCAACCGCAAATTGGCCTCAATCATCTGCCGCTTGGCCGCCATGTCGCCTCGCTCGATGCGGCGGGCGAGCATCACCTCCTCCTCGGCGGTGAGCAGCTCGACGCGACCGATCGATCGCAGGTACAGGCGAAGGGAGTCAAGGCTTGGCTCGACGGTGAGGTCGAGCGCTACCTTCTTGCGCTGGTCAGTCTGTGGCTCAGCGCTCGCCGCTGCGTTAGCCTCAACGCTCCCGCCCTCAGAGCGTGCCGGCCGGCCGTCGGCCTCGACCACTTCGATCCCCTGTTCCTCCAGATAGGAGTGCAGTTCCTGGATCTGCTCCTTGGTGACCTCGATCTCCTCGAGGCAAGCCGCGATCCGCTCGAATGTCAGGAACCCGCGTTCCTGACCCTCGACAATCAACGGACGCAGCTCTTCGAGCTCCACGATCGGAGCTTCATCTGCCAACAGCACGATCGCCTCGTTGCTCACGTTCCCCTGAGCTCCTCCCATTCGGAAGGCTCCCCCGGTCGAGGTGCCCTCCCTCTTTCAATCTCCAATGCGCGCCGGCGGATTGATACCACAATCCCGGCCTTTGTCCAAAGCCGGGTCGCTACACCCGACTGCCGGGGCGGCACCCCGACCGGTCGCGCGCTCTACCCTTTAGCTCTACTCGTGCGTACCAACCAACGCCCAGCCGCCTCGGTAGTTGATGTGCAGTCGCAATTGCCGACCGTGCAGCTCAGCCTTTCGCGGGTCGGAGTGACGGGCGTCGAAAAGGTCATCCGCCTTCGCCGGACGGAGGACACGGCCGGCGATCAGACCGGTGATCAGCAGCTCTTCTCGGCCCGCTTTGAGTGCGTAGTCGATCTCGGCCCGGACCAGAAGGGGGCGCACATGTCACGGTTCGAGGAGGTCGTCAACGAGGCGATCAACAACGTCGTGCTCGGCGAATCGTCGTTCAAGGTCGAAACGCTTGCCGAGCACATCGCCGAGCTCGTGCGCACCCGTCAGGACGCGCGCCGAGCCGAGGTCAGCGTGGAGGCCCGTTTTCCCGAGCACAAGCCCGCGCCGGTATCGGGCATCCAGACGCAGGAGCTATACACCCTCCACGGATCGGCGATCTGCACCGAGCTCGGCACCCGCCGGCTGGTCGGCGTCACGGCACAGGGCATGACCGCCTGCCCGTGTTCCCAGGAGCTAGTCGCGAGCGCGGCGCGCGAACGGCTCGAATCACAGGGCTTCGAAGCCGCAGAGATCGAGCAGATCCTGGCCGCGGTCCCGATCGCGACTCACAACCAGCGCGGCTTGGGCACGTTGCACGTCGGCTGCACGGAGATGTGCGACGACGAGATCGACGCGGCAATGCTGCTCGAGATCGTCGAGCAGTCGATGTCCTCCGAGATCTACGAGCTGATGAAGCGCTCAGACGAAGCGCACGTGGTGGAGAAGGCGCACCGCCGGCCGCGCTTCGTCGAGGATTGCGTGCGCGAGATGATTCGCGGCGTGATCGAAGCCTTCCCGGAGCTTGACGACCGCGCGTTCGTATCAGCGCGGCAGGTCAACCTGGAGACGATTCACCAGCACAACGTCGTTGCCGAACGGTTTGGCAGGCTCGGCGAGGTCAGGCACGAACTCCAAACCGGGCGCTCCTCGCCCGCCCACACGAGCCGCCGTGCGTGGCTCGACGCGGTACCGTAAGCGGCACCCGGTTGTCCTTGGCAGGGCCGCCGAGGCCGGCGAAACGTCATCATTGAAGCCATGCGTGCGACCGTACTCGAGCGCCAGCGGGAGGCACTGAGGCCAGTTACCCTCCCCGACCCGGAACCGCAAGCGGGGCAGCTGCTCCTGAGGATCGTTGCCTGCGGAGTCTGTCGTACCGACCTGCACCTCCGCGACGGCGAGATCGAAGCGACCAAACTCCCGGTTGTCCTCGGGCACCAGATCGTCGGAACGACGGAGGACGATCGCCGCGTGGGCGTACCGTGGCTAGGCTGGACGGACGGCGAGTGCCGCTACTGCCGAAGCGGCCGCGAGAACCTCTGCGAGCGAGGGCGCTTCACCGGCCGCGACATCGATGGCGGATTCGCTGAGCTCACGGTTGCCGACGAGCGCTACTGCCTGCCACTCCCCGACGCTCTGTCTGACGAGGAGGCGGCGCCGCTGTTGTGCGGCGGGCTGATTGGCTACCGGGCGCTGACGCTGGCCGGTGACGCCGAGCGGCTCGGACTGTACGGATTCGGATCCGCGGCTCACATGATCTGCCAGGTTGCCGCGTTTCAAGGCCGGCAAGTGTTTGCGTTCACGCGTGCCGGTGACGAACGCACGCAGGAGTTCGCGCGGAGCCTCGGGGCCACATGGGCGGGCGGGAGCGAGCAGCGGCCTCCCGAGCCGCTCGATGCCGCGATCATTTTCGCGCCGGCCGGCGAGCTCGTTCCCCAGGCGCTCAAAATGCTTGCTCCAGGCGGGAGTGTGGTGTGCGCCGGAATCCACATGAGCGACATCCCCTCGTTCCCCTACGAGGACCTGTGGATGGAACGCTCGATCCGCTCGGTTGCCAATCTCACTCGTCGTGACGGCGAGGAGTTCCTGGCCCTCGCGCCGCAGGTACCCGTCAGGACCACGGTCACGATTTACCCGCTCGAGCGGGCCGAAGACGCGCTCGGAGATCTGCGCGCCGGCCGCTTTGAGGGGACGGCGGTCGTCGTACCGTAGGGTTAAGAAGATGCCGCTGATCCCAATGGTGATTGAGAGGACCGCGCGTGGCGAGCGCGAGTTCGACATCTACAGCCGTCTGCTGAACGAGCGGATCGTGTTCCTGGGGAGCCCGATCGACGACACCATCGCCAACCTGATCGTGGCGCAGCTGCTGCATCTGGAATCCCAAGACCCCAACAAGGACATCTCGATCTACGTCAACTCGCCCGGGGGCTCGATCTACTCGGGCCTCGCGATCTACGACACGATGCAGTTCATCAAGCCCGAGATCCAGACGATCTGCGTCGGGGTCGCGATGTCGATGGGCTCGTTACTGCTGACCGCTGGAACCAAGGGCAAGCGCTTCTCGCTGCCCAACAGCCGGATCCTGGTCCACCAGCCATCGGCCGGTTTCGAAGGTCAGTCGACGGACATCGAGATTCACGCGCGCGAGATCCTCAATACTCGTGAGCGGATCGACCAGATCTATGCCCACCACACAGGGCAGACGATCGAGCAGGTTCACGCCGACATGGAGCGCGACCGGTTCTTCAAGGCCGATGAGGCGGTCGAGTACGGTCTGATCGACCGCGTCATCGATCACCACTAAGTGGTCTACGTCGCTGGCGCCCGCCTGATGCGCCCGAAGGTCGCAAACAGGGGCGCGTTGAAGATCGAGAACAGCGTCCTGGATGTAGTTCATGATGTTCGAGTAGCCCTTGGCGATGAGCGCCGTGAGCACCGAGATCAGGATCCCCGCGATCGTCACCAGGCGACCGGCTCGAAGGTAGTACGCACTGTCCCGGCTCTTACCTACGCCGAGCCCATCGAGGGCGCCCAGTTGGCGGCGATGAACGCCAAGCCGGTGATCCAGGCCGGTAGCGAGCGCCCCGACAAGAAGAAATCCAGATCCGTCTTGATCGCCAGCCTGGCGATAAACCCGATCCCGATCACGACGACGAAGTAGATCCCGAGGATCACTTAGTCGATCACGCTCGGATGCAGCTTCAGCACCTGACCTCCCTCCTCATCAATCCCCGTCTACCCGATGCTCGATGATGCCCAATCGCTCAATTTCGATTCGCACGAGGTCGCCCGAGCGGAGGAACTGCGGCGGGTCCATTCCCATCCCCACCCCGTTGGGCGTGCCGGTCAGGATCAGGTCGCCCGGCAGCAGCGTGCACGTCTGGGAAATGAAGTCGACCACCTCCTGACAGCCAAAGATCAGATTCGAGGTGTTGCTGTCCTGGCGCAGATCCCCGTTGACCCAGGTCCGCAGTCGCAGGTTCCCCGGGTCGGGGACTTCCTCGGCGGTCGTAACCCACGGTCCAAAGGGGCAGAAAGTGTCGGCCCCCTTGGCCCGCGTCCACTGCGGTTCGCGGCGCTGAAGGTCGCGGGCACTGACATCGTCGGCGATGCAGTAGCCGCCGATCCTCCCGCCAGCCCCGACAACGATCGCTAGCTCCCCTTCGTAGTCCAGTCGCTTGACCACCTCCGGGCAGCTGATCGGACCGCCCGGAGGCGCGACCGAGCCGCGTACCTTCACGAACACCACCGGCGCTTCGGGTGCTTCGGCGCCGGTCTCGGCGATGTGATCGGCGTAGTTGAGGCCGATCGCATAGATGGTGCCCGGGTCCGGAACCGGGGCCAGCAACTCAACCTCCGACAATCGCCAAGAGCCCGAACCCGGCTGCGCCGATCCCTCGGCCAGTACGTCGACCACCCTTTGGTGGTCGGCAAATGCGGCCACCCGGTCGTCTAAGACTTCCCCGGCAAGCGCCTCCTCGCGGCGCCCCGGTACGCGGAATGTGGCGAGCTTCATCGCTGCGGCAGCTACCCGAAAGCCGACGCGAAATCACGCTAGGAGCTCTCGACCCCCGCCATCGCCTCCACCTTGCTCGAGGCCTGTACATGGGTCACCGGCAAACCCAGCGCTCGGGCCTTGCTGATGAGATCCAGCTTCAACCAGCGCGAGACCCCCAGCGGCAGCGTCGAGATGATGATCTCGTCATAGTCGCCGAGGTTGACCGCGTCGTGGATCGCCATCAATGGTTCGGCGTCGCCAAGGCTCCCGGTTACGTCCCCACCCGCGGCGCGCGAGAGCTTGGGCAGCGCCGACTCCAGCACGCCATCGCCCTCGTCGTCCCCCGTGTCCTGCGGATCTACGAGCTTGTGCATTCCGTGCGGGTGGCGGGGCACGACGAGGTGGAACGTGGCCGGGCCCCGCTCCACGCGCTGCCGTACCGCGGCCAGCAGCCCCTCGGTAGCTGCGGTCTGGTGCGCGACGACGAGGACATGGGCTGGCTCTGACATGAGCTCACCTCCAGAACAGGGTGCAGTAAAGGCGCTCGTACGAGTATTTCACTCGTCCCGAGTCCCCACAACACCCGAGGAGTGCTCAGTTGAGCCGGTACTGTCCCCGGGCGACGAGCACCGCTGAGCCTCCCACGCTCACCCGCGCGATCTCCGCGGGGGTTCCGTCGACTTGCGCGTAGAGCACCGATGGTCGCGAAATCTCGGCTCCCTGGCGGATCTCGACCCGTTCGCCGAATGCGATCCACCCGTGCCGGGCGAGGTGCACCGCCAACGGGCCGGCCGCCGAGCCGGTTGCGGGATCCTCGTTGATTCCGAGTGCGGGCGCGAACATCCTGGTCTTGATCTGAGCGCCTCGAGCGGAGAAGCAGCTGACGCCACAGGACTCTGCGATTGCCGCGAGCGCGGTCGTGTCCGGGCGCAGAGCAGCGACCTCGTCATCGCTGGCGAGAGCGACGTAGACATGAAGTGGTCCATTCCGGTAGGCCTCGATCGGCAGTTGGGAGCGCTCTACCCCGAGCGCTCCCAGCAGCTCCGGAGCCCGGTCAAAGGTCTCCGGAACGGGGATCGGCTGTGCCATCTCCCCGTAGGCGATCCGGCCCTCGTCGCGCTGCAACTCGATTGGAATCGTTCCCGCTCCAGTCTGGAGCCGTACCACCGGCTTGCGCAACCGTTCGCCCAGTACGAACGCCGTCCCCAGCACCGGGTGGCCGGCAAATGGAAGCTCTGCGGCAGGGGTGAAGATCCGGACTCGCGCGTCCGCGTCTTCGTCGGGCGCGAGCAGGAACACCGTCTCCGACAGGTTCAGCTCCCGGGCGGCCCGCTGCATCAGATCGGCGCTCAGACCCACGCCGTCTTCGAACACCGCCACTTGGTTGCCCTCGAGTGGGACGTCCGTGAAGACGTCCAGGACGACGTATGGGTGCATCGATCTACCCCTTAAGGGCCTTTGCCAGCAAGCTCCGAAGCGTGTCGCGTTCCTCGGCATCGAGCGCGGCGAGCACTTCGGCCTCGACCGCCTCGCGGGCGCGTTCGGCCCGCTTGAAGGCCGTCCGTCCGGTGCCGGTGATCTCGACGATGTGACGCCGGCGGTCCTCGGGATCGCGGCGGCGCTCCGCAAATCCGGCCGCCTCCAACTCGTTCAGGATCAGCACTAAATTATTCGCATCGACGCCGCAGATGTCTCCCAGCTCCTGCTGCGGGATCCCATCGCGGTCGGCGAGATATGAGAGCACGATGAAGTGCTTGAGGCGCATGCCGAGCTGGGACTCCGGCGTCTTTCGGTAGACCGTCTTCGAGAGCCGGGTCAGCAGCGTGATCGTGCCGGGCGCCGTGGCGGAAACCATCGGGGCGATCGTAGCAACGGGGTGAACGTCTGGTGGCAAGAGATAATCACCCATGTGATGATGATCGCGACGACTCGGCGCCGCGTAGGCCTCGAAGCCAAAGCGGTCCGCGATCAGCCGCTCGCACGGGGCGATCTGCCTCAGAACAGCGCCTCTTGACCTTCGCTCGCCTCCCAGCGGCCGCGCGCGGACGACTGGCCGAGCGCCGTGGCGATATCGCGAGCGATCGCGCCCTCCGAGCGAGACGCGATCACCGGTGCCTCGATCCCCTCGACATGGACGTGCGTCCGGCGGCCGTCGCCCCGATCCGGGCTCTCCAACGGGATCAGCGCAAACACCCGATCGGCGCGGACAAACTTGCCGTAGCCGAGCGGGATCAGCGGAGTGCCGCGCGCCATGACTGACGCGCATCCTAGAGCGCGTCGAGGCGGGCTACCCTTCGAGGACCACCGCGAGTCGCCGCTCGAGCGTCGCCGCGAGCACGTCTCGGACCCGTCCTTCTTCGAAGCGCTCGACGAGCGCCGATAAAAATCCCTCGATCACCAGGCGCTTAGCGACATCCTCGCGCAGGCCGCGGGTGCGAAGATAGAACAGCTGCTCAGGGTCGACTTGGGCGACCGCCGCGGCGTGCGTGCAGCGCACGTCATTGGCCTGGATCTCCAGGCCCGGAATTGCGTCTGCGTGGGCGCGCTTGCCGATCAGCAGGTTGCGCGACTCCTGGAAAGCATCCGTCTTCTGCGCACCGGGGTCGACGATGATGTTGCCCCTCCACACCGCGGTCGAGCGCCCCCCTAGCACCCCGCGAAAGGCCAGATCGGACGTTGTGTTCGGCGCCGCGTGCTCCTGAGTCGTGTCGAAATCGATGTGCTGGCGGCCATGGGTAGCATAGGCGCCGGTCACGCGCGCCTCGGCGCCGGAACCGCCGAGCCGCGTCTCCATCCGGACTCGCCCGCGTGCCGATCCGAACCCGAGCGCGACCCAGTCAAGCGAGCCGTCTCGACCGACCTCGGCGCGCTGCGCGCCGAAGATCCAGCTGCGCTCAGACAGTGACTGTCCGCAGACGTATCGCAGCCGCGAAGCGTCACCGACGACGAGTTCGACGACCGTGTTGAAGATGCCGTCGACTTCCTCGGTCGCCGACAGATACTGCTCCCAAACCTCGGCCTGAGCGCCCTCCTCGAGCACGATCAGCGTACGGCGTTCCAGTTCGCTGCCCGCCGCAGCCTGAACCGCCGTGAGCAGGATCGGCCGCTCGACGGCGACACCGCGGGGAACGTACACGAACGCCCCGCCCCGGAACCCGGCCTCGTTGCGGGCGACGAACACGTCATCGGCCGCGACCACCGTGCCCAGGTGGGGCTCGACGAGCTCGGGATAATCGTGAGCCGCTGCTTCCAGCGAAGCCAACACGACGCCGTCCGGGAGCTCGCCGTGCAACGCCGCGGCACCTGCGTCAACTTGCCGAAGCTCGGTCGCGGCCTCAGGGCTGAACATCGGCGCCGTCGAGGCGGCCGCGCCGTTGCTGTGCCCACCCGCGAGGGCGGTGTCGTATGCGCCCAGGTCCAGACCGCTGATGTCGGTGAACTCCCAGCCCGGTTTGCCTTTGAACTGCGGCAGCACCAGCGTCGAGCTCAGCGCGGCGGCACGCTCGCGGCGCGCCGCCAGGAAGTCGGGCTCAGCGAGATCCACGCTAGCCAATCGAACCCTCCATCTGGAGTTCGATCAGCCGGTTCATCTCGACCGCGTACTCCATCGGGAGCTCCTTGGTGATCGGCTCAATGAAACCGTTGACGATCAGCTTCGAGGCTTCCTCCTCCGGGATCCCGTGAGACGTGAGATAGAAGAGCTGATCCTCGCCGACCTTTGAGACCGTAGCCTCGTGCCCGACGTTGACGTCGTCCTCCCCGATTCTGATCGTGGGATATGTGTCAGAGCGCGACTGCTCGTCGAGCAGAAGCGCGTCGCAGACCACCTTCGAGCGCGCACCGTGGGCGCCCTTGGCGATCTCCAGCAAGCCCCGGTAGGACCCACGCCCACCGTCCTTGGAGATCGACTTGGCGAAGATGTTCGACGTCGTGTTGGGCGCGGCATGAATTATTTTCCCGCCGGCATCCTGGTGCTGTCCCTTGCCGGCGAACGCGATCGACAGGATCTCGCCGTGAGCACGCTCTCCGAGCAGGTAGACGCTCGGGTATTTCATCGTCAGCTGCGAGCCGAGGTTGCAGTCGACCCACTCGACGGTCGCGTCCTCGTATGCGGCCGCCCGCTTGGTGACCAGGTTGAAGACATTCGTCGACCAGTTCTGGACGGTCGTGTAGCGAATCCGCGCGCCAGGCTTGGCAATCAGCTCAACGACCGCGGAGTGCAGCGATGAGGAGCTGTACGTCGGCGCGGTACAGCCCTCGACGTAGTGAACGTAGGAGCCCTCGTCGGCGATGATCAGCGTCCGCTCGAACTGTCCCATGTTCTCCGTGTTGATCCTGAAGTAGGCCTGCAGCGGCATCTCGACGTGCACCCCCGGCGGCACGTACACGAACGAGCCGCCCGACCACACGGCAGAGTTCAGCGCCGCGAGCTTATTGTCGTTGGGCGGGATCAAGCTCGCGAAGTACTCGCGCACGAGGTCCTCGTGCTCGCGCAACCCCGTGTCCATGTCCATGAAGATCACGCCTTGCTGCTCGAGATCCTCGCGGACCTGGTGGTAGACGACCTCGGACTCGTACTGTGCGCCGACGCCGGAGAGGAACTTCCGCTCGGCTTCGGGGATTCCCAGCCGGTCAAAGGTGTTCTTGACGTCTTCGGGAACGTCGTCCCAGGAGCGCTCGGCGCGCTCGGAGGCGCGCACGAAATAGTGAATGTCGTCGAAGTCGACCTGGGCCAGCAGCGGCGAGCCCCATGTCGGCATCGGACGGGCGAGGAAGTGCTCGAGCGCCTTGAGGCGGAATTCGCGCATCCACTGGGGCTCTGACTTGAACTCCGAGATCTTCTCGACCAACTCCCGCGTCAGGCCCTTGGGTGCCTTGTAGAGATAGTTCTCGGCGTCGTGAAAGCCGTAGCGCTCGGTGTAGTCGGCATTGATGCCCCGGAGCTGGTCGTTTTCGCTCAGGGCAGGCGCTGCGGGGGTCAAAGTCTCGGGAGTAGCCACTACTCCACCTCCAGCTTGATCGTCTCGTCCTCGATCAACACCGGAAAGGTGTCCACCGGAACATACGCGGGCAGGGTCAACGGCTTGCCGGTCTTCAGGTCGAACCGCGAGCCGTGTCGTGGGCATTCGATCGTGCAGGCATCCTGGTTAAGCTCACCTTCCACCAGGGGGCCGTCATCGTGCGAGCAGCGATCCTCGATCGCGTACACCGTGCCGGCGCAGTTGAACACGCCGATCTCTAGGTCCTCCCATTCGACCAAGCGCATCTCGCCCGGGGCGAGCCCTTCCACGGGACAGACTTCGATGACTTGTGGCACGTGTTCCTAAGTCCTAGCGGATTGATCGGATTTGCTAGCTGGATCATAGCGGGCGCGCCGGGTCGATCGGAGCCCCGTTTCAGTCGCTCAGACCCTTTTTCCGAAGCTCTTTTTGTGCCGACTCGCTTTTCCCAAGCCCGTCCAGCTTCATCGCGCGCAGAACGGCCGCCGTCTTGGTGAATTGGATGTCGCGGTAGTCGACCACCTGGAGGTGATTTCCCCAGGGGTCCTGGAAGTCGAGCGACCCGCTGGCTTGCACGTCGACTCCTGCCAGCCGGAGTTCGGCGCGCACCGACTCCTTGTCGTCGACCACCAGTCCGAAGTGCCGCGCCTCGTCGGGCGGCTGCGTCCGCCCCCCCGCGAGCGCGATGAACTGATCGCCCATGTCGATGAACGCCATCCTGCCGGCGCGTCCTCGCAGCCGGAACTCGAAGAAGCGCCGGTACCACCGCAACGCCTCATCGACGTCTCCCACCTCGAGCGCGATGTGATTGATGCCCATCAGATGTGCCACAAGCTCATGGTGACACTAAGATCCTCCGGACCAGAGCGCGAGGAGCAACATGGGAAACTTGACCGGTTCCTCAACCGCTGACATCGATGCGCCGATCGAGCGCGTCTGGGCAGCGGTCGAGGATGTCGAAGCGGCGCCCGAATGGCAGGGCGGACTCAAGGCGATGACAGCGCTAGAGCGCGACGGCGATGGACGCGCCGTCCTGTGCGAGTCATCATCCGACGCCAAGGTGCGCACGATCAAGTCGGCGGTCCGCTTCGCCTACGCGGGCCCGACGGGACTCAGCTGGCGCCAGGAGAAGGGTGAGCTGAAGTCAGTGGATGGAAGCTGGGAGCTTCAGGATCTCGGCGGCGGCCGCACTCGGGCCACGTACTCGCTGGACGTCAACCTCGGTCGTATGCTGGGCATGGTGATCCGCGGGCCGCTCGTCGACCTGCTGCGAGACATGCTCGTCAAGGCCAGGGCGGGTGAGCTCAAGCGCCACGTCGAGGGCGCGTCGGAGTAGGATCACAACTGCTCAGGCCGCTGGCCGGCCCGAGCCGTCCGGGTCACAAGTCACCCGCATCACGAGTGAGCAACACACAGACGCCAACCATCTGGGGCGCCACGTGAGCGACGTCCGCCCCAGCGAGTCCGCACCCAACCCGCTTATCGGCGGGAAGCTGCTGGCTGAGATCACCAACCGGATCGTCTCGTTGATGCGGGAGCACTACGGACGCGGACCGATCAAGGCCAAGACCTACGTCCTCGACAACCTAATCGTCTGTGTGCTCAGCGATGGCTTCACCGCGATCGAGCGCACGATGATGGAGGGCGGCGAGTCAGAGCGTGTGCTCGACATGCGCCGCGACTTCCAACGGCTGATGAAAGTCCGCTACAGCGAAATGATCGAGCAGCTCACCGGACGCGAAGTGCTCGCCTTTCTCAGCCAAGCCCATGTTGAGCCCGACCTCACGATCGAGATGTTCCTGATGGACGGCCCGGTGCCGGGTTTCGGCGCGCTCGAGCTCGTGGATCCGCGCGGCCCCGAGCAAGCGGCCGAGCGGCCGTGAGAGCGCTGGTATTAATCCGCCGATCGGGGTACTCTCCGTATTGCTGAGGCCAGGGAGCAACGCCGTCGTGGCGGGGTTCCACAGGTATCCAGCAGATTTGGCTTCTTCGCGCTCGCGGCGGCCGACGGCGGCTAGCGGGGGTGTTGCAAGGCGGCAACGTCCTCCGACTCACTCTGGAGCCGTCATCGTGATGTCCATTGCACCCCGCGTAGAGCTGAACGGGCACTCCGCGTTGCGGATCGAATTCGAATTGCCTCGCGGACCGACTGCTCCAGCCCGAGCGCGCACCGAGATCCGCCGCGCGATCGCGGGTCGCCTCCCCGAAGACGACGCGGCCACAGTGGCTTTGCTGACCTCAGAGCTCGTCACGAACGCCGTGGTTCATGCCGAGCAGCCAGAGGACGCGGGGATTGGGCTCCGCATCACTTCATATGAGGACCGCCTCTGTGTCGAGGTCATCGATTCGGGTCCGGGGTTTGATGCCTCGACCCTCTTTACGCGCCGACCTGTGCACTGCGGCGCTGGGCTGTTCCTGGTCGAGTGCCTCGCCAGTCGCTGGGGTGCCGCGCATCAGGGCGACGGGGAGGCGCAGAACTTCTGCGTGTGGTTTGAGCTCGACGACCAGCCGCCCCCTGCGGCCGCCTAAACCGCCGTCGGCGCTTTACTTCTGGGCGCTGCGTGTCAAGCGCAAGAAGTTGTCGCGACTAGGCGGCGGCGCTGCTTTGGGGCGCGTCAGGTTCCCACTCGACCGCCTGACCGAGTGACGCGCCCTTGATTACCTTCAGCGACAGCAAAGCGCATTTCATCCGGGTGGCAGAGATGTCGATCCCGAGCAAATCGGTCACAAACGAGCGATCGAGCTTCAGAAGCTCCTCCACCTTCATGCCCTTGATCTCGTCCGAGGTCATCGATGCCGCGGCCTGAGAGATCGCGCAACCGTGGCCCGAGAAGCGGACGTCCTTGACCCGGCCGTCCTCTCCGAGCGCCAAGCGCACTGTCAGCTCATCGCCGCACAGCGGGTTGAGGTCGTGGAACTCCAAGTCAGCGTGTTCGAGCTCGGCCTGGGGCGGGCTCCAGTTGTGCGGACGCTTGTAGTGGTCGAGGATGTTCTCGCGGTAGAGTTCGTCGTCCATATTGCTCAGAGCGTAGCGGCGCCCCTCAGTCGAGCTGCAGCGTCCGCCGCACTTCGCCGAGCCCGTCGATCAGCTGGGCGATGTCGCTCACCGTGTTGTGAACCGCAAACGACGCCCTCGTGGTCGCGCTCACGCCGAGATTCCGCATCAGCGGCTGAGCGCAGTGATGCCCCGCCCGCACGCATACGCCGCTTCGTCCCAGGATCTCGCCGATGTCATGAGGATGGGCCCCAGCGAGCGAGAACGAGATCAGCGAGCCGCGATCCGCGACACTCAGCGGTCCGTGGATCGTCAACCCGGGGACCTCGGAGCTCAGCCGCTCCAGGCCGTCCGCGACGAGGGTCTCCTCGTGCGCACGGATCTGGTCGATGCCGAGCGCCTGAATCCAGTCCACCGCCGCGCCGAGCCCGATCGCCTCCGCGATCTGGGAGGTCCCGGCCTCGAACTTCCAGGGCAGGTCGGTCCACGTCGACTCGTTGGCGGCAACGGTGCGGATCATGTGCCCTCCGCCGATAAACGGCGGCATCTCCTCGAGCAGCTCACGACGTCCGTGCAGCACGCCGATGCCGGTTGGGCCGTAAGCCTTGTGGCCCGTCCAGACGTAGAAATCGGCGTCAACCGCGCGGAGATCAACCGGCATTTGCGGCACCGCCTGGGTCCCGTCCACGAGCACCACGGCGCCGGCATCGTGCCCTCGCCGCACGATTTCGGCAACCGGATTGATCGTGCCGAGCACGTTGGAGACGTGGACCACGCCGATCACCTTCGGCTGACGCTCGAGCAGCGCATCGAGCGCCTCGAGATCGAGCTGGCCGTCCCCGAGCACCGGCACGTACGCGAGCTCGGCCTGGCGATCCTGGCAGAGCAGCTGCCAGGGGACGATGTTCGAGTGGTGCTCCATCTCGGTCACGACCACGAGATCGCCGGGACCGACGTGCTGGCGTCCCCATGTGTACGTGACGAGGTTGATCGCGGCGGTGGCGTTGGCAGTGAAGATCGTCTCCGGCGGAGTCGAGCCCAGCCAGTCGGCGATCCGCCGCCGCGCGCCTTCGTAGAGTTCCGTCGCCTCTATTGCCAGGGGGTAAACCCCCCGGTGGATCGATGCCCGCGATTCGGTGTAATAGCGGGTCATTGCGTCGATCACCGACTGGGGAGTCTGGGAGGTGGCCGCAGAATCCAGGTAGACCAGGCGCTGGCCGCCGAACTCCCGGCGTAAGACAGGAAACTCGGAGGCGATCTCCGGCAATGCGACCGCCGTCGTGGTCATCACGCTGCCGTCTGCTCGAGGACGTCGGTGATCCACGCGTAGCCCTTGGCTTCGAGCTCATCGACCAACTCGGGGCCGCCCTCCTTGACGATCCGGCCCTGGTACATCACGTGCACGTGGCTTGGCTGCACCAGGTGGAGGATCCGTTGGTAATGAGTGATGATCAGAACCCCCAGATCGGGTCCGGCGATGGCATTGACACCATTGGCGACGACACGCAGCGCGTCGATGTCAAGGCCTGAGTCGGTCTCGTCGAGGATCGCCAGCTCCGGTCGTTGAAGGGCGAGCTGTAAAATCTCCATCCGCTTCTTCTCGCCACCGGAGAAGCCCTCGTTCAGGTAACGGCTAGAGAACTCCTTCGGCACGTTGGTCAGCTTCATCGCCGCTTCGACGGTCTGGCGAAAATCCTTCAGCGGGATCGGCTCCTCGCCGCGCGCCTCGCGGTGAGCGTTGAGCACGGTGCGCAGATACTTCGTAACCGTTACGCCCGGCACCGCGACCGGGTACTGGAAGGCCATGAACAGTCCCTTCCGCGCGCGTTCGTCGGGGTCGGCCCCCGTGACGTCCTCGCCATCCCAGAGAACCTGGCCAGCGGTCACCTCGAAGTTTGGATGCCCCATGACCGCGTTTGCCAAGGTGGATTTCCCGGAGCCGTTGGGCCCCATCAAGGCGTGGATTTCGCCCTTCGTCACGGTCAGATCGACGCCGCGCAGAATTTCCTTCTCACCTACGCGGACGTGAAGGTTTCGGATCTCTAGCTCTGCCATCTCCAACTTTCAGTCGTTATGTCTCAGGCTCCGGCGGCCACTATTGCGCCGCGTTCGCTGCGCTGCGAGAACTCGACCAACTCTGCCAAGGTGGTCGTTTGCAACGAGCGGATGATTCCGCCCTGCACTCGAGTCCACAGCAACTTGGTGGCGCAACCGCGGCCGGCGTCGGGTTCATGCGAGCACAGCACGCGCTCGGTGTGATCGTGGACGAAGCACTCCATCGGTGCAATCGCACCCTCGAGCGCTTGCACGACCTCATCCATCGAAATTTCCTCCGCCGGGCGTGCCAACCAATAACCGCCATGCGCACCACGGGCGCTCATCACCAGGCCAGCCTTGCGCAGCCGGGCGACAACTTGCTCGAGGTAGGCGAGGGGCAGACTCTCGGCGTCGGCAATTGCCTTCAGGCTCGTGGGCTGCTCGGGGGACTGTCGCCCGAGCTCGACCATCAGGCGAACTCCGTACTCGGCCTTGGAGGAGAAGATCATCGCTTCCAAATCCTACCAGGGCGGTAGGTTTACCTGATTTGGGTAGGCTGAACAGATGGACCAGGAAGTCAGCACGCGGCTTGCAACATCAGCCGAGATCCTCGAGCTCGCCGCGGCGGCCCGTGAGCGCGGGCGACTCGGGATTGATACCGAGTTCATGTCCGAGGGCCGCTATCGGGCGTTGCTGTGCTTGGTCCAGATTGCCGCACGTGCGCCCGGCCCCGACGGCGAAAATCGGATCCTCCTGATCGACTCTCTGGGTGATGCCGACGTCTCGCCGTTAGCAGAGCTGCTCGGCGACGGCGCGATCGAAGTCGTGCTCCACGCCGGTCGGCAGGATGTGGCGATTCTGCGGCGCGTCTGGAACACCGAGGTCAACAACATCTTCGACACGCAACTCGCCGCCGGATTTGCCGGCGCGAGCGCCCAATCGGGATACGGCAACCTGCTCGCCGCGATCCTCGGCCGTCGCGTCGGCAAGACCGCGAGTTACACACGCTGGGATGCCCGTCCGCTGACCGAAGAGCAGTTGGGCTACGCGGCCGAGGACGTCGCGCACCTGCTCGAGCTGGCCGACGAGCTACAGCGGCGGCTACGGGAGACCGGGCGCCTTGAGTGGGCCCGGGAAGAGTGCCGGCGGCTTCAGTCAGCGACCGACGAACGTGATCCCTACGCCGTCTGGGAGCGTCTACCGCGGATCGGCCAGCTCGACCCCCGCTCGCGCGCGGTCGCGCGGGAGCTAGCGGCGTGGCGCGAGCAAACCGCCTCGAGCGAGGATCGCCCGGTCGGCTCGGTACTCGCCGATCCACCGCTGGTTGAGCTCGCCAAACGTCAGCCGTCGAACGTGCGCGCGCTCGAGCAGACGCGCGGCGTACATCCCTCGACCGTGCGAAAGCGCGGCGAGGACATCATCGATGCGATCGCGCGCGGACAGCAGGCCCCCCCAATTCCTCGCGAGCAGGCTCGCTTGCGCTCAGAGCCGGAGGATGCGCCGATGATCGCGCTGGCCGAGGCCCTGCTCCGTGCCCGCGCGCTCGAGGCGGGTCTCGCGTACGAACTGATTGCCTCGCGCAGCGAGCTCGAGCTGATCGTCGCCGCCACCCGCCGAGGCGAGTCCGAGCCGGACGTGCGGCCGCTCACCGGCTGGCGGCGTGAGCTGGTTGGAGCCGATCTCCGAGATCTGCTGAGCGGGCAAAGCGGCGTCGCCGTGGGAGACGACCGTCGGCTTGTGCTTTACGACGGCCCAGCCTCGAGCATCAGCGACATCGCCGAGGCCCGGTAAAATAGCGCGTGGGAGAGTGCCAGCGCGATCCGGCGCGGGCGCTTGATCCATCCGAGATCGATGCCCCTCAGGTCGCCGTAAGCGGTCGAGTAAGTGAGACGCAGCTTGTGCCCGGGCGACTCGGCGGCCCGCTCGTCGCCCGTGTCGCCGTTTACGGTCGTCCATCCGAGCTTGTCCAAATGTGCCCGCTCGCTCCTGACCAGGTCGGTTGACGTGCGGTAGCGAGACCCGACGACGACCAGCTGAATCGCGCAGTACCTGTTGGCGCCCCGATCGCACCGCTGGACCCGGGTAACCACCTTCGCCCCGTTGACAAGCGGCAACCGAGCGAGGTCGGGCGAACGGTGCTCGCCGCCTTGCCCACACCCTGACAACGCCGCGAACAGCGCTGCCAACGTCACCAGCCTTACTCTTCCGCCCGTCATGGGATGCAGCGCAAGCGTAGCCAAGCTCCCAACCTCGCGAGCATTGTGAGCGTCAGCCGCTACGTGCTAGGGGTGATCGCGCTGGTGATCGTGGTCGGTTCGCTGGGCTTCGCCGCGGTCGCGCTGCGGCGGCGCTGCCTGCCCGCCTGGCGCGGTGCGCCGGCTCGCCTCGCCGAGGCGGTGATCATCCTCGCGCTGCTCATAATCATGCTTCAAGTCCTGGGAGCGGTGGGGCTCTTCCGCCTGGGACCGATCGCCGCGGCTTCGGCCCTGATCGCGTGGGGAGCCTGGGCGGTTGGCGGACGCCGGTCGGCAGACGCTCGCGCAGCCGGCGTGAGCGGATCGGCACCTCTCAACCGCGCCGCGACAGCGATCGCGCTCCTAGCCGCAGCTGCGGTAACCGCCCAGTGGGCCTCCCCCACGCTCAGCTCCTACGACTTCGGCATCCGTGGCTTCGACTCGCTCTGGTACCACCTTCCCTGGGCGGCGTCGTTTGCGCAGACCGGGCACATCACGCCGTTGCGGTTCACAGACGTCGAGTACCTGACCCCCTTCTATCCCGCCACGGCCGAGATGCTTCACGGCCTCGGGATTGTGCTGCTCGGCCGCGACACGCTCTCGCCCGCCGGCAGTATCGGGTGGCTCGGGCTGACGCTGCTGGCCGCTTGGTGCATTGGTCGCCCACGCGAGCGCGCACCGGCGACACTGCTTGGCGCCGCGCTGGCGCTCGCGACCCCGATGATGGACTTCTCTCAGGCTGGCAGCGCGGCTAACGACATCGTGGGGGTGTTCTTCTTGCTGGCGGCCGTCGCGCTGGTGTTGAGGGCCGAGGACGAGCCGGCCGCACTCGCGCTCGGCGCGATCGCCGCCGGTCTCGCGGTCGGCGTCAAGCTGAGCTTGCTCGCGCCGGTGCTGGCGCTGACGATCGGCACGCTCGCGATCCAGCCCGCGGGCCGCCGCCGGGCGGCGGCGGCGCTGTGGCTGGGAGCCCTTGTCGTGACCGGCGGGTTCTGGTACCTGCGCAACCTGATCACCGTCGGCAATCCGCTGCCATGGGCAAGCTTCGGGATCCTGCCCACGCCGCACCCGCCGCTCCAGCAGCACACGGGGTTCTCAGTCGCCCACTACCTGACGAACACTCACGTCTGGAACACGGTCTTCGAGCCGGGGCTCGCCTCGGGACTCGGCCCGTGGTGGGCAGTGATCCTCGCCGCGGCGCTGCTGGGGCCGCTGCTGTGCCTGAGCCCGCGCGCGGGCCGCAGCGTGCGGATGCTGGGGCTGGTCGCGCTGGCGTCGATCGCCGCGTATCTGCTGACGCCCGAAAGCGCCGCGGGGCCGGCCGGCGATCCGCTCGGATTCGCATTCAACCTCCGCTATGCCGCCCCTGCCCTGACGTTATCGCTGATCGTGCTTCCGCTTGCGCCGGTGCTCGATGGCTCCCGCCGGCAGCTCGCCACCGTGCTCGCGCTGGCGGCGGTGATGGTCGCCACCCTGGCCCAGGGGCGTTTCTGGCCCGGGCGCCACACGCCGGCAGCGATCGGCTTCGTCGCAGCCCTGCTGGTCGGCCTGCTGCTGATCGAAGCCCTCCGGCGCCTGCAGCCGGCGCGGCTGATCGCCGTCGCCGGCGTGGGGATGGCGGCGCTGGCGCTGGCCGTCGCGGGCTACGCCTGGCAGCGCCACTACCTGCGGGGTCGTTACGTGTCCTCGCCCGGAGTCTCCTACATGGCCAGGGCGTGGGCGCTCTTCAGGAAGGTGCACGGCGCACGCGTCGGTGTCGTCGGGACGTTCGGCGGCTTCTTCACCTATCCGCTCTACGGCCCCGATGGATCCAACCGCGTCCAGTACATCGCGCAGCGCGGTCCGCATGGCTCGTTCACCTCTATCACCAGCTGCCCGGCCTGGCGGGCAGCGGTCAACGCCGGTCACTACCGGTATCTCGTGACCACCCCGGCTCGCGATCCCTGGCACCCCAAGCAGCTGAGCCGGTCACCTGAGCGCGAGTGGACGGCCTCGGATCCCGCCGCGCACGTGATCTACACGCGCCGGGCAAAGGGGCAACCAATCACCGTGTTCGAGCTCGACGGGCCGCTCCAGCCAGCGACCTGTTCCTAGCGCTGCGGCTACCCTCTTATACCTATGTCTACCTACGCCGACCAAGTGACCGATCCGGAGCTGCTCGAGACCAAATGGGACCTTGCGCCGCTGCTCGATGGAGGCGCCGAGGGCGGCGTCGACCGCCTGCTCGACGAGGCAACCGCGCTGGCCGAGGCGTTCGCTTCTGCGCACGCCGGCAAGGTCGCCGAGCTGGACGCGCCCGCGCTCGAGGCGGCGATGCACGAGCTCGAGCGGATCAACGAGCTGATCGGACGCGCCGGATCCTATGCGTCGCTGCAATTCGCGACAGACACCGCCGATCCCGCCCGCGGGGCGCTGCTGCAGCGGGTTCAGGAGCGCGCCACGGCAATCGAGACGATGCTTCTGTTCTTCGAGCTCGAGTGGGCTGCGCTCGAAGATGCCCACGCCGAGGAGCTGCTGGCCGCCGGCGGTCTGGAGTTCTGCCGCCACCACCTGCGCACCGCTCGCCGGTATCGGCCGCACCTGCTGACCGAGCCCGAGGAGAAGATCCTCGCCGAGAAGTCGATCTCCAGCCAGAGCGCTTGGAGTCGACTGTTCGGCGAGCTCGTCGCCTCGATCCGTGTCGACCTCGATCAGGAAGCGCTGACGCTCGACGTTGCGCTGAGTCGCCTGCTGGCGCCCGACCGCGAAGCTCGGCGTACTGCAGCGGAGGCGATCACCGCCGCGCTCGAGCCCGGCGTCCGCACGCGCGCGTTCATCTACAACACGCTCGTGCACGATAAGGCGGTGGATGACCGGCTGCGCAAATTCCCCCACTGGCTTGCCTCCCGCAACCTCGCCAACGAGGCCTCGGACGAGTCGGTGATGGCGCTGATCGAGGCGGTCCGAGGTCGGTTCGACATCCCCCAGCGCTGGTATTCGCTGAAGGCCAAGCTGCTCGGCGTCCCGCGGCTGGCCGACTACGACCGCTCGGCCCCGCTGCTTGGGGAAGACGTGACGTTCTCCTTTTCGCAGGCGCGCGAACTCGTGCTCGATACCTATGACTCGTTTTCCTCCGACGCCGGCCGGGTCGTGCACCAGTTCTTCGACGAGCGCTGGATCGACGCCCCGATCCGCCCCCACAAGCGCGGCGGTGCGTTCTGCGCCTACACGGTGCCCAGTGTGCACCCGTACGTGCTGCTGAACTTCACGGCCCGGCGTCGCGACGTGCTGACGATGGCCCACGAGTTGGGCCACGGGCTGCACGCAGCGCTAGCCCAGCCGCAAGGCGTGTTCCATCAGTCGACGCCGCTGACGCTCGCCGAAACCGCGTCGGTGTTCGGCGAGACACTCGTGTTCGGCAGGCTGCTCGACGCGGCGGCTACCGACGAAGAACGACTCAGCCTGCTGGCAGAGCGAATCGATGGAGCGATCGCGACCGTCTTCCGCCAGATGGCGATGAACCGCTTCGAGCATCTCGTGCACACTTGCCGCCGCAGCGAAGGGGAGCTGTCCGTGGACCGCATCAACGAGCTCTGGACCCAGACCCAGCTCGAGCTGTTCGGCGACTCGGTCGAGATGACCGAGGGCTACCGGATGTGGTGGTCCTATGTTCCCCACTTCATCAACACGCCTGGCTACGTCTACGCCTACGCCTATGGACAGCTGCTGGCGCTGTCGGCATACGGCCGCTACCAGGAGGAGGGAGGCTCGTTCGTGCCGCGGTACCTCGAGCTGCTCGCGTCCGGTGGCTCACGCAGCCCTGAGGATTTGGGTGCGATGATCGGCGTCGACCTCGCCGACCCGGGCTTCTGGGACGCCGGGCTGCGACTGGTTGAGCAGCAACTGACCGCCGCCGAGAAGCTGGCCGCCCAGGGTTGAGCACGTGTCGCGGTTCGGCGCGTCATGGACGGTAGTCGCGATCGCGTGCGTCTGCATGCTGGCCACATGCGCGACGGCCAGCGCCGGCCCCGGCGGGGTTGTTGACAGCGAGCACTCCGTTGGCAGCACCGCGTTCGAGTGGCGGATCGATCCGGCGACCGCGCTCCGTTCCGCGGCGCCGAGTCTGACCGTCACGGCGACGGGCAGCAGCGGATTAGGCACCCGCTTTCCGCTGAAGCTACGGCCGGCGTCCTGAGCCAGTGGCCTTGCGCGTGCGCGCGCGTTCCTCCTGGCGCTCGACCACGTTTACGATCAGCTTCATCACCTGCTCGATCCCGGTCGCCTTCGCATCACCCTTGGCGAAAGCTTCGCGCCAATCGCGCACGTGTCCTTTCACCGCCAGCTCGTTGAAGTGAGAGCGCGAAACGGACACGTTCACCTTCGCATCGCTGGCAATGTCCTTCGTGACCTTCGGCCCCGGCAGCTCGACGCGGTAGAGCTGAGGTTCGCCCCTCGCTCGGAGCTCCAGCCCGGCGACAAGCTTCAGCTGCTGGAGCGCGGGCACCTCGTCGAGGAACCGCTTGACCGCGGTCTCGATCAACGATCTGGTATCCGCGGGCGAGGCCAGACCCATGAGTCTACGCGCTGTTGACAAGGGTCCCGCAGGGCGAGAGGATCGGGGCGGGCAAACAACAGGAGGGACCATGACCAGACTGATGGCGGACTGCCGCCGCTTCCCGAGCGAGAGCAACTGCTCACTGGTGATCATCGGCGAACAGGACGAGGTGGTGCGAGCCGCAGCCGAGCACGCCGCCTCCGTCCACGGGCATGAGGACACACCGGAATTCCGCGAGCAGCTCCGGGAGTTCCTGGAGCCGGCGGACGCCTACAGCCCCGCACCGCGGGCGCACGAGACGATGCCCGGATAAACAAGGGCGCGCCCCTGGCGCGCCCCCATAACTACAGCTTGTGCCGCTGCAGCAGCTTGCGGCCGATCACCATCCGCTGAATCTCCGACGTGCCCTCGCCGATCAGCAGCAGCGGCGCGTCGCGGTAAAGCCGCTCAATCTCGTACTCCTTGGAGTACCCGTAGCCGCCGTGGATCCGGAACGCCTCCTCGACGCAGAAGCGGCCGGCCTCGGACGCGAACAGCTTCGCCATCCCGGCCTCGAGGTCGGAGCGCTCGCCCGCATCCTTGAGTCGGGCGGCCCTGATCGTGAGCAGACGGGCGGCGTCGACCTGGGTGGCCATGTCCGCGAGCTTGAACTGGATCGCCTGATGCTGGGCGATCTGCTTGCCGAACGTCTTGCGCTGCTGCGAGTATTTGAGCGCCAGCTCAAGAGCTCTTTGGGCGATCCCGACACCGCGGGCCGCGACGTTGACGCGTCCAACCTCGAGCGCGTCCATCATCTGCACGAACCCCTGGCCCAGGCCCGCATCCTCGCCGCCGAGGATGCTCTCCGCTGGCGTCTTGTAGCCGTCGAACACGAGCTCGGTCGACTCGACGCCCTTATAGCCAAGCTTCTTGATCTTCGGCGGGACATTGAAGCCGATGTAGGCACCGGTGTTCTCGGACACGCCGGGTTCCTTCTCGGCGATAAAACAGGTCATGCCCTTGTACTTGGGCTCGGCGCTCGCGTCGGTCTTGACGAGCGTGAACACGAGTGTGCTGAGCAAGCCGTTGGTGACCCACATCTTCTGGCCGTTGATCTCATAGGCGCCGTCGTCCGTGCGCTTGGCGCTCGTCTTGATCGCCTGAACGTCGCTGCCACATTCGGGCTCGGACAGGCTGAACGCCGCCCGGATCTCGCCGGTCGCCATCTTCGGCAGGTACTTCTGCTTCTGCTCTTCGGTGCCGAACTTCATCAGCAGGTAGGAGCCGATGAAGTGGGTGTTGACGATCCCGGAAACGCTGATCCAGCCGCGCGAGAGCTCCTCGACGATCATCGCGTAGGTCGTCAGGTCGAGCCCCATCCCCCCGTACTCCTCGGGGATCGTGACCCCAAACAGCCCGAGCTCCTTCATCTGCTCGACGATCGGCTCGGGGAAAGTGTCCTCGTGATCGTAGTGCTCGGCGTTGGGGATGATCTGCTCGTCCGCAAACTGCCGGACCATCTCGCAGATTGCCTTCTGCTCGTCGGTTTTCTCGGTGTAGGGGGTCGCAATCGCCATCAGGCCAGGATACGTCAAAGTTTGTTCCAATCGGCCTCGGAGGGCCGATGGGATGCGATCCTCGACGGCAGGGTGGGATATCCGCCGCCAATATGGCCACAAATCGCCGGCCCAGCGGGTGATCGTCGAGCTCGACGGCTGGGAGTATCACTCGAGCCGCGACGCGTTCGAACGGGACAGGGACCGCGACAGACCAGGTCCTTGGCGCTCTCCCCGTTGCCCAGCTTGACCGAGTAATAGCCGGCGGTGCCTTTGTACGGGCAACGGGTGACGGTGTTGCTCGCTTCGAGCGCCGCGAGCACGTCTTCGCGAGGCAGGTACCACCGGCTGGGGAGGTTCGACTCGAATAGCCCCAGGGCCCGCGTGCTCTCCGGCGTCGAGGACGTGATCGCCGACCCGAATCGTGTAGTAGGACGCTTCGCCCTTCTTCGGGCAGTAGGTGTGGCGATCGCTGGGGTCGAGGAGCTTGGCTCGCACATCCTCGGGCGGGAAGTAATGGATCGGCTGGTAGCTACAGATGGACCGGTCGGGGATCAGCCGGCCACAACGATCCCGAGCCACACGATCGCCAGCGACACGGCAAACATCGCCGCGTCGAGCGCGTGCCACAGGGGTCGCCGCAAATGGGCGTAGATCAGCAGCAAGACAAGCACCACGAGCCCCAGCTTCACGTGCAGTGTCGAGTCGCTCCAGCGGTGATCGTGGGAGGCCATCGCCGCGCCGGTCACGATCAGCAAACCGACGGCGATCAGTGTGCCGATCCCGAAGCGCCGCGCGGCCGCCCGCAGCGGCGCCCGATCTTCCAAATCGCGCAGCGCCGGTACGACGACCGCCGCGAGCATCAGCTGACCGCCGACGAAGAACGCCATCGAGAGCAGATGGAGCCACAGCACCCCGTTCCAGAACGTCATCTCGGGTGATCGTGCCAGACTGACGCCCACTTTGAACTTCGTTCGCGATGTCGTCGAGGCGGCGCCGCCCGGTCGTCTGGCGTTGGTCGAAATCACGCACGAAGGCCAGCGCCGGGAGTGGACCTTCGGGCAGGTGGCAGATCGCAGCGCCCGCCTTGCCGGCGCGCTCAAGAGCCACGGCCTGGCGCGCAGCGACGTCGTGATGACGCTGATCGGCAACCGCCCCGAATGGGTCATGACAACCCTCGCGTGTCTCCGCTTGGGCGCCATCGCGCTGCCGTGCAACGAGCAGTTGCGGGCCAAGGACCTGCGCCTGCGGATCGCGGCGTCGCGTCCAAAGCTGATCATCGCCGACGAACGCAACACGTCCGAGCTCGGCCGCGCCGCTCCCGAATCCGCCGTGCTGACGATTCCGGACGAGTCGCTGTTCGCCCACGACCCCGTTGCGGCGATCGAACTCGCGGACACCGATCCATCCCTGATCGTGTTCACCAGCGGAACGACTGCCGAGCCGAGAGGAATCGTCCACGGCCAGCGGTACCTGCTCGGGCAGCGCCTGCAAGCCGAGCACTGGCTGGATGCGCGCGAGGGCGATCTCGTCTGGTGCACGGCGGCCAGCGGCTGGTCGAAATCTGCGCGTAACGTGTTCATCGCGCCGTGGATTCGCGGCGCCGCCGCCCTGCTTCACGATGCCCGCTTTGACCCCGCGCAGCGGCTCGAGCTGCTCGCCACCGAACACGTCAACGTGCTGTGCATGGCGCCAACCGAGTACCGGGTGATCGCCAAGCGTGTGACGCTGTCTCCGCGGCCGTCGCTGCGCACGCTCGTCGCCGCCGGCGAGGCGCTCAATCCCGAGGTGCTGCGCGCCTTCCGTGAGGGCCTGGGACTCGAGATCCGTGACGGCTACGGGCAGACCGAGACCGGCCAGCTCACGGCAAATCCCCCGGGTAGGCGGGTGCGTCCCGGCTCGATGGGCCTGCCGCTTCCCGGTATCGAGCTGACGGTTGAGGCTGGGGAGCTCGTGCTGGCAGATCCCCGCACCGATCCGACGTTTTTCGTGCGATACCTCGATGCTGAGAAGGCCCCGGAGGATGCGCCCTGGCACACCGGCGATCGGGTCGAGCGAGACGAGGAAGGCTATCTGTACTTCGAGGGAAGAGCCGACGATCTGATCATCTCTGCGGGCTACCGGATCGGGCCGTTCGAGGTCGAGTCGGCGCTGGTATCCCACGCGGCGGTCGCGGAGGCTGCGGTGGTCGCGGCGCCCGACGAGGAACGAGGCATGGTCGTGCGCGCGGTCGTCGTGCTTCGCGAGGGCTTCTCGCCCGGTGCCGACCTCGCCTCCGAGCTGCAGGATCACGTCAAGCGCGAAACCGCGCCATACAAGTACCCGCGGATCATCGAGTTCGTCGCCGAGTTGCCCAAGACCGCAAGCGGCAAGATCCGGCGAGCTTTGATTCGCGCTCAGTAGCCGCTGCCGCCCGACGGCGGATGACGGCGGCTCGAGGACGAGCCGGACGAGGAAGTGCTGGACGTGCTCGGGGTGCCGGAAGCACTCTTGGTGCTTGATCCGCTGTCGGTGGTTGCAGTCCTCGACGCGCCACCGCCCGTGGCCGCGCCCGGGGCCGCGCCCGGGGCCGCGCCGCCGCTCGGCGCCGCGACGCCGCCGCCTGACCTGCTGCTGGCGGATCCGACCACCAGCGCGCCCTGCATCCCGAGCTGGCGGTGGCTGTCGATTGGGCAGTACATCAAGTAGTGACCGGCCTTACGGAGGTCGACCTTCAAGCTGGCGGTCGCGCCGGGAGCAATGTCTCCGGTCCTCCTCACGCCCGACGGCGTTTGGATCGCGAGCGCATGGATGACGGCGCCCACGTTCTTGACGGTGATCGTGATCGTGCCTGTGCTCGGCACCCGGGGGCTCGCCGGCGTGATCTTGAACTCAGTTTCATGCAGTGTCAGCTGCCGACTCGCCGTGCCTTGACTGGAGCTCGACCGCGCAGTGGAGGTCGAAGTTGATGTGGGACTGCTGCTGCTCGACCCGCCGCAGCCGGCGAGCAGGCACCCGGCGAGCAGTCCGGCGATTAGCGCGCGAGGACTCACGTACGAAAGGTTCCCGGCCGTCGGTAGCCTGAAAAGAGGATGAGTGAGCCACGCCCCGCGATCGGCATTTCAACCGCGCTGGCCCGAGCGCAATGGGGGGCCTGGGACCGACCTGCGGTATTGCTGGCGCTGAGCTACATCACGGCGATCCAGCAGGCGGGCGGGCTTGCCGTGATGTTGCCCCCCGATCCGCAGGTGGCCGAGGCCCCGGACGAGGCCCTTGACCGAGTTGACGGGTTGATCCTCGCCGGCGGAGCCGATATCGATCCCGGGGCCTATGGCGCCGAGCCGCATCCGCTGACCGCAGGCACACTGCCCGAGCGCGACCATTTCGAGATCGCGTTGATCCGGCGAGCTGTCGAGCGCGACATGCCCGTGCTCGGCATCTGCCGCGGTATGCAGCTGCTCAACATCGCCTTTGGCGGAACGCTGATCCAGCACGTTCCCGACGAGGTGGGCCATGAGGACCACCGCCGGTACCTCGGTAGCTTCGACGGCGCCGACCACGAGGTTCACTTGACGCCAGGCTCGCTGGCCGCGGGCGCGGCGGGCGAGGCAGTACACAACACGCTCTCTCACCATCACCAAGGGGTGGCGAGGATCGGCGAGGGCCTTGAGGTCACCGGGTACTCGACGCTGGACGAACTGCCCGAGGCGATCGAAGTGCCCGACCGTCGCTTCGTCCTCGGCGTCCAGTGGCATCCGGAAGCCGACGAGCAGAGCAGCGTGATCACCGCGCTCGTCGAGCAGGCGCGCGCGTACCGCGACACCAACCGGGGACGGTAGTCACCGAAGCGCCTGCGGCTCGCTGTACCCCGCTTGGCGAACGGCCTCGGCGACCTTGGCGGCGTGCTCCGGTCCCCGCGCTTCGAGCACCAGCTGCACCCCCGTCTCGCGCACGTGAAGATCGATTCCCTCGCGGATGTGTTGAACGTCGAGCAGGTTCGCCCCGTGCTCGCCGACCAGCGTCAACAGCCGCGCGAGCGAACCGGGCCGGTCCGGCAGGCGCGCCAGCAGAACCAGCCGACGGCCGACCTGGGTTTCGTGCCGCCGCGCCGCCTCGGCCAGCAGGCCGGCGTCGACATTCCCGCCCGAGAGGACAAGCCGGCGCTGCCGGTGACCACGCCGCCATCACAACGGTCCCCCAGTGCCGCGAGCTTCGCCCGCACCCCGCGCAGCTGCGCGCGGCTCGACGTATGGTTCCGCGGACAGGGGTGCGTGCCCGAGCGCCTGAGCTGAATCAGTCAGGGAGCGCCACCACCGCGTCGATCTCGACCTTCGCCCCGCGAGGCAACGCCGCGACGCCGATCGCGACTCGAGCCGGCGGATCCGATTCAAAGAAGGACGAATACACGTCGTTGACAGCCGCGAAGGAGCTCATGTCGGTCAGGTAGACCGTCATCCGCACAGCATCGCCGAGCGTGGCTCCGGCAGCGTTGCAAATCGCCGCGAGGTTCTCGAGGCACCGCCCGGCCTGCTCCGGCGCGCCGCCGGGTACAAGCTCCCCGGTACGGGGGTCCAGCGGGATCTGTCCCGAACAGAACAACAGACCCCCCGCGCGCATGGCCTGGACGTAGGGGCCAATGGCCTCGGGGGCATCTGGTGCGCTGATTGGCTCGCGGTGTGCTGGCAACTGATCCTCCTTCCTTTGCGACAGTGGACGTAGGGTATTGCCCGCATAGCTCGGTGGGTAGGCTGAGGCGATGCCCAACCATCTGGCCGGCCAGAGCTCCCCCTACCTGCGCCAGCACCAAGACAACCCTGTCGACTGGTACCCGTGGGGTGAAGAGGCCCTGACCCGGGCCCGAGAAGAGGACCGGGCGCTCCTCGTCTCGATCGGCTATTCGGCTTGCCACTGGTGCCACGTGATGGAGCGCGAGTCCTTCGAGGATTCCGAGGTGGCCGCGTTGATGAACGAGCGGTTCGTCTGCATGAAGGTCGACCGCGAGGAGCGCCCGGACGTCGACGCGATCTGCATGGACGCGTGCCAGGCGATGACCGGTCACGGCGGCTGGCCACTGAACGCGTTTCTGACACCCGAACTGGTTCCGTTCTACGCCGGCACCTACTTCCCACCCGAGCAACGCCAGGGCCTGCCGAGCTGGCGGATGGTGCTGCTTGCTGTCGCCGACGCGTGGGAGAACCGGCGGGAGGAGGTCCGCCAGCAGGGATCGCAGGTCGTGCAATCCCTAGGCGCGACGTCGCGCCTCGAGCCTTCTCCCGAGCCGATCCGCGAGGAGCTGCTGCAAGGTGCCGTGAGCGCGCTTCACCAGTCCTACGACGCCGCTCACGGTGGCTTTGGAGGCGCCCCAAAGTTCCCGCCCGCCTCAACGATCGAGTTTCTGCTGGCGCGCGGCGAGCGCGAGATGTCACTGGCCACGCTTGACCACATGGCCCGCGGCGGGATCTACGACCACGTGGGTGGCGGTTTTGCTCGCTACGCCGTGGACGCAACATGGACCGTGCCGCACTTCGAAAAGATGCTCTACGACAATGCGCTGCTGGCGCGCGCCTATCTGCACGGCTGGCTCGCATCTGGCGAGGACCGCTTCCGCCGGGTCTGCTGTGAGACGCTCGACTGGGCGCTGCGCGAGATGCGAGGCGCCGAAGGTGGATTCTGCTCGGCACTCGACGCTGATTCCGAGGGCGTCGAGGGGAAGTTCTACGTGTGGAGGACGGCGGAGCTGCGCCAGGCGCTCGGTGACCTTGGGCAGGACGCGATCAGCTACTTCGGCGCGACCGAGCGTGGCAACTTCGAGCCTGGCCTCAACGTGCTCGAAGGACGTGGCCCTGAACCCGAGCGACTGCCGGAGATCCGCTGCAAGCTCTATGGCGCTCGCGCCGAGCGTGTGCGTCCCGGTTTGGATGACAAGCGCCTAACCTCCTGGAACGCGCTGATGATCTCGGCGCTCGCCGAAGCGGGCGCGGTGCTGGAGCGTCGCGACTACCTGGACGCGGCGGTCGCGTGCGCGTCGTTCTTGCTCAGCGAGTTGCGCGACGATGATGGCCGCTTGCTGCGTACCTGGAAGGAGGGCAACGGCCGAATCGACGCCTATCTCGAGGACCACGCGTTCCTGCTGGAGGCGCTGATAACGCTGTATGAGGCGACCTTCGAGCGTCACTGGTACGCCGAGGCGGTGACGCTCGCGGACGTGCTGATCGACCGTTTCGAAGACTCCGAACGGGGCGGATTCTTCACCACCGCTGAGGACCAACGGCAGCTTCCCGCCCGCCGGAAGGACCTGGAGGACTCGCCGATTCCGTCGGGTAACTCCGCGGCCGCGGTCGGGCTCCTGCGTCTCTCGCTGCTCTCCGGTGAGGGGAAGTACGAGCGTCACGCGCTTGGGGTGCTTCGCCTGCTGTATCCCCTCGCCAGCCGCCATCCGCACGCGTTTGGGCATCTGCTGCTGGCGGCCGACTTCTACCTGGCGCCGGTGCGCGAGGTCGCGATCGTTGGTCCCGAGCCCGAGGCACTGGTGCGCGTCGTACGCGACCAGTTCCGCCCGCACCTCGTACTCGCCGGGGGACACTCGCAGGATGTGCCCCTGCTCGAGGGCCGCGAGCCCGTCGATGGCCGTGCCGCGGCGTATGTCTGTCAGCACTTCATCTGCGAGGCTCCGGTCAGCACGCCCGAGGAGCTCGCGGCGACGCTATAGCGTCGGCTACAGGACCGGCAGGTAGCGCTGGAGCTCCCACGGCGTGACCTGCACGCGGTAGTCGTCCCACTCCTGGCGCTTGATCTCGATGTAGCGGTTGAACATGTGCTCCCCGAGCGTGCGCAGGACCAGCTCCGACTCCGCGGTGAGCTCGATCGCCTCGCCCAGCGTTTCTGGCAGCTGCTCGATGCCGAGCCGGCGACGCTCGTCGGGAGACAGGTGGTACAGGTTCTTCTCCATCGCGTCGGGCAGCTCGTAGCCATGCTCGATCCCCTCGAGGCCCGCTTGCAGCAGGGCCGCGAAGGTCAGGTAGGGGTTGCAGGCGGGATCGGGACACCGCAGCTCCATCCGCGTCGCCTGCTCCTTGCCGGGGTGGTACAGCGGTACGCGCACCAGCGCGGAGCGGTTTCGCCGCGACCAGGCGACGTACACGGGTGCCTCGTAGCCAGGGACGAGGCGCTTGTAGGAGTTCACCCATTGCGCGAAGATCGCGCAGATCTCCCGTGCGTGACGGAGTTGGCCGGCGATGAACGCCCGCCCCACATCGGAGAGGAAGTACGCATCATCAGCGTCGTAGAAAGCGTTGCGCTCGCCACGGAACAGGGACTGATGCGTGTGCATCCCGGAGCCGTTCTCGCCAAACATCGGTTTCGGCATGAACGTCGCGTACAGCCCGTACTTCATCGCGTATTCCTTGACGGTGATCCGGTAGGTCATGCAGTCATCGGCCATCTTCAGCGCATCGGCGTAACGCATGTCGATCTCGTGCTGGCTGGGGCCGACCTCGTGATGCGTGTACTCCGTGTGGATCCCCAGTTGCTCGAGCGCGAGCACCGTCTCCCGCCGCAGGTCTGAGCCGGCGTCGAGCGTGGTGAGGTCGAAGTAACCGCCCTCGTCGAGCACCTCGGTGGACTTGGCGTCCCGGAAGTAGAAGTACTCGAGCTCGGGTCCGACGTAGAAGTGATCGAATCCCATCGCTTGGGCCCGCTCCAGCGCCCGGCGCAGAACATGGCGCGGATCGCCCTCATAAGGGGTCCGTTCCGGCGTCACGATGTCGCAGAACATCCGCGCGACGCCCTGCTCGGCGGGACGCCACGGGAGCGTCGCGAACGTGCTCGGATCGGGCATCGCGATCATGTCCGACTCCTCGATCGGATTGAAGCCGGTGATCGACGAGCCATCGAAACCCATCCCGCCCTCGAACGCATCTGCCAGCTCGGTAGCGTTGATCGAGAACGCCTTCAGATGGCCCAGGATATCCGTGAACCACAGCCGGATAAACCGAATGTCCCGCTCCCGGGCGAGGGAGATCACATCCTCGGCGGTCAGCGGCGGGCTCGGCATCAGGGGCAGAACGTTATCTGTCCGGCGCCAACCGAGTTACGGGCGTCGATTCGGGGCCGCTTCCCGGCGTGCGTTCGAGCGCCCGGTGGCGGGATGCGCTACACGCCTGCCGTCACGCGGTCGCCGAGCCACCGGTTGGCCCAGCGCTGGAGCTCCGACAGCGCCGGCTCCAGCTCCCGCCCCATCCGCGAGAGCTGGTACTCGACCCGCAGCGGTGGTCCTGAGATCACGTTGCGCTCAACGATCCCCCGTGATTCGAGCTCCTTCATGCGCTCGGACAACAGCCGGTCCGAGAGCTCCGGAACAGCCTGTGCCACCTCGGAGAAGCGCAGCGGACCATCCATCAACACGCGCAGAATCGCGCCGGTCCAGCGGCGCCCGACCAGCTCCACCGCCTCGTGGTAGAGGGGACAGCAACCCGCGGCTCGTGAGTCGCTATCGCTCTTAGCGGGGTGCTCCCGGGGGCACATCAGCAGACTGAGCTTACGCTGCTTGTAGCGTTCGTGACGCTTCGCTGGAGCCGTCCACCGGCACCTCGCCGGCAACGTTAACCATCGCGGTCAAGCCCTCAAGCGCCACCGCGGCGATCGCCTCCAGGATCTGCTCGTCATCCCAGCCGGCTTCCCGAGCCTCTTCGTGGAGATGCATCGGCGCGTGTCCATGCTGCTCGAGCAACGCCTGCAGGTAGCGCAGCAGCGAGGCCTCGCGCGGATCCTTGGAGGTGAACTGGCGCGCGGCCGCGACCTCATCGAGCGCAAGGCCAGCGCTACGCGCAGCCCGAGAGTGCATCGCGATCCCCGGCTGGGAGTGGTAGTACTCCGCGACCGCCAGGGCGATCCGCTCCAGGGTCGGCAGCGTCAACTTGCCGTGACGGAGCTCGGAGCGGAACTTCGCGTACCCGCGCAGCGCCGCCGGCGAGCCGGCTAGCACTCCGAGGAAGTTGGGAAGCTGTCCACCGGTCGCCAATGCTCCCCTCAGCACCGGGACTGAGCCCTCGGGTGCCGTGAGGTCATCGTGGATTTGGAATCTGCTCATTGAAGTCTTCATCGTTGACCACCAGTAGGTCTAAGGGACGGGCAAAGCTATCCACTTCTGCCCTTTACTTTCGAGACCTGCTTACTGTTGATAAGTGTATCTGGATCCCTGGGTTTGCACAAGGCCGACGTTCGTTTCCAGTTGCGATTGGCGAGGGCGCGGATACCCGTCGAGTCGTTCGACGACGAGCGATAGCGGCCCACTTCCCCATATACGCAGGCGACTAAACGGTTGATCAGCGGTGCGCTCGAAACGCGTAAGGGCGGTGGAGCCCGATCCGGGCGCCGAAGGCGGCCTTAGCGCAAGCGTGCTGCTGCGGGCATGCCGCCGGCGGCGACCTGCCGGAGGGCAATCGCGCCGTGAGGCGTTACCGCAGAGGAGTCACGGACCACCGCGCGCGAGCTGGTAGCGGCGACGAGCGCGAGCAGGACACCCAGCAGCACCGCCCACATCGCCACTCGGTCCGGCCGGAAGCCCTCCCGCCGATGACGGTGGGTGGGCGGCCGCCGGCGAGAAGCCGGCGCGCGCTCTGCCCCGCGGCCACGGATGACGACCGTTCGCCGCTCGGCCACTTGCAGCCTGGGCTGATCTCTCCGATCCGGCTCCCCAGCACGTGGCGCTAGGACCGTCCGCTCACGACGTGCCTCACCCGCAGAGCTTGCTTTGGGCATCTACGTCCTCTTTCTCGGGCCTACGGGGTTAGCTGACGGGCTCGCGCCGAAAGAGCGGCGCTACGTGACGGGCACGATTCGCCCCAACGAATTGGGTCCCCCGCTTCCTCGTCGTTCACCGTTGCGGGTGGAGGAATTCAGCGGTTCGGTTGCGACGCGGCATGCTAGCAACGCTCTCGAACTAAAGCGCCACGGTCGGATGGAGCCGGCGGGAGGGTGGCGGAGCGATCGGGTAAAGCCCGACGGGACCGGGACCTACTCCTTCCCGGCGACCCTGGCGACGAAGGCGGCGACCTCTTGAGCTTGCGGCCCGGCAAGGACTCCGGCCGGCATCGTCCCGTACCCCAGGCAGGTCTGCGGGCTGTTCGCGGGCGGATTCTGAATGCACCCGTTATTGATCGTGTTCAGCACGAGGCTCTGAGGAGGCTGGAGCATGTCGAGGTCCGGACCGACCTTGCCGACCGCGTTGGCGGCGGCGAGCGTATGACAGAAAGCGCACTTCTGAGAGAACAGCTGCCGACCGTTCTTCTCGGCGGCAGTCAGTCTGATCCCCCCGACCTGAGCGTTCGCGTTGGAGTGGTTTCCGACCAGGAACACGACCGGCAGCGCAATCCCGAAGCCGAGGTACAAGACCACGAACAGCGTGTCCATCCCCCGACGGCCCCTGCGCGTCTCAGTCTGCAGCGCCGCCTCCGCGCCTCCGGGTCCGCCACGAACGGCGATGAAGAACAGACCCAGGCCAATAATGACCCAGAACGCGATGAAACCGGCAACAGCGAGCATGTCGGGGCGCACCATATCGCGCACAAGCGCTGGATGACGTAGTACCAACCCGACCCAGGGACGAACCCTCACACCCCATCCGCACGATCAGCGATGGCTCAGCCCTTAGATCATCGGCGCCTCCCTGATGCGAAGCTCATCACCGGCGGGGCAACGGCCCGGAAGTCCTCTGCCTCATTCTCGCCGTCGCGGCCTGCCTGCTGCTCGGCTCGGCCTCGTCTCACTTGCTCGTCGAGCATCGAGAAGTCCTTTACCTCGGCAGCAATCTGATCTGGTGCAGCAATCCCACCCACCCGATCGACAAGCACGCTGATCGCTCCGCCGGCCGCCGCAAAGCGCTCCAGCTTGCCTTCCGCGATCATCAGCGGCTCGGTCCGCACGATCAGACGATGTCGCTCATAGACCTGAGAAGGAACGATCAGGTTGATCGTCCCGAATTCGTCCTCGAGCAGGATGAAGACGATCCCATTGGCGGTGCCGGGGCGCTGACGTGCTACGACCAGCCCTCCGATCTGTACTCGCGCGCCATGCGCAAGCGTCTCGAGGTCTTGACTGGTGACCGCGTCCGCAGGCAACCGGTCTCGCAACAACTGAATCGGATGCGTATGAACGGTCAATCCGGTGGTGCTGTAGTCCGCGAGCATCGATTCCCACCGCGAGACCTCCCGCAACTTCGGCGGGGCTGGCAGGCCTAGCGGGAGCGCCAGCTGAACGCCACCGGGAACGTTGCGGCCAGGCGCTGCCACGCCAAGCTGCCACAGGGCGATTCGCCGAGCCGAGCCCCGTGGCGCGCTCCTCACCAGCGAATCGCACGCTCCCGACCATGCCAGCAGCTCGAGCGAGGGAGCACCCGAACCGGCGCGCGACGCAAGGTCCGAGAGGTTGCGGAAACGACCGCCGGCCTCGCGCGCGCCCACCAGCCCCTTCACTTCCCGCTCCCGTACGCTGCGGACGTACCCGAGGCCGATCCGAACGCGACCCCGGCCAGCGCTCTCGACCTCAATCTCGCACTCCGCCCCACTCTCGTTGACGTCAGGGGGCAGCACCTCGATGCCGCGCCGCTGCGCCTCGTGGATGAGCGCATCGGGCGGATAGAAGCCCATTGGTTGCTCATTCAACAGCGCGCACAGGAACTCGGGACCGTAGTGGACCCGCAGCCATGTCGACTGGTAGGCGAGCAGCCCAAACGCGGCACCGTGGGCTTTTGGAAACCCGAAGCCAGAGAACCCCTGAACCATCGCGAACACCCGCTCGGCCAGCCCCTCTTCCACATCATGCACACGCTTCGCTCCCGCGATGAAATGCTTGTGATGAGCCTCAATCGCTGCCTCAGAGCGCTTGCGACTCATCGCCCGCCGCAATCCCTCCGCTTCACCGGTCGAGAATCCAGCGAACGCGATCGCGACTTCGAGTACCTGGTCCTGGAAGATGATCGTCCCCAACGTCTCTCGCAGGACGGGTTCGAGCGACGGGTGCTCGTAGGGCACCTCGTAGCTGGGATCGGCGCGTATCCGCTGACGTCGTTCGATGTAGGGATTGACGGCTCCGCCCTGGATCGGCCCTGGCCGGACGATCGCGACTTGGATCGTGAGATCCTGAAGGTTCTCCGGTCGGGTGCGCCGCAGCGACTGCATCTGTGCCCGGCTCTCGATCTGGAAGACACCGGTGGTGTCAGCGTTATGGATGCACTCGTACGTCGCCGGATCGTCGTAGGGAATGCGCGAGAGGTCGATCCGCTCGCCCCGCGTGCGCGCGACCAACTCAACGCAGCGCTCGACCGCCGACAGCATCCCCAACCCCAGCAAATCGATCTTCAGGAAGCCCGCATCAGCGCACGAGTCCTTGTCCCACTGGACGATCTGACGGCCTTCCATCGCCGCCGGCACGATTGGACAGCAGTCGATCAGCGGACGCGTGGAGACGATCATCCCGCCCGAATGCTGCGAGAGGTGCCGCGGAAGTCCGTGCGCTTCAGCCGCCAGACGCGCGAGCCAGGCCCAGCGGCCCGTGGAGCCGCGGCGACCCGATCCTCCCGTGCCCTCACCCGGATTGACCCCGAACGCGCTCTCAATGTCCCTGGCCACCTCGCGGGCGTCCCAACCCTCGCTTCCTCGCGCCACCCGTTCGATCTCTCCCGGCGGCAACCCGAGCGCCTTGCCCAGCTCACGGACCGCGCCGCGGGCGCGATAGGTCGGAAACGCCGCCACCAGCGCCGAGCGATCATGTCCATAGCGCTCGTGCACGCGCGGGATCAGCACTTCCCGGATGTCGCGCGGGAAATCGAGATCGATGTCCGGCAGAGCGGTCAGCTCCTCGTTCAAGAAGCGACCGATCAATAACTCGTTGGCAATCGGGTCGACGTGCGAGAGGCCCGTGAGGTAGCAGACGATCGACGAGACGCTAGAGCCACGGCCCCGTCCAGGCGGCAGCAGCGCCCGCGCTGTATCAGGACCCCTCACCTCGATCGCAACCTCCCGCGCAAGCTCCAGCATGTCGTGGTGCAGCAGAAAGAAGCCCGGCAGGCCCAGCTTCTCGATGATCCTCAGCTCCTCCCCCAGACGGCTCACCGCGCCCTCGCGGACGCTGGCGGCAGCGGTCGCGTAGCGGTCATGCAGCCGGACGTCGCATAACTCGATCAGCTTGCGCATCGCCTCGCCATCCTCGGCACCGGGATAGCGATAACCGAGGTCGCTCCCGAGATCGAAGCGCAAGCGGTCGCCTAACCGCTGGGTCTCCGCCACCGCCTGCGGGTATTCCGGGAAGCGAGCGGCCATCGCGGCCGCCGAAGCAAGTACGTGCGTGAAGTTGCCACGCCGCTCGGGCTCTGAGGCGTCAAGCGTCGCATGCAGGCGCACGGCCACGAGCGCGTCCTGCAACGGACCGCGTGAGCGTGCGTGCGCGTGCACGTTCCCGGTTGCCACGAGCGGCACGCCGAGCCGCTGCGCGAGCTCTACCAGTCGCCGATTGCGAGCCCGATCGTCTCGCAAGAAAGGCCGCTGCAGCTCGATTCGCAGCCGGTCGCGTCCAAACGCCTCCAGTAGCCGCCGCAGGGTGAATTCATCGTGGACGCCACGCAGCGCACAGCCGCTGAGACTGACGAGCCCCTCCGCATGATCGAGCACGGTTGCCAGTGGAACCGACGCCTGCCCGACCGGCGCGCCGGTCCTTCCATCTCGCGTATGCGCGTGCGCGCGGGTCAAGATCCAGCACAAGTTCGACCAGCCCCGGGCGTCCTCCACAAGCAGAGTCAGATGGCGCCCATCGTCGAGGTCGACCTCAGCACCGTGAATCGGACGCAATCCGAGGGCGCGGGCGGAGACCGCGAACTCCATCGAGCCCGAAACCGAATTGTGGTCGGTTAGCGCAAGCGCGCTGTACCCGAGTTCCAGCGCCGCGGCCACGAGCTCGTCGGGAAGCGAGGCGCCGTCCAGAAACGAGAACGCAGAGTGGCAGTGAAGCTCTACGTATGACACAAACATATGTTCGTATAGGGTCCGGATGGATAGCTCGCTACGTCACCAGTTGCAGGCGTACGCAGCTTGCGATGACGAGGTGATCTCGTCGCTCACGATCGCTCTACAGATGCGCTGTCACCGCGGCGAGGTCGCGCTCGGGTTCGATCCCCCAGCGGTGAGCAACATCCTCGAGTCGCTGATCGAGTCCCCATCGATCGGGTTTCTCCTCGCCGGAGTGCGAGGGACTAGCGCCCTTCAGCGCCATACAGCCGGCGTTGTCGCCAATCGCCCTGATCTCCTCGACGTCGGCTTCGGAGAGCCGCATCTCCGACGGCAGAGCGGCGACCTCGGCACGCTTGGACTCCACCGGACGCGCATCTGCCCCAACCTCCTGAATCAGGGTCGGCACGACGCAAGCGACCGCATCATGAGCGAGGTTCCACTGACAAGCGAGTTGGATCAAGGTCAGCCCGGCACGCTCCGCGATCGGCCAGATCGACTCCAGTCGTCCCCGACCCGCCTCGATCCAGCCCGGCGGACGGAAGCTACGGTGGTCGTGGGGCAGTAGCTCCTGACCGGGCAGCACGTCATCGAAGAACAGGCCGCCGTAATCGACGACGCGGGTGATCACCTTCACCTCGTTGTTCGCCGCCGCGGCCAGGCATAGCTCTCCCGGCCATGGCTCAAGCGGGTTGAGGATGATCATCGCCCAGTCGATCAGCGCACCGAAGCGCTCGAGGCAATCGATCAGGTCCAGAGTGAAGCCGTTGGCGGGACCTGGGGCTACGCCGATCATGCGCGCTAGCCCTTCGTCCCGCAGCGCGGCCATCGCGTTCCAAACCGCCTCGCTGGTGTAACCGATGCGATCTGGGTTGTGCAACAGCAGCAGGTCGAAGCTGTCTATTCCACAGCGCGTCAAGCTGCGCTCGGTCGCCATTCGGACGTAGTCGCCGTACTCCGATGGGGTCCGAAGGCGGGGATCGGTGAAGCGAGGAAAACCCTTCGCTCCATCTCGCTCGCCGGTGTAGAAGTCGTGTCCGATCGCGCCGACCACGCAGATCTCATCCCGCGCCCGGCCGGTAATCGCCCGCCCGAGCATCTGATCAGCTTCACCGGTCCCGTACACATCGGCGGTGATGACAGTCCGGATCGAGTCGTCGGGCGAGATCAGGCTGATAAAGCGGCGATCGTCGAGCGGCTCGCCAAAGCGCATGAACCGACCACCGCTCCAGGTGCCGACGGCGATCGGTCCAGGGTTTAATACGGGACGCGATTGGGACATCGCGCTCTGAGTTTAGGTGGCCGCGGCTGGTCGGTGCCTCAGCCATCGCGTGACTCCTATCGCTGTCGCCACCACCTCCCACTCTCCAGGTCATGAAACACGACCTCGTCCCGGCCGCACGTTGTGACGGTCTCCCAATAGCGCCGTCGCAGCGGCCGATCGGTCCACCAGCGATCTTCGACTAGCCAGGACTCGCGCACGGCATCGACATCGCGCCCCTCGATGATCAGCGGATGGCCATCGTCATTTGCCTCGACGGCGACGCGGCGTGGGACCGAGAGTCGGCGCGGTCCCGTCATGCTCGCCTTCCTGGGTGAAGCACACATCGCGGAGCGACTGACAGATAGCCGATCCCCGGTTCGAGGTCAGACTCCTCGGCCTGCTTGGTGAGACGAATACAGAAAACCCTCGGCATCCCATCGCTTGCGCTGTGGGGTGACAGTGATGCAGTGAGGGCTGTGCAAACCATCATCCCTCGAACGGCGCCAGCACCGCCCGGCGCTCGGGAAAGCGGGAATCGGGATCGACCTCCAGCACCCGCAGGGCTGCGTCGGGGCCTGCGGCCGCCCGTGCCTGACGGATCGCCTCGCGCAGACGCGCCGCTCGCGCCACGGCAGGGTCCTCCAACAGTGCGCGCTGGTCACTCGTGGGCGGTCCGAAGCGCTCGACCGCCAGCCGAATCTCTTCCGCCGGCGCGGGCATCAGCGCCAGGCGCGGGGTCAAGACAAGTCGCATCCGCGCCGGATCGGCGAGCGCCTCGCGGAAGACGATCTGCTCACGCCAGGTGCCTCCATGCTCGACCAGCACAGCCGACAGCACCACCGCCCGCACTGTCCTCCCCCGCCGCTCACGGCGAGCGAGCAGTCGATCGATCAACAGACCCAGGCCACGCTCGAGCTGGACGCCCGACGCAGCCTCCGGTAGCTCCAGCGACTCTCGCAAGAACTCGGCCGCCGGTCTGGGACGAAGCGCACCGTCGCCCCCGCTGGCGAGTTCATGGGCAAGCAGCCCGGCTGTGCCGAAGCGGTCCGACAGCGCCCCCAGCGGCAGCCCAGCCAGCTCCCCCAGCGTTCCAATTCCCAACCGCTCCAATGCCTCCGGAAGATCGGCAAGCGCAGGGCGAGCCCGTAACAGCGCAACCGGCAGCGGGGCCAGATAGGCCTGTGCCTGCGCGCGAGAACCGGACACGATCGCCGGCCGGCGGACCCGCGCCTTTGTCGCCGCCGCAACTGCCGCAAACCGCGACGGAGCTACTCCAAATCGCGCTGGCACTCTCAGCGCACGACGCGCAGCCGACAGCACGCCTTCGATCCCCCCATGCAACCGCAGAAGTCCATGCGCGTCGAAGCACACGAGTCCGGGCCGCTCCGGCTCGACGGCTGCCCCGATCGACTCCAGACGCACAAGCAACCGCTCCCAGGAGTCGGACACCCCAGCGGGATCGGGTGGCACGAGCGTCAATCGAGGACACCGAGCAAGCGCCTCACCGAGACGCATTCCCGGATGTACACCGAACGCCTCGGCAGCAAGCGATACCTCACCAACCTGCTGCACTCCTCCAGGCTCGGGCGCGATCGCCGTTGGCGTCTGCAGCAACTCAGCCCGGTCGCTGACAGCGATCGTGAGCTGGAACCGAGGCAAGAGGACACAGGCGATCATCTCGAACGTATGTTCGCATGCGGGGTGGACGGACGCCAGTCTGGACCATGTTGCCCCCGCCCGACTGCGATACCGAGCTGGAGGGGTTATGCCTCCCAGAGACCCCGTGGTACGGTCCCCAACGCATGGTGCCGATTAACCCCACCGAGATCGCACGCAGCGGCGCCCGCACGCTCCGCGCCTTCAGCCAGCGGATCCCAGGCGCGGGAGACATCCTGGCACCCTCACTGCGCGACGCCGTCAAGGGTCGCACGATCTTGATCACCGGCGCCTCGTCGGGAATCGGCAGGGCAGCCGCACTAGAGATCGGCAAGGTCGGCGGGACGGTGCTGCTAGTGGCCCGAACCCAGAAGAAACTCGAAGAGATCAGGCGCCAGATCGAGATCGTTGGCGGCGACGCTTATGTTCACCGTGCCGACCTCTCCGATCCCGATGACATCGATCGGATGGCAGCCGAGGTGCTCGATCGCCACGGGCATGTCGACATCCTCGTCAACAATGCCGGGAAATCGATCCGGCGCTCGGTCAGCCGCTCATATGACCGTTTCCACGACTACCAGCGCACGATGCAGCTCAACTACTTTGCGCCGGTCAAGTTGATCCTCGATCTACTCCCGGTGATGCGCGAGCGCAAATCCGGACACATCATCAACATCTCGACGATCGGCCTGCAAACCAACACGCCCCGGTTCTCGGCATACCTCGCCTCCAAGGCCGCGCTCGACGCATTCTCGCGCTCGATTGCCGTTGAGATCATCAGCGACAGCGTGCACATCACGACCGTGTACATGCCGCTCGTGCGCACTCCCATGATCGCGCCGACGAAGATCTACGACCGCTTCCCTACGCTCAGCCCGGAAGAGGCCGCAGAGATGATCTGCGATGCGATTCGCAAGCGTCCCAAGCGAATAGGGACAGCCCTCGGCAACCTCGGTCAGCTGGGGTACGCGATCGCACCCGGCGCCCAGGACCTCGTGGTCAACCGCGCGTACAAGCTGTTTCCCGAAGGTGAGAACAACAAGCAGTCGACCAAGGAGCCAACGCCTGAGCAGCTGGCTTTCGCCCGGGCCACGCGCGGCGTGCACTGGTAGGGGGGCGGGAGGCGCAGGTGTCGGTGGGGGGCGGCGCTGGCGGGGGACGTGCCGCGGGGCGTACGCTCGAGGGGCATCGGGCGCGATGAGGGCGTGCGGTGGGGCCCCCATTACTTGACCCAACAACTACTTCGCTGGTAACCTTGCCGCAACACCACCTAGGAGTGCGCGATGAAGCTCGAAGGCATCCACCACGTCACCGCGATCACTGCCGATGCGCAGGGCAACGTCGACTTCTACGCGGGCGTGCTTGGGCTTCGGCTGGTGAAGAAGTCCGTCAATCAGGACCAAACCTCGGTCTACCACCTGTTCTATGCCGACGAGACTGGGGACCCCGGCTCGGACATCACCTTTTTCGAGTACCCAGGCCTGCCGGAGGGTCGCGCGGGCGCGGGGATGGTGCATCGCGTCGTCTGGCGCGTCTCCAGCGCCGAGGCGCTCGACTTCTGGGCCACCCGGCTCAGCGAACACGGTCACGAGTCGAGCCGCGACCAGGATTCCCTGACCTTCAAGGATCCCGAAGGGCTCGAGCACCAGCTCGCGATTTCCTCAGCCCCCGACGAGCCGCTGATCGCAAACCATCCGGAGGTTCCCAGCGAGCTTGCCATTCAAGGCTTCGATGCCGTCCGCGCATACGCGATCGACTCCGAGCGAAGCCGCGGCCTGCTCGAGCAAACGCTCCAGTTCGTCAAGCGAAGCGAGACCACCTACGAAATTCGGGGCGATCGTCGCGGCGGCTTCTACATCTACGATCCGGCGCCCGCGGAGCGCCCGCTGCAGGGCGCGGGCACAGTCCACCACGTCGCATGGGCGGCTCACCCGGAGGATGAAGCTGCCTGGCAGGAGCACGTGGCCGCCTCGGGCGCGCACCCGACGCCCGTGATCGACCGTCACTACTTCCGCTCGGTCTACTTTCGCGAGCCCTCCGGCGTGCTGTTCGAGATAGCGACGATCGGTCCCGGCTTCACGGTCGACGAGCCGCTCGAGCACCTGGGCGAGAAGCTGTCCCTGACGCCGCAGTTCGAGCACCTGCGCGAGCAGATCGAGCCGACTTTGACCCCGCTGCGCAATCCGCGCGAGCGCTGGACCCGTCGCTGATCGTGTCGCCGACCGCGCCCCCCCGGGCATAACGCCACAGATGACTTCAACCCGCTTCGGCGTCTTTCTGATTCCCGACGCCGACGACGCAGGGAAGACCGTTGATCGCCCCCCCCTGCAGGTTGCCTTAGCCACTGCCCCGCCCGCCCCGCCAAGCCGCTGCCCCGCCAAGCGGCCCGCCCCGCCCACCAACGCCACTCACCGATTCCATACGAAGCTCGCCATCGCTCGCGCCGGCAGCTTGTAGCTGATCGAGCGCTGGTGCCAGCCGACGGCAAACGAGATTCCGTGCGCGGAGTTGTCGTAGGCCACCAGCACTCGACTGCCGTCGGGGTTGAGAAATGCGACGTCGTCCAGCCCGGGGGTAACGAGGTTGACCCCCGGGCGCTGGTAGTCGTAGAAGACATAGTGCGGGGAGTCGATGCGGATCGCGCCCGGCTGGACGAACGCGCTCGCCTGTCCGAGCTGGAAGTAGCTCAGGCGAAACCTGACGGTGTGGGAACGCTCGTCGACGGTCACCAGACCGCTACAGGTCGGGCAGCCGGTGTTGGGTGGCTGCACCGGTCCGCCGCGGGGGTCGAGTGCGAGGTTCCACAGCGCAACCGTGCTGGCCCAATTGCGCATCGCGCCGATCACGACCGCTGCGGTGGGGAACGGCGTGATGCCGGGCGAGCACTCGTCGACGATCTGGTCGAGCGCCGGGTCCATCCGGCGCACGGTGCTCATCAGGTACGGGCTGCCGAAGTAGCAATGCCACGCGATTCCCGTCAGCACGCGGTCCGCGGCTCGGTCGGCGACCAGCATCTTTGCGTACGTGGCCGAAGTCGCGCTCCAGCCCCAGTCGTGACCGTAGAGCTTCGGGCTCAGGTGCGCCGCCCGTAGCGCGGGCACGAGGTCGCTCTTGATCCAGCGCGCTTCCGCGGGCTCGGAGAGCTCCAAGCCCGGATAGGCGGTGGGGTTCGTCGGCTCGTTCTGAGGAGTGAGCGCGGAAATCGGCACCCCCGCTTGACCATAGGCCTGAATGAACTTGACGAAGTAGCGTGCCCACGGCCCAGCCGCCGACGGCCTCAGCGTGCCCTGATGGCCCACGTTCGCCAGTGACTGATTGCCCTTCATCCACGCCGGTGGAGTCCACGGCGACGCCAGCATCTGCGTGCCCGGGTTGATCGCGAGCGCCTGACGTAGCTCGGGGAGGATGTAGGCGCGGTCATGCGCGATCGAGAAATGCGAGAGGCTCGGATCCGAGCGGCCGGACGGCAGGTCGTCGTAGGTATAGGGACGACCGTTCCGGGTGAAGTCGGACGCTCCCATCGGCACCCGCAGGAAGCTCAGGTGGATCCCACTACTCCCGAACAACGCGTTCATGGCAGCCCCCCCGACGCTCGCCGGCAGCTCGTCATGGAGCAGCCATGCGGAGGCGTCGGTCATGGCCGCGCCGAACCCTCCAGCCCGCTGGTAGCGGACCTGGTCGTTGATCTGGATCACCGGGGAGCCGGTCACCGGGGCGCCTCCGGAGGGCACGGCCTGAAACTCGAGGTCGCGCAGGCGCGTGAGGTGCTGGACAAGATTCGCGCTGGTCTGCACGACCTCCACGGCGAGTGGGTCGGTCGTCCCCGCTCCGGCGGGCCCCACTGCGGCCGAACGCGCCACGGTCCCGGCTCCGGCGGCCCGAACCGCGACCGAACGCGCGAGCGCTCGGACAACCGTCCCTAACGGCACCGACGCCCCGGGGTCGCCTTCCACCACGGGACTCTCGGCCGCCGGATCGGCGACCCCCGCCGCCGCCCCGCCAGCGACCGCCGCCACCCCGCCGGCGACCCCCGCTCCCCGCCCCGCCCCAGCAGCCCCTGCCGAAAGCGCGGCAGCCGAAGCCCCGCCTGCCAGAACCATCACTGAGATGCCGAACGCGGCGACGTGAAGGCACAGCCGCCCTGCGGCGAACCGCCTCATCACCCGCTAAACCGAACTCCCGGCATCGCGCATCAGCTTACCGACGGGCACTGCGGTCAGATGTTCGCTGCGGAGCTCGCTGACCAGCTCGTAAACGATCGGCCACAGGCGGGTCTCGTCGGCCACGCCCACCTCGATGACCTCGCCAGCCCGGAGGGGGCCGAGCGTATCGCCGGTGTCGTCGACCCGCACCGCCCCGGCGACCAGACGGCCTCCCGCTCGGTGCGCGAGCCACCACTGGCCGACACTAGGTCCGTTCGAGGCGTAAATGAAGTGATGCCGGAAGCCCATCGCATGAATCAGATGCCTGAGCTGCTCCCGCGTTTGCAGCCAGCGGACCAATCCCCCGGTCGGCAGCCTCGGCACGGTTTGATCTCCGTAACTGAAGACTCTCTGCTCGGCTGGCGAGGGCGCCCGATCGAGCGCGAACGACACGCGGATCCCCTCCGCCGCGAAGATGCTGGCCAGTCCGGGCAGGTCTTGCTCAGGTGCATCGACCAGCACGCCCACCTCGGCCCGACCGGTCGCCACGTCGGTCACGGGCCGCATATGGACGAAGTGCGAGACCAGGCTGTACGAGGCGCCGGTCGTCAGCGCCCAGCCGGCGAGCAATACCGCGGCCGCGGCTCCAACCGTCGCCCGCGCCGTGCGCAGCCGCCAGACCGGCACCTGTCGCGCCCTGCGCTCGTCGCTCAGGATCAAGGACGCGGTCGACGGCCGCCGAGCGAACGACGGGTCCGGCTCGGGACGATGCTCGAGCGCGCGATGCAGGCACGGCCCGATCGCCGCCTGTGAGCGCGCTACCTGCGCCAGCCCAAAACGCTCAAGAGCATGGTTGCTGGCCCGTACGTGACCCACTCCGAAGCCGTAGGAGATAACGGGGCAACCGCGGATGATTGCCTCGAGCACGGTCAGTCCGGCACTCGAGTGCACGAGCGCGTCCGCCGCCGCGAGCACGTCGCCCATCCGGTCGGTGAAGCCCATGATCCGCAGCCGAGGCTCGTCTCCGAGGTGCTTGGCGATGCGCGAACGGAGCCTGTCATTGCGGCCACATAGGCACAGCACGATCGCGCCCGGAACCTCTAGGGCCGCTCGGGTCGCACCGAGCAGATCTCCTACGCCCCATCCGCCGCCGGAGACGCCGATCACCTGAGCGTCCATCGGCAATCCCAGCGAACGGCGAGCATCGGCACGCGACCGGGCCGCCAAGAAGGCCGGCGAGGTTGGTGGCTTGGCCCAATGAACGCTCCCCGGTCCGGCGATCTTCTCCACTTCCTCGATCGACTCAGGATGCGTAACGAAGTGCCGATCGATCCCGGGATGGGCCCAGAACTGCAGCCCGGCAAGGTCCGTGATCGAGGAGTAGCAGGGCACCGTAAGCCTGCCTTTTCGCCGCAGCTCACCGAGCACGGCGGTGACCCCAGGATACGTCGACAAGATCAGGTCCGGATTATGTGCCCGGATCAGGCGCATCAGTCCGCGTCGTCCGAGCGCACTGAGCATTTGCCGTGCCAGCCACCGCGTCGGTCCGAAGTACATGAACAGCATGTACTGGAAGTCGAACAGCCATGGCAACCAGCGGAACATGAAGGCCGAGTTCTCCCGCAGGGCCCGGGTCAGAACCGGCCCCATCGCGGGCAGGCCGTTGACGATCGAGACCTGCGCGTCGGGATCCTCGTCCTTGAACTCGCGAGCGACGGCGCGCGCCGGCAGATCGTGGCCCTCGCCGATGTCGGCGGAGATGATCAGCACCTGACGTGGCTTTGCCTCGGCGTCGGGCTCGCCGGCGGGGATCACCGCGTCGGCCTCGCGCGAAGCCGCCAGGGCCTCCCGCTCCTGACGCCATTCAACATACTTGCGGACTCCCTCCGAGAACGGGGTCCCGCCGCTCCACTCGAGCTCACGCAGCGCCCGCTCCGAGGAGACCACCTTGCCGCCGAAATCGCCTGGTCGCGCCGGTGTGTAGGCGATCTCGACCCCTCCGACCAGTCGCTGAACGGTCTCCGCGATCTGCTTGATCGTCACGTTGTCGTCACTGGCGAGGTTGTAGACGCGATTGTTCGCGACATCGCTGCACGCGAGCGCCACCCCGTCAGCCAGATCCTCGACATACACAAACCGCCGCGACTGCGACCCGTCACCCGCAAGCGTCAACGCCTCACCCCGAAGCGCCTTGCCGACGAACGCGGGGATCACGGCCGCTTCGCGCGCGCGTGGACCGTATGGAATGCCGAACCTTAGGATCGTGTAGTCGATCCCGTACAGCTCCTGGTAGGCCTTGCAGTACAGCTCGCCGGCCAGCTTCGTGCTCGTATACAGGTGACTCGGCGCCGGCAGCAGCGTGTCCTCGTCAACCGACTGCTCCGCGCAGTCGGAGTAGACCCAGATCGTGCTCGCGTACACGATCCGCTTCACGCCCGCCCGGCGGCATGCCTCGAGTACCGCCACCGTGCCGCGGGCGTTGATCCGCTCGGCGTCCTCGGGCTCGGCGTGGACGTCGTTGACGTCCGCGACCGCTGCCAGGTGAGCGACCGCGTCGCAGCTGTGGAGCGCTCGCTCGAGCGCCTCGCGATCGGTAATCGACCCGAGCACGGTGTCGACCGTTCCGCGCTCGTGCCAAGGCGATGGCCGCAGGTCGTAGATCACGGGCTCGTGACCGCGCGCACGCAGCTTGTCGACGACGTGCGAGCCGATGAAGCCGGACCCCCCTGTGACCAGAACCCTCACGAGGTGTGTCCGAGCTCCGGCCTGTAGTACAGCGGCACGCAGGAATGGTTTTGGGCGACCCAGTCAGAACCCGGCAGCTCCGAATTGTGGCCAAGGATCCGATGACAGGGCTCGTCGTACACACGCCCGGTCGAGCGCTCGAGCCAGTCGAACACGATGTACTTGTAGAGCCCGGAGACCATCCCCTCGGGCAGCTCGAGCCGGTTCGGATATATGGGATCGAGCTGCGTCCGGGCAGCCTCGTTCTTCCAGGCGACGATCTCGGGCAGCCGCTCGATCTGAACCAGACCGAGCGCGGCCGTGAACTCGCTCATCCGGAAGTTGAGCCCGTGGACCTCGAAGGCCGGCTTTCCGTAGTTGCGAAATGCTCGCGCGTGCTCGATCACCTCCGGCCGGCGGGACACCAGTACTCCGCCCTCACCGGTCGAGATCGTCTTTGTCGCGTAGAGCGAGTAAACGCCGACATCGCCCCATGACCCGGGCTTGCGCCCGTTCCACGAAGCGCCATGGGCGTGGGCGCAGTCCTCGATCAGGAAGATGTCATTTTCAGCGCAGTACGCGGCGATCCGCTCGACTTCGAACGCGATGTGACCGCCGACGTGCACGAGGAACGCTGCCCGTGGTTTGCAACGCGAGGCCTTGGTCTCGAAATCTGCGAACGACATGCAGAGATCCAAGCGGTTGCAGTCGACGAACTCCAGCCGCGCACCCGCGCGCAGGGCCGCCAGCGGCGTGGCCATGAACGTGTTCGAAGGACACAGCACGGTCTCACCCGCGACACCGGCGAAGTACAGCGCCGCCAGTGCCCCGCCGGTCCAGCTCGACAAAGCCACGGCCGGCGTCTGGTTCCAGAGCTCCCAGGCGGCTTCGAATTGCTCGGTCATCGCCGCCTCCGACCAGCGCTGGGAGTCGAGCACCTCGTCAATCAACCCATGCAGACGGGCGCGATCGCGGTGGTCGAAGCCGATCGCGAAGCGTGCGAAGTCGGGCACGCTTGGATGGGAAGCGGAAGCGGTTTTCATGTTGTTCTCGGCAGTCCGAGACTCGCGTGGCCCACACCTTTCCGCCGGCCGCGTAGCGAACGCGCGCGGAAGCTTGCCAATCCTTTCAGGTTGTTGTGCGCGCTGGCAAGCGTTTCAGATGGGTAGGACGGTACCGATTTCCCGCCCCGCAAGCTCTCTGACGATCATCCGCAGAGCCGCAATTGTCCGCCGATGGGAGTTTCGGGCGCAGTAGAAATCGGCATCGTGCAGCAGGATTATGTCGCCCTTCGACAAGCCCACGGTGACCCGAGCGGCGATTCGCTGCGGAGGGGTGAACTTTCGCCAATCCTTGCCCCATCGCGACCACAGCAGCGGCCTCAACCCTGCCTCCCGCGTGGCGGTAAGTCCCGCTGGACTGTAGATCCCATACGGCGGCCGGTGCCAGCACGGCGCCACGCCCGCAGCATCCGCGATCACCGCGGCTGCGCGAGCCAGATCCGCCGCGACTTCGCGCGCGCTCAAACGCAGCTGGAGCCGGTGGCGATACCCGTGCACGGCGACGACGTGACCGGCGGCGGCGATCTCGGCCGCCAACGACGGGCGCCGCTTTACCTGCTCCCCGATGAGGAAGAACATCGCCTGCGCGCCAGCGCCGGCCAGGATCTCGAGCACCTGCGGAGTACCCTCGGGATGCGGCCCGTCGTCGAACGTGAGCACCACGCCGTCGCTCGTGGGGAGCGTGCGCTGGAGGCCCAGCGACCCGGCCGCCGCCCCGCGGACCGGCGCAAGCAGATACCGAAGCACGCGAGCATGATCGCGAACGTTCGCTAGAAACCGCAGCATCCCGACTCCGGACCAGAGGGCGCGCCGCTTGCGATCCGAGACACCGAGCCTCGATGATTGGCTTCCCGAATCGACTATTCGGGTCGCTCACCGCCGGGCCAGCAGCGCCACTCCGGAGGCCCTGTGGAAGGCCGCCCGCGACGTCCGCCTCACCGACACGGCGCTCCTCGGGCGCCTCGTGCGCTGGCGGATCCCGGGAATCCCCGCCGGCATCTCCTACGACGAGCTGTTTCGCCACCCGCCGTTCGTCGTCCTTGCCGAAGATCAGCAGGTCCTGATCTCCGGCCTTGTTGGTCGAATCTGGACGCTCCGCCGCGACTACCCGAAGCTCGCCACACCCGAGGAGTTCCTCGCCTGGTCCAAGCGTGGCACCGCCCGCGTACTGTTCGCGAACTGGGTGGCGCCGTCTGAGGACGGACGGACCGTGCTGTGCTCGGAAACCCGCGTACAGCCGATCGGCCCCCAAGGCCGACTCGGAATGACGGCAATCCGCCCGCTCGTCTCCACCTTCCATCAGCTGGTGGAGAGCGACGGTATGGATGCCGCGGTACGGCGGGCCGAGAGCCGTTAGGCCTTCGGTGGCCGAGACCTCGCGATCCGGTTCTCGCGACGGGTAACGTCAAAACCGATGACCGATTTCAACGCCCCGGTGACAGTCCGACGCACGCGTTACGTCAGCGACGAGACTGGCTGGGCGGTAGTCGAGGCGGCTGGGGCGGACGGTGCGCAGGTCGTGCTCGTCGGCCCACTGATCCACCTCGAGGAGCGCGATCGCGCCCATATCGTCGGGACCTGGGTGGAGGACAGCCGCTACGGCCGTCAGGTGAAAGTGGCCGAGGCGAGGCCGCTGCCGCCGGCCGACGCTCAGACGCTGATCACCTATCTGTGCCGGGTCAAACACGTCGGAGCCAGGCGCGCGGCGTCGCTGATCGACCGCTATGGCGGCGACGGCGTGCTCGAGGCGATCGACCGCGATCCACCGGCCGCGTTCGCCTCGGTCGGGCTGGGGCACCACCGCGCGACCGAGGCAGCCGGGTCGTGGGAGGGATTGCGGGTCATGCGGCAGCTGCACCTGCTGCTCGCCCCGCACGGACTCGGCTATCTGGTCGGCCGCATCCACACCCAGTACGGATCCGGTGCCCATCGAGTTGTGCGCGAGCGCCCATACGAGCTCACCAGCGTGTTCGGAGTCGGATTCCTGATCGCAGACCGGATCGCCCGCGCCAACGGCGCACCCGCCGACAGCCGCGAGCGGGGCCGCGCCGGCGTGCTCCACCTACTTGCGGAGGCGGAGCGTGGCGGCAGCACCTGCATGCCGCTCGACCGGCTGATTGTCGCCGCCCAGGAGCTGCTCGGCGCGGCCGTTTCCGAGCCCGACATCGATCAGCTCGTCTCCGACGGGGAGTTGACTCGAGCCGAGCAATGGATCTACCGCCGCCAAACCGCCGAGCTCGAGGCCGAGCTGGCCGAGCGGATCGCCGAGCTGGTCAGCTCAGCGACTGGTGGGCGGCTCCGGGAACCCGACGAGCCGGCAACCGCGACCGCTGGGGCCGGACTGACAGCCGAGCAGTTTGCCGGCGTCCGCAACGCCTTCACGCAGCGGCTATCGGTGATCACGGGCGGTCCCGGAACCGGCAAGACAGCTTCGATCAAGACGATCGGCGAGCTCGCGGCGGGCCAAGGCGCCAAGCTGCTGCTCGTCGCGCCGACCGGTCGCGCCGCCATCCGGATGACCGAGGCCAGCGGCATTCGGGCCCGTACCGTGCATTCCGCCCTCGGCTGGATCCCGGGAGAGGGACCGACCCACGACGAGGCCGACCCGCTCACCTGCGACATGTTGATCGTCGACGAGACCTCGATGGCGAACCTCGAGTTGCTGGTGACGCTGATGCGGGCTGTCGGTGACCGGACGCATGTCGTACTCGTCGGCGATGCCGATCAGCTCGCACCCGTCGGGGCGGGTAAGCCGTTCGCCGAACTGGTGTCCTCGGGCGCCGTTCCGAGGACCCGCTTGACGCACATCTTCCGCCAGGCCGCAGGCAGCATGATCGTGCAGGGCGCCCACGCGATCCGCCGTGGCGAGAGCCCTGATTTCAGTCCTCGGCCCCAGATGCGCCGGGACCTGTTCATGATCGAGCGGCACAGCCCGCGCGCTGCCCTGGATGAGATCGTCTCGCTGATCAGCGAGCGCCTTCCAGGCCACTACGGTGTCGATCCGGTCCGCGACATCCAGGTTTTCGCGCCGGTATACCGGGGCGAGCTCGGCATCGATGCCCTCAACGAGGCGCTTCGGTCGGCGCTCAACCCCGACGGCCAGCCCGTGCGGGGCGGCCGCCTGCGGCTCGGCGACAAGCTGATGATGACCGGACGCAATCTCCACGACCTCGGCCTGATGAACGGCACGCTGCTGCGTCTGCTCGACGAGGTCTCCGGGTCGGGCGAGGAAGACGACCCAGCGCTAATCCTCGGTGCCGAGGACACGATCTTCCGGCTTCCGCCCGAGGAGTCAGATCGGCTTCGCCTCGCCTACGCCTGCTCGGTTCACCGCGGCCAGGGGATCGAGCTGCCCGTGGCCGTGATCGTCGCGCATCCCGGCGCCGGCGCATTCTTTCTCCGGCGCGAAATGCTCTACACCGCGATCACCCGCGCCCAGAGCGCGACCGTGATCGTCGGCACGCGAGAAGCGGTCGCCCGGGCGGCGCGAACGCCCGACACCGGCAGGCGCCACAGCCGCCTGGCCGAGCGGCTGCTCGCGCTGTAGCTCGCCACGGGCAGTGCGGCATACTGCCCGCGTGACCGTCGTGTTCATGGCTCCGATCGGCAACGACGCCGCCAGCTGGGAGCGGGTTGACGTCGCGGCAACCGCCGCCAAACATCAGTTCCCCGGATTCGGTCGCCCACGCGCGGAGACCCAACCGACGATGGCCAGCTTGGCCGACGAGGTGGCGGCGAGCCATCCGGGACCGCTGCACCTGATCGGCGTCTCGATGGGTGGGATGGTCGGACAGCACGTCGCCCTGCGCCACCCTGACCGGGTGCGGTCGCTGATGGTCGTGTGTACCGGAGCGGGGGTGGACCCGGCGCTCATGCGGGAACGAGCGGCGGCCGCCGAGGAAGGTGGCATGGAGGCCGTTCTCGACAGCACCCTGGAGCGGTGGTTCACGCCGGAAGCCCTGGATCGCCGGCCCGAGCACGCGGGCGTCGCCTACGCTCGGACAACTCTCGCCGCACTCGACCCGCTCTGCTTTGCGGATGGATGGCGAGCGATCGCCACCCACGATGCCCGCCCACGCTTACCCGAGCTGCGGCTACCGGTCACCGCGCTCGCCGGCACCCGCGATGCCGCGTCCCCGCGGCAACGTTCGGAGGAGATCGCCGAACTAACCCAGCACGGACGCCTCGTGCTCGTGCCCGACGCGCCGCACATGGTCCACCTCGAGTGCCCCGGAGCACTCTCGACCGCGATCCGCGAGCACCTCCGGTGGGCGGGAATGGGAACGCCTTGAGCCGGCTGCCGTTGGTCGGGATCGAGTCCGACGATGAAGCCGTAGCCGCCGTTTTCGCCCGCTTCCGAGAGGAGGGCCGAGAGCCGATTGCCCTTTATCGCGCGCTCGCGAACGCCCCCGCGTTGTTGCCGGCATACAGCGGGCTGGCGACAGCGCTCCGCTACCAATCGCGCACCCCACGGGCCCTGCGCGAGCTCGCGATCCTGCGGATCGCCAAGCTCACCGGCTCCCGCTACGAGTGGTCACATCACGTGCCGATGGCACAGGCCGCCGGCGTCGGCGCGGCGCAGATCGCGGGTCTCGAGGACTGGTGCGCGAGCGAGGAGTTCGACGACCGTGAGCGGGCGCTGCTGCGGTGCGCGGACGAAGTTCACGATTGCGCGCTCTCCGACGAGGCTTACGACGAGCTCAAGCGATGCTTCGACGCGCGCGAGATCGCGGAGCTCCTACTGTTGCTTGCCTTTTATGAGGCCGTCGCGCGGCTGATCGACGGGTTCGGGATCGAAGTCGAGCCCGAGTACCAGGAGCACTCGTAGTGGCGCTGACCGTGTTCGCGGTCGGCGACGTCTTCCCGGCGGTGCCAGACGGTCGAGCAGCCTTCCGCACGCTCGAGCCACTGCTCAGGGGAGCAGGAGTCGTGTTCGGCAACTGCGAGGGCGTCTACTGCGACCGCCCTGCCCTTGCCCCCAGCCGCAAGCACTTCATGGGCGCTGCCCGAGATTACGGCGCGTTTCTCGGCGAGGTCCCATTCCACGTGATGACGCTCGCCAACAACCACATGATTGACGGCGGCTACGTCGGGCTCGCCGACACGATCGCCTTGCTGCACCAGCAGGGAATCGCGGTCACGGGGGCAGGCCAGGACATCGAGCAGGCAACGGTGGCGGCGATCGTCGAGCGCGACGGGATCCGGGTTGCCTTCCTGGGCTTCTGCAGCGTGTACCCGGTCGGGTACGAAGCGCGCCCGGATCGCCCTGGCATCGCGCCCTTGCGGGTCCGCACCCATTACGAGAATCCCGACCCGAACTTCTGGGAGCCGGGAATCGATCCGCGGATCGCCACCGAGCCGTTCGCGGACGACCTGAGTCGCTTTCGGGAGGCGATCGCTGCCGCCAGGGAGCAGGCCGACCATGTGATCGTGGCCTGCCACTGGGGGTACTCGAGCTGGGTCGAGGTGCTCCAGGACTACGAGCTCCGCCTCGCGCGCGACGCCATCGAGCACGGCGCCGACGCCGTCGTCTGCCACCACCACCACAGCCTGCGCGGGATCGAGCTCCACGCCGGCAAGCCAATCTTCTACGGCCTCGGCGCATTCGTGCACCACTTCGTCGACTTCGGCAGCACGCGCGAGTCACGGGCCCGGGGTGAACAGCGTTTTGGCGAGCGCTCCTCGCAGCGCGCTGATGAGTACTTCGAGCTGTTCCCTTTCCGCGCCGACACCCGCCGGACCGGGATCGCGACGCTCGAGCTCATTCCCGGCAACGGCATCGCTGCCGGCTTCGTGCCGGCGATGATCTTGCTCGATGGAAGTACCGAGCCGTTGCGTGTCGATGACTCGCGGGCCGGTGAGATCGCTGACTACATCGAACGGATGAGTCGGGAATCGGGATTTGACACCGGCTTTGCTCGTGGCGAGCGCGACGGATACCTCGAGCTCAGAGTGACGGCATGAAATGAGAACCCAGGTGGGGATCGTCGGCGCCGGGCCCGCGGGGCTGACGCTGGCGCTGTTGCTGGCCCGGGCCGGGATCGAGTCGGTGATCCTCGAGAGCCGCGATCGCGAATATGTCGAGCGCCGCGTGCGCGCAGGGCTGCTCGAGCAGAACACGGTCAACCTGCTCCACGAGCTCGGCGTCGGCGAGCGACTCGCGCGCGAGGGCCTCGAGCACAAAGGGATCTACCTGCGTCGTCAAGGGAGAACCCAGCACATCCCGATCACCGAGCTGACAGGGCGGCACGTGACCATCTACGGCCAGCAGGAGGTCGTAAAGGATCTGATCGCCGCGCGCCTCCAGGCCGGTGGCGAGCTGGCGTTCGAAGTCTCGGAGGTCGCGGTCCACGACGTCGCCGGTGAGCGGCCCCGGATCACTTACGCGTACGGGGGCGCAGAGCACCAGCTCGAGTGCGACTTCATCGCCGGTTGTGATGGCTTCCACGGCACCTGCCGCACGGCAATTCCGCCGGACGTCATCACTGAGTACGACTACGTGTATCCGTTCGCGTGGCTCGGAATCCTCGCCGAGGCGACGCCGGCCACCGACGAGCTGATCTATGCGTGGCACGAGCAGGGCTTCGCGCTCTACACGATGCGCTCGCGTCAGGTCAGCCGGCTGTATCTCCAGGTTCCGGCGGACGAGGAGATCGCGCAGTGGCCGGACGATCGCATCTGGGAGGAGCTTCAGATTCGTCTTGCCACCGCAGGCTGGAGCGTCAATGAGGGCGAAATCTTCGAGAAGGGGATCACGCCAATGCGCAGCTTCGTCTGCGAGCCGATGCAGCATGGCCGGATGTACCTCGCGGGCGACGCCGCGCACATCGTCCCTCCTACCGGCGCCAAGGGACTGAACCTGGCAGTCAACGACGTGCGCCTGCTCGCGACCGCGCTTATCAGCTGGTATCAGACGGGCTCCGGTGCCGAGCTCGAGGCCTATTCCGATACCGCGCTGCGCCGGGTCTGGAGAGCTCAGGACTTCTCCAATTACATGACCCAGCTGTTGCACGATCTGTACGCCGGCAAGTTCGAGGAGGGCTTGCAGTTGGCACGCCTCGAGTATCTGTCTCGATCCCGCGCCGCCGCCACCAGCCTGGCCGAGAATTACGCCGGACTTCCCGCCGCGCCCGATTTCTAGACGACGAGCGGTTCATGCTCGAAGTGAGTGATCTGCCGGAGGTCATCGACGCGCGCGCTGATTTCATTTGAGGTCAGGCGCGCGACGCGCTCGGTGCCGAATTCCTCGACGTTGAACGAAGCGAGCGCCGTGCCGTAGGCCATCGCCTGGTGTAACCGCTCGTCGCTGTACGCCTCGTCGAGATGCCGCGCGAGGTAGCCCACGAAGCCACCGGCAAACGTGTCCCCGGCACCAGTCGGATCCACGACCGTCTCGAGCGGATAGGCCGGCAGCGAGAAGAACGAGTCCGGGGTTACGAGGGCCGCGCCGTACTCACCCTGCTTGGCAAGCACGACCGACGGACCCCAGCCGAGGACCTCGCGCGCCGCTGAGAGCCTGCTCGAGCGCGTCGAGCTGCAGTGCAGCCGCGGCTGGATGTTCGCCAGAAACAGCACCTCGCTCTCCCGCGCCGCCGGCGAGAGCTTCGGGCGGAAATGCTCGAACACATTCAGTTGACTGCTTGTCGCCCCCGAAACGACGACCAGGCCCGTATTCACCAACGTCTCGCAGGCGACTCGACCGTAGGGGTCCTCGCGCAGCACGGCGTCCAGCACGCCGTCGGAGATCTGGTCCGCGATCTTGTCGGGATGGCCTTCGGTGACGGATTCGGAGGTGAACAGGAGTTCGTTATCGGCGTAAGTTATGTGGTGTCTTGGCTTTCCGCACCCTTGCGGGTGACTTCGAGGAGGTAGGCGACCATCACGTCGGTCATGCCCAGTTTCAGGTGGTAGGCATCGGAGTGCTCCTCGACGCGAGTGATCTGCTCTTGCTTGTTGTTGAACAGCTCGCTGAACTCGAAGAAGCCGAAGTCGACAATCCGAGCTTGGTAACCCATCTGGTCGAGCAGCTGCGCGGTCCGCTTCTCGCCGATGATCGAAAGCTGCATGATGTACGCGGTGCCATCTTCGGCGAGCGCCTCCGGGAGCAGACCGATCAGGTGATCGAGCAGGTTGCGACCCCAATAGTCGAGTGGCCGGTGGGTCACGACCTGCTCGAATGGATCCACAGGCATCTGGTACAGCGAGGCGACGATCACGTCGTAGCGTTCCTCGGGTACCCATGGGAACAGATCCTGGGCAGCGGCGCTGACCCGATCGGACACGCCGTTGCGGAACGCATTGGTCAGCGTGTTCTTGGCCGCCGTGTCGTCGATGTCGATCGCGTGGACATGGGCCGCCCCGTTGCGCGCCAGCTGCACCGTCAGCAACCCGCTGCCACAGCCAATGTCGACGCATCGCTGATGCGCGCCGATGCCCTCCCGGTGCAGGTACTTCCAGATCAGGAGGCTCCCTTGGGTGGGCACGAACACACCCGGTTCGACGGCGATGTCCGGAACCTCGAGTGGGAACAGCGTGCGCCCGCGGGCGTCCTTCCACCGCGATGTCGCGCTTGTACTGGCCGCCGAGGAACGTTCGCCCTGATCGATCAGCACATCGTGACGCGCGTGACCGGGCTTGGTACCCTCGACCGCCGCGCGGGCGGCGGCGATCTGCTCTGGACCGACGCCGCAGCAGCCGCCGATCAGCTGGGCGCCTTCCTCGCGCCACGCCAGCGCGAGCCGGGCGTACTCGGTCTCACCAATCCTTGCCTCGTGGCGCCAGCCGGCGGCGGACAAATAGCCGAGATTCGGGTACACGCCGAGCGGCAGATCGGTGAAGTCCCGAAGCCACGACAGCATGCCGGTGACGTGATCGGGCGGCACGCAGTTGATCGCCATCGCCCCAACGCCCATCTCTTCAAAGCGCCTGGCCGCGCGTCCGAAGGCGTCCCCCTCGGGCCCACCCCAGTGCTCGCCGTAAACACCGCACACACCCCGCCGGCAACGCCGGAAGCTCAACCACACCGGCAACCCCGTGCCGAGCAGCGCCTCGACCGTTGCGTAGGTGGAGCCGCGCACGAGCGACAAAGTCTCGAGCAAAATCAGATCGGGAGGATCCTCTTCCAACGCTCTGGCCAGCAAGCGAATCGTCTCGCGGCCATCCGGTGTGTCCACGTCCCCGTTGATGCTGAACGCCACCGCCACCTCGTGCTCGCGCCCCGCCTCGGCGGCGGCGGCTCGCGCCAGGCGCACCCCGCGTCGAGCGACGTCCATCCAGTGGACCGGCTCGGAGGCTTCCCACATTCGCGGGCCGCCGTCGCGCAGTGCCGTCGGTAGCCCCCAGGTGTTGGTGGAGATCACGTCGCATCCGACGTCGATGTAACGCCGATGGATCGCCTTGACTTGCGAAGGGTGATCGAGGATCGCCGTCACGCCCCATAGGTGTTCCTCGAGCTCGGGGCGCTCACCGTCAACTTCGATCAGCTCGGTCCCGGTCGCGCCGTCGAGGATCACGCAGCGATCGGTGGCGATCAGTCCCATGACGCGGGCGTAGCGATCTGCGGGCGCGGGCTCGATACCGGACATGGGCCCGCTCCTGGCGCCGGCGGGCGCCGATGTCGCATCGGGCGCTCCTTTGGACTGAGCTGCGTCGGGCAGGAGGCAGCCGCCCGCTACGCGTTGCTCGAGCGAGCCGGACGCACGCCTCCGGCGGTCGCCTGATCGAGCCGCCGGGGCCAGCGCTGTCCCCAGGGAAGAGCTCGTGAGCCCCCAGGTGAGGACGGGCCAGCGCTCCGACGCTCCGGCGATGGAGCGAATCCTGATCGAGTTGCTGGCGCTCGAGCGCGAGGTCGTCGAGTTCGACTACGCCGGTCTGACGCGCTCGAGCGCGTTCGCGAGGCCGTGCGGCGGGTAAGCGAGGTTGGCTCGCCACAAGGCATCCTCGACCGCGCTGCCGAGGAGCTCGGCACCAGCTCTCAGTTCGATCGCGTCCTGATCAGCGAAGTTCGCGACCGCCGCCTCGAGCCGCACGCCATCTGGAGCGCCGACCGCGCACCCGAGGTTCAGGAGACGCTCCGTCAGCTCCGCGTCACTCCGATCGTGCTCGAGTATCCCTTGATCGAAGACGAGATCGCTCGACAGCCCCATGTCGAGATCGTCAACGTGAGCGCATCTCGCTCGCGCGCTGCCGGACGCCTCGCCGATGTGCTCGGTTGGGAGTCCTACGTGGTCGCCGCGCTGACGGTGCACGGGAGCACGGTCGGCATGTTGCATGCGGACTCCGTAGCCAGCGGGCGCCCGCTCGATCAGCTCGATGCCGAAGTCGCCGCCCACTACAGCGAGGGTCTGGCCGGGGTGTTCGAACGCGCGGTGCTGCGCGAGACACTCCAGCGCCATCGCCGGGAGCTGCAATCAGCGATCCAGTGGATGAGTTCTCGCCTCAGCGAACTCGCGAGCGGAGCCACCGGCTCGACCGTGGTCGCGACCGGTCACTCGAATCCTGACTTGGCGGATGCGCTGACTCCACGCGAGCTCGAGGTACTGAGGCTTCTCGCCCGCGGTCAGACCAATCTGGCGATCGCACGCGCCCTCGTCGTTCGCGAAGGCACGATCAAGTACCACGTCAAGAACATCCTGCGCAAGTTGGGCGCGACCAGTCGTGCCGACGCGGTCTCTCGATATGCCCGCACCGCCGCTTCACCCACCCCGCGATGATCGACGAGCACCTGAGCCGACGCTTGGAGCAGACGACCGCCGAAGCCGAGCGGATCCTCGGGGTCTCGATCGAGTCCGCCACGCCTGCGGGTACCGATCGGCTCGCCCGACTGATCACCGTCCTCGACGAGAGACTCGCGCCGGATGGCCGCAGCGCCGTCGAGGATCACGGGCGGCGCTCGAGCGCCTGCACCACCGCTTTCGGGCACGGTTCCGAGCGCTCGCGGACGTGCAGACAGGGCTCGCCGAGTTGCGTGAGATCACGGCCCCGAGCGCGATGCTGGCCCGGGCGCCCGGCGCCCTGTGCCAGGGCTCGAAGTTCTCCCGCGCAATCGTAAGCCTGCTGGGGAGCGGTCGGATGGTGCCCGAGGCCGCCCATTTCAGCGGCGAGCCGGGCGCCGCCCAGGCCGTCGTCGAGCAGCTGCGAAGCAACCCCGTCCGGCTCGAGCACCCGCTGATCGAGACGGAGATGCTCCGCCGCCGCCGCGCAACGCTGGTCGTCGACGCGCACGTCCACCCACGCGTCGACCGTCGCCTGGCGGCGCTCATGGGATGGCGCTACTACGCTGCCGCTCCGCTCGTCGTCGGCTCCCGCGTGGTTGGCGTGATCCACGCCGACCACGGCCGCGAGCAGCCGCTCGACGTGCTCGATCGAGACGTGCTGTGGGAGTTCGCCAGCGGCCTCGCGCAGGCCTATGAGAGCGCCAGCTTGCGACGGACGCTACGCCACGAGCGCGAACAACTGCGCCAGTTCCTGGAGTGGCTGAACGCTCGTTCGGGCGAGCTAACCGACGCGCCGATCGCGCTCGCCTCGCGCCTGCGCGCCTCGCGGCCGCCTCAGCCGCTCGACGAGCCCGCACCGGTCCAGGGCCGCGATGACCGCGTCGTGTTCGAAGGCCTGCTCACCCGGCGCGAGCTCGATGTCCTGCGTCTGCTCGCCGACGGCAGCTCGAACAAGGCGATCGCCGACGCGCTCGTGGTATCGACCGGCACCGTCAAGTTCCACGTCAACCGCATCCTGCGCAAGCTGCGCGCCGCCAACCGGGCCGAGGCGGTGGCCCGGTACCTGCGCCTGCTCGGGATCCCGCCGCCTTGACGGTCGCGGCCACCGCTCGCCGCAGAAAAGGAGAAGTGCAAGCCGTGGAATAGCGGGTAGAACTCGGTCTCCGTCTCGTCGACACGATCGCGCGTCGATGGGGAGTCGAGCGGCGCGGTCAGCCGAGTTTGTGGGCCGAATTGGCGGTGTAGGGTCAGACCGCTTGGCTGGTGCAATCGCCTAATCGAGCCATCGCGCGGCGCAAGATCCGTGAAACCTGCATCTGCGAAACCCCGATTTGGCGGGCGATCTCCGTTTGCGTGCGATCCTCGAAGAACCGGAGTGCAAGTACCTGGCGCTCGCGCTCGGACAGGTGCCGGGCAGCCGCACCGATTGAAACCGTGGCGTCGACGAAGTCGAACCGGTCGTCCTCGCCTCCCAGCAAATCGGTGAGCGTCCGGCGCTCTCCGTCGCTGTCGTCCAGCGGAACATCCAGCGAGGTGGCGTGATGCGCAGCGGCCGTCTCGAGACCGTCCACGATAGCCTCGATGCTCAGCTCGAGGTACTCGGCGAGCTCCTGGACGGTCGGGGAGCGCCCAGTCTTGGTGGTGAGCCGCTCACGGGCCTCTTGGACCTTCATCGCGAGCTCTTGGGCCCCGCGCGGAACGTGCGCTGACCAGCCCAGATCCCGGAAATAGCGCTTCAGCTCGCCGAGGATGGTGGGCACGGCAAACGACGAGAAAGCGGTCCCGCGGTCGGCGTCGAAGCGATCCACTGCCTTCACGAGACCGAGACTTGCGACCTGCAGCAGGTCATCGAACGGCTCCCGGGCACCCGCGTACTTTCGAGCCAGCTTGCGCGCCAGCGGCAGGAACCGCCGCACGAGCTCGTCTCGAGCACTCCGGTCACCGTGCACCTGCCAGCGCGTGAATAGCTCCTTGGCCTCCACCCGAGTCGGCTCGAGCGCCGGCACGGACCTGGTCAGCTCAGTTGCAGACTGCATGCGTTGCGTGGATACCCGGCATGCGCCTCAGTCAAACACCGGTGGATCGCGCCTTCTGGCACCTTCACCCGCCTGGATCGCCGCCTGCGCTGCCGCGATCCGGGCGATCGGGACCCGATAAGGAGAGCAGGAGACGTAGTCCAGCCAGGCCTCGTGAAAGAAGTGGATCGAGTCAGGGTCTCCCCCGTGCTCGCCGCAGATCCCAAGCTTGAGATCGGGACGCGCCTCCCGCCCAACCCAGCCGGCCAGGCGGACCAGCCAGCCGACGCCGGGCTTGTCGATCGTCTCGAACGGACTGCGCTCGATGATCTTGCGCTCCAGATAGACGGGTACGAACTTCGACTCCGCGTCGTCGCGGGAGAATCCCAGCGCGGTCTGCGTCAGGTCGTTGGTCCCGAACGAAAAGAAGTCAGCAAAGCGCGCGATCCGGTCTGCGACAAAACATGCCCGGGGAAGCTCGATCATCGTTCCGACGGTGTAGTCGGTGCGCTCGCGCAGCCCTTCCTGGTTGCCGATGCCGACGACCAGCTCTCGCATCAGCTCGATCTCGTGCTCGTAGTCAACGAGCGGAATCATGATCTCGGGGCGCGGCGGCTCCTTGGCCGATTTCGCGGCCCGGAGGATCGCGTGGACCTGCATCTCGTAGATCTCCGGGTAGAGAATTCCCAGCCTACACCCACGGGTGCCGAGCATCGGATTCTCTTCGGAGATCTCCTCCACTCGGGCGAGCAGCCGCTCGAGCGGCTCCAGCTCCTCAGAGCCTTCCATCCGAGCGTGTTCCACCCGCGCCACCAGGTCCGTCTGGCTGGGGAGGAATTCGTGCAGGGGCGGATCCAGCAACCGGATCGTCACCGGCATCCCGGCCATAACCTCGAACAGCCCTTCGAAGTCCTCCTGTTGCAGCGGCAGCAACTCCGCCAGCGCCACCCGCCGCGCCTCCTCAGAATCGGCCATGATCATCGCCCGCATCTTCGGCTGGCGGTCCTCGGCCATGAACATATGCTCGGTCCGGCACAGCCCGATCCCCTCCGCTCCGAGCTCCCGCGCGCGGCGCGCGTCCGCGGGCGTATCCGCATTCGCCCGCACTCCCAGCGCGCGGATCTGATCAGCCCATCCGAGGACGGTGTGAAAGTTTTCGTCGACGGACGCTTCCACGAGCGGAACGTCCTCGACCGTGACGCATCCCTTGGTGCCGTCGATCGCAATCCGTTCGCCCTCGTGAATCACTGTTCCGTCGACGGTGAACGTCTTGGCGACGAGATCGACCGCCAGCGCCTCGACGCCGACCACGGCGGGTCGTCCCATCCCGCGCGCGACCAGGGCGGCGTGCGAGGCCTTCCCGCCTTCCGAGGTCAGAATCCCTTTGGCGGCGTGGAACCCGGCCACGTCCCCGGCATCTGTGAACGGGCGCACCAGGATCACCTCGCGCCCCTGCCCCGCAGCGGCCACGGCGTCTGCCGCCGTGAACACAACCTCGCCCTTCGCGGCGCCCGGCGAGGCGTTCACACCAGTTGCCAGCACCTCGAACTGCGCCTTCGGGTCGAAGGTCGGATGCAGCAACGCGTCCAGTGATGCCGGGTCGATCGTCTGGAGCGCCTCCTCGTGTGACAACAAGCCCTCCGAGACGGCGTCGACCGCAAACCGCACGGCCGCCTGGGCGGGCCGCTTGGCGCTGCGGGCCTGCAACATGTAGAGGCGCCCCTCCTCGACCGTGAACTCGGTGTCCTGCATGTCCTTGTAGTGCCGCTCGAGCGTTCGCAGAATCTCGATCAGCTCAGCGTGGGCGTCAGGCAACCACTCCTTTATCTCGGCGATGTCTCGAGGAGTGCGCGCCCCTGAGACGACGTCCTCGCCCTGGGCATTTGGCAGAAAGTCGCCGCTCGGCTCGGGCCCTCCGGTCAGCTCATCACGGGAGAACGCCACGCCGGAACCCGACGTGTCGCCCTTGTTGCCGAACACCATCTGCTGGACGTTCACCGCGGTGCCCCAATCGTCCGGGATGCGATTCATCCGGCGGTAGGCGATCGCGCGCTCTCCGGTCCAGGAGTCGAACACCGCGCGAATCGCCAGCGCGAGTTGCTCGCGGGGCTGCTGTGGAAACTCCTCCCCGCTGCGGTCCAGGTAGACCCGCTTGAACGTCGCTGTCAGCTCCTTCAGCGCCTCGGTCTGTAGCTCGGTGTCCTGACTGACGCCTCGCGCCCCCTTGACGAGCTTGATCGCATCCTCGAACTCCTCCCCCGGGATCCCGCGCGAGACGTTCCCGAACATCTGCACGAACCGCCGGTAGGAGTCCCATGCGAAGCGGTCGTTGCTTGTCGTGTGCGCCAACCCCAGCACCGACTCGTCGTTGAGACCCAGGTTCAGCACCGTGTCCAGCATCCCGGGCATCGACTCTCGCGCGCCCGATCGCACCGACACGAGTAGCGGATCCTCCGAGTCCCCCAGACGCTTGCCGGCCTGCCGCTCCAGCCGCTCGAGCGCCTCCTCAACCTGCTGGGCCATCCCCTCGGGCTCCCGCCGGCCCGCTCGCATGTACTCTACGCATGCCGCGGTGGTGATCGTGAACCCAGCGGGCACGCGAGCTGCGCCCAACACACGAGTCATCTCCGCCACGTTTGCTCCCTTGCCACCCAGCAGCTCCCGCATCTCCTTGGAGCCCTCGGAGAACTGGTACACCCACTGCGATCTCATTGGCGCACGATATCTCCGACGGCGCGCGCGCGCGAGTGTGCCACACTCGGGATGTGTCAAATCTCGCCGTAGGTAGCGATTTCGCTGGCTACCGCGTCGAAGCGCTCGTCGGGCGCGGGGGCATGGGAATCATCTATCGCGGCACCGATCTTCGTCTGGATCGCCCGGTCGCAATCAAGCTGATCGCCTCAGACCGCGCCGCCGACGCCACTTTCAGGCAGCGGTTCGAGCGTGAGGCGCGGCTGACTGCCGCGATCGATCACCCGAACGTGATCCCCATCTACGGCGCTGGAGAGGAGGACGGGCACCTCTATTTGGTGATGCGCTACGTCGCCGGCACCGACCTCGCCGGGATGCTGAAAGCTAAGGGGCGCCTAGACCCCGCGCACGCGGCGCGGATCACCGCTCAGGTCGCCGAGGCGCTGGACGCGGCGCACGCCGCTGGACTGGTTCACCGGGACATCAAGCCGGCCAACGTGCTGCTAGCCGGAGAGCACATTTACCTGAGCGACTTCGGCATCACCCGAGCGGTGGAGTCGGGCACCCGATTGACCGACTCCGGCCAGTGGCTGGGGACCGTCGACTTCTGCTCACCGGAGCAGTTGCGCGGTGAGCGCACCGACGCCCGCAGCGATGTCTATGCCCTGGGCTGCCTGCTGTACACCGCGTTGACAGGCTGCCCGCCCCATCATCGCGACACCGTGGCGGCGACGATGCTCGCCCACCTCAATGACCCCACTCCGCAGCCGTCCCTGACCGATGGCGTGCCTGACGACTTCGACGAGGTCATTGGCCGGGCGCTGGCCAAGCAGCCCGCCGAGCGCTACCCCTCCACCGGCGATCTCGGCCGTGCCGCCGTTGCAGCGGCGAGCGGACGCGCGCTCGCCGGGCCCTGGCGAAGCGTCGCCCGCGGTCCCGCGGCTCCCAACGGGGCCGCCGCCCGCGGCCCCGCGGGCCCGAACGGCGGCGGCGCGCCCGCGGCACCAGCCACACCCCGGCAAGCGGTGGGGCCGACGCAGATCGACTGGCGCCCGCAGCCGGGAGGAGACCTGCCCAAGCCCCGCCGCCGCTTTTCCCGCGCCGCGGTCTTGGGCATCTTGACCGTGGCGGTGGCCGCCGCGGCGATCGCCGCCGTGTTGCTGACTCGCTCGGGCGCTCGCGCTCCCACGCCGCTGCGCAAAGGCGAGGTGGCCGGGGCCGTGCGCGCCTTCGCCGCTGCCTACGGGCACCGCGATGCCCACGCGCTCGCCGCGGTGCTCGCGCCGGACGTCGAGCGCATAAGTCCGAGCGCCGTCCAGCGCGGCCGCGGTGCCGTGCTGGCGGAGTATCGAAGCCAGCTCACCGACCGGGCAATCCAGGGCTACCGGGTCGAGAACCTGCAGGTCCGGCCAGGCTGGGTCGGCCGAGCCTCGGCGCAATATGACGTGCTGCGATCCGGACAGCCGCCGTTTTCGGGCAGCGTCGTGTTCGGCATCGAGCGCGTCGGCGGCCGGCCGATGATCGGGCTGATCACCACCCAGCCCCCGGGCTGACCACCACCCGACCCTCGGGCCTGATCGGGCAGCCGGCCCCGGGGTTAAGGGTTACCACCACCCGGGCCGCGGGTTAGCAGAGCTTGGCGATCCGGACCTGAACGGTGCTGCCGGGAACGACGGCGTGCCCGGCAGCCGGATCGGTCTGGCATACCTGCGGCGAGGCGGGAATCAGCGGCTCCAGGAACCCGCCGCCGTCCTGCATCTTCGCCACCAAGCCGAGCCTGGTCAGCTGCGTCGATGCCTGCGATGGGCTCTCGCCGCCGAGATCTGGGATCGTGATCAGGACTTGGCGGTATACGCGCACCGCGCCCATCGCCCCCTTGGTCCGCGGAGAACTCGCGAGCACGTCGAGCACGTTGGAACCCGGCTTGACCGCCACCGAGGTGCTGAACGAGCCGCCCGACACCGCCACCCGCTTGCCGGCGACCAGCACGGTCGAGCCCGCGGGCGACACCGTCCCGCTGATCGAAACCGAACGACCGAGCGTGCGCATCCCATCGGCCGGAGAGCTGATCGTCAGCCGCACGGGCGGCGTCGGCTTAGCCGCGCTACCGCAGCCAACGATCGCGATCGCGGAGGCGGAGGCAATCGCGGAGGCGAACGCGATCGGGGAGGCGGCCGCGATCGGGGCTGGAAGTCGGGCGCGGCCCATCATGGCATTGGTGATGGTAGGCGACGGGGGGTTGAGGGGCGGTCGCGGGTTGGGGGGTCGCGGGCGTCGCGGGTCGCGGGCTGTCGCGGGCCTCGCGGGCGGTGGCGGGGCGGGGGCGGTCGCGGAGGCGGTCGCGCGGGGCGGGCCCGCGACCGCCACAGGCCCCGACCGCCCCTAAGCCCCCAGCCCCCGGGCGATCACCATCTGCTGCACTTCGTCGGTGCCCTCACCGATGGTCAGGATCTTGGCGTCGCGATAGAAGCGGCAGACGGGGTACTCCTCGATGTAGCCGTAGCCGCCGTGGATCTGCACCGCCTCCTCGGTTGCCCGGACCGCGAGGCGCCCTGTCTTCAGCTTGGCCTGGGCGGCGGTCAGCGTGAAGTTCCGGCCCTGGTCCTTGAGGACCGCCGACTTGTAGGTCAGCAGCCGTGCCGCCTCGATCTCGGTCGACAGGTCCGCGAGCTTTGCCTGAATTGCCTGGAACTTCGAGATCGGCTGACCAAACGCCCGGCGCTCGAGCGCATACTTCAGCGCCTCATCGAGCGCTCCCTGGGCGAGCCCCACACCCATCGCCGCCACGCCGATGCGCCCGATGTCCAGGATGTGCAGAAATTGCTTGAAGCCGTGCCCGCGGGGACCGAGGAGATTGTCCTCCGGCACGTGGCAGTTGTCGAAGCTCAGCGGCCGCGTGTCGGAGGCGTTCCAACCCATCTTGCGGTACGCCTCGCCCTGCTCATACCCCGGCGTGCCCTGCTCGACGACCAGGTTGGAGATCTCGTCCTCACCGGTCCGCGCCGTGATTGCGACGTGACCGGAGATCTCGGTACCGGCGTTGGTGATGAACTGCTTGGCCCCGTCGATCACCCAATCGCCATCCTCCAGCGAGGCTCGGGTGTGGACATTGCCGGCATCGGAACCGGCTTCCGGCTCGGTCAACCCGAATGCGCCCAGCTTGCGGCCCGCACACAGGTCCGGAAGATAACGCTGCTTCTGCTCCTCGGAGCCAAACAGGTAAATCGGCTGCGTTCCCAGCGACGTGTGCGCGCACATCGTGATCGCGACCGAGCTGTCGACCCTCGTCAGCTCCTCGACGGCGATCGCGTACTGGAGCGATGTCCCGCCGGCGCCGCCGACCTCTTCGGGGAACGGGATTCCCATCCAGCCCAGCTCGCCCATCTGCGCGACCAGCTCGTAGGGGAACGACTTCGTCCGGTCAAGCTCACCGGCGACAGGCGCGACTTCGCCCTGGGCGAACTCGCGGACGGTGCGCTGGAGCAGCTGCGTCTCGTCATCGAGGTCGAAGATCATCTTCCAAAAAGCTTATCGAATACATCTTCGAAGTTCGAACGACTATTCGACTCTTCGCCGGAATATGATGCACGCGATGGCTCCGCGACCCGAACGTGCCGTTTTGCGCGAGCGTTACGACCGCCGCCAGGCCGCGGTGCTGCTGGCCGCGGCCCGGGTGTTCGCGCAACGCGGGTACGGACAGACTTCGGTCCCCGAGCTGGCCGACGCGCTCGGCATCGCCACGGGTAGCCTGTATCACTACTTCGGCGGCAAGGAGCAGCTGCTGATCGGTATTTGCGATCAGCTCATGGACCCTCTACTGGCCGACGCGCGGAGGCTCGACGCGAGCGAGGACCCGCCCGACGTGAAGCTGCGCGCGCTCGTCCGGCGCTGGGTCGCGCACGTGATCGAGCACCGCGATCACATGCTCGTCTTCCAGCAGGAGCGCCACGCGATCGAGCACGGGAACCAGTGGCGCAAGGTTCGCGAGAGCCGCAAGCAGTTCGAGCGCCTGGTTGAGAGCGTCATCCGCTCCGCCCACGATCAAGGAATGACCCGCATCGAGGACACCCGCCTCACACTCGCCGCGCTGCTCGGCATGGTCAACTACACGGCTCAGTGGCACCGCCGCCGCGGACGACTGACGCCCGAGGAGATCGCCGACGGGTATCTAGCGCTCGTGCTCGCTGAAGTCGCCGAATCGCGACCCTAGAACTCGCCGCCGCTAGCCGAGCGCGACACAGACCGCATCCTCCTCGATCTCGCGCAGGCGGCGGAAGGCGGGGAGCCGGTCGCGCGGCACCTTCTCGGTGAGCTGCGAGTTGATCGACACTGTGACCGAACGTTTGCCGCCAAGCGTCGCGGCCATGAACTGGGTGTAACCGGGCGTATTGCCGGTATGTCCGTAGACCGTGCCGCACCGGGTGCTGTAGCGGAAGATGCCCAGCCCGGCCATGTTCTTGCCCGGGCCCGTCGGCTCGGAGCTTCCCTTCACCAGCCGCAGCTGCTGGGACTGGACGGCCCGACTGAACAGCCGCGCACCCGCATACCCGCGAATGAAACGGTTGAGGTCCGCGGGAGTCGAGACGACACCACCCGAGGCCCAGGCGTACGCGGCGCTGATGATCGTCGAGACATCCTCAGGAGGGTTAGGCGGATCGGGCTGGTATCCGTGCATGTAGGGAAGCGGCATCCGGAACCCGCTGGGCAGGCCCGTATGCGTGAGACCGAGCGGCGAGTTCACCTCGGAGGACAGCAAGGTCGGGTATGAGCGCTTGGTGGCTGCCTCGGCCATCAGTGCCACCACAAAATTGTCAGTGTTCGAGTAGTGGTACCTGGTCCCGGGATGAAAGTCGAGACGCTGGTGGGCGATGAAGTGCAGCAGGAACAGCGGCGAGGGAGTCGCGTGTGGATGCTTCAGCAGATACGTCCTGAAGCCGTCGCTGGCGCTGAAGTCCGGCAGTCCGCTGGTGTGCTGGAGCGCCTCGCGAAGCGTCACCGCACGCCAAGCCTTCGGAAGCTCGGGTAACCACTTCGCGATCGTGTCATTGAGGCACAGCACGTGTCGATTCACCAGCGAGAGCGCGACCGCTCCGCTGAACGCCTTCGCCACGCTCGCCAGTCGCATGTGATCTGAAGGCTCGACCTCGCGATGCGAGCTCAGGTTGCTGACGCCGGCGCGATAGACGGTCGGGCGGCGCGAGCGCTGGACGAGGACGATCACGCCTGGTGGAGCGCCCGGCATCTTCACGAAGCTGCGGAGCTCACGCTGAAGCGTCACGCTGGCGGGACGAGCCGCCATCGTCCGGGCAACCGACGGTGTCAGGGACGGCACCGCCAGCGCCGCGACAGCCGCGACCGCCACCGCCCACCCCCACCGCCGGTGCGCCCACCTCGCCAGACGCTCCGTGTGCCGCCCCAGGAACATTGGCGCCGATCTTATGCGGCCGATTATCGCGCCGTCAAGCACTCGGGTGGCGACATTGGTCAGGCGCGCCTCGCGGGCCGGCGCGCTCGGCGAACTCAAGGATATTTGGGGAGATGTCGGTGGCGAGCACGCTGCCCTCACTGCTCCCGAGCGGTGCTCTTGTCCGCGCTCGGGTCAAACGTCACGGCGCTCATCTGGACCTCCAGTGATGATCATGTTTCCTCGATCCACCCCCGGAGGTCCTCGTCGGAAACCTGGTTCAGCAGCTGAGGGTGGTCGCTTCGCATGTGATCGCGAATCGCAGACATCACCTCAACCTCCGACTCACCGCGAGCTGCCCGTCGATTCGACGCTTATCGATCTCGACGACGACGGTGGGGCGCCAAGGCCGCGTACTGCTCGTCTACCTCGTACTACGCCGGCGCCCTCGACCAGGACGGTCGCGTCATCGGTGATAACCACGCGCCGGGCACTCCCGAACGTCTCCGGCTTGACGTCCTGGAGCGTCACGCCCGCCTCGTCGGCGATCACCTGGCCGCCGGTGAAGGCGGCGAGGTCGTGCAGGTGCGCGATCCGCGATGGCCGAATCCGGGAGCCCGGACGGCAACTGCCTTCAGGGTCCCGTGCTGGTTGTTTTGCACCAACAGCCCCAACGCCGCACCCTCGACCTTCTCGGCGAAGATGATCAGCGGTCGGGGCGCTTTCATCACGGCGTCGAGCGTTGGCATCAGATCCTGCACGTGCACGATCGGCTTGTTGGTCAACAGCACGTACGGGTCATCGAAGGCGGTCTCCATGCGCTGCGTGTCCTGGACCAGATACGGGGAGAAGTGTCCGTTCTCGACGTGCATCCCCTCGACGAACTCGACCTCGATCCCGGGGACCGGCGATTCCTCGATCGTCACTACCCCCTCGGGGCCGACCCGGTGCAGCGCTCGAGCGACCGCGCCGCCGATCCGCTCGTCTTCCTTGGCGGCGATCGTCGCCACGTGCACCTGGTCATCCCGGCTGCTTACCTGACGCGAGCCGCGCCCGAGCTCGGCGACCACGAGCTCGGTGGCCTCTTCGATCCCGCACCGTAGCAGCATCGGGTTGGCGCCGGCGTCGAGCGCCTTCATCCCCTCGCGCACGATCGCCTGCGCGAGCAACGTCGCCGTGGTCGTCCCGTCTCCGGTGAGGTCACTGGTCTTGTTGGCGACCTCGCGGACTAGTTGCGCGCCCATGTTCTTGAGCGGGTTCGAGAGCTCGATCTCTCGCGCGATCGACACGCCGTCGTTGGTGATCATCGGGGCGCCGGTGAGCCGCTCGAGCACGACGTTGCGGCCCTTGGGGCCGAGCTTGACCTTGACCGTGTCGGCGAGCTCGTCGACACCCGCCTGCAGCAGCCGCCGCCGCTTGATGGTTGAAATAGAGGACCTTTCCCATCCGGGTCTCAGAGCTCCTACGCGCCTGCGGGAATCAGAATGCCGCGACCCTGGAGCCGCCCGCCATCCAAGTCCGTCATCGCGTCGTTGATCGCGTCGAGTGGGTAGATCGAGGTGTGAAGGCCGACCTTGCCTTGCGCCGTTAGGGTCATCAGCTCCTGCAGATCGGCGTAGGTGCCCACGAGGTTCCCGATGAACGAGATCTCGCGCGAGATCACTTCGATCGTCGGTATGTTGATGTTCTCGCCGTAGCCGATCACGTAGTAGAAGCCGCCGTCGCGGACCATCGCGATCCCGTCCTCGATTGCTCCCTTCTCGCCGACGAAGTCGATGATCGCCTCTGCTCCCAGGTCGTCGGTCATCTGCTTGACCGTGTCGACGTGGGTGCCGTCGACCTTCACGGTCTGGTCAGCTCCCATCTCCCCGGCCAGCGCCAATGCCTTCTCAGATGGGTCGATCACGATGATCTCCGCGGGCGTCATCGCCTTCAGGCATTGAATTCCGATGTGACCGAGGCCGCCCGCGCCGATCACCACCGCACGCGTCCCGGCGGTCAAGATCGGGATCGCCTTCTTGACCGCGTGGATCGCGGTCAGACCGGCGTCGGCGAGCGCCGCGATGTCCTTTGGCTCGAGTCCCGTGTCGAGCTTTACGACCGACCGTGCCGACGTGAGCAGGAAGTCGGCGAAGCCACCCTCACGGTTGATTCCGGGAAAGGAGCCGTTCAGGCAGTGCATGTCGTCGCCCTTGCGGCAGGGCAGACAGAGACCGCACGAGACGAACGGGTGCACGATCACGGTATCTCCGCGCTCGACGTTGGTGACCGCCGAGCCGATCTCGTGCACCCAACCGGCGTTCTCGTGACCCGGGGTGTAGGGGAGCGTCACCTGGGACTTCTCCGCCCACTGGCCCTCCTGGATGTGAAGGTCCGTCCGACAGAGGCCGGCTGCGCCGATCCGCACGACAACGTCTAGCGGTCCGACGGCCTTCGGCTCGTCGATGCTGTCGAGCTTCAGCGCCTCGTGGTAGGCGTGCAGCCTGGCGGCCTTCATCGTGCAACCTCCTCTGGCTCTCTCGTCAGGTCGTGGCGAACCTGAAGTAAGGATCGGCAGATGCCGCCGTTGGCCTCCAAGCTCGTTCGTATCAGCCGCGCCATCCTCAGCCAGCGCTTGAGCTGCTCGGCGGCTAGCGGCTCGCCGTCCGGCAGGACAAACGCCGGTGCGTCGGGGGTGTTAGCGATTCCCAGCTGCATACGGAGCTCGATGCAGCGGCGCACCTCGGGTGTGTCCGGCAGCTCGCCCAGTGATCGGGCCACCACCTGCCCGGACGTCGCGCCACCCGCCAGCAGCTTCTCGCACAGCTTTGACTGCCGTGCGACCAGCGCCTTGCGCTGGAATAGTTCGCGCAGCGCGCCGAGGTCGTCGTCGGCGGTCTCGCCGGGAAAGGCGCCGGTGAAGCCCTCGCCACGGCCGAGGGCCGCGTTGATCTCTTTGCCGGTATAGTGATCCTCGAGCTTCACGCTGACGCTTCGCACTCCTGGCAGCCGGTGCACGGCCTCGCGCGCGTCGGCTGCCATCAGGAATGCAAAGTTGGGAGCGCACTGCGGCGTCGGCAGCCGCAGCATGACCTCGACCTCACCGTCCGGCGCCACCTCCACCGAGCTGACGAACCGAAGTGAGGTGATCGGCTCGTCCAACTCGGGATCGATGACTCCATCGAGCGCCTCGAGGACGCGTTCGCGGGTGCTCATGCCGACTCAACCAGCTGCGCGTCCTCCTTCGCGGCTGGAGTCCCTGCCTCGTCGGGCAGCTGGAACTCTTTGGGGACATCGATGCCGTACAACTTCGCGGCGTTGAGCCCCAGGATCTTGCGCTTCGTCGCGTCATTCGCGCGCGGGAAATCGGAGAACTCCTCGTGGTCGGGGTCGGGGTAATCCCAGTCAATGAAGCCGTCGATCTGCCACTTCGGCTCCCAGATGCCGTAGTCCGAGCCAAACAGCATCTTGTCCTCGCCGACCCAGAACAGCAGCTCTCCCATCACCTTGGCGAAGAACCGCGGGCGGGCGAACATCAGTCCTCCGACCACCACCGACAGACCCGCATAGACATTGGGCTCCTGCGTCGCCATGAAGCAGAAGTCCTCGATCCGCGGAAGTCCCACGTGCTCAATGATGAAATTGAGCTCGGGGTTGCTGGTCGCGGCGATGTCAACGTCCCGGGGATCGAAGGCGTCCTTGTCCAGCGGCCAGATCGTCGGCCCCTTGTGGACGTGGAGGTTTTTGATGCCGAGTTCCTTGCACTTCTCAAGGAACGGCTTGCACTGCTCATCGTCCAGCCTCCAGCCGCGCGAGCCGTTGTGCCACTCGGCGGTGTAGAGCTTGACGCCCTGGAGGTTGTACCGCTTGGCGTCCTCCTCGAGCTGCTTGAGCCCGCTTCGCCCTCGCGCGGATCCCAGCGACCGTTGACGATCAGCTTCCCGGGGTGCTTCTCGGCCATCGCGCCGTTGGCGTCCGCCGTGTTGAAGCCGCTCGTGTACCACTCCTTCAGGTACGTCGACTGGAAGATGCCGACGTCGACGCCGCCATCCTCGAACACGTCCTTGACGAAGTCCTCCTCGGAGTACTTCATGAACTTCTCGATCGGCCAATGCGTCTCGGGCGGACCCAGGCCCATGTAGGCGTGGAAGCAATCGATCCAGCCTTTGGCGTACTGCTCCTGTCCCTTGACCCAGTTCTCCGGGCTGGCATCCCACATGTGGATGTGGCTGTCGACGATGAAGTACTTCTCGCCGTTCTTCTCGTACGTCTATCCCTCCTACCTAGCTCACGGCCTGCAGGTAGAAGCTAATGTACTCCGCCGCATCCTCGGGGTTGGCGAACATGATGATCCGGTCGTCGAGCACGACCATGCGACCGTAATGGGTTGACATGATCTCCTCGAAGTCGTCGTTGCCGAAGTCGTCCCAGCCGAGCGCCTCGGCGCACTCTGCGTAGTCGATCTCGAACTTGTTGTCGCCGTCGATCCGGATCATCGAGGGGAGCACTTCGACCGTGACCCCCGGCTTGCCGCGCATCACGCCAGCGACGACGTAGCCGACCTGGTTGTTCATCAGCGTCACGCCGGCACGGTTCGAAGCCGTGGGATTCGACTTGACTTGTCCGGTGTCCGGATCGTGCACCGGGGCGGCCGAACAGGGCCAAGACTGAACGACCTCGTTGAGGTGCTCCGAGGCAAACACCTGGACGGCGTGCTCGGCCGCCAGTGCCGTCCCGATCGCGTTGGTGCCCGCACCGCGCTCGCTCCACAGCGTGCCTTCGGCGAAGTTCATCGAATCGGCTGCGAGCAGCCGGACGCGCGCGACCCCCTCCACCCAGAGCAGGACGCCGTTGACATCGCTCACCACGATCAGGTTTCGGGACTCGTCCGCGGTCGCGGCCAGGCAGGAGCGGATCAACGGCGCCATCTCGGCGAGCGGATGCACCTCCCATCGCGCCGTGGTCTCATCCTCGTCCGCGACGACGGGCGCGATCCGCAGCCCCGACGGGTCGACGCCGGCCGCCGCCGAGCGACGCCACGACGCCGCGATCGGCTCGCGCACCGATTCTGAGTCGGTGCCATTCGCGGTCGGCTCCCGAATGCCTCCGATGAAGCGCTCCCACCCACGCCTGACCTCCCGCGCCCGCTGCGCAGGAGCAGTGGCCACGTCGATGGCCAGCCACGGATCAGACATGCCAGCACGAGGTCACGGCATCATCGCCCGCTCGATTGGGCCGCTGCGCAACCCGGCCGGATCTTGCACGCCTACGCGTTTACGCCCGCGAAGAGGGGTGCGGCGGATCCTGCGGCGTCGGGAACGCGTGGTCGATCAGCTCGATCCGGTATCCGTCCGGATCACTGACGAAGCAGATTCGGTACTCCTCCCGACCGCCCGGGGCGTACGGTGGACGCTCCGGCTGGATCCCGGCTTCCGCGAGCTGCTCGAGGAGCCCGTCGAGGTCGTCGACGACAAGTGCCATGTGGTTGTAACCCTCACCGAGGTCGTAGGGCTCCTCGCGACCGACGTTGACTGTCAGTTCGAGCACGTCTCCGTCTCCCGGCAGACCGAGATAGACGTTGTAGGCAGACTCGAAGTTCAACCGACCGCGGTGCTCGAACCCGAGCTGACCGTAGAAGGCGACCGCCGCGTCGATGTCCCTGACCCGGACACAGGTATGCACGAATCTGGCGCTGATATCGCCAGGATAGTCCTACTTCGCCACCTGATGCCCGGCCCGTAGTTTGCCGTCGTCATCTCGTCAGGGGACTACGGATGAAACTAAACGCGCCGCTGCACATCCTCCTCTCTCGATGGAAAACTCGTTCCGATGCCCCGTGTGCGCTGAGGTGATCGGCGTATACGAGCCAGTGATCGCCGTCGGCGGCGGTGCTCACCGTAAGACTTCACTGGCCCGAGAACCGGAGCTCGCCTCGGGCCAGGAGATCATCATCCATCACGGCTGCGCCTCCGATCTAGGGCCGGGGTTCGGAAGCGACGAGAGCGTCACCTGACGGCCGCGGCGGTCCTCGGCAGGGTGGCTTTGGAGCCCGTCTCGTCGGCGCGCCGCAGTCCGGCTGCCGCTGCCAGTGCGATGACGCTGAGCAGCATGCCGGTCGCGACGAGCGCAGTACTCGCTCCGCGCGGCAACACCAACACCGGCACGAGCACCGAGCCAAGCGCCAACCCGAGCATCGCGACGCCTTCGAGCAACCCGAACACGCGCCCCCGGAGGGCCGGGGGCGTCGCGCGCAGGAGGATCGTCCGTCCGGACACGTCGAGCAAGGTATGCGCCGACCCCGCCGCGGCGATCAGCAGGAACGCTCCGAGCGCCGTCGGCCAAGCGCCGAGGACCGTGAGCAGCAGCGCCCATCCGACCGCGGCTCCGATGAGCGGGGCGGAAAGGCGTCGTCGGCCGATCAAGGAAACCGCGGCGAGCGATCCGACCAACCCGCCGGCGCCGAAAGCCGCATCCAGGTAACCAGGTCCGGACGCGCCGAGTCCCAGCTCCGTGATCGCCAACACCACGAACAGCACGTCGAGTACCCCGATCAGCACGACCAGCGCCGCGAGGCCGCGTCATCGCGCAAGGCAGCTAGCCCGGCCGCGTCACAGGTCACGGCACTCGACGCCAGGATCGCCCCGGCGTAGACGATCGGATCGGGAGCACCAGTAAGGCCGCCCACGATCACCGCCCCCAGATCGTCCATGCGCAGAGACTCAGCCCGCCTCGCCGGTCGGCGCGTCCTCGCCGGTCGCGACGTCGACGATGCGGCATTCGGTGTTCGGGACCGGGAACCCGATCGAGCCGGGCATCTGGTCGGCGAGCTCGTCGGTGACGATGAGTGGTCGGGCTGGTCTCGGTGAGGCCGTAGCCTTGCTGCATCCGGCAGCCTAGTCGTTTGCCGCATGCCTGTTCGAGCTCGGCTGAAAGCGGTGCGGCTCCGGAGAGCATGGACTCGAGACTGGAGACGTCGAACTCGTCGACGAGCGGATGGTTGGCGAGCGCCAGCACGATCGGCGGGACGACCCAGGCGCGGGTGATGCGGTACTCCTCCAGCACACGTAGGAACTCGGCCAGGTCAAACCGCGGCATCGTGACTACCGTGGCACCACGGTAAAGGGGAATGTTCATGAGCACGACGAGCCCGTAGATGTGGAAGAACGGCAGTACGGCGATTACGCGCTCGTCCTCACGGAAGCGCTGGTGAGCGACGGACTGACAGACGTTCGCGACCAGGTTCCGGTGCGTGAGCATCACGCCCTTGTGCAGGCCCGTGGTGCCGCTCGAATACGGCAGGGCGACAAGATCATTGGCAGGGTCGATCGCCACCTCGGGCGGCTCGCACGCAACCCGCAGAAGCGAGGCGAACGGCGCAGCGCCGGTGGCCTCGCCGTAGACGAATATCTGCTCAACGCTGGTCCTCTCTGCCGCCGCGGTCGCCTTTTCCAGCAGCAGCGGCACCGTCACCAGCAAACGCGCGCCGGAGTCCTCGAGCTGCGGCGCGCACAGACTCCGCCAGCTGCGCGTAGGTCAGCGTCCGGCCGCTCGGGGCGTCGATCAAAGCCGGCTTGTCGCCCAGCCACTTGGCACCAGCAAGGATAAAGTCCGAAGGGACGTGTCCGGAATCTCGATATCCGGACACGGACTGCGGATCACTGCAGACCTCCTCGCATGACTTTGGCGATCCTATCCCGCTGCTTTCGGCCTCGTGAAATAGTTCGTTGGGAGCGGTCCGGCGCCCCCTGGCGAGCGGTTGCCGCTCGCGAGGAACTATTGTGAAGGTAGAAAGCCGATGAATTCCGAAGACCTGACCGAGTTGGAACGCGCCGGACGCCGCTGCGGCGTGTGTCACTCCGGTCGCGGTTGGCGTCGGTTCGAGATCGTTCGCGTCGAGGGGCGTGAGCCGGTTGTTGTGTGCGGCAGCTGCCGAGCGCGCTTCGGAGACGATCCGCCGGTGGGACGCAAGCCCGAACCCGCTCCCGAGCCGGTCCCACCACCCAAGTCACGCCCAGCCGAGCGTCGGACCGACCGGCGCCCAGATCGCCTCCGCGCGGCACTCCGCAAGCTCCCTGGCTCGTTCTCCACGGCGACGGCTGCCCGAGCGGCCGGTCTCAACAACAACAAGACACTCGCCCGACTCCACGAGCTTGAGCGCCGCGGCGAGGTCCAGCGCATCGGCAACCGCTGGTCGACCGAACCATCCCCTAACGACATCGCCTCGGCGATGGATCGGCTGGAGGCACGGACGACCAACCTGCGGATCGTCAGGGACCGGGCGCGGGTGGGCTGACGCGCTTGGATCGCGAGGTCTTGTTGGCGGGCCGTGACGCCGAACCATAGGCGGTGATGCGAGTGACCCCGCCGACACCGCCCCGGGACCCGGTGCCGTGCTCGGCGACCCCCGGGCTGCTTTGCGAGGGACCGCGCTGGGATGCCGACCGGCGCGAGCTGCAGTGGGTTGACTTCATCGGGTCGCGCCTACACCGAGCGCGGCTCACAGCGGACGGCCAGCTCGAGGAAGTTTCGTCGCTTACGGGTGTGCTTCTACCGGCTCGAGCTCGACGGGACGTGCACGACGGTGCTCAGAGGACTGACAATCTCCAACGGGATCGGCTGGAGTCCCGATGGCGGCGCGGCGCTTCGATGCTTCAGCTCGCAAGGGTCACTGCTCGCCGCCGTTCCGCTTCCGGTCGATCGGCCGACGTCATGCCGGGGCACCAGCCTGAATGATGGCCCGGCGCCGGTTCGTACGCTCGCTCGCGCCACCCGACTGATTCGCGACGCAAAGTCGTGGGAGCGACTCGGCCTGTATGGCGCCAGCCCGCAGGTCGACATCACCGCGGCACTCGCCAGCGCGCGGCGAGTGGCTGACTACGTCCACGATCAACACCGATTGGCGGACGCGCGGCGCCGTCGCGGGATCGACCTCGTCGACCGTGCGGTCCCTCGGCGTTCGTCGGCTCGCACACGGTTCAAATGCCGTAGCGTGGCTACGTCAAGGTCGGCCACGATCTTCGTAGCAGCCTGCCGCACGTGTTCGCTGCCGGAGCCGTCAGCGGGATCAGCATGCTCGTCCCGAGCGCCCGCTTGGAGGGACGGGTCGCCGCCCAAGCCATCGTTCGGCAAATGGGGATTGCTCCCAGCGCACCCACCTGGGGCGAACTGCAGGCGGCCGACACACCTCCGCCGCGCGCACGACCGTCCGAGCTCGGTCCGTGACGAGCACGCCTGGACAGGGACAAAGCCTGCCCGCGGACACGACTGGCCGCGATCACGCTGTACACGCTGGTGATGGCGTCGTTGATGATCACCGGCGGCAAGATCGGCCAGATCGTCTGTCGAAAGCGCGCATTCGCGATCGGATGTGTCATCTACGGCTGCGGATCTTTCATCACCGCCACCTCACCAAGTCTCGGCGTGCTCATGTTCGGTTGGTCGTTCCTCGAGGGTGTCGGTGCGGTGCTGATCTTGCCCGCGATCGTCGCGCTGGTTTCGTCCAACTTCTCGCGTGCCGGACGGCCGCGCGCGTACGGGTTGGTTGCCTCAGCGGGCCGACGCAACGCCCGAGACTCGGGTGCGGCTCGACCGGACTCACCTCGTTCTTCTTCCAGTACCTACCGCAGGCTGGGCTGCTCTTCGCAGTTCCGCTGTTCCTGTCCGTCGCGCTCGGGCTGTCTGCGATCGACTCCGGCGTTCGGCTGCTGCCATTCTCGATCACGCTGCTGTTGGCCGCCGCCGGCATACCGAAGGTCTTCCCGAACGCGTCCCCGCGCCGGGTTGTCCAGCTCGGATTCCTGGCGCTGTTCGCCGGCATCGTGGTGATGGTCGCCGCGCTCGATGCGGGCGCCGGGCCCGAGATCGTGACCTGGCCGGTGCTGCTGGCGGGTCTTGGCGTCGGAGAGTTGGCATCGCAGCTTGGGGCCGTCACCGTGTCGTCGGTTCCCGATCAGCAGAGCGGTGAGGTGGGTGGCCTTCAGAACACCGTGACGAACCTCGGCGCGTCGATTGGCACCGCGCGCAGTGCCCATCGCCACCCTCACCACGTCATTTATGACCGGCATTCAGAACAATCCCGCGGTGCCCGCCGAAGTCAAGTCCAAAGCCAAGGTCGAACTGGCCGGCGGCGTCCCATTCGTCTCCGACGCCGACCTGAAACCGCGCTCGAGAAGGCCGGCGTATCGACGCAAGCCGCCAACGCAATCGTCAGCGAGAACACGACCGCGCGCATAGACGGGTTGCGCTCATCGCTATCGGTGATGGCCGTGATCGCCTTGATCGCGGTCTTCTTCAGTCTCCGAATCCCGACTGAGCAGTCAGCGTCGGCGACGGAGACATGATCAGCCGATAGATTGCTCACGCCGCGCGCACAGGCTCTCGACGCCGCCCTGCGGACGATTAAAGCCGGGCCGAAGCTCGGCGCGCTGCCCACGCTCTGGCTACATGGCGAGGATGACCAGCTCGTGCCACTCACCGAAACGCGCCGCGGGATCGAAACGCTCGAATTCACCGACGTGGAGGAGGTCATTTACCCGCAGGCGGGCCACGAGACCTTCAACGAGACCAACAAGGACGAGGTCCTAACTAAGCAAGACCGCCTACTTCATCGACAGGGTCACCGCCTGAGCGAACTGCGGATCCGTCCCGGTTGGGGTCGGCTCGATCAGCAAAGGTGGTTCACGAGCCACGGCTGCGCGGACTCGGGGACCGCAGGTAGGCGGCTGATCTCCCGCAGCCACGTTGCGAGCGCCTTTGCGGGCATTGAGCGCCTCAGGAAGTGGCCCTGGGCTTGATCGCACCCGCACTCGGCGAGGAGCTCCCAGGTGGCCTGGGTTTCCACGCCTTCGGCGATCACGCGCAGCCCGAGCCGATGCGCTAGGTCGACGGTCGAATAGACAATCGCCGCGTCGTTTTCGTCGTCGGCCATGCCGAGCACGAACGAGCGGTCGATCTTCAGCTCGTCGACCTTGAGCTGCTTGAGATGCGCGAGTGAGGCATGACCCACGCCAAAGTCGTCCAGAGAGATCCCTACGCCGACCTCACGCAAACGGGCAAGCACGTCCACGGTGCGCTCGGGGTCGCCCATCACGACGTTCTCGGACACCTCGAGCTCGAGCGCCCCCGCCGGGAACGCGCTGGCGCCAAGCAGCTGCGCTACCTCGAGCGGCAGGCCGAGGTCCACCAGATCCGCCGGGCCGAGGTTGACCGCGACTTTCAGGTCGAACCCCTCCCGCCGGCGCTCGCCGATCTGCTCCAGCGCGCGCCGGAGCACAAACTCCGTCAACGCGCGGGTGAGCCCACTCTGCTCGGCCAGCGGAAGGAACTGGGCAGGCGCGACCAGCCCGAGCGTCGGATGCGCCCAGCGCACGAGCGCCTCCACGCCCCGCACGGTCCCGGTGCCGAGCTCGGCCTGGGGCTGGTACTCGACGCGAAGCTGTCCGTCCGCGATCGCGGAGCGCAGCTCGCCGACCAGCGAGAGCCGCTCGCGGCTGTGGCGATCGCGAGCTGCCATGTAAACCTCGTGTCCGGTGCGCATCCGCTTGGCCTGGTACATCGCGACGTCAGCACGTTGTAGGAGTCCGAGCGCATCCCCGGCGTGGTCGGGGAACAGCGCGATGCCGACGCTGGCGTCGACGTGAACGGCGATGTCCCCGACTTCGAACGACCGCTCCAGAGCCGTACGCAGGCGCAGCGCAGCGATGCTGGCCGACGCCTCGTCGCCGGGCGCGAGCGCCACCGCGAACTCATCACCGCCGAGCCGCGCGAGCGTGTCCTCGCGCCGCAGCAGCCCGCCGAGGCGCGGCCCGATGTGCCGCAAGACCTCGTCGCCGGCATAGTGGCCGAGCGTGTCGTTGAGCTCCTTGAACCCGTCGAGATCGATCAGCAGCAGCGCGACCTGCGCCCCACTGCTGTCCGCCTCGGTGATCGCGGCGTTAAGGCGATCGAGGAGGTGCCGGCGGTTGCTGAGGCCGGTGAGCGAGTCGGTAACCGCTTGGCGCTCGCTCTCGCGCAGGCGCTCTGTGACGGTCATGGCCGCGCGCGCCATCCCCACCAACACGCACACGGTAGCCAGACTTACCGCCAGGGCGCCGACGTGCACCAGCTGCCCGACGGTCAGCAGTACGAGGGCAACGAGCGCGAAGGCGAGTGTGGCGACCAGCACTCTCAAACTGAACGCCGGCCCGACCTCGGCACGCGACTCGCGCCAACAGGCCGCGGCGAGTAGCAGCGGCAACGCCGCGATCACCACCCCCGCGCCGAGCAACCCCAACCCGGCAGCGCCGAGGAGCAAGGGCCAGCTCGGCCGCCAGCGGCTGAGCGCCAGTAGGCCGGCAATGCCGGCCGCCGCGACGATCACTGATCCGGGCACGTCGAGCGCGGCGGCCACGGCGCCGATCGACGATCCGCCCATGGCGGCGTCGAGCCACGACAGCCGGGAGATCTTCCCGTAGCGGCGGCGAACCACCAGCGCGAAGCCCACCACGCACGCGGCGCTCCCCACCAGGAGCCACCACGGGCTGCCGCTGATCTGGACGCTCATCGAACCGCGCCCGCTTCGCGACGCCCTCGTTGACGGCCGCAGTCAGGCTGGGCACGGAAACCGGCCGCTAGTCCCCCCTGTTGTCCGCCCCGTAGCACAATCAGGCCCCTGTCGTCCAAGCCTTGCGTCTACCGCATCCCGAGCAACAGATCATGCTACCCGACGGTGCTTTGAACCAACCGATGCCTTATCGGCGATTCACCCCCGCACCACGAGCCCGGCCCGACACCGCCGAGCGCACTCGGTGGTCCCTAGAGCCGAATCGCCTTGAGGAGCGCCTGGGCGAGGAGTGCTTGCCCAGCGTAGCTGGGATGCACCCCGCACATACCCGGCTTGCCGAGCTGGGTCAATAGCCCCGCGGTGCAGGTGTTGCTGCCGGAGCGACGCGCGGCCGCTTTCAACTCGCCGTATCCATCGGCGATTACCACATGGAACGGCTTGGCGGCCGAGTCCATCGCTTTGTTTAGCCCGCGCGACGCGTTGCTGAGGAAGGCCGATGCGTAATTGAGCGAGTAGTAGTTCACGATCGCCAGCTGTCCGCGATAACGAGCTTGATTGCGGATCGCCGAGAGGATCCGGCGAACGTTGCGCGAAATCCTCGTGAATACCGCGTTCTGTTCCTTAGGGGCGGCACAGCTGTCGCTGGTAGTGCTCTGGCACAAGAACAAGTCGTTGGCGCCGACCATCAGCGACACCAGTCTGACGTCCCGGTGACGGCGCAGGAAAGAGACCCCGTAAGCAAGTTGGGCGCCCTGGTAGCGCACGTGGAGCGGGAAGGCCTTCCGGTAGGCGTTCTCGCAACCAAAGCTCTGAGCGGAGGGGTTGATCAGGCTGGCCGAGGTCTCACCGGGACAAGCCGCGTTGATAACCCGCAGGTGAAGCTCGGCTCCCAGTTGCTCCGGGTAGCCAAGGAAGCTCGACGGGTTCCGATAATTGGGCGCGGGAACGACCTGCGGCTCCTGATACCCAAACGTCACCGAGTCGCCGAGCGCCAGGTACCGCGAACCGCCGGTGACGGGTGTGTCGAGGGTCACGACCGCCTTGCGCTTCCAGTTCGCGCCCTCGGCTGTCGTGCAGACAGCAACCAGCGATCCCAGTAGGACCACCCACAGGACGCTGACACGGAGCGTCAACTGGACTGCCGGGCGAAGCCGCCGGCGCCTGACGGCCTGTGCCGCCGGCGCCGAGCAGAATGCGATCGGTGGCTCGGTCACGAAGTTGGATCCTACGCCGAGATCAGGCGCGACGCGCGCAGCGCGCATCTCGGCACGGCGCGACGCTCGTCGGCTTCAACGGCGAGGCCTCGCCGTCCGAAATCACCCGGGTCGCGGAGGCACCCCGACGATGGCGTCTGCGGCCGCGTCGCCGGGCCGGCCTGCGGCTGGTGATCGTTCCCACGATCGCCTCGACCGACGCACCGCCTAGCGCTCTGTCTGTGGTCTATGACGACGACGGCGCGTTTCTGGAGTACCGGTTCTTCGGTCGCAATCCCGACGCTGGCTCGCGGACACGGCGATCATCGCCCAGGCGCCCGTGCGGTTCCTCCTAGCGGGGATGGGGGACGGACGGTCTCTCGACCTTCTTTGAGGCCGATGCGCCTCCACCACCACACGCAAGCCCACAATGGCCGCTCGCTAGGCAGCCGAGCGCGGCGCGGTGACGCCGGCCCCGGACCGGGTTATCGAGGCCAACACGCTCCTTTCGGGATGGGCTTCGAGTCCGGCGGCTTGGCCGCGGCGCACGGGTGCTCCACGAGACGCACGACTACTGGCACGGCGAGAAGGTCGCGTTCGGCGTCATCGCGCTGCTTGTTCTGGAGGGACGCGACCAGGCTCTGATCGACGAGGTGATCGACTTCTGCCTGCGCGTTGGTCTGCCGGTAACGCTCGGCGACATCGGGGTGGAGGCGGACGCCGCCACGCTCGCCGCGGTCGCCGAGGAGCCTTGCGCCGAGGGCAGACGATCCACAATGCGCCGTTCCCGGTGACGCCAGCGATGGTCATCCCGGCGATGCTCGCGGCCGATGCACTCGGCGCCGAGCGGCGTGCCTTGCTCGAGCGTACGACCGAGTTACCCGAAGTATGTGCCTGACTCGAGGCTGATCAGGCGGCCAGCAGCACGCTTACTGACTCGGGCGTTGGGTGTCAGCGTTACTTAAATCTCACCAAATGTGTCAGGTAACTCACTTACCTCCCGGACCCAAGCTTAACCTACTAACACGTTATCGCCTGCACCATGCTTCGGGTAGTTACCCCCATCTGGGATACGGCATTGGGCGGTTGATCGTGAGGCGGCGGGCAGCGACGATTCGTCGATGCCCGATCGATTCGCCTTCCTGAGAGCGAATACTGGTGGCACGCTAGCCGGACGTAAGCAGCATCGTGACGCCCTGAAGGTAACCGTAGGTGAACGCGACGCCCTTGCGATGGCTGCACTTGTGGCTTTGTTGCTGCTCTACGCAAGTTCGCTGTGGCAGGGCTGGATTCCGCTTGGCCCGGAAAAGGTGAAGCTGCTGTTCTTCCCGGCGGCCGACGGGGTTGTGGTGTACGCGGCCTGGCGGGCGTCGCGGCGCTGTGAGGGATTCCCGACTCTGCGGAGGTTTTGGCTGTTTCTGGCGGGCGCGTGGGCGGCTGAGCTGGTCGCCGACTTGATCTTCGCGGTGTACGTGGTGGGGTTCTCCAGCAACGCTTACCCCTCGCTGGCCGATCCGTTCTACCTGGCGTTCTATCCCCTGCTGCTGGTGGCGCTGGTGCAGATTCCGACGGGTGTCCGCTCCCATCAACAGCGGGTTCGGATGCTGCTCGACAGCGCGACGATCGTCGTCGGTGGAGGCGCCGCGGTGTGGTATTTCGTGCTCGGACCGACGGTCACCCAGGGCGGACAGCCGTTCTTGGCAACGGTCGTGTCGGTCGCCTACCCGGTCGGCGACCTGGTTCTGCTCGCCGCGTTGGGGGTGGTGACGCTGCGGCGCAGCCCGACGGCGCTACAGGCGCCGCTGGCGCTGATCGCCGTCGGTTTGTTGGCATCGATATTCGCGGACATGCTCTACGGCGCCGGAACGCTAAACGGCACCTACCAGCCCGGTGATCCCGTCGACACGCTCTACCTTCTGATCACGATCCCGTTTGCGCTGGCGGCGGTTCTGCAGCGACCGATGCGAGCGGGCGAGCCGGCCGGCCGGGTCACTGGTTCTGCGGAGCTGTCGCATCCCGCGCGGATGCCGGTGCTGAGCATGACCCTCGGGTTCGGGATCGTGATCGCGACTCAGCGGCACGAGCAGTTCTTCCCGGCGCTGAGCCTGCTGTTCTTCGCGCTCGTGCTCGCCGGGCTGGTCGCGGTCCGTCAATACATCGCCCAACAGGAATTGCAACGGACCGCAGTGGCGCTCCGGGAGAGCGAGCGCCGCTACCGCGCGATCTTCGATAACGCCGCGGTCGGGATCACCTACACCGACCTCAAAGGCCCCACGATCCTCGACGCCAACAGCACCTTCGCGCGGATGGTCGGCTCCACCCCCGAGTAACTCCGCGGCCAGGACTACACCCAAATCGCCCAACCCCAATACCGCGGCGCCGACCGCGCCCTCGCGCAAGCGATCCAAGATGGCGAAGTTGGTCGCCTCCAACAGGAACTCGGCTACCTCGCCGCCGACGGCAGCAAACGCTGGGCGATGCTGAGCGTCTCGGTCCTACACGACGAACACGGCACCCCCAGCCGGGTCGTCGGGATCTTCGAAGACATCACGATGCGCAAACACGCCGAACAAATCAAAGACGAATTCGTCTCGATCGTCAGCCACGAACTGAGAACCCCGCTGACCTCAATCCGCGGATCCCTGGGACTGCTCCAAGGCGGAGTGATGGGCGAACTCCCCGACGAAGCTCTCCACATGCTCACGATCGCCGTCGCCAACACCGACCGGCTCGTCCGACTCGTCAACGACATCCTCGAATTCGAACGCCTGGACTCCGGAAGCACCCAACTCCAAACCATCGCCGTCCCCGCCCGCCAACTAATCACCACCTCGATCCAAGTAATCGAGGGAATCGCCAACCAAGCAAACGTCACCACCGAAACCACGATCGACGACATCACCGTCAACGCCGACCCCGAGAAAATCATCCAAACCCTCACCAACCTACTCGGCAACGCGATCAAATTCTCCTCACCCGGCGCCACCGTAACCATCACCGCAACCCGCCAACAAAACCACGCCACCTTCTCCGTCCACGACACCGGCCGAGGAATCCCCAAAGATCAGCTCCAAACAATCTTCGAGCGATTCAGCCAAGTCGACGCCTCCGACGCCCGCGAAAAAGGCGGCACCGGCCTCGGCCTCGCGATCGCCCAAGAAATCATCGAACACCACCACGGACGCATCTGGGCCACCAGCACCCCCCAACAAGGCACAACCTTCAGCTTCACCCTCCCCCTCGCCACCCCATGACAACTGCCAGAGGAGCTAGGCTTGTGTGCGCGAATGTTCGCCAGTATTCGGTGCTACGTTGTGCAACGCACGCCATCTGGCGGGACGCTGGAGGTCGCACGGCTCGTCGACGCTGAGTTTGCGGATCAGATCGCCGCTCAGCCCGGCTTTGTTTGGTACGCGTTCTTGGACTGCGGACGGGATGTGATGACCATCAGCGTTTTCCGTGAGCGAGACCAGGCGGTAGGGTCGCGTGAGCTAGCGCGCGGCTGGATTGAGCAGCGAATGAGCGACTTTGACCTAACGCTCACTGAGGCACTCGACGGCTCGATCCCGGTCAGCCGAGCGGCACCGGAGCTGCTCCAGCCCGCGGCTGGCTGGTTCGCGCGCGTGCGGCGGTACAAGCTGGGCGAGGCTGACCTTGGCGAGTTCGTGTGGCGCGTCGTCGACCATCGCATTGCCGAGCGAATCGCCGGTTTGGATCGGTTCGTTGCCTACCTCGTGTTTAGCTCGGGGACGGGCGAACTGGCGACGGTGAGCGTATTTCAGGACCCTTCCTCCGCCAGCGCTTCAGACGAGTTGGGATTGGCGTTCGTGCGCTACGAACTCGATGACCTCGACCTCGACCATACCGACGCGATCGGCGGTGGCAAGATCGTCGTCAGCCGCGTCAACCAGACGTTACTCGAGCCGATTCACCCTTGAGACCAAGCGTCGTTTGATCCCGGCCGGCGCTACACGAGCCCCCCACGGACAAGCTCGCGGTCGTTGCTGGGTTTCCGGCGGTGAGCTACGGTTGTCGAGGCCACACGGGACGAGAAGCAGTCATAGCAATGGCGACGACGGTATCGAGATCACCAGGTGAGGACGCTGACCCGGCGTCGCCGCCGCGACGCGTTCGCATCGCGATCATCGGCAGCGGCTTTACCGGGCTCGGCATGGGCATCAGGCTGCGGCAGGCGGGCATCGAGGATTTCGAGATCCTCGAGCGCTCAGACGACATCGGTGGCACATGGCGCGATAACAGCTACCCGGGCTGCGCCGTCGACGTTCAATCCCACCTGTACTCGTACTCGTTCGCGCCGAACCCGGACTGGAGCAAAGTTTATTCGCCCCAGGAGGAGATCTGGGCCTACATCAGGCGCTGCGCGGAGGAGTTCGGAGTCCTGGACCACGTGCGTCTCGGTCATGAGGTACGGCGTGCCGATTGGGACGACTCGCGGCAGCACTGGTTGGTCCAGACGTCAGCCGGTCCGGTGGAGGCGCAATTTTTGATCTCGGCGATGGGCCCGCTCAGCGAGTGTTCGTTGCCGGACATGGCGGGACTCGAAACGTTTGCCGGGACGTGCTTTCACTCGGCGTCCTGGGACCACGGCTACGACCTCGTCGGCAAGCGCGTCGCCGTGATCGGCACCGGCGCGTCGGCTGCCCAGTTCATCCCTGAGATCCAGCCGATCGTAGGTCAGCTGCTCGTCTTCCAGCGCACCCCGCCGTGGACCTTTCCCAGGCTGAACCGTCGCATCACTTCGCTCGAGCGCGCGCTCTACAGGCGCTTTCCCGCGCTCCAGCAGTTGGTGCGGACGCGTCAGTACTGGTACCGCGAGAGCATCGCGCTCTTCTTTCAGCGACCCGGACGGACCGTCGTACTCGAACGGATGGCACGCGCGCGGTTACGTTGGCAGGTCCCCGATCGGAAGCTGCGAGAGAGGATCACGCCTGCCTACCGGATGGGCTGCAAGCGGATCGTCCTCTCCGACGACTACCACCGAACGCTGGCGCGAGAGAACGTCGAGCTGATCGCGAGTTCGATTCGCCAGGTTCAGGCCTCATCGATCGTGACCGCGGACGGCATCGAGCATCCCGTCGACGCGATTATCCTCGCGACGGGCTTCCATCCGATCTCCGTCGCCGACCCGCTGCGTGGCCGCGACGGCATAACGCTCGCCGCGCGCTGGGCACAGCGCCGCGAGGCGTATCTCGGAACTACCGTTGCGGGCTACCCAAATTACTTCATGCTGATCGGGCCCAATACTGCCTCGGGGCACACCTCGGTCCTGCTATACGCCGAAGCGCAGATCGAGTACATCATGGACTGCCTCGAGCATCTCGAGCGCAACGGCCTGGCCTCACTGGACGTGCGGGGAGACGTGCAAGCCGCGTTCAACGACGATCTACGCGAACGGCTGAAGAGCACCGTCTGGACATCAGGTGGCTGCGGAAGCTGGTACCTCGACGCCGACGGCGGCACATCAGTGATTTGGCCGGGGTACACCTGGCAGTTTCGCAGAGCGCTCCGCGCGTTCGATCCTCAGGCGTATGAGTTGCGCGCGCACGAGCACGCCGCAGTCGCCTGAACAGGGCGAAACGACGATTCGCGCGAGTTAGGTGTCGGTCAGATGGCGCCGGAAAGTGGCTGCGGAGCCGGCTGACCGCGCCGTGGCGGATCGTCGCGCACAAGGTGTGGCACCGTCACCAACTGATATCCGCGCTGGCGTAGCCGCTGGATAATCCGTGGTAACGCGGCGACGGTCTCGCTGCGGTCACCGCCCCCGTCGTGCATCAAGATGATGGCCCCTGGCCGGGCCCCGCTGAGCGCGACAAAGGTGATCCGTTCCACACCGGGACGGGCATAGTCACTCGTGTCGACCGTCCACAACACCATCAGCAGCTTCTCGGCTCGCAGCATCGCCAGAGTGGTCTGATTGAACGAACCGTACGGGGGACGAAACAAATGTGGGGCAGGCGCACCGGCGTGCGTGATCGCCCGCGCGTCATTGACCACCTCATCGCGTTGCTGGTCCGCCGCCAGCTCAGCGAGTGGGGGGTGATCTTCCGTATGGTCGCCAATCACCTCGCCAGCCTCCGCGAGGCGCCTCGTGACCGAGGGATATAGATTCACCCAGCGGCCGACCTCGAAGAACGTCGCGTGAACGTGTGCTCGCTGGAGAACCGTCAAGATCCGGAGCGTGTACGGCCCCGGTCCGTCGTCAAAGGTCAACGCGACCTCGCGCCGGCGCGGCCGTCCGACCGTTATGTACGGCGTGTAAGCCAGCACGCGATTGATGGCGCCCGTGGTCAGCGTTGTGAACGATCGATGGTGATCAACCACGGGCTTGTGCGTTCTCGCGAGCGGCCGTGGATGTCCGACTCCAGCGACGGTCTGGTTTTGAGAGCGCGCTCCCCCACGCTGACCGAGCACGACGGCAACGACCACCGCCGCGATCACCCCGACCGCTAGCAACGCCCCGGCGCGCCGGCGGCGCACCTGGCGACGCCTGGCCCGTCTACGCGCCTCGAGCTCGGACCCGCTAAAGAACACCGGACGATAGGCGGGCGGAGGCTGGCTCTTGGGCGGTCTCTCAGCCATGCGGGTTTAGATGATGCCGGGTGGGGCGGCGTCAGGACCAGCGTGCCAGAAACGGCGGGCTAAGGCGTGCTGGCGGGGGATGCTGCCCAAGCTCTACCGCCGCGCCGGCGACCCAAACGGCGCGGGAGCCTGTCCCTTCTCAGTTGCGGGTTTGAGGTTCCTCGACGTCCATTCGCGCAACCAGGCCGCCGCTCATCTCATACACGTGTATCACGTGGCAGTCGCTGATCACGGCACCGTCGAGCGTACGCACGATTTGCCGAACCTCAACGGCCACTCGATCGTCGGAACGCATCACGATCGTCAGAGGCTCGACATGAGGATCGATTTCGGCCCATTGCCTGATCCGGTACTCACGGACCGCGGCTTGCCCATGCACACGTCCTCCCTGCCAAGCGTTTGGCCAATCGACGTCTTGGGCCGTTGAGGCGAGCACCTCGTCAATATCGCGGGCGTTGAAGCTCAGGACAGGTTGCGCAGCTCCTGCTCTCAATTCATCTCACTATATGCAACCCAGGCGAGGGGGTATCCATTTGAATCAGGTTGAGGCGGGGAAGAGCCTAGCCTTCAGCGACGTGGTCGGGGCGAACTGACCGGCCGCTGCCGCATCGGTGGCGTCAGAAGGCGCCACGCGAGTGCTCAGGCCTGTGCGCGTTCGCCAACGGAGGTCCCCTCCACCCTGAGTTAGATAGATACCCCCCTCCCAGGCGTTGCGAGTGTGCCGGCGGCCGGCTTCGGCAATCGCGTGGCGGGGACCCAAGTGAAGACGAAGGGCCGAGCACGCGGCGGTTACTTGTGTGTCATCGCGATCAGCCTGATCACGACCGCGGCGAGGCAGAAGGCGCCCCCGCCGGCGACCAGCAGCGCTGAACCGACCCGCGGAGCGCGGCCTCGTTCCCGTTGGTAGCGGGCGCGTGGGTCGCGATTGAGGTCGCCATCGCGTTCGCCGCGTCATGAAAGCGGTTCGTGAAATCAAATACGAGCGCGGTAACGATCACTACGACGAACAAGAGCTCGTATCTCATGTCCGAGGAGGATACCCAGCCGCGCCCTACTGGATCCCTGCTGCGTTCCACGATCCAGGCACACTCGTCCTAAGTTGGGCCCGCTAGGGTGTCGAGCGCTAGCGCTAGCGGTCCCTTGATGTCGTTGATCACTGCCAAAGGCTCCGCCGCCGTCTGGCATCGGTCGTACCGTGGATCAGATGCCGAACAAGTATCGGAGATGAGGAGCGCTCTGACAGACGCGGGCTGGAAGGTCGTGCGTCGTCGCGGCTCCCAAACAGTCATCGTCAGTTGGCGACGGCCTGCAATAGGTAAGGATTCGATGATCCGGCGATGCAATGCCGCTCGTCGAAAGGCACGCGCGCAACTTGGCGTACCCCAGATGTACCCCTCGACGGCACCGCACTGCCAATTGCATTCGGCCTGATGCCAGTGTGCTCGAGGCGCGCCCCGCGCTCTTCTCGCCAAGTCTGCGTCTGCATTCCTAATGAGCCTCGTCACGACCCCCCTGCCTGAATTCGGTGAGCAACCGGGGCGGCCATAAACAACGCAACACTCGGCGCCCAATGGAGGCGCCCTGGGTCGGCTTTCGGTAGTTCATAAGCCGGTGCCCGGTAGTTATGGCGGCGAGACGTGCGCGCTTCACGCGATGGCGCGATTGTGGCTCGAACGTACGATCTCCTTGTAAGTGTGCCCATGGCCCACTTGGACCACGGGGTGAGCGGAAGGGAGTCACATATGTCCGCCATTACCACCAACGGGCCAAGCACGACGTCTCCGCCGGAAGGAGGAGCGGCCAGCGCCATTGTGGCCCCGCCGTCAGCGACCATACCGCCTGTCTGGCCGACTCGGGGCTGGTGCGGACTGTTCGCGCACGGGCGCCGCCGCCTCGGTCGGTACCAGTGCTTTGCCGGGAACCGCTGCGTCGCGTCGTTTTGGAGGATCTGTGGCGAGCAGCTTGGCGCTCATCTTGACTGTATTGACGGCGCCCGTGGCGCCCGCCTGGAGCGCGGCCGCGAGAGCTACGATCAGGATGCCCGGGATAAACAGCGCGCGCGAGCCGAGCATCAGGATGCCGACGCGCCCGAGCACGTAGGGTGGCGTGCAGACCACCGCACCCAGTGCCCCACTAATGGCACTCGCGGTCAGCTTGTCGCGTCTCGACGCGGCGGGTTTCACGCCGATCAGCCGCGACGGCACAGCGACGTAGCACACCATCATCACGGCGATGACGACGCTCAAGGAGATCCCGAACCACGGACGCCCCGAGCGAGTGATGACCATCGTCGACAGGCCGAGCAGCAGGCCCACGAAGGCACCCGACCCCAGGATCACCGCGAGGTGAGAGCGGGCCTGTGCGAACGCCGGTCGGATTTTGGGAGTCCCGGATTGGACGATCGCGAACCCGAATATGGCGTTCAGGAAGAAGCTGCCCGCGGTGATCGCCATGATCGCGAGCACGATCGGGATCAGAACCGGGCCGCGCAGCACGAAAAGGGACTTTCCGCGAAGCAGGTGTGCCTTCAGGTCGTATATCGCGAGCCAGATCCACATCGCCGGCAGGGCCTGAACGAGCGTGAGTCGCCAATTCGTGAACAGCAGCTTGAGCCCCTTGAAGAGCATCGCGAAGCCGCCAACCGCCAACGCGAGCGGAGCGAACATTCGCCGCGACCCGCTCAAACGCAAGACCAGCTCGTCCACCATCTCTTCGTCACCGTCACGCACCGCGCGCGCAAACCCGCGCACGCGCGCTGAGAAGGTCGCATCTCGCTGAGGCGCCGGCTCTCCGCTATCGCTTGAGACGGTGCCCGACTTTGGAGGATCGCTCTTGGTGTCCACCGCCTGGCAGAGTACGGGTGCACGCCTCGCGGATGGCCCCACTCACTCGATCGCGGCCGCCGGCATCCTCGCCGGTGAGGGCCATGGGCCTGGAGGCGGCCGGCAAACGCCGGTCGCGCGCTCACGTTGGGTCAGTTGCCGCGCATAACTTCGCGAGCGAGGCGTGTTCGATCTGGCGCACTCGTTCGGCGCTTACGCCGAGGCGACCGGCGACCTCGCACAGAGTTTGCTCGCGGCGACCGATCCCGTAGCGGAACAGATGACGATTCGCTCTCGCACGGTAAGTCGCGCTAGGAGGCGAGGCAGCTCGGTCGCGCACACTCGGTATGGCTTAGGCCGCTGAAGCGCGTTGACAATCGCTGGCGAGCGACTGGTGTTATCACCTTGTCCAGTCCCACCAGCTGCCTCAGAGGCGGGAAGAGCTCGGCGCTGCGTCCTTAGCGGGCTTTTCTAGGAGGCGGCCTCGGTCGCGCCCTCTTCACGTGCGGCTCCAGCCACTCACGCAGCCTGCTCTCAGGAACTGCGCCCACCAGCCGGTCGGCTTCACTCCCGGCACGAATCAGTACGAGCAGCGGGATCCCCTGAATGTCGTAGCGACTGGAGATCTCGGGCGCGTCGTCGACGTTGAGCTTAACCACCTTCAGGTGCCCGGCGTTGTCACGGCCGACGCGCTCGACGAGCGGCGACACCGTGCGGCAGGGCCCGCACCAGGGTGCCCAGAAATCAACAAGCACCGGCACCGAGGCCTTGATCTCCTCCTCGAACGTGCGCGGTTCGGCGTCGACCATCCACGGCAGGACGGTGTGACAGACGCTGCAGCGCGGGACGCCGTTGGGGCTCGGCCGAACTCGGTTCTTCGTGCCGCAGTTCGGACACTGGATGATCGAGCCGTTGGCCATTAATTGATAAGCATAGGCCGGTGCGGCTCGACGGCAAGAACCGCTCGGTCGCGGCCTCGCACTGAGCAACTCAGCCTTGCACTCGAACACGTTGCTCGAGGGCGCGCCGTGTGACTCGAGGACCCGGCGCTTGCCCGAACGCCTCTCAGGCGTAGCACAATGACCCGATGCATGATCCCACTCCGTCGGAAGCGGCGCTTCCGACGGCGCGCACGGGTGGTGGCCCCCACGGGCGAGGACGCTAGCGCTACGGCAGGATGCTCGTCTCCCCGTTTACGTTCTTCCGCGGGGCAGCGATTGTGATGGCGTCCGATCTCGCCGATCAGGCGCGGACCCGTCTCGACGTGCAGCTCTGCGGTGACGCGCACCTCTCGAACTTCGGCACGTACGCCGCCCCCGATCGTCGGCTCGTATTCAGCGTCAACGACTTCGACGAGACGCTCCCGGGTCCGTTCGAGTGGGATGTCAAGCGCCTAGCGTCGCGAGCTTCGCAGTGGCCGGACGCGATCGTGGCTTTCCCAAGAAGCAGCGGGAATCCGTCAACTTGGCGGTTGCCCTCTCGTACCGCGAGGGGATCCGTCGCCTGGCCGAGCTGCGGGCGCTCGAGCTCTGGTACATCCAGATCGATCGAGACCTCGAAGAGATCGTCAGGGAGTGGCCGGACCGGGTCGGCCGCGAGCAGCTCCAGCACTTCGAGCGGAACCTCGCCAAGGCGCGGTCCAAGGACAGCCTGCGAGCGTTCGCCAAGCTCACCGAGCTGGTCGACGGACGGCCGCGGATCGTCCATGACCCGCCGCTGATCGTTCCGATCGAAGAGCTGGCCGGCGCTGACGACCCCGACCGCCTCGAGTCCACCGTACACGCAATCGTGCGCTACTACCGCAGCACTCTGCCGAGGGACCGCCGCCGGTTGCTCGACCGCTACCGCTATGTGCACGCCGCGCGCAAGGTCGTCGGCGTGGGCAGCGTGGGCACGCGGGCCTGGATCATCCTCATGCTCGGACGCGACGACGGCGATCCTCTGTTCCTGCAGATGAAGGAAGCGCAGCGCTCGGTGCTCGAACCTCACCTAGCCCGCAGCGAATCGCAAACCACGGCCGCCGCGTTGTCGAGGGTCAGCGCTTGATGCAGGCGACCAGCGACATCACGCTCGGCTGGATCCGCACGACCGAATGGATCGATGGTGTCGACCGGGACTTCTACGTCCGCCAACTGTGGGACGGAAAGGGATCAGCGCCCGTCGACGTTGTGGATCCGACCTCGCTGACGAGCTACGGCGAGTTGTGCGGCTGGGCCCTCGCCCGGGCGCACGCACGTTCAGGCGACCCGATCGCAATCGGAAGCTATCTGGGGTCAGGGACATCTTCGATAGCGCGATGGCGTCCTTCGCGGGGCGCTACGCCGATCAGAACGAGCGCGACTACGAAACGCTTCGCGGCGCTGCCGCGCCGGGCGGATCAAGGTGCAGGAAGGCCTGTGAGCAATTATCGCTCGACGTGCCACGGTGAAACGGCGGCCGCGATGTGCATTTACGAGCCATGGCCATGCCTCTCCGAGGACGCCGTGCCAAGCAATATCGATCTAAGGGCCCCAGCGATGCGGCGCTCGCCGAGGTTCAGTAAGCCGAGAGTGCTCGCCAAGCCGCCGGGGTTGCGCGTGAGCGACAAGGCCGCCGCGGTTGCGGCGGCGCTTCGGCACGGTTACATCGAATAACCGTGGTCACGAGGGCAGACATTGTCCTTGATGGTCGTTGGTTGCTATCGCCGTGGGGCGGGGTTTCGCGGACGTTTGGCTGTCGGGAGTGCCGTGGTTTAGCCTGTGGGGAGCCGGTGATGCCCGAAGCGGTTCTGCACTTATCTTCCTTCGTCGGCAGTCCGCTCCTCGACTCTTCAGGCGAGCGGCTAGGGCGTGTCGAGGATGTGATCGTTCGGCTGGACGCTGGTGATGAGTTGCCGCCGGTGACGGGCTTGAAAGCTCGGATCGGTGGTCGCGAGATGTTCGTGCCCGCGGATCGGATCGCGCACTTAGAGCAGTCGGCGGCGCGGGCATCGACGACGAAGCTCAATCTCGCGCAGTTCGAGCGCCGTCCGGGCGAGGTGTTGCTGCGCGCCGATCTGCTGGGTCGCAGCGTGATCAACGTCGCGACCGCACGCTTAGTCAGAGCCCGCGAGGTCGAGCTGGCAGCGAGGCTGGGATTTGGCGGGTGGCGGGGATCGATCCGACCCTCGGCGCTGGGATCCGGCGTTTTCTACCGCGGCGTTTCCGTGGCCATGGGCGCGAGCACACCCACTTCGTGCCTTGGTCTGACCGCGCTGATTGCCGTGTCCACGTTCGCCTTTCAGGGCACGCCCTATTTCGGCCATTTCACCAACGCTGGCGCGACCGCGACCGGTCTCGACCACGTGCTTGGTCCGGCCGCCGGGGCGCTGTTTGCGGTCGTGCTGCCGAACGCTTCGCTGATTGGCGCCGGCGCTCTGACGCTGTCGACGAGCTACGCGTTCGGCGATATGACCGGCGTCCGGAGTTCATTGCACCGCAGCGTCTCGGACGCCAAGCTGTTCTATGGGATCTTCGCAGCCCTGATCGCGGGCGCGGCGGCGATCGTGCTGATCCCGGGGGCGCCGCTGGGTGTGATCACGCTCGCAGTCCAAGCGCTCGCCGGGGTGTTGCTACCAAGCGCAAGCGTGTTTCTGCTGTTGCTGTGCAACGACCGCGAGGTGCTCGGGCCATGGCGCAACGCGACGTGGCTGAATGTGCTCGCGAGCGTGATCGTCTCAGTGCTCGTGCTGTTGTCGTTGATCCTGATGGCAACGACGATCTTCCCGCGCATCAACGTGACCACCGTGATGCTCGGCGGTGGGATCGCGCTAGCGGTCGGGCTGGTGGGCTTCGGATTCGTCACGCTTCGCTCTCGGCAGAGGGCGCGGGCGGTGACGATCATCGACCCGACGCCTTCGGTCCCAAGGAGCAATGGATGATGCCCCGCTCGCACTGCTCGCGAGGCCGGAATGGTCGACCGGCCGCAAGCTCGCGATGGTCACACTCCGCAGCTACCTCGTGGCATCGGTGATCTTGCTGATCGTCAAAGCAGTACAACTCGGCGGCGGATAAGAGCACCAACCCTTCCAGATCCAGTGGTCGGGAGGCTAGCGTTCAGGATCATCTGGATACGGTCAGAACGTCGTGCCGTCATCACACGACCATTAGCCTTCATCAGGTTCGCATGGAGGGCCCCGGGCGATCGATACCATGGCCCGCCACGATGCGGGCTGGCGGCTTGGTTCCTCCGGATGTTTTGGCGTGAGGCTTCATAGCTTCGGCTGCGGATCAGCGGCCTGGACGAACGCGACCAGCACCGCTTCGCGCTCAAGATCAGTCTCTGCCACAAGCGCGCGCTGGCGGAGCCATGACATGAATGCCTTATTGGCATCCTCCGGCGCCACCACCGGCCGGGCCTCTGTGGTGTCGTCACCATTGCTCATCATGGACCTCCTTGACATTCTCCGCACCGCTGCTCAGGTGCGGTTCTGTGAGAGCTTCGGTAACCCGGCCGGGCAGCAGGGCATCACCGTGAGGCGACGTCCGGTTCCCGTCATCGATATATGAGGCCTGGAGCTTCATTGCTCCTCCGTTCGGTTGCCTGCTTGGAAACGTCAGAACGTCGAGTCGAACCCACTATCACCATCGGATGGATGGTCCGCGCACTTGAGCTAGGGATCGCGCGCGGGAGTCCGCGACCGCGCCGAAACGCGGCTGGAGCCCTTACCCATCCAGCGGGATCAGGGTGGTGGTCAGGGACACACGAGGGTCATAGCGCCTTTCAAGAGCCGACGCCGGACTCGAACCGGGGACCCCTTCATTACGAGGGATAGCGCTAGTGATTCTGCGCGTTCAGGAAATCGCAAGAAACGCCCACGAATCCCTGCAGATCGAACGAAGTCTGGGTGTACGCCCGTGATGCCCCCAGGTCGGGCGAAGCCGATCTGGTGGACGCTCAGTGGACGTCACACAGCGAAGGTGCTGGCGTCTCACCGGGTCGCTGTCAAGCGACCAGGATCTGGTAGGCGGCGCGGGCGGCTCTGAGGCGTGCGAGCGAGAAGCGCGCTGGCAACGCAGGGTCGTCGAGGGCGAGTGTGCTCTCGGTGCTCCGGAGCCAGCGTCGCTCCGCCTGGGTGAGGCTCGGACGCATGGCATCTGGGTCGTCGTGGAGGGCCAGCAGCGTGATGATGTCTTCGCGTTGGTCTTCGGGCCTGGAATGCACCGGCAACGCGCAGGTTTTGAGCGACAGCGCGCCGAGTATCGTGGGGCGTGGGGCGGCGCACCCGCGACGCGACGCCGTCGACCACGATCTCGACTACTTCGCTGCGCTCGAGCGCCTGCGTCCCGCCGGGGATCTGGATCGTTTTGAGCTTGCCGGCTGTGCGGGCGGGCTTACCGAGGCCGTCGGGGGCGAGGATGTCGATGATCTGGTCATCCAGCTCGAACCGAAAGCCCCGTTGACGATGCAGTCCATCGACGTTGGTGAGCGTGGCGCCCACTGCCTGCATCGCGCGTTTGTCGTCCCCGAGCTGCCGCGCGATTGCCGCCACTGTCTGCCAGAGCCGTTGTTCCTCTGGATCGAGCGTGTTGACGGTGATCGACGCGACCGGGGTCGCTCCTCGCGGCGTCATTGGGGGGCAACGCGCTGACTGATTTGCGCGATCACCTCACGGCCGACTCGCGCGGCGCGTGGATCAGGGTCCTCGGCCAGACCGATCGCGACGGCCGCCAGCGGCGCGAGTCGACGGCCGGCGAGAAGCGGCCACGCGTCGTCTGGAACGAGCCGCAGCACGACGTTTGCCTCTGCCCCGGCTGCCGGTTGCAGCGCGTGCGCGCGCTCGACGCCAGACGCTCGTGATGCGGACACGTAGACGTCGACCCTGTTGCTCGCGTTCGGCTCCAAGCGAACCGGCAAGCAGCCGTGCCAGCTAGACCTCGACGACCTCGACGCGCCGCTGATCGGCGCGTTCCTCAACCACCTCGAAGTCGACCGCGGCAACAGCGCCCGAACACGCAACAACCGGCTGGCGGCGATCCACGCGTTCTACAAGTACGCAGCCCTCCGACACCCTGAACACCTCGCGACGATCGGACGGGTGATCGCGATCCCGTTCAAGCGCTACGAGCGAAACAGCGTCAACTACCTCAGCCGCGAGGAGATCGACGCTCTGCTCGCGGCGCCGAACCGCGGCAACTGGCACGGCCGCCGCGACTATGCGCTCCTCGTCGTTGCGATCCTGACCGGGCTGCGGGTCTCCGAGCTCACCGGCCTGCGGGTCGGCGACGTGAGCCTCGCTGCCGGGGCTCACGTTCATACCCATGGAAAAGGCCGCAAGGAAAGGGCGGTCACCCTGACCCGCGAAACGGTCGCGGTCCTGCGAGGATGGCTCAAGGAGCGCCAGGGCCAGCCCGACGACCCGCTGTTCCCGACCCGCCAGGGCCGGCCGCTCAGCCGAGACGCGGTTGAGCTGCTGATCTCAAAGCACGCCACGGTCGCCGCACGCGAGTGCCCATCGCTGAAAGCCAAACGTGTCACCCCGCACACGCTCCGGCACACCAACGCGATGCTGCTGCGTGCCGGCGGCGTCGACATCGCCACGATCGCGGTGTGGCTCGGGCACGAGAGCACCAAGACGACCAGCCTCTACGAGCACGCCGACCCCGCGCTCAAGGAACAGGCGATCGCCCGCACCGCCCCGCTCGGCACCAAACCAGGCCGATACCGGCCCGACGACGAGCTACCCGCGTTCCTCGACCGCCTCTGATTATGCCGAGCAGCCGCTCGGCATGAGAGCGCTTATGCCGATGTCGGCATAACTGCTCTTGAGCAAGACCAGATGCGTCGTGACCGCGCTGGCGCGCTACCGCTCCTCGATCCGGGAGCAGGAGCCTGGGCGGGCACGTCAGCCGCCCGGGTCGTTGTCCACGAGCCGCAGCTGCCGGCTGCTCGTTGTGCGCTGCGGGCGTGTGAGGGTGACGGCGCCTTCGAAGATCTCCGGCTCAAGGAATGCGTGCATGAGCTTGTGGTGTGCGTGGTGGCGGAGCGCTTGCGCCTCGTGGCGGATGGCGGCGGCGTACTCGGCGGGCTCCGACGGGCGCTCTTCTGGTAGTCGGCGGGCGAGGATCTGCTCGGCGGCCCAGTCGTAGACGGCGTTCGCGGCGGCTTCGACCTCGAGCATCCGGTATGGCACGTACTCGGGCGCCCGCTTCTTGCTGTAGCCCGCGCGGCGGGCGGCCCGCTCTAGCTCGCGGAACTCGCGGCGGCCCTCGTACACGGTGACGATGCCGGTCTCGGGGTCGAACTCGGCTTCGACCTGCTGGTCCTCGTTCTTGCGAGCGATCTCCCTGACCCAGCCGGAGGCGCGGTGGCGGACGATCAGGATTTCGAGCTCGGCGGTGTGCTCGCCGGCCGCCGCGAGCGCCGTCAGGCGCGCTCCCGGCTCAACGGTGACCCGGGCGCGGACGTGAATCTGCACGGTGCTGTAGCCGCGGCTGCCGGGTTCGGGGATTGCGTCGGCGCGCAGCAGCACGGTCAGGCCCGGGTCGGCGTCGATCTCCACTGCCGTTCCGGGCGGTACCCGGGTCGGGTCGGCGAGCAGCGTGACGGTGCGCTTCTCGCCGGGATGCAGCCGCACGGGGGACTGTTTGAACCACAGCGCCTGCGCCGGCGCGGGCGGTGCCCCCGGCGCCTGCTCGCCGGGGGCAACCGGTGCGACCCCCTTGTCTGCCTGCTCCTCCGTCGGCTGTGAGGGAGCCATGGCCGCCGGGTTCTCGCCGGGCTCGGCGGCTGCCGAGCCCGGCTGGTCGAACGCGGCCTTGAGCAAGTCGTTGAGCGCGCGCAGGCCGACCTGGTCGCGGGCGGTCACCGCGCGCGGGGCGCCGATCAGGTGTGCGCCCGCGCGCCGCTCCTCCGCGGCGACGATCGGTTTGAGCACCCTGTCGATCGCCTGATAGAGCCGTGCGACGATCGGGTGGTGCTCGTTGAGCCCGGAGCGGTCGACCTTGACCACGAGCTCTGGACGGGGTCTGTCAAGCGCGTCACGCTGGAGCTGCTCGATCGCCTCGCAGAACACCTCGCCGTACAGGTGCCTGCTGCCGGGCCGGCCCTCGAACCCCGCGAGCGTGGTCTCGTGCGCCGCCCGCCCGGAGCGGATCACCAGCCCGCCGCGGCGGGTCGCGCGCGAGAACCCCTGCGACAGCGGCTCCTTGGCGCGGCGCACAAGGATCCTGGCCGTCACGTGCGGAGCGACCTGGACCTCGCCCTCGAACAGGACCGGCCGCTCCGGGTCAGGTTCGGAGGCGGGATAGCTGATCAGCTGCGGCGTCCGCCCCGGTTGCTCCAGGTAGACCGCGCGCGCCGGATCCTCGAGGATCGGCCGCAGCTGCACCAGCTGCGCGACCAGGGCGCGCAGCCTACCCGCCGGCGGCAGCCGCGCTGCAACCAACGGCACCGTCACCCGCGTGCCCGACTCAGCGACCCCGAGCGCCTTCAGGTCGGCGGTCGTCGCTGCCGCCTCGCGCACGTGCACGAACGCGTACGGCTCATCGCCCGGAGCCGGAAAGAACCACGACTCCACCATCATCCCGGCGCGCACGCCCTCAATCCGACCGGCCCCCTGCGCCAGCCACACATCCCTCAACCCCCGGCCGAACAGGCCGCGCTGCCCGGCGCGCGGCGGCTCGACCCCAAGTGCACCCAACCGGGCGTCGATCAGCCCGGCATCGACACCCTCACCGTCATCCGTGCAGCGCAGCTCATGCTTCCAGGAGAGCAATGCCGGCGAGCGCAATGAGCGCATCCGCGCCCGCCACAGCGACAGAAACTCGGGATCGGGCGCACCCACCGACAGCACGATCCGCCCCGCCCCCCTGCCCGAAGCGGCGATCGCCGCATCCGCGTTCGTCACCAGCTCCGGAATGATCTGCACCAGATCGACCCCGCCCTGCGCGAAGTTCTCACGGAAGTAGCGCCCGCGCACGTGGCCGAGCCGCACCGCCGAAGGATCAAGCGCCGCCCCAGGACTCATACGAACCAGTGTCGCCGACAGCGCGGACAGAACGTCGACGCGGATGCCATCGGTCCGTCCGCAACGGTTCCTATCGTCCCGATTGCGATGACCGAACCCGTGAAGAGCGTCCGAGTCACAAACGCCGAGCTTGCGACCGTCCGCGAAGCGATGCGAGAGCTGCACCGCCTCCTCGACCAACTCGAACAACGCGAACTCGACAAGGTCGTCCTCACCCAGCGCAACCAAATGCGCGCCGTCCTGCTCACCCTCGAGCGCTACGCCGAACTCGAGCGAAACGCCGCTTAGCCGTACCGCCGGTCAGCCACTTTCATTCGACCGACGTTCTACACGGAGATGTTGGTGCGCGCTTGGATGACACTGGTTTGCGCGGGTCGATGACAGCGGTTGCGCGCTTCGGCGACAGCCAGGCGTGAATGCCCGGGGGCTGCCGGGCGGTGCGGGTTGAATGTGGTCAGCGGAGATCGCTGCGATCAGGGGGTGCCCGGAACGTCGCTTCTGCCCGCGGCGTTGGTCGTAGGACGCCGTGGTCGTCCTCGAGCAGCCCCGCTGCTATCAGCCGTTCAGCGGCCGCGTGCTCCGCGAGGCTGCGGAGAGCATCGCGGACGCGCTCCTGGCGTCGTGGTCCGAGCGTGTAGATGTGCTGTCCGAGCCGTCTGAGGATCTGGCCGGTGTTCGCCAGGCTCGCTTCGAGGTGTTGCCGCGCGTCGACGGTTCGGTTGGCATACAGCCAAGATAAGGCCAAAAGGTGCATCAGGACCCGCCGAGCGGCCCAGAGGGCCGCTACTCGTCGACGGGCAGCAGATCGACGGCTTTGCTGCGGTCCTCGGCGGTCGGGCGGGTGTAGACGCGTGTGGTTTCGAGTCGTGCGTGGCCGAGCAGCTCGGCGGCGATCACCAGGCGCGACATGCGAGAATCCGCGCGTGGATGCGCGCGCGACCGCCCGAAGGCTTTCTGGCTGTGGCGGCCGGGCCGCGGTCGGCGCCGCCGCGCACGCCGCACTGGGCCGCGGCGCGCCCGCCCGTCCCTGGATCGGCCTGCGGCGCACCATGCGACGCAGTCGACCTCACGCTGACGCTGCTCGGCCGCTCACCGCGCGGGGGCGAGCGGTCGCTTCAGATCGGCAAGGAGAGAGGCGATGAACGAGCCAGTCGCGGAGTACCCGATCGACGGTTCACGCATGGACCGCATCACCTGGATCTACGTGCGCGCGTGGCCCGAGGAGACCGAGCGGGGCGGTGCTTCGCTCATACCCGACAACCACGTGCGTGCCGTGGCGGGGGAGGCGTCCGCGTCGCCGGGCTGGAGGGACGGTCCGCTGCTGCGAGGCCTGCGGGACAAGGTCGCGGACGCGTTCGGCGCCAGCGACCCGGTTCTTCAGGACACCCAACTCCCGCTGCTGGTTGGTGACCTCTACGCTCGTCTGCTGGTGGAGGAGGCGGACGCGCGCGACGAACCGTGACACCGCACTCACGGGCGCACCCGCTCCCCGACGACCGAAGGAATGCCTGACGGGCCCGGCGTGAGACGGCCGCCGCTACATCAGCCAGCGGAGTTTGTGGAGCTCACTACGCTTAGCGCAGGCCGTTAGGGGATCGATCACCGAAACGCGAGGCGCGTTCGCCGGCCTCCCCCGTCGTTGCTGGCGATCCGGTGTCTCATTTGCCCCGTCCGATGATCGCACCCGCGGTTCAGCGTCCATCCCAGTCCGCGCGCGTCGCTTTGGCCGGCCCGAGCCCGCGACGGATATAGAAGTCATCCACCGCCGCCAGCGCCCCGTTGACCGTCGCCGGGCTCCGCTTCAGCACACCCTGCAGGTAGCCGCGATAGTCGCGCACCGCCCAATCGCGCCCCTCCGCGGAGGCGAGCGGATCTCCGTCGACCTCGGCGCCCGCCAGCCACACCAGGTACTGGCGCACCTTCGACGCGTACGTGCGACGCGTATGCGCAGCCAGCGGCGCCGACGCCAGCGCGGCGACGTAGGCGCCAAACACCTCGCTGAACCCCTCATCGAGATCGGACCGCCGCGCGCCCTCGCCTCGCCCGTGGCGCCTCCCTCGCGTTCTCTGAAGCTGATTCAGACCGTTTCGGTCGCCGCTGCTGCGCGTTCTCTGAAGCCACACGCCGGAGTTACTTCAGAGAATGTCTTCTCTGAAGTACGCGCCCTCGCGCTGTGGCTTCCCGATCCACGGAGCGGAAGCTTCCCCGGCCTCCGCGCGGGCTTCTGCCGCTCGTCCGTACGGGTCGTCTTATCCATCGGCCGACGATGCTGCCCGCTCCAAGGGCGAAAGCAGCAGTGCTTCGCTACGTGCTCCACGGAAACCCGCCGTGCCCAGTCGCATGGATAGGAGCAGCGAGCGCCTAGTGGGCGAGCGTCGCTCTTTGCTTGGCGAGCGTCTCGGAAACCTCGTACCCGATCTGCCGGACCACCGCCGGTACCAAGTCGCGGAAAGGGACAAGTTGCCCACCCGCGTCGACCGTACCTCCGGCGTCGTCCCAGCCCTGGTCACGCAGCAACACCCACTGCACCGGCGGGTCCGGATCGACATGCGCTCCGCCTTCCCTGTGCGCTATGCCCAGGACAAAGTCGGAGCGCGTAAACGTCTCCCCAGATCTCAGGTCGATGATCGAGTCGCGCCACCACGGCGCCTGCATCGCATACGCGTCGACCTCGCGCGGCTTGTCCGAGCGGCCGTATCCCCGCAGGTCGGGGACGATCACTCTGAACCCGGCCTCGGCCAGCGCCGGCACCTGGTGGCGCCACAGTCGCCCGGAGTCCGGGAAGCCGTGGAGCAGCACCACCGGGCGACCCTCGCCCGTCACCTCATATTCGATCCCGACGCCGCCGGCGTCAACGCGCATTCAGGCCCCCCGTGGGTTGAGCGTCTGGTACAGCCGCACGCTATAGCAACCCGAGTACACGCGGTGATGCTGGGACAGTCCGACGCGAATCTCCGCGGTGCGCCCCGCCTCGCTCACGGGACGCACCGCAAGGCCCCACGACTCAGGCCATCTTGATCGTCATGCTCAGCTGACCGATCGTCTCCCCGGCATGGACGACGTGCAGACCCGACTAGGTTGTTGATCGTCTTGGCCTCCAGGCGGCTGCCTCCAGGCGGGTGCCCTCCAGGCGGGTGCCTCCAGACGGCATGCAGCGCCGCCACTGTCATTCGACCGTCGTTCTACACCGAGAACGCGGAAACCCGAGCGGCACGGACGCCGCGGCCACTGTGGCTGGACAGTTTCGTGAGAGCGGTTTGGCCAGCTTTCTGAGAGCGATTGGTCAAGCGGTTAGAGTGGCCGTCAGCGCTCAAGAGCCGCTTTGCTCGATCGGGACCGCGGCGCGGAGTAATGCGGTCGACGGCTGGGGCGGATCGTTGGATTGTGCGGCGACATGGCGGCGCGCTACGGACGAGACTGTTGCTGCGGTGCCTTGATTTGGCTGGGTGGCCGGGCGAGAATGCTGAACGGTGGAAGGAGCGCAGATGGGCGGCGGGGCGGTTGGCGGTCGGATTCCTGTGCGAACGGCCGGCACTGCTGCGCCGCTGAGGCGGGCGGTGTCGTTGGCGGGCCCCGAGCTGGCCGGGCGGCTCGGGGAACTCGGTGCGCTGGAGGATGAGCTCAGCCGGGCGGTGGGCGGAGAGTTCCGGGTGGTTCTGTTGCTCGGGGAGGCCGGGGTCGGCAAGAGTCGCCTGGCGCGGGAGCTGCTGGTACGACATCACGAGGTGACGGGCTTGATCGCGCGGGCGTATCCGCTTGCGGCGAGCGCTGCCTTCGGTTTGTGGACCGAAGCGGTGGATCCGTTTCTTCAGTCGCTTTCAGACGGCGAGGTCGTCGAGCTGTGTGGTGGGCTGCTCGACGATCTCGCGACTCTGTTTCATCGCGTTGCTCTGGTCCGCGGTTCGGTACCTGATCGAGATCCTCCGGTTCCGCGGTTGCTGCAGGGTGTGGCCGGGCTGCTGGGCAACGTCTCGCGACGTACGCCGCTGGTGGTGGTCCTCGACGATCTGCACTTCGCGGACGCGTCGTCGTGGGAGGCGTTGCGCTACTTCGCGCGGCACCTCGACGGCGCTCGATTGCTGGTGGTTGCCACCAGCCGCCCAGCTCAGCTGGCTCGCCACGAGATCGCGGCCCCTGTGCTGTTCGAGCTTGACCAGGACGCGCTGCTGTCCCGGCTGGAGGTGGCCCCGTTGGCGCGTACCGAGATGAGCGAGCTGACCGAGGCGGTGATCAAGCGTCCGGCTCCAGGCGCGTTGGTGGACTGGCTCTGTGACCGCTCCCAGGGCAATCCGCTGTTTGCGATCGGTTTGCTGCGGGCGTTGATGGAAGAGGGCAGCGATCTGACCGCTCCGCATCTGCGGCGCCTGCCCGAAGGGCTGACGGAGCGTGTCATCTCTGAGCTTCGGCAGTTCGATGCGGGCCCGCGGGCGATGCTCGAGATGCTGGCGGTCGTAGGTCGGCCGGTGTCGTTCAGCGAGCTGACCGCGCTGACGGAACGCGAGCTCGATGAGGTCGGGCCGGTGCTCGCCGAACTGGTTGAAGCGGGGATCGTGGTCGAGGAGGAGCGCGGCAGCGAGCTGAGCTTTGAGCTGCATCACCCGCTTGTTCGGGATGCGATCTACGAGGCGACGAGTGGCGCGAGGCGGCGGGTGCTTCACCGGCAGGCGGCACGCTCGCTGCTGAAAGCGGGACATCTCGCTGAGGCCGCGTTGCATTTCGCGCGTTCGGCCGAGCGCGGGGATTCAGAAGCGGTCTCGGTTTTGCTGGATGCGATGCGCCAGGCCGAGCGGCGCGAGGCGTACCGCGAGGCGCTCCAGCTGCAGGCGGAGCTCGTCGACCTGCTGGCGGCTGACGATCGGCGGTGGCTCGACGTGCTCGCGGCGATGTACGAGCGCGCGGAGTGGCTGATCGATCACGCGCGCCGAGACCGACGCTCCGGTCGCGGTCAGGGCGCTGCGAGCGATCGACGTGCTGCTCGAGAGGTCCTCGAATCATGCCCGGCGGGCGATCGTCAAGTTCCGTCTCGCCAACTTCCTCGCCTGGGGGATCGGCGACCTCGAACCGGCGCAGGAGGCCTGCCGGCAGGCGCAGGAGCTGTTCATCCGCGCCGGCGAGGAGCGGCACGCGCTGCTGGCGGCCCGTGAGCTGGCGTGGATCAAGGGCTTACGGGGAGAATTCGCGGGGATGGGTGCCGACGCCGCCGCGGTCGTCGAAGCGGCCGACGCCGCCGGCGATCGGTTCGTCGCGATGCAGGCCCTGACCGCGGTCGGCTACAGCGCCATGTTCCGCGGGGCGTTCGCGGAAGCGGACGCGGCCGGATGGCGCGCGGCGATGATCGCCCGCCAGGACGAGAAGGCGTATCGCCTCACAGCCCTGCTCGGCGCGCTTGCGCTCAGCCTGGCGATGCAGGGACAGATCGCCGAGACGGAGGCGCTGATCGCGGAGGCGAAGGCGGCCAACGCCGCCTATCGAGAGAGCGTTCTGGTCGAGATCCAGACGGTCGTGCAGTGGATCGCCGGCGACTTCCCCGCCGCCGTCGCGCTCGCGAGCGAAGCGGTCGCGTGGCAACCGGGGGCAACGGCAAGGCGGCGGGCGATAGGGATCGTGTTCGGCGCGCTGGCCGCGATCGAGTCCGGCGATGCCGTGGGAGCCGAGCGTCTGCTGGCACGGGCAGAAGCCGCGTACGGCGGGCGGGACTGGTCTTCCTTTCTCCCGTCGACGCGCTGGGGAGTCGCTGTGCTCGCCTGGCACGCGGGAAGCGCGGCCAAGTGCGTAGAGGTCCTACGACCCGCGGTGGACCGGCTGTTGGACATGCAGGCCCGGCCGTGGGCTGCATGGGCGCTGCTGGACCTGGCGGAGGCGGCCGCGGACGCGGGCGACGCGGCGGCAGCCACGGCGGCCGCTCACGACCTCGCTGCGGTAGCTGAAAGCGTCGGGCTGCCGTTATACCGGGGGTTGGCGGCGGTGGGAGCGGCATGGGCAAGCGTGGCGAGCGGGGCGCCCGAGCGAGCGGCCTGCACTGCCCGGGAGGCGGTCGAGCTGCTGTCAACGACTGACTGCGCGGCGCACCTCGCCCGGGCGTATTACCTGCTCGGACGGTCGTTACCCGCTGATCAGCGCCCGGAGGCCGTGGCCGCTCTGGGACGAGCTGCGGCCATGCTCGAGCGGTCCGGGAGTACGTGGCGAAGGCAACGCGCGCTCGAAGCCTTACGCCGCCTCGGGAGTGCCGGCCGGCGCGCGGTGGCGGCGGCGCTCGGGCCGGGCTCGCTGACGCCTCGCGAACGCGAGGTGGCCCGGCTCGCGGCGACCGGGATGAGCGCGAGGGAGATCGCGGGGTCGCTGTTCATCGGCGAGCGGACGGTCGAGAGCCATCTCGCAAGCGTCTACGCGAAGCTGGGAGTGGACTCCAAGCTGCAGCTCGTCCGGAACGCTACGGAGCTGGGGTTCTCGTGAGCACGATCCGTACCGAGATCCGTACATGTCCCGAAGACGGACGCGGTTCGCCCACCTACGCTCGTCCCACGCGGCTCGCATGGGGTCGCAGCGAGCAAAGCGGGGTGGCAGATGCGTGACTACGAGGAACTCAGGCAACAGCACATGGCAGATGCGATGGCGCTCACGTCGCGCATGATCGGGCGGCTCGAGTGGCCTGCGTATCGGCTCGCGACCCACCGCGTACATCGCCTGCGTGAGGTGGTGCGCGAGGCGATCGAATTCTCTCCGTGGCATCGCGAGCGGTTGGCGGGAGTGGATCTCGACCAGCTCGATGAGGTGAGTCTGCGCGAGCTACCGCCGATGACGAAGACCGATCTGATGGCGAACTTCGATTGGATCGTCCCCGACGAGCGCCTCTCGCTCGAGCTCGTCAACGAGCATCTGCAGACGGTCACGACCGGCAACTACCTGTTCGACGGCTACACCGCGATGACCTCGGGCGGGTCGACCGGCGAGCGCGGCGTGTTCGTCTACGACTGGGATGGCTGGGCGACCTTCTGGGCGAGCGCGTCCCGCTACCAGCTGCGCACCAAGCGCTCAGACCCCGAGCTTCGCTCGCGGGCCGTCGTGTTGGGGTGGGTGGCGGCGGCCCATTTCACACATGCCACGGCCGCGCTGAGCAGGACGTTCACCAGCCCGGAGTTCGTCAACGTCCGCTTCCCGGTCACGCTTGCGACCGAGGAGATCGTGGCCGGGCTGAACGAGGCACAACCGGACTTTCTGGTGGCGTACCCCTCGGCGCTGCACGTGCTCAGCTTTGAGGCCCGAGCGCGACGGCTGCGGATCGCCCCGCGGCAGGTGTGGAGCTGCTCTGAGCCGTTGCTGCCGGAAATCCGAGCCGCGGCCGAGGAGGCATGGGGCGTCCACGTCGGCAACCTGTGGGGCACATCGGAGGGCGGCGCCATCGCTGTCGGTTGCGATCACGGGCGCTCGCACCTGTGCGACGACCTGTTGATCGTCGAGCCGGTCGACGAGGACGGACTGCCGGTGGGACCCGGAGAGTGCTCGGCCAAGGTGTACCTGACGAACCTGTTCAACCGGGCGCTGCCGCTGATCCGCTACGAGATCACCGACGAGGTGACGATCCTGACCGATTCATGCCCCTGCGGGTCAGCGCACCGGTGCGTGGCTGACATCCAGGGCAGGCTCGACGACGTGTTCTTCTACGACGGTCGTCGGGTCCATCCCCATGTGTTCCGCTCCGCACTGGGTCGCCACGCGGGGGTGGTCGAGTACCAGGTGCGCCAGAGCCCGCAAGGAGCGCAGATCGCAGTGCGTTGCGGCGCAACCGTTGATCTCGACCGGCTTAGATCAGAGGTCACGCACGCGCTCGCGGGTCTCGGTCTCCCAAGCCCCGTCGTCGATGTCGTATCCGTAGCGCGCCTGGAGCGCGCTCCGGGACCGGCGAAGCTCGGACGGTTCGTACCGCTTGGTGATCAGCGGGTTCAGGAACCCGGCGATCCCGGCGCTCGGCACCTCCTGTCGGCGGCGTTCTAGCAACGGCAGCCGAAAGCCGACCGGAGCTGACGACATGTCGCGGCGCCCTTCTGGGTCCGAGCGTCTGATTGAGCGGATTCGTGGCTCGGTCATCGGCGACGACGTGCTGCTGGATGGGCCGTTTGGCCCGCGCCGGCTCGTGTACGCGGACTACACCGCGTCGGGTCGGGCGTTGTCGTTCATCGAGGACTACATCCGCGAGCGGGTCCTGCCGCTGTACGCGAATACGCATACCGAGGCGTCGGCTAGCGGGCGGTGCATGACGGCGTTGCGGGAGGATGCCCGGCGCGTTATCCACCGGGCGGTAGGCGGCACCGCTGATGACGTGGTGCTGTTCTGCGGTTCGGGCTCGACGGCCGCCATCGACAAGCTGATCCGCCTGCTGGAGCTCTCTCGGCGCGAGCGCCCGGTCGTGTTCATCGGCCCGTACGAGCACCACTCGAACGAGCTGCCGTGGCGCGAGTCGGTCGCGGAGGTGGTCGTGATTGGCGAGGACGCCGATGGCCGTCTGGACGTCGACGACCTCGAGCACGAGCTTCGCCGCCACGCCGGCCGGGGGCTGAAGATCGGCAGCTTCTCCGCTGCCTCAAACGTGACTGGAATCATCACCGACGTCGACCGAGCCTCACGCGTACTCGGTCGACACGGCGCCCTGTCGTGCTGGGACTACGCGGCGGCGGGGCCGTACCTGTCGCTCGACATGACCGGCAAGGACGCCGTCTTCCTCTCGCCGCACAAGTTCATCGGCGGGCCGGGCACGCCTGGGGTCCTGGTCGTCAAGCGCTCGCTGTTGCGAAACCGTGTGCCGTCGGTGCCGGGCGGCGGAACCGTCCTGTTCGTGACGCCATCGGCCCACTCGTATCACCCCGATCCGGTGATCCGGGAGGAGGGCGGCACTCCCGGGATCGTGGAGTCAATCCGCGCCGGATTGGTGTTCGCGCTCAAGGAGGAGGTCGGCGCCGAGGAGATCCGCCGCCGCGAGCACGACCTGGCGCGGCGTGCGTTGCGGTCGTGGGGCGCGAACCCGAACATCGAGATCCTCGGCAATACCGCAGTGGAGCGCTTGCCGATCGTGTCGCTGGGGCTGCGTCATCGTGGGCGCCTGCTGCACGCGAACTTCGTCGTCGCCGTGCTCAGCGACCTGTTCGGGATCCAGGCGCGTAGCGGCTGCTTCTGTGCCGGCCCGTATCTGCACCGGCTCTACGAGATCGACGATCCGTGGTCTGCGCGGATGCACGCCGAGGTGGCCGCGGGCCACATGGGCGCGAAGCTGGCGTTCACCCGGCTCACGTTCAACTACTTCATCAGTGAGCCGGCGTTCGCATACATCCTCGACGCCGTCCACCTGCTTGCTCGCGATGCGTGGAAGCTGCTGCCGCTGTACCGGTTCGATCCCCACAGCGGCCTCTGGCACCATCGCGCCGGCGTCCCCGACCCTCCGACGAGCTTGAGCACCGCAGTAGAGGCCAGGCCGCGGCGGTTCGCGACCGCTCCCGAAAGCGTGCTGCCCGGTCAGCTCGAGGCGGCGCGGCGGGCCATCCGCTCGATGCAGGCGCGCCCGCCCCCTCGTCCTCTCCACGACCCCGAGCTGAGCGACGAGTTCGAGCAGATCCGCTGGTTTGAACTGCCCGGCGAGGCGCTCGAGCAGTTGCGCTCGACAGGCACGCGTTCGGCGGTCGCGGCCGCCGAGCGACAGCGGCGGCGTAGGAACCGAGCAGTCATCCGGCGCGTACTTCAACCGAGCGATCGAGGGGGATCAGATGGAACTTAGCTTCGCCGCAGACCGCAGCAGGCCGCGTGCCGCTGTCGTCAACGAGAACGAGGTGCGCGCGGCCGCCGGCCTGACGATGGTGATCGGCGCGGTCGCGTTCGCCTACGCCTACTTCGCCAAGCAATACGTGCCGCTCCAGGTCGCCGCCAGCCTGTTCTTCGCCGAGTTCCTGACCCGGCTCACGGCTGGGCTGCGGTACAGCCCGATCGGGATTGTCGCGCGCGCGATGACGCTCGGCCGGGCCCCCGAGTGGGTCTCGGCCAGGCCCAAGCGGTTCGCGTGGACGCTGGGGCTGGCGATGGCGCTCGCGATGACGGTGATCACCAACAGCGGTATCCGCGGCCCGCTGCCGCGGACGATCTGCCTGATCTGCCTGACCCTGATGTGGATGGAGTCGGCGCTCGGGCTGTGCCTGGGCTGCAAGATCCATGGTCTGCTCGTCCGGCGCGGCTGGGCGAGCAAGGACCCCGAGTACGAGCTGTGCGCCGACGGGTCGTGCGAGGTGAGCGCTGCATGAGGGATGTCGGGCTCCTGCGCGGTTCCGAGGGCGCGATCGAGCGCATCCGCCGCAGCGTGATCGGCGACGACGTGATGCGCGACGGACCTTTTGGCCCGCGCTGGCTGGTGTATGCCGACTACACAGCGTCGGGTCGCGCGCTGTCGTCCATCGAGGACTACATCCGCGAGCGTGCTGCCGTTGTACGCGAACACCGATACCGGAGCGTCCGCCACGGGTCTCCACATGACCGCACTCCGGGAGGAGGCGCGCCGCGTGATCCACCGAGCGGTCGGCGGCGACGACGAGGACGTGGTGTTGTGCTGCGGCTCGGGCTCGACCGCTGCCATCGACACGCTCATTCGTGTGCTCGACCTCGACCGACGCGGGCGGCCGGTCGTGTTGATCGGCCCGTACGAGCACCACTCCAACGAGCTGCCCTGGCGCGAGTCGCCCGCCGACGTCGTGCCGATCGCGGAGGACGCCGACGGGCGGGTCGACCTCGAGCACCTCGAGCACGAGCTGCGTCGGCACGCCGATCGTCGACGCAAGCTCGGGACCTTCTCGGCGGCCTCGAACGTCACCGGCATCGTGACCGACGTCGACCGTGTCGCGATCGCGCTCCACCGCCACGGCGCGCTGGCGTTCTTCGGCTACGCGGCCGCCGGCCCGTGCCTGCCATCGACATGAACGCGTCGCCGGACCTCCCGGACGGCCACCTGGCCTACAAGGGTCACTGGTAAGAAACGTGTCACCAGCCGCAAACGAGCGGCGTTATGGAGCCGACAGGATGCCCCAAGGGACGGCATTCGGCATGGGCGCCCATTGTTGGCTTCCGCTCCGCGAATGGCGAGCGGGAGTTCGTCATTGCCTCCGGAGGGCCGCCGCCTCCGCTCCAGAGGGGCACTCAGGACCGGCCTTGCCTGGGCTTCTGCAAATCGGGAGAGCAGGCGGCCGGATCTATCGCGGCGAGCCCGCCAAGCGGTGGGGTTGCGTAGCTTGAGCGGGATGCGACGAGCGCTTCTGGTGATCGATATGCAGGAGGTGATGCGCCAGGTGCTGTGGCGGGGGGCAGAGCTCGCGGAGCGAATCGCCCAGCTGGTGGCAGCGGCTCATCAATCGGGAGCTCCGATTATCGCGAGTCCAGCAGACAGGTCCACCGGGATCTCCCTTTGATCCCGCGGGTCCTGGCTGGCAGGTGGACCCGCGTCTATGCCTGGGAGACGGCGACCTGCGCATCTGACGAAGCTGAAGCGGGCGTGAGCTCATTTCGGTGCGGGTCTCCGAGAGGGACTGAAAAGTGTGCCTGAGCAGGGATTTTGTGGGCGGCTATAGGCAAGGGTCGCCAGGTGTAAGGAGGAACACGAAAAGAGGGTGTCGAAAGTCGGCGGTGGAAACGTTCAACGTCGATCACCGGAGGTGGCCACGTGTGTGCCGACTTCGACACCCTTGCAAGCCAAGCTTACGCATCAGCGGGCAAACTCCTTCAGGTGGAGCGCCCGGCCGATGGTGAGGCAAAGGATGTTGCCGGCGATGCCGGCGCTCGCTCGGGCGATCTGCCTTTGCCCGAGGGGTTTGCCCGCTCCCTGGAGCGGTTCTGCGGGCTGGCTGGCTGGCTGTCGGGCGAGGAGGCTCAGGGCCTTGAGCATTCTGAGCTTGAGGAGCGGGTTGTGTGCGACGGTCGCGAGCTATTGCAGGCGCTGTTTCAGGACTCGCTCGATCTGCGCGCCTTGCGGGAGCAGCGGGTCGATCAGGTCGTGGGCTCGGACGGGGTGCGCCGGGCGAACGTCGAGCGCGCGCACGAGCGGGCGCTGTCAACGGTGGTCGGGGAGGTTCGGGTCGACCGGCTGGCCTACCGGGCGCGCGGGCAGGAGAACCTATATGTGGCCGACGGGATGTTGAATCTGCCCGAGGAGAAGCACTCGCACGGGATGCGGCGCCTCGCGGCGATCGAGGCCACACGCGACAGCTTCGAGGAGGGGCAGGAGGCGATCTTCCGCCACACCGGCCAGCGGTTGGGCAAGCGCCAGCTGCGCGAGCTGGTGGTCCGGGCCGCGGTGGACTTCGAGTCCTTCTATGAGCAGCGCCAGCGCACCGCTCCCGAGCAGGACGACGTGCTGATCCTCTCCTGCGACGCCAAAGGCGTGGTGATGCGTCCCGAGGCGCTCAGGCCGCAGACCAGAAAGCAGGCCCAGAGCGCTGAGCGAAAGCTCAAGACGCGACTGTCCAAGGGCGAGAAGCAAGGCCGCAAGCGGATGGCGGAGGTCGCCGCGGTCTACGAGATCGCCCCGCAGGCCAGAACGCCAGCCGACATCCTGCCCGCCACCGAAACCGAGCGCGAGGCGGCCTGCTCAGCGCCCGAGGCCAAGAGCAAGTGGCTGTCTGCGAGCATCACCGACGACGCGGCCACCGTGATCACGCAAATGTTCGAGGAGGCACAGCGGCGCGACCCCAAGCACAAGCGCCCGTGGGTCGCGCTGGTCGATGGCAACAACCACCAGATCGACCGGATCAAGGCCGAGGCCCGCAAACGCAAGGTCAAGGTCACGATCCTCGTCGACGTGATTCATGTACTGGAGTATCTCTGGGACGCGGCGTGGTGTTTCTTCGCCGAGGGCGACCCCGCCGCCGAGCGCTGGGTGCACGAGAAAGCGCGCGCAGTGCTCGAGGGCAACGCTGGCACTGTCGCCGCAGCGATCCGTCGCAAGGCCACCCGCCTCGGCCTCGAGAACGCCAAGCGCACCAACGCCGACACCTGCGCCGACTACCTGCTCGCCAAACGCCGCTACCTCGACTACCCAACCGCGCTGAGCAACGGATGGCCGATCGCGACCGGCGTGATCGAGGGCGCCTGTCGCCACTTGGTGAAAGATCGGATGGACATCACCGGCGCGCGCTGGGGCCTCGACAGCGCCGAGGCAGTACTCAAGCTTCGCGCTATCCGAAGCAACGGTCACCTCGACGAGTACTGGCACTACCACCGCAAACAAGAACGCCGCCGAGTCCACGAATCCCGCTACGCCCACGGCGTCATCCCCCAGTCAACATGAAGTCCCTCCAGGAGACCCGCACCCAGCTCATTTCGGTGGCAGGTGCTCAGATCCGGTTTGCTGGCGGTCGAGGCGCTGTCCAAGCACTCTGCTGGGCAGCTCGCCGTCGTGACGCCAGACCTGCTACAGCTGATCGGCGGGCGCCAGATCACCGACGACTCGATCCTTGGTGTCTCGTCCGGGAGTCAGCGCGACCCGTGCCACGCGCCCTGAGCCACCTCCAGCGGACCCGTCTTGAACCGAACAGCAGGCGGGCTTCGTCTACAACCCCGTCCCCAAGAACCACGGCGTGCCGTCGCTTTGCACCGGCTCCGCGCGGGTGACGGCGGTCAGCGCGAAGAAGATCTGATCGGCCGGGAAGAAAAGGGCGCGGCCCGCGCGCAAGGCGCGGGCCGCGCCCCGTTCATGCGGACGGCCGACGACGCTCATCGGACCTGCTCGCGAGCCAGTCCGCAGCCTCGTAAGAGTGCGACCGACAGCTTCTTTGAGACCGAGTTGGGTGACCTTTTGTCCGAGCGCGGCATTACAACGGTTGTCGTTGTCGGAGCGGCGACCGACTTTTGTGTCGACGCCACCGTTGGCGCGGTGGTCAGCCGCGGGTTGAACGTCGATCTCGTCAGCGACGGGCACGCGCTGGCGGAGAAAGGGGACCCCGACGGACACCTCACGCCCGAACAAGTCATCGCCATCACAACCCGGTGCTCAGCCAGGCCATCCATCCGGCCGGTCGAGTGCGCCTGATAAAGGCTGCCGATGTATTCACCGATTCCGCGTAGTAAGGGCCCGGTGCTGTCGCGGCAGGCTCTCGCTTCGCCACGGCTTTGCGGAAGGGGACTATCACGGCGAGCGCGCTCTCGCCTTCATGTTGTGCGTCCGGTTATGTTGCCCGGCCCCGCGTGGCGATCCTGTTTCCGCTGCTCAGTGCGAAATCGGTTGCTGATCTACACAACATAATCGGCGGCGGTTGAGGAGCTCGACCTATCGGCCGAGTAGCGGATATCCGTGCGCGGAGGCGCGGGCGCGAGGTCGCCGATCTCGGGCGACATCCGCTCGAAACCCCCGCCACGTAAGGGAATCAACGCTGACGGCAGCGCAATGATCAGACCTCCTCCGCTGCGCTGCCTCACGTCGGATCACGGAGGTGACGGCGCGCGAGCCGCGTGCCCAGGCGGACGATTATGTTGTCCGCCTCACGGCGGTCAGCAGGGAAACCGCGGCTTACGAAGCCATCTCACAACATAACCGGATGGACAACATGATTGGGGTTATGTGGTGCACCACATAAGGGTCTGTGAGCAAGAGCAGCACGCAGCGCCGTCATCGGTCGCGCTGTTGGATCGGGCTACAAGCGGCAGCGAGACGATCGCTGCCGCGATTAGAGCAGCGACAGAAGTCGTCCCGGCGAAGTCGGCCAATGCTGCTTCCGAATCTCCGAGCGGAAGCGAGCGCTTCAGAGAATGGCCGTTCTCTGAAGTAACTTCCGGTGTGGCTACAGAGAACGCGCTCCAAGCAGGATCGCAGGCTCCCAAACCCGCTTCAGAGAACACGGCGACCCCACCGGCGCGGCGTCGGGGACGAGCAGCGGTCGACCCAGCCGCGGGTCGTGGCGCCCGGACAGCGCAGTAGCCGAGAAGCCGAGCGTGTCGTGGATCTTCGGCAGCGCCGCGATGACGATCGAGATGTCGAGTACGATCATCGTGTAGCTGGCGAGGATGATCGCCAGCACCGGCCCACGGCGGATGTTCGAGGAAACGATCACAGGATCACAGCTCCTGCGCAGTGGGTCGGATGAGGATCTCGTTGAGCGTCATCCGACGCCGCCGGGTGACGGCAAACGCGATGACCTCGGCGACATCGTCCGCAGTGATAGCCACCTCGCTGTAGAACTTCTCGATGCCCCGCCTGGACTCCGCATGAGTGATGTGGTCTGTCAGCTCGGTGGCCACGGCGCCGGGCTCGATGACCATCACGCGGATGTCGGGCTGCAGCTCTTGGCGCAGCGCCTCTGACCAGCCGCCCAGACCCCACTTGGTGGCGTTGTAGACCGAGTTCCCCGCGCGGGCGGTGCGACCGGCCACCGAGGAGATGTTGACCAGGTCGCCCCCGCCGTCGCGCAACTGGTCGAGGAACACCTCGGTCGCGGTCATCGCGCCGAGCAGGTTGACCTCCACCATCTGGCGAATCTCGTCCCTCTGATCCGAGGAGAACGGCGCGACCAACATCACGCCGGCGTTGTTGACGAGGACGTCGGCGCCACCCAGCTCGTGTTGAACGCGGTCGGCGGCCGCGACGATTGAGTCGCGGTCGGTGACGTCGGCCTCGATGGCGACTGCGCCATCGCCGAGCTCGTCTGCGAGCGCATGGATGCGGTCGGCCCGGCGCGCCAAGAGTGCTAGCCGGTAGCCGTCGGCGGCCAGCGCCCGAGCGGTCGCCTCGCCGATGCCCGACGAGGCGCCGGTGATGACCGCGACGCGGCCGGTGGTCTGATCGGTACTCAAGATCTCTTCTCCTGTCGTGTCAAGGCGTTGTCTTAGGCGGGCGCGAGCCTGAGCGTCGTCGACCGCGCCTGGTCGTTGGTGATGCCGTCGAGGATGTTCTGTGCGTAGCGGCGGTACTTAGCGCGGTAGGCGGCATCGACCTGGCCGCTTGCCCGCCTCGTCCGCGTCCTCGATCCTCACGTCCTTCTCAACACCACCGGCCCGGATCCGCGCTTCGCGGCTCGCCCGCGCGAGGCGATGCCAACCGCTGCCGGGCCCATAGGCGGCGCGAACGTAGCGGTCGTCACCGACGCGGACGACCCAGATCGGGGCCGGCTTGCGCAGCGTCCCGTCGCGCCTGCGCGGCGCGATCTCCAGCTCGTCCGCCGCCTCGATCCTGGTGAGCTCGTCGTTCGTCCATCTCGGGGTGCCTGCGTTTTGGTGTTCCATGATGGAACTCACTGTGACACCGATTCGCGCAATGAAAAGGGGCCTGTCAAGGGGGTACTGACAGGGCCTCCCAGCAACGCCGAACCGGTTGTACCGTCGTGGTCATGCGCTATCGCAAGCTCGGTTCCCCAGACCTGGAGGTCTCGGAGATCTCGCTCGGCTCGTGGCTGACCTTCTCGGGCGGTGTCGCCTCCGAACAGACCCGCGCCTGCACCGACGCCGCCTTCGAGGCGGGCATCAACTTCTTCGACACCGCCAACGTATACGGGCGAGGGGCCGCCGAAGCGGCATGGGGCGAGATCCTCTCCGACCGCCCGCGCGACAGCTACGTCCTGGCGACCAAGGTCTGGGGCCAGATGTCCGACGATCCGACCGACCGCGGCCTCTCGGCGGCGCAGATCGCCAAGCAGATCGACGCCTCTCTCGCACGGCTGCGCACCGACTATGTCGACCTCTACCAGGCTCACCGCTTCGACCCCGACGTCCCGATCGAGGAGACGATCGAGGCGCTTCAAGAGGTCGTGGCATCCGGCAAGGCGCGCTACCTGGGCTTCAGCGAGTGGACGCCCATCCAGGCCAATGCGAAGGCCTCGGGCATTGAGCTCACGCCGGACACGCTGGCCGCTATCGACGAGGCGCTGGGCGACGTGCCGGTCAAGGCGCCCACGCTGGCGCCGCTCGCGCGGGCGGGGGTCACCCACCGCTGAGGTGGCGGGTCGTCGCAACGGGTACGAACAAAGCTGATCTCTGTGGACATGAACAACGACATCGCCGAGTTCCTGACCTCGCGGCGGGCGAAGGTCACACCCGAGCAGGTGGGCCTGCCGGTTTACGGCAAGCGGCGCGTCTCCGGCCTTCGCCGGGAGGAGGTTGCTTCATTGGCCGGGGTCAGCATCGACTACCACAGGCGCCTGGAGTGCGGCAACGTCAACGGCGTCTCCGACCTCGTGCTCGAAGCGCTCGCCCGAGCTCTTCAGCTCGACGACGCCGAGCGCGCCCACCTCTTCGACCTCGCCCGCGCCGCGAACCCGATCGCGGCGCCGCGACGTCGCCGTCCCGCGCAGCAGCGCGTCCGCCCGGTCGTCCAGCGCATCCTTGATTCGGTGTCCGCACCGGCGATCGTGCGGAACAGCCGTGTCGACTACCTGGCCGCCAACCAGCTCGGCCGTGCGCTTTATGCCCCGCTGTTCGAGAGCCGCGAGCAGCCGGCCAACAGCGCGCGCTTTACGTTCCTGGACCCGGTCGCTCAGGACTTCTTCCTTGAATGGGAGCCTGTGGCCAAGGACCTTGTCGCGCATCTGCGCTCGCAGGCCGGCCGCAACCCGTATGACCGTGGCCTGTCGGACCTCGTCGGCGAGCTGTCGACTCGCAGCGACGAGTTCCGGACCTGGTGGGCCGCGCACAACGTGCGCTATCACCAGACCGGCAGCAAGCGGATCCACCACCCCGTCGTCGGCGACCTCGAACTCAACTACGAGGTCATGGAACTGTCAGCCGACGACGGACTGACGATGAGCGTCTACGACGCCGAGCCCGACAGCAGGTCCCAGCAAGCCGTGGACCTCCTCGCCAGCTGGGCGGCCACGCCAGCGGAGGCCGACGCGGTCGACGCGCCCGACAGAGCCCAAACCGGACTTCCACCTCCCGGCTGACAGACAGCGACGCCCCCCCGACGCGGAGGTCGTCTTAACCCGAAGGAGCAACCATGGAGCAGCGCATCCTGGGACGCACTGGTGCCTCGGTCAGCAAGCTGTGCCTCGGCGCCATGATGTTCGGCGACTGGGGCACCAAGAACCACGACGAGAGCATCCGCATCATCCACCGCGCGCTGGACGCCGGGATCAACTTCATCGATACCGCCGACGTCTACTCGGCGGGCGAGTCGGAGGTCATCGTCGGCAAGGCGCTGGCCGGCGGCAAGCGCGACGGCATCGTCCTCGCCACCAAGGTGCACATGCCGATGGGGGATGATCCGAACCAGCGCGGCAACTCGCGGCGGTGGATCATCACCGAAGTCGAGAACTCGCTGCGACGGCTGCAGACCGACTGGATCGACCTCTATCAGATCCATCGCCCCGATCCCGACACCGACATCGACGAGACGCTCGGCGCGCTGAGCGATCTCGTCCACCAGGGCAAGATCCGCTACCTCGGCCACTCCACCTTCCCCGCATCGGAGATCGTCGAGGCGCAGTGGACCGCCGAGCGGCGCAGCCGCGAGCGGTTCCGCTGCGAGCAGCCGCCCTATTCGATCCTCACTCGCGCGATCGAGCACGACGTGCTCCCCACGTGCCAGCGCTACGGCATGGGCGTCATCTCGTACAGCCCTCTCGCCGGCGGCTGGCTCTCGGGCCGCTACCGCACGGGTGATGAGGTGGCCGGGCCGATGTCACCGGCGCGCCAGCGGCTGGCCAACCGTTTCGACCTGTCGCTGCCCGAGAATCAGCGCAAGCTCGAGGCCGCCGAGCAGCTCGCGCAGCTGGCCAACGACGTGGGCATCTCGCTGATCGAGATGGCGATCGCGTTCGTGCGGCGGCATCCCGCCGTCACAGCGGCGATCATCGGCCCGCGCACGATGGAGCACCTCGAGTCCCAGCTGGCCGCCGCCGACGTCGAGCTCTCCGACGACGTGCTGGACCGCATCGATCAGATCGTCCCGCCCGGCACCACGATCAACTACGCCGACAACGGGTGGACCGCACGCGCGCTGCAGCCTGCCTACCGGCGCCGCTAGGAGGCACCATGGAGATTACGAGAAGCAGCGTCGACACCCGCAGGGGCCCCGCGGAGTGGTTCACCGGCGACGTCTACATCGAGACCATCACCAACCCGACGCCGCCGTCGCGCCTGCAGGCCACCAGCGTCCCCTTCACGCCCGGCGCCCGCACCGCGTGGCACACCCACCCGCTCGGACAGACGATCTACGTCCTCGAAGGCGTTGGCCGCTGCCAGCGCCGCGGCGGCCCCGTCGAGGTCATCCGCCCGGGCGACCGCGTGTTCTTCGAGCCCGGCGATGACCACTGGCACGGTGCCACTCCCGACCGGTTCATGACCCACCTGGCGATGCTCGAGGTCGAAGTGGACGGCAACAGCGTCCAACTGGGGCGAGCACGTCACCGACGAGCAATACAACGCCACCCCAGCCTGAACCTGACACGAACACCCCGAGGAGAAATCTAGGTGCCTCCCAGTGCAGAAGCGCAGAAGAACCACGACGAGCTGTTCCCCGGACACGTCTCGACCCTGAAGGTCACCGACCCTGAGCTGATCGAGTACTTCGACAACTTCGCCTTCGACGAGGTGATGCGGTACGGGAGCCTCAACACCAGGACCCGTCTGATGGTGCAGCTCGCCTCGTTGATCGCCTGCCAGGCACTCAGCGAGTACCGGGTCATGCTCGGCGCGGCCCTCACCGTCGGCGTGACCACGATCGAGGTCAAGGAGATCGTCTACCAAGCCGTCCTATACGTCGGCATGGGCAAGGTGTTCGACGTCCTCCATACCACCAACGACGTCCTCAGCGACGCGGCATCGAGCTGCTGCTCGAAGACCGATCGACGACCACACCTGAGACCCGGGCGGAGAAGGGCCTCGCGGTCCAGAAGAAGATCGTCGGTGGCGACCTTCGTCGATCAGATGTATGCCTCCGTGCCTGAGGACGAAATGCACATCCGACGGACGCTCTCCGCCAACTGCTTCGGGGACCACTACACCCGCACCGGTATCGACATCAAGACCCGTGAGCTGCTCACCTTCGCGATGCTTATCTCGCTCGGCGGGTGCGGGTGAGGTGTTTCTGACTCTTTGATAGAGCGGCCGACCTTAATCAACCCATCACGTAGGGTGCTGGCGGGGCTGGGGTGGTTGGGGTAGCTTCGCTGCGCGTTGCCGTCAAGACGCACCGCTTAGCGGCACACCTGCGCGCGGCCCTGTCGGGCTGCTCTTGACTGCTCCTTCGATTCTGCCTGATGCGCTCTGCTTGCGCTCTGCGCATACCGGCGATGCCGGCGCGGCGGATCGCCGGCCCGCGGCCGTGATGCTCGCCGTCCGGGGTGAGGTAGCCGACGCCGGCGTGCAGGCGCACGGTGTTGTCCTCGCGGCGGATACGGGCGAGCTCGTGATCGAGCGCCTGGGGATCGCGCAGCCCGGTCAGGTGCGGCCACTCGCCCTTCAGATGAGCGAAGAACGACTCGACGTGCGCCTGATCGGTCGGCGTGCCGGGCCGGCCGCAGTGAGTGGCGATCCTCATCAGCGCCATGAACTGGCGGGTGTCGATCGCGGTCATCTCCAACCCGTTATCAGAGCAGGCCACGAGAATCGGATCCTCGCCGCCGGCCGACAGCCCGTCGGGGCCGAGCAGACCCTGGTCTTCCAGCGCCTAGGCGAACAGCAGCTGCGCCTGGGTCGAGGTCTGCTCGACCGTAAGCAGGTAAGCGATCCAGTAGCGGGTGACCACGTCGACGATCGCGAAAGCGACCCGCCTGGCCCGCGGGAAGTGGGAGGCGCCCCACATCCAGATTCGGTTCTTCTCCCACGAAACCTCGGGAAACACCGGCCTTGGGCGCGGTGACCGGGACCGCTCGCCCGGCAGCACGACGCGGTGCTTGAGCGCCACCCGCAACAACGTCGAGGGCGCCACGAACACCTTGCCGATGTAGCTGCCGCAGTACGCGAGCTTGCGGTACCAACGATCCACCTCGCCCCACCGTTCGATCACATCCAGGATCGCCTACTCCTCCCCAGTCAAGGATGCGGTGGACCGGGTTGCCGCCCCGGCGGCAGGTCATCGAGCATGCCCGTCCCAGCAAGCTTCGCGCACCAGCGCTACACGCGCACGCCGGCGACCTACAGCACCGCACACGCCCACACATCCGACCAGCCCACGGCGGTCACCCGATCGATCACGCCCAGCAGCTCAAGCTTGGTCTGCACGCTCAGGCGAGCGGGACCGGGCCGCAAAGCCCCAGCGTTGCCTTCCCCGTGCAGCGCCAACTCGATCGCCCGCACCTTGATCGTCTCCGTGAGACGCTCGCACTCCTGCCGGCAGGCCCCCAGCCCCGCCCGCTCGGGCAGCCGCGGCCGGCCAGGCCTGGACGCGGCGAACGCCGCCAGCGCCGCATCCCTGGCCAGCCGCCGAAGCCGAACCACGACCAACACCTCCACACCGCACTTCCTGGCAACGTCTGCCCGGATCCAACTGCTGCGAGATCACGTCCAAAAACAGCTGCCACTTCCCCTCCAGGGGTAAGCTGACGCCGCTTACGGCCATCACCGTTGATCATCGCCTGAACCTCCTGGATAGGGGCCCGCACAGCATCACACGATTGGGTTATTTTCAGACCCGATCTCTACCGCGAAGCCAGACGCAAACCATTTTGCCGACGTGATCTGTTGCAAGGACTGCAAGCACCGGCCGATGTCGGACTGCTGCACGCGGCAGAAGCGGGGTGCAAACATTGCCACCTAGGTCACGCGCTCCGGCTGATAAGTCGGGCATCGCCGCGGCAGCCGCAACGCTGCGCGGCGAGGACTGATTGATCGCCGATTAGCGGCGGAAACGGCCGCCGATGCGCTCGGCGAAGGTCTCCGGTCGGAGATCAACAGCGCCCTCCCAGTGCAGCCGCTCCAAGAACGTCGAGTCCGACCGGTAGAAGGCCTTGAGATTCGAGCGACAAGCGAGCCGCAGGTTCAGCGGATAGCCCTCCGTAGCCGGCGGCGCGCCGTACATCGCAAGGTTAAAGCTTTCGAAGCCCATCTCCGCGTACGTCCCCAGGGCAAGCGCCAGCCCGTGCCCCAACTCGGCGATGAGGTCATTATCGAACTCCGCCGGCGAGGAGACAGCCCCGACGAACGCTCTCAACTCGGCGGGAGCGATCGGCGCGAAGCTGACGAGCCACTCAACGCGGCCAGTATCGCCAAGATACCGCTCGCCGATGCGGCGCTCGGCTTCGAGGTAGTCCTCGAATCGCTGCGCGGGAACGTCGGACAGCAGGCGCTGAAACGTCGTTGGCTCGGAATCGAGGATCCCTTGCAGGTGGGGATGGAACAGCGAACTCCCCGACGGGAGCATGTGGTTGGCATTGATCGACGCCCACCGCGATGCCGGATCCGCCGCCATCACGGCCCTTGCATACCCGACCTGAGTGGCGAGATTGTCGGCGATCAGCCGCTCGGTCATGTCTTCGAGCGGCAGATAGTGCAGCTGCGGCGAGTAGACCGATACGCAGCTGTGCGACGAGTACGCATGGAGGTTTGGAAACAGAACGGCCTCGCCGTGAACGATCCGCCCGTCGGGATGGATCGCCGGTGGCAGCTTCGGTGTGAGATCGTTGATGCGCTCAGGGCAGAAGGGACACCGCGGCTGGTTCTCGCTCGCGAACGCCTCAAGATCGAAGTCGTTAGCCGGCATCAGTCCACGGTCGGGGAGGATGCGGCAACTGTGGCCGGTCACCGGATCGATCCGCACGTCGATCTGTGTGCGGATCATCTTCCCGCTGCCGGACTCGACCATCTCGGCGGTCAAGAGCCGGCGTTTGAGGTCCATTGCATCAAGTCGCCGTAGTGAAGCGGGCTAAGCCACACAATCCTCTCACCCCGCGAGTGTGGACGGCGCGACAACGCCCCGATGGACCCATCACGCTGTGACCTCGCCGAAATTTCCGCGGGGGCGTGAGTTGCGGGAGTGCTCGCGCCGCCAGACCGCCGGTAAAGCGGGCCCCGGTCGTATCATCAGAAAAGGCGATGAAGCTCGCCTTTGACCGCGCCTCCTGGCGCCGATGGCTTCTTTTGGCTGGCGGGCTACTCGGCAAGGAGATCCAGGAGACTGTGAGGACGAGGATCGGGCGAGATCGGGGCCGTGACGCAACGGCGCGGCTGCGCGCAGTGCTGGCGTCGCAGTCGGCACGTGAACTGACGGAGTCGCTGGCAGATCCGAGTCCCGAGGTCGCGCGAGCGGCGGTCCGCCGATTGGCCGAGCTGGAGGGCCGCCGCGCCGCGCCGCCGCTGCAGGCTTGGCTCCTCGGTCCCGACCTCTCACTGGTTGCAGAGATCGCGAGGGCGCTGCGGCGCATCGGGGACCGGTTCGCAGTCGATCTCGCGATCGCCGGCTTGACGGAGGAGCCATACGTGCGACGGCTTGCTGCCGCCCGAGCGCTTGGCATCCTCTCGGACCCGTGTGCCGCCGGGCCGCTACGGGCTGCGCTCGATGACGAGATCGCCGGCGTGCGCGTAGCGGCCCTCGGAGCGCTCGCCGAGCTCGCGGTAGCAGCAGCCGCCGGGGATTGCGCACGGCTGCTGTCGGACTCCGAAGCCTACGTAAGAATCGCTGCGGTGCGGGCCGTCGCGCGAACCGCGACACGCGCCGGGAGCATGCTCGCGGCGGTTGCACACGACGAGGACCGCCTTGTTCGCCTTGAGGTTGCCCAGCATGTCGCACGGCTTCCCGAACGGGCCGCCGGCTCGCTGCTAGCCGACCCCGACCTCCGCGTCCGAGAGGCCGCGGCGCAGGCAGCGGGGATGGGACAGGCCGGAGCGCTTGCGGTACTGCTGAGAGACGATCCGAGTGCCGACGTGCGACGTGCGGCAGCGCAGACACTGGGCAGTCTCGGGGGTGCGCAGATCGCGGAGATGCTCGTTCCGGCCCTCGAGGATCCCGACGCGGTGGTCCGGGCTGCCGCCCTGCGGGCGCTGGAGCGTCTGATCACACGCGGGGGCGCGGTAAGCCGCCTGTGCCAGGAGCTGATCTCCGACCGGCCCAAGCGTCGGTGTGCGAGCGTGTACGCGCTCGCACACCTCGACGCGCTTGAGGCATCCGAAGAGGTGGGACGACTCGTGAATGACCCTGACCCTGACGTCCGCCTTGCGCTGATCCATACAGCACGCTCGTTGCTGCCCAATCCCGAAGCGTTGATCCGCTACCTCACCTCGGACGGGGACGCAACCGTTCGCAACAGCGCCGAGAACCGGCTGCTACGGCCGCCGAGCGCAGAAGTGTGATGCCGGTGGCGTGGCCGCTGTCAGCCACGTTCGGCTGGCGGGTCCGTGCCACCCCTAGCGATCGTGGGAGTGCTGTTCGTCACGTTCGTGGGCGCGGGCACGCTGCTCTTTCCCACCTTCGAACAGGTTCCGGTGCATTGCGCACGCCCTGCGGGACCTCGTGGACAGAGCCCTGATTGCGCTCTCGGCGGACCTGTCCGGTCGATCAATCGGGCATCCGGTCGAATTCCGCGGCGAGCTGCTCGCAGCGGCGCTCGCTGTCGGCGAGTTGATCGAGGCGCTTTCGTGCGTTCTCCTCTCCGCGACGGCGATCTTCTCCCGCACGCTCGATCGCGCGACGGATCGCATCGACCGCGTCGTCGACAGCAGCGGCGAGCTCCCGCCGGTATTCGCGGGTGGCATTGGCGACGCGTTCCGCCAGCTCTGAGCGCAAGCGTCCCGCGTGGCGATCGGTCATCTCGATCAGCCGCTGCTCGGCATCGTGCACCACGAGCCTGCGCCCGAGCGCTCCGGGGGTGATGGTCCTTCCAAACCCGACGATTATGTCTAGCGCGTGCTCGACATCGGTGAGCTTGAACGAGAACCGAGACGCGGCGCGCAGCCCGGTCTTTGGGAGGACGTCGCCGGCGCGGGCGCCGAACACGTCTTCGGCCACGTCTTGGACCTGCTCCAGGATTCCCTGCACACGGCCGGCGTAGCGCCGCTCCTGCTCCGTCAGCTGATCGGCGGTCGCCGCCTCGAAGCGGAGTACGAGCTGCCCGAACTCAGCCCGCACCGTCGCGTCGACCCATCGGGCGAGCTCTGCTGATAACTCGCGCGGGGAGCATCCGCCGAGCTCCTGAACCTGCGCGCGCAATGCAGCGTGCAAGCGGGTTCGCTCGTTATCTGCGTGCTGCTTGAGCGGCTCGTTCACATGCTGTTGAAGCGCGCGCGCAACTCCGCGGTCGAGCAGATCTCCAGCTTCTGCGCTCGCTGCGCGTAGCTCATCAATCCGCTGCTCGAACAGCCGTGCGCGAGCGGCGAGATCATCTAGCGGCAGCTCGATTGCGTGTGCCTCAAAGCGGGCGGCTTGCGCGGCGCCCGCGGCGAGGTTCCCTGCCAGCGACGCGACCGAGCGAAGAAGCAGCGCTTGTCGCTCCTCCTTCGCCAGCTGGCGCAGGCGGTCCGCGAGCGGACCAAGACCCTCGCGCTTGACGGCGCTGACCGCAAACAGCTCGGGGTCGGTGTCGCCAAGCAAGTCGCGGAGGGTTGAGCGGACGAAATGCATCGCGACCTCGCGATCCGTATCACTGAGGTGGTCGATCTTGTTGACGACCATCAGCAGCCGCGGGACGCGGCGCGCTGCGTCGAGGAACAGCTCGCGCTCGTTTTCGGACAGCGGTTGGCCAGCGTCTAACACGCACACGGCGGCGTCAACCCGCGGCAAGAAGTCGCGAGCGACTTCGGTGTTGTGGCTATGAATCGAGCCGATCCCGGGCGTGTCAACAAGCTCCACCCCGGCGCGCAACAATTCGTGATCGAGCTCGACACGCGCGAACTCGACGCCCAGCCGGTTGCCGGGATTGCGGACCTCGGTCACGTATTCGGCGAGCTCCGGCACGGGCCGCTCCTCCACGCCGCCGTCCGCATAGCGGACCACGAGCCGGTCGCGGCCCCCGGCGCCGATCGCCGTGACCACCGAGGTCAGCGGCACCACGCCGGTCGGCAGAACCTCACGCTCGAGCAGCGCGTTGATCAGCGTGCTCTTACCGCGCTTGAACTCCCCGAGCACCACCAAATTGAAGCGATCCTCGGAAACTCGAGCCCGAGCGTCGGCGAGGTCACGGCGGGCGCCGTCAGCCAACAAGCCAGCGGTCAGCGACAACAACTCATCAAGCACCGCCAGCATCCCCGCGCGAGAAACGGAGTCTGCCCGACTCCCGACCAGGCACGGCACATCTGAGTCTCTCACAACCGTTGGCTCCACCTAACCTCCACAAGGATCGTGGACTACGTCTGGTAGAGGCCATCAGCGGCCACAGCCGCGCTCGGAGCGAGCCTCATCGCTCACCGCAAGCATACCGAGTCAAGGCACCGTGACCCCGCCAGAGGAAACCCCGCGCCGGGGACCAAATATCTCCTCCCTATCCATGCCGCAGCGATTGTGCGACATACCGGGCGCGAGGAACGCTCTGGCACTTCTCGGCGAGGCCTACCGATCGCGTCTGAGGCGCCCTGGACGAACCCGTCAGCACCCGATCGAGGTCGCCGAGCTGCTACTTGGGGACGGGCAGCCAGAGTCCGTAATCGTCATTGGTCTCCTGCACGATGTGCTCGAGGACACCGATGTGACCGCCGACGAACTACAGGAGAAGTTCGGCCCGGAGATCTCGCGCTCGGTGCAGGCACTCAGCCAGGACGCGTCAATCTCAAAGTACCGAACGCGCAAGGCCGAGCTGCGACATCGGTACTCGACAGTAATCCGGAGGTCGTCGCGGTGTCACTTACAGGTAAGATCGCGAAGCTAGGCGGTCAGGAGGAGCGGCCGCCCGCCCGCAAGCTGGAGCACTACCGCGCGACGCTCGAAGACATCGAGGATCGCCACGGACGCAGTCCTCTCAGCGAGCAGTTGCGCCGGCAGCTCGCCCGCTGGGCTTGACGGGTGCCCTCGGTGTAATTGGGAAGTACCTTCACCCTGAAACGAGTTGCCTCCGTGCCCGACGCTAAGAGCCTCTGGTGTCCGGCAGCGCGGCTGCAGAGACACCGACGCTTTTTTCAAAGATCTTCCTGTAAGAGTCCTCGCCGTAGCTGGTCGGCAGCGGCTCAGCCTCGGCGAGCTTGAAGGGGAGCGCACTGTCGGACCCGCGCTCGGCGCGAAGGAACACGGCTGTATCGAGCGCCTCGCGGTAGAACCCGCCCGCAAGGTCGAACATGTGCGTGACGAACATCACTTTGATGCCCTCCTTTAGCAACGCGTGGACGACCTGCCGGGCGATCTCTGATCCCTCTCGCTCGTTGGTCGCGGCGAACGACTCGTTGCACAGCAGCATGCAGTTGGGAGCAATGTGGTCGGCGATGTCGCTCATCCTGGCCAGCTCTTCGTCAAGCTTCCCGCTCTCCATGGTCTCGTCCTCTTCGCGTTTGTAATGGGTGAAGATCCCATCGCAGACGTTCGCCCGAAACGACTCGGCAGCCACGAACATCCCGCACTGCATCATCAGTTGCGCCAAGCCCACGCTGCGCAGGAAGGTCGACTTACCGCCCTGGTTGGCTCCGGTAATCATCACCAACGACTTGTGATCCGCGCTGATGTCGTTGCCGACGACGCGTTGATCGACGATCAAGCTCAGGCACACGTCATAGAGCCCTCGGGCCGAGAGCGCGATCTGACCACCCGCAAGCGCGACCGGAAGGCAGGTGGGCTCGCCCTTCTCGGTGAGGCGCTCGCTCAGGTTCACGCACGCGACGTAGAACCCGATCTCCATCCGCAGCGTCGCGAACAAGCCAAGAACGTGCTCAACCGATTGTGCGAGTGCGTTGGCGACGAGGTTGACGCCTTCGTCCTCCAGCTCTCCCAGCGCTCTGAAGCCGTTGTCGTCGCGATCGGGGACCGTGAAGCTGTAGCCCGAGCGATCCAGGACACGCTCGAGCCAGTTCTGCCCCGGTGATCGCCGCAGGACGTAGGTCTTACCTTTGTTGCCCGCGGTTAGCTGTGCGCTCACCAGCGTTCCGCCCTTGAACTTGAGCTCCTTCAGGGAGCGCTCCACAAGTTCGAAATACTCATCGTTCAATTCCTCGGCGAGCATCGCGAAGAAGCGTGTGAATCCCCGTGAGCGGAACTTCGCGGCGTGCTCACTGGTCATCTGACGCAGGCGCCGAAGGGATCCGACGAGCAGCGCCATCTTTTGCACGGAAGTCCCCAGCAGGTGCCGTGGCGAGTCCCGGTAGAGGCCGCCCCAGACGCTCTTCTCGGCCTTGATCGCTTCGCCGGCTAGGGCGAAGAGGTCGCGCACGACCGTCGGGTTCTCCAGGCAGTCGGTCAGTATCTGCTGTCGGTAGGCGATCGAGTCCGGGTCCGCCAGGCTCAAAAGTAGTGCCCGCTTGGCGATCTCGAACAGGAGCTGATCGCCGGCGGCCATCGTGGCGAAAAGAGTGTTCAGCTCGAGGTCCTGCGTCAGTGACTCCTCGTTCGCGGGCAGCTCGTGTTGCAGCTGGAAATCCCGGTCGCGATGCATCAGGAAAGTCTTCATTTCGCGAGGCGCTTCCTCAGCGATTCAAAGGTGAGGCCGTACTTCTCGGCGATCGCGGCCGCGTACGCCAGGCCGTCGGCGGGCTTTCGTACGACCTTGAACGTCCGGACAGCGGGATCCTCGGGAACCACGGTGCTCATCATGCTGACGGTGCTGTCGCTCAGGGATGCCAGCTCGTCCACGAACGTGACGAAGACGCACAGCACATCGAGACTGATGATCTGCTTCATCACCTCCGTGCCAACCAGCAGCGCGTCGCGTAGCGTCGTCGAACCGAAGGTCTCGTTCATGATTAGCACGCTGTCGTTGGTGGCGTGGTGCAGGATCTCGTGGATTCGGAACAGCCCATCCTCGAACTTGCCCCGCAGCGTCTCGATGTCCTCCTCGCGCTCGAAGTGGGTGAATACGTGGTCGGGTAGAAATAGCCGCGCGTCCCGGCCCGGGACCGGTAAGCCCAGACTGGCGAGGTAGTGGAGCTGGCCGAACATCCGTGCGAACGTCGTCTTGCCGCCGTTGTTGGGACCGCTCACGACGAGGATCCGCTCGGGATCGGTGAGGTAGAAGTCGTTACACACCACGGGCGCGCTGTCTTGGATCAGCTTGCTCGCCAGTGCCAAGTCGAAGGCATCATCGACATGCACGTTCTTGGATCGAGCGGAAACACGAGGATGGGAGAACGCCAGCCCGTGTGCTTTCAGCGGTTCGGTGTACTCCAGGTACGCGAGGTAGAACTGGACCTCGCGGTCGAACCGGCCGATCGTCTCATCGAGATAGCGCTCGTGCCGGCCGCAGTACTCTTCGAGCTTGGAAAAGGTCTTGGGATGCAACTTGGCGACGAGGTCAAGGATCTGGGCCTCGACGTGGTTCATCTCAGCGTGCTCCTGGAACCTCACGCGGTAGTCCTTGACGGCTCCCTGCTGAAACCTCGCGAAGGTCTGCTCGACCTCCTCGCTCATATCCGGCTCGCCCTCGTACCTGCTCACCCGGACACGGTTCCCCTTGATATGGATCGCGTATCTGACGGCGGCGATCTCTTCTTTCAGCTCCTGCGTCTCAGCGACAAGCGAGCTGAAACTGTCGGACTCGGCATAGGTTGCCAAGTAATCGCGCAATCCGAGAAAGCCACGCGAGCCCAGTGCTATCGCGCCAATCTGCCCGTCGAACGATCTGATCGCGTCGCAGTACACCGCGACCGACTCCAGGAACCAACGCTGCTGCTGGCGTCCGTAGTAGAGCTTCTCCACCAGCGCAAGGTACTTGCGCATCTGGCGCATCTTGCGCGCGAACCCGCGGACCGCCGCAAGCACGACCTCCTGCTCCAGATCGCGCAACACATGCTGTCGATAGCGAACCGCCTCGACCTCTTGCAACGGTCGGTAAAAAAATGGTGCAAGCTCGTATTCCTCCCGGCCAACGATGAACGAGGACAGGATCTGATCGAGATGCAGATCGACGAAGCACGACGGCTCCTCGGGCGCCACGTCGGCGCCGGCATCGCGATCAAAGAGAATGCTGTGGAATGCCACCGGTCCACTCACCTCCTAGGGGCCATCCGCAAGCGGTTATCGAAACCGGAGCGGGTCGGACCAGCACGATGATGGGTGTAATCAGAACGACGTGCGGCCGTTTCCGGCATGGCCTAGACGGCGCGCCGGCACGAGCTTCGGTTACCGCCACGCGCGCGAGGCGATAGGAACAACGGGTCCCCTCCGAGGCGATCACCGTACATCACCAGCTTCCACCGGTCGACATTTCGGTAGAAGCCATCAGCCGCACTGGCGCTTCAGGCGGGCTTCATCGCCAAGAGGAAGCTTACTACCGCTCCGGATTGCGCTCTTGCCGGACGCAGTCAAGTCAGGAGCCGCGTATAGTCGGCTCCCTGCGTGCTCCAAGCTTGCGATGGATAGAGCCGATCGAGGAGCGCTGCCTGCGGGCGGAGCCACGACTTGTCTGCTCGACCGCGACGCGGCCGGACGGTACGTGCTCGGGCGGCGTACCCAGGAGGGTGGATATTGCTTCTACCGCACCCCGGAATGGGGCGTGGACGAGCCCAATGCACCCGACACGCTAGCCGCGTTCGAGTCGCTGCGGATTCTGGGGATCGCTGTCCCTGAGCCGGAGGCGACCGCTCGCTGGTTGCGCGCGCTCCAATCTGTCGACGGTAGCTATCCGACCTTGACGATCGGCTGGGCCGCGTTGAGTGCCCTCGGCCTCCTGGGCTTTGAGCCCGACCATTCACCGCTGCAGTGGCTCAAGAGTTGGACGCAGGTGCTCCTCGGTCGGCAGGCGTCGCGCGAGTGGCGCGGCGCGCTGCTCGGCACGCTGCGGCTGCTGGAATTGATGCAGCTGACGGGTATCGAGCTCACTGCCGCTCAGCGCGACGCGCTGGTGCAGCTGCTCGCCGCCGCTGCGAACGGGCGCGGCGGACGCTGGGCACGGCCCGGTGCTGACCTCGAGACCACAGCCGTCGCCATTCGCCTGATAGGGCTCGGCGACCTCCCCAGCGAATCGGAGGCCCCAAGCGAGGAGTTCCTACGCAGCTGCGAGGACGCCGCTCTCGGTCTGCGCCTGGCGCCGAAATCGGCCGCGATTTCGGTGGATGCGCTGTGGGGCGGCGTCACGATCGCATCGATGCTCAGAATGCCGCTTCGCCATCCGCAGGCGATCCGCCGGAGTATCGGTCTGCTGCAACATCCAGCCGGGGGGTTGGGTGCGCGCGACCGCGCGATCCCAACCCTGCGCGACACGTGGCTCGGGCTACGAGCCGCCTGTCTACTCGAAACGCCGTACGAGCAAACTCGATGAGGTAGTGGCAGCACCTCCGCTTGTCGAAGAGCTGGCATCGGCCACTTGCCGCTGGTGGGCGGGAGCGACAGGACGTGGAAAACAAGCGAGTGCGCGGGGTTTGTTCGTCGATAACCTCGGCATTGGCGATGAAGCTCGTCGTTGAGTGTGCCTTGTGGCGCTGATGGCTTCTACTACCAGCCCTTCGATTGACGAGTTGATAGGAAGCGATTGCGGTGGATGCGGCCTCAGCACGCGCGCCAGTCACGGCTCTGTTGATGCTGACGGTGGGAGCCGGGATCGTCGCGCTCGCCGGGCTGGCGATCGTGATGGGGCCGGATCGCCGGCGGCGGGGAGACGATCAGCCGGGGCCCGTGCCTGAGGCGCTGCAGGTGCATTGGATCTGGAAGCTGCTCGCGATTCTGTTGCCGTTTGCGCTTGGTGCGGCGCTTGTCACGGCCGCGGTTTTGGGCGTGAGCACCGGCCATACCTTTCCGCGGCTCGCCGGGAGCGGGACGCTTGCGCGACCGTCCACCGCCCACGCTGCGCCTCGCGGCGCGCAGAGCGGCTTCGCGGTGCCTTCCTGGCTGCCGTGGACCGTGCTCGCAATCGTTGTCTTGGCGATCGCGGTTGTGCTCTCACTGTGGCTGCGGTGGCGACCGCCGCTCGTCGACGAAGCGTCGGAAGGGTCCGCAACACGGGAGGCGGTCGAGGCCGCGATCGGGGCGCTCGAGACGGCCACCGATCCGCGGGGCGCCGTGATCGCCGCGTACGGCGCGATGGAGCGGACGCTCGCTACACACGGGGTCGCTCGCTCGCCGGCGGAGGCGCCACGCGAGTATTTGCGACGTACGCGGGCGGCAAGCAGCGCGACCGAGCGCGAAGCGAGGACGTTGACGGGTCTGTTCGAGGAGGCACGCTTCAGCACGCACCCGATCCCAGAGCGCGTCCGCGAGCTCGCGTCGTCCGCATTGAGCTGTCTGCGGGCCCGATTGCCGGGGGGCGGAGCGGCGTGAGGTTGCTCTTGGAGATTGCGCTGGTGGCGATCGCCGCCATCGGGGCTGCTGTGTGTGTGGCGCTGCTGCCAGATCGCTCGTCTATCGGACCGCGACGAGCGGCGGCGCCGGAGCCGTCGCGAACCAAGCAGCTGCTCCAGCTCGAGCGCTTGGTGAGCATGGCGACGGTAAACACGCTGCAAGTCCATGCCTACCTGCGCCCGCTGCTCGTCGAGATCGCCTCCCGGCGGCTCGCCGCGCGCGGCCAGACACTCGAGCGGATGCCCGAGTCGGTTGGGCGACGCGTTCTAGGGGATCGCCTGTGGGAGATCGTCCGTCCGAACCGCCCCTTCCCCGAGGACAGGCACGCTCCGGGCGTCTCGACGGGAGACCTGCAGGAGATGGTGGGGGTACTCGAGCGGCTATGAGCAGCTCGGCCTCACCTCGAGTGCCGGGTCTGCTCGCCTTGGCAGGGGTGGGCGTAGTGGCGGGCCTCGCCAGTGGGCGACCGGAGCTGGCGGTGCTCGCCGCACTCGTGGTCGAGCCGGCTGGCCCGCTGATGCTCGGGCTCCCGGCCGCGGGGAAGATCGAGATCCAGTTCTTGGTACATCCAACGCGCTGGGGAGCGCACGCCTTCGGTCCGCTAGTCATCCGCGCGCGGGATCGTCTCGGGTGAGGACGTGGAATCGGCAGTTGGGTCAGCGGGTGACGCTGCGGTCGTTTCCGCGCGAGCAGCGGCTGCGGGAGCTGGTCGCGCCACTGCGCACGCAGCCGTTCCTTGGAGCGCACGTCGCACGCGCCCGAAGCGAAGGAATCGAGTTCGCCGACATTCGCCCGTTCGCTACTGGGGATCGAGTGCGGCAGATCAACTGGCGAGCGACCGCAAGACGCGGCGCCCTGTACGTCACTGAGCGCCACCCGGAGCACGCAAGCGATGTCATCCTGCTACTCGACACGTTCGCCGAGGCCCGAGACTCCGCTAGCAGCACGCTCGATACCGCGGTTCGCGCGGCCGCATCGGTGGCCAGAACGCATCTCGCTCGTCGCGACCGCGTCTCGCTAGTCGACTTCGGTGGGGTGCTGCACTGGCTCGAGCCTGCGTTCGGCACCACCCAGCTATACCGGATCATCGACGCGCTGATCACAAGCGAGATCGCATTCAGCTACGCGTGGCGGGCGGCCGACAGCATCCCGCGGAGGGTCCTGCCGCCTGGTGCACTGATTCTCGCGATCACCCCACTGCTCGATGAGCGCTCGATCGCCTTGATCACCAATCTCCGCACCCGCGGCTCCGACCTAACCGTGATGGAAGTCTCTCCGCTCGCGCACACAGCTCCTGGTTCGACCGCTGCCGACGCCGTCAGCTACCAGCTCTGGCGGCTTCAGCGAGAGGCGTTGCGGGCCCGCCTTCAGGCACTGGGGATCGGCGTGGCCGTATGGGACGACCACACGCTCGGACCAGCGTTGGAGGGAGTGAACTCATTCCGCCGCTCCGTCACGCACGCCATGGGCGCATAGCATCGCGCTAGTAGCCGTCGTACTCGACATCGCGATGGGGGCACTGGTGGCCCCGGGCGCCGGCGCAGCCGCCGGACCGGCTTGGTACGGAACCGCGGTCTCGGTAGTGATCCTCACGGCCGGGCTCGTGCTGGGATCATCCTCTGCCGTCCAAGTGTCTGTCGCGGCGCTCGCGGCGCTGCTACTCCGCCACGACGAGCAGCTCGTGCTGGCGCCACTTTACGGCGGCTGTCTGCTGCTGGTCGGCGAGCTGGCGCAGCGCTCGCTCGAGCTGCGCGGAGTGGAGCGCATCGGCCCCGGTGTGATCGGCGCGCGGCTCGCAACTGTCCTGGTGTTCGCTGCGCTCGGTGCCTGCGGCGCAGCGATGGCAGCGATCGCAGTGACGATCGCGCCTGCCCGCTCAGTCGGCTTCACAGCCCTCGGGACCCTTGCGATCCTGGCCGCGTTCGCGGCGATCGTCCTGCTCGCACGACACCACCATCAGGAGAATCGCGACGCAAAGGGCGTCGCAGGTACGTGCGGAAGGCGGTAACGCGGGAGCGCGAGCGAGTGATGACGAGCGTGCGCGCAATGGTGAATGCGGTTTCCCCGTTGTCAGCTCGATCGGCCGGTTGGCGGATCCCAGCTCGCTTGCGCCTGAGTGGGTTCGGTGGGCTACGGCCCCATGCTCATTGTGATCCGCCCCTTGGGAACCGCCACCTGGACGCCTGTCAGCACGCGATTGCTGCCGAAACGCCTTGCGCACGTCCCGGAACTCAATCACGTACAGGTCGCCGGACTGCGAGTTTGTCTCCCTGAGCTGCTTGCATGACGAACAGCGGGCAGCGCTCTGATTCCGGCGGCTCCAGCCTCTGTGGCCGAAACAGCTCCATCCCGATCCGGGGATGGCGGCAGAAGCCCAGGATCTCGTACCCCGAGTCATCGACGAACGCTGGCGATGCCTCGTGGAAGTATGTGCAGTCAGGGCACTGCCCGGGCACGTATGGCCAACTACCCTTGGTCATCGCAAGCTTGTCGGCTCGCAGCCGGCTTGAGTAACTCGGCGGTCGACCATGCGCACCTCCACGGCATCGCTGTAATGAATGTCAGAGGCCATCAGCGAGCCAGCCGCGATCCGAGCGAGCCTCATCGCTCGCCTTCAGCATACCCGCCACACCTGCCGAACAGCCGAAGAAGGCTGGCCACGGATCACAGCTCCGGCGTAGCGGCAGAAGCGTTCGGAGCGGGCGGGGTCCGCCGGCGAACAAACAGGATCAGCGGAATCGCTGCAAGTTGCGCAACCACCGCAAATGTGACCACGACGCCGAGCGAGATGCTGAACAGGGCGCCGATCGCGGTGCTTCCGAGGAACCATGCGATGCCGTATATGCCGGTGAATAGCCCATAGGCTGAGGCTCGTCGGTCTGGCGAGACCATCGGAGCGACCGCGGCCGGAATGATCGACTCGTGCACCCCCATACCGAGGCCCCAAAGGCACACCCCAACGAGGCTCGCCCAGAAACCGCCGAGAAACGCCAACGGTGCGTACAGCGCCGCGACCAGTGTCAGCGGCACGAGCATCCCGATCCCGTGGCGGTCGAACAGCCGGCCGAACACCAGCGAGCCGGTGCCGCTGACCGCCATCGCGGCGGCATAGAAGATTGGGGTGAGTGCAGCGTGCACGGTTCCGGCCCGCTGGAAGTGGTACGCGATGATCGGGAAGTCCGCGAATCCGGCGGCCACGAGCGCCGCTCCCGCTAGGTAAAGCCAAAACACTCGCGGTAGACCGTCGGTGCTCACATGGGCGTGGCCAGCCTCGAGGTCCTGCGGCCGCGGGTAGACCAGCCGCGCGACTGCCAACAGCGACAGCATGATTGCGGCCGGTACGGCGAGCGCGGCGAACGCGGTTTTGTAGTCGTGATCACTGGCCGCGACGATCAGCGCGACTAGCAGCGGTCCGCACATCGCCCCGAATTGGTCGAGCGCCTCGTGCACTCCGAATCCCCAGCCGTAGCCCATCTCTTTCGCCGCATGGGAGAGCATCGCGTCGCGCGGAGGGTTGCGGATCGCCTTGCCGACGCGCTCGAGGATGATCAGCAGCGCCGCCACCTGCCAGCTCCCCGCGAGGGCGAGCAGCGGCACGACCGACATTTGCAGCACGTAGCCGCCGATCGTGATCGGCCAGTACAACCCGGTCCGGTCGGCGCCCCGCCCCGAGAACAAACGCAGGCCGTATCCGAGGAACTCCCCGAAGCCGGTGATCATGCTGATCGCCAGCGCCCCGGCGCCAAGCAGCCCCAGGTACTGACCGATGGCGCTCCGCGATCCCTCGTAGGTGAAATCGGCGAAGAAGCTCATCACCCCGACCATCAGCACGAACTTCAAAGCCGGAGATAAACCTGACGCTCGCCGGTGGTTCATCACTCGATCGCCCCGCTGGCCGCCGCAGCCGTGGGATTCTCGCCCGACGTTTTCCGACAGCCCCAGTTCTGCTCATCCGCACGTACGCCGGCGAACGGCTCCGGCTGGCCACATTTGCCGAGCAAACTCGCCAGCCCCACAACGCCGACGCCGCGCGTAAGCCGACACGCCTCTCCTGCGTACGCGATGTTTGCGGCTAGCTGATCGGTGATACGACTGTCACCACTGCTTTCGATCGTTGCCTGGGCGTCAGTCCGCGGAGGAGGTGCCCGTAGTCGTTGGTCGCGGCGCATCGATGATCGGCGAGTCGTTGCAGCAGCGGCGGGAAATCGCACGGCGAGCTGGGCACCAACCTCGCGGAGCTCGGCGTGGGGACGAACGAGTAGTCGACGCTGCCCGGGAACGTGCTCGAGGACGGGAAGGTCCTCGCGGTGCTCGATTGGTCCTCGACGACCCGATCACGTATGGGCTGCTAGGGGCGGAGCGTGGCCGAGAGCGCTTTCGGCTCGAGCAGCAGATCGAGCGCGTCGACCGCCGAGATGCATACCACGGCGGCGGCCTGTAACGCCGCCGAGTTCGCCCCTTCGGGGCCGATGACCGCAAATCCGAGCGCGGCCGCCTCGAGCACAAGCACGTCGTTGGCGCCGTTGCCGATCACCACGCACCGATCGCGTCCGAGCTTGTCGAGCTCCCGAAGCTTGTCAGGGCCGGATCGTGCCCTGATCGCGCTCGCCTGAAGCAGCTCCGCTATCTGGGTGAGCGTTCCGAACGTGTCGGCGGACACCAGGTGGATGTCAAGCTCTTCCCGCAGCGCGGAAATCCTCCGGGGGATGCCGTCCAGCAAGACACCGCGATTCGTGAGCGTGCCGTTGACATCCAGCAAGAGGTGCTCCAGTTGAAGCTCCGCTAGCCCAGGAATCGCCACCGTAAGCGTCATGCGAACGACCTACGGCGGCGAGTGGTTCGGACCCAGCGGCTCGACTTCATTCAGACCTCCACGTTAGACCGGATACAGAGGCCATCAGCGGCTGTAGCCGCGCTTCGAGCGAGCCTCATCGCTCACCCACATCGTACCCACCGGCCAGTTCAACGAGCGCCCGTGAACGGGATCAACTCGCGCCGTCACGAGCGCCTCGGCTCGTTGCATGCTGTCAAAAGAGCCCGACGGTTCGTCCCTCGGCGTCGATATCGATGTTGAGCGCCGCGGGGGAGTCGCCGAGACCGGGCATCTGCGTGATCTCACCGCATAGCGGTACTAGCCACCCGGCGCCTGTATACGCGCGGATGTCTCGCACGGCAAGGGTGAACTCATTTGGGGCGTTGAGTAGTGACGGGTTGGCCGACAACGATAGGTGGGTCTTAGCGATGCAGACCGGGAGCCGTGCGAGCCCGTCCCGCGTGAACTGCGCGATCCTGTGCTCGGCTTCCGGGTAGAAGAAGACGTTCTTGGTGCCGTAGACGTTCTCGGCAACCGCTTGGATCTTGTCCTCGATTGACGCGACGTCCTCGTAGAGGCGACGGAAGCTGTTCGGTTGCTTGCAAGCTTCGACCACGGCCTCGGCGAGGTCGGCGGCACCCGATCCGCCCCGCGCGAAGCCGTCGTTCACCTCGGCCGCGAGTGCGAAGATGCGTCGCTGTCGGTCGCCCAGGCCCAATTCGCCACGCTAAAAGAGCGGCTGCACAGGCTGGCCGGGGCGGTGGCGGGCAACCGTTACCTGCGCGGCGCGGTCGTCCCCGGCGGCACGCGAATCGATGTTGACCTGGTTTGAACGGGAGATCCATGACCTGTGGGATGTCGCGCCTCGAGGGCACCCGCGCCTGGAGCCGCTCGTCCGACATCGGGCCGACGAGGGCGAGGTGCAGTTCCCCGATGACCGGGACGTAAGGCTCGAGCACCGTGGCGCGGAGCGACTCGCTGGCCCGGGCGTGTTCGTGATCCCGTACGGCCCAGTCCGGTCCGGCGTGTTCGAAGCCGCGCAGTTCCTGGTGCAGACCGGTGGCGAAGACATCGCTTACTTCGGACGGGGACGCGATGGCTCGCATGGAGGTTCGCTTCCAGGAAGTGGAGGCCTCGCTGGCGATGATCCGCGAGGCGATCGGCTCGCTCGCGCCAGGGCGGACTCGCAACAAGATCGCAAGCTTCATTCATGAAGCTGCGCTTGGAGCAGCCGAATCGGCGCGGGGAGAGACGCTCTATTGGCTTGCGCCCGAGGGACCCCGCTCGCTTCGCTTCTGCAAGCTGCGGGCGGCGTCGTTTGTGAACTTCGGGATCTTCAATCGCGTGTTCGATTCGCAGGTGCTGACCGACTTCTCGTTCATCGAGCACAGTCTTGGTCTCTCTCCGGCGGGGTGTGACGCATGATCAAGTGGTTTCTGCGCGGCTTGACCCGCCCGCGCCTGACAACGCGCTATCCACGCGGCGATGAGCCGCCGACCGAAGGCTTCCGGGCACGCGCGCTGCTAGATCCCGACGCCGTGGACCGCGAACGCGCGACCCGTAGTGCCGCGGTCTGTCTCCCTGGCGCGTTGACGGTCGACCAGCGAGGGTGGCTCACCCTGGACGCGGGCCGGTGCATCGGCTGCGGACTATGCGTCGCAGCCTGGCGCGACGGAGCGCTGGCAATCGACAGCGGCTATGAGCTGGCGGCAACTGGCAGGGAGCGTCTCGTCGTGAGTAGCGAGATGCGAGAGGCCGACAGCACCCAGCCGATCCTCAGCGGGCCGTTTCGCCGCTCCTTGCACATCCGGCACGTCGGTACAGGCTCCGATGGGGCGATCGAGCAGGAGATCGCGGCACTGCTTAATCCGTACTACGACATGCAGCGACTCGGGCTGTTCTTCACGGCCAGCCCGCGTTATGCCGACGTGTTGCTCGTCACAGGGCCGGTGACGGTTCCGATGGAGGAGCCGCTGCTCCGGACCTACGAAGCGATGCCCGAGCCGCGCGTCGTCATCGCGGCCGGAACCGACGCATGCAGCGGCAGCATCTGGACCGAACCCGACGTGCTTGGCGGAGTGGATCGAGTCCTGCCAGTCAATGTCTACATCCCCGGTGATCCGCCGAGCCCGATCGCGCTGCTGCACGGGCTCCTGCTCGCCACCGGCCGCGCGCAGGATGTGTCTCGGCCTCGTCTGCGCGCAGCAAGGAATGTCGGTCGCGCCGCGTCCGCCGGTAGGGGTGCGCCGTGAGCGCGCTCGCGGCACAGCGCCTGGGCGTCGGCGTTGCCGTGGTGGCTTCGGTAGCGCTCGCCAGCGCCGGCCTGGTTGCGGTGTTCGTCGAGCAGCTGGTATGGCAGCCGTTCCTGTGGTTTCCGTTCGGGCGAGGCGGTGTCCACGTGGATCAGCTGCCTGGCCTCTTCCTGATCCTTACCGGGCTCGTCTCGGCGCCGTTGTTCATCGCGCAGACGCAGGGCCCGAGGATCTCGTTGGTCCTGCGCCCGCTGTTGGTGCTGTGCGTCGTGGGCGTGATCGTGGTTGACAACGTGTTCGAGTTCCTGATCGTCTACGAGCTCACGGTCGTGCTGATCTACGCGCTGATCAGCGTGCGTAGCGAGGATCCACGCGCCCGCCGGGCCGCGGCGCTGACATTGTCACTCGGGAAGCTGGGCGGCGGTGCCGTGCTGGCCGGGATGGTCCTACTCGCCGCGGTGAAGGCCGCGCTGATCCCGCTGCAGACCTGGCTGCCAGGAGCCTACGCCGGGGCGGATGCCGACAGCTCGGGCTTCGTCGCCGCGGTGTCGCTGAACGTGGCCTTCTACGCGATGCTGCGGGTCTGGTTCGGCTTCCTTGGTCATCCGGCCGTGTGGTGGGCGGTGGTCGCTCTGCTGGTGGGCGCACTCACAGCGCTGATCGGGATCTTGGGCGGCATCCTGCAACGCGAGCTGCGCCTGTTCGTTGCGTACTCGTCGATCGAGAACGCCGGGCTGATCGTCGCCGACTTGGGGCTCGCGCTGATGGGCAAGGCTCAGCACCAGGCCGGCCTTGTGGGTCTCGGGCTGATCGCCGGGCTGGCCGCGCTCGCGTTTGTTCGCGCGATTGGAATGACGTTCCTCGGCATGCCGGCGCGATCCATCGATCAAGCCGCTGGCCGAGCCAGGCTCCGCGCGCGCCGTCATGGCATCCCCCGATGTGCGTGACCTGCGTAGGTGTCGACTCTCCAGTCCCGCCCGCGGATGATCATCCGGGCTCCGCGTCGGGAGGACATCCCTCGAACACGCGCCCATCGACTTGCACGACGGCTCGTAGCCACGCAGTGTGCTCGGGCCCGCTCGTCTCGTGCCGGCAGGCCCAGGCGTACTTGCGGGCGGTCTCCTCGAGCTCCCAGCCGAGGACGCCGAGGCGAGCATCGGCGTGGTGTCTGACCAGCCGTGCGACCTGGCCGTCTCCTGCGTTCATCGCGTGACGAGCGCATAGCCCGTGGCTGTGCACGTATCGCTCCCGCACGGCAGGTAAAGCGGTCGAGGCGATCAGCAGCGCCAGCTGGCTGCGGTAGATCTCGCTGCGTGCGTGGCAGGCGGGGCAGCGGTGCGCTGCAACGAACTGGACGAGCATCCTGTCCAGGTCATCGAACCGGCGAGCGCGACGGCCCCGGCGCCCGGTCGGTGGCAGCTCGGACAGGTTGTCGAGCAGCCGGTGCAGCTCACCCAACCTCGCCGCTCGCTTGTCGTGCGCCGCACCTGCGGCTACCGCTGGGTCTGCCAGCGCCACGTCGTTTAGGTGGGCCGAGCAGAGCTCGCCGGGATCGCTTCGGATCGAGGGATCGCGCTCACGGCTGTGCGCTACGAACCACTCGACGTAGCGCTGCTCGCTCCAGCCGACCGATAAGCAAACGGGGCACGCCTCGATCGCGAGGCGATCGCAAAGGCGGCCCACCGTCGATCCTGCGCCCGGAAGCTCGGGGAGCTCTCGGCGCCATCTTCGGCGGCGTTCGCGGTCTCGGTCGACTCCGGCCAGCAGCTCTACCAGCGCACCGTCATGTGCCTCGCCCAAGCTCTCGCGGAGCCGGTCAGCAACGAGCTTCAGGATCGAAGGTTCTGCGATCCGGGACGCTTGGACGACGTGCGGAACGCACATGCCAGTGTGCTGGGTGTAGAGGCGTGCGTGGGCCGGGTCGAGCAGCCCGCCGAAGACCAGCTGGATCGCCCGCTCGGTGGCGAACCGGACGGCCTCGCAGGCTGGACACTCACCGTGCAGGGTTTCGCCACCCAAGCGCTCCCGTGCGCCCGAAACCGTGTGGCGCATGACTGTCGTCATGAGGTGGCCCTCGCCCGCCCCTTCGATCAGCCTGTAGACGTGCGCGGCGCACATGCCCATCGCCGCGCGCAACCGGGTCTGCATCTCGACGGTCGTGAAGCTCTCGATCTGAAACCAGGAACAGAAGCTTCGCTCAGCTTCTTCGATGTGCCTGCAGGCGGGGCAGCCGCGCTCTTGCAGCAAATGCTCGAGCTCGCTGAGCACATGAAGATGCTCCGCTGCGGTCGAGGGTACGTTCCGAGTGGTCACGCTTCTCCCTCATCCCCACCGGATCTCTCGGTCAGCGAGAAAACGCGGCCCCCGGCGCGACTGGGGTGCCACGACACACCCGCCGTGCGCGAAGCATTTCCTAGTGGCGGGATGTTCGTGGTGATCACCTCCTGGATTGCCTTCCTCGCTGTGGCCCGTGTGCGGGCAAGTCGTAGAAGCCATCAGCGCCAGGAGGCGCGAGCAAGGCGAGCTTCATCGCCTGTGCGAAAGGATACCGGCGGGGTCTGCGCGCTGCCGGTCCAGCAGCACGGGCCCACTCGGGTGTGTTAGCCGAGCTTCACCGTCCCACCGCCGGCGTACGCTGCTCGGTCGCCCAGCTGCTCCTCGATTCGCATCAGCTGGTTGTACTTTGCGACCCGCTCGGAGCGGGCGGGTGCGCCTGTCTTGATCTGGCCAACCCCGGTCGCGACGACGAGGTCTGCGATGAACGTGTCCTCGGTCTCGCCCGAGCGGTGTGAGACGACGGCCCGGTGACCGGCGTCGCGCGCGATCTTGATCGTGTCAAGAGTCTCCGTGACTGTGCCGATCTGGTTCAGCTTGATCAGGATCGAGTTTGCGACCCCGCGCTCGATGCCCTCGCGGAGGATCGCCGGGTTCGTGACGAACACGTCGTCGCCGACGAGCTGAACCTCGGCGCCGACCCGTTCGGTGAGCTTGCGCCAACCCTCCCAGTCGCCCTCCGCCATCCCATCCTCGAGAAACAGCACCGGAAAGCGACTCGAGACCGTCGCCCAGTAGTCGACCATCTCCTCCGAGGAGAGGGACCGTCCCTCGCCCGACAGCACATACTTGCCGCCCTTGAAGAACTCGCTGGCCGCCGGATCGAGGCACAGCGCGACATCCTCGCCCGGGCGATAGCCCGCGCTCTGGATCGACGACATCAACACTTCGATCGGGGCCTCGTTGGACTCGAGCGCCGGCGGCAACATCCGGACGAGCTGAAGCCTGGTTGCCGCGCGCGCCGGCTAAGGAGGAGATACGTGGTCATCTGGCCTTTGCCCTTAACCTCGCCGGTACCGCGCGAGCCCAACTCGTAGCGCTCTCGCAGACGTTCATAGGTCCGCTCGGTGACTTGGATCGTGCCGGGCTGCGCGTGGGACTCCATGCGACTGGCGGTGTTGACCGTGTCGCCCCAGAGGTCGTAGATGAATTTCGCCCGGCCGATCACGCCGGCGACGACCGGCCCCGTATCGATCCCGATCCGCACCTGCAGCACCGTACCGGCCTCGGCCGCCACGCCGGCGAGCGCGGGGGCCATCGCGAGCGCCGTGTCGGCGATCGCCTCGGCGTGATCCTCGCGGGATAACGGGATCCCACCGGCGACCATGTAGGCATCGCCGATTGTCTTGATCTTCTCGACACCATGCTCAGCGGCGAGCGAGTCCCAGCTGGCGAACACGCGGTCCAGCAGCGCGACGACGTCCGCGGCGAGGAGCCGTTCAGACAGACGCGTGAAGCCGACGACGTCGGCGAACATTACGGTCACGTCCTCTCGGGCGTCGGCGATGATTCCGTCGTCTCGCTTGAGCCGGGCGGCCACGGGCTCAGGCAGCACGTTGAGTAGCAGGCGCTCGGACCTGGCCTGGTCGCGTTCCCGCGCCCGCACGAAGTACTGCAGCAGCGCGTACGCGGTACTCGCCACGCCGAGGATGTTCAGCGCGAAGAAGATGATCACGACGCCGCTGGGGATGTAGGGCGCGCCGGCAGCCAGGGCGGGATCGATCGCCGCGGACACCGCGACCAGGCCGACGAACGCGACGAACCACGAAACCGCCTGCCGTGCCCCGACGAACAACAGCGCCCCCAGCGGAGACGTAAACCCCCACAGGCACACCGCCGACGAGTTCCCAAAGCCACCCAGGCTCCACTGCAGGACGAACGGCAGGACCAGGCTCATCCAAAGCTGACTACGTCGGCGCGGCCGACACCCACAGGCCAAGCACCGCATACGTCACCACCCACACGCACGACAGGCTCGCCATCAACGTCGAGGACAACACCAAGACCGCCTTGCGAATCCGAAGCTCCTCCGAATCCGAAGGCAACCTGGGCTGACGCCAGGCATCTGTGCGAGCTGCTTCTGATAGGCCGGCTGCCGGAGTCGTGGATCCCGCCCGAGCACATCCTCGATCTCCGCGCTCGGGTCCGCTGCAGGCATACGCTCTCGCACGAGCGCACCGCGTGGCAGCAGCGGATCCAGTCGGTGCTCTACGAAAGCGCCGGGATAAACCGGCATGGTGAAGGAGATGAAAGTTCTCTACGTCGAAGTGTTAGCAACACACGACGGCCCCGAGCCGTGCGTCGGCCGCTCGTGAGGGCGGCGGCGAGCGTCGGACAGGGGTCGTGCAGGCTGGGCTATTGAGCCGCGAAGTCAGGTTCCGGGGTGCCGACGTTGTGTAGAGAGGCGGAAGGCAACATCGCCGGCGGCGCTATCGCGAGTCGCCGGGGAACCCCGCGCGGTCGGAGAACCCGGGCATGCACGAAGCTCTCCATGCTCGAGAATCGGGAGATCCCACGATCGCTCGTCCCGATGCTGGTCGGGCGGGCCGCGAGGGGAACGCTGAGGCGGTAATCCCTTGATGCACGATCGTGGGAAGTCAGATGGTCGCGTACTACCTGAGAAGCCGCCGAACAAGCCCGGGAGACCGGGGGCGGAGGTGGTGGAGGGAAGGCGACCAGCCAAGGGGAACGCGGGCAGCGAAACACGCCCCGGACGCAGAGCCGGCGTGAGCGTGTCAAGCGAGCTGGACCGCGTGCGCCAGGTGGCGCGCAACGACAAGGACGCGCGATTCACCGCGCTCCTGCATCACGTGACCATCGAGCGCCTGAAGGCGGCGTACCGGGCGATCGGCCCGGGCGCAGCTCCGGGGGTAGACGGTGTGACGTGGAAGGACTACCGGCAGGATCTGTGGGTCCACCAGTGGCGACGCGCCGACAGGCGCGCGGCGATGTCATCGCTGTGCGGTTCGCCGACGACGCTGCGGTGGGCTTCCAGCATCGGGACGACGCCGAGCGGTTCCTCGCCGAGCTTCGCGAGCGGTTCGCGAAGTTCGGGTTGGGGCCGAACGACGAGAAAACGCGGCTGATCGAGTTCGGGCGCTTCGCGGCCGAGCGACGAGCAGAGCGGGGTCTCGGCAAACCCGAAGCGTTCGAGTTTCTCGGCCTGACGCACATCTGCGCCAAGTCGAGGAGCGGGCGGTTCGCACTCAAACGCGTCACGAGCAAGAAGCGGTTGCGGGCGAAGCTACGCGAGCTCAAGACCGAGCTGATGCAACGCCGGCACGACCCCATCCCCGAGCAGGGGCAATGGCTTGGGAGCGTGGTGCGAGGGCACTGCGCCTACTACGCCGTGCCCGGCAGCATCGACGCGGTCGCAGCTTTTCGCGACCAGGCAGCAAGGCACCGGTATCGGGCGCTACGGCGCCGCAGCCAGCGCACCAGCCTGACGTGGGAACGCATGCGCCGCCTCCAAACTCGATGGCTACCCCCTGTCCACATCCAGCATCCCTGGCCGAGCGCGCGCTTCGACGCCAGAACCCAAGGCAGGAGCCCAGTGCGTTAGACGCGCACGCTGGGATCTGCGCGGGGGGCGGCCCGAACCCGAAAGGACAAAGGGCGGTCCCTACCGCGATCACCACGGCTGCCCGCACAAGCGTGACCTGATGACCGCCGACGGCCGCATGCTTGCACCGTCCGAGCTAGCGATGACCGTCGAAGCAGAAGGCTGCGCCGATCTCGAGCGGCTCCCACTGTTACAAGCAGGTGTGTGCGGGCCGACTGCGCCGAGGCGCCCGCTCAGCCCGCATTGCAGAAGCCAGCCTCTCGTCGCGCTAGCTGATTCGGGCGCGATCCAGCAAGCGCTGCGGAGGTCGGGCGAGATCCCCGACCGCTTGCTGACGATCGGCTCCGACCCCAGGCAGTTAGCAACCACTGCAAACGGCCGGACAACCGCTTTCGCCCAAACGCGGAAGCGACAAGATCACTGCCGCCTTCATGTTGTGCGTCCGGTTATGTAGTTATGTGGTGAGGTGGTGTGAGTCTCCGCGTTTTCCCTGTTCAGAGCGATTTGGGCGGGTGATGCGGACAACATAATCGTCCTCGTTGGGGCGAGCTCGACCCGACACGCGAGCAATGGCGCGAGATGATCGCTCCACGCCCACGCGTCCATCCCGACCTCGCGACGTCGGTTGCCCTTCCCGCGGCGAATGAGAATTGAGCCGCGTCGCGGGTCGAGGTCGGACTCGATCAGTGTCAGCGCTTCTTGGATCCGAAGCCCGCCGCGCCAGAGCACGACGATCAGCGCCCTCAGCCTAGCCTGAGGCCGTGCCGGTCAGCCGGGGTCCGGCGCATCACCGCGACGATCTCGTCGACCGTAGGTGGATCGGCCGGATACACCTGGCCCTTGTTCTTCGGGGCATGCCCGGCATGATGGCTGGGCATCGCCGCGGGTGAGCGCCGCCGGCGGCGTAGAGCAACAACTCAGAGGACATCGCTCCCTCCCTTCGAGGGCAGATGGTTGACCCGAGCGCTCTATCGCGGCAGCGGGACCGCTCGCGCGGCTCGTGGCCCCTGTTGCTCAAACTCAGCAGCCAGGCAAGAGACAGGCTCGACGCCTCCTATCGTGGGGCGAGCGGCAGTCAGGGCGTTTGCTGGCGACCGGCTTCCAGCGTACCGAGCAAGCGGTTTGGTCGCGACGACCGTGTCGCTGCGTTGCACCAGGAGCAGCGACGTCGCCGGCGCAGATCGGGTGGTTGCATCACGCCTCCACGGGTCACGGCCGTGTGGTGACCGCTTCGCAGCAAGATCGGTAACGCGAGCGTCGGCGCCGATACGTCTCGGGCGGCGCCCAAGTGTTTACTACCTGGAGCGTCACGCCACGGCGGCCGGGATCGACGGCGTGCCCGCCGCCGGCTACAGCTTCAGTGCGAGCGGCTAGGGTCGAGTTCGTCGCGCGAGCTCGACCTGACGGCCGTAGCGCACGTCGTGCCGCTGCGGATGTGGGCTTGCGGCGACGCCCTGGGCCGCGGTCGTGGGTTGTTGAGCCCTTCTTTCGTCGCCGAGCGCGAGTCTGACGCAGACGCTGGTCTACATCCCCGGGTCAGGTGGACGCGGCTCGTCGCCGACGCAGCTGCGGTGGCTTCGCGCGGAAACTGGCCACCCACGCCAGCACGATGAGCACTCCACCGGCGGCGAACACGATCCATGAGGTGGTGTCGGTCGCGCTGGCTTTCGCTGGGCTACCGGTGCTCGGGACGGGGACTGGGTGGCCGGATGCTGCGGCGAGGCTTTGGACGGCGGTCAGCGCGGCCTGGCCGAGTCCCGTGCCTGGTCGCTGGGTCGGAAGGTGGGCGAGCGCGGATTCCTGGACGGCCTCTGGACGGTTGAGCTGATAGAGCCCGAGCGCGTTGGGCATCACGACGAGCAGCGGCCCGTGGTAGATGAGGGCGAGTTCTTGGCCGAGGAACGTGGCGTAGCGCTGTGGCTGGCGCCAGAGTGCTGTGACGGAGCCGAGGTCGGTCGGCGAGGCGATCAGCGCGACGCGTATTGGATAGCCGGCGTGGGCTGTTGCCTGCAGCAGCGCAGTGAGCCGCGCCTGCTGGCGGGCTGGGACTCCGGCGTCCTGCGGGAGGAACAGGCTCTGCTGGGCAAGGACATCGCTGGCCGGGTCGCCGTCGGCGCGCGCGGCGGGTGACCGCGCTCCGGCGGCGAATGCGGCGAGGACGGCGATGAGGGTCGTTCGCAGCGCCAGGCGTGACAATGGAGCGAGATGGCGATGCATAGAGTCCGTCATTCCGAGAGACGCGGACCCGGAAGGCCTGTCCGGGTCGGGTGCGGCCAACGAGAAGTCTATGGCGGGTCCTCGCGCCCGGGCTGCGGCACTGACGCTCACGGCGGTGTGTATGCGCTGGGGGCATTTCCGTCTTTGGCTGAGGCGCATGGTCCGGTCGCGCCGATCGCGACGAGCTACCTGGCGAGAATCGGTCAGCTTCCGGCTGGTGTTGAAGCGAAGGTCGTCGACGGCGATCAGCGATTGTGGCTGCGCGTCGCGCCTGGTGAAACGATTGTCGTGTTGGACTATCGTGGGGCGCCGTATCTGCGGTTCTCGCGCTCGGGGGTGGCCGTGAATCGGAACTCGGCGATGTTCTACCTCAACCAGACGCCGGCGGAGGTCCCGCCATCGAACCTCGGGCCCAGCACGCCTCCGAAATGGTCGAGCGCGAGCGGAGGACGCGCGTATAGCTGGCATGACGGCAGGCTGCATGCGTTGGCGACGGTGGCGATCGCTCCGGGCACGGCGTACGTGGGTCGGTGGTCGGTCCCTGTGCGAGTGAACGGGCGTCCGAGCGTGATCGCCGGTGGCTTGTGGCATGCCGATGATCCGTCGCTGGTGTGGTTCTGGCCGATCGTCGTGCTGGTGGCGTGCGTGCTCGCGGCACGTCGCGTCAACCGGCCCGAGCTCGATCTAGGGTTCGCGCGATTGCTGTCTGTGGCAGCGCTGGTCGGCATTGGTGTCGCGGCGGCGGGTAGGGAGCTTCACGGCCGCCCTTCTGTCTCGGTGTTTCAGTTGATCACGCTCGCGGTGATCGCCGCATTCGTCGTATGGGCGGTGCGCCGGCTGCTGCTGCGGCGGACCGGCTATCTCACCTACTTCGCGATCGGGTTTGTGGCCATCTGGGAGGGAGCGAACCCGATCCCGACGCTGTTGAATGGGTTCGTTCTCGCGGCCACGCGGCGTTCCTGACGAGAGCCGCGTGCGTCGTGTGCCTTGGCTGCGGCATCGGGTTGCTCGTCATCCCATCGCGTCCGATCGGCGAGCCCGACCCGGAGGATCAGCCAGAGAACGACGAGTACGAGGACGCGGACGCGATGTTCTGGGAGTCACGCGCCTGAGCAGCCGTGAAGAGGAGTCCGCTTGTCCTGGTCGGCGGGCGGGGCGGCGAACTGACGTAAAGCGCGCGTCCTATGCCACGGCGGTCGCGCTGGCCGCGGTCGTTCTGCTGGCGAGCTGTGGCAACAAGCGCAGCCTTTCGCCGGACGCCGGAATTCCGCGAGCGCTCCTGTCGCAGGCGCGTCCGATCGGTCACGAGCCGCGTTTTCATCCGCCCGCCACCGGTCCCGTCATCGGCCGTTGCGCCCGCTGGCTCGGTCCCCGTTACGGAGTCCATGTTGAGGTATTCGCTGCGAATCGGGTGGTGCTGATCCCGGCGGGCATCGGGACCCGTCCGCCGCGAGCCGTCTCGGCTGGACGGATATCCGCCGCGAGCTGTTTCGGGGACCTGGTGACGCTTGAGCCGACCGGGGTGGTACTGATCCGTCCCGGAGCGCACCTGTTCATATCTGATCTGTTTCGCGCCTGGGGGCAGCCGCTGTCGCGCGGGCGGTTGCTCTCGTTTCGAGCGTCGCCCGGGGTGACGGTGGCTGTGTTCGTCTGCGGGCGACGCTGGCGGTGGCGGCCGGGCCGCGTTCCCCTGGTGAGGCATGCGGAGATCGTCTTGGAGGTCGGGCCGTTCGTCCCGCCCCACCCGGCCTACACGTTCCCGCCCGGCGCGTGATCGGTAGAGCGAAGCCGGATCGATGGGCTGCGCGGACTTTCGAAGGCGGACGGGGACCTCACGAGGGAGTGTAGGGCGCGAGCGACTCGCTCGCGACAGAGGGTTCAGAATGCGTGGCATGGCCCGTAGGGACGACGCTTCGGCGAGCGATGGGATCCGGGTCGTGGTTCCTGGCTGCGAGGCCATCAAACGCGCATCGCTGGCGCTTCGGGATCGCGCGGCGGCTGGGCAGCGGGGCGTGGCCGCGCTGTGCGCCACGGCTGTGGGTCTCTTAGCGTTTGTCTCGGGTGTGCGTGCCGATGGTGACCCGGCTAGCGACGACCTTGTTGCCAGGCAGGTGTTCGTGTCCTCGCAGGAGGTGGGGGAGTCGCCGGCGTAGCGTGAGTTGCTCGCGACCATAGGCGCCGCGAACCGTGCAGGGTTCGCGATCCGGGTGGCGATCATCTCAAGCGACTACGACTTAGGGTCGATCACGGCGCTGTGGCGCGAGCCTCGGGTGTACGCACGGTTTCTCGGGTTGGAGCTGTCGGCGGTGTACAGGGGCCGGTTGCTGGTGGTGATGCCGAACGGATTCGGTTTCAGCTGGCCGGGGCATGCGGTGGGGTCCGCGAGTCGGTTGCTGGCGAAGGTTCCGATCGCTTCTTCAACGCGGGAGGCACTCGTGCTCTCGGCGGAGGTCGCGGTGCGTGGACTCGTTGCAGCCGGTGGCATTGCGCTCCCGCCGGCGAGCACGTCAGGGAGCACGTCAGGGAGGCCGCGACACGCCGGCTCGTCGGCTGGTGGCGGCGTGAGCGTGGTGCTGATCACTGGCGCCGTCGTGGCGCTCGCTGTGCTGGGCGCCGCGCTGATTGTGCTCTCTCGCCGGCGACGCGGCCGCGGGGTGGGTGCGCGAGTGGCGTCGTCGCCACCGGCGAACGGTGCGCGGCGCGCGCGGTGGCGTTGGGCGCTGCCGGGTGTTGCGGTGTTTGGTATCGCGGTCGGCGCCGCCGATCGTGGTGGTCGCGGTGGTTCGCAAGGGCGGTGGCGCCTCGAGCGTTGATGCGGGCTCGATTGTGACGCCGCCCGCGGTCAGCTGGCGGGCTGGTCAGCGTCCTGCACCTGGGTTCGTGCTGAGCGATCAGCGCGGGCGGCGGGTCTCGGTGGCGGCGTATCGGGGTCGGCCGGTGATCGTGACGTTTATCGATCCGCTGTGCCGGAACCTCTGTCCGCTGGAGGCGAAGGTGCTCAACGATGTCGTCGGCCGGATGCCGAACGCGCAGCGGCCGGAGATTCTGGCGGTCAGCGTCGACGTGTACGCGGGCGCGAACCGCCGCGCGAACCTCCTGCAGGACATGCGTAAGTGGCAGCTGGTGCCGCAGTGGCGCTGGGCGGTCGGTAGCCCGGCGCAGCTGGCGGCGGTGTGGAGGCGCTACGGGGTCGGCGTGAAGGTCACGACGTGGAGGATCGACGGGACGACGATCAACTACATCACCCATACCGAGGCCGCGTTTGTCGTTGACGAATCTGGGCACGAGCGTGCGCTGTTCTTCTGGCCGTTTTACCCCCAGGACGTCGAGCGAACGCTGCACCAGCTCATGTAAGCGGAGGAACCCAGAGCGCCTCGGCAGGGTGTGAACCCGACGCGAAGCGGTATGGTGCGGGCTTGATGTTCGCGGCTGCTGATCGTCGGATGGCGATTCGATGCCTTGGGCGGGTGGTGTCGGTGCCAGCCGCGGCGTTGGCGGTACATGAGTTGCGCTTCTGGCTGGCGTTCGGCTCCGGCGCGAATGTCGAGCTGGCGCGGCAGGGGCATGCGTACCTGCATTCGCTAGTGCCGTGGATCGTGCTGTTACTCGGGCTTGGAGCGGGGGCGTTTCTGTTTGCGCTCGGGCGGGCGCTCGGCGGCCACAGGTCGGTGCGGCGTTACGCGCTGTCCTTCACCGCGTTGTGGCTGGTGTGCTCGCTGTGTCTGGTCGGGATCTACGTCGCGCAGGAGTTCCTGGAGGGCCTGTTCGCGACCGGCCATCCGGCCGGTCTGGTGGGGATCTTCGGCTATGGCGGCTGGTGGTCGATCCCGGCGGCGGTGTGCGTCGGGTTGGTGTTGGCGGCCGTGTTCGAGGGTGCGAGCTGGGTGCTGGGCGAGGTAGCCGATCGTCGCTCTGGCGGCGAGCGGCAAATGGTTCGCCGGCGCTCGCCGCGGCCGCGGATCCGCACGATCGACCCCCTGCGCCCGTGCCCACTGGCCGGCTGCGCGGCCGGCCGCGCGCCTCCTGCCCTGCGCTGAGCTGTACCCGTTCATTCGCTCCGCGCGGGCTGTGCGCCGCTGTTTGCGGTTCTGGGCTGCGCGGGCGGTTGCGGCGGCGCTACCCGCAACTTCGGCCTAGATCGTCGCGATTAGGCGCCGCGCTAGCTGGGCGGGTCGCTCCGTTGCGTTTGAGCTGAGGTCTTGATCGCCGGTTTTTTGCCGGCAGTGCAGGCGATCTCAGCACCCGTCAATCGGCAGAAAGGAGAAAGCCAAGTGTGTGAAGCGAATCGGTACAAGCGGGCGCTGCGTGCCGTGGCCGCGGCGGCGGCAATCGCGGTCGTGCTCGCAGGCTGCGGGGGCTCGAGTCAGACCAGATCGCAGACGTCGTCGCAGGCGGCTGGGGCTGGATCCGGGATGGACATGGGCGCGAGCTCAACCTCGGGAGGCGGGATGTCGGTCAACGGGATCAAGCCAATCCCGATGCGCCAGCTTGCCTCCACCACGTGGCAGGGGATGAAGATCGTCGCCCAGGAGGCCACGGCCGTGCCGTTCATCGTCTACGACGGCACGCGCGAGCGGATGATCAAGCCGGGGAAGAAGGCGAGCTTTCACCTGATGGTGATGCTCAGCGACGCGCACACCGGCGTGACGATCCCGTACGCGACCGTGTGGGCGACGATCCGCAAGCAGGGCAAGATCGTCTACGACGAGCGGCAGTGGCCGATGATCTCGGCGTTCATGGGCCCCCATTACGGCAATGACGTCAGCTTGCCGGGGGCCGGCAGCTACCAGCTGAGCCTGTTGATCAGCCCGCCGGTGTCGGCGCGGCACCTCGAGTACCAGCACGTGTGGCTGCATCCGCACCGGGTGGACATGACGATCAACTGGCAGCCGACCTCTTGAGCCGCCTGCGATGCTGACACGCAGACGGTTTCTCATCGGCGCGGGGGCGGTCGCGGCCGGTGGGGCGGCGGTCGGGGTCGGCCTGGACCGCGCGCTGAACAAGGGCAAGTCGCCGCCCGCGGTGGTGCTTGGGACTCAGCCCGCGGGCCTGCCGTCACGCCAGCACGCCTGGACCGCGGTGCTCGCTCGCGACGCCGATGGCAATCCGGTCGCGCCGCGGTTCGATCGGCTGCTGTCCTTCGACGTCAACGGCACGCCGACGCCCGCGCACGCCCGGGTGCTCGAGGCGGCGCTGCGAACGCTGGAGCGCAGCTATCGGTGGTCGCCGTCCGGGTTGCTGTTCACGGCTGGCTGGGGACCGCGCTACTTCGAGCACTCGCTCGGGATCGCGAGCCCGATCCCGCGGGCCAAGGCGCTGTCGAACTTCGAGTTGCCGGCGATCGACGACTACGAGGTATGCCTGCACCTCGCCTGTGACGACGAGCGAAGGCTGGCGGAGATCGAGGCGGCATTGATCCACGGCGCTCCGCTCGCTGGCGCGGATGGGCCGCTTGAGCTCTCGAGCGCGCTCACCTGGCAGGAGACGCGGACGGGGTTCGTCGGCGCGGGGTTGCCCGCAAGCCACCAGGACGTGAGCGGGATCCCGGCCGGCCGGCCGGTGGCGAACAGCGCGCCGCTGTTCATGGGGTTCAAGTCGGGGCTGCGCAAGAACCAGGCGACCGAGGAGGACGTCACGATCCCCTCGGGCCCGTTCGCCGGCGGCACGACGCTACATGTCAGCTATCTGCGCCTGCGGCTCGATAGCTGGTACCGGCAGCTGTCAGAGCGCGACCGCGTCGCGCGGATGTACGCGCCGCAGGTCACCCCGGCGCAGGCCAGCCGGTTCACTACAGACGCGCCGAGCGACCCGGGCCTGCTCGGGCAGGCGATCAGCCGCTACGGTGTGGTCGGGCACGCGCAGACGTCGGCTCGTGCCCGCCGCCACGGCCGGCCGCTGATCATCCGCCGCGACTTCAACACGGTCGACGGCGGCCAGGCCGGCCTTCACTTCGTCTCGATCCAGCGCACGATCGATGACTTCATCACCACGCGCAACGCGATGAACGCGAGCTCGGCCCAGCTGCAGAACCCGGCGATCACGGACACCGTCAACAACGGCATCAACGAGTTCATCTTCGTGCTCAAGCGAGCCAACTACATCCTGCCGCCGCGCGCCGACCGATCGTTCCCGCTGCTCACGGGGCGAGAGCGCGCGCTCAGTGGCTGAGCAGACCATTGAATCGAACACAAGGAGTTATCAGCGGTGAACGTCAAGCCCTCACTCACCCGATCCGCATTGCTCGCGTTCGCGGTTTCCAGTCTGGTGTTGCTGGCACCCGCGCTCGCCTCGGCGCACGCGCGGGTCAGCCCGGCGGTATCGCTGTCGGGCAAGTTGCAGCTCTACAGCCTCGCGGTCCCGACCGAGAAGGAAGGTTTGACGACGTCGAAGATCGTGATGACCGTCCCGAACGGCTTCGGGATCGACTCGTTCGTCCCGCCGCCGCCGGGCTGGCACCAGCAGGTCCAGCAGACCGGCTCCGGCGACAGCGCGGTGATCACGAAGGTCACCTGGACCGGCGGGAAGACCCCGACCGGCGAGGACTCGCTGTTTCAGTTCCTCGCCCAGCCCGCCTCGGCGAAGACCTACACCTTCCAGGTGCAGCAGACCTACTCAGACGGGTCGATCGTGAACTGGGCCGGCTCGGAATCCTCGGACTCGCCCGCGCCGACGATCGAGGCGAAGAGCTCGCTTGGTGGCGGCGGCACCTCGGCGCTGTCGATCATCGCGTTGATCGTCGGCGTGCTCGGGCTGCTCGCCGGCGGCTTCGCGCTGGTCACCCATGGTTCGGGGGATCGAGCACTGGCATGACCGTCCGGGGACGGATCGTCGCGGCTCTGCTCGCGGTCCCGTCCGTCGGGCTGCTGTCGGCGGCGCCGGCGTCGGCGCACGCCTACCTGACCAGGACCGTGCCCTCCGCGAGCAGCATCGTGAACGCTCCGCCCCGGGACGTGCAGCTGACCTACGACGAGGCGGTCGAGCCCCGCTTCGCGATCATCTCGGTCACCAACTCCGCCGGCCGCCAGGTCACGACCGGACAGGTTCACCGTTCGCCCGCGAATCCGGAGACGCTGGTCGTCCACGTTCGCCCGCACCTCCCACAGGGGTGGTATCTGATCTACTGGCGTGCGATCTCGGTCGACGGGCATCCAGTGAAGGGCGCCCTCACGTTCGCGGTCGGGCCGGGGCCAGGACCACCGCCGCAGTTCCCGGTGCCGAGCATCTCCGCGACCGCGACGACGCCGCAGCTGCTGATCACGCGGTGGCTGATGTTCCTCTCGGTGATGGTCGCGATCGGCCTGTTCGCGCTGCGGATGTTGACCGCGCGGCCGGTGGTCCAGCGGGTGGAGGGGGTGAGCCTGCGGGCGGTGTCGATCGCGTTCGTTGTCTGCTCGGTGCTCGGGCTGATCGCTATCCCCGTGTACCTCGACATCGCGACCGCGAACGACTCGCTGCGCTCGGTATTCGATCTGACGGCGCTCGTGCCGCTGTTTCGCGTCACCGCATTCGGGCGCGCGATCGTGGACCTCGAGCTGTGCTTCGCGCTGTTCTGCGCGGCTGCGTGGGTGGCGCTGTGGGTCGATCGCCCCGACCGTGAGCACCGCTCGCTCGCAGCGCTGACCGCGACGGGCGGGGCGCTGCTCGCGGCGGGCGCCGTGCTGCTGGTACCGGGCGCGGCCGGCCATGCGGCGCAGACCTCGCCCCGCGGGTTCTCGCTGCTGCTGGACTGGGTTCACCTGCTCTCCGGGTCAGTCTGGCTCGGCGGGCTCGTCGGGCTGCTCGTGCTGTGGGCACGCCTTCCCGCACGCACGCGGGCGGGCGGGCTCTCGGTCGTCGTACCGCGCTTCTCGATCGTGGCGCTTGCCTCCGTGGTGCTGCTGCTCGCCACTGGCACCGGCGCGACGATCATCCACATGCCCGCGGTCAACGCGCTGTGGGAGACCGGCTACGGCATTGCGATCCTCGTCAAGGTCGGGTTGCTGGCGCTGGCGATCGTGCTCGCTTCCGGGAACCTGTTGCGCTCGCGCCCGCGGCTCATCGTAGCGCGCGAGCGGCCCGAGCTCGGAGACGGAGCGGCGCGGCTGCTGCGGCGCCTGATCACCGGCGAGGCCGTCGTCGTAACCGGTGCGGTATTCGCCGCAGCCGTGCTCTCGAGCCTCGCACCGCCACCGCCAGCGTTCGCGCTCGGGAACTCGGCGCTGGTGGATGTCGGCCCGGGACGGGTCGCGCAGACCGTCCGCCGCGGCGGCTACGTGCTGCAGATACTCGTCTCGCCCAACCGAGCCCAGGCCCCCGACACGTTCGCGCTGCGGATCACCAAGGACGGCAGGCCGGTGCGCGCGGCGAACGTGACCCTGACCTTCAACCACCTCGAGATGCAGATGCCACAGGAGGAATACCAGCTAACCGAGACCGAGCCAGGCGTCTACTCGCGCGCGGCGCCCGCGCTCGTCATGGTCGGGCGCTGGGGACTCACCTTCCAAATCAGCCCGAAGAACGCGCCGCCGTTCACAGCCCTGATCGTCGACCACGCCAACGGGTAGAGCAATGCCCACACAAAACCAAGCAGAACAGGAAGTGAGCCCGGGGGGCCGGGTCTGGCTGCGGCTGCTTGCCGCAATCATCGCTCTCGGCGCCGGCGTCGCCGCGCTGATCGTCGCGATCCAGCTCGTACACAGCGCACTCGGATAAGGACCGATGGAACGGCTTGTCGTCCTCCTCGCTGTCCTCGCTGCGCTCGCCCCCGGCGCGTCGGTCGCGCGAGCGGACGGTGATCCCGGCAGCGACGTGCTCGTCTACCAGCCGCTGTTCCTCACGGCAGAAACTGGCGTCCCGATCAAGCAGCAGGCTCAGCTCGCCGCCGAATTGCGCGCAGCCGCCCGGGTAGGGCTGCCGGTCAGGGTCGCGATCATCGCGAGCCGCACCGACCTCGGCGCGGTCACCGCGCTGTGGCGCAAGCCGGGCGCGTACGCGCGGTTTCTGGGGGTCGAGCTGTCGCTGGCGTATAAGGGACGCCTGCTCGTCGTGATGCCCGACGGGTTTGGCTTCAACTGGCCAGGGCACTCGACCGCGGCTGCCTATCGGACGCTGGGCGGCATCGCGATCACGCCGACCGGGTCGCGGCTGGCGACGGCGGCCGCGGCAGCGGTCCGGTCGCTCGCGGCCGCCGAGCACATCACCATCCCCACCCGAGCTCAGAGCGCAGCATCAACACCAGCACAGTCGCGCGGGACGACCGGGACGAGTGCCGCACGGCCGAACAGTACCGCCAGCGTCGTGGCGATCGTTGCTGTGCTCGCCGCGCTCGTTGCCGGAGCACTGAGCGTTCTCCTTCGGCTTGACAAGGCACGACGCAGTCGCGCTCGACTGGCTGCAGCCGCATCCCCGCGGCGTGTGAGTCGGCCAGTCCGATGGGCCGCACCTGCTGCCGCCCTCGGGCTGGCGGGCGCGGCGGTTGTGGCCGTCGCCGTGGTGAGTGGATCGACGAGCGCGCGCAGCGACGCGCTCGCGACGAACCCGAACCTGGACCCGGGCACGCGCCTGTCTGTGCCCGCCCCGGGGTTCACGCTCAACGATGAGTTCGGCCGGCCGGTGTCGCTGCGGTCGTTTCGCGGCACGGTCGTGATCCTCGCGTTCAACGACTCGGAGTGCACCACGATCTGTCCGCTGACCACCAGTGCGATGCTCGACGCCAAGGCGATGCTCGGTAGCGCCGGCCGACGGGTCCAGTTGCTGGGGATCGATGCCAACCCGAAGGCGACCGCGCTCGCGGATGTGCTCTCCTACTCCCAGCTGCACGGGCTGCTCGGCCGGTGGCGCTTTCTCACCGGGTCGCTGCCACAGCTGCGGCGAATGTGGAAGGCCTACAGCATCGGCGTGGACATCAGCCGGCGCCTGATCGATCACACCCCGGCGCTGTTCGTGATCGACACCCACGGCCAGCTCGCCAGGCTCTACGTCACCCAGCAGTCCTACGCCGCGGTCGGCCAGTTCGGCCAACTCCTCGCGCAGGAGGCCTCGCGCCTGCTCCCCGACCATCCCACAGTCGACTCACACCTCTCGTACACGAAGATCGACGGGATCTCGCCCAGCAGCCCGGTCACGCGGCCGCGCGCAGGCGGCGGAGCGGTCAGCCTGGGACCGGGGCCCCAGCCGCACCTGCTGCTGTTCTTCGCCACCTGGAACCGGCAGAGCACGAGCCTCGCAGGCCAGCTCGACGCGCTCAACCGATACCAGGCCTCCGCCGCCTCGTCGAAGCTGCCGTCGCTGACCGCCGTCGACGAGGCGAGCGTCGAGCCCACCTCCACGGCGCTCCCGGACTTCCTGCGCGGTCTCCCGCACCTGCTCTCCTACCCGGTGGCGATCGACCGCGACGGTCGGCTCGCGGACGGATACGGCGTCCAGGGCGAACCATGGTTCGTGCTCACCTCCACCGCGGGCCGGATCCTCTGGTACTGGCAGGTCTCCACATCCGGCTGGCTCAGCTCTCGCGAGCTCGCCCAGCATGTGCGCGACGCGCTGGCCCGCGCGCCGAGGACGCACTCCAGCTCCGCGGCGGCCGCGCAGCCGCTCGCCGGGTCGCCCGCGCCATTGGCCGCGCTCCACGAGCAGGCCTCCCGCCTGCTCGGCAATCAGCAGGCGCTCGCCGCGCGGATCCGCGCGGTGCGCGGCTACCCGATCGTGATCAACGCCTGGGCCTCATGGTGCACACCGTGCCGCTCCGAGTTCGGACTGTTCGCCTCCGCCTCGGCGCGCTACGGCCGCCAGGTCGCGTTCCTCGGCGCCGACACGAGCGACTCCGCAGGCGACGCGCAGGCATTCCTCACCCATCACCACGTGAGCTACCCCAGCTATCAGATGAGCACCAGCGACCTGCGCTCGCTCGCCGTAATCGAGGGGCTCCCGACCACGATCTTCATCAGCCGAGCAGGCAAGGTCGCCTACGTCCACACCGGCCAATACAACGCGCAAGGCAGCCTCGACGGGGACATCACCAGCTACGCGCTCGGAGGCTGACCATGACCGGGAGGGCCCCATCCTCACGATTGCCGCCGCGTTTGCCGGGCTGCACATTGACGAGTTTCTGCCCCCGCTGCTCGCCTCGACCGCCAGCCGCGCGTGGCCAGGGCGTAGCTCGACGCGCAAGAGGTCGCGCGTCGACTCGGGGTGTCCCGCGAGTGGGTGTACGAGCATGCGGAAGAGCTGGGCGTATCGAGGATCGGGACCGGGCCTCGACCCAGGCTGCGTTTCCCACCTCAGATTCTGGGCCGCCCTGGCGGCAAGCCGGTGCCTCCGCAAGAGGCCACCCGATCGCGGGGCAAAGCCAACGGGCTGATCCCGATCCACGGCTCATGATCGAGCGTAGAGTCGTGCCGCCCATCAGACCACGGAGGCACGCATGACTCCAACGAACCGGAAGCCCGCCCAGGAGCGTCGCCGGCCAGCGGCCATCGGCTCGATCGCGCTACCGCAAGCGCGACCGGCAGTACACCTACGGCTTGCGCATCCGCGCCTACGGCGAGCGTCACTGGGTGCCGCTCGGTACCGAGCGGGAAGGCTGGAACGACCTAAGAGCGGCCGACCATCGCGACGAGATCGCCGCGATGATCCGTCGAGGCGCCTGGCGCCCGCCAAACGTGTTCGAGCTCGATCCCCGCGAGCAGAACCCCGGCTTTCACGAGTTCGCAAGCGACTGGCTGAAGCGCGACCGGCGAACGGTGGACGCATCGACCGCCGACACCGCCGAATACATGCTCAGCCACCACCTGCTGCCGTTCCTGCACACCTACCGGCTGGGCGAGATCGACTACGGCGTGCTCTCGGCGTACGTCGCGCACAAGCTCGAGCGAAACGGGGAGGTCGAGGCAGCGCGCGAAGCTGGCGTCACTGTTCGGGACGGGCGGGGTCGGCCGCGGCGCCCGCTCAGCTCCCGCACGATCAACACGACGCTAGACCTCACCGCCCGCATTCTCAAGGATGCCGTAAAGCTCGGCCTGCTGCAGAGCAACCCGGCAAGCGACCGCGAACTTCGCTTGAAGTTTGAAGGTGACGCAGCGAAAAGGGAACTTCCTCGAGGCAGACGAGCTAATGGCGCTCATCGACGCCGCCGCCGAAATCGACGAGCCGGTCTCGAAGGAGACGCTCGCGCGCGCCGAACTGACGCGGCAAATGCGCCGGAATAACAGAACGTGGAAGGAGATCGCCACCGAACTCGGGGTAGCTGGGACCGCCGCCATCTGGCTCGCCGGGCGGCACCGCAGGGACGGGCACGCGAGCGCTCGCCGAGCGATCCTCGGGACGCTCGGCTTCGCAGGCCTTCGAAACAGCGAGGTGTGCGAGCTGGACCTCGGCGACCTGGACTTCGCCCACGGCGTGATCCACGTCCGCGACGCGAAGACCGAGGCCGGCATCCGGCAAGTCAACATGACTCCCTGGCTGCACGACGAGCTGCTCGCCTATCGCGCCGCGCGAGCCGACGACCACGCTTCAGGTCTACGCGCAGGTGCTCAAGCGCCGCGACCGCCGGCGTCACGGCGAAGCGTTCGACGCCCTGATGGCCGACGCCGTTCCCTCGGCCGCGTCGATCATCATGCGCGGTACTCCTCACCGACCGGAAGGCCGGGGCGCGCTCGATATGCCACCGGTTTCCGGCGGATCCGGCCACAGAAACGAGCTAAGCCCCGGGCAGTCGCCGGCCTATGAACTGCGAAACCCGAGCACATGACCATCATCACAAACATCTGGCCATTTGCGGGGCTTTCACAGACAGAGCCGACGCCCGGACTCGAACCGGGGACCCCTTCATTACGAGGAAGGTGGGCGGCAGTCTCGCATAACCCGGCGTAAGCAGCGATTTCTCACGATCTCTGCGCGCCGATCTGTGGCCAGAACCCCCTGGATTACCAGGGGATTCCTGTCGATTTGGCCACAGATTCTGACTTCTGTGGCCAGTGGAGGCATCACTGGCCATGGCTCCGGCTGAGCGCCAGCCCCCTTCCTTCCCAAAGAACGGGTCGGGGATGAGCCGTCGCCGATCACGGCTGACCCGCTCGAGGTCGTGGGGGGCGCGCGGCCTGTGCTGTCGGCCGAGCCGCATGCCGAGGACTCCACCGGCTCTGCCCCGGAACCGGGGACCGCCTCTTACCGCCAGATGCGAGAAAGACCGGGTGGCCGCCCGGTCTTCCAAGAGATAGGCGCCGTCCGGCGCCGCACCAAGCACTCTGCGTCGCAGTCTAACCGCGTCGAGGACGGAACCGCAGCGGGACGAGCGGGTGTGCGCTCTTTACGACGCCGGGCTGAGCGCCATCGCGAGCGCCTGCGCCTTTCGCCGGGAGCTGGCGATGGCTTTCAGCCGCCTTACCCAGCTAGCGGTCTGGCACGGCCTTAGCGCGCCGACGCCGCGCGGGCATTCCGCGCCGATCCAGCCAGGCCGCCGGAGCCCGCTGCCTCGATCAAGCCTAGGAGGTCCCGCATGAGCCGTAAGGCGATCGCCTCGGCGCTGGCGCGCGAGGATCTGTCCTGCGGCGAGCGGCTGGTGGCGTTCTCGCTGGCGAGCTTCGCCGATCGCGAGAACCGTGCGCGTCCCGGTACGCCTGCGGCGGCGGGGAGAGCGGGATTGGCGAGGAGCCGGTTCCTGGAGGCGCGCGACGGCCTGGTTTGCCGCGGCCTGGTCGTCGTTGAGGACGCTGCGAGCGGGCGGGGTCGGGCGAGCACGGTCGCGCTGCAGTTCGCGGAGACGGGGCCGTGGTGGGAGGGCGAGATCAACGCGGAGCTGTTCGAGGCGGTGCTCGGCTACAGCCCCACTCGAGGCCCCGCCCGGCTGCTGCTCGGCGTCATGGCGGCCCTGGCAGACGAACACGGCGTCGTGGAGGGCGTCACGACCGAGCGCCTGTGCGCGGCCGTGGGGGTGGCGGACAGGACATATCGGCGTGCGCGGGTGACGCTGCTGGCATCGGGCGAGGTGGTCCTTCGCAGCGGCTCGGGTGGCCGCGGGAACACGAACTGCTGGAAGATCCCGAACCCGCGCACGCACCGCGGCGCCACCCAGCCGGCACGAGGCTGGCGTGTACCACCGCCGGCGGGTGCCCGCCCGCTGATGGCGACCGTCGCCCTGCCTGCCGCTGACGGGGCGCAAGACGTCGAGGCAGGCCCGGCCAAGGTCGTGCCCCACGGCAGCGATCATGGCGTGGGGACCGTAAAGGGCGGTCAGGACCGGACAGTTTCTCCGGAAACCCCGGCAAAAACCCCGGCGGAAACCCCGGCACCCGACGCGCGCGCGGGTAGGGAACCCCAGAACCCCAGAACCCCTCACCCCCCCAGCCCCCCTGAAGGGGGGAGCGGCGGTGAGCGAGTCCTGGTCGAGGAGACGTACCTGACCGAGCGTGGTCGTCGGCGCCGGCGCCTGGTCGCGGTCGACCTCGCGGCGGTGCGCGAGGGGCTGAGGGCGGCGGGGGAAGCGGATCTCGCTGCCTGGGAGCAGGTGCGGGCGTTCCTTCGGGAGACGGTCGGTGAGAGCACGTTTGAGATCTGGCTCGCGCCGCTTGAGCTGATCGCGGTCGACCTCGAGGGCTCATTGATCGTGTCCGCGCCGGCCGAGACCGTCGGCTGGGTCACTCGCCGCTTCGGCCGGACGTTCGATGGCGCCGCGCAGCGCACGGGCCGGACCCTCCGCGTCGCCGACGAGCTCGAGCGCGAGGCGGCCGAGTCACTGATCCCCGCCGCCGCGGCGGCCACAAGTGCGGCGCCGGTCGGCTCGTCCGCCGACGCACGCTTCAGTCGACATGTCAGCTCGGACGCCTGCGCGGTCGAGTTGCAGTCCGCCCCGTCAGGGGTTGTGCCGTCTGACAGGTGCCGTGCCGGTCGGCATGGCCAGCCAACTGGCAGGCCGACTTATACGTCGGCTTACCCGTCTTCCCACACAGATGTTTACACCCAAACAAAGGAGGTGTCGTGATGACCACTGCGATCACAGTGTTGCTCGTCGAGACGGACGAGCTCGATGTACGCGACCGGACCGAGCAGCTGTTGATGGACGGCTACGCGGTCGATGCGGTGAACGCCGTAGACCAGGCGAGGCTCAAGCTCGCCGAAGGGCCAGATGCGCTCGTACTGTCAAGCGGAACCGAGACCATCGGCCTGTTGCGCGAGCTGCGCGCCGGCGAGATTCCGCGTGCCGACTCCCGGCTCCCGGTGTTGGTGCTCGGCGCCGATGATGACTCGGCGGCGGTACGCTACTACCGCGTCGGCGCTGACGTCGCGCTGCCGTCGGAGAGCTCGGGGCTGCTGGTGGCGGCGGGACTTGAGGCGCTCACCCGACGTCCGGGCTCAGGGGAGACGCGGGTCCAGCGAGTGGGAAGCCTGACCATCGACCGCGACGCGAGGACCGTCCAGGTGGACGGCCGGCCGGTGAAGCTCACTCGGCTTGAGTTCGATCTCTTGGCGACGCTGGCCAGTGAGCCGCGCAAGACGTTCACCCGCGCTGAGCTGACCCGCGAGGTGTGGGACTACGACCCCCAGGCAGCCGGGCCGTCGCGCACCGTCGATAGCCATGCGCACCGGTTGCGACAGAAGCTCTCGCAGGCTGGAGCCGAGCCGATGCTGCAAACCGTCCGCGGCGTCGGTTGGAGGCTCACCCGATGACCAGCACCCTCTCGGCCGCCGCTGCCGCCGCATCCAGTCGCCCCAGCAGCAGTCTTGACCGTGCCGGTCGGTCACGCGTTGGCCGCCGTGTGTCACAAGGCCGTAACGGTTTGCCGAAAATTCAGTCACTCGCGGCTGCGAGGGCACCGCGGTACAGGATGCTCAGTGCAATGCAGACGCCGCCCTACCACCTGCTGACTGACTGGTCATCCGACCGCGCGGGTTACACGGCGGCTCACCGGTCTTCTTACCCGGTTGTCTACACACAGGCGAAGGAGGTGTCGTGATGGTCGTTGCCATCGCGAATCAGAAGGGCGGTGTCGGCAAGACAACGTCCACCATTAACGTCGCGGCCGTGCTCGCCCGGCGCGGCCGCAGGGTGCTCGCGGTCGACGTCGACCCGCAGTTCGCACTGACGAGGCGGCTCGGGGTCCGGCCGCGCGCCCTGGCGAAGACGATCGTGGACGTGCTCGCCGGCTGGACCGGCGCCTCGGAAGCGGTCTTGAGCGGCGTCCACGCGATGGACGTGCTGCCCGGCACACGGGAGCTGGCTGGCGTGGAGCTGGCGTTGGCGGGCGAGGTGAGCCGCGAGACCGTGCTACGCGACGCGCTCCAGCCGCTCGACTATGACCACGTCGTGATCGACACCCCGTCGAACCTCGGGCTGCTCACCGTCAACGCGCTGCTCGCCGCCGACTTGGTCGTCGCCCCGGTCGCCGCCGGCGACGAGGGAGCAGCACAGGGCGTCGCCGAGCTGCGCGCGACGCTCACCAAACTCACACGCATCCGCCCGACCGCGCCGGCGCTCGCGGTGATCGTGACCAAGGTCAGGCCCAGGCGCGTGATGGGCGAGATGATCGACGACGCGCTCACCGCTCTTGGACTCCAGCCCGTCGCGCGCATCCCCGATCGGACCGCGGTTGAGCAGGCCGACGTGTCGCGCACGCCGATCGCGATCGCCGCCCCGAACAGCGCGGTCGCTTTGGCGTACGAGAAGCTCGCCGACCACCTCGAGCACCGGGCGGTGATCGCATGACCACCGTGCGGCGTCGCGGCCTCCAGATCGACGACCCGCTCGGCCCCGGCGAGCCGACACACCCCGACAAGCCCCCCACGGAAGCCGGTAGGACGACGACATCGGGAGAGGTCGCCCGCCGGCCCGGCGCGGCGAGCGATCGGATCTCCGAGGACAGGCAGCGGGGAGAGCCGCATAGCGGCCGGCAGGATGAGACCGGTACGCCGTGGCACACCGGCGCGCCAGTGCCGGAGCCAGCGAGCCGCGAAGTGTGGCGGGCGTGGAGCGGGATCACCGGCGTAGGGAGCTTTCGGCTACCGCACGAGCTGCTTGTCGAGCTCGGCGACGCCGCCCGGGGGGTTGAGCTGCCGATCGGCATGATCGTCACCGCCGCGATCACACAGCTGCTCGACCAGCCGCCCGAGCGGATCGCCGAGCTCGTCGACAGAGCCGACGACGCCCGGATCCACGGGCGCCGACACGCCAGACGACGCCTCACCGAACGGACCGAGGGGTAGTAGGCATGCCGCGCTCCTCACGCCAGCCATCTGTCGCAGCCGGCGGCTGCGGAGGCCTGGCAGCCGCCCGCAACGTGTCGTCGCCCGCCGGCCGTCCGCTCATCAGGCAAATAGCGGCCGCACCGCTGCAACGGCCGGGGCCCGACACAGAAGGAGAGGTCCACTCCGTGCTACTTCACCGTAACGCACGCGGCGCCGAGCAGGCGCCCATCGACGGGCTCATCCGCACCCGCTACACGCTCGATGTGTGCGTGGTCTGTGGACACGAGCGCATCCACACCCCACGAACGGAAACCAACTGCCCCGAGTGCGGCGCCGGCGTCCGCCGCTCGTTCGCCCTGTTCCGAGGCCTGAGGGAGGAGCGATGACCGTCGTTGCGATCGACACCCATCAGCGGACGGTTCCCGCCAACCTGGAGCAGGAGATCCTCGCCCGGATCGACCGCGCCGGCCTGCACGTCTGCGAGGCCGAGCTGCGCCACAAGCTCCGCTGGGACGAGCAGAGGGACGGATCGCTGCTCGACGTGCTCGACGTGCTCGAGCGCCGCGGGCTGATCGAGAGCGCGCTGCACTTCCGGCTCACCGAGCAGGGCCGCGCGCAGCTCCCCGACGACTACGAGCCGCCGCTGCGGTACGGCACCGGGATCCCATGGCAGGTGGGTCATGAAGGCGGGGGAAATTCGAAGGAGGCCGTCGATGCTGACCGAGGTCGTGGGTGAGCTCGAGCGGGGCGGCGCCGGCTGGCCCGCGGACGTCGCACGCCGGCTCGGCTCCGATTGGACCGAGGACCAAGTCCTGGTCGTACTCGCCGACCTGTTCTCAGGCGGCGTCGTCGGCCATGACCGCGAAGTCGGGGTCTGGTGGGTCGCATGACGCGCACGGATCAACACCAAGCCAACCGCGCGATCCAGGCGTGCCGCGCCGCCGGGCTGCCCGTCGTCGACCCAAGGGACTGCACGTGCGGTCTTCACGGCCGACTGGTCGTGCTCGCTCGGCCGGACGGTCTCAGGGTCGTGTGGCCGTACGACCGGCGCTGCCCGCTCCACGGCCCCAGAGACCGCGAAGGACCGCAGCCGGCCGAACGCCTCCGCGGCGGTCGCTCGCGCTCCCAGACCGCCAGACAGGTCTGGTGGGTCGCATGACGCGCACGGATCAACACCAAGCCAACCGCGCGATCCAGGCGTGCCGCGCCGCCGGGCTGCCCGTCGTCGACCCAAGGGACTGCACGTGCGGTCTTCACGGCCGACTGGTCGTGCTCGCTCGGCCGGACGGTCTCAGGGTCGTGTGGCCGTACGACCGGCGCTGCCCGCTCCACGGCCCCAGAGACCGCGAAGGACCGCAGCCGGCCGAACGCCTCCGCGGCGGTCGCTCGCGCTCCCAGACCGCCAGACAGGCATGGGCGCGACGAAAAGCGAGCGCTCGATGAGCCGTCCAATGCCAGCCATCGCACAGAAGCTCGCGCCAGAGCTCGACGCCCTGTTTGCTCAGGACGCGGCACTCGCCAGACGGCTCAACGAAGCCCAACAGCGGCTGCAGGGCGCGAACGATCGGCGGTGGTGGGGTCTCCATCCCGACGGCCTCGCAACGGTCTACGGAGAGCATCCCGCCGCGGTCGAAGTCGCGTTCGCCGAGCACTGCTCGGAGGTGCTCGGCGAACGCGACCCGCTCGCGGCGGCACAGCAGGTCGGCTGGCGAATCCACCGCGCGTTCATCGACTACCAGACCGCCGCCGAGGAACGCCGCCAGCTCGCCGCCGACATCGGCGAGCTCGTCCGGCAGTTCGTCGATTCGCTCATCGCCGCCGGCTGGTCCGAGGAGCAGGCACGCAACGCCAACGTCCACGAACTCGCAATGAACAAACAAGCAACCTAGGGCCTCCACAACGTCATCGATCTGGATACGGGTGGTCCTCACCGCATTGAAACCAGGTGTCTCGTGCGTCGCCTCTCTGGTGCTCAAGACCTTGCACTGAACAACCGACGCTGCCCCGCGGGCGACGAGCTATGCATATCGGCGTTGACGAACGGATGGGCCCGATGCCGGCTCCCGCATTCGTGCGGTGCGGGAGCCGCGGCAGGCCCATGTGAGCCCGACCCGGCCACCAAGAGAAGTGCCGTTTGCCGAGCCGGAAGCGCCTTGGGGTCCGGGTAGACTGGCGGCGCGGCCGCACAGAACATCCTTTTCGCCGATTCAGGGAACGATTGGGTGATCTCATCCTTTTTGGCCGATGTGCCGCCTCGCGCTGCGGCATAGCCTGATGGCATGGAACTCAGCAAAAGGGTGGACATATCAAGGCGTCCCATGGGTCGCGCCGCGATCCGCGCGGTCGCGACGGTAGCCGCCGGCACGCTGATCGCGCTCCCCGGTTGTGGCAGCAGCAGCAAGCCGGCCTACTGCACTGATCGCACCAACCTCGAGAACTCGGTCAAGAATCTGCCGAGCGTCACCTCCAGCAGCGGCGTCAACGGCCTGAAGTCACAGCTCAACACGATCGTGAGCGATGCAAACTCGGTTGTCAGCTCTGCCAAGAGCGACTTCCCGAGTCAGACCAGCGCGGTCAAGACGTCGGTCGACGCGCTTCAGACCGCCGTCAAGGCGCTCCCGGCGAGCCCATCGGCCAGTCAGATCGCCGCGATCGGACTCGACGCCAAAAACGTCGTGAGCTCGGTCCAGAGCTTCACGGACGCGAGCAAGTCGAAGTGCAGCTGACACGTCAATCCGCCACGGCGGGTCGGGGTGTTAGCCGACTCGATGCCTGGCATCCTTGCCCTAGCGTCGGCGCCGCTCGACCCGTCGGTCGCGTTCTGCGGGACCACGAGCGGGGTCAAGACCACGGAAAAGCAGTCCGATGACGAATATCCTCGACTGGGTGGAACGTGTGCCTTGATGTGCTTTCGGTGCTGGGGGCCGTGCGGCGAGAAGATGGTCAACAGGCCGATCGTGATGCCGGGCGTTCCGATCTGCGGTCGCTCAGCCCGCTTCCCGGGCCGGGGGGTGTGACGTGGCCGGAATGAGACGGCCACGGACGATCGAGCGCCGTATGAATCGGTTCCTACGCGAGCCGATTTCGGTGCGCAACGCCGGGAGCGTGATCGTGACGGCGACGTTCATCGTCGTGATCGCCGGCGGAATCGCGATCAGGGCGATCGACCACCGCGAGTACTCGAGCATCTGGGAGGGCATGTGGTGGTCCGTGCAGACGGTCACAACAGTCGGGTACGGCGACGTGACGCCCAAAGACACGGCCGGCAAGATCGTCGGCGTGATCGTGATGCTCGAGGGTATAGCGTTCCTCGCGATCGTCACCGCAGCGATCACCTCGGCGTTCGTGACACGCGCGCAGCGCGAGCAGAGATCCGGAGCACCGACGGAGGAAACCGCCGCGGACGCACCAACCGACCCACAGCTCAAGCAGATCGCAGCGCGGCTGGAGCGAGTCGAGTCGCTACTGCTGGAGCTCACGAGACCGTGAGTCGCATCGCCACCGGGTTCCAATCCGCGACAGCACCCGCCCTGATCGCGGTCTTGGACCGCATCTCGGGGGCGCGCGTATCCTCCGAAGCCGGTGATTCCATGGCCCGAGTGGCGAAAACCGTTCGAGCTGCACCGGGAAGCGTTCAACGTGCGGCGCCGGCTCAGACATGAGTGCTAACCCCGGCGATCCGAGCTTGCCGCCGTCGGCGGGAGCCAGCGACCTCGCGAAGGAGGGAGTGCCGGCGGCGGATGAAACCTCGCCGGATAGCGCCCCGGCGGGCAGACGGCGCATCGGGCGCACGCTGTCAGAAGGGTGGCATCTTGCTGTGGTTGCCTATCGCGATCCCGAGCATGTCGCCGAGCGGATCGCGCTGAACAGCACGCACAGCCTCGGCGAGCCATCTCTGGAGTGGGCGCAGCGCGTCCGCGAGGAGCGTGGGGGTGTCCCGCGGGCGGTTATCGCCGAGCAACTGCGGACGGATAGCGCGAAGGTCGCGGCGATCGACGGAGCGATTGCCGCGACGCCGTTCCTGATCGCGCTGGTCCCCGGCTATCTTCTCTACCTCCGCCAGGAGGCGCGAATGGTGCTGCGCACCGCGGCGCTATACGACCGCGACCCACGTGAACTCGAAGCCGCCGCCGAGATGCTGGCGCTGCGCGGTGTGCACCCGACGGTCGACGATGCCCGCTCGGCCCTGCTCCCGGTTCGAGACACGCCGATGCCAGAGAAGCCAGCCGCGCGCCGCCCATGGCGTACATGGGTCCGCAGCATCTACGTGTTGCTGATCTACGGCGGGTTTCTTTCCGCCCCCTCCGACAAGGGCAAGGAGGGCGCCCACCCATGGGTGAAGACCGCGATCGGGGGCCTGTTCGGACTGACGGTCTGGGTGGTCACGTGGGTGTTCCCGCTTAGCTTCATGATCGCGTTGGGCTGGGGCTGTGACTCTAACGCGCGAAGCCTCGGGCGGCGAGCGCTGATCTTCTACGACAGCGAGCCCGACAGCGCGCAAGCGGCGATCGCCGCCGCCAAACACCAAAGGGACGCCGGACACAACAGACGCCAGATCCTTGGCACCATGCTGCTGATTCTCTCCATTGCGATCCCGATCGCATTCATCGCGTTCATCGACCACGAGCGCCAGAGCACCGGCATCACCCCGCTCACCGCCGTCGGCGGCCTCGTTGCGCTCTCACTCGTCATCGCCACCGCCGTCATCGCCACCCGCCGCTAGCGCGGTCGGACGGCTTTTCTTTCATCGCAAGCGCGGCCGATCCACGGTGGGCCGGCGCGAGGATCTTCTCCTGCGCGGGATGCCTTCCCACGCCTGGGCCTGCAAGAGTTCGCCCGTGGGACAGGGCTGGTGCGTCAGAGGCCCGTTTTGGCAGTGATCCTGCCGGATTTGACGGCCGCGGCAAGCTCCTTGTAGTCGCGGTCGTTCTGCTCGGCATACGCCTTGGAGAACTCGACGATGGCACGGTCAAAGCTGTCGCCGGTGCCGAGGTAGGCGGCGATCGCGATCGGATCGCCGGTGCGGGCGTGCGCTCGGGCGAGCGTCCAGCCGCACAGCGTGCCGTAGGCGGCCATCGCCTTCGGGACCATCTGCTCGATCTCCGCCGAGCCCTTCCAGTCCTTCAGCTGCCGGCCGTAGAAATCCCTGGCCTTGCCGTCGAGGCCGGAGTCGATGTGCAGCCAGCCGAGGAAGATGTCGCTGGTGGCCTGCATCAATCGCTGGCCCACGACGACCCGCTTGCCGTGGTTTGAGAACTCGCTCGGACTGACGTACTCCTCCAGCACCGACGCCTCCGCCTCCTTCATCTGCAAGAACAACGGGTCCTGGCCGTCACGGCCGAACAGCAGCGCGATCCACGCACGGGTACCGACGCTGCCCACGCCGACGACCTTGCGCGCGAAGTCGGTCAACTCGAACTCCTCCAGCAGCACCCGCCGGTCGAACTCGAGCGACTCACGATAAGCACGCAACACCCGGCGTAGCTCATCGAAGATCTGATCGCGGCCCTCGCCGGCCGGCGCCAACTGCTCGATCGGCACGATCAACGGCGACTGGTCAACGATCCGAGGCTTTCCGTCAACTACTTCGGTCAGCTTGGAAAACGCCGTCATGCTGTCCTTCGTTCGAGCCTTCGCGATCTGCTTGTCGGCCCGCTTGACCAGCTTCGGCTTGAACTGCGAGCCGAACTCCTGCACCACACTCTTGATATCCAGATGCGAGTACCAGACCTCAAGGCGCTTCATCGCGGCGAACTCAGCCATCGCGGTGCGATAACGCCCGACGGTGTCGAGCACGATCCGCTCCTGCTCCTCGGCTCGGAAGCCGTTATTGCGCGCCGCGATCAGCATGCTCACGGCCAACCGCTTGACATCCCACTCCCACGGGCCCGGGAGCGTCTCATCGAAATCGTTGACATCGAACACCAGCGCGCGCTCGGGCGAGGCGAACACCCCGAAGTTCGACAGATGCGCATCCCCGCAACACTGCACCGTCAGCCCCGACCGCGGCGTCGACGCGAGGTCATTAGCCATGATCAGCGCCGCCCCGCGATAGAACGTAAACGGCGAGACCAGCATCCGCCCGTAGCGGATCGGCACCAGCTCCGGCACCCGCGTCTTCGCCTGACGCTCGAGCAGCGCGACCGGATCAGCCCGAGTCGGCGCCGGCTCGAACTCCGCATGACTCGCGCGCGGCACCTCCTTCCGCGCCGCCTTACCACGCGCAACGCGTTCAGCCACCGACAAATGGGGGACCGGCACGGGCTCCGACCTATTCCCCGCCGCGGCTGTCCCGTGGCTCGCAGCGGTCGTGCGTTTACCTGGAGTTGTGGACGCCATCGTCCTTCCTTCCCTCAATCGGTCATCGGACCAGCGCGTTTCATAGCCACCGACATTTCACAATTGGTGTCGCATCAGGCTATGCCGCAGAGCGAATGCGGCGCATCGGCCAAAAAGGTTGAGATCACGGCACGCCCAGCCTTCTCGCTGGCGCTCATGCGCAGGCCTCCTCGCCAGCGTCAGGCGGTGCTGGCTTGTGGGGCTTGTGGGGCTGTTTTGGCGGCGTGCTTTTGCAGCAGGTCTGCCAGAAACATGACGATGACGGCGATCCCCACGCCGGCGAGCGTGAACAGGATCCTGCGTCCCTCGCTAGCAAAGTTGGACGGGTGGGGCACGTCCATGGCGATCAGGAGCCCTCCGGCCAGGGCTGCCGTGTACCAGGCGAAGTTGACGAAGCGGATCGCCGCCGCCAGCGCGAACAGCAGGACGATGATCACTTCGAGGGCGGTTTTGTTGTGGACGGTCAGCAGGACGAGTGCAGCCACCGCGGCGCCCAGTGCCGTGCCGGCGACGCGCTGTACGGCGGCGAAGGTGGATTGCTGAAGGTCGGGTTTCATCGCGATGATGACGGCGATCGGCATCCAGTAGGCGTTGGGCAGCTGCAGCCCGAAGGCGATCGCGACGGCGATCGACACGGCAACGGCGCGGATCACCGCGAAAAGGATCATTGGCCGGGTTAGTGGCCTCGGCGAGATATCCCCGGGGATCTCGGCGGCAGGCTGGGGCGCCGAGACGCGTCTCCGCGCCAGCCACATGATGAAGGTGTAAGCGACCCAAATCGCCGATCCGGTCAGCCACGCCAGTGCCTGTTTCCACGGTTCGGTATGGATCAGGCCGGAATGGAAGGCGCCCGGAGCGCCGAAGGAGAGGAGCGTCGGCAGGCCGAGGACGATGATGAACCAGATGTTGAGAAGATAGGCCGCGACGAATCTGTGCAGGCCGTATTTCACCGCGAGACCGGCCAGCGACGTGGCCACGAAAGCGGCCAGTACCACGAACTCCCAAGGACCGCCGCCGATGCCGAACCCTAGGGCGGTCAGCAGCGCGCCGGCTCCGGCCATCGCGGCCATCGCGAGCACCCGTGGGCCGTATTTTCCGCCGGGGTCGCTCAGCGCCACGAGCAGCGCCCCGAAGATCGCACTGAGGAAGTACCTCCGGTCGTGCGGGAGCACGCCCACGACGATCAGCAGCCCCAGCACAACCGCAAACACGGCACCTCTGCGCAGGTTGAATCCCTGCCACTTAACTTCGAACACTTTCTTGAGCCGAGTCATGCTGTTCCTCCATCCGGGTTGCTGCTATGGCTGCTCTGGAGAGGCAGCCCAACCGGCGGCGTCCGGCTGCGCCCGCCGGGCATCATCCCGTCGCCCGTCCCGATCCCGAGCTGACCCAGCGACGGGTCTGTGCCCGCACCCGCGCCGCTACGAGCCCAGCGCGTGACGAGCTGTTCAAGGGTTGAAGGAGCACGATCGAATCCTGCCTCGTGGTTGAGGGAGCCGCGGCGCCCTCACACCGCCAAGCCAGGGGCGGTGCGAGAGCGGGCCGGCCAGGACGAGCCGCTGCTAGGCGGGTAGCGCGTTGAGTTCCTTCGCGAGCTCCTTGCCGTCGGCGTCGATCTCCTTCTCTTGGGTTTTCTCCGCATGCGTGAGCGCCTTGTCGAGCTGCTCCTGCACGCGCGACTTGCCGATCACGACCAGCGCCGCCTCGCCGTCGTTGAGGTAATCGCCGAGCTCCTTGGCATCGCCGCGCGACATGCCACCCATCACATGCCCGATCCCCCCGCCCGCCGCGGCGCCAACCACTGCCGCACCGAGGATCGCCGGCGGGAACACGATCCCCACCAGCGCGCCGACGGCGGCACCCGTCCAAGCACCGTGCTGGGTGGGCTTCTCGTGCTTGGTCACGTGCACCTTGCCCTCGTCGTCCTTGTACACCAGCGCGACGTCATAGCTGCCCACCAGATCGGCGGAATGCAGGTCAAGCAGCGTGTCGTAATCGGCATCGGCGTCCGCACGATCCGCGTACACCGCCCCATACACAAACACAGGGTTGTCTTTGCTCATCGTCCTGCTCCTCTTTTCCGTTCATTCAGTCGAGACATCGGCGACAGCCATCACATCAGGTGCGACCCACCCGGGCCCGAGCCTTCCCCGACGATGCGGCCATCGCCGCCAGAAACACGAGCCTACGGCCCCCAACCTCCATCCCGCATCGGCCAAAAAGGATGATCTGCGCAGCCGCGATACCCACCTCGATGCAGTGCTGCGGTCGTGGCTCTACGGGCCGCGTGGTCGGGTTACTCGGCCGCAAAGTGGGGCACGGAATCGTCGCCGGCGAAGCCCCCCATCGACGCGCACTAAAGCAAGCGTCGCCGTGATCGACGCCGACTAGATCGGCACACCGGACCAGTGTCGTTCAACGCTGCGGAAAGCGCCTACGCGAGGCACAACTCCAAGCTTTTCCGCCTAGTCCTCAGGCGGCCACGTCCGGGGTATCCGCCGGCGGGCGACGCATGGCGGGTGCTTCACCTTCGGACGAGCCCCAACGCTCCGCCTGACCCAGCAGCCAACGGCGACTCGGCATCGCGACGCCAGTCGAGTTCTGGACCCGGCATCGTGACTTTGGGTTCTGTCGATTCGAGGCCGGCCTGCTCGATGATCTCGACAGCGTCCGATCGGCCTGTGACGCCGAGCTTTTCGTAGATCGACGCGACGTGTGTTTTGACGGTCGGGCGTGCGAGGTGAAGACGATCGGCGATGTCCTGGAGCGAGAGGTGCGTCCGAAGGAAGGCGACGAGCCGGAGCTCGGCAGGTGTGAGTCCGTAGCTCTGTCCTCGCCTGATCCGCGCTTGGAGACGTTGCAACCGGGCCGGGAGCGTTCCGGCATCGGGATATCCCTCTAGTGCGTCGTCCGCGACCTGCGCGTGTTCGACGGCACTGGCAACCTCCCCGAGGTTTAGGCTGATGTCGGCGCAGCGCAGCGCGAGATCGGCGTTGAGCCATGGGCCGCTGCGAAGCAGTGGGCGGAGCCGCCGGACGTTCTCGAGCTGGCGTGCGGCCTCCGTCTGGTCACCGCGTTGGTTGTGCGCGAGCGCTCCTGCCGTGTACGCGATCGCGCCGTAGATCGTGTCGTGGAGGTGTTGCTGGGCGGCCAGCCAGCCAGCTTCGACCGCCCATCGTTGCGCGTTTCGCCGATCGCCCAGGTCGGTGGCCGCGAAGACCAGATAGCCGAGAGTGAAGACCCGAGTGTGGCTCAGATCGGGTCGGTCTCTCGACAGCGCGAGTGACTCCCGCAGCACGGCGATTGCTTCTTGCGGCTGGCCGAGGAGAACGTACGCCGCACCCATGGCGCGACGGGCGCTGAGAAGCCATCGGGTGCCCATCTTCTTCTCATATGCGTAGCCGAGCTCGGCATCGCGCAGCATCTGCGGGATGCCGTCCGGAGCCATGGCGCTTCGGAGGTTCGCGAGTGCAGAGCGAAGCGAAGCTGCCTCGTCGGCGGATGCCGAGTCGAGCGAAGCCCGCTCGGCCGCGACTAGGAACCGTCTCGCCCGGGCCGCGTCGCCGAGATACCCGAAGACCCAGGCGGCCGCGATAGAGAGTTGTGGGTCTGACTCGATCTCCTCGTCGGTGCAGCGGTCCAGCCACAGCCGCAGGCTCTCGATCTGCCCGCGGCTGGCAAACTCGTCCCGATACGAAAGCGCGATTCGGCCGGCGTGATCGAGATCGCCGGCCTCGTGCGCGTAGGCGAATGCCTCGCCAGGCGATTCGTGCTGCTCGCACCAATCTGCTGCACGTCGGAGGTACACGGGGAGCCGCGCCGGGTGGCGCCGCTTGAGCTCCGCCCGGAGGAGATCGCTGAACAGATGGTGGTAGCGATAGCACTCGCGGTTCTCGTCTAGCGAGACGACGAAGGCATTGGAACGTGCGAGGTCCTCAAGCGAACCGGCGGCGTCGTCTGTGCCGAGCACGGCATCGCATAAGGGCGCCGTCATCTGATCGAGGATCGACGTCCCGAGCAGGAAACGCTTGAGATGGTCCGGCTGGCGCTCCAGCACCTCTTCGAGGAGGTAGTCGGCGATCTGCTGCTGATCGCCGGACAGGCCGGCAGCCCTCTCGGCGGCATCGTGACGGCCGCGTAGCGCCAGCGTGGCCAGCGCAACCGCAGCGGCCCATCCCTCCGTCCGCTCGCACAGGGCCTCGGCCGCCGCCGGCGACAGCTCCAGTCCTCTGCTCGCGGCCACATCACGGGTCTCCGTCGGGTCCAGGGCAAGGAGTGCGGTCCCGATCTCGACCAGATCCGCACTTGCGCGGAGCCGGCCGAGCGGCACACCCGGGTCGCCGCGCGTGACCAACATCAACTGACAGCCGGATCGAACCTGGTCGACGAGACACGCGAGAATCGCGCGGCTCTTAGCCGTTATGACATGCACATCGTCCAGCACCAGAACGAACGGATCACGCTCGCCGAGGTCGGCCGCGAGGAGAGGAATGGCGACTTCATCGATCCTGGGCATCCGCCCTGACAACTCCTCCAGGAGCTCACCGCAAACCGGGCCAGTGCACTCGAGGGCAGCCACGACACGGGCGAGCAGTACGACGGGGTCGTTGTCGCGCGGGCCGAGCTGCACGCACAAGCTGGGCCTTGGATCGAGGTCAGTCCACTGCGCGACAAGAGTCGACTTCCCGTAACCCGCTGGCGCAGAAACCAGCACCACCCGGCTGCGCTCGGCGGCCTTCTGAAACGCGGCGAGGCGAGGTCGCGCCACCATGCGAGGCAGGACCATCGAAACCCGACGCTTCGCCTCGCGCAACAGCGGCCTGGTCTCGGAGAGGGCGACGCTGCTCATCGCTCGGCCCTCCGCGCCCCCCCCGTTTCCCGTGCCATCGCGACTTCGGGGCGGCCCCGCGACTCGCCAGTCTTGGACGCCGACATTAGGACGCGGTGCCGCCGCAAGCGCAACCCGCACGCCATTTGGTGCTCAACCGTCTTTATGACGAACACACGTGTGCCCATCGCCGCACTCACCGTCGGGCGCGACCGCGCCAATATCTCGACAAGTCGGTCGCCTCCTTTCGCGAACCAGATCCCATTACCACCACCGCTCAGCAAAGGCGGTCGGCCGCACCAGGAGATGCCACTTCTCGCTGCCCAAATGGACAGCAAGACGATACCAGTGGCCTGATGGGCGTGGTATCCGTGAAAAACCCCCATAGAGCCTGGGGAACGCTGCGAAATCGGCGGCGCGTCTCACAGGCCCATAGGGTTGGGGGCGCGATCGCGCCCCAACCCCGCTCAGAGCGACCGTCAGTAGCGGCGAACGCTGCGGCAGGCTCCCGCTCGAGTCGATCGAGGAGTCGCGGGCGACGACGACCTCCTCGGTCGTATCTCACGAACCCAGGGTGATGTTGCCGGTCCCGGGATCGACTCCGGCGGAGGGGTCTTGGCACGGCGATATCAGCCAGATTGGCCGATGACGAATCGACCGCCCGCGACGTACCGTGACAGCACCATCACCAGCCAGCCGAAGCCGCCTAACAAAAACAAGTCCCGCAACACTGTCTGCCTGACGCCAGCCGAGACACGCGTCCTGACGCTCCTGACCACGTATCAAACGCTCGCCGGCATCGGCGGCCAGCTCGGCATCGCGCGTCCCACCGTGAAGACGCACGTCCAAAACATCTACAAGAAGCTCGGGGCCACCAAACGGGCCGAGGCAGTGAAGCTAGCTGAGAGTGCGGGCCTCCTGCCGGATGACGCCGCGCTGATGAGCGGGAAGGATCCCGGGATGGCGTTGAGTCAGCAGCGTGCGCGGCGCGATCCGCGAGAGCGTGGCGGGCAGGTCAGAGTCGAACGGGAGACGGGCGAGCTCGACCGCCCATCGGTTGAGACGGGTCGGGTGCGGAGATGAGCTCACATACTCATGCTGAGACGTCGCCGGGACCGGCGGCCGCGGCGAAGAGCGTTGGCGCTGCGAAGGTCGCCTTGATCACGCTGGCGGCCGGTCAGTTCGTCATGGCGCTGGACACGACGGTGATGAACACGGCGATCGCCACGGTCGCCAAGGACGTCGGAACGACGGTGACCGGGATTCAGACCGCGATCACGCTCTACACGCTCGTGATGGCGTCGCTGATGATCACCGGCGGGAAGATCGGTCAGATGATCGGGCGCAAGCGTGCGTTTGCGATCGGATGCGTCATCTACGCCTGCGGCTCGTTGACCACCGCGCTGTCTCATAGCCTGGCGGTGCTGATGTTCGGCTGGTCGTTCCTCGAGGGCTTGGGGGCGGTGCTGATCATGCCGGCGATCGTGGCGCTGGTGGCGTCGAACTTCGCAAAGCCCGAGCGTCCCCGCGCCTACGGGCTGGTCGCCGCTTCCGCCGCGATCGCCGCGGCGCTCGGCCCGCTGATCGGCGGGATCTTCACCACGTACGCCTCGTGGCGATGGGTGTTCGTCGGGGAGGTGCTGATCGTGCTCGTGATCCTCGCCCTGGCTCGCCGCATGAACGACACGCCGGCGGAGGAGGGAGCGCGGCTGGACCTGGTGGGCACGGCCTTGTCCGCGCTCGGACTCGGTGCGATCGTGTTTGGGATCCTGAAGTCGGGGACCTGGGGCTTCGTCAGACCGAAGCCTGACGCTCCGCAGTGGCTCGGGCTCTCCCCCGTGATCTGGTTGATCTTGGCAGGGGCTCTGGTGCTGGTCGGGTTCGTGTGGTGGGAGGGCCGGCGAATCAAGCGCGGCGAGGGCGTGCTGGTCGAACCCGCGATGCTGCGCAACCTCCAGCTCCGCAGCGGGGTCATGTCATTCCTGTTCATGTTCCTGATCCAGGCCGGCATCTTCTTCACCGTCGCTCTGTTCCTGTCGGTCGCGCTCGGAATCTCGGCGGTCCAAACCGGCGTCCGGCTGCTGCCGCTATCGCTCTCCCTGCTCGTGTTCGCCATCGGCGTCCCCAAGCTGCGCCCCAACGCGAACCCGCGGCGAGTCGTCCGCGTCGGCTTCATGCTGCTGTTCTCCGGTCTCGTGCTGCTCGTCGCGTTGCTCGACGTCGGCGTCGGCCCCGAGATCGTGACCTGGCCGCTGCTGCTCGCCGGCGCCGGGCTCGGCGCGATGGCCTCACAGCTCGGCAGCGTGACCGTCTCAGCCGAGCCCGACGAGAAGAGCGGTGAGGTCGGAGGGCTCCAGAACACCGGCACCCAGCTCGGCGCGTCGATCGGCACCGCCCTCGCGGGCGCCGTGCTGATCTCCGCGATGACAGCGGCGTTCTTCACCGGCATCCAGAACAACCCCAACGTTCCCTCCAGCGTCGTCTCAAAGGCACAGACAGAGCTTGCAAGCGGGGTGCCGTTCATGTCCGAGACCGACGTCAAGGCCGCGCTCTCCAAGGCGAACGTGCCCTCCGCGACCGCCAACGAGATCATCAAGGTCAACAAGCAGAGCCAGATCGACGGGCTACGCACCTCCGAGGCCATCCTCGCACTCCTGGCGCTCATCGCCCTCCCGTTCACTCGAGGGATCCCGACCGTGCAACCCGGCGCCCAAGCCAAGCCGACAGCAGCGAGGGGATAGAGAGGGCCGGGCCCGTCACGGCACACGCAGGACCTCAGTCGGCATCTGCGTCTCTATTCCAATCACCCGATTGGAATGACGGCCCCACGAGCGCGGCCAGCGACCGTCCCTTCACTTTGACTTCACAAGTCATGGCGGTTCAAGGGCATCCAGAGCTCTCGGACAGCACGGCCGTGCGGTCCCATCGCGCTATCGACTCGTTCGCGGGACTGTCAATGGCGCAGTCCGCGCTCGAGTTCGCCTCTGACCGCCACGCCGATCAGTACCGAGAGATCGACCACGCACCCTTCATCGCCCATCCAATCGAGGTCGGCTCGCTACTGCACGGGGATGGGCAGCTAGACGAGGTCATCGCCGCCGGTTTGCTTCATGACCTGCTCGAGAAGACCCAAACTACGGGCGCGGAACTTCAGCGGCGGTTCGGAGCCTCCATTGCCAGGCTCGTCGAGTCGGTCTCAGACGATCCATCGATTGACGATTACGAGTCGCGCAAGCACGAGCTACGCAATCGCGTGGCGCACGCCGGCTCCGACACGGTCGCGATTTTCACCGCGGACAAGATCTCCAAAGTCCGGGAGCTCGCGCTGCTGCCAACCTCGAGCCTTGACGAAACCTTAACCCGCGCCAAGCTCGCCCATTACCGGGCGAGCCTCGAGATGCTCCGCAGAGTTGCCGGGAATAGCGCCCTCGTCGACCTTCTTGGCGCCGAGCTCGACCGGCTGCCGCACAAGCAGTCACCGGGACTCGCCGACGGGGCAACCTAAGGCACCGCAGGCGCGAAGCGGAGCAAGCAGCGAGCTCGCACAATCCGGACAGTCAGCGGGTCGTGCCCGGCGCTCGGGGGACAGCCGCGTCTCGTGCCGGCCCTGGAGTGCCGCTTTGACGGCGTTCGAAGGTCAGCTGCTCGGCAGCGTGGCGGGCCCGCGGGTTCGGTGCTCGTGCATCGGTTTGCTCTCCATCACAGGGGGGTGCTTGTCCGCGGCGGTTCGGTACCAGTTGGCGTAACGACTCACCAGCGGCGCCGCCGAGAGCCCGTGCACGAGCACCGAGAGGCCGACGGTCAGGTAGGTGGCCGCGACGATGGTTGAGGCGTGAGCGAGATGAGCATCCTCGACCATCACCGCGAACACGATCGATGCGAGCCCGCGTGGGCCGAACCAGCCCATGAAGGCCACGGTCGGACCAAGCGCGTGGGTGCCCCAAAGCGAGATGGCCACCGGCAGCATCCGCACGATCGTCAAGCTGAGCACGGCATACAGCGCGATCTGCCAGCTCACGTGCTTGAGCACCGGGCCGAGCAGCACGGCACCGAAGACCAGGAACGTGACGGTGTCGAGTGCCACCCCGGTCTCCTCGGTGAAGCGCCTCATCGCTGCAAGGTTCTCGCGGGCGATCAGGCCGAACAGCGATCCGGCAACGAACGCGGCGATGAACCCCGAACCCCCCAGGTCGACCGCGATCCCGTACGCGATCACCGCGGCGGCCACCGGGATGATCTGCCGCCAGGCATCATCAATCAGATGCCGTCCTTCGGCCACGTTGACGACCACTGCGGCGAGGACCCCCGCTGCGACGCCGCCGATAAGTCCGTAGCCGATCTCTTCGACCACCACGCGCACCGGGTGAGACTCGCCGCCGGCGCCGGAGACGGTCGCCAGCGCGATCAACAACAGGGGTACGCAGATCCCGTCGTTGAGGCCACTCTCGACGTTGAGCGACTGACGCACAACCTGCGGGAGTCTCCCGTCTGTGACGACCGCGCTGCCAAGCCCGGCGTCGGTCGGCGCGAGGATCACCCCCAGGATCACCGCCTCGCTGACCGAGAACGACCCAAACAGAAGCACCGCGACCAGCCCGCCGAGCACGACCGTCAGGGGCAGACCCACGCCAAGCAGACGCACCGGCATCGAAGCCTCGCGCCGCAGCGCCCGCAGATCCACCCGCGAGGAATCCGAGAACAGCACGACCGCGAGCGTCGCCTCGGCCAACGTCCGCACAGTCGCACTCGTGGGACGCACCGCAAGGTCATCAAGCACCAGCGGCCCGACGAGCACGCCGATCGCGGTCACCACCATCGCCGGCGTGACCGGCGTGCTCGACAGACGCCGCGACACTGCCGCCACGAGCAGCAACGTAAGACCGACGATCGCAAGCCCGGAATTCACCGCGCTTCCTCCTCGGCGGAGGCTTTCGGGCACGACATGCGCTGCCTCGCATGCCGCGCGGTGTGCCGCGCTTCACGGTGAGCGGGTTGAGAGTTCCGGTGGTTCACCACCCGGGAATCGTTCGCCGCTGAAACCGATTCCGAGCCCCGCGTAACCCGGCGCTGCGGCCAGCGGAGCCATGACCGCAAGCGGAGACCCAGCAGCTCATCCACACCGGGGGAGAGTCGCAGGCGGCATCGTCAAGTTGCATCAGCCAAAGGGGATGATTTCGGTGGTCGAAAACGCGATCGCGCACCCGGGCCCGGGTCTCGGGTCCTGATGTCTGATCTGATGGGCGCCTGGGCATACCGGCGGGGGAGCAGGATCGGCCACGCGGTCGGCTTCGTGCCGCTGCCGCGCTCGAAGCGCCTCGGCGTCCGGGTAGTCGTGGATGTCGCGACTGCGCAGATCATCCTTTTTGGCCGAGGCGGGGCGGCGGCCGCGCATGCAAGTCTGGGTCTGTGTTGCACACATACGTGGAATCGGCGACGGCGCTCCTGGCGTCAGGCGTCAGCAGTTGCTCGGGTTCTCGGGCCGCAGATCGGAGGCCCGCCATGGCCGTTATCAGGGTTGACGGGCCGCGATGAGCTCCCCCGCGGCACCGAACGTGAGGGGTATTGAAACCCCGGGGGGACGCACGGTCCACAGCATGTGTGGCATGTGTGCGGTGCGTTGCCCGATGGAGGTGACGGTCGAGGACGGTCAAGTGACCTGGCTGCAGGGCAATACGCACGACCCAGTGCTCGGCGCCAGCCTGTGCGCGAAGGGCGCCGCCGGCCTGTTCCTCGAATCTGATGACGAGCGGCCACAGACGCCACTGATCCGGGCCGGCGAGCGTGGCGCCGGCCAGTGGCGGCGGGTGTCCTGGGACGAGGCGCTGGAGTACGTCGCCGAGAAGCTGATCGAGACGATCGATGTCTTCGGCGGGCGCGGGATCGCGCTGTCTGATCGTGGCGGCCCCTTTGTCGACCTGACCCAGACGTTTGTCAAGGCACTCGGCTCGCCGAACTACTTCAATCACGATGCCGCGTGCGCCGGCAATGTCCATAACGCGATGCGTTCGCTGTACGGCTTCGGCGTCGCCGGGCTCATTTTCGATTACTCGCATTGCAAGCACCTTGTGCTCTACGGCCGCAACGTCGTCGAGTCGCTGATGGTCAAGGAGGCCAAGGTGTTCATGGCCGCGGTGTCGAGGGGGATGCGTTGCACCTACATCGATCCGCGCGCGACGATCACGGCGTGCAAGGCGACCCGCTACTGGCAGGTGCGACCGAAGAGCGACTACGCGCTGAACCTCGCGATCATCCATGAGGTCCTGGAGCGGGGGGCCTACGACCAGGACTTCGTCGCCCGCTTCGTCTCCGGCCTGGACTGTCTGCGCCACGCGGTCAAGGACACGACCCCCGAGTGGCAGGAGCCGCATACGGGCGTCTCCGCCGGCGAGCTCCGCGCGTTCGTCGCCGAGATCGCCGCCGACGCACCGCATGTGATCTTCCATCCGGGGTGGATGTCGGCCCGTCACAAGCAGTCGTTTTATGTGAGCCGCTCGGCGCTGATCCTGAACGCGCTGATGGGCAACCTCGAGGTTCCGGGTGGATGCGTGCTCGCGAAGGCGCCCGAGCACTACGGGCGCAAGGGCTTGAACCATCTGGCCGACCGGGTGCCGGAGGTCACGGAGCCGCGCGTGGATGGTGCCGGCGGGGAGCGGCCGCAGTGGGATCCGGCCACCGGTGTGGTGCACCGTGCGTTCGCCGCGATGGAGACGGAGCAGCCCTACGGGATCGGAGCGTACTTCGCCTACCGCCACGACCCGTTCACCGGCCTGCCCGATCCGGAGTCGGCGCAGCGTGCGATCGAGAAGCTGAAGCTGCTCGTCTCGATTGACGTGCGCTACTCGGAGATGGGCTGGTTCGCCGACGTGATCCTCCCCGAGGCGACCTACCTGGAGCGCGCGAACATTCTGTGCCAGATGAATGGCCCGGTCCCGGTCTTCGCGATGCGCGACCAGGCGATCGGGCCGCGCTTCGACAGCCGTCCGGCGTGGTGGATCTTCCGCGAGATCCTGCACCGGATGGGGATCAAGCAGGCGCTTGACTTCGAGAGCATCGAGGAGCTGTGGAACTACCAGCTCGACGGCACCGAAGTCACTGTCTCGGAGATGCGCGAGACCGGCATCGTCAGCCTGGCGGCGGCGCCGAAATTGATCCCGCGTGACGAGCTCAGGCTTCCCACGCCGTCGGGGAAGATCGAGATCGAGAGCGAGGTGCTCAAGCAGGCGGGGCTTGAGAGCCTGCCGGCGTACGTCCCCAAGGAGGGGCCGACCGGCGATCAGTTCACGCTGCTGTTTGCGAAGACCGCAACGCTCGCGCAGGGTCAGTCGCTCAACAATCCTCTCCTGAACGAGAGAGCGCCCAAACAGGTGCTCTGGATCCACCCCGAGCGTGCCGCGGCGCTCGGGATCGCCGACGGCGACGAGGTGGAGGTCAGCGGCGGTGGCCGCTACACCGGCTGCCTGCCGGCGAAGGTCACGCGGTGGATCCATCCCGAGGCGGTGTTCATGTTGCACGGCTACGGGGCCACGGTGCCGCTCGCCACGCGCGCGCTCGGCCTGGGCGTCGCCGACCAGCGCCTGCAGCACGGCAAGCTCAATGACTTCGATCCCGCCGGGGGTGGCGCTGCGCTGACCGAGACGGTCGTGCGGGTAAAGCGTCGGACACCGGAAGGAGCTGCGGGATGAGCAAGTACGAGCTTCGCCACGACGAGGCCAACTGCATCGGCTGCCTGGCCTGTGAAGTCCATTGCAAGACCAACAAGCAGCTGGGTCCCGGTCCCGATCCGTGCCGCGTCATCACGCTTGATCCGGTCGAGGTCCACGGACTGCCTCGGTCGCATTTCGTGTTCATGCCGTGCTTTCACTGCGAGGATCCGTGGTGCGTCCGGGCGTGTCCGACCGGCGCGATGCAGAAACGGGAAAAGGACGGCATCGTGTTTGTCGAGGACAGCCTCTGCATCGGCTGCAAGAGCTGTATCGCGGCGTGTCCGTGGGGCACTCCGCAGTGGGACCCGGCCACGAACAAGGTGGTCAAGTGCGATTACTGCATGGACCGGATCGACGCCGGGCTGGATCCCGCCTGCGTGACCAAGTGCGTGACCGGGTGCCTGTCCTTTGGCGAGGCCAACGAGGTGCCGGACCCGCGCCGCGAGCGCTACGCCCGTCACATCCTCGCCGAGCCGTCAGGCGGCGATGACGCGGCGGCATGAGCGCGCTGGCGACGCTGCCGAGTTGGCTTGACGAGGGCGCCAGGGCCGTGGCGGGTGCCACGCCGCCGACGCTCGCCGGCGCGTTGCCAGGCCTCGCCCAGGCAAGAGAGCTGGCGCCGTTGCAGCGGTTGCAGCGGCTGCAGGAGTCGGGCCTTGCGGAGAGCAGCGGTGCGGGCGAGCCGATCTATCTGGCCTGGCGGGGCTTCCTGCGCGGCCGTGGCCCCTCGGTGCTGGTGATCGATGCGACTGGCCTCGATGTACGCGCCCGTGGCACAGCTGCGGTCCTCGGTGGCGCTCCGCGGCTGTTGATCGAGGGGGTGCTGATCGCCGCTGGCCTGCGCGACAGCCGCGAGGTCCAGCTGCGGCTCCCGGCCGACCTGAACGGTCACGAAGCCGCCCTCTTGAACGCCGTCGACGCGATCCGCTCGCTCGCCCACGTGACCACGCCCGGCGTGCAGCTGGGGGTGCAGCGTGACAGCCACCCAGGCCCGTGGACCGAGCAACCGGCCGCCGACCCCTCGCGGCTCGTCCACACGCCTGAGACCTGGTGTCGGATCGCGCTGCTGTTCGCCAGGGCGTCGGGCCTGGACGCGTCGTTGCTGACGCTGCGGCGCGGCATCAAGCAGCGTGGCCTGGTCGAGCTTGCCCATTCACAGAGCCTGCGGGCGCAGATCGACGGCTGGGGTGGCGGCGTTGAGGTGGAAGGCCAGGACCCGGTGCTCGTCTTCGACGACGGCCTGGGCGGGTTCCTGCCGTTCTCCGCGGCCGACGTGTCGTGCCGACCGCTGTCGCTCGCCTCCGCCGGCGTCGTGCCGGTGCCGTCCACGCTGATGGTGATGGCCGAGGGGGCGTGCCTTTTGCGCCAGACGCGGCGCGCGCTCTACCGGCATTGGCAGCTCGCCGACAACCCCGAAGGCGATGCGGTGCGCCCCCTGCTCGCCCGCGCCGGGCGTCTGGTGGCCGAGCTAACGCTCGGCCGCGGTGACGCAGCGCATCTCCGAGCGCTCGACGAAGTAGCGCTCGAGCTGGGCGCGCAGGGGCTGGCGGCGGCATGGCCGCTGGGCAGCTCGCTGCGCTACTACCGCGAGCAGTGGGAGAGCCACGCCCGGCGCGAGTCCTGCCCGGAGGGCCTGTGCTTCGAGCACCAGGCCGCGCCCTGTCACGGCACGTGTCCGGCCAACATCGACATCCCGAGCTTCATCGCGCACATCGGTCACGGCGACTATCGAGCGGCGATCGAGGTCATCAGGCGAGATAACCCGTTGCCGCTGACCTGTGGCCTGGTCTGCCCGGCACCGTGCGAATCGGCCTGCGTTCGCGGCGGCAGCAACGGCGCCGTGTTCATCCGTCCGATGAAGGCCAAGGCGGCCGAGCACTGCCTCGCCGACGGGGGCTACCCGAAGCCCGAGATCGCGCCGGCCACCGGCAAGCGGATCGGGATCGTCGGCTCCGGCCCGGCCGGTCTGACCGCGGCCTACTACCTGCGCACGTTCGGTCACGAGGTCGAGATCCTCGAGGAGCAGGAGAAGGCCGGAGGCATGCTGCGCTACGGCATACCGGCCTACCGCCTGCCGCCCGACCTGCTCGACCAGGAGCTCGACGAGATCCGGGCGCTGGGAATCGCGATCCGCACCAGCGCCGAGGTCGGCAGCCTCGACGCCGTCCGCAAGAGCTATGACGCGGTGTTCCTCGGCCTCGGCACCCAGCGCTCGCGCCCGATCCCGATCGAAGGCGTCCATCAGTCCTTCGTGCTCGGCGGCATCGATTTCCTGCGCGACGTGCGCAGCGGCGCGCCGGTCCGGGTCGGGCCGCGGGTGATCGTCATCGGCGGCGGCAACGTCGCGATCGACGTCGCCCTGACCGCGTTGCGCCAAGGCGCAACGCACGTCGACATGGTCTCGCTGGAGAACCGCCGCGAGATGCCGGCCAGCCCCCACGAGATCGAGAACGCCGTCGGGGAAGGCGTGCAGCTGCACCCGGGCTGGGGCCCCGTCAGCATCGGGGAGGACGGCGAGACCACCTTCCAGTTCTGCGAACAGGTCCACGACGAGGCGGGCGCCTTCGATCCGAAGTTCGACACCGCCCGCGTGCTGACGTTCGAGGGCGACCACGTGATCCTCGCCACCGGCCAGGGCACCGACCTGACGATCCTTGACGGCAGCGCGGTCGAGACCACCCACGGCTTCATCCTCACCGACCCCAAGAGCCTGATGACCAAGGTGCCAGGCGTCTACGCCGGGGGCGACGTCGAGCACGGCCCGCGGACGGTCGTGGAGGCCATCCGCTCCGGGAAGATCGCCGCCAACGCGATCGACGCCTGGCTGCGCGGGACGGGAATGGACAACGCCACCGGCACGCCGGTGCGCCGGGACGACGTCGTTCCCCTGCAGATCACGGCGGATGAGCGCACCCATCTACCGCGGGCCGTGATGCCCGAGAGGACCGTCGAAGAAGTCCTCGGGCAAGGCAACTACGTCCAGATCGAGGAGGGCCTGACGGACGCGATGGCGCACGACGAGGCACGCCGCTGCCTGCGCTGCGACGTCTGCATCGGCTGCGGTCTGTGCATGGCAGCCTGCAGCGAGATGGGCGTCGACGCGCTGCGCATGGCCGACACCGACGCCGGCCGCGTCGCGTACTTCGACTTCGCCCGCCCAGCCGAGCTGTGCATCGGCTGCGGCGCCTGCAGCCAGGTATGCCCGACCGGCGCCATCCGGATCGACGATCAGGTCGGCCTGCTCACCGGCAGCACACTCGGCAGCGGCACGCCGGACCTCGTGCGGCGCACCATCATCACCGGAACCGTCGTGTGCGAACAGCCGCTGCTGAGCTGCAGCGAATGCGGAACGCCGACCCAGACGCCCGCGCACCGGGAATTCATCCGCAACCGCCTCCCGGATCACATGGCGGCCCTCCTTGACCGCGAGCTCTGCCCGTCCTGCGCACGGCTACGCGCCGACCGCCCCGCAGAAAGCGCTGCCGGGCGAGGAGCCGCGTCGGCTCTCACGCGAGCGGGAGATCAAATCTCGGTGATCCCGGTCGCGCCTACCAGGCACCGACCAACGCAATGTGAGGAGGAGTCATGAAGGCCGTCACGGTTCAGCCGGGCGTTGCGGGGTCGGTTCGGTTCGAGGAGGTTCCCGAACCGGACGAGAGCACCGGGTCGATCCTCGTCGAGGCGGTCGCCGTGGGCATCTGCGGAACCGACGAGGAGATCGCCTCCGGCGCGTACGGCTGGGCGCCCCCCGGGCGGGAGCGGCTGGTCCTCGGCCACGAGTCGCTGGGCAAGGTCCTCCACCCCGGCCCCAACGCGGGCAACCTGCAGAAGGGCGACCTGATTGTCGGGATCGTTCGCCGACCCGACCCCGTGCCATGCCCCAACTGCGCCGTCGGGGAGTGGGACATGTGCCGCAACGGGCAGTACACCGAGCGCGGCATCAAACAGATCGACGGCTTCATGTCCGAGCGATGGCGGATCGAGCGGGGCTTCTACACCAAGATGGACCCTTCACTCGGCCTCCAGGCAGTGCTGCTCGAGCCGACCACCGTGGTGGCGAAGGCCTGGGAGCTGGTCTCGGTCATGCGAGCCCGGGCGTTCTGGGTGCCGCATCAGGTGCTGATCACCGGTGCCGGCCCAATCGGCATGCTCGCCGCCATGATCGCCGTCCAGCACGATCTCGACGTCCACGTCCTGGACCGCGTCACCGAGGGCGCCAAGCCACAACTCGTGCACGACGTCGGGGCGACCTACCACTCCGGGGCGATCGCCGACATCGGCTTTGACCCCGATGTCATCATCGAGTGCACCGGCGTCGGCTCGGTGATCATCGACTCGATCCGCCACGTCGGCGCCGGCGGGGTGGTCTGCCTCACGGGCGTGGGCAGCGGCGGGCAGGCCAGCGGGCTCTTACCTGCCGATGTGGCCAAGGCGCTGGTCCTGGCGAACAACGTGGTCATCGGCTCGGTCAACGCCAACCGGCGGCACTTCTACCGCGCGGCCGAGGCGCTCGCCGCCGCCGACCATGCCTGGCTCGGAAAACTGATCTCACGCCGAGTGCCGCCCCAGAACATCGCCGAAGCCCTCAAACGCAGCCCCGACGACATCAAGGTCGTCGTGGACTTCGGAGGCTGACAATGGCGGGGGAGCATGAGCACGAAGCCGGCGCCGTTGCCTGCTCCACCAAGCAGACCCAACTCGGTGAGGGCGTACGCTGGGACGCCCGTCGCGGCGAGATGCTGGGCGTGGACATCCTGGCCGGGCGCGTCGCTCGCGCCCGGGTCGCCGACGACGGTTCGCTGGCCTACGTCCGTGAATACCAGCTACCTTGGACCGTCGGGATGATCGCGCCCGTCCAGGGCGACGGTGGCTGGCTGCTCGGCGCCGGGCGCGGATTCGTCTACCTGAAGCCCGACGGCACCCACCGGACCATCGCCGAGCTTTCCCCCGCCGGGACCCGGATGAACGACGGCGCCTGCGACCCCCAGGGGCGGTTCTGGGGCGGGACACTGGCCGACGACCACCACGAGGGAGGCGGCGCGCTCCACCGGCTGGACCGGACCGGCCAGACCGAGACGGTGCTCAGCGATCTCACGATCTCCAACGGCATCGGCTGGAGCACCGACGGCCTGACGATGTACCTGGTCGACAGCGGCCCGCGGGTGATCCACGCGTTCGCGTTCGACCCCGACCGCGGCACCATCTCGGATGGCCGGATCCTTGTCACCGTGCCCGAGGACATCGGGGCACCCGACGGGATGACGGTCGACGCAGCCGGGGACCTGTGGGTAGCGATCTACGGCGGTGGGCGGGTCAACCGCTACGCCCCCGACGGCTCACTGCGCAAGGAGTACCCCATCCCGGCCCGCGAATGCACATGCTGCGCGTTCGGCGGACCCGGCCTGAACCGACTCTTCGTCACCACCGCGACCGAGGGCTGGACCGACGAGCAGCGCCGCGCCGACCCCGCCGCCGGGCTCGTCTACCGGTACGACACCGACGCCACCGGCCTACCCGCCGCACCATTCCACCCCGACCCCGACTGGTGGAACGAGCTGACCGCTTAACGGCGTCGCGCAAGCGCGGGAGCCCTCCCAGCGGGCCTCGCGCTGGCTGCAGATCCCGACCTGGGGAGGGCACACGAACACCGATCCCCGGACCAGCTGCGACAGCCGCGTCGTGCTCAGCAGCGAGCTATAAGGAGATCGGTCCGGCTGGTGTGTTCAGGCGACCACGTCAGAAAGCTCCAGGAGAGAACTGCGCTGGACCTGTCGCAGCCGGAGCGGTAAACACGCACACGAGCTCGTAGGCGCTGCGGTGGGGAACCGCGATCGCTTCGAGCGCTTGCATCCGTTCACGGATCTCGCCCCGCTCCTGAAAGCTTTGGTGGTCGGCCGCCGAGCGCATTGTTGAGTAAGACACCACCCTGCTGCCATCGAGGCTGGCGTGAATTCGCCCATCGACGAACCCGTCGGTGCGTCGCGCCTGCTCAAGGAGCTCGCGCAGCGCATCGATCACCTCCTGCTGGCGTCCCGGAGGGACCTCCCACATGTCCATGATGACCGACTCCTGCTCGTTGGGTGACATCACAGCACTTCCTTTCTGATCGGCTGGCGGGACCGTGCGTAGGTGAGGAATCACAACCGGGTTCAACGCCACTTGCGAGACATGGCCACCGTCGGACCGAACCGACCAACGCGGGCTCTCGATGCAGCGGGGTGTCGCGAGCGATCCGCCGTAGGCGTAAAGGAGTCCGACGTGCACCTGGCCAGGGGGAATCGGTACCTCGACCACACGGCCGGCGTGCATAGGCCCAACGCGCTCCTAGAGACAAGAGTATGGGCCGTGGCGTTGAGGTGCTTACCACTATTGCGAGGGTAGGGAGCGCCCCTCCAACGCGCATCGTCCAATGAGGATGATCTCCACCGCCGCGGCTGCAGGCGTCGGCGCCGCCGGCGGCAGCCCTGTCGCGCGTGCTCGGGACGTACAGAACGACCGTCTCGGCGTCCGCGGGAGGTCTCGCTGGTGACTGCTGGCGAGCGCCCGCGGATGGATGATGCCGTGCGCTCGTGACTTCATCCGATCCGGGTGATGCGACAGCCGAGCCTTCTAACGATTATCGGAATGGAGCTTGCCCACAATCCAAGGGAGCGCAATGACAGACGCATCCGAGAGACCCCTCCTTGACACGCTTGCTGCCATGACCGCGGAGTCGGTCGCGCGGTGCGGACTGGACGCCAATTCGCTCGTTGCCGCGCGGATCGCCGCCTTGGCGGCCGTCGGTGCGCCTGCGGCGTCGTATCTGATCCACGTCGGCCCTGCCATGGACGCGGGGGTCACGGTCGAGCAGGTCCAGGACATCCTGATCGCCGTCGCTCCGATCGTCGGCACGCCGCGGACGATGGACGCTGCCCTGAACGTCGCCGAGGCGTTGGGGATCGTCATCGCCGTGCTCGAGGACGAGCTCGAAGCTGCGGAGGAGGCGCAGTAACGTCCAGGCCACCGTGACGCGGGCTCACAGCCGATGAGCACAAACGACAGGGGAGCCAGGGTTTCATGGTCTCGCGTCCCCGTCGGTGGTCCTCGCAGCGACGTGGCTCTCCAAGCGTCATGGTAACCGCACCGATCTCCTCGTGGTCGCTCCGGCGCTGGAGGACGCGTGCAGCGTGCCCCCACGCAACCTCGCAAGCGGGGCTGGATGCTAGCGGCTGTTCTCGCGCGAGGAACTAGCGTCTGCGGTCGCGTCGCCGCTCCCGCCGCCTCACTCCGCATACAGATACGGGCGAGAGCGGCCGCCCGAACGGGTCGATGAACAGCGTGACGGGCCCAGTCTGCATGGGAACCGTCCCCTCGAGAGTCTCGATGGAGTAGGAGAGCTGGCCTTTCTCAAGACGCGGTTCCCGGATCACGACGACCGCGTCTTCGGGTGCTTCATCGCCGGGCTCGAGGAACGCGAGCACCGCGTTGGGGGGGTCTTCCTCGAAGCTGTTGTCTCCTTCGGCCCAGAGGTCGACGAAGTCCACGGTGGTCATGTGTCCCACAATCCGTTTCGGGCGATCGGAGAAGTAAAGCGTCGATGGTGTGACCTCCTTCAGTGTCAGGGTCGTACCGTCGCTCGTCATGGCGTTCGCAGTCTGCACGAACATCGACTGCTCGGCCTCGAGCTCTTCAATCATCCGCTCGTCGGTCATCTGCTCGTCGCTCATTTCAACCTTCCTTCGTCGTCTTAGCTAACTTAGGGAGCCTGTGCGACCACCATTCGACGCTGGTTGTCCGAGCGATGAGGGCTCAAGCAACCAACGTTATCTGGCGAGTACGGTTGCGGCCCTACACAACCCCAGCAACGCGTGGAGTCGGGCCGATCAATGCGCCAATGATCCAGAGGAACGGGAAGAAGAATCCGATCCAGAACATCCAGTAGTGCCCTTTGCGGAACGTTGTTAGCCCGAAATAGAGCCAGCACGCCACGTAAATGATGCCCAACAGAATCCAGAGGAATGTCATTTAGTCCACCACCTTCGAGATAGATCCCCGAAGCCGTCACTACCCCGGGTCTGTCGTGTATGTGTCTTCCCTGCCAAGACTTGCACCCCGCGATCGTTATATGCAACAAAGTGAAACCGCGGTGTGACTCAGTAGTTCTCCCTCGGAGACGGTCCGCCGACCTCACCGCCGGTCAACGCTCCCAGGCATCCAGTGCGCGCCCAATCCACCTCGACTGTCCGACCTCAGGATCGTAGAGCGGCCACAGACCGGCCTAGCTCCCAAACGTGTGCGTCGTTGCGGAGGGAGCCGTGGAGCCGGCGAGAACGAGACGCTGCTAGGCGGGCAGCGCGTTGAGTTCCTTCGCGAGCTCCTTGCCATCAGCGTCGATTTCCTTCTCCTGGGTTTTCTCGGCATGCGTGAGCGCCTTGTCGAGCTGCTCTAGCATGCGCGACTTGCCGATCACGACCAGCGCGGCCTCGCCGTCGTTGAGGTAGTCGCCGAGCTCCTTGGCATCGCTGCGCGACATGCCACCCACCACATGCCCGATCCCCCCGCCCGCCGCGGCACCGACCAGCGCCGAACCGAGGATCGCCGGCGGGAAGATGACCCCCACCAACGCGCCAACCGCCGCGCCCGTCCACGCGCCGTGCTGGGTCGGCTTCTCGTGCTTGGTCACGTGCACCTTGCCCTCATCGTCCTTGTACACCAACGCGACGTCATAGCTGCCCACCAGATCAGCCGAATGCAGATCAAGCAGCGTGTTGTAATCGGCATCAGCGTCATCACGATCCGCGTACACCGCCCCATACACAAACACAGGGTTATCGCTCATCGTCCTGCTCCTTTTTCCGTTCATTCGGTCGAGACGGCGGCGACAGCCATCACATCAGGTGCGACCCACCCGGGCCTGGGCCTTGCCCGACGATGCGGCCATGTCCGCCAGAAACACGAGCCTACGGCCCGCAACCCTCCTCCGCATCGGCCAAAAAGGATGAACCACGCGACCCCAATACCCACCTCGACATACGCGCCAAGGCCTCGAAGGCGCCAAACTGAACCCCCTGAAGCTGGAGCGCGTGAACCGATGCTGCTCGCCCACCGGCACCCCCGCCGCCCGCGCGGCGACGCGCCGCGGGCCTTGCGCGAATAACCGGAGGCGGACGCGAGCAGACCGCTTTTCGCCCCAGGCAGGAGTCGTCGCCGCTGGCTACGGCCGACCGAATGCGTTGCGGACGAACGCGATCGCCGCGTCGCCAGTCCACCAGCTGGCTGCTCGTCGTGGGATGCGGCCACCGCGGCTTCGTCACCGCTGGAGGCGTGAAGGAGCAGTCGGTCAACCGCGATCACTTGTCGTGCTCCGAGGCACTGGACGAGTCGCGACAGAGTCCCGCTTCTCGGCGGCGACGAACACATCGTCGCGACGGGCCAGCCTCGCAACCCGCGAAAACGTCGACCCTGGACGCAAGGCCCGATGCACACATCTGCCTCCAGGCAAAGCTCGAGTGGCTCCCTCGATCCGCCGTCTCCGCTCCGTCGATTCCACTACCAAGAGCCGACCGCGACCGGGTTACGTTGGCTTCTCCTTTGTCGCCGCAACGGCAGTCTCAACCACACTGCCGCTCTTCGCACGGAGCAGTCGCCGCGCTGGCGTGGCCGCTCAGGCGTAATCCGATGACCGGTCTCGCACGAACAGATGGTGCCGCTCGTGGTGCAACGCGGCGACGGCGTCGACGACCCCGACCTGCTCGCTCGGGCCACTCCGCGCCGGTCGCTAGGCGGAAGTTTTCACGGTTGAGATGTTGAATCCCGCGTGGTGGTGCGGGATTCGGGTGCTGCTGACGGGTTTGGCTTTGGCTACTGGTGGAGTTTGATGTTGAGTAGTTCGAGGGCGTCGGCTTGTAGTGGGGTGGGTGTCGTGAGGCGAGTGAAGGTGTGCTCGGCGTGGCCGATGCGCACGGTGTTGCGGCAGAGGGTCCCGAGGTCTGCGAGTAGGTCGGGGAGGGTGTGGGCGGGGTGGCCGGTCGGGGTGGTGGCGCTGCCGGCCTTTGCGCGGGCGGATGCTGAGCGGGTGGCGGGCTTGACGGGGTCGGCTGGGGTGAGCGGCGTGTCGTCTGTGAACAGCAGTTCGGGGAGGCGCGCCTGGAGCTCGAAGGAGACGTAGTAGGCGAGCATGCAGAGGAACACGTGCGCGCGGACGCGGGTCTCGAGGTGGTGGTGGATCGGGCGGATCTCGATTGTGTCCTTCATCGTTCCGAACGCGCGCTCGGCCATCTTGAGCTGCTTGTAGGCGCGGATCGCGGCGGGCGCACCGAGCGTGTCGGCGGGGAGGGTGGTCCGGATCGCGTAGAGGCCGTCCAGGGCGGCCTCGCTGTTGATCTCCTCGGTCTTGCGCTCGTAGGCGAACGCGCCGTCGGTGATCTGCAGGGTGAAGTGCTTGGCGACCTTGTACTTGTTTGAGATCTTGCCGGCGCGCTCGCCGATCTTCCCGGCGTCAGCTGCGCGTAGCCGGCCGCGCGGACCCTCGACGCTGGCCTTGACTTTCTCGAGCTCGGCCTCGGTAGCAGCGAGCAGCTCTGCGCGTTTGCGGGCGCGCTCGGCGGCGACGGCCGGGTTGCGGCACACCACCAGCCGCTCGCCGGGGAACAAGGGTGAGGTGATCTCCGCGAGGTTGACCTCGTCAAACAGCGACAGCTGCAGATCGCCTGAGTTCACCAACGAGCGGATCTGCACGCTCTTGAGCGCGCTGATGAAGTCCACGCCCTGCTCCTTGAGGCTCTGAGCGTGGGCTTGGGTGATCATCCCGCGGTCGCCGACGAACACGACGTTCTCGATCCCGAACCGCTCACACACCGCGGTGACGATTTCGGGAACGGTCTGCTGGTCGGTGACGTTGCCCTCGTGCACGCACACGGCGACCGGGCGGCCGTTCGGGCTGCAGATCAGCCCGTAGTTGACCTGCAGCTTGCCCTTTACGCCATCGCGTGAGTAGCCGAGCGTCGCCAGCGGACAACAGCGACCCTCCATGTAACTCGAGGACAGGTCATAGAGCACGAACGCGTTGCTCTGCCCTTCGCCGGGCAGGTGGCGACGCGCGAGCGTCCGCTCGATCCGCGGCTGGCGCTCGACCAGCCAGTCCATCGCCGCCAACAGCTCGGCCTCGGTGACCTCGCCGAGCGAAAGCTCATCGCCCAGTGTGGTCTGCGAGAAGCGCCTGGTCGCCGACAGCTTCGATCCCGGGCCGATCAGCCGCTGAACGACCATCGCGACAACCAGATCACGCTCACGGCAGCGATCGCGGCTGATCAGCCGCTCCACATCGAGGTCGCGTAGCACCCCCAGCACCGCGGCGACGTGGCCGTGCGGCAGCGATCGCTTGATCTCAAAGTCCTCGTCGAGATCAACCAGTCGACGGCCGGCGAGCATCGCGCGGATCACATCGATGATCTCCGCCGGTAGATGCGAGAGGTTGCCGAGGTTCTCATGGCGGACCTTGCCGCCCTCGCGGTATGAGCGACGAAGGAGATGCGAGGTGTAGACCGCCCCGTCCTTCCCCTTCGTCTTGATTGTGGCTACGTGAGCCGAACCACCACGCTTCGCCATGCCAACAATATAGAACATACCTCGGACGGATAACAGTCATGACTTTGGCTACACCCAACCGGCATAAATGATCCCGACCCCCACAAACACTGGGGATCGGGTCTCAAACCCTCAAAAACTTCCGGCTAGCGAACCCGCGGGGCTGCCGCTCCGCCGCGAACGCGAGCGCGCCGATCATCCCCGCATCCCGCGCGAGAGTGCCGAGAAGGACGACGAGGAAGAGCGATGTGACGATGATTTTGTGCCGTCGACGCTCCGGGTTTGTCGGGGCCCGGGAGTCAGGCGGGGGCCGCCGATAGGCTCTTGTTTCGGAACAGCGTCTGCGAGGCTCGCGGATCGTTTCGCCCGCTTCGCGTTCACCGGACACGTGGTCGGCGGGGGTGATGTGCGCGCGCTGGTCGGGCCCGTCGGCGCGGTGCCGGGGAGCACAGCCTCGGAGGTAGTCCTCTACTCGGGCGCCGCCCGCTCAGCGGCGGCGATCTCGCCGCGCCGTGTGACGGCTTCGCGGTCCTCGTGCTTGGGCGTTCGTTGTGTGCGGCCGCGCCTCCTTGATCCTGGCAGCGCAGCGAGCGCGGCCAGATGCCTGTCGCGGTCGTACTCCTTGCCGTCGTGCACGGTGGCGTGGATCTGCTCGGCGATCGGGGCGGCGAGCATGTGTAGCACCTCGTGCCGGTCGTAGCCTGAGGCGAGCAGCCGCTGGGCGGTCAGGTACACCTCGGGCGGGTCGTTGGCGGCGAGCTGGTTGGCGAGCACCTGATGCATCGTCAGGTGCAGGCGAATCGACATCGGCTCGCCGTCGAGGATCCAGCTCGTCTTTGCCTTCGCGCAGCGCGCGATCGAGCTCCGGATGATCGGCGCGGATCACGACCGCCCGCACGTCCGGATCGACGAGGTCCTCGAGGCGAGCGCCGACGCTCGCCAGCGCCTTCTCGCCGGCGATCATCAAGAGCCGCTCGGTCAAGCCGGTGCCCGACGTCTCCACGTCCGGGAGTCTTGCACCAGCGGCGACGGCCCCCCTGGCACCGGCGAGAAGGCGCCGGCCCAAGGCCTCAGCGTCAGCGTTCGTAGGCGCCGACGATCTGGCGCGAATCAGCGTCTCGCCGGAACCGAATCTGGCAGTCACCGACGCGTAGGCGGTGCTCGTCGGTTCCGGCGAGCTTGCGTAATCCGCGCGCGGGTCGTTTGCAGCCTAGCCGCTCGAGCGCGGAGATCACCCGCTCGGGACCGGAGGGTCGAGCCTTCGGAGATCGCGGCGGGCGGCGGGCGTGTACGCGATCCGTCAGGGCTGTTCGCTCACGTGATGCCGAACTCGCGCGTGATCTCCTCGTGGGAGATCACGCCGACGCCTGCGGCGAGCTCGTCGCGCGCCTCTTGGACGGCGGCTTCCTCCTCGGGGGAGATGTCCTCGTCTTCCAGCGCTGCGTCGTCCAGCCGCCGGTTCAGCTGGTCTTGTCGCGCGTCGAGCAGACGAAGAGTCCCGGCGGCCTCGACCTCCGACGGTCCACAGACGCGCTCAAACAGTCGGTCGACTCGGCGCGAAGTTCATGATCCGAGAACAAGACTAGACGGAATGCCGAGCACACTCGCCCGCAGCACACTCCTCGACCTCGCTTCGCTCAGTCGCACCAGACTAGACGGAATGCCGAGCACACTCGCCCGCAGCACTCCTCGACCTCCATGCCGACCTCCAAGCAACGGCCAGAGCTCCGCTCCCTCGCTTCGCTCAGTCGCACCAGACTAGACGGACTCCGTCCGGGTGTCGTGCCACGCTGGCACCATGAGTTCAGTGCACGATGAACTGCTCGCGCGCCTGTGCTGACGCTGTCGAAGGTCGTGGTCGAGGTCGGTAACCGCGCGGACGCTGCGCGGGCGGGCGACTACCGGCTGGAGTCCGCGGCTGCGCCGGAGGCGTTCGCGCGGGCTGACTACCAGCTTGAGGTCGAGCAGGCCGAGCGCGTCGCGGAGCGGCCTGGCTCGTCGCTGTGGCTGGGGGTGGAGGATGCTCTGGCGCGGTTCGGGGTGCGGCGCGGTGAGGCGATCGAGCGCGAGCAGTTGATCGCCGTGTTGCAGGGGCAGCACGTGCAGACCGGGGAGCAGCTACGCCGGCCGGGGTCGCTCAAGCGCGAGGCGCGTGACGAGAACGGCGAGGCGCTGCTCGACGAGCACGGGCGGCCGGTGATCGAGAAGGTCAACGGTGTCGCGCACGTGGAGATGACGCTGTCGGTGCCGAAGTCCGTCTCGGTCCTGTGGGCGATGGCCGATCACCGGGACCGGGCTCTCATCGAGACCGCGTTGCTCGAGGCGGCTGAGCGGACGGTGCAGTACATGGCGCGTAACAAGGCGGTCGTTCATCGCCGCGGCCAGGATGGGGCGCGGGTGCGGGAGCCGGCGGCGGGGGCGGCGGTCGCGTCCTCGTTGCACGTGACGGCGCGGCGGGCGCGGGGTGATCGCGCGCCGGCGCCGCAGCTGCATGTCCACAACCTCGTGATCGGGGTCACGCGCTCGGACGGGAAGCTGGTGGCGGCGGACTCTTGGGAGTGGTTTCGCCACGACGCCGCCCTGGAGGGCGGGGCGCTGTTCCGCGCCCAGGTCGCCGACACGCTCGTGCAAGCCGGCTGGGCTGTCCGCTCCGGGACCGGCGACCGCGCCCGCTACTTCGAGGTGCAAGGCGTACCCGAGGCGCTGTGTGAGGTGTTCTCCCCGCGCTCGCGCGAGGTCGCCGAGGCTCGTGCCCGGGTCGAGCGCGAGCTCGGGGTCCGGCTGCACGGCGGCGCGCTGGCAGTGCTGGCCAAGGAGACCCGACAGGCCAAGGACCACGACCTCGACCCCAGCAGGTTGCGCGAGGTATGGGACGCGCTCGCCGAGGAGCACGACTTCGGGCCCGGCGCGGGCAGCCTCCTGCGCCACCACGGCGGCTATGCCCGCACGCTCGAGGATCGGCTTGCCGAAGTGCGGGATGTCGTGCTCGCGCAGTTGCGCGAGCAGGGTCCAACGGTCAGCCTCGCGCGCGCCCGCGCGCTGGTGTTCGAGGCCGCAGCCGGTCGGCTGTCGGCCGAGGAGGCGTCACGCCTTCTGGCGCGGATGCAGTGCTCCAGGGGCGGCGATCTGCTGCCGCTCGCCGGCGGGCGAGTGACCTCGCGGGAGATCCGCGAGCTCGAGCAGCGCGTCATAGCCGTCGCCGCCAGGGCGGCGGAGAGGGAAGGGGCAGGCGAGGCGCTGGTCGCGGCGGATCGCGAGGCCGGACTCCGGGCGGCTGAGCGGGCGCTTGGGGACAGCAGGCAGCTCGACCATGAGCAGCGCAGCGCGGTCGAGCTGCTGTGCAGCGCCGCCGGCTGGGTGTGTCTGACCGGGCGCGCAGGGACCGGGAAGGGGCCGACGTTACACGCGGCCGCGGAGGCGTATCGCAATCGGGGCTGGCAGGTGCTGGCAGTCGCGATGGACGGCACCACCGCCCGACGAATGGCTGAGCAGCTCGGCGGGTTCGCGCCGGCGCTGACCGTCGAGCAGCTGAAGGTGCGCGCCGAGGCGGGCGCGATCGCGCTCGACGCGCGCACGGTGATCTTCGTCGACGAGGCTTCCAAGCTCGACGGCGGTCACTGGGGCGAGATCGCTAACGTCGTTGAGCAGCACGGGGTGCGCGTCCGGGCGGTCGGGCACGACGGGCAGCACGAAGCGATCAAGCTCCCCGGCCTGTTCTCGGAAATGCTGCGCGATTCTCGGATCCCGACCGCGGAGCTGCGGCAGATCCGCCGGCACCGCGACCCCCACGATCCCGCGCGCGTACACCCGTGGCTGCGCGACTACCAGGTCGCCGTTGACCAGGGCCGCGGCACCGACGCCGCCACCGTGCTCCAAAAGCACGATGCGCTCAAGCTCTACGACACGCGCGCGCAGGCGATGGGCGGCATGGTCGACGAGTGGGACTCGTGGCGCGATCGCAGTGACGCTGGCCAGTCGATGCTGATCGTTCACGGGCCGAACAGCGACGTCGATCTCGTCAACGAACTGGCGCAGCAGCGGCGACTCGAGGCCGGCGAGCTCGGCGAGCACGCGGTCCCCGCCGTCGATCGCAACTACCTACTGCGACCCGGGGACCTGGTGGCGATCCGCGACGCCGCGTACACGTTCGCGCCGCGCTCCGACGGCCCTCGGCCCAAGCGCGTCGAGAACGGGCAGATCGCGGTCATCGACGCCGTCAATGCCGAGAAGGACACGGTGAGGCTGCTCGTCCGTGAGCCGGGCGCCGAGCCGCGGCTCGTCGAGATCGACCAGGCGCGGCTGCGGGCCGAGCACGCCGCCGGCAAGCGCACCGCGGCCGTGCGGCTGGCGTACGCGATGCACAGCTTCCCGGCGCAGGGCGCAACGGTCCAAGGCACTGCCACGCTCGCCGGCCACTGGTCCCAAGCCAAGCGCGAGACCTACGTCGGCGACACTCGCGCCGTGTACCGGCACACCGTGCACATCGCCCGCGAGGACCTCGGCGTCGACGGCACCGACGAGGATCGCATCGCACGCTACGCGCAGCGGATCGCCGAGAACCGCCAGCGGCTCGCGAGCATCCGCTCCGCACTCGACCCCACTCTCCAGCTCCCGCCCGACCTTCCCGCCCACGAGCCGATCCCCGGCGTGGCCAGCGTACAGCCGCGCACCACGCAGCCGTCGGCGATCGCCTCGAGCGACACGTCGCCGGGATCCGCTGCCCTAGCTCCGCGCGACACCTCGCGTCCCGCCGCGACGGACCGTCCGCCGGCAGCCGAGCCGGCCGGCTCGCCGGACTGGCTCGTCCAGCAGCTCGGGCCGCGCCCAGACGAGCGGATCGCTCGCGAGCGGTGGGAGCGCGAGGCCGTGCGACTCAAAGCACTGCAGGGCGGCCGCTCACACCCGACGCCCAGCGCCCAGCAGCCCACCAAGCCCTCTTTCCGGCCGCCTACGCGCCCGTCCGGGCCAGCGGCACCCCGCCAGGGGCCGCCGAAGCCTGGCGGCCCGACGATCGGGCCGTGAGCCCTTTCGCGGCCTCCTCATCGGCCCTCTGGGGTAGCTGTCCCGGGGCAACCTACGCGCGCGACGCACCGCCCCTCCCGAAATCGGAGAGGGGCAGCGCGAACGCAGACGTGGGTGGCTCATGCCGGCGTTCCAGCAGCATCACAGACTCCCCGAGTTCTCGAGTCTTCTGCCTTCACGCATGCCGCCGTTTGCTAGCCATCGGGCGAGCGGCTAGCACCGCCCGGTCGCGGGCTTGTGCTTCGTCGCCAACGCGATCGCGCGACGCGAGGCGGCGGGAGGGTGAAAGCGATCCCGGTGTTGAATTTCGGTCGCCAGCGTGGGCGACGGCCCGCGTTAGGCTCGAAGACTGAGCCGAGGCCTGACTCCAAAGCGATCTGACTTCCCGGCGAGGGGTGTCTTCCGCACGAAGTGTCGGCCTCGGTTCTTGCCTTCGAGGATCGGCCTGACCTGATAGGAGCGTTCGCCCCCTGCGGGGGCGTCTACCGGGATGTTGTCGGCCGGTCCGCCAACAACAACATACCTGTGGAGGTTGTAGTGAAGCGAGCGAAGAGGCGCGGTCCGGGACCGTCGCATTTGTTGATGACGCCCGATCATGCGGGCAATGTGGTCGGGATCGATCCGCACAAGCGGACGTTGACCGCGACGGTCGCCGACGCGCGCGGCGGGATCCTTGCCTCGGCGCACTTTCGTGTCTCGGGCGGGGGGCACCGGGAGCTCGAGGCGTGGGCGCGGCAGTTCGGGCAGATCGCCCGGTGGGGGATCGAGGGGTCGGCGAGCTGGGGGCGCCACACGGCCGTGTTCCTCACCGACCGCGGCGATGACGTGCGCGATGTGTGCGCGAACCGCACGCCGCGGTCTGATCGCGCGCGCCAGCGCGGCAAGTCCGACACGCTGGACTTTCGAGCGGATCGCGCGGGAGGTGCTCGCCCACCCGTTGCTGGCGCGGGCGTTCAAGCGCGCCGGGCAGGAGCAGGGTCCCGACGAGCAGCACCAGCTGCTTGCGTTGTGGCACAACCGGCGCCGGTCGATCCTCACCAGCCGCCAGCACCTGGTCAATGAGGCCGAGTACCTGCTCTGCGAGCTGCCGTTGGGGCTGCGCGAGCAGCTGCCCGATACCAAGGCGGTCAGACCGCGCCTGGCGGCGCTCGCTCGCCGTAACCGCCGCCGGCGCTATGACCCGCCGACCAAGCTGCGCTTGCAGCTGCTCGACGGCTATCGCACGCAGATCACGGCGCTGGACCTCGAGGAAAAGCAGGTCCTCGCGCAGCTCGAGGCGCTCGTGCGCGAGAACGGCTCGACCCTCGATCAGCTGTGCGGGCTGAGCACCCGGTCGGTCGCTGAGCTGCTGGTCGAGGTCGGCGACCCACGCCGGTTCACCGAGGGCGGGTTCGCGCGCTTCAACGCCACCGCGCCCTTGCCTGCCTCGACCGCGGAGGGGCCCGGCGAGCCGGTCCGGCACCGCTACAACCCTGGCGGCAACCGGCGGGTGAACGCGATCCTTCACCGGATGGCGGTCACGCAGCTGCGCTGCGAGCCGCGCGCCCAGCGCATCTACGCCAACGCGCGCGCGGGCGGGCACACCAAGAAGGAGGCCCGGCGGATCCTCAAGCGCCACCTCTCCGACGTCATCTACCGGCGCATGATCCGCGACCTCGCCGCCGCCCAGCGCGCCGCTCACCCCGCCCAGCCCCTCCTCGCTGCATAACCGCGCGCGACGCGACGCGCAGTCAAGGAATGGCCCGACAGGGCCGAGCGCACCCAAGCCGCGCAGCGGCATTCCCCTTGACGGCGCCGCGGCGAGCGCCAGACTGCGGCGAGGAGGAGATGGGCACACCCCCAACCGCCCCGACCGAAACGGTCACGCGGTGTGTCCTCCCATGCCCGCAGACTGCCTCACAACGCGCCATCAGCAACCTGCCGGTTGCCTATCTGCGCCTTCTTGCCGCTGCGGGCTTTACCCGCAGCGTCGCGCACTTGACATAGATGGCATGTGCAATGCCAATCCCACCCACCGTTCCGTCCGGCTCGTTGTGTAGGGACCCCCTCGGCTCAAGCGCGGCGCTGGGCCGTGCAGGCTTGCAAACCATGGAGCTTGAGGAGGCCCCTGATGGCAATCCTAATGGGACTCGATCAGCATCGAGCGCAGATCACCACCGACTGGGTGGATACCGCGACCGGCGAGGTCTCAAGGGCGCGGGTCGCGCCGGCGGACCGCGTGGGCGTGCGCCGGTTCCTTGCCCGGTTTCGCGGCCAGCAGCTGGAGGTCGCGTTGGAGGCGACGACGGGCTGGCGGTTCGTGGTCGAGGAGCTTTACCGGATCGGAGCGATCGTGCATCTCGCCGAGCCGGCGGACACCGCTGCGTTGCGCGGCAGCAAGAAGCGCGCCAAGAACGACCGTGCCGACGCCCGGCATCTGCGCGAGCTGTTGATGGCCGGCAGGGTGCCCGAGTCGTGGATTGCGCCGGCGCACATCCTCGATCTTCGCGCGCGCGTGCGTCTGCGCCATACGCTCTCAGAGCAGCGCGGCGAGTGGCAGCAGCGGGTCCAGTCGGTGCTCTATCACCACGGCTGCCCGAAGCGCGGGGACCTGATCAACCGAGCAGGACTGACGTGGCTGGCGACGCTGCCGCTGGCGTCGTCCGCGCGCGAGCAGATCACGGTCGCGCTGGCGATGATCGACGCGCTGGAGCGCCAGCTCGCGCCGCTAGACAAGCAGCTACGCACCTACGCCCGCCGCCAGCCGGGCTGCAAGGCGCTGCAAGCCCACTACGGAATCGGGCCGCTAACGTCGGTCACGATCCTGGCCGAGCTCGGCGACCCGAGCCGCTTCTGCTCCTCCACACAAGCCGTCCGGTTCTCCGGCCTGGACATCACCGTGCACGCCTCCGACCAGCGCCGCGCGCCCGGCCACCTCTCCCGCCAGGGACCGCCAGCGTTGCGCTGGGCGCTGTTCGAAGCCGCCCAATGCGCCCGCCGGCCAAACTCACCCGACCACGCCTACTACCAGCAGGCGGCGGAGCGGCTCGGCGGCAACCGCGCCTGCCTGTCGATCGCGCGCAAACTGCTCAAGCGCAGCTACCACACGCTGCGCGAGCTCGGCGAGGAGGCCCTGCAACCCGCATGACCTCGCCGGTGCGCGCCAAGCCCTCATTCACACAGATGCGCCGCGGCCAGCTCCCGCCAAGCTCCCGCCGCCACCCCCACGTGGACGGCCATCATAGACCGAGCGGCCGCAACGCTTCCCCCAGCGGGATCACCCCATCAACCATCATGTCGCCGACCCGGAACCACCCGGATCGTGGACCGAGATAAGGCTGGGCGCCCGCGCGCACCACAACCCTCGCCCCGACCTCGCCCGCGCGCCACCCAACCATCCAGCAGTTCAACCATCGAACCCAGAATCGCACTTGACAAGCGACGCCTGCACAGATAAGGAGCCTTCGCGCGGACAGCGGCAACCGGACGCCCTAGATCGGGCGAATGCGAGTGCGCAACGCGGGGTCGGATCGGGGACGCGCATCCTCAGCGAACACCCGGGACCTGCTGGCTGATCGTAAGGGCGCTCGCTTCGTGCGGCGAGACCGGCGGCGTCGGCGCATGACCCATCTCGGGCTTGACGGTCTCGACCGGCACTGCGCTACGCGAGCGCGACGAGGTCCTCGAGGAAGGTCTTGATGTCGTCGCAGATCGTGGTGGGGTCGAGTCGCATCGCCACGTCTTGCACGGTGGCGTCGAACTGGCCCATCACGGCGGCGCCTCCTTGCTTGAGGATCGCCTTTGCCCGAACGTCGAGAAGCGCCTGCGGCGCTTCAGTGTGAGTGAACGTTGAGCCAACTGCGATGCCGTGCTGGTCGGCCAGGTCCTGTTCCACTTGCTGTTGGGGCAATCCGGTTGCCGCCGCGACAGCAGGCGGCCATACGAGGTAGCTCTCGATGTAGCGTCGTCGCCAACGCCGGGGATGAAATCCAGCGTCGCCGCTCGCCGCCGGATCTACTAGGTCCGACCCCACCGTCTCGACCTTTTCATCGTCGCGATCGCGCAAGCTCAGCACGACGAGACCAGGGATCTCTTCCGCGAGAGCTAGGTAAAGCTGTTTGCGCTCTCTTTGGGTGCGCGTGGTTGTCCACGTCACCCACGACTTAGGCCACGTCAAGCCGAGCTTGTCAGCGAGGATCTGGAGAACTGGAACGTCCGTTCTGCCCTCCACAAATAGCAGCCGTTTCGTCCGCTTGACCGCGTCGATCCGGGGCGCGTAGTCGCTTCCGAGCCCGGCGAGCAGGCCCACCTTCTGATGCTCCTCAGTGAGGTATCTGCCCTTCCCATCGCGGACGTGAAGGATGGCGCTCGGCTCGGCGTTTCGAAGGATTTCGGTCGAGTGTGTCGCGACGAGAATCTGCTTGCCGGTGTCCGAGGCAATCGCACGCAGGCTGTCGAGGAGCTGCTCTTGCAGCGAGCTATGGAGGTGAGCGTCTGGCTCGTCAAGGAGCAGAATGTTGATCTCGGGGTCGGTAGCGAGCGCAAACACGCTCAGCCACTGGAGAAAACCGCTGCCCTCGACCATGAGATCGCGCTTGTTGTAACCGCGGTGTCGCTTGAGCTTGTAGCCATCGACGTCGCCCTTGTCCACCTCGACCTGAATGTACGAGTGGTACTCCTCGCGGAACGGCGCGATGTACAACTCAGCAGAGAAGGTCGTCCGGAGATTCTGCTGGAGGAGCTCCCAAGGGTCGCTCGCGCGAAGGGACCTCAGGTCCGAGTCGCTGATCTTGGTCCTGCTCCCGCGAAGGGTCAATCGTTCCCGCGCGTTTCGCTCCTGCATGTCGAGCAGGATGTTGCGCAGGACGGCACCCGCGAGGCCCTCGCCGATGCGCCGCCGACGGATGGCACCGGTAAGCCGCATCTCACGGTCGGTCATGCCTGCGAAGGGCGGCAGATAGGCGAATCGTGGAATTGCGTCGCCGGCCGCCAGATTGGAGTCGGTTGGCTTGACGAAGAGCCGATCGTTCGAGAGCGAGAGCGCGAACTCCAGATGACGCGCGCCCGTGCTCTGTTCCCAGTCACAGCGGATCTTCAGCGTGTAGCCATCACGCTCAGTGTCTTTTTGGGTCTTGAGGTTCGTCCACAGGTGCTTGAGGCTCGGCACATTGATCGGCGAAAACTCGTCATCACCGAGCCCAATACCCTGACCGGCATAGCCTGTGAGAAACAGATCCGCGCCGCGCTCCATCTCGATCGCCGTGCGGCAGAACTCCCAGATCGCCAGACCGTGAAGGATGGTCGACTTCCCCGAGTTGTTCCCTCCTCCAAGTAGCGACACATGCGGCTTCAGGCCAAACGTCTGGTCACGGAACTGCTTGAACCGATGGAACGAGACCCGAGTGATCATCGCAATCGCAGCGTAGACGTCTTCGTCTCTGGAAAATCCGGCTCGGACCCCAGGAGGGCGGGGGTTCGCGCCGAGGTGGGGCCGCTCACGATGTAGCTGGCGCTCAGATTCTGCCGCCGCTGGACCTTCGCAGCGGCAGCGAGCGGTAGTCCAGCAGGGCCTGCGGATCACCGACGAGGAGCTCGACGGCCTCCCGCACTGGATCGTCAGAACGCATCATCGGGAGACGTATGGATCCCCGTATGGCACCTGTCTTCGCTCAAGAGCGGCCGTCCGCTTGCCGTTTCGATCCGTGGCTCCTGCTTTGCGCAACGGGCAGCGTGACGACCCGGGACGCGGCTGCTGCTCTGCTGCTTGCAACCCTTCGGATCCCTGGCTAGCTGTATCTAGGCCATTACTCGCGGGGCGGCAATTATGACTCTATCCGGGGGAAGTAGTTAGGCGAGTTCAGTGCAAGACGAGCTGAGCCCCCAACCCATCGGCGGGACATCTCACAGTCCGGAATACATCGGGACAGACATGTCACTCGCGCTGGCGTGAGATATCGTATTCAGCTGCATGTGCGGCGCAGCACTGCAGCCGTCGGTCAAGCCTGTGGTGCTGTCCAAGCTTGGATTCCGGCCTGGCCCGGCGTCCATCGCTCGACCAGATTATCGCTCGTCGCGCTATCGAGTGTCGTGCCTACTATTTCCTGCCACGCCTCGCCTAGAGACGGAACGTGAGGACGGTCGGACGCCAGCAACAGGGTGTCGGAGCCGGCAAAATCGGTCAGAAGGGTCACGACGACCAAGTTATCGTCGTCGACGCGGCTCTTCGCTTGACTCACGAGCCAGTCGATGAGCTCCCGTCCCATTGAGCCCTGACGTGTGACGTCCGACCAAAGGCCCTGCCCGTCGGCTTGTCGGCGTTTCTTACCTCCCGCCCTGCGCCAGTGACCGTATCGCGCAGGACGCCGGTTGACTCGCCGGCCCCTGCGGGGCGGCGGCTTCTCATCCTCGAGCCGAAATGTCACAACCGACGCATGTGACCGCGCACCCGTGGCTCTCGCCAGGCGCCGAACCGCTCCCTGCAACTGAATAGGTGAGCTCTGGGTCTCTAGCCTCAACCACGCTGGGCAAGCAGAACTCGCAAGAACTGCCGCCTCCGTATCCGTCGCGTCGCTGTCCCAAAGGACAAGCACTCTCTCGAATCCCGCCGCAGCAAGTACATCTGGAAGAAGCGGCACCCACCCATCGGAGCTCAAGACAGGTGCCGTGAAATAGCCGAGTCCGAGCGGATACTTTCTAGGCCCGAATGCAAGGCCATGAGCGACTAGATCCTCACCAATGGAAAAGATCAGCTCGGACTCAAACGGCACAACGCGGCTGAGCAGCCGGTACCGATCCAGCGTCGTGGTTAGCTGCCCACGAGTGTCCGCGACTGCGAGGTGCGGCTCCCGGACGCCCACTACGTGCGACCACGAATACGCGCAACTAGCATCGCTGTTGATCTCCCACGGTCGCTCCGCAATCCACAAGCCATTCAAGGCGAGTTTGCCGCGGCGCTCTGCCGTAGAGGCTGGCCGCGGCTCCTCACGGGTGTCCGGTACGGCGCGCCACCAAACACCCTCAAAACCTTGTACCTCAACCGATCGCCATTCGGGCGGAAGCTCTTTTCCAGGTGTCGGCGCGGCGTATTCTGGCGCTACCAAGAGTCCCGTCGTCCCGGTGGCACGGCGTTTCCTCACGTGAAGTCCCTCGCCGTTGTGAGCCGTGGCGTCGCGCGGCAAGGGCCCCTCGATCCCGAACGTCACCGTCGGCTCTCGAAGCGCATACCAACTCCTGACGCGCGTCAAGAACATCTCGGGCGTTTCCTCTGCGAGTTCGAATGGAACCTCGATGGTAGTGCCCCGCGGCATGTCGGCCCATGTGAGTTCGACGAGCTCGTCGGAGTCGCTTCGAACGGTACACACAAGTCCGCGCGTGTAAGCAGCGTGCCGGGTTGCGACCTTCATCGTCGGCCCAAGCAAGAACGCTGCATGCGCGCCGACCCCGAACCGTCCAGCCTTCACGGTCTGCGCAGCCTCACTGCGAGATAACCGAGCATAAGTCCCCGGAGGCGCCCCAAAGCTCGCGCCCGCTGTTAGGAAATAGTCAATGACAGTGTCGGGAGTCATTCCAATCCCGCGGTCACTAACCACAAGGACATAGCTAGTGCTAGTAAGTTGGCGTAGAGCCACCTTGATCTGGCCGTCCTCGGCTGTCAAATCGTCTTCCAAGCCAGTAGAGATTGCATCACGTCGCAGTTCTCGCACTGCGTCGACCGCATTCTGGATGAGCTCTCTGCCCGCGACGTCGGGTCGCTTGCCGTAAACGTTGCCGACTAGTAGCCGAAATAAATCGGTGCCGGACTTGAGGCGGGCCCTGCGAGGAACGTATGGTAGTTCGCGAGTCAGACTAGGAGCAGTGAGATTAGTTGCGATCCGATGCTTGGTCAGGGCCAACGGCATCAGCTCACCGCGCCCGTAGAGTTCGCTGAGGACTGCGTTCGTCGTGTCGAGTTCCGCGACTAACCCCGCGAACAGATTCTGAAGAGCGAGGTGCACACGAAGACTGTGCCGCGGAGATACGTTGAGGTAGATGGCCTTGGGATCCCGGTGGTCCCAGGAAATATTGGCGACCGCAGCGTGCTTGTGCCATTCTTCAATGCTTATGGGACTAAGCGGTTGCTTCAACTTGAGAAGAACCCGTGGTGCCCGCTCGTGCTCGAGTTGGACGTAGTCGGCGACTCGGAGCAGGCTCATGTGGTAAGGGATAAGCGCGCCGAAGGGCCTCAGGCTGCTGCCTTGGAGATAGCGGAGGAGCTCGATTGCGGAGCGCAGCGATTCCTGATGAGAGCGGGCCGTGAGGCCGATTGCGGGCGCTAGGTCAGGTATGTGCTCGGACAAGACCGGAAAGTCGGGTGAGCTCGTAGCTGGAAAACCGTGGGTCGCCGTCTCGAAGGCCACTCTTCCGTGATGGCGACGAAGGAATTCGCCGATTGCGAGGCGGTCACTCGCCGCCCACTCGTGTGGCGAAAGCGAACCGGCTTCAGAGAAAGCTACTGGCGGGATTCCGGTCTCCCCAGGTCCAAGCATCGCGCTCAGCTTCGAGCGGCTGGCGTGTTGCATCTCAGACTGAAAGTCTGCCCAGAGCACAGACCAGGGACGATCCAGCGTCCAGGGGCCTCGATGCTCGCTGAACCAGGGATGGGGTTGGGGCTCTCTCTCCGGCGACACCAATTCGGCAAAGCCTTCGTCGCTCATGTGCATGCCGATGTCGTGGAGCAAAACCGCCGCGATGAGCACGGCGGCATCTGCCGGTTGGAAGAGGTTGCTGTTCCAGACCTCCGGGGGCACGAGGCGCAGAGTGGTCGCGAGAACGTCTTCGACATGGTCGACGCCGTGGTCGGTATATCCCGGGAAGAATACGGTCGAGTTGTCTCTGAGGACGTGGCTCACTGCACCCTGCAGCAATGCGATTGGACCCTCGTACTGAGATCCGCTCAGATACTGGCCCAGAACATCAGGAATCTTTACGGCGCGCACATCCGCATTATCCCGACCTCCGGTGCCCCTATCGCACGACGCCGGAAGTGCCCCCGTCGCCCGCATCGCCGCATCGCATGTCAGATGCTTGACGGTCGACGCGACGGCCGACAACGGATGGGGCGCGCCGATGCCGGTCAAGGGCCGTGAGGGCGAGTCGCGGTTCAGCGATACGCAGCGCGATACTCATGTGTCCAGGATGCAAACCGGCGATTGCGGCCAGCGCGACACCCGCCGCGAACGGATCTTCAACCCGCCGACGCCGTGCAGGTCAGCGGCCGACGGCGGTGATTCTCGCTTCGGCGCGCTCCGGACTAGCCCCGAGACGCTCATGCTCGGCTGGTGTTCCGGGAGCGCCCGTATCGCGCTGAGCATCAGACTTTCAGCGGGCGTCCACGGCCACGTCGACAGCATTGCCCCGGTTGTGGACTGGTGCTCTTTCCGTCTCGCGGCCTAGTACATATCAGGGACACCCGTCGCTTCGCGTCCCGAGCGTCAGAACACCACCAATTCGGTCCATCCATTCCGCGGCGATTGGCTCTAAGCCGCTGCCTGCGTGCCCGCCGGGGTTCCATCCCGTCATAACAGTAATAGTTACACCTCCCCGTCGGACGGCGTAATCTTTCAGGACAGGCGCGGCCTTCTCCGCCCACGATGCGGCTGAAGCGCTGATACCGGCCCGTTCCTTCCGGCCACCAGCAGATGCACGGGTATCCCGCCTGACAAAGATGCGAACGTCCTTAGAACTGTAACTAGCCATCCTTTTCCAGCCTTCTTTACCCGATGGCAAGCCTCGCTCCAGCCTGTCCGCGCGCAAGGCTTGAAAGCTTACGACGTGCCTAGCGCCAAGCCACTTTGCGAGACTGCCAGGCTCGTCGCGGTGGGCGACTAGGCGTACCGCTGCATCGCAGATACCGAGCCAGGTATCGAGCGCGCGAAGCGTCGCTTCTGGATGCCCTTTGCGTCCCCCACGTGGAGACTCGCGCCAAACAATAAGCAGATGCGCTGCCTCGCGCGCAATAAGCTGCGGAAGAAGAGGCATCCAGCCGTTCCGCAGTCTCACCGGCTGTAGCGTGTGGGCGCGCCCGAGTGGATGTCTTACTGGTCCATGGGTCCGGCCATGTGCGACCACGTCAGACGCTATGGCTGCGAGCAACTCTTGCTCAAAAGGAAGTTCCCGTTCCAGAAGAGAATACCGATGAAGATTCAAACCAAGACGGTGCTGTGAATCGAACAGCGACAGTGTAGGAGCCCATAATGCGCGCGCCAGCGACTCTGATGACCAGTTGTACGCTCCGCCAGCGTCCACGTCGCGTGAACGTCCATCATGGACCCAGAAGCCGTTGACGGCGACCAAACCGTGTCGGCGCGGATCGGTCGCCGCGGCCGGGCCGGACGACGAGTACCAATGAATCGAGTCAAAATCGGGATGTTCGGCCGCGTGCCAGCCCGCGGGCAGTCCGGCGCCCGGAGTTGGAACAAGAGTTCGTGGAGGGTCGATGACCGTTCCGTAGGCCCTGAACGTCACGACCGGATCCGCTAACGCGTAATACTCGGCAGTGCGGCTTATCAGCCGCGCCGCGTCGTCCCTAACGTCTATCAGGGGGATGGTCACCGAGGTTCCAACAGCGGCCGCTGTCCGCCAGAGTTCGATCGGACGACTTATCTGGACGCACCTCGAAGCTGATTCCAGCGGCAGCGGTCCGATGCCGAGTGGTCACGTACATCCGCGAACCGAGCAAGAAAGCGGCCAGAGCGCCGATCCCGAACTCACCTGCCTTGACGACTTCCGGCACGATGTGGGGATCTAAGTCGGCAAGTTGGTCCGGAGAGGGACTATATGATGCCCCTGCCCGAAGGTAGTAGTCGATAACAACCTCTGGCGTCATCCCGACGCCTGCATCTCTGACAGTGAACAGCTGCTCTCGGGAAGAGCCGGTCGTCATCTCAACCGCGACGTGCGCGCCGTCCTCTGACAACATAGCCCCGACGGTGTCTCCCAAGAATTGGCGACGGCGCTCCCGAATTGCATCAACGGCATTCTGAAGCAATTCCCGCCCGGCAACCACAGGATTATTCCCGTAGATGTGCCTTATCAGGCGCCGGAACAAGTCATCAGCGCTAGACAGAACTGCCCGCTCAGGAATGAAAGGTAATCTCGCGCGGAGGCTAGGCTCCGAAAGGTTGCTACGTAGTCGCTGACGGGCAAGCCGAAGGGGAGGGAGAGTTTGACCGCTAGGGTCGCGCTGTGCCGGCACCGCTGCGACATGTCCGTAAAGCTCGCTGAGGACGGCCGTGCTAGTGTCAAACTCCCGCTCAAGGTCGGCAAGAAGCTCCTTCAGGGCGAGGTGGGTTTCGAGCGTGTGGTGCGGCGAAACGTCAATGTAGATTGCAAGAGGGTCGCGATGGTTCCAGATGACTTTTGCGACAGCACCATGCTTCGCCCACTCGAGCGTGCTCGTGGGACTGCGCGGGTCACGCAGCCGCAGTAGCGCCAGCGGAGCACGAGTGTCGTCGATCTGAAGGTAGTCCGCGATCCGCAGAATCGCCATCCAGTAAACCGCCGAGGACCCGGCCGGCTGCAAGACACCGGGATACTGCCATTCCAGGTACTGCAGCATTAGACGAAGTGCTGCATTATGCGACCGAGCTACTACACCTGCAATGTCCGCAATGGTGGGGACGCTGGAGGCAAGACACGGAAACATGGAGTCATCGAGTCCAGGAAATCCATAAGTCGCGATTTCGTGAGCGATTCGAGCGTGGTGACGGCGAAGGAATTCACCGATCAGGAGGTAATCTGCGGGAGCCCACGAATTCGCGTCGAGGCGGCCCCTCTCTGAATACGCGACACTCGGAATGCGTGGAGGGGGTGCGCCGAAAAGGGTTTCGAGCTGGGATACCGTGAAATGCTGCGCCTCTTGCTGGAATCTCGCCCACTCCACGGACCATGGAAGATCACGGTTGTGGCCAGGTTGGTCATCGCGAAACCAGGGCAATGGCGGGCGGGAATTCGACGATACGAGTTCGATGAAGCCTTCCTCGCGAACGTGCATGGCGAGGTCATGAAGAAGTGCTGCGGCGATGAAAACAGCGCCGTCCTCGGGCGCAAGGGTTTGCCGAGAACGAACCTCAATCGGCACAAGATTGACTGCCGTTACGAGAAGGTTCTCGATGTGGTGGCGCCCGTGGTCGGTATACGCCGGGAAGAAAGGCAACTTGTTGTCGTCCAAGATCACCGTGGTCGCGTCCGTCAGGCGGAGGAGTGAAACCTCGTAGGCGGTATCACTGATGAGATCGCGAAAAAACGCCGGGATCGTTAGCCTGGTCATGGGTCTGGAAACTGCGGAGAACTGGGTGAGAGGGGTTATCGTACCCAGCACCCTCCCGCGTCACGAAAGCTTCTTCTGAGTACAAGTAGCGGCGTGCCGGTCGCCCTCGGCAAAACCGTTCCTTGGCCAAGGAAGTCGGAAGCCGGCCGGGCCGCGGGTGAGGGTGATGCTCGGGACGACTTCCGCAACTGAGGCCCGAGCTTATGGGAAGCCGACCACTCCGCCTGTGGGAGCGGTGGGCGAAGCGGGACGAGGTCGGTTTCGGCGAGACTGTCGGTCGGCCAGCAGAGAGAGGCGTGGAGAACCACGTGGTCGTGGCGATCGAGGCTCTCGCTCCGGACGAGTCGCAGCAGCATCGCCGTCGGCGGCCATGATATGACCGCTTCCCTTGGCGAAGCGGCAGCCGGTGATCGACAATCGAGTCGACGCTCGGTCTGGCTTCTTGCCTAGGCAAGACGTGATCGTGCTAGCTCGGAATCGGCGCGTCCAGCAAACGCGGGGCGACTGTCGCAATCGCCCAATCTCGAGAGTCCGCGGCCGCTGTCCGGACGATCGCATTCATTCTGAGGAAAGCGCCAGCCGCGCCATCGCATTGGCGACCAAGCGCATGCCCGGCCCGCGGGTGGTGCTAGCCGCAACGACGTCGCCCTGCTAACGCTAACGCCTGCGCTGCTGCTCTGCCAAGAACGCGGACACCGGGCTCGGGCCGACCGTGGCTTCCGGAGTGGACGAATCTCAGGAACTACGTCGGCGGCGGCGCACGCTTCCGCTTTCCGCTGGGAACGCGGAAGTACGCGTCGGGATGGTCGTCGCTCTCCCGTGCAGCCGGTCCGGTGACGGCGATCTCGCTGGCCTTCGTGAGGTACCCGAGGTTTCCGATCGACGGGACACTGTTCACAACTCTCCTCCTGGTCGTTCTGTGCAGCCCCGCTTCTCGCGGAGGTGCTGTTCGAACCGTCTCCGGTCGTCGTCGGGCTCGAACGTTTGCGCTCCGCCGCGTAGCGCCTCCCGGTAGGACGGTAGTTGCAGCAGCAGCCGTGTTTTCCCTTCGGGGTCGGTCCAGCTGGCGTAGTCGAACATGCCGACCCACGCGGCCAGCGCTGCGAGCAGCTCGAGCTGCAGCTCGTCCTCCCACCAGCCGCTGCGCAGCCCGAGCCGGTAGCGGCGGTCGAGGTGACCGGCAGCGGCGTAGAGCTGCTGAAACCACTCCCAGCGCTGCTCGGCCTCCAGGCCGCGCCAGCCAGGCACGGCGACGTCGGCGGTCGGAAGCAGGTCGAGGTGGGCCTGCGCCTCGCGCGTGAGGTCTGCTGGCTTCTGGATCGCGGTCATCAGGCCGCCTCTGTGTGTTCGACGCCGGCGAGCTCGCGCAGCCTCCGGTCCTTGAAGAACAGCCGCAGCTTCAGCATCGCCGGGCGCAGCGCGCCGTAGATCAGCAACGCGTGCTCGGGCTTGATCTGACGCAGCTCGTCCGCCGGGGCGAGCGGCCGGCGGCGGATCGGCGCGTCGCGGTCGGAGCGGTCCTTGACCTCCTCGTCGCCGACGAGCTCTGAGAAGTACCGCAGCGTCTCCATGTCGGCGACACCGAACATCAACATCCGGGCGCGGTGGTTGTTGATCACGGTCAGCGCCTGTTGCCCGTAGCGCTCGCGCGCCTGCGCGATGTCGTGGAAGATCGAGATCAGCTGGATGTTGTGACTCGCTGCGGTCGAGGCGATCTCCGCCAGGTTCGGGATCGGAACCGCGTTCCCGAGCTCGTCCAGGCACACCAGCAGCGGCTGCGCCAGCCGCCGGCCGGGCGAGTTGTTCGCCGTCTCGTAGGCGTGATCGAGCAGCTCTGCGAGCAGCGCGATCAGCAGCGGCCGCAGCAGCCTGGACCGGCGCGCATCCGAGATCAGGTAGACGGTGTTGGCGCCGGCCAGGAGCCGCTCGCCGGTGATCTCCGCGCCGTTCGCGGATCGGACGACGGTCGGTGAGCGGTAGGCGGACATGAGGACCTGCGCGGCGCTCTCGATCCCGCCCTTGGTCTCCCCCGCAAGGGCGGCGAACGCGAGGTGGGCGTCGAGCGCGTGCTGCGCGTCGGCGCGCTCGAGCGAGTCGCGGCTGCGGCCGGTCAGCTCGTGCATGAGGCGGTCGAGGTCGGCGCCGCCGGCGCCGTACACCCAGCTCACGACGTCCGCCATGGTGCGGCGCGAGCGGCACGCTGCGTACAGCAGCGGCGCCATTCGCTGCTCGGCCGCCTTGGACCAGAAGCCGCCGCCCTTGACGCTGCTCATGTCCGTCTCGCCCGCCCCGGCGATCCGCTGCGCGGTCTCAAGCGCCCCGTTCCACGTCTGCGAGCTCGCCAGCGGCGACCACGTGTGCGAACGGCCGTGCCACAGGTCGAACGGGTCGTAGATGAGCACCTCGCCGCGGTCGGCGCGGGCCGTCATCGTCGCATCGAGCAGGTCGGGCTTGATTGATACGACGATCGCCGGGCCGGCCCATTCGAGGATGTTCGGGATCGCGACCCCGGCGGACTTCCCCGACTGCGTCGGCCCGAACACCACCAGCGCGTGCCGGTCCTCGGCGCGCAGCGGCCGACCGCCGCGGTGATAGCCGAGCGACAGGCCGAGCACGGTCGCGCCCGACGAGCGTTCAGAGCGGGCTTGGCGGCCGCGCTGCAGCCGGCCGAGGTCGCCACCGCGCGCCCACCGCGCGCCGGTCCGCTTCCCGCTGCCCGGGGCTCGGTGCCGCTGCCAGAACGGCACCACGAGCCACACCGCCACCCCGAACACGATCAGGAGCACGAGCAGCGCGACGTAGAAGCCGACCGCAGCCGGCAGCCGTGAGCGGATCGTGCGGGGGAACGCGAGCCGCGGGTCTGAGAGGTGCGCGGGCACGTTCACGATCGCGCGCGAGAGCTGCGCGGCGCTCAGGTGCGGCCAGCCGCCGCCGAACAGCACGCCGGCCAGTCCGGTCCACGCCCACACGCAGGCGCCGGCGAGGACCGGGATTCCGGCGATGATCAGGCCGGCTCGCTCCAGGTCGCCGAGCTGTCCCGGACCCTGTTGGCGTCCGTTCATTCGGCTCGCTCCGCCGCGGCTCGCTGGGCGTACGCGAGTGCGCGGTCATCGCTGTAGGGGCCGGCGTGCCGGCCGGCGGCGACCTCGAGGGCGTAGAGGCACATCGCCTGCACCGTCTTGCGGTCCTCGGCCGGTAGGGCCTTTGGGATGATCGCCTGGTCGGCGATCACGACCGCGACCACCTCGCCGTTGTATGTGATCTGTTGGAACTCGGACATGGTGCTCATCGTTGTGCGCGCTGTCGCGTGGTCGGGCTCAACCGGCCGTTGTGATGCAGAACTGACACGATCTCGTCATACACCTGTCACTCATGGGGTCAGTCGGTAGCCGACCCCGCGCACGACCTGCAGCCGTGCCTCGGCGCCTGCCTCCTGGAGCTTGCGATTTAGCCGGTGCGCGGCGGTGTCCACCAGCCGCGGGCTGGTCGGGTCCGGCTCGAACCCCCACACTCGCCGCGTGAGATCGGCGCGGCTGATGACGTCGTTCGGCTGCGAGCTCGTCGCTTGCAGCAGGTCGAACTCGAGGCGGCTTAGCTTCACCGGCCGGTGGTTCGCCTCCACGGCGCGTGCCTTGTCGTCGATCGTCACATTCCCGATCCGCCGCACGGACCGGCGCTGCTGCTCCACGTCCAGGCGCCGGGCAAGCGCCTCAAGCCCGGCCGTCACCAGCAGCGGCGAGCTGCGGGTGGGTAGTGCGACGTCCGCGCCGTTGCGGTACAGGCGTACCGCCGAGGACTCGTCATCAGCGCCGACGGCGAGCACGGGGACGCGCGCGTCAGCGCCCGGGATCTCCCCGGCGCGCAGCTCTCGCAGCAGCCGCAGCGTCCGCGGTCCGCCGCCGGCATCGCACAGCACGAGCGCGTCGGGCTTCTCGGCGAGCTTCAGACGGGCTTGCCGGTCGGTCTGAGCGGTCTGTACCTCGTACCCGTCGAGCGACAGCTGATCGGCACGCTCGCGCAACAGCCGCTCGTCGCTCTCGACGATCAGAACGCTCTGCACCACACGCTCCTCTCCCCCGCGGCGATCGCACGCTCGGCGGCTGGTCTCGCGTGCGGGGCTGGCCGCGGACCCGGCGCAGCTTCGACCGCGTTCGGCACGCCTCCCGTCCGCCGGTACGTGCTCGCCGAGTGCAGCTCGTGCGGCGCCAGCAGCAGCGCCGCGGTCTTCCCATCGCGCAGCCAGTCCGAGACGTCGTAGCCGTCGTGGCGGCTGGGAGCGAGGTCGTAGATCCCGGCGACGATGCCGCGGCGCTCGAGGTCCTCTGCGATCCTCGCGGCGGCCTGGCGGCCGGCCCGGTCACAGTCCATCACGACGACCACGCGGCGGCCGTCCAGCGCGCTCGCCCACTCCGAGCGCCATGCGTTCGCTCCGGGCACCGCGATCGCGGGCAGCCCGGCGGAGCGGGCGGCGAGCATGTCGCTCGGCCCTTCCACCAGCAGCACCCGTTCCTCGCGGGTCCACGCCGGCAGCGGCAGCACCCCCAAGCGGGTGCCGGGGATCGCGGTCACCTTCGGATGCTCTGTGCGGTCCAATCGCAGCCGCAGCAGCCCCTGCAGCACCGCGTGCCGGCCTGCGACGCGGTCGGCCGGTGTCGCCGAGCGCCAGATCGGCACGGTGATCCGCTCGCCGTCAAAGCCGATCTCGAGGTCGACGAGCGCGCGGCGGCTCCAGCCCCGGTCACGCTCCAAGCGAGCAAGCAGCGCGGGAAAGCGCTCAAGCTGCTCCGCCCACTCCTGCACCTCCTGGCCCGTGACCGCCAACGACGCCGGCGCGGTCGCCCGCCGTTGCGTGTGCTGTCGTGCCGGGCTGCGCGACGTGTCGGGCGTCGACGCCGGCGACGTCGTGCGCGACGTGTCGCGCTGGCGGCGCTCGGTCAGGCCGAGGGCGACCATCAGGTCGATCGCCTCCCGTGGCGAGCGGCCGCGGGCGAGCGCCGCGTCGTAGGCGCCGCCGCGCGCCCCGCACCCGTGACAGTTGAACGCGCCCGAATGGACGTTCACCGAGCAGGACGCGTCACGATCCTCGCGCTTGTGCGCCTCCGGGTCCGCGAAGCATCGCACCGGCGCCTCCGTGTGCGCCCAGCCCGGCAACTCGATCCCGAGCGCCTCGTAGAACGCACGCACCTCACCGCCCGCCATCTGGTCCTCCAGCCGTCGCCTGCAGCGCCCGCGCAGCGTCGAACGCATCGGCGATCGCTCCGCGACAGACCTGTGAGATCGGCCGATGCAGCGCCGGGTCTGCGCGGAAGTCCAGGCTGCCGGTCTGCTCGGCGATCCGAGCCGCGTCCAGCCACAATGCTCGTGCCTGCGCACGCGCGGTCTCCCGACGTCGCCGGCCGATCACAGCCCCACCCCGACGGGCTCCTGAAGCAGCATCGTGTGCAGCTGCTCCGCCGCGCGCGCGATGTCGTCGCGGGACGCCACCGCAGGGGCGCACGCCATCTCGTGCACGAACATGCGCAGCTGCTGGGACGGGCGGTGCAGCACGTACGCGATGGCCGGCAGCCCCCCGGCGGCCTCGCTCACGGTCGTCGCTGCCGCGTCGGGGTCCGCGTAGATGTTGATGCCTGGCTCCGGCCACCACAGCGTCCACGCGCCCGACGGCCCGACCGCCAGGGTCGCCGGGGCGGGCAGCCCGTACACGCGGCGGTCCCACAGGATTCGCCACTCGGGGCCGAGCAGCCGCAGCTCGCGCTCCAGCACCCGCCGGCCGTGTGCCCACGTGCGCCAGCGCGCCACGACCGGCGTCTCCCCACCGATCTGATACACCCACCACGCCACCACAGCAAGGACCGCGGCGCCGACCGTCTCGAGCACGTTCACTCCGAGGGTGGCTGCCATGGTCGCCGCGGCCGCGGCGAGCGCGGTCACGCCGCGCAGGTGCCGGCGGGCCCGTGCGCGCGTCAGCTGTCGCGCCTGGGTTCGGACTCGCTGAAGCTCGCTGGTGGGCCAGGTCGGCGGCGCGCCCAGCTCCACCGCGGCGTCGTGGCGCCCGGCCAGCGCGCGGCGTGCGCCGTCAGCGAGCTTCGCCGTTGCCGCGCTCATCTCGGCCCAATCTCTATCCGCTCGGGTTCGTGTCCGGCTTCGGGGTGCAGCCGTGGCGAACTACTGGGCTGAGAGAGACGATCGGCGGTCTCGAGTGGAGAGGTGACCGGGGAGTGGGAATGCGCGGACGCGATCGGAGCCGAGGAGCGGAGCGACGAGGCGAGGATTGCGTCCGGGGCGTGCCTCGAGACGGACCCCCCGCCGCGTGCGAGCGGGTTGGCCACCGCGAACGGCGAGACTGACCGTCTGTCGGGATTCCTGAAGGTCGGTCGATATATTCCCCGCGTGCTCGTTCTGGATGAAGCGGTGTGTCGATGACCGGCCTGGCGGTGGTGCGGAACATCGACTCGCCGCGCGCGCTGCGAACGGCCGAGGACGCCGAGGACTTCGAGCAGGAGATCGTCGATCAGTACGCGCTGGCGATGGCCGCTGCTGGCCTGTGCGACGAGCATGTCGCGCGCACCCGCTCGTCGATCGTGGAGTTCGCTCGCTCGCTGGACGGGCCGTTGTGGTCGGCGACGTGCGAGGACGCCGACCGGTTCCTGGCCGGGCAACGCCGCGCGGGGCACACGGTGTCCACGCGCGCGGGAAAGGCCGGGGTGCTGGCGCTGTTCTACGAGTTCTTGATCGGTCGCTATCAGGGCGACATCCACGACCTGTGTGGTGTCGTGGTGGAACAGCCGATCGACGAGTTCAACCGCCAGCAGGGCACGTCGCTGGGGAAGGTGCGCGTGCCGCCGTCGGACGCGGAGGTCGAGGAGCTGTTCGCCGGCTGGCGCGCCTGTGTGCCGCAGGCGCGCAAGTACCTGCCGGCCGCGCGCGACTACTTCGCCGCGTCGTTGTGGCGCCGGCTCGGGTTGCGGATCAACGAGACGGTGATGCTCGACATCCGCGACTGGCGCCCGGACCTGGGCGAGTTCGGCAAGCTGCACGTCCGCCACGGCAAGGGCAGCCGTGGTCGCGGCCCGAAGGCGCGACTGGTGCCAGCGATCAACGGCGTGGACACGTTGATCGACTGGTGGCTGGCCGAGGTTCGCCATCAGTTCAGCGACGACTGGTGCGATCCGGACGCGCCGATGTTGCCCAGCGAGCGCCACAACACGACGGGCGACCGGTGCTGCCGGGTTGGCGCGAACGCGCTGCGCCATGGGCTCGCGGCGCACACCGCGCGGTGGCTGCCCCACTGGTCGGGCCGGGTCACGCCGCATGTCCTGCGTCACTACTGCGCCTCCTCGCTCTACGGGGACGGGATGGATCTGAAGGCGCTGCAGGAGTTGCTCGGGCATCAGTGGCTGTCGACCACCTCCGGCTACATCCACGTCCGGTCCGATCACGTCGAGCGGGCGTGGCTGGGCGCCAACCAGCGCCTGGAGAGTCGGTTCAGTGAAGGGAGGCGAGCCGGTGCGGTGGAATCTGCGACTGAAGGCTGCTGAGCGCGGGATCTGGAAGTCAACCGAGATGCGCCGCCGCCTGGCCGACGCGGGGCTTGAGATCAGCGCCGGGAAGATGTCAGCGCTGTGGACCGGGACGCCGACCACGATCCGGCTCGATGACCTCGACGTGATCTGCCAGGTGCTGCGTTGCGACCCGGCGGCGCTGCTGATCTGCGAGCCGGAGAAGGTCGCCGCCCGCCGGCCACCGCGACAGCAGGCCGCGAACGGTGAGAACGCCGCCCCGCCGCCGGTCAGGCCAAGGTTCGGGACGCCGAAGTCAGAACCGCCGTTGTGAGCACTCGCCCGCCGGCGAAGTGCACCGTCTGCCAGCACAACCAGGTCGCGTGGACTCGGCCGCGGGTCGACTATTGCTACGGGTGTCTGCCGGGCGGGCCGTTCACCCCGCCGCGATGCCGTCACTGCGGCTCTGAGGCGTACTTCAGCGACGGGATGTGCGACCGCTGCCATCCCGGCGGCCCCAGGCACGTCGGCGCCTGCCGCGGATGCCTGGCCTGGGGAGTTGTCCGCAAGCACAACTGGCGGTGCTGGGTCTGCCGCTGGTGGCAGGGCCACTACCCCGACGGTGACTGCGGGCACTGCGCACGCAGAACAACCGTCGGCGACCAAGGCGCCTGTCGGCTCTGCCTCGAACAAGCCCGATTGCTGCAAGAACCCGGCCGTCCCCTGGACATCCAGGCCGCCAACCATCACGGCCAGCAACTGTTCCTCGCGAACATGCGCTACCAGCGGCCACGCGCACCACGGTTGCGGCCCCCATCCCGCGACCAGCACCCGCACGCCCGCTTCGGCGACGTGTCGTGGCGTCAAGAGCGCCTGTTCAACATCGACGCCGATCCCGAACTCGTCCGCAAGCGCGCACTCGCCGCACAAGGCACCCTCGTTGAGCAATGCAAACAACTGGTCGCCGAGCACGCCGTCCGGCACGGCTGGAGCAACCGCCAACGCAACGACGTCGAGCGCTCGCTCAGGCTGCTCGCGAGCTTGCAGGCCACGCCCGGCGCGAAGATCAACGCGACCGACGTGCTGCAACTCCCCCGCTACGCCGGGAACATCCAATCCACCCTCGATGTCCTGACCGCAGCCGGACTGCTGATCGACGACCGTCTCTCCCCGGTCGAGCGTTACTTCGCCGACAAACTCGACGACCTGCCCGCCCCGCTCAGCGCGCAGCTCGAGGTCTGGCTTCAGGTCATGCTGGACGGCAGCACCACCGCGCCCCGCCAACGCTCCCGCGATCCACAGACCACCCGCCTGCAGATCGCTGGGATCGCACCGATCATCCACCAGTGGGCCGCCGCCGGCCACCAATCGCTCGCCGAGATCACACCAACCCAGATCCAAGCCGCGCTGCCGGAAAGCAGAACCAAACGCCACTGGGCCGAGCTCGGACTCCGATCGCTGTTCCGCACGCTCAAGGGACGCAAGCTGATCTTCACCGACCCGACCCGCGGACTGCCCGCCACCCAGCCGAACACCACGATCCCGCTCCCGCTGGACACCCAAGCGATCCGCGACGCGCTGAACTCGCCAGACCCCGCGATCGCTTTCGGAATCGCGCTCGTCGCGTTCCACGCCCTCACCAACCGACAAGTCGGAGCGCTCCAGCTGACCGACATCGTCGACGGCCGCCTGACCCTCACCGACCGCGAGATACCCCTCGCCGACCCAGTCCAGGTCCGGCTGCGCGCCTGGCTTGACCACCGCCAAACGACCTGGCCGAACACGATCAACCCGCACCTGTTCATCACCCGCCGCAGCGCTCCGAGGCTGACGCCCGTTGGCAAGCAGTTCCCGTTCAAAGGCACCGGCCTGACCTGCCAAGCGCTCCGCGAAGACCGGATCGTTCAAGAGATCCACACCAACGGCGGCGACATCCGCGCGCTCTGCGACCTGTTCGGCCTCAGCGTCCAAGCAGCCCTCCGCTACGCCACCGCACTCAACCACCCCGAGCTCGAACACCAGGTTCCCCGAACCCAACGCACCAGCTAGGCTCTCGACGCGATCTACCATCGGGTTCCCGCAGTTCTTCGCTGAGAAGCCTCGAACCCGTCAGGGTTCACCGCCATTGCCTTGTCGGTGTTGACGAGTGGCATCTCGATCGAGGAGACCGCGGTCTGCACGATCTGGCGGTGCGCGCCGACCTTCCATAGCGCCTGCCCGGCCTGGAGATTCCCGATCCGCTCACGCTCGGTGTCTGACAGCGACAGGATTCGGGCTGCCTCCTTGAGCTCGTCGCCCTCGAGCCGGAACAGCACGAACGTCTGGCAGTCCTCGATCAGCCCGCGCGCGAGCTTCGCCATTCGCGAGCCGTCATCACCCGCCGCGCTCAGGTCGCTGAACCGATGCATCACCGCGATGTTCTGCTGCCCCAGCGACCGGGACAGCTTGAACTGCTCGGTCAGCCACTCGCCGATCCCCGGCACCGAGAACACGCGCCACGCCTCGTCGAGCACAAGGATCGTCTTCGGTGGCGGTTCGCCTGCCTGCTCCGCCCGACGTTGGCGGCGGGCGCGGGCAGCCGACATGAATGCGGCGCCGGCGCTCATCACGATCCCGACCTCCTGCAACTTGTCCATCGCGGAGAGATCCAGCACCACCATCTGCGCGTCCAGGTTCACGCTCGGGCTCGTCGGGCCGTCGAACATCCCGGCGAGATCCCCCACGCACAGCTGCCGCAGCGCCATCGCCACGTCGCGCGCCTCCGCGGCGAACGTCTCCGGCGTCGCCGCGACCTTCGCTGCCATCTCGACGCTCGGCTTGAACAGCGCCTCGACCACCTCCGGTAGCGTCGGCTCACCGCCCCGGCCGGCGACATCGCCGAGCGCCACGTCCAGCAGCGCCGGCTCCCTGGCCGACAACGGCCGCGGCAGCACCGCGCGCGCCACCGCTCGCAGCAACTCGTGACGATTCTCAGGCCACGCCAGCGGATTGAGCCTCACACCCGCCTCGGGCGCCAGCCGGATCACGCTGCCGCTCACGCCCACCGCTCGCGCGAGCCGCGAATACTCGCCGCCAGGCGGGCTCTCGCCCTGCAGCGGCTTTACGTCAACGACCCACACCTGGCGACCGAGCCCGAGCTGGCGCAGCAGCAGGCACTTGATCAACGTGCTCTTACGCTGCCCGATCTTCCCGAACACCGTCAGGTTCGGGTCAGACACGCCGGTCAGGTCCTGCTCGGCGTAAAGCTCGTATGCGTCGTACACGAACAGCCCGCCGCCGCTCAGAACATCGCCGATCGGCACCCCGCGGGTCAGCAGCGGCGAGGTAGAGTCAAACAGCCCGAGCGCGCGCGTGTGTGCCGTCGTCGCCCGCATCCCCGGATACCCGTCCCGAGCAAGCACTCGCTGCAGCAGTCCGGCCGGCCCGACCGGCCCGCCATCGACAGCGCCCACGTGACGCCCATGCCTCATCGCAGGCCCCTGCAGAGTGGCAGGCACCAGGTGAACGCGCGCTCCTGCTCGCCGTAGAGCCGGGTCGGCAACAGGAACGAGCGCGTGCACGCCGACTCGATCTGGCCGACTGCGTGGTCGACCTGGTCCTCGTCGCCGGCCGGCACCGACGCGCAGATGTACGCCTCCCACCGCCACGAGCTCAGGCCGCCCGCGATCTCGCGCTCCTCGCGGTCGCCCTGCTCCGCCCGGGCGCGGTGCTCCGAGGTCTCGATCTGCCGCATCTTCGCCCGGGTCTGCGCCGCCGCCTCGTCCGACACCCGGCGCCGCTCCGCCTCGCGCATCGCCTGCCTGGCCGGAATCGGCTCCATCACGATCGCGATCGTGTGCACCGGCAGATCCGGCCTCAGGGTCAGCGGCTGCAGGAACCCCGCGGTCACCGGAACCTTCGGCCACTCCTGGATCTGCCAGACGATGTGGTCGGCCGAGTCCGCGCGATACCGGTCACGGAAGTCGCGTGTCGAGATCGGCCACGCATGGGCCGCGTCCAAGCCCGCCGCTTCCGGCGCGAGCAGATCACGCCGGTCCCGCAGCAGCCGCCCGAACGGGTCAAAGCTGTCCTTCACCATCCTCGCCAGCGCCCGCGGCGTCAGCGCCCCGTCAACCGACTTGATCGCGATCTCCGCCGCCTCCAGATGCCGCGCGATCCCCTCCAGCTGCTCCACAGCATCAGCACCAGCACGGTCGCGCTGCTCCGCTTTGTTCAGCCGCCGTCGCGCCGATCGCGACATCCGGACCGCCGGCATCTGCACAACGAAGAACACCTCGTGCTCCCGTGAGAGCTCCGCGCTGCGGTCGATCACCTCGAACATCGCCCGCACGGACGCGCTGTCCATCCGGTCGCAATGCTCGTTCAGATAGGTGACCAGCTCGTTCGTCTTACGCGGCACCGTTCGCTTGAGCAGCATGATCCGCTGCACCGGCGAACCGTCTCGGGCAAGATCGTTCTGCAGCTCCCCGAACGCCGCCAGCCGCCGCTCCTGGTCGCGATCGCCCAACAGCCCGAACGCCCGCAACCTGATCTGCAGCACCGCGCACAGCGTCCGCTGGCGGCGGTCGAAGATCAGCCCGACCTCCCCGCCCGGCCGGCGCACCGAGATGATCTCCACCCCCGCCAGCACAGACGGCAGCGCGATCGGGTATCGCAGCCCCCCGTGCTCATCGACCGTCACACCCTGCCCGACCGCCGGCGAGCTCCACCGCACCGCGCCGCTTAGCGCCCGAACCGCGTACGCGAGATGCACCGGCGCCCATTGCGCCACCGTCCGGTTCGCGACCGGCCAGAACGCCACCGCTACACCTGCCACCACGACTACGATCGCCACAACCAGCGCCAGCACCGAATGGCTGCCCGCAAGCAGGCCGATCGCGATCACCGCACCACCCCCGGCCGCGATCCCCTGCGTCGCCGTGACGTAGCCGAACAGCCCGCGCGTCGACCGCGGCCCGAGCCGAAACGTCTGCCGCTGCTCCTCACTCGTCGCCACCACTCACCTCCTCCTCCGCAGTCGGCCGAGCCGTCGCCGAGCCGCCGCCGTTAGACGCCGACGGAGACGGCGCCGGTGGGGCTGCCGGAGGTGGCGTCGGCGGCGCAGGTGGCGGCGCGGACGGTCCGGTCGCCGCGACCGCGGGCGCGTACGCGACGCCCCGCACCTCGTTCACGCGAGCGGTGTGCCAGCCGACCACCTCGGCCATCCGGTCCGCCGCCGACATCGGCTGCGGCACCGGCAACGCCCCCCGCGTGAACCCGTGCTCCGCAAGCACGAACAGGCCGTAGAACATCGCCGGCGCCAGCGCCACCGCGAACAGCCCCGCGATCCCCACCGCCAGGCCACTCAGCCCGCCATGCAGAATCGCGCCCGCGAGCATCGCCAGCACCACGACCAGCACCAGCTTCGACACGATCACCGCCCCCAGCACCCGGCCCAGCCGCTCGCCCGCATGACGCAGCCGCGGCCAGATCCGCGCCGCCAAGATCAACGGCAAGAACAGAACCGACGCGTAGATCGCCACCTCGCGCAGCACCAGCTCAGCCGCCACCGCTGCCGTAGCGATCGCACCGAAGATCGCGAACATCGCCGCCGGGAACGCCGCCAGCTTCGCGATCATCCCCAAATGCACCAGCGCGCCACCATGCGCCGCCGCGACCGTCGAAGCCTTCGCGACCAGCCCAAGCCCGACAAACAACGCTGCCGCCATGTGCAGGACGTGCGTGACCTCCCGCATGTTCGGCCCGGCGATATCCGAACTCGCAGCGTCCACCACCCGCAGCGCCAACATCACCAGCGACGCCGCCGCCGCCGTCATGATCGCCGCGTACGGCACCGCACGCAACGCCGCAGCCACCAGCGCCCCATCACCCAACGTTGCGCCCTCCGCCAACGCCAGCAGCAACGCCAACAACGCCACCCCGACCGCGAACCCCGCCACCCGGCCGTAAATCGCCCGGTACCAAGGCGCCGTCACATCGGCGCTCGTCCCCCTCGACACGACATGCGCGATCTCACCTGCAAAGAACGCCGCACCCGCGGCGATCGCCGACGTCCGCAAATACGACTGAGGCGAATCCGCCGGCACCTGCGCCTGCGCCGTCGGCGTGCCCGACGAGCCGCCACCGCCTGTCGTGCCCGACGCCGCCGCACCCGCCGCGCCCACCGCCTTGCCCGCCAGCTTCGATAGCAGGCTCTTCACGGGCCCGCAGCCCAGCTTTTTCATCCAACCCTCGGCGACGTAGTTGCACAGAACATTCCCGCCGACCGAGACCGCCTTGCCGATGACCTTACCGCCAAGGCTGATAGCGCCCGTAGTGGCGTTGACCCCCAGCTTGGCCGCACCGCCGCCCAGGTCGACTACCGTGCTCAGCACGTCCCCCGCGCCGTTGACCGCGCCGCAGGCGATGCTGATCGGGAACGTCCCGCACACGTCCGCGCGCGCAGGAGCCGGAGTTGGGATCAGTCGCAACCCCATGATCGCCAAGCAAAGCCCGCAGAGCGCGAGCAGGCGGCGCGCCGCAGTCAGCTCAAGGAGCACCCGCGAACCTCCAGAAGCTCGCGATGTCGCCCACGAACGCCTCCGCTCCCGCTCCGCTTGTCTGATCGGGCGGTGGAGTCGGACCGGACGATGCTTGTGACACCTGACCTTGCTGTCGCCACTTCGTGCCGGTCCACGCCACCGGAACGTCGGCGAGTTCCCACGCAAGCGTCGAAGGTCCCATCCGAGCCGCGCGGATCTGTAGCTGCCAGGCTTCGATGACCGCCGCGGTGGGCGTGTACGCCTTGATGCGATAGGCGAGTGACCACAGCCCTCCGCCGTCCGGCCCGAGCGAGTACGCTGCGGGCGATTGGCAGCGCTCATACCCCTGCAGGCAGCTCGTCTCCGCCTGCACGAGGTTGGTCTGGGCGGCGGCGACGGCTCCCGCCTGGGTGTGCTGGTAGATCGTCGCCGGCGGCTGCTCGATCGTGTGCGTCACGGTCTTCGTGGCCGGGGTGTGAGCGAGCCAGCCGACCAGCGCCGCGAGCACCACGAGAGCGATCGTGCCCGCGGTCCGGCCGCTGACCAGGAGGGCGACCCCGCGTTCGGGTCGGTTCGGGATGGGACCGCGTGCTGTCGCCATCAGATCAGCAGGCCCAGGCCCCAGAACCAGTTGATGATCGCTGTCGCACCGGCGATCAACGCCGCGCCGAGCCCCGCCCAGCCCATCATCGCCTTCCCCCGCGCGGCGATCCCGTAGTTCCCTCCGCTACCGCCGACGACGCTCATCACTCCGCCGGTCACGAACCCGATCGCCGCGGCGATCAGCCCGGTCGCGACGAGCATGTTCAGCAACTCCTGGAGGGGCTTGTCGATCGGCCCCGGCTTCGGGGTGGCGCTCACGCTGAACGCGAACACGAGAACGTTGTGCATCTCCTACCTCCTGCGATGACGGTGACGGTGGGGATGTGGGTGGCGCAGCACCTGTAGCTGTGCCCTCAAGGACGAGATCTCCGCCGACTGCCTCAAGGTCAGTGTCTGCAGCTGCTTGACCTGCGCCTGCTCGGCAGCAAGCTCCTGGCGGCCCGCCGCGAGCGCGGTGATCGCCGGTGCGGGCTGTCTGCTTCGCTGAGCGGCAGACGAGCCGCCGCTGAGGGCCGCCAGCGCGACGGCGATCAGCAGCGCGGGTCCGATCGTGATGGCGAGCAGCCTGCGGTGCTCTGCGAGCCAGCGGGCGGTCATCGGCACCACCCCGCCGCGAGGCTCGCCGCGAGCCGCTTGATGTCCAAGCGCGTCCGCACCCCGAGCTGGCTGATGTCGAGCGCCGCCTTGTCGATCTGGCGGGCCAGCCCGTCGTCTCGGTGCACGCGCAGCACCCGCCCCGAGTCCACGATCGAGTCGGCGATCGCCAGCGCCTCCCGCACGTTCTGCCCCGGCCTGGGTGTGACGAGGTTCAGCGCGACGTGCAGCGGCAGCTCCTCATAGCTCTCGCGCAGGAACTCGAGGATGTGCCGCAGCTGGTAGTCGACGGTCGCCTTCGTCGGCGTCGTCACGACGAGTGCCTCGTCGACCGCGCCGTAGGCCCAGCGGCACGTCTCGTTCTTGATCCCCGCCCCGGGCGGAAGGTCCAGGACGATGATCTGAAAGAACTGGCGGACGGTGGTGAGCGCGGCGTCAAGCACCTCGGGGGTCACCGCGTCGATGTCGCGTGGCTTGCGTGGCGCGGGCAGCAGCAGCGCTCCGGACCCGAACGCCGTCAGGTGCGCCATCAGATCGCCGACCTGGCCGATCTCATCGCGCTGCCGGTACACGTCCAGGATCGAGGACTCCCGGCGCGACTCTGCCGGTGCGGTCGCGACGGCCGTGCCCCACTCCAGGTCCAGGTCCGCTAGCAGCGTGTTCTGCCTCAGGCCGTCCTGGAACGCGTCGGCGAGTGCGCGGGCGATCGTGGTCTTACCGATCCCACCCTTGATCGAGGAGATCGCCAGCACCACGCTGCGCGACATGCCCCGCACCCGCAGCCGTGCGAGCTGCGCGTCGCACTCCCGCTCTTCCGCGACCAGCTTGTCGGTCAACAGCGCCCGCGCGCGGCCGAGCAGCGCCGGCTGCCTCCTGCGCGGCCTCGACGTAACCGGCGAGCGCGCCGGCGCGCGAGGCTCGCTCCGCCTACTCGTCGGGGTCCGCGCGTCGGCCGGCAACGGCACGTCGAGATCGCGGGAGTCAGCTCTCACCAGAGCCTCCTCCTCGGCGTCGCCGTCGCCCGGCGGCTGGGCTCCGAGCGGGGTCAGCTCGAGCCACCCCGTGTCCTCGGCTGCAGAGATCGGCCCGCTGGTCACGACTGCTCTCCCTCGTGCTGCGGCGCGCCAGCCGCGACGGGCGCGAGCCGCTTACCGACTTCGGAGCCGATCGGGTGTTCGTCGGCTTCGCGGTCGTCTAGGTTGTGCATGTCATCGATGGTGCTCATCAAGCCTCCACAGTCGTGTTCATCGAGAAATGAACTCACGAGAACGTAGCGCGGCCTCAGGACGGAACCCCGCAGCCGGCAGCAGGGGTCAGACGCGCCCGCCCGCGCCCGACACCCCGGAGCTCGCCGAGCGCCGCGCCCAGGCCCCCGCGGCGCAGGCGCTGATCAAGGCCACCCGCCGTCTGTTCGCCGAGGGCGGACCCGAGTGGGCGACCGACAAGCGCATTCACGACACCGCCTCGCGCCCGGGGGGACGCAAGGGCTTTCCGCTCGGCACGATCCGCTACTACTTCGGCGGCCGCGAGCGCCTCCTCGTGTACGTCGCCCGCAACGAGCACCTCGCCCAGCTCGACCGCATCCGCCGGACGCTACTCGCGGTCGAGACCAGCGAGGGGCTATCGACTGCGTTGCTTCGTCTGGCTGAGGACCTCGACCACTTCCAGGTCACCTTCGGCCTGCTCACCGAGGCGCGACAGATGCCCGAACTCAAGGCCGCCCAGGCGCAGCTATGGGAGGACTGGGTCGCAAAGCTCACCCAGATGGTGGGCGAGCTGCAGGCGCGCGGTGTCGTGCGCGCCGAGCACGACCCGTACGCGCTCGCGCTGCTGTGGAGCTCCGTCACCGCAGGGCTCGCCGCGCACCACCTCGCCAACCCCGAGCTCGCGCTCCAACCCGCGCTCGACCTCGCCCAGCGCTACGCCGCGTCCCTCCCGTAGCGCGGGTCGACACCGCGCCGCGCTTCGGCGCATGCCCCGATCGGATGTAAGTCGGCGTGTAAGCAAATCTGTAAGACGGCTTACAGGCTGACCGGTCAGCCAGGCAGTCGGCGGGTCGACTTTCCAGCCATCCGGCATGTCCGGCAGCCAGTCCGACCTGACAACCGCAGGGCGGCAAGGCTGACGCGCGCCGATTACTGACGCGGCCGTCGCCCCGCCCCCCGGGACGAGGCGGGTTCCGCCGCCCGCTCCCCTACCTTCTTTTTGCGATGAACTCATCCCGCCAAAGAGTGGTGCTTTACGTCGTCTCCGCCTTGCTCATCGCGGGCGCGATCCTCGCCGTCGCGCGCCACGGCACGGGCGGCAGGGGAGTCGGCGGGCCCCGCGCCGAGCGGACAGGCCGCGCGGCACCCACGACGACGGCCACGATCACGGCCACCGCGCCACCGGTCCGCCGGCCACGGCCGCGACCCGCACGGAAGCCGGCAGTCTCCTACCCCGACCAGCCGGTCAGCACCGCCGGCGCCGCCCGCTCGGTCGCCGCCTTCATGCCAGGCTTTCTCGCCTGGTCGCTCGATCGCGCTCCCGCGAGCGCGATCAAGAACGCCACCGCCGGGTTCCGCGCGCAAGCCCGATCCCACCCGCTGCGCGCGACCCCCGCAGAGCGGCACGAGCGGATCCGCGTGATCAGGATCCGGGTGCTCGCCGGCCACCCGCCCGTCGCGATCGTCGACCTCACCCCCACAGGCGGCGTCCGCTACGAGCTCGACCTCTACCTCGTCCACACCCGCGGCCGCTGGCTCATCAGCGGCCTCGCCACGCCCGGATAGCGCACAGGAGCCGACGCGTGCAACCCCGCCAGCGCAGACGCCAGCGCCGCAGACTCCTCGGCGGCACGCTCGCCCTGCTCACCGGACCGCCCGCCGCCCTCATCGCCGTCGCGCTCCTCGCCACCGGCATCGCCACCTGCACCGGCGCCGGCGGCCTCGCCGACGCCGCCTCCCCCGCCGCCCAAACCGAGATCCCCTCCCAATGGCTCCAGATCTTCCAGCAGGTCGGCGCCGAGTACCGGATCCCGTGGGAGATCCTCGCCGGCATCAGCAAACAAGAGTGCGACCTCGCTCGCGACCCCGACCCGTCCTGCATCCCCCAGCCCGGCGCCACCGGCCCCGGCAAAGCCAACTACGCCGGCGCGTCCGGGCCGATGCAAATCGGCATCGGCGGCGCCGCCGGCGACGAGTACGACTCGCTGCGCCGATACCTCCCCAACCCCCAGCTCGGCCCGCACGACCCCACCACCGCCGTCCAGCTCGCCGCGCTCGTGCTGATCAAAGACAAGGGCGCACCCCAGGGCGCTCCGATCGACGCCTACCTTCCCTACGTCACCGCCTACAACGGCTCAGGCCCCCAAGCCCAAGCCTACGGCCAGCAAGTCCTCGCCGACGCCCACGCCTACCAAGGAAACGCCACCACCACGATCAGCGCCGGCTGCCAAACGACGAGCGCAGCCGGCAAGTACGCCAACCCGCTCGCCAACGCCCCCCACACAGTCGCCGAACGCATCGACATGGGCGTCGACTACGCCGACCCCAGCCCAGAACCGATCGACGCGATCGGCGCCGCGACCGTCACCTACGCCGGCCCGCAAGGCGGCGGCTGGCAGCCCAACTGCGTCAACTACACCCTCGCCCAGCCGCCCACCCCGACCGAGCGCTACGTGTACGTGTGCGAACACATCACGCCCACCGTCCACGCCGGCCAGAGCATCCAGCCCGGCCAGCCCGTCGCCACGTTCATCCCCGGCGGCGGCATCGAAACCGGGTGGGCCGCCGCGCCCGGCAGCCCCGTCTCCACCCAAGCCGCCCAGCTCAGCCAACAAGCCCAAACCGGCGACGCCGGCGGCAACCGCACCTACTGCGGCCAATCCATGTCGAACCTCATCCAACAAGCCGGCGGACCCGCCGGCCTCGCAGAGGGTCGGCCGATCGTCGGTGCCCGATGCTAGGAGCGGAAGTTTGTCTCTCGACGGTTGGATGCGCAGCGCGGATGTGCGCGATCACCTAACGCTGCTACGGTCCGGATCGAGATGTCGCCGGCGAGCCAGGAATTGCTCCGTGTGACCAGTCGCAGTTCTCGCAGCGCACAACCCCATGAGCGGGAGGCCGCCGCGCTCGCCACCCGTCTTCTTCAAGGCCTCGAAACCCGGCTTGACCACTCGGCCGCCGTGGCGGCGGGGATCGACCGCGTAGCTTCTCTCGTTGAGCCGGAGTGGCAATCCGCCGTTAAGGACGCCGCTTGGCTCCACGATGTCGGCTACAGCCCGGAGCTCGCGCTCACGGGTTTCCACGCGCTCGATGGCGCGCGCTGGCTTCGCGATCACTACTGGCCGGACGAGACCTGCCGTCTGGTTGCATGGCACACCGAACCTCTGCAAGAGGCGCGTCTGTACGGCCTCGACGAGGAACTGGCCTCGGAGTTCGACCGTCCGCCTCGGCTCGCCGCGGCTGCCCTCGCGTGGGCCGACCTTACGTCATCGCCAAACGGTGAGCGCTGGGATGCAGAGCGCCGCTTAGCGGACATCCTCGACCGCTATCCGCCTGGGTCGATCGTCCACCAGGCCACCCGCGCATCCTTGCCAGCCCTGAGGGAGTCAGGGCGGGAGATCGAAGAGCTCCTGGCTCGCGCGCGATGACCTCGTTTCGCACAGGCATCGGCCACGACGTCCACCGGCTCTTCCCGGGCCGAGAGCTCGTGCTCGGAGGCGTGACCGTTTCGAACGAAGTCGGCTTCGAGACCCACTCCGACGGCGACGTGCTCTGCCACGCACTGATTGACGCGCTTGCCGGGGCGATCGCCGACGGTGACCTCGGCACCCACTACCCCGAGGACGACCCAGAGTCACAGGACGCTCGCAGCCTCGAGTTCGTCGAGGAGTTCGGGCGATATGTACGCCGGGCTGGCTACGAGATCGCAAACGTCGACGCGTTCGTGGTATTGGGCACCGTACGCATGCGCCCGCACATCGATGCGATGCGGCACAACCTCGCCGACGCTCTCACGATGGACGTCGCCGACGTCTCGGTCAAGGCCCGGTCGAACGACGGACTGGGGCCCGAGGGCGAGGGAAAGGCCTGCGCAGCGTGGGTGAACGTGCTGGTCTACCCGGCCAGCGGCCGCGCTTGATCCCACACTCGGTCGAACGAGCGCAGAGCATTCGCGGCGATCCCGTGGTCGTCGCCACAACGCAGATGGAGCACTGGCGACTCGCTGGCCGCGTTGCCCCAAAAATGCGTGTTCACGAGCAGCTCATCGTCGAAGCGGAAGATCGAGCTGTACAGCGTTGCTCCACTGATGCGGACGACGCCGGCGTCGGCGCCCAGGCCGGCCTTCGCGTAGCCGAGCGCGATCTTGCAGCGGCTCTCCATGCCGTCCCCCGAGCCTTCCTCCTCGCCCCGGACTCGCACCGCGTCGCTTTCCGGATCTCCGAGGCAGATTCGCACGGCCACGCCGGCCGCGACCCTCTCGAGCAGGCGTGCGCGGAATCGCGGGACCGTGTCCCACAGCCACATCGCCGAGTAGGCGAGAACATCGACATGGGCAGTGGCGTCGTCGAGCAACGAGGCGACCGTCGACGGCGAGAGCTCGTTGCGCGTGGGGTAGAACCCCACGAGCTCTGAGATTCCGTATGCCGCTCCTGGAGATTCAGGCCATAGAACCGGCATCGGCACCCCGAGCAGCGTCGCAAGCTCTTGGCGGCTGGCGGGGTGCGGGAGCCTGCCGGAGCTGATCCAGCGCTCGAGGCTCTTGGGATGAGCTCCGACGTCAGCCGCGAGATCCTCGAGGCTACGTCCGCTGGAACGAATCGCGTCGGCGAGCCGTTGATTGCGCGGCATGGCGCGCACACCTTACCGCTGTAGGGACGCTTCTACCTCCAAAACGTCCCGCACCTATGCCGCGGTTCAGGATCACTAGTAAGAAACGTGTCACCCGCCGCAAAACGAGCGGGGTTATGGAGCCGACACGGTGCCCCAAGCAAGGGACGGCATTCGGCATGGGCGCCCATTGCTGGCTTCCGCTCCGCGATTGGCGAGCGGGAGTTCGCCATTGCCTCCGGAGGGCCGTCGCCTCCGTTCCAATGCGGGCGTGTCGTCCGAGACGCCGCCCGCTGCCGCTTCTCGCGGAGCGACTGTGCTCGACGTCGCTTCTGCCTCTGGGCGGATGGAGTCGTGCGCGCGGCGGCCATCGGGCCGACTCGCGACGATTGCGTTGTCGCCTTATGTGAGGTCGCCTTTGGTGCGTCAACGACGTCAACCGAGCGGCGTTTGAAACGGTCGCCTGGCGCGTTATGTGAGGTTGTTGTCGACGTCATCGACGTCAGTCGGGCTTCCACGAGCCCCGTCCAGTCGGCCGGCTAACGTGGGGCGCTCGTGTTGACCCACGTTGAGGGGTTGGGGCGACACCAAGCCACATGAGCGACGACTCGCTCCCCCCCGACCGGCGCGCGGACTTACGAGCACAAGCCAGCCGACGGGGCCGACATCCACAGCCTCCACCCGTCGTCGATCGCGTGAAGGTCCGTCCGCCGGTGCCGCGCCAGCCAAGCCCGCTTCTGCACAGCCCCCCACCGCCCCCCTCGCTGCAGCCGTTGACGTTCCGCTCGTCAACTCCGCGACCAACAAGACTTCGGTCGTTTCGGTCGTACGTCGTCAACGCGTCAGACCAACGGACCAGATGCCCCACGTCGATTACATGTCAACCACGTCAAACCCCAACAACCACGGGGTGTGACGACACCGACCTCACATAAGTCGCCAACTCGATCGTCCGCTTCACGGCGTTCGAGAGAACAAAGCAATCGTCGACGGATGCGAGCTTTCCGCGCAAAGCGCGTCTGGGCCGGGTGACGCGCGCAGACCTGCTCTCGATATCTGCGGGTCTCCGGGTCGGTCCGCGGAGTCCCGCACCTGCGCGCCCTGCTTTCGTGAAAACGCGCTACTTCGGGCCGACCGGTCACAACGACGGACAGCCCGACGACGAGGCTGGTCTCGCTGCTGGCGAGCAGCAGGGCGCTGACCCTCCGCCCGGTCGAGCCCAGCGCTTGTGTTCGGTCGGGCATCGTCCGTCCGGGCTGGGGCGTGGCTGCCTGTATCCGATAGCGAGTCGGTTGTCGGCGGTCGCGTAGCGCTCGGTCGGGGTCACGTCGGCCTGGATCGGCTGGGCGGTGCTCGCCCGCGCCGATGATCGGCACCCGCATGGCGCGGCGGCGATCTCAGAATCGAAGGCCACAGACACGTGTTGATGGCTCCTGTCTGTCAGTTGCTGTTGTCGACCACGACGACGACCTTGCCGGAGAGATCGCCGGCGTCGGCCTTGGCGTGGACGTCCGCCAGCTCGGCCAACGGGAAGCGCTCCGCGACGTCGACGCGCAGCTCGCCGCCGTCGACCAGCGCCACCAGCCGCGAGAGCTGCTCGGCGTCGCTGCGGACGAAGACGCCGACAGCGCGCACGCCGCGCGCCTTGTCTGCGGGCGTGTCGATCGTCGGCACCGTGTTGACGACGACACCGCCGTCTTTGACGAGGGCGGCGAGCGCGACCAGCTCTTCCGGGGCGATCCGCGCGAGGTTGAGCAGGACGTCCACCGGCTCGGCCACGGCGTCGCCCACCGAGTTGTTCGTGTGGTCGATGACCTCGTCGGCGCCCGCGGACCGCGCACGCTCGGCGCTGCGTGCGCTGGCCGTGGCGATCACGTGTGCCCCGGCGCGCTTGGCCAGCTGCACCGCGTAGCCGCCGACCGCGCCGCCGGCACCGTTGATCAGCACCCGCTGCCCCTCCTGGAGCCCCGCGTCGTCGAAGAGCGCCTGCCGCGCGGTGAGGCCGACCATTGGCAGTGCCGCGGCGTCCGGGAGCGGGATGCTCGTGGGCGCCGCCGAGAGGACCTCGGTCGGCGCGATGACGAACTCTGCGGCCGCCCCCGGGGCGGTCATCGGCAGGAAGGCGACGACCGCGTCGCCGATCGTGACGTTCTCGACGTCGTCGCCGAGCGCGTCGACCGTGCCGGCGACATCGATGCCCGGCGTGTGGGGCAGCGTCACCGGGAAGGGGCCCTGCAGGTAGCCGCCACGGATGCCAGCGTCGACGCCGTTGAACGACGTTGCGGCGACGCGGAGGCGCACCTCGCCGGCGCCGGGGGTGGGCGGCTCGACGTCCTCGTAGCGGAGGACGTCGGGGCCGCCGTACTCGTGGAAACGCATTGCCTTCATGGGAGTCTCCATTTCTGATGGTCGTTGTCTGTTTGAATTCGAAGCATCTGATGAATACGCGGGCCCGGTGACGCGCGCGCCCGCCCGCGAGGACGAGCGGGTCGCGACGCTCACGATCCCCTACAGGACCGGCGCTGCTGGCGAAGGTGTTCCCCGATCACATCGAGGTCCTGAACCAGCTGCTTTCCGAGCCGCTGTCGCGCAAGGACGCCAAGGCCGTGGCCGATCTGCTCGCGCCGGTGCGTGATCACCTGCGCTCGACCCCGCCCCGCTCGGCGGTGGTGCGCCGCCGTCGGGCATCGGCAGCTGTGTTCATGTGGCGGGCGGGGGCAGGATCTCCATGCCGTACCGAGGCGCCGCCGCCATGGCGCGGCGTAGCCGGTCTTCGCGCTCGGTGTCGCTGAGCGACGGGCCCGGCGAGGTGCGCGTGGGTACAGAGTCGCCGAACTCGGCGAAGAACTTTTCCAGGCCCGCGGGGGCGGCGGTGCACAGCAGCCGTGCGGGAACCTGCGCCGGGTTGCGGAACGCGTGGGGGGCGTTGGCCGGGATATTGGCTGTGTCGCCTGCCTCCAGCCGGACGGGCGGAAGGTCGCGCACCCACACTTCGAGCGAGCCGTCGATGACGCGGAAGCACTCCTCGAAGTTATGCCGGTGCGGCGGCGGACCACCGCCCGGCGGGATCAGCATGTCGAGCATCGCGAACCGCCCGGCGGTCTGCTCGCCGGAGAGCAGCACGGTGTAGGTGTCGCCCACCACCGCCAGATGCAGTAGGGCAGGGTCCTCGGGGCGTGCGATCGCCGGCTCGCGGGTGCGGTCGTCCTCCGGCAGAGCGGTCATCGGACTGCCACGGCTTCGTCGGCTACACCCATCTTCAGTCGTGTCGTTGCCATCGGATCTCCTTGGGCAGTCATGCGTTTCGGACGATATCGTCCGCTTATGATACGGACGATATCGTCCGGTTGATCGGTAATGATGTGACCAGGTGCCGCATCCCGCCGCCCGTCAGCCGCGCAAAGACGCACTTCGCAACCGCGAACGGGTGCTTGACGCGGCCACCGAGCTCATCCGCCGCGACGGGGAGAAGGTTCCGATCGCCCGGATCGCCGAGCACGCCGGCGTGGGAGTCGGGACGGTCTACCGGCACTTCGCGACCCGCGAGGACCTGCTCGGCGCGCTGGTGTACCGCTCGTTCGGCCTCGCGGTCGACAACGCACGAGCGGCGGCCGCGTACCCGGGATCGGCCCTGGAAGGCGTCCGCGCGTTCTTCCTCGCCACGCTGCGCGACCGCGAGCGATTCGTGTTGCCGCTCCACGGCGGGCCCGTGATCCTCACCCCCGCCACGCGCGAGCGCCAGGGACAGGTTCGCACCGTGCTGCGCGGACTGATCGAGCGCGGGCAGGGCGCAGGGGAACTGCGCGCAGACCTGAGTCCGGAGGACCTGATCGTGGCCGCGTCCCTGCTCTCCCGGCCACTCCCCGGCACCGGCGACTGGGAGCGTCTCGCGCGTCGTCAGATCGACCTGATGATCAGCGGCCTTGCCCCCGCCGCGCCGTCGACCACGACCCCACAGCGACCGTGACCGCGGAACCCGCGTCCGGGTCAGCCTTGCGATGATGGGTCGGCGAGCCCCCGCCGGCCTCGAGTCATTCGCGCCATGTGTCATCGGTCACCTCGCTCGGTGCGCGTCGATGAGACCCGCGTTCCCGAGCATCAGCGCGGGACACGCATGGACGGGTTCACCGACGCAGGATGAGCGCCATGCGGCGGTGAGCAGGGGGGCGGTCATCGCAGGCTTCGCTCATCCCTGCGCCAGAATTAGACCCGCCGCGACGAGCAGTCCTGCCGTGAGCCCGTGGACGCCCAACGCTCTCGAGAGCTTCCCGCCGTTTGTGAGGACGATCAGCGCGTCGGAGGTCGGTGTGATCGCCGCGGCGACCATCTTGCTCCAGGGGCTGGCAGGTGATCGCGGCCTGACCGGCGCGCCCGCGCCGGCGCTAGAGCGACCCAAGCAACCGCCGGTCGCGCACCCGCACACAGAGACCAGTCCCCGGGCCGACCGAAGAACGGCTCCCCTGCCCCGGCAGCTGAGCCCACCGCTGCCGCCCCACGAAAGCACGTTCGCGGGCGGAGCACTCGCGCCCGTAGCGGCCCAGACACAGTCCAACCCTGGTCCCTGAAGCAAGACGTTGGAGCGGAGGCTTGACTGGGCGCGGGGCTACAAGCGTGAGACGAGTTCGGCGACGATGTCAGCTGCCGGTTGTGTCCGGCTCGCGAGCGCGACGCTTTGTCCGGCCCACAGCGATAACGGTTCAATCTCACCGGTCGTTCCCACCATTGGCGGCGCGGGCTCATATCGAACGATCGCCTCGCCCGAAGCGAAGTGGGCTAGCACCTCGCCCTCCCCAGGCCGGCTGCCCGGCGCCGGCCGACCCGCGGCCTCCCACATCTCGGCCGTTGAGTTGTGTATCGCGCGGTGCGACGCGTCTGGCCATCCCACCGCATAGAGGTTGGGATACCACTCTGCGTCTATCTCGGTCGCGGCGATCAGGCGACGTCGATACTCCTCGTGAATCGGCATCTCGTCGGCCAGCAGGAACCGCGTGCCGAGCAAGGCGGCCTGCGCGCCGAGGGCGAGCACGGCCGCGACCCCTCGAGCGTCGCCAATCCCACCAGCCGCAATGACCGGTACCGGCGCCACCGCGTCGACGACCGCCGGCACCAGCGGGAGCGTTGCCACGCCACTCCACACGTGCCCCCCGGCCTCCCAACCCTGTGCAACGACGACGTCCACGCCGCATCCGGCAGCGCGCCGTGCTTCCTCGACGCTGCCGACGGTGTGCATGACAAGCCCGCCGGCGTCATGCACCGAGTCGACGTAGCTCCGGGGATCACCCCAGAAGAGCGATACGATCCGCAGACCCGCCGAAAGTGCCTGATCGACTCGACGGTGTTGATCGAAAGCGAGAACGAAGTTGCCGGCGAAGGGCCGATCGGCGAGGGCGGCCGTTTCCCGGACCACGTCTCCGGCATCATCGGCCCACCCCAGCCCCACCGTGCCGAGGCCGCCGGCATTTGAGACCGCGGCAGGCAGACGGGGATCCGCAGACAGCGGCGCTTCGACGATCGGGTGTTCAATCCCCAGCAACTCGCACACCGGTGTTTGGGCACTCATTGGGATGTCCCCCTTTCTGGCGCCCGGGGCACCGGTTGACTAGGCTCAACGTCGACCCGAAAGGCTCCGACGGCGCCCGGGTCACCACTGGTCCACACTCGGACTGCGGACCGGGGGCCCGGACCCGTGGAGCGCGGGGCGGGAAGTGGACGGGACGGCGGCAATCGATCTCGTCACTCCTCAACCATAAACAGGAGCAGATCATGCGCAGCGACATCGCCCCCGGCGGCACCTTCCCCGACTACGAGTTGCCCGATCACGAGAGCGTTTCTCGAAAGCTCAGCGAGATCCAGGGCGACGACCCCTTGATCCTCACGCTCGCGCGCGGTCACTACTGCCCCAAGGAGCATCAGCAGCACCTCGAGCTCGCCGCTAACTATCCCAAGATCGCGGTGGCCTATACGAACGTCGCGACGATCTCGACCGACACCCATCACACCAACCAGGAGTTCCGCGCATCGACTGGCGCCCAATGGCCGTTCCTCTCCGATCCTGAGCGGACCGTCCAGAAGGACCTCGAGATCCAGGAGTACACCGACCCCGAGCACGATCCGATGATCCCCCACACCCTCGTGCTCAAGCCCGGGCTGGTCATCTACAGCATTTACAACGGCTACTGGTTCTGGGGACGTCCCTCCTTCGCGGATCTCTGGCGCGACCTACGGGCCGTGACCCGCGAGATCCGCCCGGACTGGGACCTGAGCAAACCCGGGCTGCACGAAGCGTGGGATGCGGGTGACTACTCGCCATTTCACGGCTGGAACAAGCGGTCCCCTGACTCGATGCCGTCCTCTTACCATTCCTGACGCTCGCGTAGGCGCGCACGCTAAGCCCCAGCAGCCGGAGTCGGCACAGCCCATCGGCCAGTCGGCTGGGACGTTGGTGTCGGTCAACGTCGGCATGCCGAAGAACGTGGCCTGGCAGGGGAAGAACGTCTATACCGGCGTCTTCAAGGACCCCGTCAGCGGCCATCGACGAGTCCGCAAGCTGAACATCGAGGGCGATGGTCAAGGCGACCTGGCGGGGCACGGCGGTGAGCAGCGTGCGGTGTTCGTCTATCAGCTCGACTCGTATCGGTACTGGGAGCGTGAGCTCGGCCGAGACGACTTCGTCTACGGCCAGTTCGGCGAGAACTTCACCGTCGAAGGGCTCGGGGACGATGAGGTCTGCATTGGCGACCGCTACCGGATCGGCACCGCCACCTTCGAGGTAACACAGCCCCGCGTCACCTGCTACCGCGTCGGGATCCGCATGAACGACCCGCGGATTCCCGCCTTGCTCGTTTCACACCATCGCCCAGGCTTCTACTTCCGCGTGCTCGAAGAGGGCGACGTGCAACCGGGAGACGAGATCGTCAAGCTTGCCGCCGGCCCCGAACAGATGCCGGTCGCTGAGGCGGACGCATTGCTCTATCTCCCTGGGCACGGGCGCCAGGAACTGCTGCGGGCGCTCCGGATCCCTGCCCTCAGCCCCGGGTGGCAGGCCTCTTTCCAAGCGTTGCTCGAGGAAGAACCCGGCATCGGCAACGCCGGGCTGGCGGTGACGAGCCCGCCTCCCGCGTGGCCCGGCTTTCGTGCCCTGACCGTCACCGCGGTCACCCGTGAAACCGAATCGGTGATCTCCATCCGTCTCGAGGACCCAGAGGGCGCACTATTACCCGCCGCCCTCCCAGGTCAGTGGCTCACGCTGCGAGTCGAGCTCGGCAAGCAGCAGCGATCGGTGCTGCGCAACTACTCCCTCTCCGGACCGCCCGGCGGCGGCTACTACCGGATCACCGTCAAGCGCGAACACGACGGCGCCGCCAGTGGCTATCTGCACACCCGCCTGGCCGTCGGCGACCAACTCGGCATCGCAGCGCCGCGTGGCACCTTCATCCTGGACCGGACGCATGCACCCGCGCTGCTGATCAGCGCCGGGATCGGCGCGACCCCTGTTCTCGCGATGCTGCAGGCATTGGCGGCCGAGCATTCCGACCGCGAGATCTGGTGGATTCACGGCGCACGCAACCAGGCCGAGCACCCGTTCGCCGCCGAGGCGCAGGCCCTGCTCGCGTCGCTGCCGAACGCACGCAGCCACGTGTACTACAGCCGTCCCGGTCCGCACGACCTCAAAGGCCGCGACTTCGACAGCCCGGGTCGCCTCACCGCGTCGGTACTCGCCGAACTCGACCCGCCGCGCGACGCCGAGGCATACCTGTGCGGACCCGCACCTTTCATGGACGAGATCAGCGCCGCTCTGGCGGCGATGGGAATCGACGCCTCACGCATCCACACCGAACCGTTTGGACCCGCGCCGGCCCTAACGCCGGGCATCGCAGCAACGCCCGCGCGGGCGCCTCACCCACCCGCGGGCCAACCGGGAGAGGGGCCAACGATCCAGTTCGCCCGCAGCGGCCTGGCGATCCCATGGAGCAGCGACTACGGCAGCTTGCTCGAACTCGCCGAAGCATGCGACGTACCCGTCCGTTGGTCGTGCCGCACCGGCGTGTGCCACACCTGCGAGACGACCCTGATCGCCGGTGAGCTCGACTACAGCCCAGATCCCGTAGAGCCGCCCGCCAGCGGGAGCGCGCTTATCTGCTGCTCACAGCCACACGGTGACACAGTGCTCGATCTCTGAGCGGCCGTGGTCAAGACGGGGGACGCCAACCTCTGGGCAGGGTGGTCTGACCCACCTCTACGAGGCAGCCGTCGGGGTCGCGGATGTAGCAGCGCATCTCGGTCTCATGTTGCTTCGGCGGCGTCAGGAACTCGGCGCCCCGCGCGCTCCACTCGGCGTACACCGCCTGGATGTCCGCAACCCGGATGTTCAGGAAGCTGCTCACCCGATCCGGGTCGGGCCGCGTCTCGAGCGTGACCGTCGGCTTGTCGTCCGTCGGACATCCTCCGACGTTGATGATGATCGAGCTGTTGGCGAGCGCGACGTACGTCACCCGTCATTTGCCTCGCCGGAGATGACTGTCTTGCCGCCAAGGACTTCGGTGTAGAAGCGGCGCGAACGCTCGACATCGCCGGAGCCGGTGAAGTGGGCCGAGACCATCTCCTGATCGATGGCGCTCATGCTGATGTCGGCTCCTTTTACCGCAGTGACTTGAACGCCGCGCGCATCTCCTTGCTGAAGAGCTCGGGCTCCTCCCACGCAGCGAAGTGGCCACCCTTGTTGACCTCGTGGAAGTAGACGACGTTCGGGTACGACGCCTCGACCCAGCTGCGCGGCGTCCGCCAGATCTCGCCCGGGAACGTCGTGAAGCCGAACGGGATCGACGACGCCGGCAGAGGCTTCTGGCCGGCGGCAGGCGCGTCTGGCCCGTAGGCCTCCCAATACGACCGCGCTGCTGAAGCGCCGGTGCCGGTCAGCCAGTAGGTCGTGATGTTGTCGAGGATGTGGTCGCGGGTGAGGTTGCCCGACGGCTTGTCGTCGGTGAAGGCGCTCGCGATCTTGTAGTAGGCGTCCGTATCGTGGTCCACCATCCACGCCGCGAGCGCGACGGGGGAGTCCAGCAGCGCGTAGCCGATCGTCTGGGGCCTGGTGGACTGCTCCACGAAGTAGCCGTTGCCGCTCGTCCCGAACGTCTTGATTGCGGCGAGCGCCGCCTTTTCCTGCTCGCTGTCCGCTGGCAGGGCCGCGGGGTTGTCCAGCGCAGGCACGAGCAGGTTCGTGTGGACGCCGATCAGGCCCTCGGGCGCCTGGCGGCTCATCGCGTCGGTGACGCCGGCGCCCACGTCGCCGCCCTGGGCGACATAGTTGCTATAGCCGAGACGGCGCATCAGCTCAGCCCAGGCCCGTGCGGTCCGGAAGAGGTCCCAGCCGACCTCGGCCGGCTCGACGGAGAAGCCGTAACCGGGTAGGGACGGCAGCACGAGGTCGAACGCGTCCTCCGCGCGGCCGCCATGCTCGGTCGGGTCGGTGAGCGGGCCGACGGTGTCGAGCATCTCGATCACCGAGCCGGGCCAGCCGTGAGTCATGATCAGCGGCAACGCGTTCTCGTGCCGCGACTTCACGTGGATGAAGTGGACGTCCACTCCGTCGATCTCGGTGACGAACTGCGGCAGCGCGTTCAGCCGCTCCGCGATACGCTCGAAGTCGTACTCGTCCAGCCAGTAACGACAGAGGGCCTGCAGAACCGCGAGCTGGACGCCCTGAGAGCGGTCGGCGACGAGTTCCTTGCTGGGCCAGCGCGTCGCGGCAATGCGGCGCCGCAGCTCACCGACCTGCTCGTCCGGGACCTCGATTTGAAACGGGCTGATCGCTGTCGGCGCGATGGACATAACGGCACTCCTCCTTCGGTGACGGCACACACCCGAGCGTCTCCGGCGGCTAGGAGGCTCGCATCATCCGATGCGGGTGAGGCCACCAAGCCTGCTCGTATCCCCAGCGCTTCGCGCCGTGAAAACCATGGTCCGCGGCCCGGTCCGTCTCCCTCGCGCTGCATATTCGCCTCGGCTTCGGGCTGTTCCCAAACTCTGTCGGAGGGACCACCGACGAGCAGACAGACCTCCTTTCGCGCCGCGAGGCGAACCTCGCCCGATCGAACGACCGACCCGCAATGCGCGGATCTCGAGCATCACGCGGCTCCGGCACGGCCACGAAGCGTCGAACCGACCTCCGAGGCGCGCTTGCCGCGCAACTCGGGTTTAGCTAAAAACTCGGCTGGGTTCACGCGGCGGAGCGAAAGCAGGTCTTGCCGGGTTGAGCGACGACCCGCCTTTATTAGCCGTGCGACTACTTGTCGGCGGTCGCGAGGCGTCTAAAGGCGGGTCCCGCTTGGTGAATTGCTATGCCGGCGACGACGGGGGTCAGTACCGCTCGAGTAGGTGCTCGGCTCGACTGATTGCTTGCGCGAGGCTGTGCGCGCCGACGACGATGGGCGTTCGGTCGCGCCCCGGCTCGATGCGGAGCATCAAGTCTGTGTCCTCGAGGATGGTGTAGCCGATCAGCTTGCCGGCGGCCCACAGCTCGGCGACGCCGTGGTCGGCGGCCTCGGGGCTGACGATGCTCACGCGGATCTCATGCATGGCTGTCTTCGGTGACTGGGGCCTGCGCGTTTCGCAGCCAGTCGTCGAACCGGGTGTTGCCGATCTGCGCGTCATCGCCGGGGAGGAGGGTGCGCTGGCTGACCGCGATGCCGTAGTAGGGCGCGTGCGGGTCGGTGATCACCTCGCGAGGATCGTTGCGCGCGGTGAGCGCGTCGCGGATGAGCTCGTCGAGGCGGAACTGCTCGGGGCCCGCGATCTCCGCAATCCCGTTCAGCGGCGGGGCGATCGCGACCCGGGCGACTGCGCTCGCGACGTCATCGGCGGCCATCGGCTGGATCAGCACTGGCGGGAGCCGAACCGCGTTGCCGTCGGTCGCCTGGTCGGCGATGCCGTTCATGAACTCGAAGAATTGCGTCGCGTGGACGATTGAGTATGGGATCGAGGAGCCC
>CAWIII010000011.1:0-85587 GCA_963836065.1 uncultured Solirubrobacterales bacterium
CCGCAGCTGCGGATAATCCGTTGGGTCGGTCTCGACGTGCACGCACACGAGTCGACGATCGCGATCTTCGATCAGGGAACAGGCGAGCTGAGCACTCACCGGGTGGTCGGGCGTCCGCATCAGCTGCTGGAGCGGCTGATGAAGATTTCCGTCCCGGCACGGATGGTGTACGAGGCGGGCCCGACCGGCTACGGGCTTGCTCGTCGCGCGCGGGCGTGGGGGATCGAGATGTCGGTGTGCGCGCCGGGGCGGACGGAGCGGCGCCCTGGGGATCGGGTCAAGACCGACAAGCGTGACGCGGTCCGGCTCGCCAGGCTGCTGGCCGCCGGCGAGCTGGCGATTGTGACTATCCCGTCGGTCGAGCGTGAGCAGCTGCGCGACCTGGTCCGCTGCCGTGAGGACATCCGCGCTGATCTGATGCGCGCGCGTCACCGGCTGGGGAAGTTCCTGCTGCGCCGTGAGATCTACTACGAGGGGCCGGGGCGGGCGTGGTCGCGCGGGCACCGGGCGTGGCTCGCCGCGCTTCGGTTCGCCGACCGTGCCTCGCAGCTTACGATGGCTGACTATCTGCACTCCCATGACGTGCTGGTCTCCCGCCGTGACCGGATCGAGGCTGAGCTGGCAAAGCTCGCGGCCGACTCGCCGTGCAGCATGGCGATCGGTCGGCTGCGGTGCCTGCGCGGGATCGACACGCTCTCGGCGCTCGGCCTGTGCGCCGAGATCGGCGAATGGAGCAGGTTCGATCACCCCGACCAGCTGTCTGCCTATCTCGGGATCGTGCCCTCCGAGCACACCACCAGCAGCCAGCGCCGCCAAGGATCGATCACCAAAGCCGGCTCGACCCACGCCCGGCGGCTGTTGATCGAAGCGTCCTACCACTACCGCCGCCATCCCGGGGTCAGCGAGCCGCTCGAGCGCCGCCAGCGCGACCAGCCGCCAGAGGTCATCAACATCGCCTGGAAAGCGCAACGACGCCTGCACGCCCGCTGGCGCCAGCTCAAATCGAGGCCGCGAGCCCACCGCACCGCGGACAGCGCGAAGACGTCTCGCAGAAGTCGAGAGTCAGCCCGCCGCCAGCCCGAAAGGGTGAGCGTGAGCGGGGCAAGTCGGATCAGATCGACGCGCTCGCGGTCGCCCGCGCGGTCGTCAAGGACGGGGTCGAGCAGTTCCCGGTCGCGTATCTGAACGAGCGGGCGATGGAGATCCGGCTGCTGCTCGATCACCGCGACGATCTCGTCGCCGACCGGACTCGCAGCTCGCCGTCCGACTCAGCGACGCCGTCGCGGCACGCGTCATCGAGGTCATGAGGACCGAGGGAGTCATCCCCCAGCCGGGCGCAGCGAGGCCGTGGCTCGACGCCAAGAGGTCGCGCAGCATCGCGGGATGTCCCGCGAGTTGGTGTACGAGCACGTGGACGAGCTAGGTGCATCCAGGATCGGGAATGGGCCTCGACCGAGGCTCCGTTTCCCGCCCCAGATTCTGGACTTCCTCGACCGCAAGCCGCCGTCCGCTCACGCCCCGACGCGATCAGCGGACCCGCGGGGCAAAGCCAACGGACTAATCCCGATCCACGGCGCATGATCGAGCGTAGAGTCGTGCCGCTCATCACACCACGGAGGCACGGCATGACTCCGGAAACCCGCCCAGGAGCGCCGCGGGCCCGCGGCCATCGGCTCAATCGTCAAGCGCTACCGCAAACGCGACGGGCAGTACACCTACGGCTTGCGCATCCGCGCCTACGGGGAGCGCCACTGGGTGCCGCTCGGTACCGAGCGCGAGGGCTCGAATGAGGTTCGGGCAGCCGATCGCCGCGACGAGATCACAGCGCTGATCCGTCGCGGCGCCTGGCGACCGCCGAACACGTTCGAGCTCGACCCTCGCGAGAAGAACCCGGGTAGCGCAGCCGCAATGGGTGCGACCTCGGGACCCGTGGCCAACGTCGTGCCGGCTGAGCGCCGGCGGCTGCCGGCGGCGCGGCCGGGCGAGAAACGCGGCGAGGGTCGTGGTCGCTGGCCGTGGCGGCCGCGCAGGGCCGCTGTAGACGAGGACGAGCGCGATCCGGTGCCGCCGCAGATCTCCCGTTCAAGCTCGTCGGTCGTGTCGCGACCGAGGTGCTGCGCGCACAGCACGATCACTTCGGTGACGGCGTGCGCGACGAGCCAACGTCGCGCGTCGATCCAGTAGACCTTGACCTTGGTTCGTCCGAGCTGCTCGATCCGTTTGCCGAGCGCGCGCAGGATCGCCCACACGACTGCGGGCTCGGCTTGCGAGCCGGGAGCGATCCTGACGGCGAGCGCGCCGGGCTCGCGGGCCGCGAGCTCGTGGATCGTACTGGCCGTGGCAATGTCGTCGCGCGGGTCGACGATCACGTCGACCGCCGGGCTCATCGGGCGCTGCCGAGCTGGGTGATCGCGCTCTCGACGATCGGCCGGTCGATGCGTCGTTCTCCACGCGCGCGGCAGATCGTGGCGGCGGTGTGGGTGAACGCGGCCCACGAACGCATGCGGCCGTGCGCGGCCTTCTCGTCGATCCGCTGCAGCAGCTCGGGATCAACGTCGTGGTAGATCGGGTGGTAACCCGGGATGCAGCCCGAGCACGCACAGCGCCGCGTCGATCTGCTCGTTGCTGAGCGCGGCATCCCGCTTGTGCCGGCGGTCGCGGGTGACCGCGGTGATGTCCTGGACGGTCCCGGTCGCGGTCAGCGGCGCGATCCGGGTTCTGGCCTTGCGGCTGGCGGCCGCCTTGCGCCGGCTCATCTCGCGGGCGGCCTCGCGCCTGGCCTGGATCACGGCTTCGGCCTCCTCGCGCGTAAGCTCGTCCTGCGGGTAGGCGGTGCACAGCCAGCCATCCTCGGTGAACACCTCGATCGAGCGCAGGTCGTGCGGCATGTAGCGGACCTCGACCGTTCGGCCGCCGATCCGCGTCACCTCGGGGGCGATGAAGATCGCGTTCTCGAAGTGGATGCCGTCCTTCTCGACCACCCGCGTCTGATCTGCCATCAGCATCCACCGCAGCCGCTCCGGCTCGACGATCTCAAGCGGCGCCGCACTGGTCGCCGACTTCTCCGCCGGTGTCATCCCGCCGAGGCTGGAATGCCGGTGCTCGGTGTCGTAGGCGTCGATGAACTCTCGCACCCGCGTCTGCAGCTGCGGCAGGGTCAGCGGCGCCGGCTGGGCGTAGAGCTTCCCGCTCGCCTGCCGCGGTCCGCCCGTGTAGTGCGGCAGCCGGCAGATCAACCCCTCGCCGATCGTGCGCAGCAGCCGCTCGACCTTGCCCTTCTGATGCGGCGAATACGGAACCGCCGGCAGCGCCGCGCACCCCAGCTCGCCGGCGGCACGCTTGACGGCGTGCGCGAGGAACTCGCGGCCGCCGTCGAAACGGATCAGCTCGGGTACCCCGCCCCACGGGCCGCGTTCGGAGTCGATCACGATCGCCTCGCGGATTGCGACGAGCACCTCCGCGGTCGTGGGATAAAGCGACAGCGCCCAGCCCATCACCAGCCGCGAGAACCCATCCTCGATCACCGTCAGCCACGGCCGGACCAGCCGCTTGCCGCGCAGCGGCAGCACGTTGATCTCGAGCTTGTCGTGGTCGGCCTCCCACACCTCGTTGCGCGCCTCCGGCTCCCAGCGCCGATAGACCGAATAGCGCCGCCGGCCGTTCTCACCATGACGGGTATAGGCACGGTCCGCGGGCGACAGATCGCGCTTCACCGCACCGCAGAACACGGTCCGCGACGGCACCTCGATCCCCTCGCCCTGCAGCAGGCGCCACGCCGCCGTGGGGCGCCCGCCGCAGCGATAGAACGTCTCGACCGCCTCAGGAGTCATCCGCCAGCCAGGCCGTTTGCCCGGGGCGTACCCACCCTCCGCCAGCCACCGCCACACGCTGCGCTCCCCCACGCCGAGGCTCTCCGCCGCCGCACAGATCGCATCGCCGTGCAGCCGCCCGGACACCCGCAGCCCCAGCAGCCTCGCGACCACCGCCTGTCTGCGCTCGACAACCTCCGCACGCAGGTGCAGAGAAACACTGCGCGTCATCGGCTCGCCAAGCAACCCGCGGGCGAGATCTTGCGCATGCCGAGATCCGCACCGGCCCGTAGCGTTCCACTCCATAGCGAAGCGCCCGTGACCGAAGACCCGATCACCGTCCGCTCAAGTCCCTCATGCGCGAGCGCGGACTGATCTTCCGCGGCCCTCGTCGAGCTCACGCAAGCCGACGACGCCGGCAGGCGCGGCGTCACATACACATACCTGTGGGCCCTGACCTCAGCACGCGAGCACCCAAGCCGCCGGTCGCTCGAGGTGACTGACGGACCTTCGACGCATACGTGCGACGCGACTGATCGGCCAACGGCGCCGCGCCCAGCGCCGCCACATACGACTCGAGCACAGTTGCGTACTCGCCCGGAAGCTCGACGGCCCGCTCGTCCTCGTCGCCCTGACTGAACGTGCCCGCGTTCTCTGAAGCAGCCCCTGCCGGGGCCGAAAGGCCGACGACCTGGCTATCGCTTCTGGCGACAAGCGCGACTGTCGGCCTGGGCCGATCGAGACCTGCCTTTTACTTCCGCAGGTGCGCGTGGCTGGGGCGACTCGCGTGGCCCCGTTTGTCCGAGAGCAGCAGCGTTCAAGCTGGCGCCGGGCGGTGGCGAGACTGCCCATGTTTCGAGAAAGGAGGTGCGCCGGACCCCTCGTCCAGGGCCCCATCGCTGCTTCTGCCTCGGGGAATTGCACAACGGGCGGCCTGCATTCGCCCCTCTCGCCACGACCTCCTCTCGCCCGAGCAGCAGCGGAAACGTGGCATTTACGTCCCCACATGTGCGAGGCTCCGAACGTCGGACCGTGCGACGCCGCGACTAAGCGCGTTGCGGGGCCAATGCAACCACAGCCTTGCCGAACGGAGGACTGCACCATGGTCATTCTGCACGCACAAGCACCGATCAAGCCGGAGGCGCGCGAGCGCTGGCTTGAGATCCTTGATGCGGTCACGCCCCCCTCGCGCGCCGAGGACGCCTGCCATAGCTACGTGATCTACGAGGCTGTCGAGACTCCCAACACGTTCATCTTCGTCGAGGAATGGGCAAGCCTCGATGGCCTGTACGCCCATTTCCACACGCCGCATTTCACCGAGTTCTTCGCCGCGCTCGGAGAGGTACTCGCCGCGCCGCCCACGGGGTCTATCTCCGAGGTGTCTTCAACCCAAACGCTTGATGAAGCATTTGCGGCTGCCGGCATCGGTTAATAAGGGCGCGGGAAGCAGAAGCCGGGCTTCTGTTGTGCGTCCGCACCTGCTTCGTCGCCATTGGGGCCACGGAATCCACACTTCTGTTCCAGGCGTCAAGGAGCGGCCGTTCCACCCGCGCTCAGTGCTCGTGCTTCGACGGGGGCGTCGCGGGAGTCCTTGTCGGTGGCGACGAGTACGTGGCCCGTGCAGAGCTCAGACCCGCAACGCGCGGATAGCTCGTTTGAGCTCAACGGTGTTGGTCCGCGGTCGGCGGGATCCTGAGATTGCGTTACTGCAGTCGCTCCGGGTCGAGAAGAACATCGATCTGGACGATCTTCCCGTTCGTGACGGTGAAGGCCATCACCGAGAACACGCGGCCGCGCGGTGCCACCACGGCCCCGGCGGCGCCGTTAGAGCGCGGGTCTGACGAACGGGTAGAACTTCGAGTAGGTGGCCGTGTGCGTCGCGACGGCGTCGGCGCCGCGCAATACAAGCGAGACCTCCGCGCGCAGGACGCCGCCATCGATCCTCAGTTCGACATCGGGGTCGAGCACCTCCAGGAGGGCATCGAAGTCGCCGTCGCGCGAAGCGGCGAAGAACGCATCGACGACACGCCTCTGCCGCGCGAGGTCACGGTCCGGCTCCGGCGAGTTGCGCAAGCGCCGGCGGGCGCGGCTGGCGAGCTGCTGGGCGGCCGCTTGGGAGCGGTCGAGCGCGGTGGCGATGTCGGCGAACGGCACGCCGAACACGTTGTGCAGCACGAACGCAGGTCGCTCGGCGGGACTGAGCGCGTCGAGCACCACCAGCAGCGCCAGACCAACGGACTCGGCCAGCAGCGTCTCGTGTTCCACGTCATCCCCCTCAAAGCCGACCACCGGATCCGGGACGTGCACCGAAAGCTCGTGACGTCGCGCTTTGCGCGAGCGCAGCATATTCAGGCACACGCGCCCGACGACCGTCGTCAGCCAGCCCCGCATGTTCTCGACGGTCGCGGGATCCTGGTCGCGAATCCGCAGCCATGCCTCCTGAAGGGCATCTTCGGATTCGCTGACCGACCCGAGCATCCGGTAGGCGACCGCGCGGAGATGCGGTCTTTGCTGCTCAAACCGTTCAGTCAGCCACTCGCTCTCGTCCATCATCAGCTCCACGCTCCATGATCAAATGGTCACCAATGGTTGCGGTAGGCGAGGTCGGCGGCGAGAGCCGCCGCCGCCAGCAGCAGGAAGAACGCAGCTCCGCCGATCTGACGGTCACGGACTCGTACGTGAGCCGTCATAGCGCAGATGAAGTACAAGACGAGGCCGATCGCGGCGGCCGCCCCGAGCGCCGGCACGGCGAAGCCTGTCAAGAGTCCGACAGCGCCCGAGGCCAACAACACGCCGAGCGGGACCATCCACAGTCGCGAGACCTGGACCCGGTCAGCGACGACCTTGACCGACTCTGCGCCGACGAAGTTCAGCGAGGCGGCGTAGCCGTTCGCGAGCGCGGCCAGGATCGTGGTAACGAGGTAGGTGACGTACATACCTCCTAGACACACGTCGCCCAAAGAACCTGACAGCCTACGATGGCCCACGATACGACGGATCGTCGACCGGGCTCGAACCTGGCCTATGGGCACCCCGCGCCCGCGCGGCAGACCTGCTCTGCTCTCGCTACGAGCAGCTCGACAGCCGCCCGCCGAGCCCTGCCTTGCGCGGAAAGCGAGCTCCAGAACCGGCCGCCGCGGGCGCTCGTACGCCGCTGTCATTCGACCGACGTTCTACAACAGTCCTGCTGGTCGCCGAAACCAGGGCCACGACGGCGGCGTGCAGAATCGGGGCGATACCTATGCAGCGTCACGGCGTCGCCCCTCGGTCTTCCCCGGGCGTCCGCAGCCGCGCTTGGGATTGGACCGATAGGGATCGTCCCCGGATTAGGCCTCCAGCGCCGCGATTTGCGCCAGCGGTCATGATCGGATTCGTGGACGTCCTGTGTCAACCCCCCGGCGTGATAGCGGATGTCCGCTTACCGTCAAGCGCTTCGCGCTCGGCCCTTTGGGCCGCCGGCTCGGTGACGGCGGCGCCGGTCATCCGCTGGGTGGCAGCGAGGTCGGGCCGGGGGCCCGATGGCGTGGGGATGGTGACGGTGATGTGTTGTTGCAGGGCGCGGTGGCGGGCGGGGTCGTACGGCATCCGGTCTTGCCAGCAGCGCCATAGGATCCGGCACCAGGCGCGCCCGAGGGTGCGGATCGCGCGGGGGTGGTCGTGCCCGCGGGCGCGGGCGCGGGCGTAGGTATCCTGCGCCCAGGGGTTGTGGTGGCGGGTGGTGTCCGCCAGGGTGCAGAACGCTGTGCGTAGGCGCTTGTTGCACGCCCACCGGAAGCAGGCGGCTTTGCGTTTGCCGGACTCGATCGCGACGGCGGCCTGGCCGGCGTCGGCGGCGAGTGTGTCGCGGGTTGGGTAGCGCGCGCGGCAGTCGCCGATCTCCGCCAACAGCTCCGCGGCGCAGATCACGCTGCTGGGCGTCTTGAACAGCGACAGGAAGATGGCGCCGTCGGGATGCTCGCGGATGGCGGTCGCGATCTGCCGCTCGGACTGCTTGATCTGCTCGTTGATCACCTTGATCGTCGCCACCAGGCTCAGGACCAGCGCTCGGCGGATGCCCAGCTCGAGCTCGCCGACCCGGGCCTCGGGAACAGGATCTCCTCGCCCGCCTCATCAGCGATCAGCACGTCGTGCTTCTCCGACGCCCAGTCGACGCCCGCATAGGTATTTCTCATCAGAACTTCAACTCCATTTTGGTCAGGTCTTCACAGGCGCCCCGACCGAGAGGTACCGTTGCGGATGCCTATAGACAGGCCCTCAACACGGGGCTACGTCCTGTTGCCGCTTGCGGCACCTCACCACCGCCGAGAGGGGCTGGTCCACGAAAGGCCCTCCACACCGGGGGGCAGGCAAAGCGAAGCCCTCTCCCGGCGGCGGTCGAGGCAACAACAAGGATGACCTATAGGCAAAGCAGTCGTCCCGCCGCGGCTGGTCTGACGGCTGCTGCTGGGCGAAAGCACAAGCGCCGGATCGAGTCCGCCGACGGCCGTCCGCGCCGCTGGCTCCACGCGAAAGCTACCGCGTCCGCCAATGGGCGCGACCGTTAGCAGACCCGCCGGTGCGGCGGTGCCCTGCTAGCGGTCGACGGCCTCGCTGATCCCCTCGTGGCCGCTAGCAGCACCGCCGCGCTCTGGCTAACGAGAACCCTGCAGCGCCGCTGACGACCAGGCTCCCGGCGGCTACCTCGAGGCTCCTCGCACGCTGGGGACCAGGTCTGTGGCGGTCTCTCCTGGGTTTGGCGACGAGCAGGTCGCTCGCCGCTCTGGTTGCTCAGCCCTCCTTTCCGAACGGCACGGGCATCCTTGGCCTGTTGCTGCTTGATCGTGCGGAGAGCAGTTATGTGCTGCAGGACATAACTGCTTCTATGTTCTGCGTCCGGTTATGTGCTGCGGGAGGTTCAGGATCTTGTGTTTGGGCTCGAAGTACTTGGGCCGGTGTCGGCGCGCCTCGAACTTACGCAGCGTGCTCATGCCGAACCGCTCCACGACGTTCGTCTGGATCGACGCCGTCGAAGCGGGATTGGAGGGCGGTACCAGCGAGTCGGCACGGATCCGGATCAGCATCCAGTTGAGGTTCGTGTCGGTGGTCATGACCCGATACCTGAACCCGTGGATCCGCACGGTCCGCCGGTGCGCGTAGCGCGACGTCGGGCCGGCGATCAGATACGTCTGCGGCTCCGTCGATGGCGTCGTCCGGGTCCGATGCTCCCGACGGAGTTGATGAAGGCATCGAGCAAGTTGACGACGTAGTAGTCGTTCTGCGACGGCGGGACGGTCAACACGAGTTCCTTGGTGTGTCCGCGACCCTTCTTCTCGCTGAGATCCATCATCGAGTTCAGGTAGAGCACCGAAGCGTCGCTGGCATTCGTGGCGTTGTTGTTCCACGCCGCCGCGACGCCGCTGCCGCCGCTGCCGCCGCTGCCGCCGCCGCGACGCCGAGCGTGTTGCGCCGCGCCGTCACGAGGTCGTTGTACTTCTCGAAGCGATAGACAAACTCGGGCGCGAGACCCCAGATGTAGGCCTCCTTGGCCAAGTTCTGGATCCGCTTGGCACTGGGAACACGGCCGCTGGCCATGGCCGGAGCGAGAAATCCCGTCGAGAGCAAGCAGACGACCGTCGCCGATATGAGCGCCGGACCGACGCGACGGCGTGACAGCCAGACCTTCACGTAGCACTCTCCCCGACTCGACCCTTGGCGTTCGCTGCCGACGGACGCGCCGCACAGCACGGCTATCCTCTACAAAAGCGCCGCGCGAATCAAGACCTGGGGTCCGAATGCCACCCCCGCGCGCGACGTCGAGCGGCGCAGGGTGTCGCGTCATGCGGCTTGCGGCGGTCGCGGCTACAGCCTTCCGGCCGCACAAGTCTCCGTTATCCGCCACGTCCGCCGCGGTAGTCAAGATAGAGGCGTGAGCATCGAGATCGATGACAGCACGCTGTCGATGCTGTGGTCCCAGACGCAGGACCGCCGTCTGAAGGATCCTGACCGTCAGCTGCTCGCTGCGATCGCGGCGGGAGAGCTTGATGGGGATCTCTAAGAACACCCCATGGCCATACCAGCCAGGACCAACCCCGACACCAGCCACGACCTAGCCGTGATCGCCGTCCGCGTGCTCGACGACGCACGCATGACCTGGGTCGCCGAAGAGGTCGAATCCGAACACGCGCTCCGCGCCTGGTCCGACGCGGACGCGCCGCAAGCTGCGGGCGCGTACCTCGCATACCGCGCAGCGGTCGACCGCGAAGAGGCGGCAGCCCGCGACCTGCAACGGCTGTCTGAGCTGACACAGCCCTGCCAGGAGCGGCTCGCGCCCAAGCCAATAGCCCCGCGTTCTGCCCCCCGCGACTACGAGGTTTCCGGTGCAGGACTACGTCGACGTCGGAGACGGCGACCCGATCATCTTCCTGCAGGCAATCCCACCTCCTCTTATCTGTGGCGCAACGTGATGCCCTACCTCGAGGGGGCCGGGCGCCTCATCGCCCCGGATCTCATCGGCATGGGCGACTCGTCCAAGCTCTGCGACTCTGGGCCGCAGCGCTACAGGTTCGTCGAGCACCGCCGCTACCTAGACCAGCTACTGGACCAGCTCGGTGTGAGGGAACAGGCGACGTTTGTGGCCCATGATTGGGGATCGGCGCTCGCCTTCGATTGGGCCAACCGTCATCGGCAGGCGGTCAAAGGAATCGCGTACACGGAAGCCTTCGTGCGGACCGCTTAGGTGGTCAGACTGGCCCGAGTCGCACCGCGCCATCTTTCAAGCGTTTTGCTCACCTGCCGGAGAGGAACTGATCCTCACCAGAAACACATTTGTCGAATCGGTCCTACCCAGCGCCGTCCTGCGCGAGCTGACCGACGAGGAGCTCGCGCACTATCGCCGCCCATTCGCCGAACCCGGCGAGGCACGACGCCCGACCCTCGCCTGGCCTCGGGAGATCCCCATCGACGGCGAGCCGACCGACGTGGTCGAGATCGTGTCCGACTACGGCGACTGGCTCTCGTCCACCTCCGTACCGAAGCTATTCATCAACGCCGACCCCGGAGCAATGCTTACCGGCACCCGACGCGAGTTCTGCCGCACGTGGCCGCATCAGACCGAAGTGACAGTCCAGGGCATCCACTTCATGCCAGAGGACTCGCCCGATCAAATCGGCGAGGCTCTCCAGTCCTGGTATCAAGCCCTCTGACCGCAGCCGCTGGTGACCCAAACTCACGTCGTGGTGGACATCCGCGCGGGCCCGCGGATGCCCGCCGAGACGAAAAGCGATCTCGCCGCCGCCATCGGGGGTCCTCGGCGGCTAGAGCTAGACAGTCAGCCTGGAGGGCCGGGGGCAGGTAGGCCTGGTCGAGCGTGCCGACGTCGGTGCCGAGCGGGACGATCTCGTCGATCCGGTCGAAAATCTCGTCGGTGAGCACGACGTCGAGCTACTTCCCGGCCCGGCGCCGCGGCGTAACCCAGGCACAGTCCGCATAGACAGGGCCGCTAGCAGCCCGCCGAGCGATGACGGGCGGTGCCATGGGCCAGTCCCCTGCAGGACACTGCTTCGCCTCGTGCCGAAGCCCGCATCCACGGCGCGGAGGTCGCAGCGCTCGCGTCGCTGCTGCCAAGATCGAGGATGAGCAGCGCGTTTCCGCGGGAACGTTTGCGGCCTCAACCTTTCCGCTGATTCCGTCGGCGAGAGTGTCGGTTCTCGATCGATGCAACACTCAAGCCATGGCGACTGACGTCTACTTCGCCGGCGAGAATGTGCGCGTAACGGTCGACGAGGAGCCGGGTCAAGTTGCTGAGGCTTTCACGTCCGCCGAAGGTCTTCCATTCCGCCTAACGGCTCAAGGCGGTCGCGGCGACGTCTACGTGAATCCTTCAACGGTGGCGTTTTGGCTCGTCTCGGAACCTCGTGACGAGTTCGAGCCTCCGCCAGGGCCGCCGGAGGAGTCGCCGCAGCCCACAAAGAAGCGACAGCCAGTCACGGACATCTGGGGTCAGCCCCTCCGCCGGAAACTGCGCCGCTGAGCGGGCAGACGCGACCTGATCCGACCGAGCTCCGGACAGAGCTTTGCCTGGAGTTAGCGGACGCGGTGGGCAATTCCTGAGTCGATAGTTCAGGCCCGGTTACCAACGCCGCTGAATTACTGCCACACGTCGGGACCAACTGAGCATCGTTTGCGACTACTGGACGCGAACGTCGCTTCCCCTCTGGGCTACTTGCGGCAGTCTCGACGCGGGTAACCGGAGCTGGCGAGACTGCTCCTACGGAACGGACGCGGCAGTCCGGTCGCCGGCGCCGCCCGCTTCTGCTCCGCCGCCCAGACTCCTGCTTCCCGCTGGAGTTGGGCCCACGTCGTTCAGTCAGCGGGGCAGCGCTCCGCTATTGGCGAGTGGCGACAAACACTAAGCGTTGGATTTCGCGAGGATGATGGCGCGACCCCGTCTCGTGACTGCGTCCGCGTAAGCTGTCGCGGTCAGGAACAGGATGATCGATACGAGTACCGGAAACGGCAAGGTGGTCGTGAACAGGGCGATGTCGCTTGACGGCTTCATCGCCGCCCCTGGCCACGCGATGGACTGGGGCGCTGGTCGCCAACTCGCCGACTTCGTGGCGCCGGACGAGTTCCGGGAGATCGCGGCGGCCACCGGCGCCATGCTCGTCGGCCGGCGGACCGCTGACGTAGGCGACAGGATGGAAGCCGAGAAGCCGGGCAGCACGGACTACCCCTTTTCCGGACCCGTGTTCGTCCTCACACATAGGCCGCCACAGCCGCCGGGCCCGGAGGTCACGTACCTCACCGGTGACATCGGGGAAGCGGTCGCCACGGCCCGCAGCGCCGCGGGCGGCAAGAACCTGGAGATCCTCGGCGCCGACGTGGCCGGCCAGTGCCTACGGCGGGAGCTCGTCGACGAGATCCTGGTGTATGTACTGCCGGTGCTGCTCGGCGACGGCATCCGCTTCTCACCCCCAAGCCTCCCCAGGATAGACCTGGAACCGGTCAGCAGCACCCGGTCGGGCGCCGTCACCATCCTCCGGTTCCGCGTCCCCAAGTAATCCCTGCGTGCGCTTTCCGGGCTTGCCCGTATCAGCTTGCCGCTCCCGGGCTTGCTACGAGTAGCAGCACGAGCCGGCGGTAGTGGCTCTGGTCCCCCGCGTGAAGCGGCCCGGAAGTGGACGCCGTCGGTCACTGCCGCGTCGGACACGCTCGCAAGCAGCGATCGTCGCTTCCGCTTCCACGAACATCCGGCACTTTCGGCTGCTCCGAAACGGGCTGATCAGGCTTCTCCTCCCGGCCGGATCCAGTAGCAGCGCGACGCCGTCCTGCTTTTGCTCACCGACGAGCATCTCCATCTGGAAACCCGCGGCCCCTCCTTCGCGCGGAAAGGAAGCGTCGCGCGACGGGCAAGTCTCAGCGTGGGGTCTCGGAGCAACTCGTAGGCGCTTCGCCCGATCAGCTGATCGGGCGAGAGAATCAAGAACTAGTGAGCGCGCTCGTGCGTCGATCCGTCGTCCTCGTAACCGGGATGTCCGGCACCGGCAAGTCGACCGCGCTCGGCGAGCTCGCCCGCCGCGGTCACCGAGTAGTCGACACCGATGATGCAGGCTGGCTCACCGACGTCCCGACGCCGGATGGGCCTGAGCCAATGTGGGACCTCGAACGGATGCGCGCTCTTCTTGACGGCCACCACGCTGGCTGGCCCTTCGTTTCCGGGTGCGTGGCAAACCAGGGCGCCGTCTACGACCGCTTTGATGCAGTCGTCCTCTTGAGTTCGCCCGTCGAGGTCATCTCCGCGCGAGTCGTCGACCGGGCCAACCCGTTTGGATCGCGCCCTGAGGACCGCGCGAAGATCGCAAGCGACCTGGCTTCGTTCGAGCCGCTCCTGCGCGCCGGAGCCGATTACGAGATCGTCACGACAGCACCAGTCGCGGAGGTCGTCGCGGCACTTCAACGAGTCGCGGCTGTGGTTGATCGACAGGGCCGTGGCCCGGACCGCTGACGGATCCCCCTCGAGGCACGCCCTCGGGTGCTGCGCCGGCGACCGGCACCTGCCCTCGGGTCGGGCTGCGCATCTGCTCGACGAACGTGCCCACACCGCTTCGCGCGGAAAGCACTCATCCCTGCGGCGATCGCTTTGGCGTATTAGACGCCTCGGAGCGTGCCACTGCATCGGCGACGACGGGAGAGTCAGAGGACGCGAGCTCCGTTCCGGCCTGTCCGGATGACGTGCGTCAGGACTTAGTCGGGGTTCTCTCGGCGTCGGTGGTTGCGGCCATGCTGCCCAGGAGGCCGAGCGCCTCGGCAGAGCGTGTGCCAGGGTCGGCGGTGCAGGTGAAGATGGTCAGCCCGGTGTCGAAGACGACTTCGAGGCGTTCGTAGTTGAGCTCCAGGTCGCCGACCTGGGTGTGGTGGAAGTGCTTGACGCCGCTGATGTGGAAGCGGACGTCGTGTCTGGCCCAGTGCGTCGGAACTTCCCGCTGCGGGTCGAGAGTTCGCCGACGAGATCGGTGAGCTCGCGGTCCTAGGGGTTGCGGCCTGCGGCCGAGCGCAGGGTGGCGACGACGTCGCCGGCGATGCGGTCCCAGTCGAGGTAGAACTCGCGGGCGCGTGGGTCGAGGAAGACGAAGCGCGCGGCGTTCGGGCGCTCCTGGCCGTCGAACATCTCCAGGTACAGCGCGCGACCGAGGCTGTTGGCGGCGAGGATGTCGAAGCGGTCGTTGCCGATGTGCGCGGCGGCGCCGGTCATCGCATCCAACAGTTGCTGCACGGAGGGGCGGATGCGGTGCTTGGCCGGCCGCCGGCGTGGAGGAGGTGCGAAGGGTTGGGCGGTGCGGGCGAGGTCGAAGAGGTGGGCACGCTCGCCGTCGTCGAGCTGTAGCGCGCGTGCCAGCGCGTCGAGCACGCTGTCGGAGGCTCCGGCCAGCTCGCCGCGCTCCAGGCGCGTGTAGTAGGGGACGCTCACGCCGGCCAGTACGGCAACTTCTTCGCGGCGCAGGCCGGGCACGCGACGGGTGCCGTAGTCGGGCGCCCGACGTCGGCGGCCTTCAGCTTGGCTCGCCGGGAGGTCAGAAACTCGCGGATCTCGCTACGCGCGTCCATCGCCATCGCCTCCTTAGCGTAGACCCACCTTTTGCGGGCGTGGGGGACCCTGCCAGGGTCACCTTCACAGGGTCTCTCAGAAGGCGCCGTGCGGTGCTTTCGTGTTGTCAGAGCGAGCGGGCGATCGGTCCCGCCCGGGAAACCCACAGCGAGGGAGAGCAGCATGCCGCTGACTGACAACTACATCTTCGAGCTCGACGAGAACGTCACGCGCAAGCCGGTGTCGTACAACAATCGGCTCGGGATCACCATCTCCGCGGACCTGTACCTGCCCATGGACTTCGACGAGGCCGAGGAGCACGCCGCGGTCGTCGTCGGCGCGCCGTACGGCGGCGTCAAGGAGCAAGGCCCGGGCATCTACGCCCAGAACCTCGCGCCGCGCGGGTTCGTCGCCCTCGCGTTCGACCCGTCGTTCAACGGCTACAGCGGCGGCGAGCTGCGCCACGTCTCCTCGCCGGACATCTTCGTCGAGGACTTCAGCGCCGCCGTCGACTTCTTGGGCACGCGGCCCTTCGTGGGCCGGGAGCGCATCGGCGTGCTCGGCATGTGCGGCAGCGGCGGGTTCGCGCTCAGCGCAGCGCAGGTCGACCGGCGCATCAAGGCGGTGGCGACGGTCTCCATGTACGACATCTCGCGGGCCCAGTCGTGCGGCTTCGGGGACTCCTTCACCGACGAGGACCGCAGCGGCATCCTCGACGCGATCGCCGAGCCTCGCTACGCGGAGTTCGAGGGCGGTGCGCGGGTGCTGACGCCGCGCGGGGCGCCCATGGGGGTCGACGAGACCACCGATCCGATCGGCCGCGAGTTCGGGGAGTTCTACTCCACGCCGCGGGGCTATCACCCGAACTCGATCACTTAGTTCACGCTGACGAGCAGCATGTCGTTCATGAACTTCTTGCTGCTGACGCACCTCACGTCGATCTCGCCGCGACCCATCCTGTTCGTGGTCGGAGACGACGCCCATTCGCGGTACTCCAGCGAGGACGCCTACGAGGCGGCGGCCGAGCCCAGGGAGCTCTACACCGTCCCGAACGCCGGCCGCGTGGACCTGTACGACAAGACGGACCTGATCCCGTTCGACAAGCTCGACGAGTTCTTCACCGAGAACCTCCCGTCACCGTCGGCGACGCCGCCGGGGAGCTCGTCGGCGCCAAGTCGTGATGGCCGCACGAGGCGGTCGAGAGGGGGCGATGTCATGAGAGCGATTGGGTTGTTCGACTACGGCGGCCCGGAGGTCCTGCAGCAGCTCGAACTCCCCGAGCCGCATGCCGGAGCAGGGCAGGTGCGCATCAAGGTCCGAGCGGCCGCGATCAACCCAGCGGACGTGATGCTCCGCGAGGGCCTGCTGGACGCCTTCTACGAGGGCATCGACCCACCGTTCGTGCCCGGCATGGACATCGCCGGCACGATCGACGAGGTCGGCGAGGGAGTATCGGAAGCCGTCGGCGCGGCGATCGGTGAGGATGTCGTCGCCATCGTCTCCAACCGCGGCAGCCACGGCGGCTACACCGAGTATGTGGTCCTGCCCGGCGGAGTCGGTGACTCGGATGCCGGAGGGGGCAACCTTTGCGCAGGCGGCGTCCTTTCTGATGAACGCGCTGACCGCCCACGAGAGCGTCACCGTTCTTGACCGCCGTTAGGCGCCCACACCCGACCGGTGATGTGGGGGGCGCCAGGAGCCGGCGCACCGACGAGCGATCGCGGTGGAGTAAACCCGGGTGACCGTCGTGCCGCTTGCTGACGGCCGGTCGATCGCCGACCTCCTACCGCCCGAGGGCATCGGCCGCCAGAGACCCACAAATCGTACGGAGCGGCAGAGACGGCGACGAGTGAGAGCGCCCGGCTCGGGAGCGTTTCCGTTTCGAGGTCGAGGTAGTCGTTGGGCGGGGGACCGCCGCCGGTCCGAAGCTCGGCAAGCCGTTTGATCGTGCTCGCGCCGATCGCGTCAGGCGTCATCGCCATCCACCTCGCGGGAGCCGGCAAGTACGTCGGGTGCAGGCGCTCCTGAGCCGTGGAGGCGATATCCGAGCGTTCTGTGGCCGCTCAGGTCTGTGCCGGTGACACGGTCGATTGCGTATCCGGCGAGCTGAAGGGTGTACACGGCCTGCCCGGGCGCCTTGACCCCGCGTTCCCGCAACGCCGCGACCGTCATCGAGCCAGTCTGATCGCCCTCCAGCAGCGCCAATACGCGCGTCAGCTCACGGGCCCCCTCGCTTTGCGGGTGGGTCTGGTCGGTGCTCGTGGTGGTGGCGCTGTCGGCCATCAGCTTGCACTGAGCGGTGAGGCGGGGAGCCGGGCGCTCACGGGCATGTTCCCGGTCGCGCGCGAAGGGTGGCGTTTGCGTTCGGCGTTGACCGCTTGGCGGTAGACCCGCTCGTAGCCGGCGGCAGCGACTGACACGTCGTAACGATCGGCGACGCTCGCGCGGCATCGTTCTGGGTCGATCGATCCGAGGCGTTCGACCGCGTGCGCCATCTCGGTCTCGTCGGCGACGAGCATGCCGTTCTCTCCGTCGATCACGATCTCGGCCGCCGCGCCCTCCGGGAACGCGATCACTGGGGTGCCGCAGGCGAGCGCTTCTAGCATCACCATCCCGAATGGCTCCCGCCAGCGAACCGGCATCAGCAACGCTGCCGCGTTCGCGAACAGTTCCTGCTTCGCGGTCCCGCCTACCTCGCCGACGTAGTGCACCCTGCGCCCGTCGATATGAGGCTCGACCAGCGCACGGTAGTAGTCCTCCTGCCCAGTCTGAACGGGTCCGGCGAGCACCAGCGTCCGGCCGGCCAGCCGCGCCGCCTCGATCGCACGGTCCGCCCCTTTCACGGGGTCCATCCGCCCGACCCACAACAGGTAATCATGCTTCTTCACCCGCAGCGGCCAGCGGTCAACGACGATCGGGTTGGGCACGACATCGACGACCCGCACCCCCGCTGGGGCGCTCAGAGCCTGGGAGCGGCTGATCGCGACCAGCCGGGCCTTGTGCCCATGGCGCTGGTAGAAGCGGACAGTCCCTTCGACGAACGCGCCGTGGAGCGTGTGCACGACCGGCGCGGCCACGCGATCAGCCATCGCCAGCGCGGTGAACCCGGAGTGGTCGTGCACAACGTCGAACGCCCGGCCGCGCTCAGCGGCCAGGTCGATCTCCTCCCACGCGCACGCGACATGGTCAGATTCGCATAGCGAGGAGCCGATCTCGTCCGGATGGGCGGCCTCGAGCCGTGTTCTCACGCGCGCCGCCGAGCGCGACCCCGGCGCCGCGAACAACGTCACCTCATGTCCCTGTGCGACGAGCGCTTCGCACAGGAGGTCAACGACCGCCTCGATTCCCCCGTACGTCGCCGGTGGGACAGGGATCCATGGCGGCGCGAGCACAGCGATCCGCAGCGGATCGATGCGACCGCTGAAGACGAGCAGCAGCCGCAGCGGCAAACGGGAAGCGCCCATCACCGCGCTCCGATCCGGAACGGTCTCACGTGCGGCGGCCTCGTCGGCCCAGCCGGGGGTCCTTGCCACCGCAGCGCGATGCTTGGCCTCCGGCCCTGTGCGCGTCGCGACAGCGCGCTTAGTTTGGACGGTAGTGTCCACTGGGATGCTCGGTTGTCGCGACGGCGTTCCGGTCCGTCGGTCGTTCGCGCAGGCGCGGGAGCTCAAGACCGAAGACACCGCGTTCTCGTCAGCCGAGCCGCGTTCTCCGTCAGCCGGGCCCGCCGAGATGCGGTTGGGCGACGATATCCGTCGCGTCCCGCCGTGGCGTGGCGTTGAGGATGTGAGCACGAGGCGCTTGGTCATTGAGTCCATTGTGGTTCGCCGCGTCACGACGCACAACGTCTCACGGGATAGTGTGTACTCCTCGATCGGAGAGTCCTCGCCGGTCGCGACCCGAGGACGAGGCGCACATGCCAGACAACGAAGATGACGTGCTCTCACGCATCGAGGTGAGCACTGAGACCGGACCGGGACGGACAGCGGAGCCGGTGGAAGAGATCGCTACAGCCCCGCTGGTAGGCCTACCGGCGGCGGTTGGCTACTGGGACGCGGACCTGCGCAACCGTGTCGCCAATCGCGCGTACGTCGAGTTCTTGGGGCTCACGCCGGAGGAGATCCACGGTCGTCACGTCAGCGAGGTGCTCGGCCCGGAGCTCTACGCCCTGAACCGCCCACACATCGAGCGAGCACTCGCCGGCGAGCCGCAGCTGTTTGACCGCACGATCATCGACCCGGCCGGCGAGCCACGGCATACCCAGGTGTCCTACATCCCGGACGTCGTCGAGGGGGAGGTACGGGGCTTTGTCGTGCTCGTGACGGACGTCACCGCACCACGAGTCGTCGAACAGGCACACGCCGTCGCTGAAGCCAAGTTCTGGGAGCTGCTCGAATCGGCTCCGGACGCGATGGTGATCGTCAACGCCGAGGGCGAGATCGTGCTCGTCAACGCCCAAGTCGAGAAGCTGTTTGGCTACGCGCGCGAGAAGCTGCTTGGCGAGGGTGTGGAGATCCTGGTGCCCGAGCGCTTTCGTGATCGCCACGTCGATCATCGCTCGGTCTACTGGAAGGACTTGCGCACTCGACCGATGGGCGCCGAGCTCGAGCTGTTCGGACGGCGCAAGGACGGCAGTGAATTCCCGGTCGAGATCTCACTCAGCCGGCTGAAATCCGAGGATGGGACACTCGTGGCGAGCGCGATCCGTGACATCAGCAAGCGCAAGCGGGTTGAGGACGAGCTCCGCCACAGCCGCGAGAGACTCGCCGAGGCCGAGCGCGTCGCCCGGATCGGAAGCTGGGAATGGGACATCAGCAACGACCACGCGACATGGTCAGAAGGCCTGTTCCGGATCTACGGGCTCACCCCCGACCAGTTCGACCCCAGCTCCGAAGGCGCCCGCAAACGCGTCTACCCAGACGACTGGGACCTCGTCAAACAAACCCTCGAACGCGCGATCGCAGCGCGATCGTCGTTCACGGTCGAATACCGCGCGATCCGCCCCGACGGCAAAGTGCACACGCTCCGCAGCCACGGCGAAGTCGTGGTCGACGCAACAGGCAAACCGATCCGTCTCGTCGGGATCGTGCACGACATCACCGACGTCAAGCTCGCCCAGGAGGCGCTCCAGAGCACCTCCGCCGACCTCGAGCGCCGCGCCAACGAGCTACAACAGCTCGCCCTTCGCACCGCGACCGAGGCACCTGCCATACCGCACGCACCACTCACCCCGCGCCAGCTCGAGATCCTCCGGCTCATCGCCCAGGGCCTCACCAACGCGGCGATCGCAGAACGACTAGTCGTCACCGAAGGCACAATCAAATGGCACGTCAAGCAAATCCTGGCCAAGACCAACTCGTCCAACCGCGCCGAGGCCGTCGCCAGTGTCCTCGGTGTACCGGGATAAACGACCCCATCGAGCAGCTGCTCAAGCACGGGTGCCGGTTCCACGCGAAGTATCGTTCCGCCTCGGCGCTACGGAGGCGTGCCAGGCCGCTCGTCCAGGCCTCGGGGCGCCGCTCCCGAACGCTTGTGCGAAGCGTCCGCGCTCGGCGGGCCTGTACAGCCCCGCCGCTGACTCCGCGTCTAACCCCCCGGCAGGGAACTTCGGTCTAGAGGACCGGGCTGGCGCCCTGTGTGGAACGATCGCCCGTACGGAGACGATTCCCGTCGAGCACGTCATCCTCGGCGCTGGAGAAGATCGTCAGCACGCGTCACGGTCGTGCCGCGGTGGCTCAGACCACGGGTAGGAGCAGGACTGGAATGTTGCTGTGCGCGAGCGCCTTGTACACCACGCGCGCGCGGCCGGGGTTTAGGTTCTGGCTCCAGGCGAGGACGATGAGGTCGGCAGCGGTCTCGTGGGCGACCGTGACGACTTGGTCGGCGGGGACGCCGAGGCGGCGCAGCACGGTGATGTTGTCGTGCGGGGTCGAGAGGTATCGGGAGAGGAACTCGTGCTCCCATGCTCGTGTTGCGTGCGGGTCGTGATTGGCGAACGCAGGCACGGTGTCTAGCGAGTGGACGTGCAGGACGAGGATCTCCAGTTCGCTGCGATGAGCGAGCTTGATCGTGTCCTCGAGGGCAATCGAGCTGTCGCTGGTCCCTTCGAGCGGCACCAGAATGCGCTCGAGCTGCTTCAGCGGTTGTGCGTTGGGTGGGACGACGATGACAGGCTTTGGCACGCGCGTGATGACATCGACTGCGGTGTGCCCGGCGGGCTGGGGACCTCCGTCCGTTCCGCGCGCGCCGAGGACGAGCGCGGCGACGTTCGGGTCTTGAGCGGCGGCCACGATCTGGTCGACCGGGGAGCCGCTGAGTTCTCGAAGCTCGACGCCGGCGGCGCGTGCGAGTTCCTCCGCGCCGCTGGTGCCGTTCTCGCGCACGTGCAGCGCGATAACGGTGGCGTCGAACATCAACGCGACGGCGACGGCGGTGCTGAGCACCGGAGTGGCGGTTGCGTTGGAGTCGAGCGCCGCGAGCACGGTGCTCATGCGAACCTCCTCGGGACCGTTGGCGAGAGCTCGAACGTTTGGACGTTCCGGGTCAGGCAGACGTGCTCGCCGGCGGGGTTCAGCGCACGCAGCGGCGGGTCGGCGCTCACCTCAACCGCCCCGGGATGGATGCGGACGCGGACGCGGCTGGCGCGGAACCGTACACGTATCTCGAGCGTTTCCCATCCGGGCGCGATCACCGGGTCGATCGCCAGCGCGTCGCCCGCGGGTCGCAAACCCGCGAAGCCGAACGCCAACGTCCGCCAGACGCTGCCCATCGCGGCGAGGTGCAACCCGCCGGCGGTCATGTGGCCGATGTCGTCGAGATCGATCCGAGCGGTGAGACGGAGCATCTCGAGCGACTCGGCGAGGCGCCCAGCCCGGGCGAGCAGTGCGGCGTGCACACCGGGTGACAGCGTGCTGCCATGGGCGGTGCGCGGTCCGTAGAAGTCGAGGTTGGGTGCCAGCGAGCCGGGGGCGGCCTCGTCGGGCACAAGGTAGTGCAACATCAGCACGTCAGCCTGCTTGACGACCTGCGCGGTCCGGGTGCGCTCGTGGCCGAGCAGCATGTCGGCGGAGACCGGTCGCTGCGGCGCAACCTCGGCGATCAGGAGTGGCTCGAGCTCATGAAACCCGGCGAACTGCTCATAGATGCCGGTCCCGGGGTCATAGCCGTCCACGATCGTGTCCGCCAGCTCGAGCCAGCCGCGCTGCTCACGCTCGTTCACGACGCCGGCGCCAATGGATGCGGCGCGCCTGAGGTTCCAGCGGGCCATCACGTTGGTGTAGGCGTTGTCATCGACGCGCTCGTGGTATTCGTCGGGGCCGATCACGCCGCGGATGTGTCCCAGCCGGTCCTCGTCGAGCTCGATTCGCGACGCCCACCAGCGAGCAGTTTGGACGATCAGCTCGCGCCCGGGGCCTGAGGCGAACACCTCATCGCCGGTCCAGTCGATGTAGCAGGCGGCGGCCCACGCGACGTCGGCGACGATATGCTCCTCGAGCTCGCCGGTGAGGATCGGTACGAGCTCGCCGCGGCGGTCACGCGCGCGATCGGGGGTTACATCTCGGCCAGACCGCGCGGACTCCCACGGGAACCGGGCGCCGTCGCGTCCCTGGGCGTGCGCGGCGCGGATCGCCGCGGGCAGGCGCCGGACGCGATACTCGAGCATCGCGCGCGCCGCCTGTGGGTGGGTCGCCGCAAGCATCGGCAGGACGTACACGTCGGTGTCCCAGAACACGTGCCCGCGGTACGCGTCGCCAGTCAACCCGCGCGCCCCGACCGCTGCCTCCCCCTCTTCCGGCGCATTCGCCAGCAGGTGGAAGATCGCGAACCGAACGGCAAGCTGAAGCTCCTCATCGCCGTCGATGCGCACGTCGGCGTCCTCCCAACGCGACGCCCAAGCGCGGCGATGCTCGGCGAGCAGACCGTCGAACCCGAGCGTCTGTGTCCGTTGGACGCGATCGAGAGCGGTGTGTTCATCGGCCGCGCCTTCAGGGACGCCCTCATACGCTGCGACGCGGTCGAGCACCCGGTCTGAAGCGCCACCCCGCACGTGGTCCTTCACGGCGGCGGCGATCGACCCCGGCCAGCCACTTACACGCATCCAGGAGCACCCATCGGTCTGTCCTTCCTCGCACGCGACTCCGGGGGGCGGCACCAACGACCGGCGCAGGTCAAAGTTTGCGCTGCGGTCCCTGACTCTGAGCGCCGCAACCGAGGGCTGCGCAAGCGATGAGACCAGCAACGCCTCGACTCGCCCGTGCTCCGATCCGAGCTGCTCGTGGAGCACCCCCGTGTGGAGATCCAGGACGCGACGGAGCGAACCTGATGAGGGGTCATCGAGGGCGATCGTGTTCCAGCAAGGAGCGGCGAGCAGGTGCGTCTCGGCTCCCCCTCTTGTATACACGCCGGACATCAACACAGCGGGGTCGCCGCTCGTGCGTTCGAGAACCGGGCTGCCGCGCGTCCCCAGTTGCCCGTTGGCGAGCGTCAACAACGATTCGTGCACCCGCTCGAGCACGGGATCGACGCCGTCGATCGTGAGCGTCCACTCCGAGCGCGAGATGACAATCGGTAGCTCACCGCGCCGGCGGCGCGCGATCTGGTCCTCGAGCACGGCCGCAAACGCATCCAGGCCGCCGCCAAGCGACACCACACCCGCAGGGACCCCCCCGGGCTCGACACCCACCGATGCAGATGTCGCGTGCTGACCTTCGCCCACACGCAGCCGCGAGTCGCTGCCCGGAAGCCCACGGAGCGGACCGAGTTCATCCCCGGCTATCAACGCTTGCTCCGGCACGACGCCACGCTGCCACAGCCAGCGCATGATCCATCGGCCCGAGTCCAACTTGTCGGTCAACCCGATCTCGACATGCTTGGCGTCGCTTGTCACGCATGGATCGGCCAGACCGGCCTCCGCGGCGGCGGCCCGGGCGATCTCGACCACATCCGCTAGCCCCGCGACCCCCGCCACGGCGAGCCGATTCTCCACCGCGCTCGCAAGCGCGCCGATCCGAGCTTTGGACGGGTCCTCCCACTCGGACTCAGGGATCAGATCGATCTTGCGCCGGTTCAACCGCTCGCAGACGAGCCGCGCCACGAGCCCCCGCGCCGCCAAATGCTCGACCGTCAGCCCCGCTGCACGCGAGAGCGCGGCGTCCTCGTCCGCGGTCGCTGTGCGCCGATAGGCAAGCTGCGGCCCGTCGCGATCTACGACAAACGCCTCCGAGCCACGGTTGAGCGCGAGCACCAATCCACCGGGGCCGGTGGGACGCGCAGCTAGCTGGCCGTCGACATTGCCGACGTGGGTGCCGCTTACGATCGCCAGCTCGAGTCCGCGTACCGACGCCTCCTCCACCAGACTTCGGATGCGCGTGGCGTCAGCGCGCCGCTCCGGGACTGCCGTGCCGTCCCAATCGAAAACGATCGCCTCGAAGCGGCGCGCGAGCGGGGCGGGCATCGCCCGCCCGGTTCTCGGCACGCTCGCCGCCTGCGTCATGTCGACATGATCACTCGCACGTTGCCTTGCTGCTCGAGCAGCGAGAACCCGGTGCTGGATCCGGCCTGGCGGAACGCGAGACTCACCTTTGAGCGCCCGACGCGGATGTCTCGGATGTCCACGCTTGAGAGCCAGTCCGGAAGCTGCGGCTGGTCGACCGTCAGCCGGTTCTCCGGCGCATGCGCGGAGACTCCAAGCATCGCTTGGAGCAGCATGAACGGAGCCGCCGCCGCCCAGGCCTGCGGGATGCAGGCGACCGGATACGCGACGATCGCCCTCGACCCATCGCGGTCAAAGCCGCAGAACAGCTCGGGCAGGCGGAAGTCGCGCGCGCCGGCGGCGACATCGAACAACCCGCCGGCGATCCGACCGGTCGCGGCGTCGAACCCGTAGCGCTTCAGCCCAGCCGCGGCGATCGCGTTGTCGTGCGGCCAGACCGAGCCGTTGTGGTAGCTCATCGGGTTATAAGCGGGCGAGCTGCTCGACAGGGTCCTGATCCCCCAACCGGAGAACATGTCGGGTGCCATCAGCCGCTCCGCGACCAGCTTTGCCTTGTCGTCTTCGGCGATCCCGCAGTACAGGCAGTGCGCCGGATTCGAGGTGACACTATTCACCTGGGCCTTGCGCCCGTCCAGCGCGAGCACGAAGAACTCCTCCTTCGGGTCCCAGAACGCCTCATTGAACGCCGCTCGCAAGACACCAGCCTCGGCCCGCAACTGGCTGGCGCGTGGCGCGTCCCCGAGCGCCTCGTAGACGTCGGCGATGCGCAGCTTCGCCTCATACACGTAGCCCTGGACCTCGACGAGCGCGATCGGGCCCTGCGCGAGGGACCCATCGGCGTGCACGACCGCGTCCTCGGAGTCCTTCCAGCCGTGGTTTCTGAGCCCCGCCGGCGCGCGGCGCTCATACTCGACAAACCCGTCGCCGTCACGATCGCCCCAGGCGTCGATCCAGTCAAGCGCGGCGTCGAGCGCCGGCCGCAGCCGCGCCATCGTGTCGAGGTCGAGCGTCCAGCGGTAGTAGCCGCCCGCGACCATCAGGAACAACGGCGTCGCGTCCGCCGTGCCGTAATAGGGCGTGTGCGGGACCTGCCCGGTGCGAGCGAGCTCGCCGGTGCGCAACTCGTGCAAGATCTTCCCGGGCTCAGCGTCGCGCCAGCCCTCGTCGGCGTGGGCCTGCAACCCCGCGAGCACCAACAACGTGCCGCGTGCCACCTCCGGGTTGATCATCAGCGCCTCACAAGCACTCAGCAGCGAGTCGCGCCCGAACGGCGCCACGTACCACGGAATGCCCGCCGCCGGCAGCTGATCGCCGCCGACCGGCATCATCAACGCGTGCAGATCGCGTACCGAAGCGTCGATCAAACGGTCGAACAACTCGTTGTCAGTGCTGATCCCCGCACACGCGCCAACCCAATCTGCGTGAGCCGCCTTGAGCCGCGTGGCTGTCCGCTCCAGCGTCGGCCCAGCGCGCCGCCGCCCACCACGGGCAGGAAGCACCGCGATCAGCAAAGAGACCAACTCACCCACATCGAGCCGCACGTCCCAGGCCACGTGCACACGCCCGTCATCGATCCTCACCCGCGCCGGGGGAGGCGCGAGCGCGACGAGCGTCTCACGACGCTGACCATCCCCTGCCACGTAGCCGAACCGCACGCGATCCCCCTCGCGCGCTGGCGGCAACACGCGCCCGCTCGTGCGACGTCCGACGCCCCGGACCTCAAACACATCGGCGAAATCAGCGGCCAGCGACACCGCGACGACGGTCACGACCGAATCAGGGCGGAAGCTGCGCACACCCACCCGGTAGTACAGGCGATCAGCAATCACCAAAGTCCGGCGCACATTCAGCGTCTCCTGCGGCACGATCACTTCGCCCTCGGCGCGCAACACGGGATTAGTGGCGTTGATCACCGCGTGATGCCCGGACTCCATCACAGAGGACAGCAACACCGGCCGCAACCCTCCGACGGCGACGCGCAACTCGGAAAGATGGCGAGTGTCTTCCGCATAGAGGCCCTCCCCCGAGGCGCGCGCGGGACGAATGTCCCCATCAGGCCGCGCGCACACGAACACGGCTCCAGACTTGAGCGCCAGCAACTCCTCGCGCGCCTCCGCCGGCACATCGGGTGCCCCCTCGAGGTCATGCAAAGGCGGCGCTAGCCCGCGATCTCGACCGGCGACAGTAGGGTCGAATTGGACCTCGGGTTCGCCGGGCGATGTCATCAGGGCAACAGTCATCCTAGGGCACGCGGTACCACGCCGAGATCGCCCCGTGTTAGCTCCCGAGCGCGCCATCAGCAACCCGTCGCGAGTAAGCACGAGTCACCATCGACGTCGAGCTCGCTCCCCCTTGGACGATCTGGAAAGCCTCGCGTCTCGCTCGCCGCGCCAAGGGGCTTTGCCGGCGGAATGCAGCAGTGCGGACCGACATCGGTGGCGCTCCGGAATTACGCTCCCTCTGCGTCCGTTTGGCAAGTCTCGATCGCGACGACCGGCGCGCCTGCTCCCGGGACGAGCGGTAGTCAGCGACCGCGATGAGACGTGACCCCAGGGCGCGCGAGTTGGGGTGCTGATTCTGTGCAGTCATCGTGTAGCGTTTCGTCCGTGCTGGGGTGCATGCGAGGTTGCACTCTTGAGAGATTCGTGCGGACGCCGGTACTGGGCACTGGTGCGTTCTGAGCGCTCATGCACCCGTCTGCGCCAAGCGCTGCCTGAACGCAACCAGCGTTCTTGCCTCCCGCTCTTGTTCAACGCCCATCACTTCTCGGTTCGCCTGCTCGCGGTCGTCTTGACGCTAGTAGCGGTGGCCGAGCTGCTCGGCACGTAGGCCTCGGCGCGGGCCGCCACGTCGGTGTTGTCGCCTTCGCCGGCTTCGTGGGACTTCGGCAGCGACGACATTCATAGCGGCGGCGGTCCCAGCCAGACGTTTACGTTCACTAACAACACCACCGGCGACGTCAATGTCAGCAGCGACACCGTCGTGGGGTCCGACGCTGCCGACTTTCAACTGAACTCCAACACCTGCCCTGGCGCGTTCCTGCCGCCGAGCGGTTCGTGCAGCGTCCAAGTCACCTTCCAGGCGACCAGCACGGCGCGAAGAGCGCGTCGGTGGAGCTCACCGATGACTCCGGCACGCTCGATGTTCCGCTCATGGGGACGGGCATCACGGGGACTCTGACGGCCAACCCGAACCCGCTGAACTTCACACCGCAGCCGTATTACAACGGCGGTCAGCAGCAGGGCATCAACATCCAGAATTCCAACGACGCCGGCATCAGACCAGCTCGGGGACGATCACGGGCCCCGACGCCTCCCGCTTCTATATCGACTATGGCCAGAATTGCACCAACCAGCAGTACGGGCCCGGCAATGGGTGCGGGATGGGCGTCGGGTTCAACCCTCCGAACGGTCCGGGCACCTTCCACGCCCAACTCGAAATCAGCAGCGACAGCCTAGCCTCAGCAGCCCGCTGATCATCCCGTTGAACGCCACGGCGCTCAACGGCCCGCACGCTGTTGTTGGCCCGTTGCAAACCGACTTCGGCAACCTCGCGATCGGCAAGAGCGCCTCGCAGACGGTCACCGTCGCAAACGACGGCGACGCACCGATGCAGATCCAACAGGCGTTCATGGTTACCGGCACCCCGTCGGTCTTCCCGATCACCGCCGACGGCTGCTCCGGGCAGGTTGTCAACCAGGGGTCCTCCTGCCAGTTCACGGTGCGGTTTGAGCCGACCGCTGCTGGGTTCCGCGAAGGCTCAGTAATCATCATCATCATCAACAACACGCCCGCCCCGGTGACACCGATCGGCTTCACCGGCACGGGGGTGCCCAGCCCGAACGGTACCGCCACGATCACCGGCAACCCGGCCGCTGCCAGCACGCTCACCTGCAACCCGGTCGGCAACCTTGCGGGACCGTCTACTCCTACCAGTGGTTGCGCAACGGGCAAACCCTCCGCGGCGCCACAGCCGCGAGCTATACGCAGAGTGACGGCAATATCGGCTCCCAGCTCGCATGTCGGCTGACGGCCACGAACCTCGTCGACACCAGACGGTCACAAGCCCGCCGACAGGACCGGTCGCTGCGATGGATCTCAGCCGCCTCGCCGGGTCGTTCGTCGACGCGGGCACCTGCCGCACGATCGCCGTCGCCCGCCAACCGCACGCCGCTAGCACTCTGATCACCGTGAGCTACCCCCAGCCGAGTCTCCCCTGGGCGCCCCTGACCGTTACCGCACGACAAACACTGTTCGCCAGCATCGACGGGCAAGCCGTCGGCAGCGGCCGCCGAATCAACATCAGCCCCCGCACCCTGGCCGCCTACAGCGACGGCGCGCACACGCTCAAGGTGACGACCCAGGGACACAGCGTCCAGACGCCGCTGCTGCTCTCCTCGTGCCTGCTAGCCGTCCGCGTCGACGGCGGCCCGCGTCAAGCAACGCTGGTCTCGCTCGCCTCGCGCGCCGCGATGACGAGCGCCACGATAGTCCTGCCGCGTGGGCTCTATCTTCACGTCACCTCACGCAAGCTCGGAAAGTTCAGCTACCGACAGGCCGGCTACCCCGCACGCACCTTCGACATCGTCGGCTCTCGCACCACCACCAACAACGTCACCGTCAGCACCACCCGCCACACCATCCGGATTAGCAACCTCCCGGCCCGGACGGGCGTCATCCGCTTCACCACCCGCACCGGCGTGCTTGCCGGCACCGGCGGGACCGCCAAAGCCACCGCCTCACTCGCCGAAGCACAAGGCCAACAGACCAGCAGCGTACCCGCCCCAAGAGCGGCAGCCTTGGGCTCGCTGCTGCTCCGGCGAAGCAGCGGTCTCGCCCGCGACCAGGCGGCGGCTGGTGGCGTTCCAACTCGTCAGCGATGTGGTCGGCGTGGTCGACGCCTGCTCCCGTGCGCCAGCGACAGTCAGGGTGCTTGCTGGCAGACCGAGGCAGGGTGCGCTGAGCAAGCGGATCGGTCGCGCCGAGCGCGTCGCTCGGTTGCACAATCTGAGCGCTGACGTCCTGATCGCCAACGTGGCCGCTCCTGTCCGAGAGCAGCGACCGGCGGCCGGAACCTCGACCGTGAGATGGTGGCTGCTTCTACCGAAGGAGCAGCCACGCCGCCGGCGTCGAAACGCTGCTCGTTCTGGGCGAATGCGAGCGCGCCGGCGGTCGGGCTGATCGTTAGCTGGACACACTGGACTCGATCATCAGCAAGCGGTCGGTGATCTCCCGATCTTCCGCTGGCGTTTGCCAGAATGCGGCGAGTCAGCTAGCACGAACAGGCGACTGCTCGCGGATTTGCGGCTGAGCGGCAGTCTTGCTGCCGCTCGCGAGGAGGTTGCTGCTTCTCCTCAAACGCGACATTCTGCTCAAGGCCCAGCACGGCTTCTGCTCTCGCTTGACGCGGCGCTTGCGGGCGCGCGGCTCATCGGAGGCCGAACAAGCTGAGCGCCGGTTTGGACGGCGACTGCGGCTCACGCTGGCGATACAGGCGTCTCGGCGCTGGGGATCGGCGGACTTCTCAGATTCTTCACGAGCGAGAGCGAACTCCAACTCGTCTGCATTCCTCCGGCGAAGCAGCCGTCAGCTGATGGCGCCCGCGGACAACTCGCTGATCGTCCGAGACCAGGTTGAGCTCGACGTGGACGGCCGCTTCGACCCGATGGCTTGCATGGGGGTCTGCAAGCACCCGGTGCCCGAGTTTGGCGAGATCCAGGGCAACTAAATCTGAAGCGAGCGTCCCGCCTTGGCGCCGGCGTGGTACTCGCCGCGAACGCACTCGACGCAGCCGCACGCTTCACCCGGATTGTTGCCGTTGCGGGCTGGAACCGTCAGTGCGCGCGTGGCGGCCTCGCTTCTCAGTGTTGGCTGGGCGCTCGGGCGGCTGGCCATGCTGCCCCTGAAGCACGGCCGCATGGCGCTCGCGCGGGCGGTGTCGGCTGCAGCGGAGCCGACTCGGTGCGAGCTCGTTTCCCGGGTCGACAGCCAGCTCGATTTCGTCGCGGGTGTGGATGCTGGGCGTGCGAGAGACATGTTCAAGGTGGCTTTCGACGGTCCTTCGGGTGATGAGCAGCGCTTCTTCGACTTGGCGTTGGTCAGCCCGAAGGCTGCGAGGCGAGGTTGATCGCGCGCGGGTGCAGCCCCGAGGCGTGCTGGCCGGGGGCATTGACGGCGTCGAGGATGCCCGGATCGTCGTGGAACTTTGGCGGCGGCCTCCACGATGTTGACTGTTACACAGTAACGACTTCAAGGGCGTCAGTGTGAGTGACACTGCTCGCGGTGATGTGGCACGCCCGGCTGCGGTTGCGCTGCCCGGCGTGTCAGAAGGCGACGCTCGCGCAGCTGTCGGCGGGTGCCCTGTCGGGGTTCGGGCCGCGTATCGATGCGCATATCGCGATGCTCGCCGGCGTGTTTAGGCTCTCGCGTGACCAGGTCCGTCAGACGGTCGTTGAGGTGTTCCGGATCCCGGCATCGACGGGGTCGATCGACAACGCGATCATGCGGATGAGCGCGATCCTCGCCGATCCGTGGGCTGAGCTGCGGGACGCGATCCGCAAGGCCGAGGCCGTGCATATGGACGAGACGACGTGGCGCCTTCAGGGAGCTCAGCAGTGGCTGTGGGTCGCGGCGTCGGCGCTGGTGGCGTGTTTTCGAATCGACCCGACCCGGTCCCAAAAGGCGGCAAAGGCGCTGCTGGGCGATGAGTTCGGCGGGTTCGTGATCAGCGACCGGTACACCGGCTATCACTTCCTCGACGTCCTCCAACAACAACTTTGCTGGTGCCACGTCATTCGCCAGCTGGTCGAGGTCTCCCAGCGCACCGGGGCGGCCGGCCGCCGCGGCACACAACTCGTCAAGCTCGCGCGCGAAGTGATCGCTATCCACCGAGAGTTCCTGACCGACGGCCACGACCCGGACTGGCTCAGTGACCAGCTGGCGCCGCCGCGAGCGCAGATCCGTGTACTGCTCGAGCAATGCGCCACCGGCCACCACACCAAGACAGCGAACTTCGCCGCCGGACTGTTGGAGGAGTACGACGCGCTGTGGACCTTCTGCGACGTTCCCGACCTCCAGATCGACCCGACGAACAACGCCGCCGAGCGCGCCGTCAGACACGCCGTCCTGATGCGCCGCCTTCAAGGCGGCACCCAGTGCGAGCAGGGCAGCCGCTGGATCGAACGCATCCAATCCATCCGCGAGACCTGCCGCCTGCAACACCGCTCGCCGCTGGCCTACCTGACCGACGCCGCGACCGCCGCCCACCGGCGGCTCCCAGCACCCTCGCTCGTCCGATGAGCTTGACGCGGTTCTCGCAGAGAGCCGGCCGCGTCCGGCCAGGTGCGCTCCAGCTCCGAGGCGAGCAGCTCGAGCCGCTGCTCGGCGAGCTCAGCGTCCTTGAGCGCCCATGCGCCGCGGATCTTGGCCAGGAGCGCGGGACGGTCGCGCTCGGGCAGCAGATCACAGACGTTTCGCTCCTTGTGCCGGTGACAGCGGTGCACGAGCGCGTGCTCGCCGAACACGTCCTTGATCGCGCGACGGATCGCCTTCCCACCGTCGATGACAAAGAGGATCGCCTGTTCGGGATCCAGGCCGCGGTCGACCAGGTCGGCCAGCAGCGTCCGGGCGAGTGTGGCGTTCTCGGTCGAGCCTTCCCACAGCCCGAGCGGGATCTTCACGCCCTCGGTGGTAATCCCGAGCGCGACGACGTGCGTGCGATCGGCGATCTCCAGCCCGTCGAGCATCATCACCGCAAGGCGCAGGTCGTCCAGTCGGCGGCCCATCAGCTCCGAGAGCGCGGTGCGGGTGGGTCGATGAACAGCTCGGAGACGGTCGACTTCGACGTCGAGCTCGACTCCTGCTCGACCTCCTCGCCGATCGGCTCGCCGACGCTGGCGTACTTGCGGGTCGAGACGCCGGCGAGCATCCGGTCCATCACGGCCCGAGTGAGCGGGTCCCGGTCGGCGAAGTACTCGTAGCTCTGAACCGGCAGCTCGTGCTCGTCGTCGGCCGTGCGCATCCTCGGCCGGCTGACCTCTAGGCGCCGGCCGCCGAGCGTCATCGACCCCCGCCCGTGACCGTGCCGCTTCGCGGTCCGATCCCGATTCCACTTGCCCTTCGGCCCAACCACCTCATCGACCTCAGCCTCCATCAACGAGTGCACGACGCCGAGCCCGACGCTCACGCTCAACGCCAGCAACCCCTCCCTCGCGGCGCCGACGAGTTCGCCGAGCGCTTGCTGAATCTCCGCAGGCAGCGGACTCTCCAGCGCCTCCGCGGTCGTGACGACCTGCGGGCCGGATACCTTCTTCATGGCGCTTCCTCCTGTCCTCTCGGACTTCTTTGGCACCCCGAACGCTCCCAACCGGAGCGGACGGGCACGGGAGGACCGCCGTTCAAAGTTCTACGAGATCTCAGACAACCTCACGGCGTCGGTGCGGCTGGCTTAGGCTCCCGGGTGCCCGTCAGCTGCGGAAGGGAACAGAGATGAAGCGCTTTGCGGTGGTGCCGGTGCTAGCGATCGCCGTGGTTTTGATGACCGCTGCCTCGGCGGCGGCGTTCAATCCCGACACGTTGGTGACGGTTGGGAGCCCGACCACGCCGTTCTCGCAGAACAAGCAGAACGAGCCGACGATCGCCGCGGACGCCAATTCCCCGAACATCCTCGTTGCGGGAGCTAACGACAACATCGATATGGAGGCGTGCAACGCCGGTGCGGACAACACGTGTCCGTTCACCCAGGGCGTGGGCGGCTCGGGCGTCTACTTCTCCTTTGACAGCGGGACCACATGGACGCAGCCGACGTACCGCGGTTGGAGCGCCCGCGGCTGTCTGGGTGCAGTCGGGCCCGATCTTGGCTGCAGTCCGGTCGCGAGTGGGCCGATCGGCACGCTGCCGTGGTATTTCGAGAACGGTCTCGTGTCCGACGGGGATCCCGGGGTCGCCTTCGGCCCGCGCCCCGGACCCGGTGGGTTCAGCTGGAGCAACGGCTCGCGGCTGTACTACTCGAACCTCACCGCGAACGTCGGAGCGACACGCTCAGAGCAGGCGTTCAAGGGCTTCGAGGCGATTGCCGTCTCGCGGACTGACAACCCGCAGGCCGCTGCGGCGAGCACCAAAAGCGCGTGGATGCCGCCCGTGCTGATCAGTAAGCAGTCCAGTACCACGTTCTCCGACAAGTCCCAGATCTGGGCCGACAACGCCTCCTCGAGCCCGTTCTTCGGCACGGTGTACGTCTGCTGGGCCTCGTTCGTCGGCCAGGAGAAGGGCAACGCCGCGCCGGCGCCGCTGCAGGTGGCGGTCTCGCACGACGGCGGCGACACGTGGACCCAGCATCAGATCAGCGCCGCGGCCAACAACGGTCAGCGCAACCCTGAGGACGGGTGCACGATCCGCACCGACAGCCAGGGAAGTGCGTACGTGTTCGGCGAGGGGACATCCTCCTCCGGCGGCCATCAGACCTTTGAAATGATGTCTCGCTCGAGCACCGGCGGCCAGACGTGGTCAACGTTCCGGCCGGTCGCCGGTCCGGTGACCCAGCCGGGCGTGCTTGACCCGGTGCAGGGTCGCCCCGTGATCGACGGGATAGCCGGCGCGCGCAGCGATCTGGCGATCGCGCCGAGCGTCGACATCGCCAACGGCGCGCCAACCGGGGCCGATGCCACCGATCGAATCGTGATGAGCTACGTGAGCGGCACGGTGTCCGCGCCGCATGTGTTGTTCACGGAGTCGACCGATCGCGGCGCCACATGGTCGACGCCGCGGCCGATCGAGAGCTCGGGCGACCGCGGCATCTACACGGCGCCGTCGATCTCTCCCAACGGGACCGACGTGTACGTCGTCTACAACGCGTTCACGACTCCGTTTCGCACCAACACCAGCGATCCGCGCTTGCTCGTCGGCGTCGTGCTGCACGCCGACTCCTCGACCAGCGTGTCTACGCCCACCGGCGCGTTCTCAGAGCTGCATCGCAGCCCGCCCGGCGACCCACGCGGCTCCAGCGCGAACGCCTTGACCAACGAGTTCCTGGGCGACTACGTATACGCTGCGGCCACCCGTACGTACGGCGCGGCCGTCTGGAACGACAGCCGCAACGGCGCCGACTGCCCGGCGATCGATGCGTATCGGCAGGCGCTGCAGGACGGCGTGGCCGCCACGACCCCGGCGCCGGAGCAGGCTTGCCCTGCGAACTTCGGCAACTCCGACATCTTCGGAGGTTCCTACCCAGACCCGACGCCGTAACACCCAACGACGAGACGCTGATCGTCCCCAGTCCTCAGGACCAATGCCGGAGACCGGGCGGTGGCGTTGAGGCCTATCTGTTCGGTTCCGAGGCACGGAGCGCGCAGGTCGCCCGACTGTTGGGATCGGGCAAGCCAGCACCCGGCGCCGTGCTTGGCTAGCCGAGGGAGGCGCCGTTGGTGCGCGGTGGTGCGTGCGGCGCGCGATTCGTACTTGGCGACCCGCTAGCGGTCCTGAGCCTGAAGCGAGCAGGCTCGCGCCGAGGGTTGGCACTCTTGCTCCTCGCCCGTCGCAATGCAGCAGTCCAGCTGCTCAATGCTGCTCGTGAGGAATCTGAGTAGCCCGCCGATCCGCAGAGCCGAGACGCCTGCATCGCCAGGGTGAGCAGCAGTCGCGCTCCGCTCCAACGCACCTCGCGGCAAGTTCCGCGCTGCTGCATTTCGGAGATGCAGCACTCTGCGGTCAGGCTGCTGCTTGTAGCCCAATCCAGCACTCTCCGGCGACGCGGAATCACTGCTGCTGGTCGTCCAAACCGACTGTCTCAGACGGCTCAAGTGGCCGATGTTGGGCTCTCGCATCGAGAGGGAGCACAAGTACGACGCGACCGGCGAGACTGTCGGATTGCCTGCGCGAGCGATCGCCTCGCTACGACGGCGAACGGGAGTTGCGAGATGCTCAAGGGCAGCAACGCGACGAGACCCGTCGCGCGCTGCTGCTTTGAGCAGTTCCGGCAGTCTCGCGCGAGACGCTCGCATTGGATGGCTGAGCAGAACGGCGCGATCCGCCGCTGGATGGTCCGTCCGCGACGGCCACCTGCTCGTGGCGAGAAGCCGGTCGCTCGAAGGCGTGGGCAGTGGCTCCTGCTCTGTTGCGACCGCGGTACTTGGATTGGCCCGCCGACGGCCGCCAAACGCGCGACCGGTGAACGATAGACAGTGTTGATCAGCTCGGCGGAGCGCTAACGCGACATTTCGGTGACGTCGCCTCGGTAAGAATGGTGTAACGAGCGCCGGCCGACCAGCGTGCCGCTCATGTTCGTCTGCCACCTCGGTGGTGCTCACGCGGCCGCGGCCCGTGACTCGCCGGAGGTGCCGATGGCGCCGCCGCCCCGGGCGAGCAACGTCAGCACGTGCGCGGTGGCCTGTTGGGCGGCGTCATGCTCCGGCTCGTCGACGTCCGCCTCGAGGACGGTCAGGAAGGCGGCGACGACGTCGGGGTCGAATTGTGCGCCGCCGCAGCGCAGCAACTCCTGGCACGCGGCGTCGTTAGGGACGGCCGCGCGATATGCCCGTCCCGTCGTCATCGCCTCGTAGGCGTCACAGACGCTGACGATCCTCGAGCCGAGGGGGATCTCCTCGCCGCTAAGGCGATCTGGATAGCCCGATCCGTCCCAGCGCTCGTGGCTGGCGCGGACCAGGCGCGCCACCGACCGCAGCGCGGGAGCGCCCTGGAGGATCCGTTCGCCGAGGATCGTGTGGGTGCGGACGGACTCCCACTCGCTGTCGCTGAGGCGGCTTGGCTTGTTGAGAATCGCGTCCGGGATGCCGACCTTGCCGATGTCGTGCAGCCGGGCCGCGCTCGCGACCTCGTCAAGCTCCTCCCCCCTCATCCCGAGCCGGCGCGCGACCGTCGTCGCGAGCGCGGACACCCGGCTCGAGTGCTCGTCCAGCTCAGGCTGCCTTGCCCGGATCGTCCGCAGCAGCACTTCCGCAGACTGGTCGCGGGCCGCGGTGGAGCGGGCTCGCTTGTTGGCGTACATCCGCTCGTCGGCAAATCGGAGCGCGCGCTGCGTAGTGTTCGCCTCCTGGGGCAGGAGAACGACCCCGAGCGAGGCCCGAATCGAGACCTCCGGGCCAGTCTCTGTTAACGCGGCGGCAGCCCTCGCGATCAGTTGATCCGGGTCCATCCCGCCCAGGTCCAGGTGAGCGCAGAACTCATCGCCGCCGAGTCGATACGCCTTGCCGACTTCGTCCACCGCTCGCTGCAGCCTGCCTCCGAGTCGTGCCAGCAACTCGTCGCCGGCCGGGTGGCCGTACGTGTCGTTGTAGTCCTTGAAGCAGTCAAGGTCAAGCAGCAGGAGTAGAGACGATCCGCGGTTCGCCTCATCGTCGAACGCCGCCTCCAGGTCGGCGATCAGGCGGCGGCGATTGCCCAAACCGGTCAACGGATCGGTCATAGCCTGCTCGCGGATCGCGTTGTGAGCGATGATCTCGGCCGCAGCGAACTCGGCCTTGCCGATCAATTCAGAGATCAGGGCGAGCTCGTCGGCATCGAATGCGCGCTCGGGGCGGACCAATGACAGCGAACCCGTGATCTCGCTCGGCCAAGCCGAGATCCGCATCGGCGCGTTCAGCTGCCAGATGGCGTCCTCCCCGATCTGGACCGGGGCCATACGCCAGCCGCCGCATCCGGGCTCGCTCGCAAGCGGGTCAAGCCAGCCCTCCGCGCCGGCCGAGAGCCGCACCGGCGACGGCTCGCCGCTCAGCTCCAATCGCCCGGCCGCGGCGTCGAGCGATTCGATCGAGCCGTGAAGGAGGATCTCGAGCAGTGCCCCGAGTTCGAGCTTGGCCGCGAACGCGTCACCGAGGCGGCGGACGGCCGATTGAAGACGGGCGCGTTCTCGCTCGAGGAGCTTCAGCCGGTGGTGCGCCTTATCAATGCGCTGGCTACGATCGCGCGCTAGGAGCCAGAGGAACAGCACGAGCGGCAGCACGAACAGGACCGCAGCCTCCTCGTGACGCGTCGCAATCCCAGCCAGAAAGCCCAGCGGCGCCAGGCAGGCATCGACGGCCCAGACCACCGCGAACACCCGAATCTGCAGTCTGACCTCGGGCACCACGCCTGCGAGGCGTGTGCGTACCAGCAAGCTCACCAGATCCAGTACGCACCCCGCCACCAACGCCACCGCCAGAAGCGGCAGCTGTCCGAACCCAATCGTGGGCGATCCGGCCAGGAGCAACACGACGGCGGGCCCGACCACATGCCACGCGTCCGGGACCGCCGACAAGACCCGCCGCGGGGCGACCCCGCCGAATGCCCACTCGACGGTGTTGCCGATCACCATGCCGAGGCCAACAGCGAACGGGACCGCCGCCGGCGGGAGGATCACCAGCATCGGCACGAGCACTAGCATCGTCGGCACGACGTACCCGGCGCCGACCGGGAACTCGATGCGACTCGAGAGCGCGTACACCGCGATCAGCAAAGCCGCGATCGAGACATCCAGCCCAGTCAGGCCTCGGGCCAGCAGCAGCGTCAGCGCGACCGCAACAAATAACGCTCCGGCCGTCGCATCAACTATCAGCTCGCGTTCGGACGCGCGCCGCTCGCGACCCTCCCAGCTGCGCTCGAGCAGCCGCTCAGTCGCCGACTCGGCCTCATACGGTTCGATCGGGCTCAAGGTCGGTCCCCGCGCCAGTGACCCGCGCCTGCTCAGCCCGAGCGGTAGGGGTCGGGCTGGTGCCTGACCTGATCGGCCATGCCGTAGAAGTAGCCGCCAGCGTCGACGACGTAGCCACTCATATCGCCCGACTGGGCACCCCCATTATTCCCGGACCGAGGCGAAGGCGCCGCGAGCGCCACACCCGTGCTGGCCAAGACCCCGGCACAGGACAGGGCGGCGATCCGGCGAGCGGCGACACGCAGGCGCGGGCGGATAACGAAAGACAAGGCTGAACCTCCATGTAGGGACGCCATCACTGGCGCACGATTTCGTGGTGGTCGGCAGCTGGGCCATCTCGGAACGAGACCCCTGGCTTTGCGCCCCCGCCTCACGGCGAGTTAGCCCTTATAACGACACAGTACGGATCGGCAGCCGGCGACCGGCGGTTGAGACACGAACCACGCAACTGGAGCTTTAATGGAGGTACAGGGCTCCAGGCTCATCGCAAGCCGTGCTGGCGTCGGTGGCGGTCGATCACCGGCGCACGCTGGACCATTTTTCGGTGGCGCGCGGACGATGTCACGGGAGATCTGGCGCGTTCGGTGGCGGATCCGCCCTTCCGGACGCGGACCCGCGAGCGAGAAAACTGGGGCGACGCACTCACTGCTCGCTGCGGCGAGCCCACGCGAGCGGAAACGGCGAACGGCGTCGGCTGGCCATCTGGTCGGACGGTCGGCTGGTCGGCTGGTCCCGGGCCAGATCGCCGGCGGCGACGTGCATCAGCTCCCAAAAGTCAACTCGTCTGATGTGGTGTGACGGGTAGAGCTCGTCGGCGAGGGTGGCGGCTCGCTTGCCGGTCGCCGAAGGCCTGCTCTCCAGCAAGCGGCACGACCGCTCGAAGGGGAAGTGCCGATCGAGCTCATTCAGCCTCCTGCTCAGGAAAGGCGAGTGCGGTCGAAGGCCGGCCGACCGGGTGGCTGTTCTGCTGGCTGAGCGCAACTCTCCCCGGACTTCTGCCTTGCCAGGCTGAAGCGGAAGCGTAACCGATCAGTTGCGCTTCGGACGACCAGCAGCAATGATTCCGCGTCGCCGGAGAGTGCTGGATTGGGCTACAACGAGAAGTCTCGCGCGTGGCATCCAACGCCGCGAGACTGCCGGTCTCGCACGGTGAAGCGGGAGTCCGAATCATCTCCCGCGAGGTGCCCGCTCTGAGGAGAAGCAGCCACCTGCTCGCGAGCGGCAGCAAGACTGCCGCTCAGCCGCAAACGCAGGAGCAGGCGCCTGTTCGTGCTAGCCGGCTCGGCGCGTTCCAGCAAACGCCAGCGGAAGATCGGGAGATCACCGACCGCTTGCTGACGATCGAGGTCCGTGCGTCCAGCTAACGACCCGCACGACCGGTCGCCGCGCTCGCATTCGCCCACAGGGATGCGCGCGACAGCGGGCGACGGCGCTGCTGGTAGTCCGTCAAAGCAGCCGCGGCGCAGGCACGACCGCTTCAGGCGTAAAGCGACAGCATGCCGGCCCCAACCGACGCTCGATCGCGGAAGTCGCCGCAGTCTGTTTCCCTCGCCGACGAGCACGGTGCCGCTGACGACACGCGCCCTGCAAAGCGCGGCGAGCAAGGCCGGTGCGACGCCGGCGTCGGGACCCTCGAGTCGGATCGAGGCGGGGGCCTTGGCAACCGAAGGGGCGGGCCCGTAGGTCGCCGATTGCGTGGCTCGTAAAGCGGCGCACGAAATCGCCGATCTGCACAGGTAGTGCGCCTAGTCCAGCGGCTCGCCAGCGACAGTCTGCTGCCCGACCCGCGCTCGCTGCTGTGTGACGCCTAACAGGGTCACGGCGGTCTGATGGCCGCTTCGCTGCAAGTTCGGGAGGCTGGCGCGGGCGCCGAGTCGCCGCGCGGCCGCTTGCAGCTGGCGCGAAACCGGTTGGCGCGCGCACCTGCGGCTGGCTCGACCGGCGGCCGACCCGCACTCCGAGCTAGGCGCCGAGATACGCGCTCCTGGCAGCCGCTCGAGCAGTTTCCCCCAAAGTCGCGGTGGCCGGAGAGAGGTGTTGATGGTGGCGCTGTTCTGGCTGTCCCGGCCTCTGAGATGATGGGTCCGATGCGCCGCGATGTTCGATGCCGTGCGGTGGCACTGGTGCTGTTCCTGGGTGTGCTGGTCGCTGTGCTCGTGTCCGGGTGCGGTGGAAGCAGCACCGCTTCACGGTTGCAGAGCCGGCTTCTGTCGGTCGCCGACCTGCCGGCGGGTTGGTCGGCCGTCGCGGTCAGCGCGAGCCCGGTGAAGGTGACCGACACGCCGTGCCTCGCGCACCTGGCCAAGAACCCGAAGGGCTGGAGCTACCAGACCGCCAGCTTCGTCGAGGGCAAGTCGATCCCAAACCTCGGCGAGGTACTCGCGACCGGCGCGCAGGTTGAGCAGGTGTGGGCCCGCTTCGATGAAGCCCTCGCCAGATGCCGATCAGCAATGCTGCAGTTCGGCAATACCAAGGTCGAGGCCACCGTGCGTCGGTTGGCCTTCCCGCGGCTCGGTCGCACCTCGTCTGCCTACGCTTGGGCGTTCACGCTGGCTGGAATCAGGCTCGGGTTCGACCTCGTCCTCTTCCAGACACGCCGCGATGACGGCTACCTCGCCTACGCCAACCTGGGACAGCCCGCGACCGCCACGGTCGAGGCGTTCGCACGGGCAGCGGTGGCGAAGACGCAGAGCGGCGCGACAGCCCCGGTGGCCGACAACGTGTCAGTTGCCTCAGCACCAGTGCGCACCGCACACACCCGCCTCGGAGCAGTCGAATACCGCGTGATCGGGACCGGTCCGCCGCTGCTCCTGATCACAGGCTACGGCGGCACGATCGACAGCTGGGACCCGCAGTTCGTCGACGCTCTCGCCCGGCACCACCAGGTCATCACCCTCGACAACGCCGGCATCGGCAAGTCCAACAACCTGCCCGCCCCGCTGGCGATCGACGCGATGGCAGACCAGACGAGCGCGCTCATCGACGCGCTCCGGCTCGGACGCACCGACGTGGTCGGGTGGTCAATGGGCAGCATGATCGCGCAGGCGCTCGCGGTCCTCCACCCCAACCAGGTGCACCGCCTCGTGCTCTGCGCCGGCTTTCCCGGCAACGGAACGACCGTCCAACCCTCCCGCCAAGAGCTCAACTCGTTCGAGAGCGGCGACCCGCAGAAGGTCATGGCTGCTCTCTTCCCGGCCGACCAGACCGCCGCGCAGAACACCTACCTCGCGGCAATCTCCAGCTATCCGCCCGCCCCGCCCGTTCCGGCGGACGTGCTCGCCGCTCAACGGCATGCGGTCGACGCCTGGTGGAACGGAACCGACCCGGCCGGCACCAAGCCAGCCACGATCGCCGCGCCGACGCTCGTCGCCGACGGGACGCTCGATCGCCTCGACCCGGTCGCCAACAGCCAGACCCTCGCCAAGCTGATCCATGGCGCCGAGCTCCGTCTCTACCCCGACGCGGGCCACGCGTTCCTCTTCCAGGACCAGACGAACTTCGTGCCGACGATCGAATCGTTCCTCCGCTAACCCCCAGCCTGGCGCCAGGAATGAGCGGCGCGCGCCAGATCGTGGTCGGATCCGGCCACCAGAATCGCGCGAGCATTAGTCGGAAGTTTTCGTAGGTTGGGGTTGTTGGACCCTGTTGCGGCTGGGGTTTTGCCGCTTGGGAGGGGTGGTTGCTTGGCTACGCGGGTTTGATGTTGATCAGCGCGTAGGCGTCGGCTTGGAGCTCGGTCGGGGTGGTGAGACGGGTGAAGGTGTGTTGGCTTGTGCCGATTCGGATGGTGTTGCGACAGAGGGTGGCGAGGTCGCTGAGCAGGTCTTCGAGGCTGTGGGCGGGATGGCCGTCGGGGGTGCGGGCGCTGCCGGCCTTGGCGATCGCGTCGGGGGAGCGGCGGGCCGGCGCGACGGGGTCGGCGGGCGCGATCGGGGTGTCGTCGCAGAACAGCATCGGCGCGAGCCGGCGGGCGAGCTCGAACTGGACGTAGCAGGCGAGCATGCAGAGGAACACGTGCGCGCGGACGCGATCCTCGAGTCGGTGGTGCACGGGTCGGATCTCGAGCGTGGTCTTCATCTCTCGGAAGCAGCGCTCGTTGACTTTGAGTTGCTTGTAGGCGCGCGCGACCGCGGCCGAACCGATCCGCGAGGCTGGTTCTTGGGTGCGTAGCACGTAGATCCCGTCCAGCAGCGCCTCCTCGTCGATCTGCGCTTGGTTGCGCTCGTAGCCGAAGCTGGCGTCTGAGATCTGCAGAGTGAAGTGCTTGGCCATCTTGCGCTTGTTGACCACCCGGCCGGCGCGCTCGCCGATCTTCCCCGCGCTCGCGTTGCGAAGCGTTCCGCGCTCACCCTCGACCATCTGCCTTACCTTCTCCAGGTCTCGCTCGGTCAGCCTCAAAAGCTCCTGGCGTTTGCGGGCGCGCTCGGCCGCGACCGCCGGGTTCCGGCACACGATCAGCCGCTCTGCGGGGAACTCGGGGGATGAGACCTCGCACAGCCCTTGCTCGTCAAACAGCGAGAGCTGAAAGCCGGGGGCGACTGTCAGCTTCTGGATCTGCGGGGCGCGCAGCGAGGTGATGAACCCGACTCCCTGCTCCTTGAGAACCTTGGTCCTGGCCTCGGTGATCATCCCGCGGTCCCCGACGAACACGACGTGCTCGATCCCGAACGTGTCCTTGACCCGCTCGACCGCCGCTAACAGCGTGGTCGGGTCCCCGGTGTTGCCCTTGTGCACCTCGATCGAGAACGGCTGGCCTTCCGGCGCGCAGCACAGCCCGTAGCTGATCTGTGGCTTGCCCGGCTTGCCGTCACGCGAGTAGCCGACCGCGCCCAGCTCGCAGTGGCGGCCCTCCAGGTAGCTAGAGGACAGGTCATAGAGCACGAACCCCTCCCCGTGCAGGTGCCGGCGGGCGAGCGCTTTCTCGACACGCTCTTGGCGCTCCAGCAGCCAATCCATCGCGGCCAACAACTCGGCTTCGGTGACCTCGCCGAGCGAGAGCTCTTCGGCGAGCGTGGTCTGCCCGATCAGCCGCGTCATCGACAGCTTCGAGCACGCACACAAAAGCCGCTGGACGATCATCGCCACCACCAGGTCGCGCTCGCGGCAACGCTCGCGGCTGATCAGCCGCTCCAGATCGAGATCGCGCAACACGCCGAGCACCGCGGCGACGTGCCCGTGCGGCAGCGACCGCACGATCTCGAAATCATCCGTTGCCAGCATCAACACCTCGCCCGCGAGCGAGCGGCGCAACGCCTCCAGCGCCTCGGGCGGCAGGTGCGAGACGTTCCCGAGGTTCTCATGCTTGACCTTGCCACCCTCGCGGTAGGAGCGCCGCAGCACGTGCGACACGTACTCACGATCTTTGTACCGCGTCTTGATTGTGGCTACATGAACGGCGCCACCCGACCGTCTAGGCACAGGCAGAGAATAGCTGATCCCAGCCGTCCACACAACAATTCTTTGGCTACATCAACCAGTCACAAGAAGCCCGATCGCCCGCGAACACAGGCGATCGCGCCTCAAGACCTCGAAAACTTCCGCTTAGCAAGGATCGGCCTCGCTCGGGTAGCCGGGGCGGTTACCCGCCCCGGCTCCCACAGAACCGTACGTACGATGGTCGTATACGGCTCCGCGGGACGGCGGGTTATGACCTCCGCCGCCGGTCGGTTTGCGACCTCGAAGTCATCCCCACAGCGCCAGTTGTGGCGACTCGGGGGCGACGATCTCCTGGTGCGCCTCGCGATGCAGCTCGACCAGGAAAACCAGCCCACGCTTAGCGAAATACGCGTTGCGCAGGCCCTGGTCGATCGCGTGGGTGTGGCTCAGCGCCGACCAGGACTTGCGTCCTGCGTACACCTGCCGCCACGCGCTCTGAGGCTTGACGCCCAGGGCGATGAGTTTGCGGGCGATCGTCCGTTTGCGTTTCCAGTGGCGCAGCACAATCGCGCGAAGCCGACGCCGGATATGGGCGTCGAGCGCGCGCAACGTGTACTGCTCTGACGGCGAGCAGGTCCCGAAGAACCCGTGCCATCCGCACAGCCACGCGTTGATCTGGACGATGCAGTCGTCAAGACTGCTCCCCCAGTTCCGCGGCGTGAGCTGCCGGATCCGCTGCATCGCTAAGCGCTTCGTGCGCTCCGACAGCAGGACCTCCACGATCCCGGACTGCGGGTCTAACCGCAGCCGGAAACCGAGGAAGTGGCGATCATCGGGTCGGGCGAGGGCCGACTTGGCTTGGTTTACCTTCAGACGCAGGCGCCCTTCGATAAACCCCGTCAGGCTAGCCATCACCCGCCGCCCCGCCCGTTCGCTTGAGACGTACACGTTGGGGAGAGTCGCCGGGGGGGATCTCACCCCCCGGCGCTCGCAGAACCCGGCGTGAACCTCTCAGCTCACCGGGCTCCCATCGTCCAGCCGTCAGGGCGCACACCCCAGCGCCAGTGCGCGAACAGGCCAGGCTGACGTCTGGCGACGTCAGCGATGAACCTGCGCGCTCGGCCTTTGTGGCGGCGCAAGCGTTTGTATTTCCGCATGGCCCACATCACGAGCAGCTCGTTGAAGTGGCGGAAGACCGGATACAACATGGACTTGTAGAAGCGCCCGTAGTAGCCGATCCAGCCCTGGAGCTGTTTGTCAAACATCAGCGCCAGGTCCGTGAGGGACTTGTCCGACCGGCGAGCGACGCCCCAGCTGCGCATCTCGCGCCGCATCCGCGTCTTCGCCTCGCCCGATACCGCCGGAGAGAAGTTCACGAAATGCTTCCCGAACCTACTCTTCGACAGCCGCGGACGGAACGTGTACGCCAGGAAATCGAACGACGTATGCTCGTACGAGCCACGCCGGTCGGCATCCTTGCAATACACGACGCGGGTCTTGCGCTCGTTGAGCTCAAGCCCGCACTCCGCCAACCGCTTCGCGATCGCGGCCCGCAGCTGCAGGGCCTGTCGTTCGCTTCGAGCGTGGACAATCACGTCATCGCTGTAGCGCTCGAACTGGACGGCCGGGAACGTCCTGGCCATCCACGCGTCAAACGCGTGATGCATGAACATGTTGACGAGCAACGGTGAGATCGCCGAACCCTGAGGGGTTCCGCGATCCCGCCAGACCAGGCTGCCGTCCTCGCGTTGCAGCGGCGCTTTCAGCCACCGCTCGACGTACAACAGGACCCAGCGCAGGTCGGTGTGATGAGCTACCGCCTTCAGGACCAACTCCCACGGAACGCTGTCAAAGAACGACCGGATGTCCATATCGAGCACCCAGTCCGCTCGCCAGCAGCGCTCCCGGCACACCCGCAACGCCTGATGCGCCGAACGGCCCGGCCGATACCCATAAGAATCCTCGTGGAACACCGGCTCCACGCCGGGCTCCAGGTACCCGCGCACGACCGTCTGGGCGATCCTGTCAGCGACGGTCGGCACCCCTAACGTTCTAGAGCTGCCATCCCGCTTCGGTATCTCAACCGCACGCACCGGCGGCGGGAAATAGCTTCCCGACGAGAGCCTATTCCAGAGCTTGTACAGGTTGTCCTTGAGGTCAACCTCGAACTCCGCCATCGACTCGCCGTCAACACCGGCGCCACCCTTGTTCGCCTTGACCCTCCGATAGGCCTCCCAAACAGCCCGTTTGGAGATCTCAAACGACTTTGGCTTCGGCTCGCTCACGCGACTCCTTCCGCGTCACCGCGGTTGGCCTGAAAGCCAGCCAGGACGACCCTTCCCCTTCGCTCCAGCCCCATTACAGGACCTTCATCACTACTACGGTCAGGTCCGCCCCTGTGCCCCGCATCACTACTCTCCCCCTCGCAGATCTGCTGCTTGGGGTTCTCGCTCCAGACGACCAACCGCAGGCCCAAACCGCTCCACTGGCCGGCCGTCCCATCGGGGCGACAGGTTCCCGAGTTCCACACAAGAGCCCAGACCACGCTCGCGCCACCATCCATGCCGGACACCCACCTGGCCAGTCAACAGGCTCCCGCCAGGCTCTTCCCGGGGCAACGACACGACCCCGGTTTTGAATGTCACCGATACGCTTTCGACACTTCAACGGTGGTATCGCTTTCGCTCGCCTTCGTGATCCGCACCTGACGCGCTGACAGCAGTCGCGGTAGGGACAGCCCTTCGCCTTGTGGGCTCGGGCTGCCCCCGGCGCAGATCCCAGCGTGCGCGTCTAACGCACTGGGCTCCTGCCTTGGGTTCTGGCGTCAAAGCGGGCGCCGGGCCAAGGATGCTGGATGCGGGGTCTGGGTAGCCATCGCTCGTCAAGTCGCGCCATGCGCTCCCAGGTCAGGCCGCTTCGCTGGCTACGCCGCCGAAGCGCCTGCAGCCAGAGCCGCTTGACCCACAGATGAAAGGCACGGAGCGCCTGACTGTTGCCGGGGTCGGGTGGCCGGGGGCATCGCAGCCCCCGGCTCCCACAGATCCCGGCGTGACACTCTCGCGTCACCGGGCTCTTCTCACCAGCCAGTCAGACCGAGCGAACCCACTGCCATTGGGCGAACAGACGGGGCTCTCTTTCGAGTAGCCCGATCCACCACCGCTTGAACCGCTTGTAGGTCCGCAACCGTCGATACTTCTTCCCAGCCCAGCGCATCAGGCAAGTGTTGACGCGCCGTAGGATGGGATACATCTCCGTCCGGTAGTACCGGCCGTAGTAGTGCATCCACCCAGCGACGATGGGGTTCAGCCATCGCACCAGGTCGTCCAGCGTCAGGTCGGTGCGCCGGTGAATCCGCAACTCGCGGAGCCGGTCGCCTTTGGCTTTGAGCGCCTCGGGACTGATCGCAGGCAAGAACGAGGTGAAACTCACGCCGCGCTTGTTGCGCGCCTCCCGTGGCCGGAAGGCGAACCCGAGGAAGGTGAAACTGGTGTGCTCGTGCTTTCCCCGACGGTTGCTGTCCTTGCAATAGACGACGTGCGTCTTGTCGGGGTGAAGCCGTAGGCCCACATGTTCCATCCGCGTAGCGATCCCGGCAAGCACGACCTCAGCTTGCCGCCTGCTCTTGCAATGCACGACAACATCATCGGCATAGCGCTCAAAGGGACAATCCGGATGATTCCGGGCCATCCATGTATCGAACGCGTGGTGCATGAACAGATTCACCAGGATCGGCGAGACCGCCGACCCTTGCGGAGTTCCCTTGCCCCGCTCGACAAGGATGCCGTCCGGGTACTGAAGCGGGGCAGCCAGCCACCGCTTCACATACAACAGCACCCAGCGGCAGTCGGTGACCGCCTGCACCGCCTTGACGATGAGGTCCCACGGCACTTCGTCGAAGAACTTCTGGACGTCGAGATCGATCGCCCAGTCGTGCTTCCAGCACCGCGCCCGGCATACCTCCACCGCATCCAACTGCGAGCGTCCCGGCCGATAGCCATAGGAGTCAGGGTGAAACCGCGGTTCCGCCCTCTCCCCCAAACGCATGGCCACGACCGTCTGCGCGACCCTGTCTGCAATAGTCGGCACACCTAGCAAACGGACCCCGCCGCCATGCGGCTTTGGGACCTCGACCGCCCTGACCGGAGGTGGAAAGTAAGAACCAGAGCTCATCCTGTTCCAGATCTTGTACAGGTTGTCCTTCAGATCGGCTTCGAACTCGTCCAGGTCCTGCCCATCCACACCGGGGGCGCCCTTGTTCGCCTTGACCTGCCGCCACGCCTCCCACACCATCAGCTTGGGAATCAGGAACGGCTTGTCTTCGGGCTTTGGCATGTCTTCTCGCGTCCTCCCAGGACCCAAGGGCCCCGGTTGATCGAAACAACATTCCTGGTGAGCCGGCCCCTTCGCTCCACCCCCACCCCAGCAAGCAGGGACTTCACAGCTAATACGAGCCGGTCCGCCAGCGAGCGCCGCATCGGTACTCAGTGCCTACGGTTTCTGCCTCGGCACGCTCCCTCCAGCGACCTTTAGGGCCTGCGACCCCGATCGTCATATCGACGCTCGCCTTCTCACGTTCCGTGCAAGAGCCGCAGACCAGGATCACGCCGCCTCTACGCCGGACACCGCCTGGCCAGGAACGCGGGCACCCGCCAAGCTCATCCCGAGGATGCAGTGGCTCCCCGGTTTCGATGCCGTCTGTCTACTATTTCGACGCCTCAACGACGACACCCGACCCGAGCATCCGCCCGATGACGGCGGCCATGGGAATCTCCCCGTAGGCGGCCATCGAAACTCCCCACTGATGGCCATCGGATCTCCCCATGGGTGGCCATCGGATCTCCCCACGACGAGCGTTCTGTCCTGAGCGGCCTGTAGCTCCCGGCGCTTCGTCATCGAGGCGCGTCGAGGAGGCGGGCTTGAAGAAAGCAGAGGAAGTCATGGAGATTCTGGAGGCGTTCGATTTGGCTGGTTCGCTGCGGGGAGCGGCGGAGTTGTGCGGGTGTGATCACAAGACGGTCGCGCATTGGGTAGCGGTCCGGGACGCTGCTGGTGGCGGGCTGCCGGTGTCGGTCAGGCCGCGGCCGATGGTCGACCGGTTCGCGGCGAAGGTCGAGGAGTTGGTCGATCGTTCGCGCGGGAAGATCCGGGCGGATAAGGCGCACGAGACGCTGGTCGCGATGGGCTATTTGGGGTCGGAGCGAACGACGCGTCGGGCGGTCGCGGACGCGAAGCGCCGCTGGCGGCAGGGGAATGGGCGTCGGTACCGGCCGTGGATCCCGGAGCCGGGGCTGTGGATGCAGTGGGACTATGGCGACGGGCCCGAGGTTGGCGGCCGCTCGACGGTGTTGTTCTGCGCGTGGTTGGCGTGGTCGCGCTTCCGGGTCGTGTTGCCGTTGTGGGACAAGACGATGCCGAGCGTCGTGATGGCGCTTGATCGGACGCTGAGACGGTTCGCGTCCGCGCCGACGTACGCGTTGACCGATAACGAGAAGACCGTGAGCGTGGATCAGGTGTGCGGGATCGCGGTCCGCAACCCGCAGATCGTGTCGGTGGGTCGCCATTACGGGTTGACGGTCGCGACCTGCGTGCCGGCGGATCCTGAGAGCAAGGGCGGGTCAGAAGCGACGGTCAGGATCGCCACGGCGGATCTGGTCCCGACCGACCATAACCTCCGCTCGGCGTATCGGGATTTCGCCGAGCTGGAGTCCGAGTGCGAGCGGTTCTGCGAGCGGGTGAACGCGCGCGAGCACCGGATCACGCGCCGGGCGCCGGTGGTGATGCTCGCCGAGGAGCGCGAGCGGATGCATCCGCTGCCTGCGGTGCCGCACACGGTGTGCTTTGGGCAGACGCGGAAGGTCGACCGGCAGTCGACGATCTCGGTTGGTAGTGCGATCTACTCAGTCCCGAGCTCGCTGGTGGAGGAGCGGGTGTGGGCCAGGGCGCATGGGTCGGAGTTGATCGTGGTGCATGTCGACTCGCCGGAGGGGCCGCGTGAGGTCGCCCGGCACGAGTTGACGACGCCGGGCCGGCCGAGCATCAAGGATGAGCACTATCCGCCCCGCCCGGCGGGCGCGCTGGAGCGTCGCCCACGGGCCCGTTCGCGGGAGGAGGCGGCGTTCTTGGCGCTCGGACCGGGCGGCGAGCAGTGGCTGATCAAGGCGGCCGCGGCGGGCGCGACGCGGGTCAGACGGAAGATGGCTGAGGCGGTCGACCTCGCCAAGCTCCACGGCGCCGAGCAGGTCGAGCATGCGCTGAAGGTATGCGCTGAGGCGGGCCGCTTCAGCGACGGTGACCTGGCCGCGATCCTCGCGCATCAGCGGGCGGGGACGGTGATCCCGTTCCCCGCCCGCGCGTCGGAGGACTCCTCGTTGCAGCGCTCGACTCGCAGCTGGGAGGGGTTCGGGCGATGAGCGGCTATCGATGCGAGGCGGAGGCGTTCGCGGGCCCGGCACGCGAACGGCTGCTCTACGGAGCCCGGCAGCTGTTGGTGCGCGTGCGGCTTCACGACGGGCCGGGCGCCGTCGATGATCACGGCCGGCCGACCAACCTGCCGGACGCGTATACCGATCTGCGGCCCGAGCAGGCGCGCCAGCTCGCGCTGGCGTTGCTGCAGGCGGCCGAGGACGCCGAGCGGCAAACGCTCCAAGCGAACTGGTGGAAGCAGGAGGCCGCGCGATGAGCGATTACCGCGACAGCGTCCACTGCCGGATCGATCCCGAGCAGGTCTGGCAACCAGACGGCGGGCGGCCGGTGCAGGAGATCAGCGTGATCATGACCGACGATCACCGCTTCGACTGCCGGCGGGAGCGCTGCTGGTTGCCGCCGGCGATCTGCACGCTCACACCCAATGAGGCGCGCGAGTTCGCGTCAGAGCTGCTGGAGTTCGCCGCGCAGGCGGATCGGATCGGAGCACGGCTATGACCGTCAAGCTACCAGCCCCGCCGCCGCTGCCCGACGAGCTCGACCGGCTGCTCAGACGACTGCGGCTGCCATACGTTCGGCGGGCGGCGGCGGACGTGCTCGCGACCGCCAACTCACAACGCTGGGAACACGCCGAAGTCCTCAGGGTGCTGCTCGCCGAGGAGGCAGCCGGCCGCGACCACGCCACGATCACTACCCGCAGGCGCGCTTCCGGGCTGCCCGCCGGCAAGACGTTCGATGCGTGGGAACCCCAGGCGTCGGCGATCCCGAAACCCACCCAGCAAGCGCTGCGCACGCTCGAATGGATCGACCGCGCGGAGGTGCTGTGCGTTTGCGGGCCCAGCGGCACCGGCAAGAGCCACTTCGTCGAGGCGCTCGGGCATTTGGCGATCGACAAGGGCAAGACCGTCGCGTGGCACACGCTCGAGACGCTCGCGGTCCTGTTCCGCCGCCACCGCGCCGATGACAGCGTCAGCAAAGCGATCAGCAAGCTGATCCGCGCCGATCTGATCATCGTCGATGACGTCGGGCTGTTGCCGGTCTCGGCCGACGCGGCCGAGGCGCTGTTCCGAGTCGTTGACGCCGCCTATGAGAAACGATCGCTCGCGATCTCGTCGAACATTCACCCTTCCGGGTTTGACGAGCTGATGCCCAAGACGCTCGCGACCGCGACGGTCGAGCGGCTGCTGCATCACGCGCACGTGCTGATCACCGACGGCACCGACAGCTACCGACTCGCCCAGGCGACCGCCGGCAAGGGGGTGAGGCCCCTGACCTGAGACGGACTTTAAGCGACCATCGCCGCGGCGCCTCGCCCTCCGGGCTCGGCCCCCGCGACGACGGTCGCTCTCCCACCCGGTCGTGGGGAGAACTCATGGCCACCAGCGGGGAGAAAAGATGGCCGCCGGTGGGGAGAACCGATGGCCGTACTTGGGGAGAAACCGATGGCCATTGACACCCGAACCAGGCGCTTCTGGAACGTCTTCCTGGTCCCCACCTGACCGGGTCAAGCCCAGCCTTTTCCCTGGACGCTCACCACGACAGTCTTTAGCTAACGCAGCTCCAAGGCGGTTTGGCGCCTACCCCCGCAGGGCCGACGCCGGAGGGCCGAAAGCCTCCATCTCTTGCACAGCACCGCTTTCTAGAGTACCTACATGGATCCTCCTTCAGCGTTCGTGACACACCACCGAGTAATAGTTGTAGTGCCCTTGCAGGACCCTGGCGAGCCAGCGCCCTTGTTCGGGGATCGGGTGATGCATCCGTCGCCGCAGCTCGGCCTTGACCGCGTGCAGCTTCGCGCGCATCTTCTCCTTGCTCGTGACCCGTTTGAGCATGAACCGCCCGCGCCCGTCCTTCGCACAGATATGCGTAAGGCCCAGGAACTCGAACGTCTCAGGCTTGGGCAGGCCGCGGTCCTCGCGGTTCTCGGCGGCGAACCGCCCGAACTCGATCAGCCGCGTCTTGCCCTCGTGCAGCTCCAAGCCGAAGCGAGCGAAACGCTCGCGCAAATCAGCCCAGAACCGCTCGGCGTCGTCACGACGCTGGAAACCCACCACGAAGTCATCGGCGAACCGCACCACGACCACATCGCCGCGGGCGTGCCTCTGCCTCCACTGATGGACCCACTGGTCAAAGACATAGTGAAGAAACACGTTCGAGAGCAGCGTCGAAATCGACGCCCCTTGCGGCGTGCCCTCCAGCGTCTCCGCCCAGACCCCATCTTCGATGACCCCCGCCTTCAACCATCGTTGGATCAGGCGAAGGACCCTCTTATCCGCAATCCGATGCTCGAGGAACTTCAAAAGCCACAAATGATCGAGGCTTGAGAAGTAGTCGCGGATATCCGCGTCGAGCACCCATCTCACTTTCCTCCGCTCGATCCCGACCGCAAGCGCATCCAACGCATGATGCTGGGAGCGCCCGGGCCGAAACCCGTAGGAGAAACCGACGAAGTCCTGCTCAAAGATCGCGTTCAGCACCTCCGCCACCGCCCGCTGGAGGACCTTGTCTTCCAGCGCCGCGACTCCAAGCGGCCGAAGCCGCCCGTCGTGCTTCGGTATGTACGCCCTCCGAGACGGCTTCGCCCGATACGCGCCTCTGTGAACGCGAGCATGGAGATCCCGGAGGTTGCCCTCCAGCCCCTGCCCGTATTCCTGCCACGTCACGCCGTCGACGCCGGGAGCAGCGCCCGGGCGAATCGCCCTGTACGCAGCCTCCAACCGCTCAACGGTCACGTGATGCAAAAGCGCGGTGAACCGCACGTCCTTGTCCCGTCGCGCCACCTGGCGCACGCGATCCAGGTCACTTGACACGCCCAGTCCGGCACTGCGTCCGGGACGTGATTCGCCAGCCGCGTTCCCCTTGGCTGATCGCCTTCCCTCCACCACCTCCGCCCCCGGTCGCCCAGGGTTGTTCGGCAGCTTCTCCGGTACTACGCGACCATCCGACTTCCTGCGCTCGTTCATCGAGGGATTACCGCCTCAGCGTTCCCCTCGCGGCCCGCCAGAACGCCGATCTGCCACCCCGCGAACCATCCAGGACGGGGCATCATCAACGTCCACGGGCGACCACAGGACCTCCCGGTTCTCCGCATGAAGAACTTCGTGCATGCCTGGGTTCTCTGACCGCGCGGGGTCCCCCGACGACTCGACGATAACGTCGCCGGCGGCGTGGCCTTCCGCTCAAGGCGAAGGCGTCGGCACCCCGAACTTGGGCTTTCGCGGCTCAATAGCCTGCCTGCACGACCCCTACCGACGCTTCGCCGCCACCCTTGCGAGCAGCCGACGCACGGCTCAGGGCCATCGTGTGTCGCTAGCACTTCGATGTAGAGAATTTGCATCTCCTTCTTCATGCCGGTTGTCCGGCGCTTTCCGCCTTTTCCGCGACGCTCAGCACCCCGGCTCTTGACCGGCGCACCTCGCGGTGGTTTGCGGCCTCCCCCTGCAGGGCGGCCGCGAAGGGCCACCAGACCAATCGGCCCGGCTCCTTCATCTCTCATGCAGCACCGCATCCGTCGGTATCGCCTTCTACATCGATCCCTCCTTCAGCGTTCTCGGCACACCATCGTCTGCGTAGCGAACGAACCTGTGGCCACGCCGAGCGAGCTCTCGATCGAGCTCGTCCAGCACGATGTTCGACAGCAACGGCGACAGCGGACCGCCTTGCGGAACGCCCTGCTCGCTGGCAATCACAACACCGTCGGGCAGCACCTGGCCTTCAGCATCCGTCCGATCAGCACGAGCAGCCGCCGATCGCTCACTCGCTCAGCGAGCTTCGCGGTCAGCCGCTGGTGGCAGACGAGATCGAAGAACTTCTCCAAATCAAGATCCACCACCCACCCGTAGCCGTTCTCGAGATGCCGCTTGGCCTCGGTGATCGCCGTGTGGCAACTTCGGCCAGGTCGAAACCCGTGAAGACGGATGGAACGTCGGCTCCCACAGCGGCTCGAGCACCTGCCGCACAGCCTCCCAAACCACCCGATCGACCATGTCGGGAATCCCCAGCCCGCGCTGCCCGCCTCCCGCCTTGGGAATGTACGCCCGGCGAATCTCGCCCGGCTGATACGTCCCCCCAAGCAGGTCGGCCGCCAACCTGGGCAACACCACCGGCCACTGGTCTACCAGCGCCTCGATCCTCTGCCCATCCGGACCAGGAGCGCCCTCCTTCGACGCCACCCTCAACAGCGCACTCGTCAATCGATTCGCAACCTCCTCCATCGTCGCCGACGTTACGTTCTCGGCATTGACGATCGCCTTCGGCACCCCCGCCCGGATCGCCCCAAGCCGGACCCGGGTCCTCCTGCGGGTAGCCCCTCTCGGGCTTTCTGCTGTCGCGATCGGCAGGCTGAGCTGCACCGCCGTTTCTTCGACCGGGACCGCCTTCCCTTGCCCACCGGGACTCGACCCGGCACGCTCAGCGGCCATTACACCCGCCTTCCAGTACTACGCGATCCTCGGACTTCTGCTCGGCCATCGGCCGTCGTCCTTTCGTTCTCCGGCCTACCGGCATACCTCGGAACCCAGCAGATCTCCCTGGGTGAAACGCTGAGATTTCGTCGTGATCACGTCGCCACTACGCCCTCGGACCCAACGACAGGAATCGGGCATCACCGCTGCAGGCCGGCTCACCCATCCGAAGAACGCCTTACGGCGCTTCACTCTCGTTCGCCACCACAACGCACCTATAGCCTCCTTCAGACCCGCCCTCACGGAAGCCCCGCAGCGCCACACGGCGCACTGGGACCACCCGGTGAACTCCGGGCCGCGCCCTTGCCTCATCAATGTTGGATTCCCCCTGTCAGGGCTCCAGGACAGGACTCACACCTCCGATCTCAACGTCCGTGCCAGGCACACCCGCGAGCACCGGAGCGGCCGCGCCGGACCGGTGACGACGCGCGCGTCCACCACTGGAAGGCATCACGATCACCACGTCAGGAGCGTGGCCAACGGCTACCGGTGTCGGACAAAGGGAGCCGCGCGAACGCCGTGGGCAGCAAATGCCTGCGCCAGCATTGAGGCAGGGCTCGCGGCGGGCGATCCAAGAGACCCCGTATTCGCCAGACGGAGGGCGGCCGACGGACGCCAGCGACGGCCGAGATCGACGCTACCGCTGCTACGGGGTGCCGTGCGACCGTCGGACGGCTCAGTCACTCGGGCTCACCGCATGAAACTCAATGCGGTAGACGAGCGTGTCCTCCTCGATCGGCCCGGCGTGCGCGGCGCGCTGGCGCAGCGTCTCGCGGTCGGGCTCGCCGGCTCGTTGGACGTCCTTCCCGGTGATCGCCGCGAACGGGACGAGCTCGATGGCGTCGACGTCGATCTCACCAAGGCCGACCCGGTAGCGACCGCCCTGCTTGACCCGTGGCTGCTTCCACAGTCGGACCGAGAGCGTGATGTCTCCGGCCAGAACGTCGCTGCGCAACTCGCGGCTGAACTCCACACTCGGGACGCTAGCTTGTGATGCGCCACCAGACGCCGCGTCGGTCGGTGCGCCGGCCAAGACGGATCGCTCAACGGGCTTTCGCGGCAGTGCTGAAACGGACGAGTACCGTCAGTCGGCCAGGTTCATTGCCGGTGGGTCGCCGCGTTTACGTGCTCACAATGGCCGCGAGTGGCGGGAAGGTCGGCGGCCGCTTTTCGACAAAGCTCTGGACACCCTCCGCGAAATCTCGCTTCGAGAACGATCCGAGCATCAACACATTGGCGTGCTCCAGTGCATCGCCGAGCGGTCTGGTCGGCGCCTCGTACACCTGCCGCTTGATCGTTGCCACACTCGCCGGGGGAGACGTTCGCGGCGACGTCGCGCGCGTACTCGAGCGCGACGTCGAGCACCAGCTCGTCCTCGACGGCGCGGTTGACGAGCCCGAGCTCGGCCGCTTCCGAGCCTCGAAACACGCGTGCGGAGATGAGCAGATCGAGCGGGCGGGCGGGACCGACGAGTCGCGGCAGGATCCAAGAGGTACCGTGCTCGGCGATCAATCCCCGCCGCGAGAACGCGGTGGTCAGCTTCGCGTTCTTCGCGCAGAAGCGACGTCGCACGTAAGCGCAAACGCAAGCCCGAGGCCTGCGCAGGCACCATTGATCGCTGCGATCACGGGCTTCGGGATCGACATCGCGAACGTGATCGGTCTCGTGTCCGTGCGATTGGCTCTCGCCTCGCCATCGCTCGAGAGGGCGCTCAGGTCTTTCATGTCGGCGCTCGGGCAGAACCCGCGGCCTGCACCGGTGACAACGATCACCCGCACGCGCTCGTCATCGGCGCATGTCTGGAGCAGGTCGAACAGCGCAATCTGCATCCCATACGTCCAGGCGTTCAGACGATCGGGACGGTTCAGCGTCAACAGCGCAACGCCGTCATCGCCGACCTCACACAGCACGACGTCTTCCATCCTGTCCTCCTCTCAGCTCCGGGCGTCGGGCGAGCCGAGCGGCCGTGCGCCAGCGTCGCTACCAGCTCCGCCATGGTCTCGCAACGGCCGCAAGCGCTCCTTGTCTCGGACGAGCGCTTTCGTAACCCGCGCCCTCAGGCGAGACGACCCTATGGCCATTTTCCGACGGCCTCGCGACGTTCCGATGACTGGTGTGCCGGCCCATCGGTGCTTCGCAGCGGGATGCCGATCATCAAGGTCCAGTCACCCTTGGTCCGGAAGCAGAGCGGCCGCGCCCAGAGGTATTGGGTCGGTACCGCGGCCTGCGATCAGGCGGCCCTCGGGCGGCCGGCTCGTCCTGGTCGTCATCTACCTTCCCGGCATGCCACGCGCAGCGGGGTCCGGTCGGTACGGCGAGGTCTTCAACGAGGTCGCCGAGGAGTATGACCGTCACCGGCCGACGTACCCGGACGCGCTGATCGACCGGGCCTGCGAGGTGGGGGGTCTCGGTCCCGGCGCAACGGTGCTCGAGATCGGCTGTGGCACCGGCCAGCTGACACGCAGCCTGCTCGCCCGCGGCCTGCGGGTGACGGCGATCGAGCCCGGCGGACGGCTGATGGCGCGGCGCGCGATCAGCTCGCCAACGCCGGGGAGGTGGAGTTCGTCAAGCGGCGCCTTGAGGAGGCGTCGCTGCCGCACGCGTGTTACTCGGCCGCGTTTTCGGGATCGGCGATTCACTGGGTTGATCCGGATGTCAGTTGGCGCAAGACCGCCGACGCGCTGGTTGATCGCGGTGCCCTCGCGCTGGTCTCCTACTTCGGATTGGCGGCGCTGCGTAGCGCCGGCGATCAGCAGGCCCTCCGTGCCGCGATGGCGAGCGTGGCGCCGGGGCTTGGGGCCGACTGGCCGACCTACCGCGACCTGGACGGCACGCTCGGGGGCGTCGATGAGCGGCGCGGCAACGTGTCGGACGTATGGGCGTGGCTGGTGGGCTACGAGCTCGCGCGGGGGTATGCCGCAGACCTGTTTGACGACACGCAGGTCGCCGCGGTGCCGACGCTCCTGGAGCACACGGCCGACGCGCTCAACGCTCTGCTCGGCACGATGTCGTTCTGGGCGCGGCTCTCACCCCGCAGCGCGACGCTCTGTGCGCCGAGAACCAGGCTCTCCACCAAGGCTCGGCCGGCCGATCTGCTCCAGCACCGTCGCCTGCCTGGTAACGGCGCGACGCGTTCAGCGCATCTGACCGCTGTGCGTCATCTCGCCCCGGGCAGGCGCACTCAAGCGATCACATGCAGGCACTGTGGCAATTGGATCGCTTTTCCCGTCCCGCCGCCGCGCGGCGGACGATCGCCTTCGCCCAGGCCCGAGCTTCGCGGGTTGAGCGGCCAGACTTGTGCTTTCGGACCGGCGAGACCGCGCCCGGAGCCGTGGTCTCGCCGGCGGCCACGACCTGGATGCAGTCCGATCAGCGCATGAGCCGAAGCCCGTTCCTGGCCGGGATCGTCGGCACCGTCCACGGACGACGATCGCCGAGGATCTCTGCAAGCGTGGGACTACAGATCCCCCGCTAGCCCCGTTTTCCGTGTAACGAAACGGTAAGTCGGCGGTTCTCAGCGGCTCGGCTGGGTCGCTTTGCGCGGTATTTGCTGGCATCGTCCGCGCGATGCTTGGTTGCTTGCGTATCTCACAAGCTGGAGTGTAGGGCCAACATGACTGCTCGTGACCGCGGCTGTTCGTGGGTGCAGCCCTTATTCTCAGCGCTTTGGGTCCGTCCGACGGTGGCGTTAGTGTAGGGCCAACATGTATGTCAAGCGTCATGCGGTGCGCCGAGGCAGCCGCCGCTACGTGTATCTGCGGCTGGTGCAGGCCTATCGCGACGAGCACGGGCGGGTGCGCCACCGCGTGCTCAAGACGCTCGGGCGCGAGGACGAGCTCAAGGCGTCGGGCCAACTCGAGCAGCTGATGGGCTCCTTCGCGCGGCTGGACCCGCCGATCGCGGGGGTGCGTCGCGAGGTCGGGCCGCTGCTCTTGGCGTGGCACTTCATCACCGCGCTTGACCTGGTCGCGACGGTCGACCGTGCGCTGCCGCAGCGCGGGCGCCAGCAGCTCTCAGTCGGGGAGGCCGTCGCGGCGCTGTGCTGCAGCCGGCTGTGCTCCCCGTCGCCGTTGTATGACATCGCGGGGTGGGCCTCAGGCTCGGCGTTGCAGGAGCTCCTCGGGATCCCGGCGGCCCTTTTGAACGACGACCGCCTCGGGCGGGCGCTGGAGATCCTCGCGGTGTACGCCGAGACGCTGCGGGGCACGCTCGCGGCTCGCGCGATCGAGCGGTTCGGGATCGACGCCGGCCGGCTGCACGTCGATCTGACCGCGCTGCGGGTGTGCGGCGCGTATGAGCACTCGGCGCTCATCGCCAACGGCTGGGCGCAAGGCCAAGGCGTCGGACGCCAGGTCCGCGCGCTGCAGGCCAGCACCGCCGACGGGGTGTCGCTGTACGTGCGCCCGGAGCCGGGCAACGCGGCCGAGGTGTCACTGATCGCCCAGAGCCTGGAACGGCTCAGAGAGATCTCGGGACCGGGCGGGCTGTTGATCCTGGACTCCGCCTGCGGGCATCCCAAGACGCTGTGTGAGATCGCCCGCGCCGGCCTGCGGTTCATCGTGCCGCTCCGCGCGCAGACCGGGTTTCGCGAGCGGTTTATCGCTGATGTCGGCCACGACCGGCTGACCGCGGTGCGCTATCTCTCACAACGCGAACAGAAGCTCCCGGCAGAGCTACGTACCACGTACCGCGCGGCGCTCAGAGATTGGGAGCTGACCGATCCCGAGACGGGCGAGACGCACTGCTTCCGCGTGGCCTACATCCACTCCTTCGAGGAGCACCGCGAAACCGCCGCCGCCCGCGAGCGGGCGCTCAAGAAAGCCGAAGCGCAGCTGCAGCACGTCAAGAACGGGCTCGGCGGGCGCTACTACAAGACCCGCAAGCAGGTCGAAACACGCGTCGCCCGGATCATCACACCCAACATCGAAGGGCTGATCAGCACCACGACCGCCACCCGCAACGCCAAGCCGACGCTCACCTGGGCACGCGATCAAGAGGCGATCGCTGCCGCCGGCCAGACCGACGGGATCTACGCGCTAGCGACCAACCTCCCCGCCAAGCGCCTCACCGCCGGTCAGATCCTGCGCACCTACAAAGGCCAACAGATCGTCGAGCGCCGCCACCGCGACTACAAGCAGACACTCAAGGTCCGCCCGATCTTCCTGCACAACGACGACCGCATCTACGCGCTGACCAGCATCATCGGGATCGCGCTGCTGATCTTCGGACTGATCGAAACCGAGCTACGCAAACAACTACACGACAACGAACGGCTGCCCGGGCTGCTGCCCGAGAACCGCGCCGCGAAACCCACCGGACGCAACATCCTCGGAGCCTTCCAAGGACTCAGCCTCACCTACACACAAGCAGGCGTCGAACTGGACCGCCTCACCCACACCCAACGCCGGATCCTCGAACTACTCGACATCACACCACCCTGGCCCGAGCAAAAGCCAGGACACCTAGCCACTCCGTAGTGCGGAAAATGGGGCTAGCCTGCAGCCAGCCGGGCCTTGGGTCGGCCACTCACCCCGGTGGTGCAGGCGCATCCCGCCCTCTCCGATCGGGTTCTCAAGACTCTGGTTCGGACCGGCGACGAAGCCGTCAAGCGATATCGATATGTGGCAGGTGATCGAGTTCATGTCCGTACGACCTCCGCCCGCCGCTGGAATCATCGCTCATCGTACGGATCGACCGGAGATCGCCGGACACCTTCTTTGCCCGCCCGCAGCGCCGCTCGCGATAGCTGGCCACTTCCCTGCAGTGCGCGAATACCGGGACACTCGCATTCAGATCGCGGGCGGCCACCGTCCGGACGCTCGCTTCGGCGGACGCCGGCCGGCGCTGCGCTGGTCAAGTCGTGCGCTTGCTTCCGCCCAGAAGGAGCAGCCGCACGACGGGGCGGGTCGTGCTCGCTCCTGGTGCGAGCCGATCACCGCGGCCGGCGTCGTCGCAGCGGGGGTCCACTCGAGTGCCCGGGCCGGGAGCGCGGGAGCCGGGTGGTGGCGGCTGGCGATGGGTTTCGACTCGACGGTGACCCTGTCAAGGGACGCGTCCTCCAGGATGATCGATCGACCGTCGAGCTACAACCCCCCGCCCTTTGCGGACGCCGAGGTCTGACAGCATGCTCACTCGGTGCCGTTCTCGGCGCCGGCCAACCAACACGAGGAGCCTCATCAAGTTGATCGATCGCATCCGCCACAACATCCAGGAGCGCCTTGACCAGCTGCTCGCCGAGGTCGAGAAGCTACGTCACGCGCTCGCCGCGCTCGACCCCCGCGAGCGCCCAGCCTCCGAGCCGAAGCGGGCGCAGTCCAAGCCAGCCGCGAAGCGACCGGTCCGGAAGGCCACCTCGACAAAGCCGACCCCGGCGCGGACACCCACCCGTGCTGCGAGCAGCGCGAACGGGTCGGCGACGTCGACCCGAACGGCGCCGGGCGAGACCCGGGCGAAGGTGCTCGCGGCACTCTCGCACGACGGGGCGCTGACGGCGGCCGATGTCGCGAAGGCGACCGGCCTGGCCCGTCCGACCGTCAGCACGACGCTCTCGAGGCTCGCGAAGAGCGGCGAGGCCGTCAAGGCCGACCGTGGCTACTGCCTCCCCAGCACCGGGGGAGGCGCAACCCCGGCCGAACCCGCGGCCGAGGAAGCCAAGCCGGAGGCGTAGCCGGCCCAAGGGTTCTCCGCAAAGAGAGTTACCGAGGGATTGAGGCGGACCGGGTGGCCACTCGGCGTCGTCCGCCAACACGGCGATCGCCAGCAAGGCATCCGCTGCCCCCATCACGCGAAAGCAGCGGCGAGGTTCGCGATCCGTTCGACATCAAAGCGCAAGCCGGGGGAGCCCGGCGCGCACCCCGAGACCGGGGCCGCGGCGACGGCGACGTGCGCGCTCGGATCTGGGTAAAGGCATCGCTCCGGGTCCCCACAAAGTCATCCTCGAGCGGTGGATCGGACGGGGAGCCGAGGCTGGTCATCTCGTTGCGCCTACTCTTCGACACATGCGCGCACTCGTCTCCTCCACAACCTCGCCACACGCCGAACTGGCGGACGTGCCCGATCCGCACCCTGACCGCAACCAGGCGCTCGTCGAGGTCAAGGCGTTCAGCCTCAACCGGGGTGAGACGAAGCGGCTCGCGTCGATGGAGCCAGGCTCTGTGACCGGCTGGGACGTGGCGGGCATTGTCCGCGAGGCGGCCGCTGACGGCAGCGGGCCACCGCAGGGCGCTCGTGTCGTGGGGCTCGTGCGGCTGGGGGCCTGGGCGGAGCTGGCGGCGGTCAGCACCGACGTGCTGTCCGAGCTACCGGACGAGGTCAGCCTCGAGCAGGCCGCGACGCTCCCGGTCGCGGGCCTGACGGCGCTCCGTGCGCTTGAGGTCGGCGGGTACGTGCTCGGCAAGCGCGTGCTCGTGACCGGTGCCAGCGGCGGCGTCGGGCGCTTCGCGATCCAACTGGCCACGCTCGCCGGCGCCCACGTGACCGGCCTCGCGCGGCGAACCGCCGGTCTCTCCGAACTCGGGGCCGACGAGGTCATCCGGGTGCTCGAGCCGGACGGCCCGACCTACGACGTGATCATCGACGCCGTCGGCGGCGCGACGCTCGGTGCGGCGATCGGGCGGGTCGCGCCATCGGGCACGATCATCAACTTCGCCGCGACCAGCGATGAGCCCGTCTCCTACCCCACCAGGACGCTGTTCGGTCGCGCTCCAGGCGCGCGCCTCTACGGCCTGCTCGTGTTCCCCGAGCTCGCCAAGCACGCCAGCGGCAGCAGCGATCTGCGGCGGCTCGCCGAGCTGGTCGCGGCCGGCAAGCTAGATCCCCAGATCGATCTCGTCGCGTCCTGGACGGACGCCGGGGGTGCGATCGAGGCGCTGCTCGACCGTCGTGTGAACGGCAAGGCCGTGCTGACCGTCGACTAGGAACGGCTGTCTACAGCACGCCCCCGGACGTTGAGCGGACGCCCGGATCGGGGCGAACCGATCGTGCGCCGCGCCGCCGATCGGGCTCGATCCGGACGAGCGCTCGGTCGCCATAGGAGTCGTCCGGTCGGAGAGCACCCAGATCGTGAAAGCACTCGCCCCGCGATCCGCCGAACCCCTCCCAGGACCGCGTCGAGCGTTGCAGGGAGCGCTCTCCTGAGCGGGCGGGGAACAAGATCAGCTCCCCTGTGCTCTGCTGGTGGGCAAGGATCGCGGCGAGATCGCCGTCACCGAACCGGCCGGCGTCAGTGCATGTCGCAAGCGCACGCTCGACCTCGTCGGTGCCGTGAGGCTTGGCGAGGTCGACCGCCTCGGCCATCTTGCGCCGCACCCGGCTGGCGCCCGCGGCCGCAGCCCGGATCAGCCACCGCTCCGCGGCGGGACCGATCTGAAGGAACGCCCGCTCATCAGCACTGCGGGCGCGAGGCGTGCGCTCGAGCGCGCCCGCCGGCCGGGGCGGATAGTGCTCATCATTGATCGCCGCACGACCGGGCGTGGTCAGCCGGTGCCGCGCGACCTCTCTGGGCCCACGCGAGGCGTCGAGGTGGATCACCACGAGCTCCTCACCGTCGGCGCGCGCCCACACCCGCTCGTCGATCAGCGTGTGCGGGACCGAGTAGCTGTGCGCCGCCGACGCTGATCAGCGACTGCCAGTTCACCTTCCGCGTCTCCCCGAAACACACGGTATGCGGCAACGGAGGCAGCCGGTGCAACCGCTCGTGCTCCTCCGCCAGCCTGATGATCGGCGCCTCGTGCGTTGAGCGGTGCCGTCGCGTGTTCACCTCGGCCATGAACTCCTCGCACGCCACCTCCAGCTCAGCGAACGACCGATACTCCGCCCGGAGGTTGTGATCGGTCGGCACCAGGTCGGCCTTCGCGACCCGCACGGTCGCCTCTGACCCGCCCTTCGACTGGGGATCCGCTGGAACGCACGTCGCGATCGTCAGCCCGTAATGGCGGCCCACGCTCACGATCTGCGGGTTGCGGACCGCGATCCCGCACACCTGATCGATCGACACCGTCCGTTCGTTGTCAGTGTTCTGTGCCCAACCCAGTTATGTGGCCGCCCTGGTCACGCGCCTCGTGATCACGGCGGTCGACGGCGTCGTCTTCTCACGGTCGGGCACATAACGGTCACAGAGAGGCGAGCCAGTTCAGCAGCGTCTCGTCGGTCCTCCAGATTGGGTTGGTGCGGTGTCCCCCCGAAACATCCGGAGGTTCGGTCAGGAGCAGCGCTTCTTGCTTGGCCTTCGTGTTGATCTCGGCGTAGCGGTTGGTGGTCGTGAGGTCGGCGTGGCCGAGCCAGCCGCGGATGACGTTGACCTCGACGCCGGCTTCGAGGTGGTGGACGGCGGCCGTGTGCCGGTAGATGTGCGGGCTGACCCGCCGCCCGGTTCGGGGGTCGTCGAGATCGCCGGCGTGGCGGCGAACGATCTTGTAGATGCCGTAGCGGGTGAGCGGCTGGCCACGCGCGGTGAACACCGCGGCCGTCGGCGGCGGTGGCGATGGGTTCTCGGCCTGGAGCAGCTGCTCGATGGTGCGGGCGGTCTGCTGCCAAAGCGGGCACGTCCTCCACTTGTCGCCCTTGCCGTGCAGGCGCACGGTCGGGTGCTCGTGCAGGTTGAGATGTCCCGCGCGGAGATCGGCGGCTTCTTGGACGCGGGCGCCGGTGTTGTAGAGGAACAGCAAGAGCGCGCGGTCGCGCAGCGCATGCCGCCCGCGGGTCGGCACGTTCTGCAGGAGCTGTTGGACTTCTTCGCGTTCGAGGAACCGGGTCTCTGGTGGCGGGACGCGTTTGCTGGGGATCGCGGCGACCTGTTGGCAGACCATCAGCAGCTCTGGTGAGCGTGTCGCGAGGTATTCGAACAGGGTGTGGATCGCGGCGAGCCGCTGGTTGCGGGTGCGGGTGTGGTTGCCGCGGTCCTGCTCGAGGTGACGCAGGAACCCCACGATCCGCTCGAAGGTGAGATCACCGACCGTCGGGTGATCTTCGAGCGCTTGTCGGCCGCCAGGTAGAGGAGCAGCAGTCGGATTGTGTCGCGGTAGCTGCGGACCGATGCGGGTCGCAGGCCTTTGACGGTGATCAGGTGATCGAGAAAGAACGAGTGCAGAACCGGCCCGAGCGGCGCTTTGGGGCTCATCGTCCTGCCTCCGGCGGTTGTGTCCATGCTGGTTCGGCGAAGGTCTCGAACCGGCGGTTGGCTTCGCCCAGGAGCGCTGGGGTGATCGTCAGATAGACGGCGGTCGAGGACGGGGCGACGTGCCCCATGAACGTGGAGAGCTGATGCAGCCTCGCTGACGGGTCGAGCCCCTCGCGATACCAGCGCAACAGACACCCGACCGCGAAGCTGTGACGCAGGCAGTGCAATGTCGGTGGCGAGACGCCGTCCGGCACCGGTAGATCAAGCGTGACGACGAGCTGATGGAACGTCTGGGTGGCGGTCCCGGGATGCACGGGCCGCTTGCCGTCGAACGTGAACAGCGGCTCCTCGTTGCCGACCGCTCCGCTCTTGCGGCGCCGTTCGAGTTGCTCGCTGAGGAGCGCGGCGATCCTCGGTCCGTGCGGGACAAGACGGCTCTTGCCGAACTTCCCGCCGCGGACCACGAGGAGATCACGGCGCGTGTCGACGTCGCCCAGCCGCAGCCCGCACATCTCGCCGGCGCGGAGTCCGAGCCCGTAGCTGAGCGCGAACATCGTCCGGTAGGTCGCGCCCCTTTGCGGCGCGCGGGCGTTGTCCGCAAGCGCGGCGGCTGCGTCAAGCAGCCGGCGCGCCTGGACAGGGTCAAACAGGAACGGGATCCGGTCAGCGCTGCCGCGGCGCCGGCGGGCGCGGAGCGGTGAGACCACGAGCAGCTGCTGGTTGACGGCCCAGTCGAGCAGACACGCGACGACACCGAGGAGATGGTTGAAGCTCCGTGGTCGCGAGCGGGGGCGCGAACCGAGGAAGTCATCCAGCAACACCGGCGTGAGCTCGTCCAACCAGACCACGCCCTCGTCTTGGGCGAACGCGACGAATAGCCGCAGCTCAGCTTGCTCGCTCAGATACTTGCGGCCCAACGCGCGCTTGTGCACGAGGAACCGCTCGACGGCCAACTCGATGCTCTCGCTGTGGCTCATGAGAGCACCTCCTCACCGTCGCCACCGAGCACGACTCGGCGCAACGGTTCGACGGCGACCTTCGCGTAGATCTCCGTCGATTGCGCCGAGCGGTGCCCGATGAAGTCACCGATCGTCTTGAGCGCGAAGTCGGCATCGACGAGTCGCTGCACGCACGTGTGCCGCAGCGTGTGCGACCCCGGGCGCGGGACCTCGATCCCCGCCTTCAGCAGGTAGTGCCGTGCACGGGAGGACACCGCGGCAGGGCTGAACGGCTCGACCGGCGCGACCGCCCGGAAGAACACTCGTCGGCTGGCCGTCTCCGGGCGACCGTTGCGCAGGTAGTCCACCAGCGCCTCGCCGACCGATACCGACAACGGGAACGCGGTCGAGTGCCCGGCCTTGCGCTCCGGCACCCGGAGACGCTCGCGCTTCCAATCGATGTCATCGAGCGTCAACGCCGCGACCTCACGGCCACGCAGACCGTAGGTGACGAGCAGCATCAGGATCGCCCAGTCACGCTTGCCGCACGGCGAGCGGCGATCAACACCAGCGAGCACCGTGCCGACCTCCTCCCACGTGATCGACCGCGGGATGCTGGAGAGCCGGTAGACCTGCGCGCGGTCCAGCACGCCGCTCAGATCGGTCGGGATCGCGCCTTCGCGGTGGGCGTAACGCAAGACCACGCGCAACACCCCGCACCCGTCACGGATCGTCGCCTTCCCCAGCCCCATTGCGGCGCGCTCCGCGACGAACGCGGTCAAGATCGCCGGCGACAGCTCCGACAGCTTCTCGATCCCGATCCTGGCGAGATACGCCTCGAAGGGACCAAGATGATGCTGATAGTTGCGCAGCGAAGCCGGCCGGAGCCCGCGCTCGCTGGTCAGGTAATCGAACAAACCGGGAAGCGCGTGAGCGAACGGATCCCGGCGGCGCGAACGACCGCGGCCGACAAACCCCGGAACGACCAGGACCAGCATCTGCTCGACCGGACCACGAACCTCCTTCGCGGTCTGTCGCCCGCCCTGGCGAGTGACCGGCCGACCCACCATCCACTCGCTGACAAACGCCTCCACATGCTCCGGCAGCTCTTCGACCGATCGCGCGCCGCGAACGCGGGCGAACTCCCCGAACCCGATCAGCAGCAGCACTCGGTGCAACACCGAGCGCGACGAATAGCCGTGCTCGGCCAGCCACACGACGTACCACTCGATCTCCGAGCCGATCCAGCCCGCCCGGATCCGATCGACCGTCTGCGGCCTGACGAAATAGCGCTCCAGCATGGGACAACTTCCTCTCGGTCGAACAGCAGAGGAAGCACCGTCGCCACAACCACAAGCGTTATGTGCCCGACCGTGAGAAGACGACGCCGTCGACCGCCGTGATCACAAGGCGCGTGACCAGGGCAGCCACATAACTGGGTTGGGCACAGAACCTTGACAACGACGGTGGCCGTGTCGCCGAGGTGCAGCTGGATGGACGCGAACGACCACTCGTCCTGAGCCACGTAAACCTCGCGCCCGTCGGCGGTCTCCAAGGTGATGCGTCCACCATCGCCGAACTTTCGGATCGTCGCTGTAACGCGGTCACCTCGCGTCAGCGGGCTCACCGCCAATTCGCTGAGCAGCCGCCCGGACCGTGTGATCCGTCGCTTACGCGGTATGCGGGGTTGGCGGTGACCGGCGAGCTGGCCAGGCGATTGCGGCTGGTGGAGTTGATCGATGCGGAGCTGGCGGTCGAGCGCCGGGCGCGGCCGGTGAAGGTTCGGCGACGCGGGCTCTCGCCGGGGCAGCTGATGGTGGCGTTGTCGGAGTGTCAGTTGGTTGGCGGTGAGTTCTTCTCCGATCTGGAGGAGGTCCGGGCGGACGAGGCGGGTAGCGGACTACGGACCGTTGGCGCGACGCCGTCGGCGCCGACGGCGCTGCAGCGCTCAAAGGACCTTCGGCGGGTGCACTGCCAGCGGGTCGAGCGGGCGTACGCGCGGGTGGGAGAGCAACTCGATCGCGCGCGCGGGCGCGAGCGGACCGAGCCGGTGACGATCGATCTGGACGCCACCGGGATCGAGGTGTTCGGCCGCCGCAAGCAGCGCGCGGCGCGTAACCGCCAGGGGCAGATGAGCTACGCGCCGCACGTGGCGTTCTGGGCCGAGCGTGGCCGGGCGCTGACCAGTGAGCTGGTGGGCGGCAACCGCAAGAAGCTCTCCGGCGTGGAGTGCGCGCGGATCGCCAGCCGGGCGCTGTCGCTGTTGCCCGCCGGCCACGGCCCGGCGATCTTCCGGATCGACTCGGTCTACTACCAGCTCGAGCTGCTCGCGCGGTTGCGCCGGGAGGGCTCGCCGTTCACCGTGTCGGTGCCGCGCAACCAGGCGATGTGGAAGGCGTTGGCGGAGATTCCCGAGGACGCATGGCAGGACGCGATCGACATGCCAGGCGCGCAGGTCGCCCAGACCACCTACCGGCCCCAGGGCTGAAAGCATGAGCCGCTGCGGCTGATCGTGCGCCGGGTCCCGTTCACCGCGGCGGAGATCGCCAAGCGCAAGGGATCCCGGCGACTGAAGACGATCCACCCCAAGCAGCTCGAAGAGTCAAAGCTCGGCCAAGCGCTGCGCCACCTGCCCTCCGGCGACGAGCACGCCAACCGCGTGTGGCTGACCGCCGCGCTGCTGGCGCTCAACCTCACCGCGTTCTGCTGCGATCTATGCCCCGCCGCGCGCACATCGGGCAACGCGCCTGACACTGCGCCGCTGCGCCGTGCGGCCAAGACACTGCGCAACCTCATGTTCACCATCCCGGCGCGGATCGTGCGCACCGGCCGGCGGCTGATCCTGCGCCCGCCCGCCGGCTTCCGCCACGGCAACATCATCAAGGTCACGCTCGAAGCGATCTACGCGCTCGGGCCCTGACACCCGGCCCAACCCTCCGCCAACCTCAACCAGCTCACGCGCCTCGACCACGGCGACCAACGCTGCCCAAAACCGTGACCGGACCGCCACAAGTGGCCAACACACCGCCCATCGCGGCGCCCCAGCGGGCACCGCCACCCCCGGATCTGAACCGATCACACCATCCTCGCCGGATCAACAGGCCCCTGACCTCTTACCCACTGATCTAGGTCAGAGCGCGAGTCCGGCGCTGGCGGGCATCATCGGCGCCCGGCGTGCGTGGATCATGGAGATGATCTCCTCCGAGTCGATCCCCTGCACGTAAGTGCCGGTGGTCGAGAGATGCGAGTGCCCGAGCTGGCGTTGAACCAGCGGCAGCGGGATCCCCTCAGGCAGCAGCTCAACGGCGTGCACATGACGCAGCTGATGAGGAGCAAACCGCCGGCGCGCGCCCGCATCGTTCCTGCGCGATGTGGCTCCGCCCCCCCGGGCCGTGCGATCACGAACTGCGCGCGCCAGATTGATAGGCCCGCAGGCTGCCGAGGTGACTGCGCGTGCAAGGAAGCTGGGCCTCAGGCCGCGACTTCTCCGTGAGACGACGACGAGTGACCGAGCTCAGAACACGGCCACGCCCGCTTCAGCGACTTCCTGATCCTGCTCGACTGTGCCACTGCTCACGCCAATCGCCCCGACGATCTGTCCGTCCCGGGTGAGCGGGATCCCGCCGGGAAAGACAACGATCCGCCCGCCCGCGGAATCGCTGAGCCCAAACAGCGGCTGCCCTGGCTGCGTGAGTTCGACGAGGTTCTTGGTTTCCATCTTCAGTGCGATGGCGCTGTACGCCTTATTGAGCGAGATGTGGATGCTGGCGATCAGGGCGCCGTCCATACGGACGTGAGCTCGCAGGTGGCCGCCGTCATCGACCACAGCGATATCCATCGGCTGGCCGATCTCTTGCGCCTTGGCCTCCGCGGCCGCGATCACGCGGCGGGCATCTTGAAGGCTGATCGATTCCATTGCTTCCTCCTCAGTCGGGGCCGGTCGCTGGGGCTGTCAGCGACGCCAGCCAACGCTACTCGACAATCCGTCCGGGCGGGCAAGAGCGGCGCGGGTCGAGAAACCGTCGAGTGAGCGGTCGTGGGCCGAGTGCCAGGAGCACGATTGCGGTGGACGGCACTGTGCTGTAGCCCTCGAGAGGTTCGCGGTGCGTGACGGCAGCGGCGACCATGAGCCAGCGCCGCCGGCCAATCCGACGCAGACGGCGGCGCCCTTGTAGGACCATCCCGCTCTCGGCCAGTTGGTCGACGCGATCAGGGATTGGAGGCGGTACCACGGCGCTTCCGGGAAGTCGTGAGCGGGCGCGAGAGCATCTCAACACCGAAGGACCAGCGTACGCACTGGAGGGCGGCGCGTGAGCGCTGTCACTCTTGTTCGGCGTGTGCGTGGGGCCACCTATCGAGCGTGACCGCCTGCACATGTATGTCGACATGCGTTCGGGTAGCACGTTGAGAGTGTCGGGCAGCCGATCAGTGGCAATCAGCGGCTTTATCGGCCGGTGGCGGCGTCGACTGGGAGGTTATGCGACCGGTATGCGTGCTCAGGCTTGGTCAGGAGCAGACCTCGGGCAACGCCATCGTGCGCTCGAGCAATGCCCGCCGCTCGGCACCGGTAGCATCCGCGCCGAGCATCGCGGCGACGGGCGCGAGCGTGTCGGCGTCCGCGTCGATGCCGATGTCGCCGAGCGTCACCGGGAGCCCGACGCGCAGGCAGAAGTCGACCACCTCGTTGATCAGGTCCTGCGTGCGACCCTCCAGCACGAGCAGCGCGATGACGCCGAAGGCGACCTTCTCGCCGTGCCAGTAGTCATGCGTCTCGTGCAGCACGGTCAGGCCGTTGTGGATGGCGTGCGCCCCGGCGAGGCCGCCGGATTCGAAGCCCAGTCCGGACAGCAGCGTGTTGGCTTCGATGACGCGGTCCAGCGCGGGTGTGACCACACCGCGCTCGCACGCCTGCCGTGCAGTGCCGTCTGCCAGCAGCGTGTCGTAGCAGAGTCGGGCCAGGGTCCTGGCGGCCAGAAGCGGCGGTCCGCCGGCCATGGTCGGCTTGCGCGTCGTGGATGACGTATCGGCTTCGAGGAAAGTCGACAGGCCGTCGCCGATTCGCGCCACCAGCAGGCGCACCGGCGCTCGGGCGATGATGGCCGTGTCGACCAGCACCGCATCGAGGTTGCGCCCGAAGAACCGGTACGCCAGGAACGCGCCGTCGTCGTCATAGACCACCGACAGAGCACTGGTCGGCGCGTCCCTCGAGGCGACCGTGGGAACGATCACGAGCGAGAGTCCGGCCGGATGCGCGACCGCCTTGGCGGTATCCAGCGTCTTGCCGCCGCCCACGCCTACAATGGCGTCCGCTGCCGCATCGCGCGCGGCTCCGGCGACCCGCGTGATCTCGCCTGGGGAGACCTCACCCTTGAAGTCGATCAGCGTCGCGCCGGCCACGGCCTCAAGCCGAGGTCCCAACGCATCTTTGAAATCGGGTCGCACAGCATCAGCGGCCGAGACGACTTGAGCTGCTCGAGCTCATCGGCGAGCGCGTCGAGCGCGCCTGGGCCCTGGGCCCTGGATATAGCGAAGCGGCGCGGCAAACACCGCAGGAGCACCGCCAGTCAAATCAGTCATCTCGCTCTTATAACTCTGCACCGGCACGCCCCAGCGCGGCGCGACGAAATATTGAACCGGACGCCCGGCCATACCCCCTCGAGATCTCGATCTCCAACCAGCCTCGATCTACCCCGGGAGTGATGTCCTCCTTACCGGGGCCAAGTCGACGGGCGATGGAGCGGCTGCTCGAGGCGCCTCGTGCTCGGGCAAGACCCTCCAGATCGGACGCCGCGAGCATCTTCACAGACCACCAACCAGCGGACGCTCCGAGCGTCCGCTGAGGGCGCCCGGCTCCGGCTCCCGAAGTCGTCTCAAACCCAACCCGGAAGGGCCGATCGTGATCGATTGCAGCGTCGACCCGGATTGGCCCGGGTGCCGGTCCGCTCGTTCTTCTTCCAAGAGCCCATGGTGGCCGAGCAGGGAGTGAGGTCGTTGGGTGAGCTGGTCCGGACTGGATCTACGCGTTCGACTGCGGAGCGTGGACTTACGATCGTGTGGCTGGCACGTGGGGTTGCGACGACGTGAAGCTTGCGCCCGGTGTCGCGCATCTTCACCTCGCCGAGCGAGCGGTAAGTCAGCGGCCGCGCCGCCGCGGTTGCTCGATCCAACCCGCTGTATCGCCCTGCGCTGACCTCCTGTCGCTTTGGGGCTGAATCCGACAGCGCGTCCGCAACGGGATGGATCAGCGGACGCTCCGACTATCCCATCAGCGCCTCCGATTTCGGCGCCGCCGGCGTCGCATATGGCCAAGGCTTAAGCGAACAACTTGCCGACCGCGCCGGCCCCGTGATTGGCGACGAGCAGAAGTCTTGCGTGGCTGGCGCGGGAGACCTGCTCTTGCGTCAGTCCAGGGACGGCGTCTGCTTGCCATCGCGATGTCCCGATATCGCGCCCCGTCACCGGGACGGATCACCGGGCTCTCCGGCGGCCGGCGCTGGTTCGGCTGTCAGCACGCGTCGTTGATGGCCCTTAGGACCGCTGGTGACCGCATTGCGAGGTATACCTCAACCATGATTACCCGACTCGACTTCATCGGCATCCCCTCGCAGGACGCCCACCGCGCCCGCAGGCTCTACCGCGACACACTCGGCCTTCGCCCCGACGAGCACGGTGACTATGAGCAGTGGGCCGGCGATACGTGCTTCGGCATCTGGGAACCCAAGAAGATGGGGATGCCGTTCGTCGCCCAAAAGGGCAACCCATGGGCGCTAGGGTGCGACGACGTCGCCGCCACCCGCGCCGAGCTCGAGGCCAAGGGCGTCGAGTTCGCCGGCGACACCTTTGACACCGGTGTCTGCCACATGGCCTTCTTCTCGGACCCAGACGGCAACGACCTCATGCTCCACCACCGCTATGCGCCCTACGCCTGACCGTTACGGCGTTGCTTGCTGCACGCACACCGGTGTAGCTTGCATTCCGGTTCGAGGCTCGCTTTCAAGTCTTCGCTTTTGACCCCTGCGACCTCGGGGTTCCGGTCGGGTATGGGCCCGTTTGGGCCGCGACGCGGGGACCGCGCAAGCCCGATCCCGCTACGAAACGGTCGAGGAGCGCAGACCTGCTCCCGCGCTTCGACGGGCATCTCGGTGCCGCTCACGAGGCGTCTCGGTTTGCGCGGATAGCGAGTACTGCGCCGCCGAGCGCTCCACGGCCGAGCTCAACGAGTCAACGACCCCGGTGCTACGTGCGGCGGCCGTCGTGAGCAGGATCGACGTGGCTGCTCCACGCCTGAAGCGGTCACGGCGGCGGGGCTACGCTTCGCGTCAAACGGGGCAGTCCGACGGAGACTGCTCCGGGGCGACATTGCAGAAGCCGACGCAACCTGGCCACAGCGAGCTCTCGGTAGTCGGACCGACGGGACCGAAGGAGGTGAATTGGCGCGAGCCAGGTCGCGCTTTGCTCAGGCACCCACGTGCAGAGCAGGTGCGCGTCCAGGGTCGAGCGTTCCGCGCGTTGCAGGGTCGATCGTGGATACAGGTCGGATGCCAATCCCGTCGCGGAAGGAGGTCTCCGTACGCTCAGGGAAGCACAGAGGACTTCACCCGCGTCGCCGCGTTGCGGTCAGCGTGGCAACGACTGGCGGTGTTTGCCCAGGTGCCTCGCCCAGGCGGTGGACACTGAGACGAACGCGCCCTGTCCCGGCACGTGATGACGGGCGATGAAGCCGCGGTCGTTGGCGTTTTCCCAGACAGGCAGGGCGCGGGCAGGACGTCCGCCACGCCTCGAGCACGTCGGCATAGGGGCGGGGGTCGGGGGCCATCCATTCGAGCAGGTGGAGGATAGGGTGTCGACCGTGTCGGACACAGCGGGCCCGGTGGATTGGCGCCCCTGGTCATGCACGGCCTCGGCGGGAATCGCGCCTGCTCGTCATCGTTCGAGGGTCGGGTTCTCGAGCACCGTTCTGAGGGTCTCGCTGAAACCGGCGAAGCTGCGCTTGAGCATCGGCTTCAGGATCGGCTGGGCGAGGCGCATGATGCCGATCGGCTGTCCATACAACCTGAATCGAAAACGTGTCCCTCGCTCCGTGGGGTCGAACGTGATTCGACCGTGAATGGGTTGCCCCTCGATGACCTGCATCCCGAATAGGCGGTCAGGCTCGAACTCGACGACCTCAACCAGCTCGGCGAATTCCTTGCCGCCGGGGGCGCGATGTACCTCCCGGATCCTGGTCCCGAGCGCGATCGGTCCGGCGGTCTCTGGCACGACGAAGACCGTGTTCGTCTGCCAGGTAGCGAGCTTCGTCGCATCGGTGACGAAGGCGAACACGTCCGCCGGCGAACGGGCGATCTCCGTCTCGATCACGAAGTCGATCATCAAGCATGCCTCTCGCTAATGAAGCTTCGACTGACGCCGAGGGCGAGTTTGCAGATCGATTAGCGATTGCGCAAGCGGAACGCTCTCGGGGCACGGCCAAGGTCGACGGTGTCAAGGCTGGCGTCCCGGTTTCAACGGCTACCGGACGCGTCGTCGAGGTTGCGTCGCTGCTGGTCGATCAGCTCGTAGGCGAGCATCGTGCCAAGCTGCAACGCCAATGTCCCGAGCGCTCGCGACAGATCGTGCTGTGCCAGCGCGTCTCGATGGTTCCCATCTTCCCGATGGGCGAGGACACCTCGGGCATCAGCTCAACGTTCGTGATCCGGCTCTCGATGAGAGCGAGATCCGAAAGCCCTACCACGTGACCGGCGCCTCGACAGGCGGAGCGCGATCCGTGGCCTGCGCGGAGATCTGCTTCCCGTCGGGCGGCGAAATGATCGCTGCGACTTGGTACCGACCGGACGTGTTGGCCGCTGCGGTTCCTTGTCTGGTGATGGGACATGGCTTTACCCTCACCCGCCGGGATGGTGTCCCCGAATACGCTCGGCGTCTAGTGGCGGCCGGCTTCGCGGCGCTGGCGTTTGACTATCGCCATTGGGGAGACAGCACCGGCAGCCCGCGAGGATGGAGCTCCCTGCGCGAGCAGCTCGCCGACTGGCAAGCCGCCGACCAGCACGCCGGCAGACTGGAAGGAGTGGACGCCGACCGGATCGCCGTGTGGGGCTTTTCGATGGGAGGCGGCCACGCACTGCTGACCGCCGCCCGCGACACCCGCATCGCCGCGGTCGTGGCACTCATGCCCAGCACCGATCGTTAGCGGCACCGCCACCGTTTACGATCGGCCTGCGGATGATCCGCCGCGCGCTACGCGAAGCGATCACACGACGCACGGTGACGATGCCCGCGGCTGGCCCTCCGGGATCGTTTGCCGTGATCGCGGCCCCGGAGGCATTGCCGGCTTCGAGCGGTTGACCTCAGGCCGGGACTGGCGCAACGAGGTCAATACCAGCTGGCTGCTGACCGGCCGGCACTGGCGCCCAGTCCGCGAGGCGACGAACATCCGCGCCCCGATCCTGCTGCAGCTCGGCGAACGCGACGGCGCCGCCCCGCTTGCCGCAATCGAGCAGACAGCCACGCGCGCTCCCCATGCCGAGCTCAAGCGATACGACCTCGACCACTTCGAGTGCTTCTCCCCCGAGCACATCGACTGGCTCGCCAGCGACCACGTCGACTTCCTCCGGCGTCACTTGCCCACCCCCACCGATACGACGAGGCAGTCTTGACATCAGGCCCGCCGAGTCGCCCAGCGCACGCGCCAAGACAACGCGTGCGTTCCGTGCCCCCGTAAGACGATCCTTCGGTTCGTGCGGTCGTCCGCAACACTCGCTGATTGGAGTGTTGTTGGTGGTCTTTACTGAGTCCTCGCCGTACCCGTGCCAAACACGAATGCATGGCTGGATGCCGGGTCCGGCGCTAGCCCTGCTCCTCGCCGAAAGCGGGGCTCGCGCCACGGCGTCCAGAACCGGCGAAATCCATAGGCACGCCGCTTCGCTGGATCAGTCGTCAGAGCAGCCGATGGGGTCGGATCCACTCGGCGACTGCAACCACGCGATAGCGCAGCTCCGTGACGAAGGCGGCAGGTCGGCGCCGGACTGTCGCTTTCAAATCGGCGCCGCTAGCCGGACGGGCGATCCAGAGCTCCGGCTCGTGGCGATCGGGAGTGCTCGTTTGCACCAGCACCGGCAGTCTGGTCGACGGCGCCGGCACTGCCGCTCTTCTGCCTGCAGGTGCAGGGGATCTTGGCTAACCATGGAGCTTCCGTCGTCGGCGTCAGACTGCTGCATTGCCGGGGCATGCAGGCAGCGGTGGTCGCGTCGGTCGGCGTAGCTCTTCGCGTTCCGACGCGATTATGCGGAATTCCGCATAATCGAAATTAGGCTGACCTTCCGGTTATGCGGACTCCGGCGCCAGTGGGAGCGTTTTGCCTGCTCGACGGGCCATCGCGCGATTTCTCAGTCCGCATAATCGTCCAGCGTGCGTAGTGGCTTCGGCTGCTCCAGCGACGGGTTCCCGAGGCCGATCGCCTGACTCTTTGCGACGACGAAAAGCCCAGAGCCACGGCCAAACCTTGAGAATCATCGTACACGCACGATTACAGCACCGGTTCTCGCCAGCTCGGATCGTCGGCAAGGCTCGGGCTGCTCGCCAGGAGCGGTGCGCGGCAGCGCGTCCGATTATGCGGACCGCGCGACGGCAAAACCGCCTATCCGGCGAAGAAACGTGACCTCGCGAGCGAGGAGTCCACATAACCGGAAGGTCAGCCTAAATGCAGAAGTCTCGCTGGCCGGTCTGGGACAACGCGAGAGTGCCGGATGTTCGTGAATCCAGCAGTGAGCTCATGATCGACGGATCGCTCGCTTCTTGCCGCAGTGCGCATGCAGCTCACGGGGCCTGCGTGCCTAGCTAGGCACAACCCCCGCCCACAGCGATTGCCCGGTGGCCCTGGTCCTGGCGAAAAGCGCGACTGCGGCGCAGAGCTGGTCGAGACCTGAGTCTATGTTCGACGCGTGATTATGTTGAGGACGCGGTCTGCAGGTTGGGATTTGCCTGCTCAGCGTGATTTCGGCGCTTGGTCCGTTCAACATATTTAGAGGGTTTCGAGGAACGCGAGGAGCGTGTCGGAGGGTCGGTATCTGCCGGGCTTGGCGCCGAGCGGGGCGGTTCGGGCGATCGCCTTTTCTTTGAGTGCTGGGTCGGCGTGCTCGTAGATGTGGGTGGCCTGGGTGCTTTCGTGTCCGAGCCAGAGCGCGATCGTCGCGATGTCGACGTCCTTGGCTCTGAGCAGCATCGCGTTGGTGTGCCGGAGCGTGTGCGGGGTGACGCGCTTGGTCTTCAGCGAGGGGCAGCCGCCGGCCGCGGTGGCGGTGTGCTTGGCGACCAGGGCGCCGACGGTGTGTCGGCTGAGCGGTCGTCCTTGACGGTTTGGGAACAAGGGCTCGTCTGGTTCGCCGTGGCGTTCGGTGAGCCATTGGTGCAGGGTCTGGATGGTTTCGCGGGTTAGGGTCGTTGAGCGCTTCTTGCGGCCCTTTCCCAGCACGCGGCAGTGGGCGCCGGTGCCGAGGTGGAGGTCGCTGACGTGCAGGCCGACGAGTTCTGAAACGCGCACGCCGGTCTGGATCATGAGCACGAGCAGCGCGTGGTCACGGCGGCCGAGCCAGGTGGTTTGGTCGGGGGCGGCGAGTAGGGCCTTGATCTCGTCGAGGTTGAGGTAGCAGACGGTGTTGCGCTCGTGCCGCTTGGTCGGGATCGCCATCACCCTGGCGATCGTGTGCGCGTGTTCGGGGTGGTTCAGCGCTATGTACCGGTAGAACGAGTGGATCGCGCCGAGCCTGGCGTTGCGAGTCCTCGGGCTGTTGCCCCGGTCCTGTTCGAGGTGGTTGAGGAACGCGCCGATCAGCGGCGCGTCGAGGTCGTCGATGTCCAGCTGAAATGGCTGCTTGCCGGTCTGCGCGTGGGCGAAGGCGAGCAGCAGCCTGAACGTGTCGCGATAGGCGGCGATCGTCTCCGGACTTGAGTTGCGCTGGGTGATCAGACGCTCGGTGAAGAACGCCTGCAGCGGCGGCGCGAGCAGGGTCATGAGAGCACCTCCGGCAACTGCTCCAGCCGATCGCTGATCATGGCGAGCAACTCCGGGACGGCCTGCAAATACCAGTAGGTCGAAGCGGGATCGACGTGCCCGAGGAATGTCGAGAGCTGCGGCATTTGCGCGTCGACGTCCTCGCCGTTGCGATACCAGCCGATCAGCGTGCGGACCGCGAACGTGTGTCTGACGTCGTGCGGCCGGGGGCGTAGTCGCTCGCCGTGTCCCTCCAGGCCGATCTCGCGGATCAGTTTCGCGAACGTTCCGTTGAACGCTTTGCTGGTTAGCCTCGATCCCTGGGGGGAGACGAAGAACGCCGGCGTCGTGGACGTTGGCAGGGAGCGGTCGCGCCGGCGGCTGTACTGGCGAAGTGCTTTGGTGGTGGTGTCGTGCAGCGGTACCTCGCGCTGTTTGTTCTGCTTGGCGGCGCGCACGTGCAGCGCACCGTCGGCGAGGTCGACGTCAGCGCGGTCCAGGCCGAGCGCCTCCCCGGCGCGCAGGCCGCTGACCGCCAATAGCCCGATCACCGTCTCGATCGTCGCTGCGCGCAGCGGCGGGCTCAGCGCGCGTGCGGCTGCCATCAGCGCTTCGATCTCGCCCGGCGAGTACACATACGGCGCGACGCGCGGCAGCCGGGCTGGAAGCAAATCGTCCGGGGGAACGTCGGTGGCGGGGTCGATCGTGCTCAGGTAGCGAGCCAAGCCGCGCACGACCCCGAGCCGGCGGCGCCATCGATGCGGGTGCGCCTGTACCGAGGTCGCCCACATCAGCGCGAGCTCAGTCGTGATGCGCTCCGCGCTGGCACGGTCCATGAAATCGAGGTAGTCCTCAAGCAGCTCTCCAGCGTGCTTGAGCTCGAACCCGAGCCGTCGACGAACCATCAAGTAGTCGTGCGCAGCTGCGCGCAGATCGCTCATGACGCACCTCCCGGCCACGGCATCGCGAGCGCCCTGAGTTTGGTCCGGTCGACTCTGGCGTAGGTCGCGGTCGTCTTGATCTCCCGGTGGCGCAACACCTGCGCGATCTCCGGAAGCGACGCTCCCTCCCTGAGCATCGCGGTCGCCGCTGTGTGCCGGAGCCGGTGCGCGCCGACCGGCGGAACCCCGGCCCGAACGCACGCGTCACGGACCACCCAACAGACCCCCTGACGGGTCAGCGCTCCGATCGGCGCGGTGACCCTGAGGAACATCGCGCGACACTCGCTCTGGCCACGGCGGCGCAGATACGACACCAGCGCTTCCCCCACATCGACCGGTAACGGGAGCGTGTCCAGACGGTCACGCTTCCCGCGGACCAGAACCTCACCAGCCCGCCAGTCCACGTCCTCGAGCTGCATCGCCGCGACCTCACCGGCACGCAACCCGAGCCGAACCAGCAACAACACGATCGCGTAATCCCGCCTGCCGACCGTCCGCCGCCGGTCACAGCCCGCCAACAACCGGGCGACCACCGCGGGCTCCAACCCGCGCGGCAGCGACCGATCCCGCAGATCCGCGACCCCGGGTACCGCCCACACCAGCGGCGAGCCGATCAACCCCGCCACATGCAGGTAACGCAACAACGGACGTAGATCAGCCACGAGATGCCTCGCGCCCGCGACGCTCAGCCGCGGGCACTCCCGCGCCAAGAAGCCGCTCACATCCGCGGCCGTCAACCGATCGAGCTCCAGCCCATCCGGCCGCCCCTCCAGGAACAGCCGCGCACCCCGCTCATAGCTGGCGATCGTCGACGGCGCCAGCCCGCGCTCGCACACCAGATACTCGCGGTAGTCCTCCAACACACCAGCCAACGGGCCCTCCACAACCACCACGACCGGCGGCGGGACCGCCCCGACCTCACGCAGATACGCAAGCGGCAACGCCACGCACCGCGACGAGACCCACGTCACATACCCAGCGGCACGCCGAGCCGCCAAGAACTCCTCAGCGCGCTCCTCGCTCAAATCGCCAGCAGCCAGCCCCTCCCGCTCAAGCCAACGACTCAGGACAGCCAGCAAACACATTCTGTGACCCACCGTCCAAGACGAAAACCCCCGCGCGACCAGCCAAACCTCGAACCCCGCCGCCCACGGCGCCAACGGCCCGCGCACCGGGCAAATACCAACCCTTCCTCCCATCGCTGCCTCCTGTCGGATCGCAGAACCGAAAACAGGAAGCGTCGATCAACCCCGGACGATTATGTTGAACAGCCCAGCAACCAAAGCCACCCCTCAGCAGGGGAAACGCGCACCATCACGGCCTCCGCTCAACATAAGCGAGCGTCGAACATAGATGCAGGTCCGGGCGCGCGACCCCACGCGGCCCCCGCAGCTCGCCAATCTCGCGCAGCGCCGCGGACGTCGACCCATGGGTCGCCGGGCGCGTAGGTCTGGAAGACCTGCTTTCCGTCGCCGACGTGTAGGAGCAGCGGCGTGTGGCGCGACGCATCCACGGCCCCGCTTTCGTGCGGCGAGACGTCTCTCGGCTCAGATCGGACCGGCCCTGCAACTCGCCAGTGGCGAGGCGCGCGGCGGCGTCGCGCGTCGGGTGCCGCTCCTGATCGGTCTGACGTCCCTGCTTTTCTCCGCCCGCCGGTACGCGCGGTCGGGCGGCACGGGACCGATCCGCAGACCTGCTTTCGCGGTCATACGAGGGAAGACGCCGACGTCATCAGAGGGCCGGGGCCGCCCTGGGTTTCGCCAATAGCAGGAGCGAGGCCGAACGGGTTCCACCTCCTTGAGCAGGCCGAGAAGCCGCGCTCAGGACGGCGACGCTACTGCTCCCGATCGGCGAGCCAGCGACGGGGTTGCGGCAGGCGTGTGCGTCCGGCTTAGGCCTGGCTTAGGCCGGTTTTCTGTACCAACATTCCCCTGACCCCGTACACGCTCGATCACTTCGACAGGCAGCTGCTCATCCCGAGGGATGTAGCCCAAGCGCTGAAAGCACTTCAGCCCAAGCACCAGCCCGAACAGATGCTCCTCGGCCCGGCACCGCTCCCTCGCCCACTCGATCTCCTCCGGCAGCGGGCTCAGCACGTCGAACTCCTGCGCGGTCATGACGCGCCGAAACCGCGGATACGCGGTCCGCTCGATCGAAGTCACCGCTGCCCGTCCAAGCCGATCCGCGACCCTACCAGCAGCCTGCCGCGCCCCGCAGCGCGGCTCTCAGACGCTCAAGGCGCCCGTATTGCACATTTCAGGCGTATCTTGGCTGAACCCCCACCCTCGGCCCATCACACCCGGTAACCGCTGCCCGGGCATCCCCGGTCGATGGATCGCAGTTGTGCGCCGACCCGAGCGATCGGCTCGTCCTCCTCTCGCGAAAATGGAGGTTTCGATGTGCCCCCTCACCCCTGTCCCGGGCCAAACGGGGCCGCCGTGGACAGCCAGCGACACGCTGCTCTTCTACGGCGGCTGGCTGTCGAACTTCGCCCCCACGCCAGGATTGCGGTTGCCGTTCGGCTATCACGGCCACCACGAACGTGACCGCGTGCCAGTCCGGACGTCGAGCACTACTTCCAAGCCTGCAAGGCAACGTCTCGCCGGGCGTTCGACAACATCCTTACGTGCGGCACGCCGGCGGCCGCCAAGCGCGCCGGCCGTGAAACCGAGCTGCGCCCCGACTGGGAACAGGTCAAGTTCAGCGTCATGCTGCACGCGCTCCGCGGCAAGTTCGTCGCACTCGAGCCGTACCGGTCCGGACTGCTGCTCACCCACCCACGGCCGCTTGCCGAGAACTCCCCCACCGACTTCGTGTGGGGGTGCTGCGATCCGGACGGCGGCCACGGCGGCCAGAACCTACTCGGGCTGGCACTGATGCAGGTCCGCGCCGAGCTCGCCGCCGACGTCCAGGCACAGCTCGCCGCGCTCGCGCCCGGGCGCTGAACCCCGCGCGGCGAGAGCCTCCCGCGCCACGCGCACGCACACGCGGCTTGTCGCGTCGCGACCCGCCGTGCCCGGGCGGTCGCCTCGTTCACCAACCAAGAAAGGAAGTCCTAGATGGCAGATCCAACTCTCGCGGCCGCCGCGACAAGCGGCTCGGGCCGCGCACTCGGGCCACCCGGCCTGTCCGCTGGCCGGCCGGACGAGCGTGAGCGGCTGATCGTCCGGGCGTGTGAGAGCGACGCGGCGCGCCAACTGCAGCGCTGCTTTCCCCGCTGGCTGAAAGCGCTCGAGCACCTGAGCTGGCCGGCGCTGGTGCGACTCGCAGGCAACGAGCCCGTTGACCCCAACGACCGCGGAGCGTGGGAGAGCCGCGACGCGCACGCCAAGGCGGTGCTGCGCCGCCACGGCCTTACCCATCAGAGCGTCGCGCGCCTGTCGCTGGCGGCGCTCGGCGCGCTGATCGACGGTCAGGCACGTGCGGACCGCGACGCCGGGCTTGACTGGGGCACGATCACCACCCCGGCCAGCCGGCTGGATGAGCGGCTGCGGCGCGCGCACGGCACGCTGCCGCTCGACCTCTCCGACCCCGCCGTCTACGTCTATCGCGACGATCAGCGCCGCGCCGTCGCCGAGCGGCTCGGGATCCCCGCCGGACAGGCCGACGATCTCTCGCGATGGGCGCTCGCGGAACCCGGCGAGTTCGACCCCGAGGATCTGCGCTGCTGGCGGATCGGTTCGAACACGTGGCTTGAGCTGGCCGACGAGAAGCTCGACCCGGTCGGCACCGTTGAGCGCCCAGTGGGGCTGTTCGTGATGCCCGCGCTGCAAGGCGACGGGTGGCAGCTGTTGCCGGTGCTCTCGCTGGACGCGATCCGGCTCGTGATCGACCTCGGCGGGCAGCTTGACCGTGACCTCGCCGCGGCAACGGTCCCGATGGGCGCGGTCGCGGCGCTGCTCGAGCGGATCAACGTGCAGACGCTGCACGCCGGCCCCAAGGAGTGCCTGGATTCCGCCGGGCAGCTCGCGCAGGAGCTCTCCCGTGAGCTGCGCCGACCGGTCAGCCCGGGCGTCGCGCGGGACAAGCGCGACCGGTGGGGGCGGCTGCTGATCGCCCGTCAGGGCTACAGGGACCGGAACGGGACGGAGGTCGGGGATCTGCGCCTGCGGGTCGTGACGTTCCCGACGCGCGGCTTCGGGCAGCGGCAGCTGGGCCGCCAGCCGCTCGCCGGCGGCGCACTGGGCGCCCGCGCGCGCTATGAGCAGCCCAGCGCCGTGATGGACCTCGGCGAGGCGGTGCAGGCGGCGGTCGAGCGCAGCCTGCCGTTGCTGCTCTCAACCGAAGCCGCCGGCCATCTCAAGGACAGCGTGCGCGTCGGGCGGATGAAAGGCCGGCCGGGGATGATGACGATCACAAGCTCCGACGGCGTGTCGGCGAGCACCCGCCGCGCGTCAGCCGACCAGGCGCTCGCGGCGCTGCGCACGCTCAAGCGCGACCGTGCCCGCGTCACGCTCGACGCCGGCGCCCGGCAGCTGGTCCGCATGACCGTCGCCCGCCCGCTCGAGGATGACCCGGTGCTGCTCGGCCGCCAGCGGGAGATCGCCGCCCTGAAGGTCATCGGATCCGGCGTCGACGCCAGCCAGGTCGGTTCCGGCAAGACGATCACGAGCGGTCGGGCGATCGCGCATCGAGGCTGCCAGCCGCGGTTTCGTGGGCTGCTGGTCGCCGAGGGCAGGCTGCTCGGACAGTGGCACGAGGAGTTGACCCGGGGCGCGCCGGGGCGCGGACTGCCGCCGCTGGCCCCCAACGTCGAGGTGCTGATGCTCGACGACCGCCGCCAGATCGCCGGCCAGGTCCGCACGTTCGACCGCGACCTCGGCGAGCGGGCGGGGCTGGCGCTGGCGGCGAACAGCGTGCTGGACCGCTACCCGGCCGACCTGCAGGTCATCCCGTGGCACCTGCTGATCGCCGACGAGGCGCTGCGCTACGTCAACCCGGCGACCGAGGCGCACCAGGCGCTCGCGCAGGTGCGCTTCGGGGCGGTCGCCGACTGCTGGCTTTTGACCGCGACGCCGCGCGGCAAGTCGGCCGAGCATCTCGACGTGCTCGTCGGCCTCGCGGTCGGCGACCGGGCGATGATCGCCGAGCGGCTGAACACGCGCGAGGCCGGCGACCTGATGGACGAGATCAACGCCCATCGGCTGCGCGTCAACTACGGGCCGCACCTGGTGCGCGTCACCCGCCAGGACATGCGGGCCTGGATGCCCGACGTGCTGCCCGCGCAGCCGCTCGCGCTCGACCCCGACCCGGCGCTGGCCGAGCTGCTGGAGGCGATCCGCGCCGGCGGCCGCGAGGCCTACCGGCGACTGCTCGAGGCGCTGCGCGAGCTCAAGCGCCTGGAATCGGGCACCGAGCTGTTCAAGCAGGCGCTGGCCGAGCTCGCCCGCGCCCAGGGCGTGGTGCTCGGAAACGTCGGGCGTCTTCTGGACGCGAGCGTCGACCCCGAGACGCTGACCCATTCGAAGGCCGCGCTCGCGACCGCGCTCGTCCGCCAGGGCCTCGTCGCCGGGGCGATGCGCGGCGGCGGGGACGGGCTGCCGCTGCTGCGCGGCGTGATCGCGCAAACGCTGGCCGGAATCGCCTCAGAGGAGCAGGTGATCGTGTTCGCCGACCGGGTGTGGTGCCTGCGCCAGCTCGCCCAGACGCTGCGAGAGCGGCACGGCGTCGAGGCGCACGTCGCCGACGGGAGCTCGAGACCGGGCAGTTCGAGGAGCTCAAGCGGCGCTTCTGCGCCGGCGAGTTCCCGGTTCTGTGCCTGTCGCGCGATCGGACAGGAGGGGCATAACCTCCAGAACGCGTCGGTGCTCTGCAACCTCGATCTGCCCTGGGTCCCGACGGGTCTCGAGCATTTTGTTGCTAGGAGTGCTTGACTCAGTCTGTGCGTCATCGTAGGGTGGCTGCTGGTGCTGAGATGCAGCTGGGGACCGGGTGTGAACGGGCCGGCGGACTGAATGAGCCGGATGGCGAAGTTCGACGTTGGGCTTCTTCGCCGGGCGGCTGGCTCTGTCCGGGTGGGCGACGACTGCGTCGACCTGGGCGAGATCCTCGGCGGCTTTGACCCGGCGGGCTGCGGGCTCGATGACGGGCTCGTGTTCCTGCTCGACGACGATGGGCGGCCGAACGCCGATTTCTTCCGGTGGGTGAGTGGGATGGCTGCCCGCGGCAAGCGCAGCCTGGAGGGCCGCCGCGGCTATGCCTATGACGTGGCGGAGTGGATCGACTTCTTGCACGACGCCTACGGGATCGACTATCTCGACGCCGAGTTCGAGGATCTCGACGACTACGGGCGCGAGCTGCGAACCACCAGTGAGAACCCGGTGTCGGGCGGGACGTGGAACCGCAAGTTGGCGGCGATCCACGACTTCTACCGGTCGCTTGTGCGCGATGGGCGCCTGGCGCCCGGTGACGGGCCGTTTGCTGCGCCCGGCGCTGACCGGGAGCTACGGTCGCGTGCGGTCGGTGCCCGGACTGTGCGCTATCTGTCATTGGCGCAGTTGCGTTATTTCGTTGAGGTCGGGATGCGGGGATACCGGCCGGACGGGACGATCGACACGGCGTTCCGGGGCGGTTACCCGGGCCGGGACGGGTGCATGGCCAACGTGTTGGCCACGACCGGTATGCGCCGCAACGAGATGCGGTCGTTGACGACGGTTGAGGTGGATCTCGGCGCGCCGGCGATCAAGGGCCGGCGCGTGGTGATCGGCGCGCCGGCCAAGGGCGGGCGTCAGGGGCAGGTGATCGTGCCGCGCCGGACGCTGGAGGGCCTGCGCGCCTATGTTGAGGGTGACCGTGATGTGATCGTGTCGGTCGCGAACTCGACCGACAGTTTGCGCAAGCGGGAGCCGATGATGATCGTCGTCGAGGAGCTTGACGAGCGTCGCCAGACGGTCAAGGGCTACGACAGGGCGGCGAGGTGCGTGTTCGCCAAGCCGGTGTCGGCGATGTCGGTTGACGAGCGCGCGCGGGCCTATCGGCGACAGGCACGGCGCTGGGAGCCGTTGGCGTTGTTCGTCGGCGAGGGGGGGCGTGATGGTCTCGGGCAGCCTCGTCAATCGGGTGTTCGAGACCGCGAATCGCCGTGTCTGGTCGCACCGCGGCGACGCCAAGGCGATCGAGATGCCGCGCACCGTGTCGCCGCATTGGATGCGACACACGTTCGGAATGCATCTGCTGTGGACGCTGATGCACGATCTCGTCGAGCGTGATGACCGGCTCGCGCGACTGTTGCGCGACCGCGATGAGCCCGGCATCCGGGCCTACGGGCAGTCGGTGATGTGGCCCGTCCAGGTCGTCCAAGAGCTCCTGCGTCACCGGTCGCTGAAGACCACCTGGCTG
>CAWIII010000012.1:0-309574 GCA_963836065.1 uncultured Solirubrobacterales bacterium
AGATGACGGACACCAACATCTCGTCCGTGCCGGCTGGAATGCCGGCCCTGGGCTGATGCAGCGGCCCGGAGAAGCTGGGGACGGCCAAGGCGCGGGATCGCGCGCCGGAGGTCAAGCGTCCCGACAACGTGACGGCCGGGCGGTACTGCCAGACGCCCGCGTGCGTGCTAGCGAGACCGAAAGGTAGAGCGAAAGCGATCTGGTGGTAGAAGCCCCTTCATTCCTGAAGCAACCCCAAACCTGGCGGACACGGGTTGCCCACAGCAACGAGGCCGCTCTGTGCGTTGGCGGCTCGCTCCGTGCCTGGCTTTGCGGCCTGGGCGTGGTGGCCGGCGGGAGACTGCGAGTGCCCGCCGGATGCGCTGTAGGGGTACAGCCAGCTACCAACCCGGTCAAACGGATCTTGGTGAACGCGGGAAGCGCCCCGCGCGCGCCGGGCTGCTGGTGGCAGCCCGGCAAGGCCCGATGCCGGTTGACGGGCGCGGGGCGTGTCGGAGGCCGCATAGTAGTCGGGGCCGAGGAGAGCTCGGTACATGGCGAAGGCGGACAGCAGGACCGCAGCAAGAGACGCCGTTCGGGAGGTCGGGCGTGAATACGCCCGCGCCGCTTGACGCACAGCTTGCCGAAGAGCGGGTACTGGGATGGCAAAACAAGCTGCACCGATGGGCAGTGCAGGATGACCAGGTTCGCTTCGGTGATCTGTTCAACCTGATCTGCGACCCCGCGACGCTGCTCGTCGCGTGGGAGCGGGTGAAACGCAACCGGGGGTCCAAGACCGCCGGTGTTGATGGCATCACGCGCAAGCACATCGAGCAGGCAGGCGTGGAGAAGGTTCTGGGCGAGCTTCGACAGTCGCTGCGGGACCGCACCTACACGCCGCTGCCGGTGCGCGAGCATCAGATCCCCAAGCGCGGGTCCGGGAAGGTCCGCAAGTTAGGCATTCCCGCCCTGCGCGACAGGATCGTCCAGAAGGCGACGGAGCTCGTGCTGGAGCCGATCTTCGAGGCCGGGTTCTGCCCGACCTCGTACGGCTTTCGGCCCGGACGCCGAACGCAGGACGCCATCGAAGAAGTGCGGTTCTTCATCAACGACCCACGGACGTACGAGTGGGTGATAGAAGGAGACGTCGAGAACTGCTTCGGGTCGATCCATCACGGATTGCTCCTGGCCGAGCTGCGCCGTCGGGTGACCGACAAGCGGGTTCTGGCGCTGATCAGGCAGTTCCTCCGCGCAGGGATCATGACCCACCTGGGCACCCTGACCGACACGCCATCGGGCACGCCGCAAGGGGCGATACTTTCGCCGCTCCTTTCGAACATTGCCCTCTCGGTACTCGACCGCCGCTTCGAGGCGGCATGGGCGTCACGCTCGCCCGATCAGCGCAAGCGTGATCACGCCAAGGGCCGGCCCAGCTATCGAATGGTCCGCTTTGCGGACGACTTCGTCGTGCTGGTGCGCGGCACCGAAGCCCACGCCCACGCCATCAAACAGCAGACGGCCGAGTTCATGGCAGAGCAGATGCGATTGACGCTCTCGCCCGAGAAAACGCACATCACCCACGTCGACGACGGCTTTGACCTGCTCGGGTTCCGCATCGTGCGGGCACCCTGGCGGGGTAACAAGCGCGTCGCCTACACCTTCCCAAGCAAACGAGCAGTACGCGATGTCATGCACCGCATCAAGACGCTGACCAAACGCAGCACGATGAACCTCTCGCTCGACGAGCTGATCCACGCGCTCAACCCCATCCTTCGTGGATGGGCCCACTACCACCGCCATAACGCGAGCAAGCGCTGCTTCGCCTACCTCAGCTACTACCTGTGGTGGCGACTCATCAGGTGGATACGCGCCAAGCACCCGCGGATGACCTGGAAACAGATCAAGCGACGGTACTGTCAATGGCCATCGGTTTCTCCCCAAGTACGGCCATCGGTTCTCCCCACCGGCGGCCATCTTTTCTCCCCGCTGGTGGCCATGAGTTCTCCCCACGACCGGGTGGGAGAGCGACCGTCGTCGCGGGGGCCGAGCCCGGAGGGCGAGGCGCCGCGGCGATGGTCGCTTAAAGTCCGTCTCAGGTCAGGGGCCTCACCCCCTTGCCGGCGGTCGCCTGGGCGAGTCGGTAGCTGTCGGTGCCGTCGGTGATCAGCACGTGCGCGTGATGCAGCAGCCGCTCGACCGTCGCGGTCGCGAGCGTCTTGGGCATCAGCTCGTCAAACCCGGAAGGGTGAATGTTCGACGAGATCGCGAGCGATCGTTTCTCATAGGCGGCGTCAACGACTCGGAACAGCGCCTCGGCCGCGTCGGCCGAGACCGGCAACAGCCCGACGTCATCGACGATGATCAGATCGGCGCGGATCAGCTTGCTGATCGCTTTGCTGACGCTGTCATCGGCGCGGTGGCGGCGGAACAGGACCGCGAGCGTCTCGAGCGTGTGCCACGCGACGGTCTTGCCCTTGTCGATCGCCAAATGCCCGAGCGCCTCGACGAAGTGGCTCTTGCCGGTGCCGCTGGGCCCGCAAACGCACAGCACCTCCGCGCGGTCGATCCATTCGAGCGTGCGCAGCGCTTGCTGGGTGGGTTTCGGGATCGCCGACGCCTGGGGTTCCCACGCATCGAACGTCTTGCCGGCGGGCAGCCCGGAAGCGCGCCTGCGGGTAGTGATCGTGGCGTGGTCGCGGCCGGCTGCCTCCTCGGCGAGCAGCACCCTGAGGACTTCGGCGTGTTCCCAGCGTTGTGAGTTGGCGGTCGCGAGCACGTCCGCCGCCGCCCGCCGAACGTATGGCAGCCGCAGTCGTCTGAGCAGCCGGTCGAGCTCGTCGGGCAGCGGCGGCGGGGCTGGTAGCTTGACGGTCATAGCCGTGCTCCGATCCGATCCGCCTGCGCGGCGAACTCCAGCAGCTCTGACGCGAACTCGCGCGCCTCATTGGGTGTGAGCGTGCAGATCGCCGGCGGCAACCAGCAGCGCTCCCGCCGGCAGTCGAAGCGGTGATCGTCGGTCATGATCACGCTGATCTCCTGCACCGGCCGCCCGCCGTCTGGTTGCCAGACCTGCTCGGGATCGATCCGGCAGTGGACGCTGTCGCGGTAATCGCTCATCGCGCGGCCTCCTGCTTCCACCAGTTCGCTTGGAGCGTTTGCCGCTCGGCGTCCTCGGCCGCCTGCAGCAACGCCAGCGCGAGCTGGCGCGCCTGCTCGGGCCGCAGATCGGTATACGCGTCCGGCAGGTTGGTCGGCCGGCCGTGATCATCGACGGCGCCCGGCCCGTCGTGAAGCCGCACGCGCACCAACAGCTGCCGGGCTCCGTAGAGCAGCCGTTCGCGTGCCGGGCCCGCGAACGCCTCCGCCTCGCATCGATAGCCGCTCATCGCCCGAACCCCTCCCAGCTGCGAGTCGAGCGCTGCAACGAGGAGTCCTCCGACGCGCGGGCGGGGAACGGGATCACCGTCCCCGCCCGCTGATGCGCGAGGATCGCGGCCAGGTCACCGTCGCTGAAGCGGCCCGCCTCAGCGCATACCTTCAGCGCATGCTCGACCTGCTCGGCGCCGTGCAGCTTGGCGAGGTCGACCGCCTCAGCCATCTTCCGTCTGACCCGCGTCGCGCCCGCCGCGGCCGCCTTGATCAGCCACTGCTCGCCGCCCGGTCCGAGCGCCAAGAACGCCGCCTCCTCCCGCGAACGGGCCCGTGGGCGACGCTCCAGCGCGCCCGCCGGGCGGGGCGGATAGTGCTCATCCTTGATGCTCGGCCGGCCCGGCGTCGTCAACTCGTGCCGGGCGACCTCACGCGGCCCCTCCGGCGAGTCGACATGCACCACGATCAACTCCGACCCATGCGCCCTGGCCCACACCCGCTCCTCCACCAGCGAGCTCGGGACTGAGTAGATCGCGCTGCCGACACTAGATCGTCGACTGCCGGTCGACCTTCCGCGTCTGCCCGAAGCACACCGTGTGCGCCACCTTCGGCAACGGGTGCATCCGCTCGCGCTCCTCGGCGAGCATCACCACCGGCGCCCGGCGCGTGATCCGGTGCTCGCGCGCGTTCACCCGCTCGCAGAACCGCTCGCACTCGGACTCCAGCTCGGCGAAATCCCGATACGCCGAGCGGAGGTTATGGTCGGTCGGGACCAGATCCGCCGTGGCGATCCTGACCGTCGCTTCTGACCCGCCCTTGCTCTCAGGATCCGCCGGCACGCAGGTCGCGACCGTCAACCCGTAATGGCGACCCACCGACACGATCTGCGGGTTGCGGACCGCGATCCCGCACACCTGATCCACGCTCACGGTCTTCTCGTTATCGGTCAACGCGTACGTCGGCGCGGACGCGAACCGTCTCAGCGTCCGATCAAGCGCCATCACGACGCTCGGCATCGTCTTGTCCCACAACGGCAACACGACCCGGAAGCGCGACCACGCCAACCACGCGCAGAACAACACCGTCGAGCGGCCGCCAACCTCGGGCCCGTCGCCATAGTCCCACTGCATCCACAGCCCCGGCTCCGGGATCCACGGCCGGTACCGACGCCCATTCCCCTGCCGCCAGCGGCGCTTCGCGTCCGCGACCGCCCGACGCGTCGTTCGCTCCGACCCCAAATAGCCCATCGCGACCAGCGTCTCGTGCGCCTTATCCGCCCGGATCTTCCCGCGCGAACGATCGACCAACTCCTCGACCTTCGCCGCGAACCGGTCGACCATCGGCCGCGGCCTGACCGACACCGGCAGCCCGCCACCAGCAGCGTCCCGGACCGCTACCCAATGCGCGACCGTCTTGTGATCACACCCGCACAACTCCGCCGCTCCCCGCAGCGAACCAGCCAAATCGAACGCCTCCAGAATCTCCATGACTTCCTCTGCTTTCTTCAAGCCCGCCTCCTCGACGCGCCTCGATGACGAAGCGCCGGGAGCTACAGGCCGCTCAGGACAGAACGCTCGTCGTGGGGAGATCCGATGGCCACCCATGGGGAGATCCGATGGCCATCAGTGGGGAGTTTCGATGGCCGCCTACGGGGAGATTCCCATGGCCGCCGTCACGGTACTGGGGACGCCACTGGACCAGCCCCGAAGGCACAAGGCTCGCGTGGCCCTGCGAGGTTCCGGTGACCCGATATCGCTTTCGCGGCCACCGCATCCCCTCACCATGGGCGGCGACCACCGGAACAGGCCGGGCCACCACCCAGCCGGAGACCGCCAGTGCCTAACCCAGCGTCACGATCGGCCACCGCATGTCCTGTGGAGAGCCCGGTGCGGTGGAAGCCGCACGCCGGGTTCGGAGGGCGGCGGCGAGCAAACCACCGCGCGTAAGCGCGGCACAGGCGGCTCGCCGCCGACCCTGCGTCCGGTTCGGAGGGCGGGTCGGGGAAACGGGCCGGCGGTAACGCCGGCACCGCGCCCCGGCCCGACCCTGCCAGCAACGACCCACCAGGGAGGACGGGAAAGCCGTCCACAGGGCCTGCGACGCGAGGTCGCACGTATATGAGTGAACACGTTGATTGGAGGTTCGACGAATATCGAAGGCGTAGTTCCGGGCCCGTGCTCGGGGCCTGGCCTCGGCCTGACGTGCGTCGCCGGCGTCCCCGGCGGGGTTCGAAGCATCAGGCAAAAGCCCAAGAGCGCCCGTTCCATCCGGGGGCCACAGGCGAGAGGCAGATCGGACGGGTGAAGAACTTAACTTAAACCTCTGGCTGATGTCTCGTGAGGACGAGCTCCGCCGATGGGATGCAGCAGCGGAGTACAGGGACTGGCCGCTGAAAAGCGGCAGGCGCCGGTTGAGGAGTCCTCTCAACCGGGAAGAGCACCGCCGTCCCCGGGGCACAGGAGGCACCCACCCCGGTCGTAGCTCGTGCGTGCGAAACGCGGTAACCCCCGTCGGGGTCCGGTGCTGTTTGACCGGTAAGCCGACCGTGAGGAAGGCCCAACTCCCCGGCGGGAATCTGATGATCGAGAAGACGAAATGCCGACAGTCGAAAGACAACAGGAAACCGGGACATGATGGCCGGCCCCTTCAGCTGGCCGTTCCGGATAACTGGCCGGATACGGGACGTAAGTGCCCGGACGCGAAAGCGTGCTGACGCGGTCAGGTGAGCCCCGGCAGGAGAAGATGATGATGACGCCAGAACCAACGGACAAATTAGACGCTGCGACTACGGTCGTGGTGAACGGACCCGCGGACGACCCACTCGAGGTTGAGCGGATCGCACGACGTCGCCCCATCGGACCTACACGGGCTTGCTTGAGCCGGATGCATCGAAAGGTGCTCGTCCGGTTCTGAGGGGGGCCGGGCGCAGCAATGCGCCCGGCCTACCCGGTGAAGGGGCACAGGTGACTGGACATCCGAGAACCGGGAGGTATGCGTAATGCAGAACGCCGAAACGGTATTGAGTGTCCTCCGTGAACGCGGCAGGCGCGGCCTGCCGTGCGATGAGCTGTATCGACAGTTGTTCAACCCGCAGCTGTACTTGCTGGCCTACGGGCGCATCTACTCCAACAAGGGAGCGATGACCCCCGGACCCGACGCGGAAACCGCGGACGGCATGACGCTGGGCAAGATCGAGCGCATCATCGACGCGTTGCGTCACGAGCGCTACCGGTTCAAGCCCGTCAGGCGTCTCTACATCCCCAAGAAGGACGGGAAGCAGAGACCGCTTGGTCTGCCTTCATGGTCGGACAAGCTGCTCGGCGAAGTCGTGCGTCTTCTCTTGGAGGCGTACTACGAGCCGCAGTTCTCCGATCATTCCCACGGCTACCGTCCTGGTCGTGGCTGTCACACCGCCTTGCGCGACGTGGCCGTCGCTTGGACGGGGACGACCTGGTTTATCGAAGGCGACATCTCCCGCCGCTTTGACCAGCTCGACCATTCGGTCATGTTGGCGACGCTCGAGGAGATGATCCACGATAACCGGCTGCTACGGCTGATCGGCCAGATGCTGCGAGCTGGGTACCTGGAGGACTGGGTGTGGAACGCCACGCTCAGCGGCGCGCCGCAGGGCGGGGTTCTCTCCCCATGCCTGTCCAACATCTACCTGCACAGGTTGGACCGCTTCGTCGAGACGGTTCTGATGCCGGGATACACCCGAGGAGTGCTCAGGAGTTCTAATCCTGAGTACAGCAGGGTCAGAAGCGCGCTTCATCGTGCCCGTAAACGCGGTGATCATGCCGCGGTACGAGCGTTGCGCAAGCAACAGCGCAGCCTTCCGACAGGGGATCCATGTGATCCTGGCTATCGGCGGTTGCGTTACGTCAGGTACGCAGATGACATCCTGCTCGGGTTTGCTGGACCGAAGGACGAGGCTGAGGAGATCAAACGTCGCCTCGCTCAGTTCCTGCAAGATGACCTCAAGCTCGAGCTGTCCGAGACCAAGACGCTGATCACCCACGCCCGCACCAGCGCGGCGCGGTTCCTTGGCTACGAGATCACCACCCAGCACGCCAACCAGATCATCACCGACGGCCGACGCAAGGCCAACAGCAGTATCCGGCTGCGCGTACCTGGCGACGTGATCAAGGCCAAATGCTCCCGATACATGTCTCGGGGAAAACCCGAGCGCCGCCCCGAGCTGCTGAACGACGAGGACCACTCGATCATCAGCCGCTACGGGGCCGAGTACCGGGGCATCGTCCAGTACTACCTGCTCGCCGGCGATGTCCATCGACTCGACCGGCTGCACTGGGTCATGGTGACCTCGCTACTGAAAACGCTGGCTGCCAAGTACGACTCGTCGGTGTCGAGAATGGCCCGCAAGTATGGGGCCACGATCAACACGCCGCACGGGCCGCGCAGATGCATCCAGGTCAGCGTCGACCGTGGTGAGGGCAGGAAGCTGCTGGTCGCCACCTTCGGTGGCATCCCGCTACGACGACAGAAGAACGCGATCCTGAGGGACCGCGAACCAGTCCCGACAACCACCCGCCGCACAGAGCTGGTCCACCGGCTCCTGGCGGGACGATGCGAGCTCTGCGGGAAAACGGACCAGGTGCGCGTGCACCAAATCCGCAAACTCGCCGACCTCGACAGGCTGGGACAGCCGCAGCCCGAATGGGCGCAAATCATGGCTACGCGGCGCCGCAAGACCCTCGTGGTCTGCGAAACCTGCCACGCCGGCATCCACGGGAGGCCAACCGCGTCAAACACGGAATAGTCGCTGGAGAGCCCGGTGATCAGAAATGGTCACGCCGGGTTCGGGAGGGGGGTCTCGGAAAAGGACCACAATGGCACCTCGCCGAGGCCCTACCTCAGCCGACCATCTCATGCTAACAAAAGACCTACGGACACCCCGCGCGGCCAACGCCAGCCTCGGCGCGACGCGCGCCGCGTACGGCGCCTTCCCGGACCACGAGGTCGCCCCGGGTCTAAGCACGGCACAACTCACGCCGCCATGGCCGGGCGGCACGGCCCTACGCCCGATCCCGGCCGGCGCTCGACCGTACGCCGGGGCGCTACATGCGCGCGTACGAGTCGCGGCACCCCGAGCGCCGCTCCGGTATGGCACGCCCAGGCCGACAGTGCCGCCTGTAGGCTGGTGTCTACAGAGGCCCCGGACGCTCTGAGGGCGTCCCGGCACTACGAGGCGCGCGTCTCTGGCACCGGCAGGCGGTTTCGGCTCGACACACTCACCCGTCGGCTTCTAGTCGAGCTGAACAACGCGGAGGTCGGCGTTAGCTCGAGTGCAGCAAGCACCGGCTCCTCTTTTCGCGGGAAACCAGGGCTCCGATCCGATCGGTCGCGGCCGCCCGACCACCGACGGCGCAGCCGGTCTCGCAACTGGCGAGGAGCAGGTCGCTTGGATCTGTGACCTGTCAGATCTGCTTCTGCCGTGAGGCAAGCGAGTCAGCGGCCGATGCGGTAGCGAACGTGCGTCGCACGCGGGGAGTGGATCACCTCGACCGGCTGTAGGCCGGGGTCTTGCACTCCGTCGAACAGGCGCTCGCCGGCGCCGAGCAGAACGGGAACGACGTCGAGCATAAGCTCGTCGATCACGCCCGCCGCGAACGCCTGCCGCACGGTGGAGGCGCCACCGGCGATGTCGACGCCGAGGTCGCCGGCCGCCGCCTCCGCGCGCTCAAAGGCGACATCGAAGCCTTCGGTGATGAAGTGGAACGTCGTCCCGCCCTCCATCGCGATCGGGTCGTGCGGGTAGTGGGTGAGAACGAACACAGGAGCGTGATAGGGCGGCTCGTCGCCCCACCACCCGCGCCAGTTCACGTCCCACGGGCCCCGAACCGGGCCAAACATGTTGCGGCCCATCACGTACGCTCCGCAGGGCTTCATGAGCTCGTCGCGCGCGCGGGCGTCGGCTTCATGGATGGGCTCGTCCAGGTGCCAGTGGTGGAGCTCCAGGCCGCCGACGCCGAGCGGGTTGTCGCGGCTCTGATCGGGGCCGGCGACGAAGCCGTCGAGAGAGATGGACATGTGACATGTGGTTGGTGTCATGTGAACCAAGACCACCGAATGACGAGAAATCATCGGTGGGGGACGCCCTCGCGAAGGCTAGCTAGCGGTTGCCCGGGTCCACGGCCGACCTGGGCACCTCGCGCCGCGTGGCCGCCAAGTCGGACCTGCCCCGGTTTCCTCGCGCGACGAGTACCCGCACGGCCACCAGCCAGCGACCCGCTCCGCGCGGCCAGCAGGGCGCTCGCTGCTCGGGAGCCGGCCGCGATTTAAGGCCTGGCAGGCGAGTCGCCCTTTCCGCGCTTAGCAGGGCGCTGCTCCCACCGGCAGAAATGCTCGTCATTGAACGAAAGCGGGGCCCTGCCTGCGCTGCTGGATCCGGCGGGATGGAGCAGCCCGATCGCCCGTCGGAAGGTGGCGTGAGACTTCTCCGTCTTCGTGAGACCAGCAGTGACGCCGTTGGCTCGAGCGCGGCCGGAACTGCTCAAACTCGACAGGAGTCCCTGCCTCGAGGTGGACGCCAGCTCGTGCGCGCGAGCAGTAGTCAGCGTGTTTGCTGGCGGACCTACGATCGGCGCGTTGAGCTAGCCCCATTTTCCGCACTACGGAGTGGCTAGGTGTCCTGGCTTTTGCTCGGGCCAGGGTGGTGTGATGTCGAGTAGTTCGAGGATCCGGCGTTGGGTGTGGGTGAGGCGGTCCAGTTCGACGCCTGCTTGTGTGTAGGTGAGGCTGAGTCCTTGGAAGGCTCCGAGGATGTTGCGTCCGGTGGGTTTCGCGGCGCGGTTCTCGGGCAGCAGCCCGGGCAGCGGTTCGTTGTCGTGTAGTTGTTTGCGTAGCTCGGTTTCGATCAGTCCGAAGATCAGCAGCGCGATCCCGATGATGCTGGTCAGCGCGTAGATGCGGTCGTCGTTGTGCAGGAAGATCGGGCGGACCTTGAGTGTCTGCTTGTAGTCGCGGTGGCGGCGCTCGACGATCTGTTGGCCTTTGTAGGTGCGCAGGATCTGACCGGCGGTGAGGCGCTTGGCGGGGAGGTTGGTCGCTAGCGCGTAGATCCCGTCGGTCTGGCCGGCGGCAGCGATCGCCTCTTGATCGCGTGCCCAGGTGAGCGTCGGCTTGGCGTTGCGGGTGGCGGTCGTGGTGCTGATCAGCCCTTCGATGTTGGGTGTGATGATCCGGGCGACGCGTGTTTCGACCTGCTTGCGGGTCTTGTAGTAGCGCCCGCCGAGCCCGTTCTTGACGTGCTGCAGCTGCGCTTCGGCTTTCTTGAGCGCCCGCTCGCGGGCGGCGGCGGTTTCGCGGTGCTCCTCGAAGGAGTGGATGTAGGCCACGCGGAAGCAGTGCGTCTCGCCCGTCTCGGGATCGGTCAGCTCCCAATCTCTGAGCGCCGCGCGGTACGTGGTACGTAGCTCTGCCGGGAGCTTCTGTTCGCGTTGTGAGAGATAGCGCACCGCGGTCAGCCGGTCGTGGCCGACATCAGCGATAAACCGCTCGCGAAACCCGGTCTGCGCGCGGAGCGGCACGATGAACCGCAGGCCGGCGCGGGCGATCTCACACAGCGTCTTGGGATGCCCGCAGGCGGAGTCCAGGATCAACAGCCCGCCCGGTCCCGAGATCTCTCTGAGCCGTTCCAGGCTCTGGGCGATCAGTGACACCTCGGCCGCGTTGCCCGGCTCCGGGCGCACGTACAGCGACACCCCGTCGGCGGTGCTGGCCTGCAGCGCGCGGACCTGGCGTCCGACGCCTTGGCCTTGCGCCCAGCCGTTGGCGATGAGCGCCGAGTGCTCATACGCGCCGCACACCCGCAGCGCGGTCAGATCGACGTGCAGCCGGCCGGCGTCGATCCCGAACCGCTCGATCGCGCGAGCCGCGAGCGTGCCCCGCAGCGTCTCGGCGTACACCGCGAGGATCTCCAGCGCCCGCCCGAGGCGGTCGTCGTTCAAAAGGGCCGCCGGGATCCCGAGGAGCTCCTGCAACGCCGAGCCTGAGGCCCACCCCGCGATGTCATACAACGGCGACGGGGAGCACAGCCGGCTGCAGCACAGCGCCGCGACGGCCTCCCCGACTGAGAGCTGCTGGCGCCCGCGCTGCGGCAGCGCACGGTCGACCGTCGCGACCAGGTCAAGCGCGGTGATGAAGTGCCACGCCAAGAGCAGCGGCCCGACCTCGCGACGCACCCCCGCGATCGGCGGGTCCAGCCGCGCGAAGGAGCCCATCAGCTGCTCGAGTTGGCCCGACGCCTTGAGCTCGTCCTCGCGCCCGAGCGTCTTGAGCACGCGGTGGCGCACCCGCCCGTGCTCGTCGCGATAGGCCTGCACCAGCCGCAGATACACGTAGCGGCGGCTGCCTCGGCGCACCGCATGACGCTTGACATACATGTTGGCCCTACACTAACGCCACCGTCGGACGGACCCAAAGCGCTGAGAATAAGGGCTGCACCCACGAACAGCCGCGGTCACGAGCAGTCATGTTGGCCCTACACTCCAGCTTGTGAGATACGCAAGCAACCAAGCATCGCGCGGACGATGCCAGCAAATACCGCGCAAAGCGACCCAGCCGAGCCGCTGAGAACCGCCGACTTACCGCTTCGTTACACGGAAAACGGAGCTAGCGGTCTTGTTGTGTCGAGTGCGTCGCTAGGTTGCGGCAAGAGCAGCCAGCTTCTCGCGCCCGGCCGGGTGACCGCGTCACGCCTTTACCGGTCACCGCTCCGCGATGACCGCTTCGCACGATGACCGGCAGTGCAGTCGCCGCACGGCTCCGTCCTGCTTCCGTGATTCCGCGGGTACGGCGGGGCGCGGGGGCCAGGGCGCCAGCGGACGATCAGATTCGTGGCCAAGCCGGCGCCCGCCGGCCGTCGGGCGGGAGACATTCCCCACAAGGCAGCTCGCCTCTGATCGCGCAATCACTCGCCCGCAGAAGCCAGTCGTTCGTGGCAATCCGACTCTACGGACGAAGAGCGAAACGCATCGCTGGGAGCCAGGGCCCACCGTTTGCGAGGTGAAGCTCGAGTCTCTGCGCCTTGCTCAACCCGGCGCTTCGAGAAAGAAGAAGGCAATCTCGGGGACACCGCTGGCGATCTTTCCCTTAGCGCAGCTGCCGGAGCGGTCTCCGGTGCTGCACGTCCAGCGCGGAAAGCCCTTGACTCCGCTGAAACCCCCCTCCCGCCCGCTCATGGTGCAGGTACGCCCCAACAATGCGTCGAGACGTAGCGCAGGAGACGCGATGGACTTCGATCCCGACGTGCAGCGCCTTGACGGTGCCGCAATCCCTGAACTACTCGGCCGCCGGACTCAATCGCGCCGCGGCGGTGGCGCCCATGTCGCTCTGCGCCAGGGTGACGCTATCGCTGCCCCTGGCCTGGGCGCCGACGGCGGTGCACCAACTGAGTGACACACAGGAGTCGTCGAACAGCGCTGGATCAGCCTGGTCGAAGTAGCCGTGAACTGAAGGCGGTGCCGGGGCTTTGGGGACGGTGAGGCGCCGCCATCGCGCCCCGTTCCAGATCTCCACCATGGGCTCGGTCGCATCCGGCGCCGGGAACAGTCGCGGGTCGAACTGTCCGACCGCCAGGCAGTCCACGGTCGAGAGGCACGACACACCGTTGAGCGAGCTGTACTTCGGCAGCCCCGCTCGCGCGGCCGTCCAACGCTGCCCGTTCCAGCGCTCCGCGAACGGGCTGTCAGCAATCGAGCCGTTCCCTAGGTGGTGGGTACCGGACGCCAGGCAAAATGACCGCGAGACGCATGAGACGCTGCTCAGCGCGGGGAAGTAGAGCCCGTAGGCGGGCGCGTGTTGCACGCTCCAGCGACGACCGTTCCACCGCTCGGCGAGCGGCGCCCCTACTGCCTGCTCACGGCGCTTGACGGTGTTATACCCCCCAACCATGGTGCACGCGTCGGCCGCGACGCATGAGATCCCAGTCGGCCAGGTGCCGTACTTGGCGACGGTGGGCGTGGTCTGGATCCGCCAGCTGGTGCCGTTCCAGATCTCGGCCAGCCCGTGATAGCCGTGTTCTCCGATGGCGATGCAGAACCGGCTCGAGGTGCAGGACACGCCGAACAGCCCGCTGGCAGATAGCGCCGCCCCGGGATTGGGCGAGACCGTCCAGGCCAGGCCGTTCCACACCTCCACCAGCGCCCGCTCTGCTCTGGAAGCACCTTCGTTGCCGAGGACCTCCCCTCCGTAGGAGTGCGTCTCCCCCACGGCGACGCAGAACACCGCCGACGCACACGACGCCCCGTAAAGGCCCGGGTTGGCGCCGGCCGAGCCGGGGGTCGGCTCGACCGTCCACACAGACCCGGTCCAGCTCTCGGCAAACGACCCAACATCCCGCAACAGATTCCCAACGCTGACAGGCCCGTTGTCGTCCACGCCGACGGCCATGCACGACACAGCGGACACGCACGAGACGCTGGTGAGCGCGCTCTCCGCCAGTCCGGTCGGACCGAACGTCGCCTGAGTCGTCCAACTCGCGCCGTACGCGGGCGCCGCCAGCAGCGCAATCGCAGCCACTATCGTCGCGAGGAAGCGGATCACGCGCATCGCCAGCGACCCTTGCGCGATTGGAAACGCTTCTGAGACGCTGCCCGCAGCACGTTCGCTCGAGCCGGCACAGCGCAGGTGATCGCCGCGCAACCCGTGGCCAAGGGTTCGAAGCAAGCCGTCGGGCGCTGCTGGGTGCACCCCGAAGTGGCAGCAGACACGGGCCGGCGGCGAGTGCCGTGGCCCCGGCTGCGCTGACCATAGTCAAGTCGGATGTAGTGGTGTAACGAGTAGAGCTCGTCGGTGAGGTTGGCGTCTCAGGCCTGAGCTGAGAAGTGTTTACCTCCTCGTTGTCTGCTTGGGGGGAGGGCGTACGGGGACTTCCTCGTCGTTTGGTGACTTCGGGGGTAATGGGCAACGGTTTGATCGGTCGTTCATGCGCGGGGGGATCAAGCGGTCATGGATGCCGTGCCGTGGAATCCGGATGATCGATGCGGGGGACTCGCCCGTAGGGCGCCGTGAGCCGCTCGCCGAGCGGCCAGACGTTGGCGCAGCTGAGAAGCCCGCCTTGCCAGGGGTCGGACCAACCGTCGCTTCGCCCCCTTCGATGCAGCGGTCGTTTGCCGGTGTGCGCCGAGCCGAGCGTTCGCGTTGAAACAGATGCCGGCGGGTGGGTTCCTGTGGGTCGCGGTCATCGGCCGGAGGGCGTTGGCCGGGCCCAGGACGCGTCCGTGTGCAACCCGAGGGTTACGGCTTGGCTGGATTGGGTCGGCGGGTGGCTCAGGCGGCGGTGAGACTGGGCACCTCCTGCTCGACCTGGGGGGCTCGGGGTCGGCGCAGCTCAGCGTGATCGACTCGACCGACAGGTAGCGCCGCTGGACGAGCCATTCGTCGTTCTGTTCGGAGAGCAGCGCGCCGGCGAGGCGGATCACCGCCTGGTCGTTGGGGAAGATCCCGACGACGTCGGTGCGGCGGCCGATCTCCTTGTTGACGCGCTCCAGCGGGTTGGTGGACCGCAGCTTGGTCTGGTGCTCTGAGGGGAACGCGTAGAACGCGATCAGGTCCTCCTCCGCGTGCTCGAGCAGCTCACACACCTTCGGTGCGACCTGCGCGAGGCGCTCGAGCACGTTGGTGACCCGCTCGCCCGCCTGGTCGCGATCCTCGGCGTTGAAGATCTCCCTGAGCGCGGCGGCGACGAGTCCTCGCTGGTCGCGGCGGCAGTGCATCACCATGTCGCGCAAGAAGTGGACCGTGCAGCGCTGCCACGGGCAGCCCAGCACCCGGGCGATCGCGGCCTTGAGCCCCTCGTGCTGATCGGAGATCGCCAGCCGCACCCCATCCAGCCCGCGCTGCTTGAGCCCGCGGATGAACTCGACCCAGAACGCGCCCGACTCGACCTCGCCGACATCAAGGCCGATCACCTCCCGCACCCCGGTCTCGTGCACCGCATAGGCAACCACCAGCGCCTTGGACACCACCCGGCCCTGGTCACGAACTTTGACCTGCTTCGCGTCGAGCCAGAGATACGGGTAGGCACCCTCCAACGGCCGCCCGCGAAACAGCTCGACCTGCTGATCCAGCGCCCGGCAGATCGCGCTCACGCGGTCCTTGGTCATCCCGTCGATCCCCAGCTGCTCCACCAGCCGATCGACCTTCCGCGTCGAGACACCGTTCACATACGCCTCCAACACAACCGCAACGATCGCCTGCTCACTGCGCCGACGGGGCTCCAGAAAGCTCGGAAAGTACGCCGGACCCGACCGCTTCTTCGGGACCAGCAACTCGAGCTCCCCAACCCTCGTCTCCCACGCCCTGGGCCGATACCCGTTGCGATGCGTGAACCGCGTCCCCGGCGCGAGCTCGCCCCGTCCAGCGCCCACCTCAGCGCTGACCTCGGCCTCCATCACCTCGCGGGCGACCAGCGCGACCGCCTCGCGCACGAAATCCTCAAGCCGACCATCCATCGTCTTGGCGACGACATCGGCAACCGTCATGCTCTGAACTTCGGCCATCGTGGTGTCTCCATTCGTCTGACTGCGATAACAGCCGACGAGTTCCGCGCCACGGTGGCCGACCCCTCTACAGCGGTCGACCCCCGAGACGCTCGTTACACCACTTCTACCGACATGACCCTGACCCTGACCATACCCTTCAACCGCTCGACCGGTGGGTCTGATCGTGCGCGTTCTGCCCCGGTTTGCGCAGTGCTTCACGCGGCACGTGGACCAGCGAGCGTCAATGCTCAGCGACATGGCAGGTGCAGGTCTTGACGGACCGCGACGGGTATACCGAGCCGCCCACAGGGAATCTGCGCAGAGCCCGAGGTCACGTTGTGCCAGCGGCCGTGAGCGCGGTACGCGATATCGAGACCGTTGAACTGCCGGCCTTCGCACGAGCGCTCGTTGGCCGGGTTGAAGCTGATAGTTGCCCAGTTGCCGCCGTCCCTGGTCGTCACCTCGACTAGCAGGCAACGCTGCGGGCCGTCGTACCCCGGGGCCACAGCCCGCTCGATCGCTGTCCGAGTACTGCCCGTCGCGACTCGGCTTGCGACAGCGACCGCTGGCATGACGAGCCCGAAAGCGATGATGGTGGTGATAATCCGCTTCACGATCTGTTCCCGTGGGTTATGAGTCCTCAGAATCTCGATGTCCCGTCACTACAAGAGCGTGGACGCGCTGCCTGCTCGGAACCAGCGGCTAAAGCTGTATGCCATCGATTTCCTCCGCGTGCCCGTTAGCGCCGATGCGCCGGCCACGCCAGCAGCCATAATCTCCCCCCGTTGCAAGGGCGCAGGACCAGCCTCCCGGGAAGCTCGTGTAAATCCCTGCGACGTCTGGGGCCTCATGCCAGGTGCCCTTGCCTTCGCCGGTCGCCTTTATCAGGCTCCGCGCCTTGCGGCAGGAGACCGAGCCGCGCCACACGATTATCTTGTAAGGGATACCAGGGCCACTGGTAGAGCCAGTCTTAGGGGCCCCGATTGTTCCCGGCTGGACACGCTCGGTGCCGCACGAGCGTTTGGCTGCTGCGGGCGTCGCGAAGATCGCAGCGACAACGGCCGTGAGAATGGCAATGATTGTCAGTCGTCTATACATCGGGATGTCTCTCCCTTGAAACTCGAGTTTCGGGTTTTTGGGGTAGTGCTGCGGCGCCGTGTGGGCTATGAGCCAACGCGGCGGAGGCAGCACTTCTTGTACTTGCGTTCGCTGCCGCACCACCAGGGCTCGTTTTGAGCTGCCCTGGGTTTCGCGGAGGCTCTGAAACGAGGATTCGGTCCTCGAGCAAGGAACTGCAAGTTCATGCCCAGAGCCAGGAAGTATTCAGAGGAGCTGATCGAGCGTGGTGTCCGGCTGGCGCTCGAGTCGGGGCGTCCGGTCGCGGCGGTCGCGCGTGATCTCGGTGTCGGTCACGAGGTGCTGCGCAAACGGGTTCGGCAGGCCGAGGCCGACGGCGGTCTGCGGCCGGATCTGCCCACGACCGAGGAGCGCGAGGAGATCAAGAAGCTGCGCAAGGAGAACCATGAGCTGCGCCGCGCGAATGAGATCCTGAAGGCCGCCAGCGTGTTTTTCGCGACCGAGCTCGACGCAGACCGTCCGAGGTGAGCGCGTTCATCGACATGCATCGCGACCAGCTCGGCGTCGAGCCGATCTGTCAGACCCTGGACGTGTCGGCGTCCGCGTACTATCAGCGTGCGACCGGCGAGCGGTCGGAGCGAGCGGTCGAGGACGAGCGGCTGACCGGTCGCATCCGCGAGGTTCATGGGGCCAACTACGAGTGCTACGGCTACCGGCGCGTGCACGCCCAGCTGGTCCGCGAGGGCGAGGCTGCGGGGCGCGACCAGGTCGCGCGGCTGATGGGCTCAGCGGGCATCCAGGGCGCGAAGCGGCGCGGGAAGCCGTGGCGGACCACGATCCCCGATCCCCAGGCGCAGCGGGCGTCTGACCTCGTCAACCGTGACTTCACCGCGCCGGCGCCGGACCGCTTGTGGGTCGGGGACTTCACCTACCTGCGCACGTGGGAGGGCCGGCTGTTCTTCGCGTTCGTGATCGACGTGTACTCACGGATGATCGTCGGCTGGCAGCTGGCCGGCCACATGCGAACCACGCTGGTTCTCGACGCGCTGCGGATGGCGCTCGGGCTCCGAGCGCCGGGCGCTGACTTTCAGCTGGTGGCGCATACCGACCAGGGCTCGCAGTACACCTCAGAGGACTACATCCAGCAGCTCGACGACGCCCGCGTGCTGGCGTCGGTCGGCACGGTCGGCGATGCGTATGACAACGCGCTCGCCGAGTCGTTCGTGGACTCATTCAAGACCGAGCTGATTGCCGACCGCGTGTGGCGCACCCACACCCAGCTCGAGCTCGCCGTCGTCGAGTACGTCGCATGGTTCAACCACGTCCGGCTGCACTCCTCGCTCGGCAACCGACCGCCTGCCGAGCACGAGCAGCGATACGTCGCGGCGCTCGCCACTCACCCTGAAGGCGTGCCTCGCCCCACCGGTACTGGCACCTTGAGCGTGTCGGGGGTGTACGACCCCTTCGGGGTCGTCTCCGACCTACAGTAGTAGCAACTCGCACTAACTTGGTATAATTACTTGAAAGACCTACAAACCCGGTCTCCGTCAAACCCAGGGCATTCCAGAGCGTTTTGGCGAGGGGATGAGGTGCGTGGAGTTCACTCATGTCGAGGGGGGCTGGTTTTTGGGTGGCTGACGCAGAGCCGGTGGGCCGGCTCGGGGTGAGCGCGGGTCTCGGATGGTGTTAGAGGGCGTCGAGGAGGCGGAAGAAGATGCCCAGCCAGGGGTTCCAGGCTTGGATGCGCCAGCGTATGTAGCGGGCTGTCTTGACGATCTGACAGGGGATGTCGATCAGAGCGGCCCGGAAGGTGCGGAACTCCATGGTGAGCAGTCGGCACCGCTGCTGTTCGTGCTGCGCTTCCCAGCGGGGTGAGACGGGCAGCATGAGCGCGCACCAGGCCTTGAGGGTCCAGGCCAGTGACGCCATGGTCATGTAGGCCCAGTTGGCGTAGAGGGTGTTGACGGGGGCGTGCAGGGCTCGCACCCCGCTTTTGAGGTTGGCGATGAGGTTCTCTTGGTTGCAGCGCTGGTGGGCTTCGCCGATCACCTGGTCGGCGGTGAGCTTGCGGTCGTTGGTGATGTAGAAGAAGTACCTATATTCATCGAACAGGACGTTGTCACCCCGCTCGATCGACAGGTTCTTGCGCAAGGCGACCACGCGGTAGTCCTTCTTGCTAGCGCGCGGCCGGTAGGAGAACTCGACTACCTGTTCCTTCTTCGGTCGTATCGTCTTGTAGCCGCGCTGGCGAACGATGTCGTCTTTGACGTTTGTGGGGCGGGTCCGGGGCCGCGTCGCGATCTGGCGTTCGGTCTTGGCCACCAGCTCGTGGTAGAGATCTTCCGGTTGGCCTTCGGCGGCTTGGATGAGGTTGGCCTTGGCGTCGTAGCCGAAGACGAAGCGCACCCCGTCGGCGTCCCAGCGGTCGAACTCAGTTGTGAGCGAGAAGTCGGTGTCACCTCTCAGCAGGATGTCGGTGAACCCGGCCCGCCGGCACAGCTCGATCGATCGGTCATAGAGGGGAACGACCCCCTCATGGGAGGGACGGTTGGCGCCGTGGAGGGCCTGATACAGCGGCTCGGCGGTGTTGGCGAGCGAGACCAGCAACGCCGAGTAACCCCAGCTGCCGTTGTAGGAGATGTCCATGCCCTGCTTGCACTGCCCGTCGGTGCCCACGATCGAGGCGTCCGCGTCGATCCGGGCGGTCTGGGAGAAGAATGAGGCCGGCTGCTGGGACCACAGCTTCAGCCGAGCCCGGTTGATCGCCTCCTGGAGGGCCATGATCGAGGCCTCGTCGAAGCGGCGGCAGAAGTCGCCCGCGGTGGTGGGGTCGGGCAGCGACGGCGTCCCCAGGCCGTCCAAGAACACCGCGTCGGTTCGGCGAGTCTCGATGTCCTCCAAGCGGGTGCCGCCGCACAGCGCGTTGTAGGCGATGTTCAACACGTGGTCGGACTCGTGGTAGGGGCGGTGGACCTTGAGCAGTTTGACCGAGGCGTCGATCTCGCAGGCCAGGCCGACCGCCTCGACCAGGCGGGCGATCATCCCCATGCCACCATGGGCTACCCCCCGGTCCCGCTCGGCCCACTCGTAGCGGATCGGGGCTCCCCCCAGGAGCGGGCCGGACAGGTTGGGGGCCACTGCGGCTTGCAGGCGCCGCTCGATCGCCAGCTGTTCGCGCTCGAGCCTGCGTTGCAACTGTCGCCTCGGGTTGCTCATCTCCACGCTCCCTCTGATCAACAATGTTATGTAACCATAGCAGAGATCAGCTATGGTTACATGGATGTCACCATCAGGATCAATCCAACACCCAAGGGAGGACGACTATGGCGACCGAGGCCCAACTGACCGACACGATCCAACGCATCAAAGCCGCTCTGCTTGCGCTAGGCGACCTGCGGCCAGGAGCGCTCTCCGAGCAGTACAACACCTGCCGCACCCCCGGTTGTCGCTGCAAAGCCGACCCGCCCCAGCGCCACGGCCCATACCACCAGCTCAGCTACAGCCACCGCGGACGAAGCCGCACCGAGAACATCCGCCCCGAACACATCGACGCGGTCAACTCCCAGATCGCCAACTACCGCAAACTGCGCGAACTCATCGACCAATGGATCGACGCCGCCATCGAACTGGACCGCCTCCGACGCAGCACACCCAGATAAGCGTCAGGGCCGCAAGCCCACAGCCGACAGCCGACGCCCCTTCACTTCAAACCGACACGGGCCATCCCGCCTCGGCACTCAAACCCCAGGAATACCGGGTCTTCCGGGCCTTCGATGCCCATCTACCACAGTCTTACGCTTGGTTTAGGACTAGTTGCAATGGGGGCGATGGCCACGACGTCGGCGCTTGCGGCGGGGCCGTGCGGCACCAGCGGCGCGTACTCGCAATCGGGCGCGACCGCGACGTGCGCCTACAGCAGCCCGGGCACGGAGGACACATTCACCGCGCCTGCAAGTGTGAGCAGCGTGGGCGTGCCGCGGTTGGCGCCCCGGGAGGGACGGGTGGCATGGGGGTGGGTGGCCTGGGGGCGCGGGTGCTCAACACGGCGTTGCCGGTCACCCCGGGCGCGACGCTGTGGGTAGATGTCGGTCAGGCCGGCCCGCCTCCCCCAGGGGGTAACTGCATCTCGCCGCCGCTGCCTGGGGCTTTGTTTGACGGCGGCGCCGGCAACGCGTGCAGTGGCGGGGGTGGCGGCTCCTCGGCACTGCTCACGATTCCGCGTTCGACTGCAGTGGCCGACGGGCAGCTGACCGGCAACCCCACGACGGACGCGCGGGTGCTGGTAGCGGGCGGTGGCGGAGGCGCCAGCACCAACGGCGGGAACGGCGGCAGAGCAGGAGACGCGGCGGTGACCGGCGCCGGCAGCGCCGGATGCACCGACACGGCTCTTGACGGCGGACCGGGCGGGATCGGACCCACCGACGGCACCTCTGGTGGCGGCGGCGGCTGCGACGGCGGCAGCAACGGCAGCGCGAGCGGGGGCGGCGCCGGCGCCGATGGCGGCGGCGGTGGCGGTGGCGGCTGGTTCGGCGGCGGCGGCAGCGGCCTTCCCTTCCAGGGCGGCGGCGGCGGCGGCTCGAGCTACGGCGGCGCCGGGAACCGTCAGATCACGATCGGCACGGCGTCCTCGACCGAGGCACCAGAGGTCCAGATCAGCTTTCTGTCGCTGCCGACCGATAAGGACCAATGCAAGCACGGCGGCTGGAAGTCGTTCGGCACCACGTTCAAGAACCAGGGCGACTGCATCAGCTTCGTCGCCACCGGCGGGAAGAACCAGCCGACCGGATAGCCCACACCGCTCCGAGTTGAGGGCCGTTCAAGAGGCCCCGCTTCGGCGGGCCTCTTGATTCTGTTCGTGATACGAAGAGTGCCGCTTTGATCGAGATCCAGCAGCCTCGACGACGCTGCTGCTCCTGAGCAGACCGAGAAGGCCCGCTCCTTGGGTTCGTGTCCCCAGGGGCAAAGTAGGAGCACCCGAGACCTGTCGACTGAAGATGTAGCCGGCCGCGGCAGAACTCGGGTCGCATACGATCGGTCGGCATGGCCGTCGCCGATCTTGGGCGCTCGCTCTTCCGCTTCGCCGGCCAGAGCAGAAGCCGAGGAGGCGGGTCAGCGCGCTTCTGCGTTCGTTCCTGAGCGGCAGTCTCATCACCGACGTTGCCACGTGCCGAGACTGCTCCGTCTAGCCCTTTCCAGAAGCGAGGCACCCAGGCGTTTGGGTGGACTTTCCTCGGCGGGGGTCTTAGGGTTGGCCGTGGTGGTAGCACAACTAAGGGAGGGCGTGATGGGATCGATCCCTGCTTTGGCGCGGATGAGGCGGTTGTTGCTGTTGGCTGGGTTGGCGTTAGCCGTGTTGCCTGCGGGTTCGGCGCTAGCGGACACGACGATCGGGCAGACCGGGACCGGACTTAGCTGCGCGGGTTCTGCTCCTGGCAGGATGTACGGCGATACCGGTTACGTCGTGCCCGGTGGTGGGGGGACGATCACCAGCTTCTCTTTCCAGGTGAGGACGGCCGATGCGCCTGTCGATTTTCTGGTTCTGCGGCCGACGGTGACGGCGGGCAGCTACACGGTGGTCGGCAAGACCGGCGTGCAAACGTTTACCGGAACAGGGGTTGAGACCTTCCCGGCCAGCGTTCGTGTGCAGGGCGGCGACATCCTCGGCTTCTGGTTCAACGGAGAGAACCTGAACAACTGCGCTCACGCCGGTAGCGGGGAAAACCTTGTCTTCAGCACTGGCCAGGATGATCCGAGTACCGGCGACACGGTCTCTCTGTTCGCCTCGCCCGGCGGCGCGGACTTGAACGAGTCGGCGAACCTCGTGCCGCCGCCGTTGCCGACCAGCAAGGATCAATGCAAGAAGGGCGGCTGGAAGTCGTTCGGAGGCCAGTTCAAGAACCAGGGCGACTGCGTCAGTTTCGTTGCCACCGGGGGTAAGAACCAGCCCAGCGGCTCGTAACTCGCGACGGACGCTTCGAGTGAGGCCCTGAGTTCCGGAGTCAGATTGCACTAGGGGCTCATTGCCACTTTCTGATCCAGCACACGGACCGGTCCGACTGCCCCCTTGATCGAGATCCAGCAGCCTCGACGACGCTGCTGCTCCTGAGCAGACCGAGAAGTCGAGGTATGGCTGCCTCACACCCCTGCTCTGCGGGAAAGCGGCAGTCGCGTGGCTCGACGTCCCCGCTTTCTTGAGTTCGCCGGGCGGGACGCTGGTGCAGAGTCGCTTGGCGCCCGGCTCAGCGGCGCGATCCCGTCTCGCGTCACCTGCGGCCGCCAGACGCCGACCTGCTTAGCGTGCGTTCCTGTTCCGTTACTACCGGAAGGCCGAGCCAGTCACCGAGCGCCAAGATCCCGGCGACGGTCGTTTGGAACCCCGCGATCTGCTCGGTCAGCTTGCGGCCCTCCCACACGCGAACGCACGCGGTCACGCTCGCCTTGTGCACGTCCAGCGCTCCCGGGCGCTCAACGATCCGATCCATCACAACCCTCCTAACGGCCCGAACGACAACACGGTCGCCGTTCGCAGGAGCCTCGCATCGACAGGCGAGTCTGAAACACGTGCTCAAGGCAACAGTCCGGGGTTCCGGCCAAGGCCCCCAGCCAGACTGATCTACGGGCTCGCGAGCACCAAGAAAAAGACGGCGTCAGCGCACGGCTGGCGGATCGTCAGCGACCGCCGTCCAGCCCGCGAGCCCTGCAAAACCGATTTCACTCCCCGCGGGTGGCGAAGCCGCCATGACGACTGATCTGAAAAAACGTGCTCGGCCGGGCTGATCGCCCGGACTGGCTGGTCTTTGTTTTGTCGCCCGTCGCCGCCCGAGGATCGCCGGCGTGACTTGATAGGAGCTTGGCATCAGCCCCGACAGAGGTTCGTCCGCCGGAGGTCCGCTTCATCGGCGGTCAACCAATCGAAGGGACGGTGCATATGATCGTGATCGGAGTCGATACGCACAAGCGCTCCCACGCGCTGTGTGCGGTCGATGAGGGAACCGGCCGCGCGCGCGGCAGCCGGGAGATCAAGGCCGACGAGCCTTTCAAGCGGTCGCGTTTCGCGGATCACGCGTCATGCTCGCCAAGCTGGCACGCTGCCGCCCTAGCGGATCTTCAGGACCATCAGTCACCGGATCAGGTCCCAGATCATCTTCGCGGCGATGAGCCACAGCAGCACGCCGACGAGCTGCTTGAGTTGTGCGGGGGTGAGCCGGGACTGCATGACGCGCGAGCCGATCAACGACCCGACGGTGGCCAGGACTGCCATTGTGACTAGGAACTTGGGATCGAGCCCGCCGACCGCGACGTGACCGAGGAACCCGGACAGAGAGGAGAACACGACTGCAAGCGCGGTCGTTGCGGCCGCCCTCTTGGCGTCCAGGCCCATCCAGTTCAGACCAGGAAGGATGATGTTGCCGCCGCCCACCCCGAGCAGGCCCCCGAGGAATCCGGCGGTGCTCCCCAGGCCGAGTCCGACAGCGGCCTCGGTGGTCGGGGTCACTTCACGACCCGCGGTGGGTGGGCGGTAGAACAGCATCATCGCGCCGGCGAACACTAGGAAACCGGCGAAGAGGGCCAGCAGCACGTCCCGGTCGACGTGGACCGTGAGCCGGGCACCCACCGGGGCCAGGACGACCGCTGCGACCAGGACGGGGATCCCGACGCGCCAGTCGACGAGGCGGGCCCGGGCATAGGTGATCGTGGCCGCTGACAGGCTGACCGCGTTGAGCAGAAGGCCCGTCGAGGTGGCCTCTCCGAGCGGCACGCCCAGGTAGAAGAACATCGGGACGAACAGGAACGCCGCTCCCAGGCCCGCCATGGCCATGACACTGGATCCGACGAGGACCGCAAGTCCTCCGACGAGGTAGAGGGTCAACGGAGGTCAGCGCGGGTATCCCGAGCAGGCAGTGCACACGATCTCGCCGTTGGCGACCCTGGCGTACGGCTCGGCGACCAGTTCTGCGCACGATGGGCAGACGAAGAAGCGCACGACCTCCTCGGGCTCGCTCCAGTTGCTCTCCTGGACCGGGCCGACGGTCATGACCTCCTTAGCGGGGGCGTCCCAGACGAGAGTGACGACCTCCATCTGCTCAACCTCGGGGATCTGTGTGGGGGGCACGCCGGCCGCGCGCTTCTGCATGAACTGCGTTGCCTTGATCTGCGGCTGGAGGGTCGGGCGGTATGCCACCCGGACGGAACGCTTCGTGGCCTTGTGGATCAGTGTGACGGCGAACTTGCCCTCGCCGGTCTTCTCGATGTTGCCCTTGCCGAACGTGCAGCCGGTCGTGAACTGGATCCCGTCACCGAAGCACATGCCGCCGTGGTGGTCGCCGGTCTCGATCATGGCATGGAGCTGTTTGGACCCGGCCCGGGACACGCCCATGGTCTCCATAGCCGCCAGCCCCAGTCGGACCCCGGCAGTGCTGGCCCAACACTTGTGGCCGTGGAACTCCAGGGCCTGGGCGAGAACGGTGGTGTCGCTTATCAGTAGGTCTCCTCGCTCTGACTCTTGCCCTTGACCCCGAGCCGACCCCTTGGAGTTGCTCCTCGCGCACCGCAGCAGCGAGGTCGGAGACGATGCCGGATACGACCAGCCCGTCTGCGACGATCTGAGGCGTCATCGATCTGCCGGGCCTGCGCCTTGTTCATCATGGCCTCGGTGTCAATTGTAACTCGTACAAAGATGATTGAAGTGAGTCGGGCGGCGAGGCTCTCCACACCCACAAAGGGTTTATTGAGGCGGAGATTATGAAAGGCCGGGAGCAAGTGGCGTGGGTGCCTCCCGCCAGACCCCCTGGTGCGCCGAGCGCGGCGTTCGGGCGATCCCGGCGGCGCCCGCGAGCGTCGCGGCGTTCCTGGCCGCCGAGGCCGACCGCGAGTTCCGCCCGGTCACGATCGGCCGCCGCGCCGCGGCGATCGCGGCGGCGCACCGCGCACAGGACCATCCGAACCCGTGCGACTCCGGCGCCGTCCAGGCGGTCATGAGCGGGATCCGCCGCGAGTTCGGGACCGCGCCCCGGCGCCAGGCCAAGCCGCTCGAGCTCGCGCCGCTCGCCCGTGTGGTCGAGCCGATCGAGCTGACGACGCGCACCGCCTACCGGGATCGGGCACTGCTGCTGCTCGGGTTCGCCGCCGCGCTGCGCCGCTCCGAGCTCGTCGCGCTCGACGTCGAGGACGTCGACTTCGACCCGGCCAAAGGCGTGCTGCTCACGATCCGCCGCTCGAAAACCGACCAGGAGCGGGCAGGAGCCCAGGTCGCGGTGCCGTACGCGCGCGCGGGAAATGATCTATGCGCGGTTCGCGCGCTCCTTGCCTGGCTCGAGACGGACCTCCGAGAGTAAACGCGCGGAATCCAACGGTTTGTATTTGTCGCCGTCCGCTTTGGGCGGCTCATGAACCGTCGGTCTCTGTGCAGGCAGTCCGACGGATTAGACTTGTTTGCAGGCATTTTATGTGCCTGTGGGCTGGGTTTCGCTCGCGCGTGCGGCAACGGTTTACGTTAGTCGCCGTCGCGTGCGGCTCTACGGGCCCGTCAGAAGCGTATTAGTCGCCGCCGCACGGCCCCACGACGGCGACTAAGCAGAGTTAGAAGCGGCTGGCCTGCGACCCCGCACGGCTGCGGCTTCGCGTCCGCGACCAGGAGCGCGAGCAGAGGCGAAAGCGAGAGTGCCCCGTTTCGACGATTGGGGCACATTGCGGCCGTGCTTCATGACGGCGTACGTCGATACGCGGCGGTGTCGCCGGTCGATCCGCTGTCGTCGGTCCGCACGATTCGCCGCGCTTGTCGGCTCGCCGGCGGTGACGCCGAGGGCCCGTGCCCCATCACCCTGGCTGGCGCCCTCGTGCGCGCGTGGCGATCTTCGCTCCCGGGGTCGTCGAGCAGAGCGTCGTTCGGTGCCCCCCGCCGGTGCGCGTACCCAGCGCGCGCGGATCGAGGCTACCGCAGGGATACGCTCCGGCGATGGTCCACATGCGGATCGTCGCTCCCCGAGAGGTCTCTGAGCTGGCGCTCGGGATGCTGCGCGAGAGCGGGTCGGTCTGTAACGTGATCTGGCTTCCCGGCGCCGCGCAGGAGCCCGCGGGGGACGTGATCCTCGCGGACGTCGCGCGCGAGGACGCCAGCGTCGTGTTGTCGGACCTCAAGGAGCTCGACATCCACCGGACCGGCTCGATCGCGCTGGAGTCGGTCGAGACCCAGATCTCGCTGTTCGCCGAGCGCGCCGTCGAGCGGGCGCGCGGCTCGGAGGCCGATGCGGTTGTCTGGGAAGAGGTCGAGTCGCGCACCAGCGAGCAGGTGGAGCTGTCCGGCACGTACCTGTTGTTCATCGTGCTGGCTGGTCTGATCGCGGCGGTCGGAATCTTCCTGAACTCCCCGATCCTGATCGTCGGCGCGATGGTCGTCGGCCCCGAGTTCGGGCCGATCGCCGGCTTCTGCGTGGCTTTCGTGCAGCGCCGGCGCCACCTGGCGGCGCGCTCGCTCGTCGCGCTCGCGGCGGGGTTTTCGCTCGCGATCACGGCGGTCTATCTGACCACGCACGCTTTCCGGATCACAGGCCTGACCCCAAGCGAGTTCACCGAGCGCAGTCACAGCTTGTCGAACGTGATCGCTAGCCCCGACTTCTTCACGTTCTTCGTCGCTGCTTGCGCGGGCGTGGCGGGGATGCTGTCGCTGAGCACGGCGAAGTCGGGCGCGCTCATCGGGGTGCTGATCTCGGTCACGACGATCCCAGCGGCAGCCAACATCGGCGTCGCCGCCGCCTACGGCGACTGGCACGCGTGGCGCGGCTCGATCGCGCAGCTCGCGATCAACCTCGCGTCGATCATGGCAGCCGGCACGGCGACGCTCTACGTTCAGCGCCTGCTGTATCGCAGGCGGCGCGTGCGCCACTTGCGGGACCCCAGTCGCTCGGCGGCGGGGCTGGACATCGGGCGCTCGCGGCGGTCCAAGCGCACGAGCGTGTGACTCGTTGTCGGGTCCGTGGGGCGGTGAACAGCAGCGGCTCGGACGTTGTCTGGGCGGCTGCCGAGTCGTCGGCCAGCGGGCGAGCGGGAGGACGAGTCCGGCGCTGGCCGGAATCATGGGCGGCCGTCGGGCGTGGACGGTCTCGATGCTCTCGCCGGGCTCGATGGCGCAGGTAGATCGACGTCACGCCGAGGTTGCGGTGGCCGAGCTCGCGCTGGATGACGTTGAGGGGCACGCCCTCGCGGCCGAGCTCGATCGCGTGCGCTGACGCAGCTGGTGCGGCGCGGAGCACCGGCGCACACCGGCCCGCGCGGCGCGGCGCCGCAGCGCGGCCCGAGCGGCCCACGGTGGCCAAGCGCGCCCGCACAGTGAGTCCGTTAATGACACAGAACAATGGTCCCTTCGGCGCACGCCTGCGGCCGAGTGGGGCACGGCGACGGCGCTCAACTACCCGGTCCCTCCCGCGACCACCGGAGCGTTCCTACGTGAACTTCCCACCAGTTCTCGCCAACAACCCCTGCCCCGGATAGACGGCATCGGTGGCAGGCCGGCCGCCGGGGCCGGCCCGCCTGCTCGGACACAGTTCCATCAGCAAGCGCTGAGCAGAAGTGCCGCCATTCGACGACGGTGAGAGCAGTCTCCGGCGCCTCGCTTCGCTGGCCGCTCGCTACCGAGTTGGACGATCAGCGGCAGCGCGAACGAGCAATCGGAGCAGACCGGGGGGCGGCTCTGTCGCTTCGAGGCAGAAGCAGCGGTGCTACACGGGGTATTGGTAAGAAACGTGTCACCAGCCGCAAACGAGCGGTCGCGGGTCAGACGGGGTAGCGTCCGATCGCCTGATCGTATGCGTCTTGGGCGTTGGCGAGCGAGATCCTCGAGTAGATCTCGAGCGATTGGCGGGTTGCGTGCCCCGAGTAGGGCTGGATCAGCGCGTCGTCGATCCCCTGGGTCTTCAGCCATGTGAACAGGAAGTGCCGTAGCCGGTGGGGGCTGATCGGCTCCTCAATGCCGGCCGCGGACGCGTAGCGGGCGAGGATCTTGCGCACGCCCCGATCGGAGTAGGGCTTCTTCCAGGAGGACTCGAACAGGTGGCTGGCGCCGGCCTGCCTGTGCGCATCGATGTGAAGTGCGAGCACTTCCTTGAACGTTGCGGGAAACGGGACGTAGCGGTCCTTCTTGCCCTTCCCCTGCTCGATCCGGATCCGGCAGCTGTCGAGGTCGACGTCGGTCAGGCGGATGCTGACCAGCTCGGGGACGCGCACGCCTGTGTACAGCAGCGTCTTGATCATGACGACGTCTTGGCCGCGGCGGGCGATCCAGACGGCTTCGTAGAAGGCGCGGATCTCGTGCTCGGTCGGGACGTGCGGGAGCTTCTTGGGCGCGCGCTCGACCTCGACGCCGAGCTCGTCGCGGAGGTGGCGGAAGACCTGCTTGAGGTAGGCGTAGTCGGGTCGTTCTGCTCGGAGGTGCTTGGCGAGCTGACGTGCCTTGCGTTTGGCCGGGGTACGCCGGATCGATTGTTGGGTGTCGGTCACGGCAGCTCCAGGCGGCTTTCGATGTCGAGGTGGATCTCGCCGTACGGGGTGATGTGCGCCCAGAACAGCGGCGTGAGCGCGCGCAGGTCGACGGCGGTCAGCACGTCTTTCCATTCGGGCTGGTCGAGTCGTTCCTGGATCATCAGCGTGTTGATGTACACCATCGCGGCTTGGAGGACGCGCAGGCAGAGGACCGAGAGCTCCTGCTCGTCGCGGTGGTTGGAGGGGATGTCCCCGCCGTTGCCGTAGAAGACGACCTGGGTGCCGCGATGCCAGGACTCGACGACGTTGAGTCCCTCCTGGATCTCGCGCTGAAGTGCCCGCTCGCGGAGGTAGCGGCACAGGAAGATCGTCTTCTGCGCGCGGCCGAGCTCGATCATCGCCTGGTAGGTCGGGTGGATCGCGTTGGCCTGCATGAACCGGCGGAGGATCGCCTCGGTCTGCGCGGTCCTGGTGCGGATCGCGGTCGCGTACTTGATCATCTGGTCGTACTGCTCCGCGATCCGCTCCCAGCGGATCGGCCGGGTCAGCGCGGGGACGAGGCCCGGGTACAGGCTCCGGTCGCCAGGGTCGGCCTGGTAGAGCTTGGCGCGGTTGATCCCCTTGATCCGCGGCAGCAGCTCGAACCCCAGCAGGCGCGTGATCCCGAAGGCGATCTGCGACTGGCCATGGGTGTCGGTGTAGTTGCCCTCGACATCGACGGTCGTGCCGTGGCGCATCGCGCCGTCGATCATCGCCGCGACCTCCGACGCCGAGCACGAGATCAGCTGCGAGTGGATCGCCATCGACTTCTTCTCCACATGCCAGTAGATCAAGACGCCCGGTTTGCGGTACCGCGCGTGCCACTCGGTCAGGATGTTCTGGTCGAGCGCGCCGATGTGCTTGGAGTCCGAGCCGACCGTCGTCGACGTCTGCCCCCAGACCTGCGGGTCGCGGGCGGCGAGGGTCGCGTTTGCGATCTCGATCGCAAACGAGCGGACGACCTCGGCGGTCAGGAAGCGTCGGCGGACGTAACGCAGATCATCCTCGGAGTGGCCATGGTCACCGGCCGCGACGTGTCGGATGCCGGTGTTCGTCCCGTAAGCGAACAGAGCCAGTATCAGCCGTTCGGCCAGCGTGCCTTCGCTGAGGCGGGCGCCGCGGGCCATCTCGCTGACGATCTTGCGGCAGCCGGTGCGAAGGATCGACTCCTTGAGCATGTCGATCAACGCAACCATGCCCCACCGGCTGTGGATGTCGCGCTTGAGCGTTTTCAGGTTCGCGGGGTCGGGCTGCGCCGGCAGCAGCGTGAGCTTGACCGCCCCCTGCTTGCCGCGATCGGCAATCTCAAGGAACTCAAGCTCGGGCAGCGTCCGGTGAAGCGCCTGCAGCTCGGCTCGCATCTGGCAGCGGACCTCCTCGATGAACTCGCTCGGGTCAAGCGGCTTGGACAGCGCCGCGTAGTGCTCGGTCCGGCGCTGCTCGAAATCCTGGGGAAGGTCCTCGTCGGGGTTGCGCCACCGGTCGGCGCCGAGCACCCAGATCTCCTTGCAGCGAAGCTGATCGCGCAACGCCTCCCAGGTGGCGATCTCGTAGATCATCCGCACCACGCGCTCACGGCCGCGCTTGTCCGGCGTGTATGCCAGGTCGCCCCAGTCGCCCTGCAGGCCGGCGTGGCGGGGGATGCTCTCGCCGCTCGGGTAGTACGTCAGGCTCGAGTGGCGGGCGTAGCGGGCGATCAGCTCGAGCGCGTCCAGCACCGGCCGGTGTGCCGTGTTGTTGGAGCGGAACTCGAGCACGCCGAGCAGGCGGATCAGCCCGCGCCGGTAGTGGTTTGAGTAGGAGGACCTGAACTTCGTCTGCACGGTCCGCCGATACGTCGGCGCCGCGGACTTGTACTCGGCGATCAGATCGCGCAGCGTCCCCTCACCGCCGACGGCCGGGAAGATCACGTCCTTGACCATCCCGTCCGGGCGGGCGACCGAGGCCTCGGCGACGCGGAACAGCAGGTTCTCCTTGCCGGCCACGCGCTTGAACTCGCCGATCAGCTCCTGGGTCACCTTCTTCTCGGCGCGCGCCCCGATCCGATGCACCGTCTGGATCAGAAGATCACCCAGCCCATCGGTGATCTCCCGCTCACGCGAATGCAGCAGCGCGGCGAGCAACGTCAACCGCAGCGCTCGCGAATGCCGGCGCAGATGCGACGGGGACTCGACCGCCGCCTGCTGGCGCCAGCCGGCCAGCACCCGCGGCGTCACATCAGCGAACAACTCGGCCGGCAGCCCGATCGCGCGGACGGCTTCGAGCTTGTCGATCTCAACCAGCATCGTCTCCAGGCTCACGTTCCCCGCCGCCGACTTGATCAGCCCGAGCACGCCACCCGACTCAGCATCCTCCTCGTCGACCATCGCGATCAGCGCTTCGGTTCGGTCGGCTGTCGCGGCCGGGATGCGGGACGCGATCCGCTCGGTCAGCGACCGCTGGGCGGCGTGGATCGCGGCCCGCGCGATCCGATCGATCCGCCCCTCCGCTGGCGGCTCGACCCGCCAGCGCCGGCACAGTGCCAGCAGCTCCTGACTTACAACATCCTGGCGGGGGTCGGCCCGCGCGACGTGCTCTGCCAGCCATCGCTCGATCGCCTGCGCGTCCTCGACCGTGCACTCACGAAACCCGAAGTGGCTGCGGATCTGCGCACGGTGATACTCCACACTCCGACCCGAGAACTCGTAGCGTCGCAGGTCAGCGGGCGCGACCCCCACCTGGCGGGCGACGAACTCGACCACCTCACGCGGCAGGTCGCCGTCGCCGTCCGGGAAGCGGCCGTGACGGCCGTAGAACTTCAGCATCAACGCGAACACGAGCCGCGTCGTGCCGCGCTTACCCGCGACCAGCTCCCGCTCGCCGTCAAGCAGCGTCCAATACTCAACCAGCTCGTCCAGCTCAAGCCGCTCGGCACTCATCCAGGAAGTTCCGAGAATCACCGGAGACGGAACACTACGACCGACTTCGCGGACAAGACGGGCCTTTTGCGGGCAAGAAGGCCACCATCCTGCGCCAAGTTCCGATGCCCGATGCACATCCGGAACTCATAGTCGACCCACGTAGCGTTCGTGAAGCAGCGTCCGGGGGCCCCACAGCCCGTCCGCCTTCGGGGCCTGAATCCGGCTCCCAGCGGCAAACCGTGTCCGCCAGCGGCACACGCTTGGTCTTCACTGGCGCCTCTTTGCGCCAATTCTGTTCCGTTCCTTCGGGACTCCGGGACTCGGAGAGCAACCGGGCGCGAATCCAGGGTTAGGCTGGCGGGCTGTGGGTGAGCCGCACGCGATGGGAACAATGGCCGACCCGGAGGAACTGCTGGACGCGCTGCACGCGCTCGGCGCGATCCGCGCTCCGACCGTGCAGCAACGCGAGCGGATGGCTCACGAAGCGGGTACGCGCGAGCTGTGGCGCTTGGAGACCGCACAGCATCTCGCCGGCGTCGTCGAGCTTCAGTTGTTGATGGCTGGCGGTACCGCCGCGGACGCTGTCGAGGAGCAGACGCCAGCCACAGCAACGCCGATCCTGCTGGCGGGCTGGGAGTGGTTCTCCGGCGGCGCCGCTCCCGACGATGATGCACGCGTTGGGCTGCTGTCAGTCCTGGCGCACCGGTTGAACGCAATGCTGATGCTGATGGTGGCCCGTTGGCGAAAGGGCGAGGGTGACGAGCTGCTCTCACCGTTGCTGATGCCCTCGCTCGCGATCGCCAGCACGCTCGAGCAGCTGCTGAAGGCGACCGCAGGGGAAACCAGTGGTGATCCTGATCCGCGACGGGAGCTCGGCGAGGTTGCGGAGCACCTACGGCACACAGCGGACGTGCTCGAGTCGATGACGCCGGCCGAGCACCTCAAGCCGGACCGGCGGGAGCCCGCCGCAGCGTTCCGACGCGGCATTCTTCGAGACGACGGCTAAACGCCCCGACGCGAACACCGCGGCCGTCCGGTTCGGCTCGTAGATGCTTGGCATGCAGGAACTGGTGGATGTCGCGGGCGTCGAGGTGATCGGGACAAACCGGCTTCGTCCGCGTCGCCGACGCCACCGTCGGCCAGGTCGACTTCGGCGAGTGGCCGCTACCCGTCTTGATCAGCCGCTCGTTTGCGGCTGGTGACACGTTTGTTACCAGGTAACTATTCGGGTGGTGGCGGTTCAGTTGCCGGTCCAGCGGCGGTACGCGGCGATGAGACGTGAGGTGGTTGCGTCTGCGTCGATGTCGATGTCGAGCAGCGCGACTTCGTAGCGGCGTCCGCCGCGTTGACAGGTGGCGATCAGCTCGCTGCGGTTGTCGCCTCGGCTGACGGATAGGACTTCGACTTGTTCGCCGATCACGGTGCCGTGAAATGAGAAGTTCGCGTCTTCGTCGAAGGCGGCCTCGAAGCCCATCAGTTGTTCGTCTTCGTCGTGGCTGTCGACGGTGATCTCGTCGATGAGGTTGTCGAGGTCAGGGTCGGCTTGGCGTGCTGGGCTCACTGGTCTCCGATCGTTAGGCGGCTGGGTTGAAGCGATCCAGGACGAGTGGTGGGCAGCGGATCTCGCCGCTTTTGAAGCGGCCGATCGGACGGTGCACGCACACGACGGCGGCGTGCTGGTCGAGCTCGACGACGATGCCGTGGACGCCGTGCAGGTAGCGCGGGCTTGCCTGATGGTTGATCCGCACGCGGTCGCCGACGTTGAGCATCGCGAGTGCCTTCTGGGAGTTGACCGTCCGCAGCAGCTCGTGCCGGGCGTGCACCGCTTCGGCGATCGCGACGAGGTGAGCGTCCAGCGCGCCGGCTGCGATCTGGTCAAGCAGCAACCGCTCGGGCTCGACCGGCGGGTGTGGTGGTGGGCTGGTCGCCGGCCGCGGCGACGGCAGCTGAGCTTGGGGCTGGCTGCGGGTTCGCCTGCGGGAGCGCTTGCTCACAGCACGGGAGTATCGGGTGGCTGGAAGACGGATCGCTCAGGGGCCGGCGGCCATCGGCAGCCACGGCCGGCCGGCGCTCAGTTCCAGCAGCACCTCCACCGGCCGCTGGCCCTGTTTGCGAGCGGTCGAGAGGTAGGAGCGGATCGCCAGGAACCGCTCGGCGCCCTCGGTGGTGCGCCAGCAGCCGGAGATTTTCTGCTGCAGCTTGACCATCCGCAGGTCCCGCTCGCACAGGTTGTTGTCAAACGGGACCCGGAAGTCGTGCGCGAACCGCAACGCTTCCTGCTCGCGCTCGTCCAACCGCAGCAGCAGGTTCTGCGCCTTGGTGCGCTTCGGTCGGCGCCCGCTGCGATCCTGCGCCAGCTCGGGGTTCTGCTCGTAACCGAGCTTGATCACCTCGCGGTAGCAGTCTGAGAGGACCGTGAGCGCGTCATCTGAGAGACGGTCTTCGCCCGCCGCGTGGGCCTCCTCGACGGCTTGCTTGGCATCGAGCAACAGCGCGCTCATCGCCGCCGCCCAGCTCTCGCCCTGCTCCTCGGCTGAGAGCAGCTCGCGTAGATGATGCGCGCCGCACAGCGCGTGACGCGCCTTCTCATACAAGCGGTAGGGCGCCCACCCGTCGTGCACCGCGGTGCCCCCGAAGGCTGGTAGCACGCCCGCGGCGTTGATCCCATCCCGCCCCCGCTTGGTGTGCACCGTGAACAAGGTGAGCGTCTCGCTTGAGACGCAATGAATCCAACCCAGGTAACCCTGCATCCGCCCGCCGGTCTCGTCAAAGTGCGCGACATCGGTGTCTTGGAGCTGGCGGCGGACTTCGTCCAGGAACCGCTCGAGCCCTTCCGCGCCCTGCGCGACGAACGCCTGCAACGTGCCCACCGAGATCGGCACGCCCGCCCAGTCGGACAGGATCTCGGCCGCGCGCTTGTACGGCAGGTGCTGATAGCACACCAGATAGATCCCCATCGCCCGGATCCGCGGGCCGTAACACACCGGCGCTGTGACACCCTCCGGGAAGCACGAGCTGGTCAAGTGCCCGCACGGACAGCGTCGTTTCTGGATCCAATGCTCGACGCAACGAAGCCTCGGCACCTCAGGCAAGTCGAACACCTGCCGCGACTGAGACTCCACGATCGGCCTATCCGACAGATTCCTCCCGCAGCACTCGCAGCGATCAACCGGATGCGCGACCGCCTGATCCGGATCCTCACGGCGCTGAAGATGATGACCCGGATGCCCGGGCTGACCACCCGGCTTGCGCCCCGACCGGCGTCGCAGGCTCCGCTTCTTACTCGCCGGCGGCTTGGAATACCCATCCGACGACGGCGGCTTGGACGAGTTGCGCGAGTTCTGATCCAGCCGCGCCTTGAGCTCCGCAATCACCGCATCGCGCTCCACGAGCCGAACCTCAAGCTCGGCGACCTGCGCGCGGAGCACCTCGATCAAGGCATCCAGCTCAGCAGCACGCGCCTCAAACGCCGAACTCGGTCGCTCTGCATCCGCGCTTGCAGCCAGCATGCACGCAAGATTCCGCGCGCGCCCCCGCGATCCTGCCCACCAACGCCCAGCCCCCTCCGCCGAACCAAGCCCCCGGGACCTGAACAGTTACGTTACCAGTACCCCTACAGGCGGTCATCGCCCTCACCACGGGCGCGGGATGAGGACCGCCAGTCGGTAACGATCCGCTGCGTCGAGCATCAATGACCGCAAATGTGCGTCAGCGAGTGTGCCTCGCGGGTTGATTGTTAGCGCCGCGCGGCAGCGGTCGAGGAAGAGACACATGTTCGGGAAGGCCGCGCCCGCGTGTCGTGACTTGTAGCGGATGCCGTCGGCAGTGGGGAACCACCGGTGCAGAGCGCGACTCCACAACATCGTTGTGGAGTATTGCTTGGACATCGCAATACGACCGTCTAGCCGGAGAGTCTTCTGAACCGTGGGGTCGTCAAGAGCGATCAGTGCAAGCGGGCGAGTTGCGCTGATCGCGCTCAGTCGACGGTCGCGTTCGAGCGCGCTGATGAGCTGGGTGTCTCCGTAGACCTCGGCGAACGCGCCATGATCGGCATGGTTGGCGTAGGTGACTGGAAACTCGGCGCCGTTTCTGGGCGCGTCGAACCGGTACTTGCCCCGCGGGTAGCGCCTCGGCCTGAGCGGACTGGTTTCCCAGTGCAGGCGGAACACGACCAGGCCCCCGACGACGTCGAGCTCGAATCCCGGCGCTGGAAGGTTGCGTGGTGGCCTGCGGAGCCGATCGACCTCAGCCGGGTCGGCGGTCAAGATCCGTGCGCGTTCGCGGCGGTGACGAGCTTGATGACGTAGTCCTGCTTGCCCGCGCCAAGCCGGTCGGCGGGTGTGCCTCCGTTCTCGGCGGCCGTGGACACCATCAGCAGGTGCAGCCCAAGGGGCGTGAGCTTGGCCTCCTGTGCGGCGGCCAGGATCTGCGGAATGCTGGCGAAGGGCTCTCCGCTTTCTTGGTCAAACTGCCAAGCCGGATACACGAAACCCCGACGCAGCGGGAGCTGCAGTCCCACGACTCTGTGAGCGTCGCGGAGATGCTTGAGCTGCTGGCGGCTAACCCCGAGATCCTCGGCGGTCAGCGACTCCTCGGCTGCGCGCCGCCACAGGAGAAAGACGCGGCGGAGATTGCGCGCCTCCTGCACCGTCTGAGTGGAGGGCTCATCGCCGACGGGTTGATGCACGAGCATGGCGGCGTCCTTTAGCGCTGACCGGTCGCGCATGAGCGCGGAACCGACGGCGGTGAGAGCCTCTTCCGCCTCACTGCGCTCCGGCTCGGGAAGCTGTGCCACCTCGCGTTCGAGGGTCTCTAAGGTCATGCTCAGATGGTACCCCATGCCTCTAGATACGTCCAATCCGTCACAAGCGTCAAAAGATGGACGGGGCTGGAAGCCTAACGGGACATCACCGCGCTCGGCGCCCGGGCCTGCCAACGTCCCCTCCTCGCTTGCTCCAAGAAGAAGCGCGGTACGTAGTGCCGGCAGTTCGACCTAACGCCTTTAGATGGTGGACAACCGCCACCCCGATGTTCTCGGTCTGCGCGGTCTCAAATCCTCCACCGGGCTTGCGACCAACTGGGTGATGGGTCTCCCCCAGCGTTGTCCGGCGATCACGCGCCGGCGAGACTGTAGTCCGGACGCTCGTACTTGTCGTAGTACGGGAGGACGAGCTCGCGTAGCGCAGCCTGTCCCGAAGCGCTGTCGGGATCAAGTTCCAGCCAGATGAGTGCGGATATGAGAGATGTTGCCGACGGCCTCAGCCTGTAGTGCTGCTCTTTCAGGTTCAGTAGCAACTGATCGAGGCGTGCGCTGATCTCTAGTGGCAGGCGCCAGCCAAGTCTGCGCGAGGCGCGCTTCTCACTGAGCGGATCCTGACGCCAGCGTGCGATCGCCGTAGCCATCGCGGAGATGACCGCGGGGTCGTCGGGATCGGGAATGCTGCGGTCGATGATGGCGCCCATGACCGTCTGCTGGAACCGCGTCTTGTGGACCTCGAGCTTCAGGTAGTGGGAGGCTCTCCCGATGCGCACTGCCAGCTCGGGTGGCGCGAGGATCTGAACGAACGCGCGCTCCTGATCGTCGGGCACCGGCGTGCTGTTGGCGGAGTCCCGCGCCGCCGGCTCGGCGGTCCTCTCACGCCGACGCGAAGCGGTCGGTGGCGGACCGGAGGCGGTCCCTTCAGCTGCAGGCTTGGTTCGGGCCACCGCGGGCGTCGCGGTCCCGTTCATCGCGGAGTCGAGGGCGCCCCGTAGGTCGGGTTCGGGCTCGCGGGCTGCCCGAACCTCGTTGGGCGTCTTCCGTGGAGCGGGCGTTGATTTGCGGCCGGGGCGTGGCGGGGACGCGAGATCCCGCGGGTCGGTCATGCCGACGATCTCCGGGCTACGCAGCGGCACTGCCGACCTCCGTCACGGCTGCAGCGGCGCGTTGTTGCCTCAGGAGCGCTCGGATCTCGCTCGCGTACGGGAACCGCAGCTCGGGCCAGAGCTCCGCGGCAAGGTCCCGGGCGTCGCGGGTGGCGTCGGTGGTGGGGGCCCAGAGAACGACCGGCATCCCCTCCACCCCGGCGTTGTTCCAATCCGCCCGGGCACGCAGGTCCGTCTTGGCAACCGGGAGACCGAGGCGGTCCAGGTCGGCCAGGGCGCGATGAGCCTGCCGGTTCGAGTCGGCCTTCACGCGCACCAGCGTCTTCAGCATCACCGGCTGGTCCTGCTCTCGCAGCTTGTGCAGCGTGTCGAGCAGGTTGACCGCCCCCTGCACCGCGTTCTTGTCCTCCATCGAGACCGGGGCGATCACGTCGTCCGAGGCGCACAGCCCGTTGATCGTCATGTCCCCCAGGCTCGGCGGGCAGTCGATGATGATCCGGTCGTAGGAGCCCAGGGGCTTGAGCGCGCGACGGACCAGCCGTTCGCGGCCGACCTCGCTGACGATCTGCTTCTCGAGCGCGGCGGCTCGGATGTCGGAGGGCAGCAGGTCCAGTCCCGGTACTCCATGGACCGCCCTCACGATGGCGGTCTCGGCCGACACGGCCCGTGACGAACAATGGAACGAAAAGTGCCGCCCCCCGGTCGCATCTCCGAGAGCACTTTGAGAGGGAGATTGCTCTCTTAGATGCGATGCCCGTCCGGCGTGCCGTCTATGTTGGCGCGCCAGATGTCGTCGCAGGGCATGAGCTGGAGTAGCGCGAGGGCGGTCTGCCCGAGGCCGGAGCATGCTGGGTCGCGGGTGCGGTTCGACGGCCACTACGGCCCGCCGGAGCACCGGCGGCAGTACTACAGGTGTCTGCCGGCCAACGGCGATTCCCCCGCATCGCTTCACCGAGATGCTGCCGCGCGAGGAGTCCTGGGCGGACGCGTGCGAGATGTGCGAGCGCGACGTCGACCTCCACGAGGGTCCGCACGCGGCGCGCAAGTATCAGTTCGTCGCGCTGGGGATCGCCGAGGCGTTGCAGATGGTCGGGGCCGGCTCGACCTACCGGGACGCGGCGCTGGTGGCGCGGGAGCGCGCGAAGCGGCTGCGGTCGGACCCTGGTAGCGGGGAGCTGCGGTTCTCGCGGCATGGGTCGCTGGTGTCTGACTGGGTCGAGGTGTTCGCGCCGGTGGTGTTCGAGCCTTACCGCCTGCGCGCGTGGCCCGCCAGCGGGTCGCTGCTGCTGGATGACTTGCCGTTCAGGGTCCGGGACCCTGACACCGGCCGCCACCGGATCGCGTTCCGGATCTTCTCCGCGCTGGGGTATGAGGGCGGCCGCCCGAAGCTGTGGCGCGTGGAGGCGTTCACGAGCAAGTCCCAGGCTGACTGGGAGGCGTTCCTCGGTGCCCTCGACGGGGCGCCGCCGCGGGTCGTGTGCGACAACGACCACGGCCTCACGAACGCGGTTGGTGCGCGCTTCCCCGACGCCGAGCTGCACCTGTGCGAGTGGCATCTGCGCCACGCGCTGGAGCGGCTGATGGGCAAGCTCCGGACCGAAGAGCCCCAGCACCAGGAGGCGATCGACGAGCTGCTCCCCGACGCCGAGGCGGCGTTCACCGGCCCCTCGTTCTGGACGCCGTTTCAAGAGCGGTGCCACGCCGCCGGCATCCCCCGACTGAGCGAGTGGCTGAACACCACCGGCCAGATCGTCGAGGACCAGTTCAACCGACGCGGACTCCGCTGGAAGCGGCCCGCCGACATGCCGCTGTCAACCTCGCCGCTGGACGCGTTCATCAACCCGATCCGCGCCTCGATCAAGCCGCGCCTACGGGCTGAAGAACCGCGAGCGCACCAACCGGATGCTGATGCTGATGCAGCTGCACGCCAACCGCCACGACGACGAGCGCGCCTACGTCCGGCACATCCGCGCCTGGCTTGAGGCCAACCACGGCCGCCCCAGCATCGGCCGCCGCGCGATTGTCGACGTCGGCGGCATCGCCTCGTTGCGCTGACGAACCCTTCCGCCACGAAGCATCGCATCTGCGAGAGCGATCTGGTCATCAGAGTGCTCTTCGAGATGCGACTGGGGGAGTGCCGCTAAGCGGCTCTGGGATCGGATCGTGGGTATCGTGCGCGCGTGCCGGTCGAGTTCTTGTCGGACGTGGAAGCGGCGGCGTATGGACGCTTCGATGGCTCTCCGTTGCGGGAGGAGCTGGACCGGGTCTTCTTTCTGGATGACGCTGACCGGGAGCTGATCGATAAGCGCCGCGGCGCGCCGAATCGGCTCGGGTTTGCCTTGCAGCTGACGACGGTTCGGTGGTTGGGCACGTTTCTGGCGGATCCGACCGATGTCCCGCCGGTGGTGCGGGCGTATGTGGGGCGCCAGCTCGAGATCGAGGATCCGTCGTGTGTGGTGCGTTATCTGGAGCGGAGGCGGACCCGGTTTGAGCATGCGGAGGAGATCAGGGCTTCCGAGGGGCTGCGGGATTTCGCCGTGGTCGCGGGCGAGTTCGAGGAGTGGTTGGCTGCCGGCGCATACATGACTGGTGATGGTCCTCGTGTGATGTTCGCGGATGCGACGGGCTGGCTTCGCGGGCAGCAGGTGCTGCTGCCCGGCGTGACGACGCTCGCGAGATTGGTTGCCCGCGCGAGGTCTGACGGTGACCGGCGGCTGTGGGAGGCGCTCGCCGCGGTCCCGACGGGGCTCGGGCTCGTGGCGCTGGACGCGTTGCTGGACGTCGAGGGAGGGAGCCCGCGCGTCGGCGCTTGAGCTGGCGCGGAGAGGGCCCGCTGATCCGACAGGCACGAACCTGAAGCTTGCGTTGCATCGTGTGCGGGACGTGCACGGGGTCGGGGTTGACGGCGAGCGGGCGCGTGCGCTGGTGCCGGCGCGGCGGCTGGCGGAGCTGGCGCGCTACGGGCTTGCGGCCAACGCTCCTCGGCTGCGTCGCCATCCGACCGCCCGACGGATCGCGACGCTGGTCGCGACGGTCGCGCATCTACAGGCGACGTCGATCGATGACTGCCTTGAGCTGTTTGACCTGATCATGACGACCGAGCTGCTCGGTAAGGCCGAGCGGGAGACGAACAAGCAGCGGGCGCGCGAGCACCCGAGGCTCGCTCGCGCTTCGGCGAAGCTCGCGCGGGTGGTCGGCAAGCTGCTGGAGGCGTCGGGCTCCGAGGAGATGGTGCGCGTCTCCGATCTGTGGCGGGAGATCGAGACGGTCGCGAGCCGCGAGGAGCTGCGCTTGGCGGTCGCGACGGTCGTTGAGCTGGTACCGCACTCGGATGAGGACGACGAAGGCGTCGTCCGCGCGCGGGTATCGGAGCGGATCCGGATGGTGTCGGGTTTCGCGCGCGAGCTGTGTGAGGTGATCGAGCTGGGATCGAACGCGGACGGTGAGCCGGTGCTGCGGGAGATGCGGCGGATGCCGTGGCTGCTTGACCGGCGCCGCACGCTGACGGCCCAGGACATCGACGGGAGCCTGGTGCGCGGCTCGTGGCGTCGGCTGGTGTACGGGCAGCAGGCCGCGGCGGACGGGACGGTCGACCGCAACGCGTACGTGTTCTGCGTGCTGACCCAGTTTCACCGGCACCTCAAGCGCCGCGACGTGTACGCGCCCAAGTCGTCGCGGTGGCGCGACCCGCGCGCGCAGCTGCTCTCGGGCGAGGCGTGGGCGAACGCGAAGGGGCCGGTGCTGCGAGCGCTCGGACTGCCCGAGGATCCAACGCAGCTGATCGATAGCCACGCGCGGTCGCTCGACGCGGCCTACCGGCAGGTCGCCAGCCGAATCGACGCGGGCACCGAGGTCACCGTCGACGATGACGGCAGGCTTCACCTCTCGGCGCTGGAGGCGATTCCCGATCCGCCGAGCCTGACCGAGCTGCGCAAGCTGGTCGGGGTGATGCTCCCGCGGATTGGGCTGCCGGAGGTGATCGTCGAGGTGATGTCCTGGCTGGCGGGGTTCGTCGGGGCGCTCACGTCGGTCTCCGGCGGCCGCACCCGGCTTGAGGATCTGCACGTCTCGATCGCCGCGTGCCTGTCAGCGCACGCGATGAACATCGACTTCGCGGAGCTCGTCAAGCGCGGCGTCCCCGCGCTTGAGCGCGGCCGACTCAGCCATGTCAACCAGAACTACCTCGGCGCCGAGACGTACGTGCTCGCCAACCCCTACCTGGTCGAGCATCAGGCCGGGATCCCGTACGCGCAGGCGCTGGGAGGCGGGATGGTCGCGGGGATCGACGGGATGCGGTTCGTCGTCCCGGTCCCGTCGATCTACGCGCGGCCGAACCGCAAGTACTTCGGTCCCGACCGCGGCGTCACCTGGCTGAACATGATCTCCGACCGGGCTGTCGGCCTGGCGGGCAGGGTCGTCTCAGGCGCGCCCCGCGACTCGTTGCACGCACTCGATGTCGCGTTCAGCCTCGATCACGGCCAGCGACCGGACATCCTGATCTCCGACACCGGCGCCTACTCGGATCTGATGTTCGGGCTGTGCAACCCGCTCGGGATCGAGTACCGGCCCGAGCTTGCCGACATGCCCGACCAGCGCGCCTGGCGAGCCGAACCTCACGCCGACTACGGTCCGCTGAACACACTCGCCCGCGGCAGGCTAGACCTCCCGAAGATCGCCCGCCACTGGCCGGACATCCTGCGCGTGATCGCCTCGATCTACACCGGCACGGTCAGGGCCTACGACGTGACCAGGGTGCTGCAACGCGACGGGAACCCGACGCCGCTCGGGGAAGCGATCCAACACTACGGCCGGATCCACAAGAGCCTCCACATCCTCCAGCTGATCGATGACGACAGCTACCGGCGCGACATCAAGTGGATGCGCAACCTCCAGGAAGGCCGCCACGCGCTCGCCCGCAAGGTGTTCCACGGCTCCAAGGGCGAGCTGTATCAACGCTACCAGGAGGGGATGGAGGACCAGCTCGGCGCGCTCGGCCTGGTGCTCAACTGCATCGTCTTGTGGAACACCGTCTACATCAACGCCGCGCTCCAGCAGCTCCGTGCCGCCGGATACCCCGTGCTCGACGAGGACGTGGTCAGGCTGCATCCGTTCATGCGCCGCCACCTCGGCGTGCAAGGCGACTACTCGTTCATGCTGCCGGCGCTCGATGGGCGACTGCGAGAACTGCGCGACCCGACCGAAGGCGAAGACGAGGACGACGACGAGGAGTAATCAAGAACACTGACGGCGACTCCGGCCTCTACTGCGACCGATGCATTGACTGCGGCGGCCATCTCGAGCCGGGCTCGCCGTGGCTGCTTGACGCCTGAAGCAATCACGCCGAGGCCATGGTTGCTTTCACGAAACACCAGCAGTGCCGCCGGCGGCGGTCGCGCTGATGCGGATGCGCCGGCGCGCCTCGGCGCCGGACCAGTCTGCCCACGTCGCTTGTATGAGCCGGCGCCGCTGGCCCCTGCTTGCTCCACGCACGGTCCTGCCGAGTCTGAGCAAGCACCTCGCGCGGCGCCAGCGACGCTGATCGCGAGGGCGCCGGCGACACCGCCCGCGCCCACCGCAACCAGCGCAGGTTCCATTGCCACCTGCAACCCTCCTCACGACGAGGCCGGCCCGCGGGCAGATAGTGGCTGCCCGCGGGTCGACTGGACTAACGCAGCTCGTCGGGTTATCGCGTCCCGAGGAGCAGCCTCAACGGGATCGCGTTGGCCATCGCCTGGTAGCCCGCATCGTTGGGGTGCAGGTGGTCGCCGCTGTCGAACGGCGGATTGATCACCAGCGGGTTGCTCGGATCCCGCACCACGGCGTCGAAGTCGATCACGCCGTCGAACGCGCCGCTGGTCCGGATCCACTGGTTGACGGCCTCGCGCTTCGCCTCGCCGGCGTCCGAGTAGTAGCCAGCACCCTTGAACGGAGTCAACGTAGCGCCGAAGATCTTCAACCCAGCCGCATGGACCTGGGCGATGATCTGCTGGTATCCGGCGATGATCTGGGCGGCCGACACGTCGGGGAGCGGATTCGTCACCGGGTTGGGCGGCGTGACGCTGAAGCCGATGTCGTTGATGCCCATCAGAAGGATGACCTCCTTGACGCCAGCCCGCTCGAGCACGTCACGATCGAGGCGGGCGAGGGCGTTGACTCCGCAGCAGAGGTCGGAGGTCAGGACCCGGTCGCCGCTGATCCCCTCGTCGGCCACCGCCAGCGTGTCGCGACGCGAATCGAGCCGCCGCGCGAGATCATTCGGCCACCGCGCATTGGCGTTGACCGTCGAATTGAATCCATCGGTGATCGAGTCTCCGAAAGCCACCAGTGTTCCGCGAACCTCCGGCTGGGGGAGCACGTCGACGGCGTCGATGAAGTACCACGACTGGTCGAGCGTGCTGTAGGCGCTCCCGGCGCTGTCGCCCGTGTGGTCTCCGGAGGCAGCGTAGGTGGTCTGCCGGCCGAGCGAGTGCAGGGTGGCCGACCCTGTAGCCGTCGGCAGATATACGCTCACCGCCAGGTCCTGCAGCGCCGCCACATGCAGACGGACTGGGTCGCTCAGCGCCTCCGCGCCGATCGGGATCTGAACCGACGACTGTCCGCCGAACGCAAGAGGAACGCTCCGTCCCGCGGTGGCGGCGCCTGTGCCGGCCACGGCGATCGTGGCGGAGCCGATCTGGAGCGGCTGATCCCCGAACGTGTTGGTGAAGCGGACGCGAACCAGGTTGCCGCTCACGCTGGTAAAGACGATGTTGCGAATCGTCTGGTGGTCTGGTTGTTGAAGCCAGTCGCGTCCGTGCTCCCCGGAATGGCGGTCTGCGGGCTGGCAGCCCAGGTCGACACCCACTGTGCGTGGTGCCCGAAGCCTGACTGATCGCTGTTGTGGTGAGCGGACTGGCGCGGCCCGGCCGCGGCCGATGCCAATCCGATGGGAACGATGCTGGCCAAGACAAGAGCCCCCGCGACCGGCGTCCAGCGCGATCGCCAGATACGGATGCACAAAGCGCGCACTTCTGTCCTCCCTCCGTCGTTGAACACAACCCTCGGCGTGCGGCGACAGGGACTCTATGCCCTCCCAGGCGTCAGGTGACGACACGCGATCCGATGGTCAGCACGATGACCGCCACCAGCCGTGGGATCGGCGCGACGAGCGGCGGGTCGTTCGCGGCAGCCGCGCGTAACCGGCCGCGAATCACGAAGCGCGTCCGCCCTTCGGCCCAGCGTGGGCGTGGTCACGATCCGGGGCGGCTCGGCCGAGCACAGCTCGAAGCGCACGCGCGTGAGCAGCACGGCCGCCAGCGCGCGCAGCTCGTACTCCCCGAAGCGCTTGCCGAGGCACATCCGCGAGCCGCCCGAACGGGATGTAGGCGCCCGCGGCAGGGCGGCCTCGCGCTCGGGCGGGACCGGTCGAGGTCTAACCCGAACGGATCGGGACATAGCTGGGACAGGTGATGGGACAGGTGATGGGCGACCCACGAAGGAGTACGGCATGCCGATCTCCGCGAGGCACGAGCGACGGGCCGATCCGCGGGTTGCTCCGCTCGCGAAGGGGCAGCGATCTGCCGAGCGGAACGCATGCGGCGCGCGACTGCTATCGGACACAAGCAGTCGTCTCAGCGCTCCGGTCTGCGAATGAATTGGACTAGGTCGATTCCGACGCGCTGAATCCCCCGTATTCACGGGGCGGTCGGCCTTCATTTCGATGTGAACTGGACTGGTGTCCAGTTCAATGAGCGCGAAGGCGGCGATCTGGGTCCGGGTCTCGACCGATCGCCAGCACGAGGACAACCAAATCCCCGACCTCGAGCGCCTATGCCAACACCGCGGCTGGGAGATCACACGACGCTACGAGATCGCGGATGCGTCCGCCTACAAGGGCGAGCACCGCCAGGCGCTACAGCGAATGCTCGATGATGCGCACCGCGGCGAGTTCTCCGTGCTCGTCATCTGGGCCGTCGACCGACTCTGCCGCCAGGGCATCGAGGAGCTGTTGCGGCTGATTCGGGAGCTGCGCGAGCGCAACATCTCGCTCGTCAGCCATCAAGAGCCCTGGCTCAACGGCTCGGATGCGACCACCGAGCTGCTGGCCGCCGTCGCCGCATGGGTCGCCACCCAGGAGTCCGTCCGACGCTCCGAGCGGATTCGCGCAGGCCTCGCACGCCGCAGAGCCCAGGGGAAACCGATGGGCGGCGCCGCCTCAACGCGAGGCAAAGGCAAGCGCCCGCGTCGCACCGACGGGTACACGCAGGCGTGGGCGCGACGCAAGGCAGCCCCGTAGGCGACGCAACCTTTGCTCTGTGAAGCGCCGCAGGCGCGGCGCGGGCGCTGATCAGCTGATCAGCGTGTTCATCAGACGCGACGGATTTCGAGCTCGCGCTCGCTTAGCGGCACTTTTCGTTCCGTTGTTCGTCACGGCCCGATTCAGCGAGTGGTGCTGGGAGGACCCGAACCGCGCTGGCCGGCTGATCCGCGAGTACAACGTGCGGTTCAACAGCATCGTGCTGCGCGTTATCTGTAGCCCGCGGCGGCGTGTCGCCAACGTCGCTTTGGGCAGGCGGTGGCGTCCGAGGCGACAGTTATGTTGGGTCTGTCGTCAACGTGACCGACGCACGGAGCGGGGTCACCGGTTTGTGATCTCCTCGCGTGGCCTACTCAACATCATCCCCTTCTGAGCACCCATCGTCGGCTTCGGTCGCGACGGACGCGCCTGGTTTCGTGGTGCGGCGGGTGGTGATGCCGGTCACCGGCGCGACGTCGTGGACGGTGTTGGGTCCTAATCGCCTCCCGGTCGGGCCGGTCGAGAAGTATCTGGCGTGGCTGACGCATATCGAGCGCTCGCCGAACACGGTGCGCGCGTACGCGCATGACCTGAAGCTGTACTGGTCGTTTCTGTCGGCGCGAGGACTTGGCTGGGAGGTGCCGTCGGTCGAGTCGCTAGGCGAGTTCACGGCGTGGTTGCGCCAGCCGGCGGAGAACGTGGTGGTGCTGATGAGCGGAGATGCTCGCCGGGGGCGGCGGACGGTGAACCGCGCGTTGAGCGCGGTGATCGGCTTCTACGAGTATCACGAGCGCAACGGGCTGCGGTTCGCCTCCTCGTTGATCGATTACACGCGCTCGGGCCGCGGCAGCTACAGGCCGTTTCTGCACGGGATCGCGAAGTCGATGCCGCGCGGCCGGGTCGGGCGGATGCGCGAGGAGCGACGGGTGCCGCGGACACTGACGCTCGCTCAGGTCGCCGCAATCATTCACGCGCAGGAGCGGTTGCGGGATCGGTTCTTGTTCGCACTGTTGGCGTTGACGGGGATGCGCGTCGGGCAGGCGCTTGGGTTGCGTCACAGCGATTTCGTTGGCCACGAGCGACGGATCGAGATCGTCTTTCGGGACGACAACGCGAACGGCGCGCGGGTGAAGAGCGAGGGGTCGATCCCGATCACCGGCGATCTGGTGCGCTGCTACTCGGACTACATGCACGAGGAGTACGGCGAGCTGGATTCCGACTACGTGTTCGTGAACTTGTGGGCGGGGCGGATCGGGCAGCCGATGAGCAGCGACGCGGTCGCCGACCTGGTGCGCCGCACGCGCGCTCGGGTGGCGTTTCATTTCACGCCGCACATGCTGCGCCACACGTTTGTGACGTTGGCGATGCGTGGCAAGGTGCCGTTGGAGGCGATCAGCCGGCTGGTCACGCACAACTCGGTCGAGACGACGAGCGGCACCTACCTGCATCCCTCGGTCGAGGATCTGCGCGACGCGCTTTCGGCGGCGGGGATGCTCGAGTCGCTCGGGGAGCTGTTGTGATGCACGCGCACGCGACCGCGAACATGCTGCGGGTGATCGATGGCGGTCGCGCACCGGCGGACTCAAGCTGGTGGGGTGAGGTGCTGGCGGGCGCGGTGCGCCCGGAGTTCTCTGTCGACGTGTTCGTTCCGGAGCCGGGCGAGTTGATCCTGTTCGGTCACATGTGCGCGGTCGACGGCTGCCCGCGACGGGGCAACTCGCGTCCTGACCGCGCCGATGACCGTTGGCTGTGCGTGACGCACGGCGATCGGTGGGTCGTCGACGGATGCCCGGGGCTGGATGGGTGGCTCGCTGGCGGGGTCTGGTTGCTGACCGCGTGGAAGCGGCGTCTGCAGCCGTGCGCCGCGGCGGGTTGCGAGCGCTCGCGCTGCTCGGCCTGGTGGTGCTTCTTTCACCGCAAGCGTTGGCTCGATGCGGGCCGCCCGGAGCAGGACAGCTTCGCGCGGGGCGCGGCGCGGTCGCCGATCGGCGAGGCGCGGTGCGAGGTCCCGGGCTGCAGCTTCCCGGCGATGCCGCGAACGGCGAGGTTGTGTGACGCGCACAAGCGAACGTTCGACTGGGCGCGCTGCAAGGGCATGGCGCAGAACGTCGATGGCTTCCTGGTGCTGTCGGCTGAGACCGAGCGGCGGCTGGTGCCGCATTACGACTTCAGCTTTCTGGCTGAGCCGTTGCGCTCGGAGCTGCGCTACGTGATCCAGCAGCGCTTCGATGAGTACCGTCACGCGCTCGATTACCGCCGGGTCGGCACGGCAGCCGAGTTCGTTGGCGGGCTGGGGGTCAGCTCGTTGCTGGAGCGCGAGCAGGATTGGTGGGAGGCACGGCTGCAGCAGCGACGCAATCGCGATGGCGCCCACCAGAAGATGGCGTTCGTTCGCTACGCGCGCATGGCGCTCGCGAGGCTCCGTGACCGAGCTCTGGGTGTTGACCCGTTCTCGGCTGACGTGTGGCTGATCGAGGCGCTGGGGATTCCGGAGTTCGCCTACCAGCCTTCCCGGACGATCTCGTTCGCCGAGATCGAGCCGGCGTGGCTTCGCGAGATGATCAAGCGGTGGGCGCGCTGGCGGCTGCGGGCCGGCACGATGAGCCCGGCGACGATGGCTGGCATCGCGAACATGCTCAAGCACTTCAGCGATTTTCTGCGCGGCCGCGGCGAGCGGCTCGCAGCGCCGGAGCGGTTGACGCGGGAGCTGCTCGAGGACTACCGCGCGCACGTCCGTGCGCTGTCGTGCTCGGCCAACTACAAGCACTCGCTGATCAGCGCGATGAAGCTGCTGCTGGATGAGGTCCGCGCCAACGGCTGGGAGCCGCGGCTGCTCGCGACGGCCGCCTACTACAAGGGGGAGGCGCCGTCCCAGGGCAAGAGTCTGCCGCGTGCGGTCGACGAGCACGTGATGAGGCAGATCGAGGCCCCGGAGAACATCGCGAGGCTGCCTAATCTGACAAGCAAAACCGCGGTGACGCTGTTGATCAAGACTGGGCTGCGCACGATCGACGCGACTCGGCTGCCGTTTGATCCCGTGGTGCTCGACGCCGCCGGCGCTCCGGTGCTGCTCTATTACAACCACAAGCTCAAGCGCGACGCTGCCAGGCCGATCGACGATGTCGTGCTGGCAGCGATCCGCGCCCAACAGCAGGACCTCGCCGCACGCTACCCGGACGGCTGCCCATGGCTGCTCCCGGCCGTCGGGCGGCTGAACCCAGGCGGCACCGACCCGCTATCGACGTCAACCTTGCGCTGCCAGGTCCGGCGTTGGCTTGACAGCGGCGAGGTTCGCGACGCCCGAGGCCAGAAGGTGAGGATCACCCCGCACCAGTTTCGACACACGCTCGCGACCAGGATGATCAACGCCGAGATCCCGATGGTCGCGATCAGCCGCCTGCTGGACCACAGCTCGATCGCGATGACCGAAATCTACGCGCGGCTCTCAGACGAGGCGCTTAAGCGCGAGCACGAGAAGTACAACCAGCGAATCAACATCCGCGGCGACGTGATCCCGATCGACCCGGCCGGCCTGGTCTCAGAGGCCGCGTGGATGAAGGAGCGGATCGCGCGCGCCAAGCAGACGCTGCCCAACGGGTACTGCGGGCTGCCGTTGCAGCAGAGCTGCCCGCACCCGAACGCACGCCTGACCTGCGATCACTTCCTGACCACCGAGCACTTCCTCCCCGTTCATCGCGAGCAGCTGGCCGAGACCAAACGGCTGATCGAGCAGGCACAGGCGCAGGGCTCAGAGCGCAAGTGCGAGATGAACGAAAGCGTGCGGTTGAACCTCGTGCGGATCATCGAAGGCCTCGAATCGATCGCCGATCGACGTCCGGAAGCTGCCAGGCCCGACGAGGCCAGCGGTGTCGGCTGAGCGCACGCCGCTGGGGGCCGCAGCCCGTCGCAAGAGCGAGAGCGCGCTCGCGCGCGCCCGCGCCACGCTTCTTGTCTTGCACGACGCTGGCGTCGAGATCACCTTCCAGACCGTCGCGGCGCACGCCGGTGTCTCGCGTCAGTGGCTCTACAAGAACTCCGAGCTGCGGGCCGAGGTCGAGAAGCTTCGCGCCCGCCAGATGGGACCCCGGCCCATCCCCGCCGCGCAGCGCTCAAGCGACGCGTCGCTGCGCCAGCGCAACCTGATGCTGCTGGAGGAGAACAAGCGCCTGCGACGCGAGAACGGCGAGCTCAAACAGGAACTCGCGAACGTCCTCGGCGAGCGCCGCACCATCGCCCCCAGCGGCCGCGATCGGAGTGGCCGATGAACGGCGGCGTGGTCGCATGGCGCCCGTCGTCTGACGTGCTGCAGCCCACGTCAGGGGGATTGCTGGTGCAGAAGACCGGGTCTAAGCGGCGGCGACACGTCGCACGCCCGTTGCCGCTATCGCTCCCAGGTCGCATAGCAGCAGCATCGCGCGCCCTGAAGTCGGCTCCTGCTGCCAGCCGCGGGAGTCGCCTCCAGCCCGACACGGACTACCGCTTCGCTCGGAACCCTTGCAACGAGTCTGCAAGCACTCGGTGCGCGCAATGCGACCCGCCCAAAGAATGCGCGTCGTCGCGCTCCTCTCCGATTTGAGAAAGGACTTGCATGTCCAATGAATCCAACCTGATTGTCGTCACGACCGAGCCGCCACCTGCGGGTCGACGGGACCGTGGTGATGCGGTAAGGCGCGTCATGGAAAGCTCCGTGACCCTCGACAGCCTCCAATCTAACCTCCAGCGCTTTGTCGGCGCACTCGGCGAGGTGCTCGCGGCAGGCCAGGCCAGCGCGGGCCAGTTCGAACTCAACGAGGTGAGCTTCAGCGCTGAGATCGGGGCGAACGGAGAGTTCAAGCTCCTGGGTACCGGCGTAGGCGTGTCGGGCTCGTCCGCCGTAACGTTCACGTGGCGACGTTCCGCGGCAACCGGGCCGCAGACCGGGTGACCAATGCGAACAATCGGGCGATACGAGATCGTGGGCGAAATTGGCCGCGGCGGCACGTCAATCGTCCACAAGGCAAGGGACATCCACTTGGACCACCACGTGGCCCTCAAGGAGCTAGCCGGACCAGCCAGACTCGATGCTGTGGCTAGGGAGCGGTTCGTGCGGTCGGCTCGCCTGGCGACCACGTTCGCGCACCGCAATGTGGTCGCCGTGCGCGAAGTGTTCGACATCGACGGCACGCCGTACGTGGCCATGGAGTACCTAGAGCGCGGCTCCTTGAGACGATGGCTGCGCGACCTCACGCCATCGCAGTTCGCGGGCGTCTTCGAGGACGCCCTAGCCGGCCTCGCGTACGTCGCGAGTCGCGGGGTTGTCCACCGCGACCTCAAGCCCGAGAACCTGCTCGTATCGGGAGCGGGTCGCGTGAAGATAGCCGACTTCGCGATCGCGAAGTCGGTGACCGAGACGCGAGGGTCCGAGGCGGTCACCCCCGTCGGTAGTGTGGTCGGGACTCCAAGCTACATGGCACCCGAACAGGCCACTGCTGGGGAAGTGGGGCCGTGGACCGATCTCTACGCATTGGGGTGCATCGCCTACGAGGTCCTTTCCGGTCACGTTCCGTTCGACAATCGCGAGTCGCCGATGACGATGCTCCTCGAGCGAGTCTCAAAGCCCGTGCCGCACGTGGTCTCGCTCGTCCCGTTCGTCTTACGTGACTTCTCTAACTGGGTGTCGCGCCTGCTTGCCACCGATCCCGCCGACCGGCCGGAGTCGCCAGAGAGCGCTTGGCGCGAACTCGAGACGATAATCGTCGAACTCGACGGACCTCGCTGGCGTGACTCCTCAGCGCTCCCGCCACTCCCAGCGACGCCCCGTCCATCGGTCCTGTTCGAGACCGGCTCCTTATGCCCAACATGCGGCGGGTTCAATTCGCTGCGTGAGGACTTTTGCTCGCGCTGCGGGAGCGACCTGCGGGAGCCGACCGGGGCGGTTGCCGCGGTCCCGCCACCTCCCGCGTCTCCAACTCCCGCGGGGCATCGCGAGGCCAGCGGGGTTTATGAGTCTGACGTGCCGTTCGATGCGTCAGTCGGAGCACCGGAGGCGGATCTCAGTGCGACTCCGCAGAGGTCGGCGGGCGGCAAGCTGCGGAGGTGGCGCAGGCGGTTCCGCCGTAAAACAGATCACGCAGCGAAGCTGGAGCCGGCGTCAGATTCCACCGCGCGTCTGCGACCGCCGATGGGACGGGCGGCGCCACATCGCCGCGGCGATCGAGTCCGTGACCCTTCGCAGGAGAAGTTGTTGGTCCGCCGAACCCCGCACCTCGACATCTCGTGCGCGGCACCATTGACCGTGGGCAGCGTGTTCGAGGTCAGCGTCTACGCCGACAGCCTGCCGGCACGCGCGGGTGAGGAGGTGGAGGACATCCAAGTCAAGGCGCCTCGTGCGCTTGAGATTCTCGAACTCGATGTCTGGCTCGTAGCGACACATCACTTCCTTATCACCGACGCGCCGATCCGACGCATCAGGATCGCAGTCAGCACTCCGCGTTCGGACCGGGCGCGGTTCCGTGTCGCGGTGGTCGCTGCGGCCGTTGAAACGGAGGAGCCGTTGATCACGGCGTCGTTCTCATTCAACGGGCGCCCGAGCGGCCGCGTGACCCGACTAGTCCAGATTGTGGCTGCCGACGACGCGACGTGCGCGAGTATGCCCGCCGCCGAGCCCGTAGTCACGCCCGCGGTCGAAGTCGACGTCGAGACGACCGCCCCGGATCTCACGATCGAGATCGCAGCACCCGACAACGACGGCCGGCGCTTCGAGCTTCGAGTCGAGACACGCTTGATCGAGCTCGACCGCCGAACCGAAACCTGGTACCTGCCAGCTGAAGCGGCCGAGCTGGTCAAGGGTGCGATGGGGCAATTCTTCGACCGCGACGCCACGCCCCGAGCGCGGATGAGCTCCCTTCGCGGTGCTGGACTGGATTTCTTCGATGCCGCTCCGCAGCTATTCAAAGACGTGTACTGGCAGCTCGCCGATCGAGGCCGCCTCCCCCGCAATGTCTTCATCGTCTCGGACGAGCGGAGCATCCCCTGGGAGCTGATGATCCCGACCCGCCGCACCTCTGACGGGAGGCTAGAGGAGCATGAGCCGCTGGGCATCCAGATGGCGATCGGTCGGTGGCATCGACAGAGCTGCGTTTCCCCCCGGCAGAGCGTCCCGCTCTCGAGCAGCATCGTCGTGGCCCCGCACTACGGAGCCTCGGGCCGCTTGGAGCATGCAACCGCGGAGGCCGACTACGTCTGCCGCAACTTCGCCGGAAGCCGTATTGAGCCCGCCAGCTTTGACAACCTCGACGCCGAGCTGGAGCGAGCCGGTGCCGACCTACTTCACTTCGTCTGTCACGGCGAGGCCGACGATCGCGAGCAGATCCTCCTGCTCGAAGAGCCGGACAGGCTCTACGCGCGACAGATCCGAGCGATGCCGGGCCTCGCCAAAGCCTGCAGAGAACGCAAGCCCTTCGTGTTCCTAAACGCGTGCGAACTCGGCCGCCAGGGACGCGGTCTCTCTGCAGCCTCAGGCTTCGCAAAGTCCTTCATCGACAGCGACGCGACCTGCGTCATCGGGACGCTATGGAGCGTCGACGACAAGACCGCACACGCAGCCGCGATTGAGTTCTACGACAGTGTGCTGAGAGAGCCGAAGACACCGTTCGCAGAAATCTTGCGACGCATCAGGGCGCGGGGTTACGAGAACCCCGGAGAGGACAGCTGGGCCGCATACTGCTTCTACGGCGACCCCGCGGCGCGATTCGGATGATCCCCAGCTCGCGGTCGAATTCGCACCCCCCCGGGCAACCGACCCGGAAACCCGCGCCAGCGGATCAGTCGAGCCATCACCGGGCTCCCATCCAGCACACGAACGCCAACGGAGCGCCCGCGCCAGGCGCCAGCGCAGGACCGCCGCGTTTGACGCCGTGAGACGTGCAACTCGCCAATCTCGGGCACGTTGGCGACAGGCTCGGCGTCGATGTAGGCGGGCCGGATCGAGCTCGGCGGGGCGCTCCGTGTTAGCCGAACTCTTGGAAGCTGCAAGCACTTGGCAGGCGGTTCCTCAGCGGAGCGGGCTCCCAGGCACGACCCGAAGGGGCAGTCGCGCGAGCGTGACCGCTTCGTCGCCTTATGTGCAGGTGGTTTGTGAACGTGCCGTAGTTGCTGGGGATTGACGTCGTTCGCATGTGATCGACGTCGGGGTCGCGTCCGCGCCGGCAACGCGCGAACGACGTACGACAGAAACGACAGAACTGGACAGCAGGCCGGCAGGAACGTCAACGGCGCAATGAAGGGAGGAAGCCACGGCCGCATTCATGAGGTCGTCGAGCTGAGGCAGTCTGTCGCCCGATCTCCTGAAGCACCGGAAGATGGCACTCGCCTCCGCCGAGCTGACGTACCGGGCGTCCCTCCGGCGAGAGCCACGACCGTTATCGACGTTACGGCTTCGCCGAGCGCGTGCGCGCCGATGGGCGAGCTGACGTGGTTGACATCGTTCACGTCGTTCACGAGCCTCACATATCGCGTTGCGGCGTGGGCGAAAGGGCCGATTCGTTCACGTCATTCACACCCCCTCGACGACCTCACATAAAGGCGTCAAGCGGCAACGGCGCCGCGCGGGTACCGCGTTGCATGGCGTGGTCGGGGAGTTGCTTCGGACCCGACATCGGCCGAACGTAGGTCAGCGCTCATCGCCGCCTCCCCGCCTCCCCGCCTCCCCGCCGCCCCGACCGGTCGAGCCTCCTGAGCGCAGCCGGCCGAGTCGCGGCCGACAGGTCGTAGATGTCGTACGTCATCGGCGCCTTCCCAGCGTCAAACCCGATTCCCCCTGGTGGTGACATGTCGCCAACGTCTTGTCCCCGAGGCACTGCGGCCCCACAGGCAACGGCTACGGATATTGCGCGACTACAGCAATGCCGGCGAGCACCTCGCGCTCCCCGGCATCGCGCGCACGTTCAGCCCGCGGGCGCATCAGCGCGCGGCCGTCGCCCGGATCCTCGCTGAACCCGCCGTCGGCCTGTTCCACGAGGTCGGCGCCGGGAAGACAGCGACGATGGCGATCGCCGCCTCGGAGCTGCGGCGGCTCGGTCTGGTCCGCAAGCCCGCCGTGGTCGTGCCCAACCACATGCTCAAGCAGTTCTCGCGCGAGTGGTTGCAGATCTACCCACAGGCGCGCGTGCTGGCCGCCTCGAGCGAGGACCTCGCCGGCGAGCGGCGCCGCCAGTTCGTCGCCCGTGTCGCCGCGAACGACTGGGATGCGGTGATCATGACCCGCTCCGCGTTCACCCGGCTTGCGGTCGCGCCGGACACCGAGGCCGCCTACGAGCGCCAGCAGGTCGAGCAGCTCCGTGGGATGCTCGATCGCTCCAAAGGCGACCGCGGCCTGACCGTGAAGGTGATCGAGAAGCAGATCGCCCGACGCGAGCAGAAGCTTAAGGCCGTCCTGGACTCGCCGCGCGACCCCGGCATCTCATTCGAGGCGACCGGCCTCGACTACCTGCTGGTGGACCTATGCCGAGCGCGCGACTATGCCGACGACCGACAGCATCGCTGCAGCAGACCCCGACGACGGAGGCCCCCGCGCTCCCGCGGCCGGACGGCATGTCGGCATAGTCACAGGCTCTCGAGGAAGGCGAGGACGTTGTCGGTGGGCCGGTAGCGGCCCGGACGCACGCAGGGGGGCGTGGTCATGACGAGGGCCCGTTCTTTGATGGTGAGGTCGGCGTGGATGTAGGGGTCGGTCGAGCGACGATCGGCGTGTCCGAGCCACAGAGCGATGAGCGAGGTGTCGACTTTGCCTTGCAGCAGGGACATGGCGCAGCTGTGGCGCAAGACGTGGGGGTGAAGCCTCTTGGCCTGCAGCGATGGGCAGTGTTGGGCAGCGGAGGTGGCGTGCAGAGCGACTCGGCGTGCGATGGCGTCCCGGCTGAGCCGGCGCCCGGTCCGGGTTGGGAACAGTGGGTCGTCGGCGGTGCCGCCGCGTTCGGTCAGCCAGACCCGAAGGACCGCCTGGACCGGTCTGGCCAGGGGTACCGTCCGCTGCTTTCGTCCCTTGCCCTCGCAGCGGACGTGCGCTCCGGTGCCGAGGACCACGTCGGCGCAATCAAGCCCGGTGAGCTCTGACACGCGCAGGCCGGTGAGCAGCCCGAGCACGAGCAGCGCCCGGTCTCGTCGGCCCTCCCAGCGGGCCTGGTCGGGGGCATCGATGAGGGCAGCGGCCTCTTCGGCGGTGAGGTAGGTGATGGTGCGGCGGTCAAAGCGCTTGGCCGGGATGGCGAGGACCCGCTGGATGACGGCGGCGTGCTCGGGGTGAGACAACGCGGCGTAGCGAAACAGCGACCGGATCGCGGTCAGGCGCAGGTTGCGCGTCCGGGCAGTGTTGTGTCGCTCCCTCTCGAGATGATCCAAGAACGCCGAGATCACCCCGGCGTCCAGGTCGTCCCACTCCAGAGTCGAGGGGGCCTTGCCGGTGGTGTCGTGCACGAAGCGCACCAGGAGACGGAACGTGTCGCGGTAGGAGGCGACGGTCTGGGGGCTGACGCGGCGTTGGCGGACCAGGCGGTCGGTGAAGAACGCCTGCAGGGTCGGGGCCACCGCGCTCATGACCGCACCATCGCTTGGGTCTCCAGGCGGCTGACCGCCTGGCCGAGCAGCTCGGGGATGGCGCTGAGATATCGGTAGGTGAAGCGGGGCTCTCGATGTCCGAGGTAGGTCGACAGCCTGGGCAGCAGCGCTTCGACGTCCAGGCCCGAGCGATACCAGCCGAGCAGGGTCCGCACCGCGAAGCTGTGGCGCAGGTGATGGATCCGGGGGCTCGTCGCCGATCCGCTCCCGATCCCGGCAGCGAGCACCGCGTTGTGGAAGGTCGTCTGGAAGTGGCTGTAGGCGACAGCGGTGCCCGACAGCGACACGAACAAGCAGGCGGTCTGCGGGCGCCTTCGGTCCCGCTGGCGCCGGTAGGCGGCAAGCGCGTCGATCGTCGACGCGGAGACCGGCACGTCGCGGCCCTTGTCGAACTTTGAGTGCCGCACCTGGATCACAGCGTCGTCCCAGTCGACCTCCGAGACCCGTAGGCGCAGCGCCTCACCCACCCGCATGCCGGTCACCGCCAGCAGCGAGATGAGCGTGGCCAGGGTGTCGGCCCGGAACGCGAAGGGTGTGGACGCCCGGGCGGCGGCGATGACCGCCAGCACCTCCTGATCGGAGAAGATGTGCGGGTCACGCCGGACCGGTCGGTAAGAGACCAATCCAGCCGGCGGGATCTCCGTGCGGGCGTCGCGTCCGGCCAGGTTGCGAGCGAAGCCCCGCACCGCGGTCAGCCGCCGAGCCGGAGTGGAGCTGTCCGGATCAAGCTCGGGGTCGAGGACGAACGCGAGAGCGGCTTCGAGGCTGATGCTCTCGGCGCCGATGTCGTCCAGGTAGGCGACGAAGCGGGCGAGCTGACGGCCGGCGTCGTCGAGCTTGTGGCCGAGCGCCCGGCGCAGGCCCAGGTAGTCGTCCAGAGCGGCTTGCAGGGCGCTCATCGAACCGTCTCCGGCCAGGGCATGGCCAGCTCCCGCAGGGCGCCGTAGTCGACCTTGGCATAGATAGCGGTGGTGGCCAGGTCCTGCTGGCGCAGCACCTGGGCGATCTCGGGCAGGCGAACCCCGAGGCCGACCAGTTCGCTGGCCAGAGCGTGGCGCAGCCGGTGGGCCCGGATCGACGCCATCCCCGCCCGTCGCGATTGCCGCCAGACCATCTGGCTCACCGCGGTGGGCCGCATCGGCCGAGGCGGGGCCACCGTGGTGAGAAACACGACCCGCTGGGCGGATCGGGGACGACCGTGGCGCAAATAGGCCGCCAGCGCCTCGCCAACATCGACGGGGACCGGCAGCTGGTCAATCCGGGATCCCTTGCCGCGGATCAAGATCTCGCCCGCCCGCCAGTCCACGTCATCGAGTCCCAATGCCGCGACCTCACCGCGGCGCAGCCCGAGCCGAGCGAGCAGCATCAGGATCGCGAAGTCCCGCTTGCCAGCCGCAGTGTCGCGATCGCAGCTTGCCAGCAACAGTCGAACCTGCTCAGCGGCCAGCCCCCGCGGCAGACCCTCGCGCCGCTTGCGCACGGACGGCACCGCCGCCGCCAACGGCGTCGCGATCCAGCCCTGCACGTGCAGGAACCGCAGCAGCGCCCGCAGCGCGCAGACCATAAGCTCGGCCTGCCGCTGGCCACGACGGCGCGCCTCGCGCAACACGAACGCGTGGATCTCCCCGCCCGACAGGCCGGCCAGATCATCGGCGATCGGCTCGCTGCGCTCCTCGAGAAACAAGCGCGCGACCGGCTCATACTGCCCGACCGTGCCTGGCGTCGCCCCGCGCTCGACCAGGAGGTAGTCGCAAAACTGGGCCAGCAGCCGATCGACGGGCGTGAGCGGCTCGCCGTCGCCGGCGGGGAGCACGCCAAGCCGGCCGAGATAGCCCAGCAACGGGCGCAGGCTCTTCGGTGACACGCTGCTCCGGTAACCAACCCGTCGGCGCTCGGCGACGAACCGCTCCACCGCCCGAGAGGTCAACTCCCCGACGCCGAGCCCCTCTGCCTCCATCCACCGGCTCACCTACGTCAGGAACTCAAGATGCCGTGCGCCGGCCACAGCCGGTACCCCTGCTCAACGAGTTCCACGAAAAACCCATCAGCGAACACCGCCAACGGGCCGCTCACCCGCACACGATCGGGAGCTGGCTTGGCCATGCTCTCCTCCTCCCAACGAATTGACAGAAGGCACAAGCCTCGACCCAGCCAGCCGACATATGTTGCGCTTACTCCTCAGCGGCCGACCGGGCGACCTACCTCGAACATCCGGGAAGTCTCACGGTCGAGCTGGAACTCGCGCGAGACATGCTCCGTTTAGCCCAGGGCAGCGGTGTCGGCGGGGATTCGAATGCTGCTGGTTTCGGGACCTGAGGTGCTAGCAGCTATCTACCGGTCTGCTCGCTGGCGCTAGCGGCGATTTCGCCCGGGTGCGGAGGAATGCGATGGCGGGGCCCCGCTAGCGGGCGAGGACCGAGTGCGCGAGAGCGCCGCCGCAGGCGCCTGTTTCATTGCCAACGCGCTGGTCGCGATTCGCGCCCGAACTGTTCGGTCTTGTCCCGAGAAGTGCGAACTGCGTCGGCTCGAGCCGGGTTCCGGGAACTTGGCTACTATCTCGCTGGCTCGGGCGGCTCCGTGGTTGTTGACGTGAGGACTGTGGAGGTCGCAAATGAAAGCGGAATCCTGGGAGTTGGTTCGGTTGTTCGCGGGTGTTCTTGCGGTCGGTGCCGCGGTGATATTGGCCGGTTCAATACAGGTACAGGCGGACGCAACGACCAGCCGGAGCTATAGCGTCGCTCGGACCACTGACGCTCGTTTCGCGGGGCCTGCCGTATCACCATGGCCCGTGCGGCAGGCCGGGGATTGCTAACCGCGATTCCGCGGCTGAAGCGACCATTACCTCCGATCCCCGTAATCCGAATCGCTTGCTCGTGGCCTGGTTCGCCGCGCCTGACTATGACGGCTTGGATCACGCGGGGATCATCGATTTGGTCAGTCGCAGCAACGATGCGGGACGGCATTGGCAGTGGCTCCCCTTACGCGGCGTATCGCGCTGCGCTGGCGGCCGAGCACCAAAGGATGCAGATCCGGCGCTTGCCTGGGGAAACGACGGCTTCAGCTACTTCATCTCCAATCCCGGAGGACCTGTACACGGGGTACCCGTGGCTCGTCCCGTGCTCTTCCGTTTCGCTCCCGGGGGCAGACCAGTGCAGGGCCCAACGCTCATACCTGCCCCCAGGGGTTACAACGATCGTCCAACAATCTCCGTTGACCCGCGGCGACCTTCCTGGGTGTACGCGGTTTGGGTATTTCACGAGCATGCATCCTCCTCCGCCGACACGGGCGGACAGAACGTCGTGATGTTCGCGGTCTCGCACGACCACGGACAGCATTGGACAACGCGCAGGATCTACCAAGCACCCACTGGCGAGGGCATCTGGGGAACTCAGCTCTTCGTCGCCCGCGGCCGCCGGTTCGTCGTGACCTATCGCAAGACCGGCACCACCGATTGGGCAATCGATGCGTTGCGGTCACGAGACGGCGGGCGCACCTGGACCCGACCGATTCGCGTTGCGCCGCTGACGCCCGGAGTGATAAACGCGTCCGGGTTGCTGATGCCGATCTTCGTCAACGACCTCTCTGCGTCCGGACCTCGCGGCGCCGTCTATACGGCATGGAGCAACAACACCGCCGACGGCCGCGGACAAGTTCTGATCTCCCACACCGACGATGGTGGACGCACATGGACCAGACCAACCAGCATCACCAGTGGCCCGTGCAACGCGATGCTCACCACCGTGGCCCTCAGCGGCCCGACACTCGGCGTCAGCTACTACGCCTTTCGCCAATGCAAACCTGGGACGGCTCCCTTGCTCGATGTCTGGTTTGCGGCCTCTAATGACCACGGAGCGCACTGGCAAACCACTCGCCTAGCCGGACCGTTCGATCTTCGCTCCGTCCTCGATCTCACGTTCCTTCCCGGTGTACACGGCGAGCCGCCGGGGCGGTTCCTCGGCGATTACACCGGCCTCGCCGCAACCGCTAACGGCTTCGGGGCAATCATGATCCTGCCACGACCCTACGCCCGCTACGGGCAGCAGGACGTGTTCTTCAGACGCATCAACACCCACTGACGGCCGGCCGCCGAGGCCGGGCCCCGCCACACGGCCCCAGTCGACGGCGCCAGTCCGACACAGCAGTCTCAACGACAGTGCTTCTCATTCGGCCATGACCAAGCCCTGCGACATACCCGCACCGAACTCCTGCTCTGCTTAGGCCATCACGTCTGAGCGTCCTGCGCCGACTCTCCAGCAATGCGCAGCCAGCGGGGCTCGGCGATCAGCGGACCATTGCACGCCAACACGCCGTTTCCACGCAACCAGCAAACACCAACCGAGCAGAGCGACACTCTTGGCCGTGCCGGCGAGATGATCGCAACGATCGAGAAGGAGCAGCGAACCGTCCGCTTCCGCATCAGAGCACCACCAGTCATCTCGGTTGCCACTCGGAAGACTCCTGCTCGTGCGGTAGCAGTGTTCGGGCCGCTGCGTGGCCCGGCACTCTGACTGCGGGCGGAGGGGCCCTGCTCAGGCGCGTGGGCTCGGGCAGGAGTCGGTGAGCGCTTCGCCGTCTTGGATGGTGGGCGGGCCTTGCCGAGCGTAGATCCGCGCTCCGCAGTGCTCGCAGAACGCGATCGACTCGTCGTCGTGCCCTAGCCAGCCACTCAGCTCACGGCCCAGCTTGGCGCTTTGCCGAGCGAGCTCGCCCAACAGAGTGGTGCGATCGAATGCGTGTCGCATGACTTCCATCGCTTCGTCGTCGGGGATCTTGCGATTGAGCATCGCGAACGCCCCGTCGCCGTCGCGGCTCGTGATCACGCGGATCTTGTCCTGGCGCGCTTTGCGCCGAATCTCCGCGCGCCATTCGTCGGGGTCGACGCCCTCGGGAGAGCTGACGTGGCCACGCCGGAGCAGCTCGGCATAGTCTCCGGCGGGGCGTTCGAGATACTCGCTCGCGATCCAGCGAAAGCGCTCCTCGTGTTCGGCGAGCATTACCCGGTGATCCTAGGTGCTCGGGCCTCGTCCTCGAGCCCTGACATCGATCGTTGCCGCGATCAGCAGCGACCGATGGATCCAGTCGAGCATGACCCACACAAAGGGGCGGAACGGCTCGACCGCATCGGAGCGGCGAGGGCGCCCCCCGACTCCCTCGAAGCCCGATCGCGAGCACAGGCGGCCTGACGGGTCCATCCCCAAGCCGCAGCAACATAGTTCCTGACGCAACATAGCCCGGCCGCAGACGCAAGCAGATCAGCGCCTCGCTGATCACCACCCAACGCACGGCGGGGCAGCTACGCGGCAGCCTCGCCCGGATCGCCCAAGCCGCGAGCCAGATCGTCGCCTGCTACGAGCGTTCTCTGGGCGTTCCGTTCGTGTCCGGTCTGTTCGAGTTTGCGAGCCGGTGGAGCTGCCGTTTGGGGTTCGTTCAAGTTCGCGTCTGTTCTCGTTGTCTTGGTTAGCCGGGTCGGTTGGCAAGACGCGGCTGTCGTCGCGAAGGCCGAGCCCCGAGGGGCGAGGCCTGAGCGGCGATAGCCGCGTGCGCGGCTTCGCCGGGGGGGTCGGCAGCGCATTGACTGAGGCCGTGAGGCCGGTTGTGGGTGCGCGTGAGCAGTGGGTGATCGCGGCGAGGGGTTGGCGGTGGGTGTCCGCGCAGACCAATAGGTTGCCGCGCCTTGACCGGCGTGTTCTTCATCGAGGCGGAGGCGCTTGGTCGCTGGGACCGGGTGGGCTCGGTCGCGGCGGCGGAGCGGTGGCTGGCCGATCTCGGCCTGCCGCTCGGGATGCCGTTCGTGCTGCGGGGGGATGGCTCGCCGGATGGGGTGGCGAATCGGTGGCTTGCGAGTCTGCCGACGCTTGGATGCCGGAGCCGGAGCACGTGGAGGGCGTACGCGCTGGACTGGGCGGAGTGGGCGCGGTTCTTGCGGGCCCGCGGCCTGGAGCCGTTGGCAGCGACAGCCTCGGAGGTGGCTGCGTTCTACGCGGCGCAGCGCCTTGATCGGGGTAGCGCGGGCGTGGGGCGGGCGACGTGGAATCGGAAACTCGCCGCGCTTGAGAACTTCTATCGGTGGGCGATCGACCGGGAGCTCGTCACTACGTCGCCGTTCGCATACCGCGATCTGTGGGCGCACGGCGGCGATGGGGTGGCGCGGGTCGTGAGGCGCAATCTGGCCAAGGAGCGCACGGGCCGGGCGCACGCGACGCTGCGCTGGCTTGAGTCTGATCGCCTGCGGTTCTTCTTGGCGGTGGGTCTCGGCGGGCTCCTGCCGGATGACGGCGAGGATCCGGCGTTCATGGGACGCAACGCGGCGCGGAACCGCGCGTTCGGCGAGCTGCTGGCCGCCTCCGGCTTGCGTGCCCAGGAGGCGTCGTTCCTGCTGGTGCACGAGCTGCCGACTGCTACTGGTCGGCGCGATCGGCTGGTGGCGCTGAGCGTGCCGGCGGCGATCGCCAAGGGCGGCGTCCCGCGGCGGACGGTCGTCAGCACGGCGGCGCTTCGCATGATCGAGAGCTACGTGCGGATCGAGCGTTCCACGATGGCGGGAAGACGGTCACCGGCTGGGGCGCTGCGGGTGTGCGACGCCAACGCGGACGGCGCGCGCATCGAGGGGCGCTTCGTGCGCTGGGGGACGGTTGACATTCACGCGCGCGCGAGGCTCATCGCGAACGGCGCCGCGCTCACGTGGCCGCTGAGCAGCGGCGGCGGGCCAATGGTCGACTGGAGCGATGTGTTCGCGCGTGCGACCGAGCGCTGCCGCGCGTTTGAGCCCGGCTTTCCTCGCGTGACGCCACACTCACTTCGTCACACGTTCGCGGTGCATACGCTTCGACGGCTGGTGAGCCAGACCGTGAGGCGGGTGCGCGAGCACGAGGACGATCCCGCGCTCGATGTCCTGGCCGGCTATTGGCGTATCCACGATCCGTTGCTGGCGCTGCGCGACCTGCTCGGGCACGCGTCGGTTACCACGACGCAGGTCTATCTTCACGCGATCGACCCCACGCGGCTGCTGGCCAGCATGGATGAGGAGCTCGTGGAATGTCGAGCCGCCTGATCGAGTTGCCGCTCGGGCTGGAGCTGGTGTTCCCGGGCGGGAGGGTCCGGCATGACTTCAGCGGGCTGCCAGCACCCGGAGTGGTTCGCTCGCTCGCCCGCGCGCACCTGTCGCTGACCAACAGCGGCGGCGGGATCAAGACCCGCGGCACGTCTGCTCTGTACGCCCGCGCGATCCGCAGGATGGCAGCGTTCTTCGACCGGGAACTCGGCGGCGAGCGGCTTGCTGGCCTGGACGGGGCCGCCTTCCGACGGATGATCCCAAGTCTTGGTGGAGAGGACCTGGAGGGCTGCGTCCGCGCGCTGTTGCTGCGCTGCGCGGAGATCGACCCGGATGGGGTGCATCCGAGCGTGCGGCCGCTGCTCATCGCCCCGTATCTGCTTGAGCAGTCGCCATCGGTGCCGATCGCGCCGCTCGGTGGCGCCGAGGCCAAGCTCCTTGAGAGCACCTGCAAGCAGTCGATTCTGGCGTTCGAGGCGCGGCTGGCCGAGGGCGAGCGGCTCCTGGCGCCAGTCAGCGAGGCTGGGAAACTCACCGACGGGGAGCGGGTCGAGCGGCAGATCGTCGAGGTGATCGCGCGTGACGGGCTCACGAGCAGGGTGCCGCGCCGGTTCCGGGAGGATCGCCGCGCTCGTTTGGTACAGCAGCTGATGGCGCTGCTGTTCCCGACGCTGCGGGATCTGACGCCGTTTCTGTTGTTGTTGGGGCTGCGAACCGGCCTGAACCCCGAGAGCCTCGACACGCTGACGGTCGACGCGTTCGAGGACCTGGGCAACGGTCACGTTCGTCTGCGCTGGTTCAAGGCCCGCGGTGGCGGTCTTGAGGCCGACACGTTCAGCGGCCGCGGTCAGTGGTCGGCCGGAGGACTGCTGCGACGCGCAGTCGCCGCCACGGCGCGCGCCCGCCGGATAGCCGCGCCTGAGGTGGGCAAGCAGCTGTGGATCTATTGCCCGTATGGGGGAAGGCGAGCGATCCGGGCGCTTGAGTGGAAGCTCCGGACCGCCGAGTGGGTCGTCTCGGTCGATCTTCGCGGCGATGACGGCCAGTTGCTGTCGCTCGATCGCCGCCGGCTGCGAAAGACCCATTCGCAGCGGTTGAACACGCGCTACCGCGGAGCGCTCGAGGTGGTGGCCGGCGCGAACCAGAGCACCCGGGTCGCGGCCGAGCACTACGTGGACTCGAACCCGGATAACCCGGTGCTGCTCAAGACGATCATCGATGCGCAGACCGCGTTGCTGACGCGGGCGCGGGCCACGGTGCTCACCGAACCGCGTATGGCGGAGCTTGCCAGTTCGCCGGCGAGCGCGGCCGACGCGCTTGCGGTGAGCGAGGACGCCGCACGGGCGCTGATCGCAAGCGAGGAGCTGGATGTGTTCCTGGCCAAGTGCAAGGACTTTCACAACTCCCCGTTCGCGGCGCCCGGAGTCGCGTGCCCGGCGGCCGCGTGGGATTGTCTGTTCTGTCCGCTGGCGGTGATCACGCCGAGCAAGGCGCCGGCGCTGATCGCGCTCGAGCGGCGACTTGAGCGGCTGAGGGACTCGATGCCGCTCGATCGCTGGCACCAGGTCTACGGCCCGGCGCACCGGGTGATCGGCGAGGAGATCCTGCCGCAGTTCAGCGCCGCCACTGTCGAGCGCGCCGAGGCGCTGGCCGACGGTGAGGTATTGCATCTACCGCTCGCAGTTCACACTGCGTGAGCGTCTGGCCCGTCCCCGAGCCACTTCGCTCGGCCTCGTTCGATGACGATCTGAATGTGCTGGTCGGGTTCGCCGAGACCTACGGGTTCGAGCCGCCGGTCGTGCGCTTTGGCGAAGACGTATGGGACTTCAGCGCCGTTCCCGACCGCCCGGCATATCTGCCCGCACACTGCTTGGTCGTTCGGTTCGATCGGATCACGCAGCCGCGGTGGCGGCTGATGGTCAAGGAGCTGCTCTGCGCGCGGCTGTATCCGACCCACCCGGCCGTCGCCTCCTCTGTCCCGAACCGCCGGCGGCGCCCCGCCCCGCTCGGCGAGGCCTACGCTCGCGTGCTGCTCTACAAGCGCTGGCTTGACTGGCTGGCCGAGCACGGAATCACCTCGCTCGGCGAAGTTCGCCAGGAGCACTGTGATCGCTACTACAACATCAGGGCGGGCGAGATCGCCCCGAGCGCGCTGTCGGCGATGGTAATCCTGCCGCTGCGCGAGCTCGCCGACTACGGCCCGGTGCTCACCGACCGCTACCCCGACGGCTTCCGGCCCTGGGGGCACCGGCGGCCCTCCCAGATCACCGGCCTGCCGACACGCAGGCCCAACGCGACACCGGTGATCCCACAGCAGGTGCTCGATCCGCTGCTCGCCGGCGCGCTGTTCTACGTCGAGACCGCCGGCAACGACATCCTCGCCGCGCGCGAGGAACACCGCCGGCTATCCGCGCCGGTCGGTCGAGACGGCGGCAACCCGGCATCCCCCGCCGAGAATCTCGAGCGGCTCGCGCAAACGCTGAATGAGTACCTTCGCGAGAGGCGCGCGCTGCCGCTGGTGCGCGACCTCCCGCCCGACACGGTCACCGATCCGCTCGCGAGGGTGAACCTGGGGGTGCTCGCCCGGCAGGCTCGCATCGCCAGACTCAGCCGCTTGACGCTCAGCGCCGAGCAACGCGAGCTGCTGCTCGGTGCGCTCGATGATCTCGGCAGCGCGCCCGGTGGCCTGCGCACGCCGATCAGCGAGGTGACCCCGTTCGGCTCCGACGGCCCGCCCGCTCCGTGGCGGGATCCGATCGGGCCTTGGGAGCTGCGACCCCTCACCGCACGCCTGGCGGCCGCCTGCTTCTGCACGATCGCCGCCCTGTCCGGGATGCGCTACTCGGAGATCGTCGAAATCAAACCAGGCAGCATCGAACCGCTCGACGACGGGCTCGGCGCGATCCGCTGGCGGCTGCGCAGCAAGCTGATCAAAGGCCAGCGTCACGGCGGACGGCCCGAGACCTGGCACGTGATTGGGCCGGTCATTGACGCGATCAAGATCCTCGAACGGATGCACCCAAACGGCCCGGACGATCCGCTGCTCACCCACGATCTATGCCGCACCCTGCCTCGCCCGCCGGACAAGCCGACCCTCCGCCTGAACTTCGGCGGGCTGCTACGAGACCTCATTGCCTGGCAAAACAACAGCGGCGCTCGCGCCGGGCTCCCGCCGATCCCGGACGTCGACGGCCGCCCGTGGCCGATCGCCCCGCGCCAGTTCCGCCGCACGCTCGCGCGCGAGATCGCGTTTCGCCCCCACGGCACGATCGCCAGCAAGATCCAGCTCAAACACGTCCACGCCCACGTCACCGAGGGCTACTGGGGACCCGCCGGCGAATCAGCCCAGCGATTCATCGACGAGCTCGACCGCGAACAACGCGCCGCCAGCGAGCAACGCATGCGTCAGCGATTCGAGGAATGGCAGCAAGGCCTGCCGATCGCCGGCGGCGCGCAGCACCGCCTCCAACAAGAGTTCACCGTCATCGCCCGTGAGCTCGACAGCTTCACCGGCACGCTCGACGAGCGCGAACAACGCCTGCGAAAACTGCTGCGCAAACGCGCCCACACGCTGCACTTCGGGGTCCTCAACGACTGCCACTTCACCGACCCCTCCCAAGCCCGCTGCCTGAAGAACGCCTCAACAACAGCGCGGGACGCGCCGCTGATCGCCGCCTGCCAGCCCGCACGGTGCGCCAACGCCTCAATCCACCACGACCACCTCCCCGGCTGGCGAGGCGTCATCGCCCACGCCGACGAGTTGCTCAACGATCCTGTCCTGAGCCGCAAGGTACCCCGCCACGAGCGAGAACGGATCGCACAACAACGAGACGAACACGCCGCCATCATCGCCCCACTGGAGACCGGTGCCTGACCACAACGACCAAGCCCTCCGTGCCGCGATGACGCGGCTGCTCGCCGGCGAGGCGCAACGGACCGACGGACGCCTCACCGTCAGCAACCTCGCAGCCGAGGCCGGCCTCACCCGCCAACAGGCCTACCGCTCGCCGGTCATTCACGCCTGGCGCGACGCGACCCGCGAGCCGCCATCGACCGACCATCCCGACAAGACACAGGCGCGGATCGCGCGTCTCGCCCGCGACCACACCGCCTCCCAGCAGCGCGCGCAGCGCTACCGACAGGAGCGAGACGAAGCCCGCGACCAGGCCAGAACGCTCGCGAACGCCTGTCGCGTCCTCGACGAGGAAAACCGGGCACTGCGAACCGCGCTCGCCGACGCGCGCGTCGTCTCCCCGCTGCGTCAACGTGCGGGCGATGATCAGCACAGCGTGTAGCGTTTCGGGCCCCACAGCCCACGACCGGCGCTCCCGCCACACGGTTGAACGGCCCAGCTGCGCGCCACGGGACATCCGTCTGACGCGTCGATTAACCAACCCGCTTTCAAGCACCGGGCGGCTTTGTCCGCAGCGAGCGGTCCGTTGGAGGCCGATCCGGCCGGACCCATGCCTACCCTCGCACGATGCCCTCACAGATCAGCGAAGCCCAATCACAGATCCTCCGCGAGCACATCGTCCCCGACTTCCTGGCGATGCTCGAGGACGCGCCGTCGCTCGCGGACCCGGCCGAGGTGGAACACCTCGCGGCCGTGCTGCTCGTGCCGCTGGAGCAGCCCGAGATCCCGCCGGAGGTTGGCTTCGCGGTCGTTGAGGCGATCGCCGCGCGTCGTGACGCGGATGCCGCGGGCGTGCTGGCGGCGCTCGGGGTGCTCGCGGCCGAGCCACTCGCCGGGCGGGCCCGCGCGAGCGCGCAGCGGCTCGCCAACGACGGGAATCGTGTCGCCCGCCGCGACAGGGGTCGGGACGCTCGTCCCCCGGGAGGCGGTGCGAATCCAGGGCAATGAAGTCGAGCTGCTGATCGCGCTGCTCGCGCGCCCGGGTGCGGAAGAGGTTCAGGCGGCGATCCTCGGCATCGAGCATGAAAGCACCGGCGGCGCGCTCGTTGACTGTGCCCTGACGCCACCGACAGCCGTCAGTGAGGCGCGCGAGCTACTGGATGGAGCCGACGGCACGGTGACGCAGCCGATCGAGGCCGACGAGCTCGGCGACCGGGTGCGGACCGCGGCGCGGCGGGCGATCGACGCGGACGTCGCGCTAGGCCCCGAGGCCGGGCCGGCGCTGCCAGTCGTCTCCCGCGCGTTGACCGGGGACCCGGCCGGGCTGCCGAGGCCTTCGCTGCTGGCACCGTGGGAGCAGGACGATCCCGAGTTGATCGTCGACGCGGCCGTGGACGAGGAAGGCTTTCACCGCCTGATGGACCAGTTGCTGAACGAGTTCGAGCAGCACGCCCGCGCGACCTATCCGCCCGATGGCGTGGTGTGGGAGAACGGTGACTTCGTCGCGTCAACGATGCTGCAATGGAAGGGCGGCTACGACGACGGCCGTCTCGGACGCTGGACACAGGCGGATCTGGCCGAGTACATGCTCGGCTACTTCCCGCGCAAGGTCTCCGCGGACGAGGACACGCTCGCCGCGGTACCCGAGTGCGTCCGCGCCTTCCTCGGGTTCCTGGCCGTGCGCGGCAGCCTCTCCGGCGAGCCGCTCGAGCAGCTGGAGGAGGCGTCCGAGGAGCTGCACGACGAGTTCCTGGAGAGCGCCCACGACGGCTCGCACTGGGGGCTGGCGAAGTCGATGGTCATGCAGATGCAGGCGGATGGGGTCGACCCAAGCGCGCCAGGCGCGCTCGATGCCTGGATCGAGAACTTCAATGCCCGCCCGCGCGAGCAGCGGGACGCGATCATTGGCCCCGCCGCCGACCGCATGGCCCGAGGCGCTGGGTTGCCTTTGGCCGCCGGAGCACGCGCTCCCAACCAGAAGTCGCAGCGCCGCAAGGCGCAACGCCAAGCGCGCAAGCGCAACCGGCGAGGCTGACGCCGCTGCAGGCGCCGGGACGCCGCGCGCGCTCTCATCAGCGCCCAGGCGCCTCCCCCCACCACAGCCACCGACCGAGTGCCTGCCCGCGGACCGTCCACGCCAACGCGATGGCGCTCACTTCGCCCAGACCGACCGCGCACGACGCGTCTACACCGACCACGTGCGCACGCTCGCGGATCGAGCGTGGCTGGCGGCATTGCCACTCGCGGTGCTCTCAGCTGAACCGTCGGGCTTCTTCTGCGCGGCGCACCGCGAGAGGCGGGGGGACTCAGCCCGCGTCGATTACGTCTGCGCTGTGAACGCCGTTCGCTGAGCGCCTCGCCAGCGCTCTGACCACGTGGACAACTCGAGGCCGGACACGTCCGGTGCCCAGATAACGAGCGATTTGGCCCCGACCAGCCCTGGGGGTTCGCCGATCCGGGCGGCTGGAAATGCAGCGAGCGCTACTGCGAGGCGTGGGGGAGCTGTCCGGGCGGCGCAGGGCTGTGAGCGAGGCCAAGAATATGTCGAACCACTCAGTAAAAGTCGTCCGACATTGGTGCTACGGTGTCACCGTGCCATTCACAGCGAAGAAGATCAGCGGCAACGAGGTGCGGGTCCCGGCTCCTGTCCCCGGGGAGGCGGCGGTGATCTCGCGCTACGGAAAGGAACGGGCGATCGTGCTCCACCCCGTCGACTTCAATCGACTCAACGAACTCGAGGAGCTCGTCGTCGCCGCGGGGGCGCTCGAGCCGCTCGCGCTCAGCGAGGAGGCCATCCGCGCGCACGTCGAGGAAGGCGCTCCTGGCGAGCCGATCACCGATCCGGTGTTGCTCGCCGAATTGTTCGGCTAAGTGGAGCCGCCACAGGGCCATTGCTACTGGGCGGTGGCGCCATTCGCGCCGACCGCGCCGTTTCGGATCTACCAGGAGGGAGCGGCGCCGCGAGAGGTGGCCTCGGCAGAGCCGTTCACCACGGCAGCCCGGAAGGGGATGAGCGAGTTCGTCTTGCTCACGCCCGTCAAGGCCCGACCGGTGCTGGTGATCACCGACGTCCTGCCAGAACACGATGAGGTCCTCGCCCTGCGCCTGCGGCGGCTCGAGAAACTGTCCTCGGACGCGGCACGGCAAGTCGTTCGCGATGCGGGGGACGATGCGCTCTTCTACCTGCGGCCCGATCGCTTCTTGGGGCTTCCGGTCGAGAACGCCGCGATCGTCACCTCGCTGCTGCGGCTGCCGACCAGCGCGCTGGACCGGCGTGAATCGCTCGGCTCAGTGAACGAGAACGAGCTCCGCGTCGTGCATGAACGTGTCGCTCGAGCACACGAGCTGAAGCTGGACGTGATGATCGTCGAGCGGGCGCGACGCTTACTCGAGGCGGCTCAGAGCCAGCAGGCTCGCGCGCGACCGAAGCGCAGCCAGTAGTCGCTGGGCGCCCACGGCCGTCCGGCCCGGCCGTCGCTGTGTCGCGTGCAGTACGGCCCGTTCTGCTGCAGGAGTGGAAGGGACCGCCGGCGGCGGAGTCTCGGGACCGGCGGTCCTCGCCGCAATACGTACAAGGAACACCATCGAAGGAGGACCGTATGCGGGACATCGCCACCGCAACCTTGTCCGGAAACCTGACCCGCGACGTCGAGCTCAAGTCGCTGCCCTCAGGCACCGACGTCGCCCGGCTCAGGGTGGCCACCTCCACCCGACGACGCAGCGGTGAGGAGGAGTGGGTCGAGAAGACGAATTACTTCACCGTCGAGGTCTACGGCGCCCAGGCACGCAACTGCGCCCAGTACCTGCGCAAGGGCTCGCGCGTCTTCGTCGACGCCGAGCCCGACTGGCGCGAATGGACCGACCAGCAGGAACACAAGCGCGAGGCGGTGACGTTCCGCGCCCGCCAGGTCCTGTTCGAGGCCGGCCGGCACGCGGCGGCCGTCACTGCCGCCGACGCCGGCGAGCAGAACGGAGCCGACGCCGAGCCGGCGAGCAGCACCGACCGCGAGCCGGCGGGCGTCGGCTCGCCGAGCGAGGGGGGCTCGGCGAGCGCGGACGACCTGCCGTTCTGAGCCTCCGGCCTCACAGCAGCCGCGCCGCCGAGCTGAGCCGGCGGCGCTCCCGTCCGCCCTGAGCTCGCGCTGGCGCCACGCGCCCGCGCCATCCAACGCGCGCCGGCGCGCTTCATCGAAAACCGTCTCACGAGGAGACTGAAATGACTAAGCCCACATCCGCCGCCGGTCCCCCGGCGGCGGACCCATACCCGGGCCGGAAAGCCCTGGGCCGTTGGTCCGCCCGGCCCGACCGGGGCACGCTTCAACGCGAGCGCCTCGAGTCTCGGGCAAAGGGAACGGACGCGACCGTGCAGCTGTTGCGCTGCTTCCCAAGCTGGACCCGCGCCCTGGAGCAGTTGACCATCCGGACACTCGAGCGGCTCGCCGCCAACGGGCCGGTCGACCCCAACGACCCGGACGGGTGGCGCAACCGCGACGCCCAAGCCCAAGCGGTCCTTCGCCGCCACGGCCAGGGGAAGGTCAATGCCACGCGCCTGACCTCGGCGGCGATCACGGCCCTGATCGACGGTCAGGCGGAGGCCGACCGCGACGCCGGCCTGGACTGGGGCAGGGTCACCGTCCCAGCGAGCCTGCTCGACGAGCGCCTCGGGCGAGCGCACCAGCGGCTGCCGATTGTGCTCGAGGATCCGCAGGTCTGGGCCTACGCGCTCGACCAACGGCGGGCGCTCGCCGGGCGGCTCGGTGTCGATGAGCGCCGGGCCGATGATCTGTCGCGGTGGCTGCTCGCGCATCCCGACGCGTTCGACCCGGAGGATCTGCGCTGCTGGCGGATCGGCTCGGGCTCCTGGCTGGCGCTCGCCGGCGAACAGCTGAGCGGCGTCGGGGAGGTCGAGCGGCCGGTCGGCGTGTTCGTCGTGCCGGCGATCGGATCGAGCGACGGGTGGCAGCTGACGCCGGTGCTCGCGCTCGACACGATCCGGCTCGTCGCCGAGCTCGGCGGCCGGCTCGAGCGCGACCTGCGCTCGGCGGTGATCCCGCTCGCCAGCCGCGACGCGCTGCTCGAGCGGATCAACGTCCACACGCTCCACGCCGGGCCCCGCGAATGCCTTGACTCGGCGGGCCAGCTCGCGCACGAGCTCTCGCGCGAGCTCGGCGTGCCCGTCAGCCCGGGCGTGCCCCGCGACAAGCGCGACCGGTGGGGCCGGCTCGCCGTCCACCGCCGCTGCTACACGGGCCCCGACGGAACCACGACTGCCGAGCTCGAGCTGCGGGTGCTCACGTTCCCGGCGGGTGACCCGCCGCGACATGCAGGCGTGGATGCCCGAGGTCCGACCCGCGCAGCCATTGGCGCTCGACGCCGACCCCGCGCTCTCAGAGCTGCTCGACGCGATCCGCCGCGGCGGGCAGGAGGCCTACCGACGGCTGCTCGGGGTCCTGCGCGAGCTGAAGACGCTCGAGGCCGGCAGCGAGCTCTACCGGCAGGCACTGGCCGAGCTCGCCCGGGCCCAGGGGGTCGTGCTCGGCAACGTCGGCGTGTTCGTCGACGCGAGCGTCGACCCGGAGACGCTGACCCATTCCAAGGCGGCGCTCGCGACCGCGCTCGTCCGCCAGGGGCTCGTCGCCAACGCGATCCGTGGGGGAGGGGACGGGCTGCCGCTGCTGCGCGGGATCACTGCCCAGACGCTCGCCGGCGTCGCCGCCGAGGAGCAGGTGATCGTGTTCGGCGAGCGCGTCTGGTGCCTGCGCCAGCTCGCGCGGGCCCTGCGCGAGCGACACGGCGTCGAGGCGCACGTCGCCGACGGCAGCATCACCACTGGCGAGTTCGTGGCGCTCAAGCGCCGCTTCACCGCCGGCGAGTTCCCGGTGCTGTGCCTGTCACGGATCGGTCACGAGGGTCACAACCTCCAGAACGCCTCGGTGCTCTGCCACCTCGACCTGCCGTGGCTCCCGAGCGGGCTCGATTTTGTTGCTAGGAGTGCTTGACTCAGTCTGTGCGTCATCGTAGGGTGGCTGCTGGTGCTGAGATGCAGCAGGGGACCGGGTGTGAACGGGCCGGCGGACTGAATGAGCCTGATGGCGAAGTTCGACGTTGGGCTTCTGCGGCGGGCGACTGGCCCTGTCCGGGTGGGCGACGACTGCGTCGACCTGGGCGAGATCCTCGGCGGCTTTGACCCGGCGGGCTGCGGGCTTGATGACGGGCTCGTGTTCCTGCTCGACGACGATGGGCGGCCGAACGCCGATTTCTTCCGGTGGGTGAGTGGGATGGCTGCCCGCGGCAAGCGCAGCCTGGAGGGCCGCCGCGGCTATGCCTATGACGTGGCGGAGTGGATCGACTTCTTGCACGACGCCTACGGGATCGACTATCTCGACACTGAGTTCGAGGATCTCGACGACTACGGGCGCGAGCTGCGAACCACCAGTGAGAACCCGGTGTCGGGCGGGACGTGGAACCGCAAGCTGGCGGCGATCCACGACTTCTACCGGTCGCTTGTGCGCGATGGGCGCCTGGCGCCCGGTGACGGGCCGTTTGCTGCGCCCGGCGCTGACCGGGAGCTACGGTCGCGTGCGGTCGGTGCCCGGACTGTGCGCTATCTGTCATTGGCGCAGTTGCGTTATTTCGTTGAGGTCGGGATGCGGGGATACCGGCCGGACGGGACGATCGACACGGCGTTCCGGGGCGGTTACCCGGGCCGGGACGGGTGCATGGCCAACGTGTTGGCCACGACCGGTATGCGCCGCAACGAGATGCGGTCGTTGACGACGGTTGAGGTGGATCTCGGCGCGCCGGCGATCAAGGGCCGGCGCGTGGTGATCGGCGCGCCGGCCAAGGGCGGGCGTCAGGGGCAGGTGATCGTGCCGCGCCGGACGCTGGAGGGCCTGCGCGCCTATGTTGAGGGTGACCGTGATGTGATCGTGTCGGTCGCGAACTCGACCGGCAGTTTGCGCAAGCGGGAGCCGACGATGATCGTCGTCGAGGAGCTTGACGAGCGTCGCCAGACGGTCAAGGGCTACGACAGGGCGGCGAAGTGCGCGTTCGCCAAGCCGGTGTCGGCGATGTCGGTTGACGAGCGCGCGCGGGCCTATCGGCGACAGGCACGGCGCTGGGAGCCGTTGGCGTTGTTCGTCGGCGAGGGGGGCGTGATGGTCTCGGGCAGCCTCGTCAATCGGGTGTTCGAGACCGCGAATCGCCGTGTCTGGTCGTACCGCGGCGACGCCAAGGCGATCGAGATGCCGCGCACCGTGTCGCCGCATTGGATGCGCCACACGTTCGGGATGCATCTGCTGTGGACGCTGATGCACGATCTCGTCGAGCGTGATGACCGGCTCGCGCGACTGTTGCGCGACCACGACGAGCCCGGTATCCGGGCCTACGGGCAGTCGGTGATGTGGCCTGTGCAGGTCGTGCAGGAGCTGCTGCGCCACCGGTCGCTGAAGACCACCTGGCTGTACCTGTATCACCTCGGCGAGCTTGACCACAGCGTGATCGACTCGGTCGACGACCTGGCCGACGTGTTCGTTTCCCTTGGCCGGCAACTGAAACCGGTCGGGGTGGGGTGATGGCGCGAGCTGACCGGCGTCGCAGTTTCGCGTCGCGGTCGCGTCCGTCCGGCCCGGAGCCGCTGGGTCACGTCGGGATCCGGGCGATCGACTGCGTGCGGCCGGACAGCGTGACCGTCGACACCGTCGCGGTGAACCCGGGTGACTGGCGCTGTTCAGGTTTGATGGCCGAGGTGCTCGACGGTTGGGTCGCGCATCGCCGGCCGGGGGTCGACAGCAGATACGCCAGGTTCAAGACCACACAGACCGACAGGTACGCGCTTGACGACTTCGCCCGGTTCGTCGACGCCCACGCCCGCGACCCGGTCGCGTTGCGGCTCTCGACGTTGTCGCTGGAGCTTGTCTCAGACTGGGAGGCCGATCTCGCGGCTCGCTTCCTCGTCGACGGTTCGGGTGAGCGGAAGGTCTCAAACGAGCCGCACGTGAGGGCAGCCAAGCTGTTTAGGTTCATCCGCAAGGCTGCCGCGATCGGAGTGGTCGTTGACCCGATCCTGTTAGACCGCGCGCGGCATGCGCCTCGGTCAAGATGGCATCGCCATGTCGCCGGGCAGGTCGTGGGGTTCACCGACGACGAGGACCGAGCTCTGAAGAGCGCCCTGCTCGCCGTGCTCGACCAGGCGGTGGCAAAGGTCCGCCAGGGCGCAGCCCTGATCGCCGCGGGCAGGGATCCTGACCAGCACGGCTGGAACTCGCTGGCGAACCTGGCCTGGCGCGCCGTGCTCGGCGGCGGGCTGTCCACCGAGGACATCCTCGAGCATCTCTGGGAGCCGCTGGGGCCGGGTCGCAAATGGGCGAACCTCGACTGCTCGATCACTGACCTGTGGCCCGGCGGCAAGCCCGCCGGCTCCTGCGGGCGGACGTCGTTTCCGGCGCGGTTACGGGCCACGATCTGGCGCCTGGTGTTTCCCAACGGCGATGATGTCCTCGCCGCCTACTTCCTGTTGCTGGCACTCACGGGCGGCGAGCCGAGTTGGGCGCAGTCGCTGTCGATCGACGCGATGGCGGTCCGGGGTAACGGCTGCGTGCTGACGGGGTTCAAGGGCCGCCGACCGTTCGCGACGGTCAGCGAGCGGGTATTCCCGCGCCTGGCCGGCGAGGGCATGTGCGTCCCGAAGCTGTGGGCGCTGATCGTCGAACTGACGGCCCCTGTCCGTCGTGTCCGCTGCGCGCAAGGTGCTGGGGATCAGCGAAGCCTGTGGCTGCACCTCGACGCCGGCTACTACCGGCTGGGGATCGTCCGGTGGTTCTCTCTGCGGGAGTGGTGGGAGCGCAACGCCCAGGGGTCCCTGTCTGGCTATGACAGCCGGTCGTTTCGCCAGGGGCGGCGCTCAATGGAGACGATCGACGTCCGCGGCGAGAACCTCACCGGCAACCCGTTTGAGCACTCGATCGACGTGTTCCTCAACCACTACGGCGATGACCCGAAGTTGCTCGTGCTCACGCTCGAGACGCTCGACGCGTTCCAGCAGAACTGGTTTGACTCGGTCGTGGCAGGCAAGCCCGAGGTCACCCAACACCACGGCGTCGTGATCACGACCGCGCTGATGGACCGCTTGATCGCCGGCGAGGAGCCCGCACGCGCGTTGGTGAAGGCGTCGACCGGCCTCGACGACGATGGCCTTGACCGGCTGATCTGCACCGAGGATGACGACACCCCAGTCGGCACCGCGTGCGTCGACATCACCCACGCGCCGTTCGAGGACGCGGTCGCCGGCGAGGTGTGCCAACGGCTATGGGTCGGCACCTGCTTCGGGTGCGCCAACGCGATCGTCACCGAGCGCCACCTGCCGTTCATCGTCCACTTCTACGACGGCGTGGTCGCCGAGGACCAGCGCGATTTGCCGGCGGACTTGTTCGCCGAGCGGTGGGCTTCGGTGCTCGCCGCGATCGTGACGATCCTCGACGCGTTCGGCGCCGACGCGGTCCAGGCCGCCCGCCGCGAGATCGCCACCAGGGGCATCCGCCCGTTCGTCCGCCAAATCGAGCTTGGCCTCGGAGGCAGGCTGTGGTGAGCGTCCTGGCACGCCAAGCATCGCTGGTCGCCCCAGCGTCCTGGAGCGGGGACTCGCTGCTGTTCGCCGCTGATGACCCAGTACTGCCCCACCATCCAGGCAGCCCCGTGTTCGGCGATCTGCGCTGGGATTTGTCGATCCTCGGCCTGGCGGCCAACCAGCCGCCCAGCGATGCCGTGCTCAACTTCGGCCGGTTCCTCGCCCCGGTCGGGCCGGGACCGGCCCGCGGCCTGCGGCTCGCGCCGGCGTGGCTGCTTCGAGCCAAGGAGGTGCTGGCGATCCTGCTGGCGCCGACGCGGCGAACCAGCCATCGCCGGATCGACGTCTACCGAGTACGGGCATCGTCGTCGCCGAGCACGGTGAAGGCGGCACACGCCCACATCTACGCGCTCGCGGTGTGGGCGACGCTGGAGGCCCTCCCGACCGAGCTGCACCGCTGGGAACAGGGCGACCTGGACGACTTCCTCGCCTACCTGGCGACCGAACGGGTCAACGCCCGCACCGGCGCTCAGGGCATCGACCCGTCGAGCATCCGCAGTTACGTGAACACGCTGCGCACGCTTCATCTCCTGGATGACACGCTCACCGACGGCGGGTTGCGCTTTGACCCTTGGGAGGGCCGCAGCGCAGACAGCGTCACCGGCGTCGATCTGAGCGTGCGCCGGACGAAGCCGATCCCAGCTGAGCAGTATCAGCCGGTGATGCGCAACCTGTGGAAGGTCATCGATCAGATCGCGTCCGACGTGCTCGCCGCCGCGCACCGCGCCGACACGCTGAACCGTGCTCCGCTGCAAACGTGGTGGCCCAACGTCAACGGGCACATCGCAGCCGACGACATCGCCGGGGCCGACGCGATCTTGGCGCAGCGCAACCTCGCGCCGACGATGCAGCGATTCCGGCGGCTGCTGAGCGAGAACCCCGACATCATCCTCGCCAGCGACGCCGACGTTGAGCAGCGCTCCGGGATCCGATACCAATGGTTCTCAAGAAACCGCCGGCGGCTGATCGACGCAGGCATCCTGGAACCCGTCCATCCACCGCAGCCCGCAGCCCGCTGCGCCGTCCCAGGATGCGATCGCGAACCGCGCCAGCGGGCCTGGTGTGTCGAGCACGAGCGCCGGTGGCGACGCGCAGGAGCACCTGACCCAGCGAGCTGGCAAGCCACTGAGCAGGCACAGCTCCCGCTCGGACCGCCACCCCCGACCTGTGCGGTCGCGACCTGCGAGCGTGAGGCCCGCAACGGCCCGTTCTGCAGCGGGCACGCGCAGCGCTACAAAAGCGCCGGAAAGCCCGACATCGACACGTGGGCGTCAAGTCAGCAAGCCGCCGAGCCGATCGGCGGCTGGCACTACCGCCCGACCGGGTTCTTCCCCGAAGTCCGTACCGTCGCCGATCACCTGACCGCCTGGCTACAGAACCCCGAGAACCGCATCCCGCTACGCGCCCGCAGCGAACTGGCCGCGCACTTCAAGCACAGACGCGACGGTGTCTGGGCCGGCGACGAGGTCAACCGCGCGCTGCTGGCCCAGATGATCGGCGTGCGACCCGACGCGCTCCGGGGACGCGAGGTCCGCGCGATCATCGACGACGCGGTGACCCGCGGCCAAACGCAGGTTGGGGGGCTGTGTGAGATCACCGCCGTGCGGTGGGCGGACGCCGGTGAGCGTCCCTGGATCGACGGGATCGACCCGGCGCTTTTGGGGTCACTCACCCACTTCTGCCGGATCTGCGCGATCGTGTTCATCTACATGTTCTCGGGCATGCGCGACTCCGAGGTGCAGTCGCTGCGGAAGGGCTGCGTGCAGGAGTTCTGGGGGCATCTCACCCTGACCGGCAAGGAGTTCAAGACGTTCCGCGGCGCTCAGGCGCGATGGGTCGTGATCGAGCCGGTCGCGCGCGCGGCACGGATCGCCGAAGCGCTCACCTGGCATCCACAGCGGATCGTCGTGAGCGCCCGGCCCGGCAGCGATCCGGTGATCGACGCCGGCGATGAGATCGACAGCCTGATCGCGACGATGAACCTCGCCGCCGAGCTCGGCCTGCTCGAAGCGATCCCCGACGGCGCTGCGATCCGGCCCCACCGCTTCCGCCGCACGTTCGCGATCACCGCCCGCAAGTACCCGTGGATGCAGATCGCCCTGCACTGGCAGTTCAAGCACGCCTCCCACTACATGACGCAGAGCTACTACGCGCTCAACGACGATGTCACCGCCGCCGAGAACGAAGTCGCCAGCGAGCTCGTCGAGGCCGCCGTTGACCGTCTCGCCGACCTCTACGAGCTCCACGAACGCAACGAGCCGCTCTACGGCAGCGCGGCACCCCGCCTCGCCGACGAGTTCGACGCCATCGCAACCGACGTCGCGACCGTCAAACGGGACGACGAGGGGTTCGAGGGGCGGATATGGCGCCACGCCGAAGTACGCAAGCGCCTTCGCGGATCGGCGCTGCGCCTCTACCCGGGAGTTGCCCTGGACTGCGCGTTCGGCCCCGGCGGCGCGTGCGGCGGGGTCGAGGCCCCGAACTGGAACGCCTGTGACCCCGGATGCGCGAACGCGATCCTTGACCGGACCCAGCTCGCGTTCCTCGAAGACACCGCCGAGCGGATCCGTTCCTACCTCGACGACCAAGCGCTCGGCACCACGCTGCGCCTGCTCCTTGAACGCCAGCTAGACGAGCTGACCGCGGCAATCGCCGGCCACGAGTCGCACCCCGCTCCCGGGCGCCAACCACCACAGCGATGACCCAGCGATGACCGTCTCCCTGCACAATCGTCGCAAGCTCGAAGAAGCGATGCGCCGGCTTCTCGACGGCAGCGCGACAACCGCGGACGGGAAGCTCACCTGGAAGAACGTCGCGGCCGTCTCCGGCGTCAGCAAGGCGACCGCTGACCGAGCCGTCGACCTGCGCGACGAGTTCCGCCAGCAGCTGCAACAGCGCACCCCCTCCCCGAGCGCCCGCGCTGACCCGGTCTCACCTACACGCGACGAGCTCGAGCAGGAACTCGCTCGCGTGCGCCAGGAGAACACGGACCTCAAACACAGCACGAAGGTGCTGCACTCGGTGATCCTCGCGCTCACCCACGAGAACCAGCGGCTCGCGCGCCGGCGTCGACGCGCCGACGCCGATGTCGTGTCGCTCGCCACCGGCGACCAGAAACCAGAGGGAAAGCGCTAATCGACGACCACGACCTCGCCCGCAGCCCGCTGATCGACGCTCGCGACCTCGCCGGCCCACCCTCACCGCCGCGGGGACGGCCCACGCGGTGCGCGACACGTCGCGCGACACGTCGCCAGGCGCTGCCGACGATCGCCAACGCTTGCCCGAAGCAAGCGACGCGGAGCCGCAGGTTGCAGGTCGCGTGTGCTGGCGCCGCGGCGAGCCGATCGCTGCGAGCGCCCGTCCCGAGGCGCGCCACTGCGGCAAGCGCTGCCGACAGGCCGCCTCGCGCGCCAGGCTTGCGCTCGCGCGCGGGCCGACCCCGACCCGGCGGCGAGCGCGCCGACGTCGACCACAGCAAGCGGCACGTCGCGCGACGCGTCGCCCCTCAGCGATCGCAGTTGACAGCAGGGCCGCTCTCGCGGTCGACCCCAGCGCCGCGACGGTTTCCTGCTTTGGCCGTGCCGCGCCACCGGCGGCAGTCCCGATCGAATGCCTGCCTGGCGCGGATCGTGTGCGCGTCGGGCGGCCGCGGTCGGCCTCCTCAACGCTCGCAGACTCGGTCTCCCCCCGACTCAACGGCCCCCTCTTCACCCCGTTGATCCCGAACGCCCCCGGCCTCACCGCTGCTTCCCCCTCCCCGCCGCCGTGAGGCATGAGGCGTCACTGAGGCACCAGATTCAATCAAACGAGCAGCGTGTCGGCCGCGCAGCCCGGCCAGGCGCCAAACGGCGCTGGGTGCAGACCTACATCCCCTACATCCGCCGCGGCGGAATTGAACACGTCGTCTCCGTCCTCGCCGCGCGCGGCGCCGAGCACCACCAGATCCTCGACAGCTTCGAGGGTGTGCACGCCGCGGAGAGCACCGTCGCCACCCAGCTCGGCCAGATCACCGGCCAGGTCGCGGACAGCAAGGACGACGCCGGCTACGCCGCCACCGCGGCCCGACTACGCGTCGCCGCCAGCGTGTTCGGTAGCTGACCGGATACCGAGGCACACGAAGCACGCGGGGCGCCGGGCCCGAGCCGGCGCCCGCCATCTCTCTATCCACGCTCACGAGAAGGAGAAGCGCATGAGCGCAATCACCGCCGCCCTGTCGCAGATCGACCGGGTGGCCGCCGACGGCGACCTCGCCCCCGACGCCGCCGCGCCGCTCGAGCTCGAGACGGCCGGCGAGCCGATCGTGCTGCTCGACGGCAAGCGGATCTACCCACCCTGCCTGCACGGCCGGCCGATCGACGAGCTCGCCCTCGCGCTGCTCGACATGCAGGAGCCGGCCGAGTCGACGTTCCTGCGGCTGATCGGCCCGCCCGGCGCGGGCAAGAGCCAGATCGCCCGGGCGATCGCGTACCGCCTCTGGACCGGCCGCGGCCGCGAGGTCACCAATCGCCACGGAGCGCCGTTCTACGGGTTCGTCGAGCTCCAGCCGGGTCCGTCCTCAGACGAGTTCTTCTTCCGCTACGACTACGTCCCGGTCGCCGGCGCCGGCGGGCAGGTCAAGCTGGTCGACTCGGCGTTCGTGCAGGCGATGCGCGAGGGGTGGGTGGTGATGATCGACGAGGTCAACACCGCCCGCGACGTCGCGCTGCTCTCGATCAACGCCACCATCGACGGGCGGCTCAGCCTGTACCTCGCCGCCACCGGCGAAACCGTGATCGCGAAGCCCGGGTTCGCGGTGCTGCTCGCCTACAACCCCGGGCTCGTCGGCGCGACCGACATCCCCGACGCCTGGCACTCGCGGTTCCCCGCGACGCTCGAGGTCACGAGCAACTGGGCAGCGCTCGCGCAGCTCGGCGCGCCGGAGTCGCTGGTCGCCGAGGCGATGCGGCTCGACCGCCAGCGGACCCGAGGCGAGGACGGGCTGTGCTGGACGCCGCAGTTCCGCGACATCGAGTCGCTGTGGCGGATGAGCGCGCGCGTCGGCGACCGCGCGGCGCTTGCGTTCTTCGCCTCCAACCTGCACGAGCAGGTCCAGGCCGGGAAGATCCAGGAGGCGGAGGCGGCGGCCGCCTGCCGGATGCTCGACCAGGCCGGCTACGGCCGGCTGCGGGTCTCGGCGAGCAGCGGCCTGCCGAACCTGCACGGCTATCCGCGGGCGGTGACCTCGTGACCCCCGTCAGCGCGACGCCGGCCCGGCCGGCGGTGTTCGTGCAGCAGCTGCACCGCGCCGCCGCGCAGCGCGGACGCCTCGACCCCCTTTACCAGGACCTGTCGGACCACTGGACGATGATGCTCCAGCGGCTCTACCCGGTGTGGGCGCTGCTCGGACCTGGCCTGTCGGATCCCGGGCACATCGAGATCCACTCCCGCACCGTGTACCTCGACGCGGAGGCCTTGCTCGGGCCGCGGGCGGCGATCGCCGAGGGGACGCTCGAGCGGCGGGCGATCCTCCGCTGCTTCGGTGTCGCGCTGCACGAGACGATGCACGCCAAGCACACCAAGCGCTGGGCGATCGAGCACGACATCGCGCTCTCCGAATCCGAGGACCCGGCCGACCGGCAGCTCGCCGCCGACCGGCGGCTGCTCGAGGAGCCACGGATGGAAGCCCACGGCGTCCGCGAGTTCCCGCCCGACTCGCTCCGCGGGCGGTTCGTCCGCCGCGCACTCCAGACGGCCGTCACCGACGTGATCCTGCCCGCGTTCGCCGAACCGGTGATGAGCTGGCGGCCAAGGGGCGGCCGCTGACCCGGGATCTCGCCGCCCGCGCGAGCGTCTACCTCCAAGCGCGCACCCAATACGGGATCGTCGACCCGGCGGCGCTCGACGGGCTGCGCCAGCTGTGGCGAGCGGTGCTCGGCACGCACAACCTCCAGAGGCTCGACGACCTCTATGCGAGGCTCGTGTGGATCCCCGACGGCGAGCTCGAGCGGCTCGACGACGCCGCCCGCGAGTACCGGCAGATCGTCGGTGACCCCGACCCACCACCACCCGGCGAGGCCGCAGCGGACGGCGAGGCCGGAGGATCCGGCGAGGGAGGGGGAGAGGGCAAAGCCGGCGAGGGCACTCGCGCTGGCTCGCCGGATGCGCTCACCGCCGGCTCGCTCGCCGATGCTCTGGAGCGGGCGATCGCGAGCGGCCGCACCGATCAGCTCGAGCAGCTCGACGAAGAGGTGGACCTCCAGCGGGTGCTCGCCGACGCTCGCTGCCGCGACGCCGCTGCGGGGCGCCTTCGCAACGGCCGCGGCACCGGGCTGCCCACCGGCCGCATGCCCGACCGCGGCGTCGACCGGCCGCCGTACCCCGACGAGGTGCAGCAGTCGCGCCGGTACGCCAACCGGCTGCGGCAGGCCCGGACACAGGGAACGCGGCAGTTCGACAAGCGCACGCCGGGCGGGCGCTTCGACGGCCGCGCGTATGCCCGCGGCCGCGCGCAACAGGCCGCCGGGCGACCGGTCACCACCCACCCGTGGCGGGTCACCCGGCACGTGCGGGCGCCGATACAGGAGCCGCACGTCGGGCTGATCATCGACACGTCCGGGTCGATGGGCGGCTACGAGCCCGCGCTCGGGCCGATCGCCTGGATCCTCACCGACGGGCTGCGCCAGGTCGGCGGCCGGTGCGCGACCGCCCTGTTCGGCAACAGCGCCGAGCTTCTGTCCGACGGCAGCCGGCCATTGGCGCTCGTGCCGGGGATCCGCACCGGTGGCGGCACCGCGTTCGCCGGCGACGCGATCGAGCTCATCTACGACCAGCTCGAGATGACCAACCGGTGCCGCCCCCGGCTCGTCTACGTCCTCTCCGACGGGGGATGGTCGGACACCCGCGCGGGAGTCGAGCGGATCCGGTGGCTCGCCGAGCTCGGCGTGCCGACGATTCACCTCTCGATCGGGATCGCGCCGCTCTCGGTCGAGTGCGACCGGATCGCCGTGATCACCGACCCGGCACAGGCGCTCGACCACATCGCCGCCGACACCGTCGCCGCGCTCGCCGCCCGCCGCGGCCGCGCGCACCCACTGAACCCACACCTCAAGGAGCACCCAGATGCCGAAACCCAACCCGGCCCTGCTGCCACGCCCCGCCCTGTTCGACGTCACGATCGCCGGCTCGCCGATTGACCGGCGGATCGAACGCATCCCCCTCGCGGAGATCGAGCTCGCCGCCAACGCGCGACGTGACATCTCCGAGGAGGGGATCGAGCGGCTCGCCGCGATGCTGTGCCGCACCGGCCAGCTGATCCCCTGCATCGGCCACCGCCCGAGCCCCGACGGGCCCGTGCTCATTTACGACGGCCAGCGTCGCTACCTCGCCGCCACCGCCAGCCACGAGCTCGCCGGCCGCGACGGGTACGAGGGCCTGAGCCCGATCCGCAGCCTGATCGTGCTGCTGCTCGACCACGGGCCGAGCACCGACGAGATCCGCCGCATCCAGGCCCAAGCCAACCAGCGCGAGCAGCTGAGCCTCGTCGACCAGCAGGAGCAGTTCCGCGACTGCTGGGCGGCCCGCGCCGGCCTACGCGACGAAGACCGGCTGGCCGCCGTGTGCGCGGACCTTGGGATCAGCCCACGGCGCGCCCACAACCTGCGCCGCCAGCTGACCCTCCCCGACGCGATCCGGACCCGCGTGTCCGAACGGCCTGCCGGCGAAGAGCTGTCGGTCACGATGGCCAACCGGCTCGCCGACATGCACGCCGTCGCCCCGCAGCTCAGCGAGGCGGTCGCCAAGCGAATCAGCTCAAGCGAGCTGCACGAGAAGGCGCTGCAGGACATGGGCGCGTTCGTCCACCGCACCGTCGTCGAGGACGAGCACACCTACGCCGTCCGGATCGACGACGGCGCTCTGCTCGACGCGGCCGAGCAGATCGACCGCGCCCGCGGCCAGCTGAGTGACGGCGGCGGGCGCCAGATCGCCGGCGTCCTCGGCTGCGCGCCCGAACAGCTCGACCGTGAGCTGGACACGCTCACCGCGCGCGCCAAAGCCCGGTCGCTCAAGCTGCGCATCAGCGGCGAGGTGCGCGACCGCGCCCGCACCGGCCGCTACGCCTTCGTCCACGATCGCGGTCGCGATTTCGCCGCCGGCATCTGGGTCGTCGACCCAGCATTCATGATCGACCTCGTCCAGGAGCACATCCAGGCCGACGAGACCGCGCCCGCGCGAGAGGAGGCCTACTTCGCCGGCGGCCGGATCGACGATGACGAGCTCCGCGAAGCCGGCGCCGAGGACGAGCAGCGACGGGCCAGTGCACGAGCGCGGCAGGCCGAAGCAACGCGCAGCAATCTCGGGCTCGGGCACGACATCCGCGCGGGACTGATCCAGCCCAGCGACGCGCAACTGCACGCGCTCCGCGACATCGTCTGCCGGCTATTGGTTCGCCATTACGGCGAGCTGATCGCCTACGGCGCCGGTTGGACCGACCCCGAACGCCAACTGCCGGTGGGCGACAGCGGCCGCTACGAGCCCCGGCACCCCGACGCGATCGTCGCGGCCGAGCTGGGGCTCGCGCTCGAGGACCCCGACCCGCTGCGCGGGATCGCGCGGCTCACCGCCCGGCTCGGCGCCGCGTTCACGCTCGACCCAGACGGCGTCACACGCACCAAGACGCTCGGGTCAGAGCGGATGGCACGCAAGCTCCGCGACGCCCTGCCCGGCGGCGAGGGCGCGCTGCGCGGAAGCATCTGGGAGCTGATGCGGCCGATGCTCTCGCCCGCGCTCGTCGAGCTCAACCACGACGCGTTCGTCGTCCAGGAGGTGGGCGAGACGACCGTGGACCTCGCCGGCCGCGACGCCGCCTCGAGCCTCGACGACCTCGAGCTGGACGAGCTCAACCGCGCAGCCGTGTAACCGCTACCGCGCCGGTCCCTCCCGTCAAGGCATCAACGGACGGGAGGGACCGAGCCGCGACGCCCACAGAGACCCCGCATTCCTCTCTCATTTTTTTGCCCGGCTGGTCGATCCAGCACGTGCGATAGCGGCAGGGCGCTCAATCGGCCCCGCCGCGCGAAAGAGCGGGGCTCGACCGATCGTCGCGCAAGGGTGCGGTTCGCCAGTAGACCGTCGAGCAGTTCGGCAGCGAGCTTGGCTGCGTCCACACCGCGACGGTACGCGGTGTCCGGGCACGGCGATGGGCGCTTCGCCGCGTCGTTACAGGTAGTCGCGCCTGGGTTCAGGGCTCAGATCATCGAGCTGAATCGTCTTCGCCTCAGGAGGGGTCCAACCCAACGTAAACAGAGAACGAAAGGACAGTTGTTTGAACCACACAGGACATGTTCTCCACCCGAAGGCTGCCGAGGAGCGCAACGCAATCGGTACCGATGGCCTGGAGCGCGCGACGTTCGCGGCCGGTTGCTTCTGGGGCGTTGAGGCCTCGTTCCGCGAGCTAGAAGGCGTCGTACGCACAAGCGTGGGCTACACGGGCGGACACGCGCCGGGTCCGAGCTACGAGCAGGTCTGCTCCGGCACGACCGGACACGCCGAGTCGGTCGACGTGTGGTTTGACCCCACGGTCATCAGCTACGAGGACCTGCTGAGCGGGTTCTGGTCGATGCACGATCCGACGACCCGCGACCGCCAGGGCTGGGACTTCGGCAGCCAGTACCGCTCGGCGATCTTCGTCCACGATGCGGACCAGGAGCGGACGGCGATCGCGTCCCGCGACCGGCATCAGCAGATGCTGACCCGGCCGATCGTGACCGAGATCGTGCCGGCGTCGAGGTTCTACGACGCCGAGGATTACCACCAGCGCTACTTCGAGAAGCACGGCGGCGCGGTTTGCGCGACCACCGTGCGTGACGAGTAGCTGAGAACCGAAAGGCAACGACATGACCGAAGTGATCACCCTGACTGAGACCAACTTCGACGAGGAAGTGCTCGCCTCTGACATCCCGGTGTTGGTCGACTACTGGGCGCCGTGGTGCGGACCGTGCCGGCTGCTCGGACCGGTGATCGAGCAGATCGCCGCAGAGCGCTCCGCGACGCTCAAGGTCGGCAAGGTGAACGTCGACGACGAGCACGCGCTGGCGGCTCGCGCCGGCGTCCGCGGGATCCCGTTCGTCGTCCTCTACCGCGACGGCGCGCCGGTCGCGCAGGCCGTCGGCGCCCAGCCGAAGGAAGCGCTCGAGCGATCGCTCGGGCTCGATCCGGCCACGGCCGCCGTCGGATCGGCCAGCTAGGCCCAGCAGCCGTTCAGCCCTCCTTGAGCTTCAGGTACGGCTCGAGGAGGGCTCGCAGTTGCATGCGTCCGCGGTGAAGCCGGCTCTTGAAAGCCGCCTGTCGGACGCCGACGATCTCCGCGGCGTCTTCGGTCGAGAGCCCTTCGATGTCACGCAGCACGACGGCGTCCCGCCACTCCCCCGGCAGCTCATCGAGCGCTTGTTCGAGGAGCCGCTCGAACTCGTGCGACAGCGCCTGGGCCTCGGGACCGGCATCCGGCGATTCAGGTACCGCCGCGATCGGATCCTCGCCGGCCGGATCGGGAGGGACGCGCGGCAGCGCCCGCCGTGAGCGCCTGCGCTGGGCCTCGTTGAACGCGATGCGGTACAGCCACGTCGAGAACTGCGCCCGTTCCTCGAACCGAGACAGCCCCCGCCAAGCACGCAGAAACACCTCCTGCCCGACCTCGTCGGCCTCGTCTTCGCCGAGTCCGAAGCGACGCAGCGCGCCGCACACGCGGTCCGCGTGGAGCATGACCAGCTCCGCGAAGGCCTCCTCATCGCCGACGCGCGCCCTCTGGATCAGCTCATGCTCAGAGGTCGGGACGGCGCTCACCGCGCGGTTATACCGCGCGGGCGGACGGGCGCCACACGTCCGTGGCGCTCGTCGCGGTCCGGCCTAGTGCTCCTCGAGCTCGAGCGAGCAGGAGTTGATGCAGTAGCGCTCCCCAGTCGCGCCAGGTCCGTCGGGGAACACGTGGCCGAGATGACCGCCACATGCGGCGCAGTTCACCTCGATCCGTCGCATCTCCCAGCTGCGGTCCTCGAGCAGCTCGACGTTGGCTCGGTCCGCCGGCTCGGTGAAGCTCGGCCAGCCGGTCCCGGAGTCGAACTTCGTCGCCGATGAGAACAGCTCGGCCCCGCATCCGGCGCACCGGTAGGTGCCTGAGCGCTTCTCCTGCACGTAGCGTCCGGTGAATGGAGGCTCCGTTCCCTTGCGACGAAGCACGTCGTACTGGTCGGGGCTGAGCTGCTCACGCCACTCGCGGTCGGTCTTCTCCACCTGAGGACGGTCGCTGGTCTCCGCCGGTCGGCGGTCGGCCTGAGTCTGGGAATGAATATGCGTGTTCATGCCCCGTTTGACCCGACACGCAGTAAGAACGGTTCAGTCGCGATCGCGCGGTTCGCGCAGCCGGAGCCGCACCGCCGCCGCCACCCGCTCCGGGTCTCCGCTCCCTGCGGGCGCCGGCAGCCGGTGCAGTGCATCCAGCGTTTCGCGAAGGCCCGCTAGCAGCCGCCGGCATTCCTCGCACTCCCCGACGTGGCGCTCCACGCGCACCCGCCCGTGCGAGCCCAGCTCGCCATCGATGTAGGCGGACATGTGCCCCGGCGTCCACCGGTGCTCCCAGCTGAAGCGCGCGCGATAGAAGAGGCTGTCCATGCAAACTCTGACCCGACCAACCACGCAAGAGGTTCCCACACGCGTGCGGACGGTGGCGGACGAGCCCGCTGCCTCCCAGGTCTACCGGCCACCAAGCCAACGTTCGCCGCGCGTCAGGCACGCGAACGAGCAGCTGTGCTGGGCGGACGCTCAAGGGTTGCGCGTGAAGACGTCCGCTAGTACGTGCGCGAGCGCGGCGGCGACGAACGCGGCGATGCTGATGAGGCCGGCGCGGAAGGCCGATGCGTAGTCGCCGTGCGATGAGAGGAGTTGGTTGTAGAAGACGCTTCCGGTGATGGCGATGCCGGCGGCCGACCCGATCCGCTGACCCGTCTGCAGCACGCCGCCGGCGCTGCCGGCGCGCTGGACCGGTACCTGCGACAGCGTGAGGGTCAGGTTGGGTGAGATCACGAGCCCGCTGCCGAGTCCGGCGATCAGCAGCGGCAGCGCGATCCACAGTGCGACGTCGTAGGCGGGATGGGCGCTTACCGCCAGCCACACCCCGCCCATCCCGAGGAGGACCGCGGCGAGCCCGAAGGCCACGAGCTTAGGGCCGCGGCGCAGCGCCTGGCGGCTGGCCGCCGACGCGACCAGCGCGCTGCCAATGGCGAACGGCGTGACGGCGAGGCCGGACTTCCACGCGGGGTAGCCCAGCCCGAGCTGCAGGTACTGAGTTTGAATGAAGAACAACGCGATGAAACCGGCGAAGAAGAACAGGCCCACCGGGGCTCCGAGCGCGTAGGAGCGGATCCGGAACAGGTCAAGCGACACCAGCGGCTCGTGGGTGCGGCCGTAGCGGCCCTCGTGCATCACCCACACGACGAGCAGCACGGCGGCTAGCGGGAGCAGGGCGAGGCGCAGCGAGCTATGCCACGTGCGCTGCTCGATGAATGGGACGAGGATGCACAGAATCGCGGCGCCCAGCAGCACGACGCCGAGCGGGTCCATCGCCTGCGGCCGGCGCTCGGCCGCGGTCGGCGCCGGCAGGTAGCGGCGGGCGAGCAGCAGGATCGCTGCGCCGATCGGCAGGTTGACGAAGAACACCGCCCGCCAGCCGTTGTGCACGCCGAACCACGCGATCAGCGCGCCCCCGATGAGGGGGCCGACCGCGCTCGAGACGCCGATGGTCGCGCCGAAGTAGCCGAACGCCTTGCCGCGCTCCTCGCCGCGGAACAGGCTCTGGATGAGTCCTGAGATCTGCGGGGTTATGAGGCCGCCGGCGAAGCCCTGAGCGATCCGCGTCAGCACGAGCTCGAGCGGCGTTTGCGCTAAGGCGCAGGCCGCGCTCGCAACTACGAACAGCGCGACGCCGGCCATGAATACGGGCCGACGGCCGTGAGCGTCACCGAAACGCCCCGCCGGCACGAGCAGCAGACCCAGCGCGAGCGCGTAGCCCGCGACGATCCACTGCAGCTCGCTCTGCTGCGCGTCCAGGCCCAGCGCGATGCTCGGCAGGGCGACATTGACAATTGAGACGTCAAGGAGGGTCATGAACCCGGCGGCCAGGACGACGCCGAGCGCCATCCAACGCTCCGGGTCGGGGTGGTAATCGTCCGGGGCCGGCGGCACCGAAGAAGGAGCGCCGGCGGAAACGGCAGAACCTGGCCCGTCAACGGCTGGCTCGGTCGTCTCGAGTTCAGGCGTGTTGTTCACGAACTTGGATGACATCTGTCAGTGCTCCTCGTCGTTCGCGCTCATCACACCGCTGCTCCTGCGGCCGCCGCCGCCTCCGCGTCGGCGGGATCCATGATGCGGCCACCGAGCGCGAGTGCGAGCGCAGCGCCCAGGAGCGCCCAGGCCACCAGCACCAAGATCGGGCCCGCAATCCGCGCGCCACCGAAGAACAGCGTCGACCTGGCCAGGTCGACGCTCGCCCCGGGCGGCAACAGGCCGCCGATCGTTCTCCACACGCCGGGGAGGAGCGGTCGGGCGAACGGTCCGCCTGACGCCGAGTTGCCGAGGATGACGAAGACGAGAATGACCAGACCGGTCCCCGCTGGGCCGGCGGCGGCCTGGATGCCTGCCGTGGCTGCGCCGCTCGCGAAGATCGTCAGCGCCGCGATCGCGCACATCGCGATCACGTGGCCTGAGAACACACCGAAGCACGCGCGCAGCATGACCACGCTGAGGATCCCGCCGACGAGGCCGAATTCCGCCAGTGCTGAGAGCCGTGCCGCTGCGCGTCGCCTGCTGGTGCTGCGTGGGCTTCCGATCAACCCGATCAGTGTCGAGGCGATGTAGCCGCCGAACATCCACGCGACCACCGCGTAGAACGCCGCGGTGCCGTTAGGGTCCTTGGGCGGCAGCGGTTTGACGTCGGTGACCTGGACTGCCGGCCGGCGCTGCGCAGCGGCGATGAGGTTGAACGTCTGCTCCAGCGCGACCGCGGTCGCCCGGTTCGCGGCCGAGGCGACGAACAGACGGTTCGTCGCGGGCTCGTAGGCGCCGAAGACCTCGCGGCCATCGATCTGCGACAGCGCGTCGGAGCGAGACGATGCGCGTCGCGCGTCAAGCGGGTCCCCGGGCACGCGGTTCAGTTGCACGGCGACCGAGGGCGGGCCGACGACGGCCACGGGCACGTGGTGCGGCGTTGGATCATGGAAGGCGCCGACGTAGAAGAACGCGAACGCCAGCATCAGCACCGTCGCGGGCAGCAGCACGAGTGTGACCGCCCGCGGCGTGGGTGCAGTGTTCGCCATGAGACGTTCGGCGCCGCCTTCAGGGGGCGCGTCTCGATGTGGGGTCTCTCCGACTCGTACACCCGGTGAGGGCGGCGCGGTTCCCATCTCGATCAGACCCGGAGTCGAACGTCGCCGTCGACCTCCTGCACCTTGTAGATGTGCAGCGCTTCGGTCGCTGGGCCGTTGATCACTCTTCCGGTGGTGATGTCGAACCGGGAGCCGTGGCATTGGCACATGAGCGTCGTCCCTGTCAACAGTCCTCCAGATAGCGGGCATGACCGCTCGGCGCAGGTGCAGAGATCATCGAACGCGTAGAGGCGGTCCGCGACTCGCGCGACCGAGATCCGTCGCTTGAGGTCATCGAGGTAGTAGGGAGCGACACAGTCGTTGGGAATCGCGTCACCGCGCCCGACCGTGCGGACGGCCTCGGCTGCAAGTTCGGTTGTCATCGTCTTCTCCTTCGTCGGGCTGGCTCAGTAGGGATATGCGGGAATGACTTCTTCCTTCGTCGCGTCAAGTCGCAGTTCGCCCGGGGCGCCCGCAGGCACGGCCGGGCGGTGCGGCCGGACCGGGTCGATGCGCTCGTAGCCGGAACCCAGGGGTGGCCGGGTGTCATCGTCACCCTTGTTCGGCCAGAGCGAGATCGCCCGTTCGACGAGGGCCGTGATCGAGAGCGATGGGTTGACTCCAGGATTGGCCGGCATCACGCTCCCGTCCATGACATGGAGGCCCGGCTGGCCGAACATGCGCAGGTAGGGGTCGACAGCGCCGGTCTCACTGCTCTCGCCGATCGGAATCCCGCCGACGAAATGGGCGGACGCGTTGCGGTTGATGACCTCGGTCGCGAGCGCCGCCTCGTCGGCCCCCAGCTGCGTCGCCACACGGTCGACGAAGTCCTCGATCGCTGGGACGTGCACCGACGGCGGCGTCCCGGATGGCTTTGAGTGCAGCAGCCCGTCGTGCCAGTACAGCTCGATCGACGTGTCGGTCGTCTGCGAGCAGAGCGCAACGAAGGAGCGCTCGGACCAGTGGCGCGGGTCGGCGGGCAAGATCTCCTCGCTCGGGTGGCTGAGGATTTCCTTGAGCCAGGACGCGAACGAGTGCTTCTGCTCGCCGTGCTGGTGGTAGGTCCCGAGGAATGCGAAGACGTTGCTTCCGAGCCCCCAATAGGTCGGCTCGATGCTCGTGACCGGATCCGGCCAGGTGCCCGAGGTGATCGTGACCGACCCCGGCATGATGTGGATCCTCTCCCGATCGCGCTCCCACTCCGCGTGGGTCCGCGTGATGTAGAGAAGCTGCTCAGAGTTGGTCCGCGCGCGTTTCCCGAGCTCGCTCGACAGGCCGCCCAGGCGACCCTTGTGCTGCATGTGATGCAGGAGCTTGGCCGACCCGTACGCGTGCGCGGCCACGATCACCTGCTCAGCGGTGTACGTGCTGTGGTGAAGGTGCCCTGCCCGTTGCGCCCAGCCGGGGTGACGCGCGTGCACCTCGAACCCGCCTCCCTCGAGCGCCACCAGGTCGAACACCTCGTGCATGTCGTGCACCCGCGCGCCGAGCTGCTCGGCGAGGTAGAGGTAGTTCGTCGTCAGCTTGTTCTTGGCGTTGTGACCGCAGCCGTTGTTGCAGTTGCCGCACGAGATACAGCCGGTGCGCCGCGGCCCGACCCCGCCGAAGTACGGGTCGTCAGCCTCCACTCCCGGCGTGCCGAAGTAGACGGCGAGCGGGGCCTTGTTGTGAGTCTCGCCTCGGCCGATGTCGTTCGCAACCTGCCTGATGGCCCGGTCGACGTCCGTGGGCAGGTACGGGTAGCGCACGACGCCGAACATCCTCGCGGCCTGATCGAAGTACGGCGCCAGCTCATCGGCCCAATCGGTGATACCGGCCCATTCCTTCGCGTCGAAGAACTGCTTCGGTGGGACATACATCGTGCTCGCATAGACATGCGAGCCGCCGCCGACGCCGGCGCCGGAGAGGACGAGCACGTCGTCGAGGTACTCGATCCTCTGGACCCCGTAGAGCTCCGCGGCGGGGAACCACACGAAGTGCGCCAGGTCCCACTGGGTCTTCGGGATGTCCTCGTCCGCCCAGCGCCTGCCCGACTCCATCACACCGACCCGGTAGCCCTTCTCGGCGGCGCGCAGCGCGGCGACACTTCCACCGAACCCCGAACCGATGATCACCACGTCGTAGTCGAACTTCGCCATGTCGCGTCTCCTCGCTGGTGGTTGCAGCTCGCGGTGACGGTCGCGGCTTTCGCGGCTCGTCGCGCCAGTGAGGTCCCTAGTGCATCTGCGGGTCGACCCGGGCCGACGATCCCGGTGCGCTCCCTCGTCCGATTTGCTGGTGTGCCATCGCGCCTCAAGGTTTCGGGACGCGCGTCGGCGGCCACGGCTTGGTCCCGCGAGCCGTCATCGCCACTCTCCCTGCTCAGACCGCTGGGGTCAGCCCGCGAGAGAACTTCGGGCTGACCACGGGAAAGGAAGGTCGCTCACAGCTCGGCCTCCATCCTCGGGCCCCCGCCCGCGTGCCGACTGGGGTTTGCACGGAGGCGACCGCCGGGGCGAGATGTCACCGTCACGAGCGGCCCACCGAGCGGCGCTCGCTCACAAGCTACCGACCTGCCTAGCGGCTCGAACGTGACAAAACGCCTCGACCAGACTCGACTCGAGATCACCCATGACCCGGTCAGGCCGACGAAACCGCCCGCAGGCCCGCAACGTGTTCCCGACCGTGCGACCCCTGATCGTGGCTCGTCTCTTCGCGGCTCGCCGTCGCTCGCGGCCACCCCGCCGATGCGACGCCATCACTGAAGAGTCTCCGTGGGCGCTCGAGTAAGTGATGAGTCGCAATGGAGACAGTCGGCAGGTCCGCGCACGGGTCGTGGCGATCGTCACCGGCGGCTCGTCCGGAACCGGTCTAGAGGTCGCGCGCGTGCTGACGCGCTGGGGTTGGGAGGTCGTTGTCGTCTACCTCGAGCGTCAGCGCACAGTCGACGCGACCGTCGCGGAGATCCAGGCCGCCGACGGCAACGTCGTCTCCGTACGCGCCGACCTCGCCGATGAGCTCGACGTTCAGCGCCTGTTCGCCGAGTCGGTCGCTGCGTTTGATGGCGTCGACGTCGTCGTCCACACCACGACACAAACGGCCGCGCTCCTCTATCAGCACGCGGCGCGGCACGTCCGTCCGCGAGGCGCACTCGTGTCTCTTTCCGGCGCCGTCCGCGTTCCGCTGGCGGTCGCCCGCCAATTGCGCGAGCGCGGCATCACGATCGGCAGCGCTCACCCGGACGGTCTGATCGGCTTCCTCGACAGGTGGCGAGAACGAGAGACGATTGGCTGACGCTGCCTTGCCGATTCTTATGGACCCTTTAGAGTTCTGGACGGGATGCCAAGAGTTCGGGGCCTTGGTTTTATCGGCCGGGCGCACGAGCGGGAACGCTTCGACGCAATGCTCGCTCAGGCGTGCGATGGTCAGAGCGCCGTCCTGGTGGTCCGCGGCGAGGCGGGCATCGGAAAGACCGCGCTGCTGCGGTACGCCGCGCGGCAGGCGTCCGGCCTGCGCGTGACCGAAATCGAGGGGATCCAGGCCGAGATGGAGCTGCCGTTCGCGGGGATCGACCGGCTGTGTAGGCCGATGCTCAAACGGCTCGAGGTGCTCGCAGAGCCACAGCAGAACGCGCTCCGCGTTGCCTTCGGGCTCGCGATCGCCGATGCTCCCGATCGGTTCCTGGTCGCCCTCGCTGTGCTCAACCTACTCTCCGCGACCGCCGAGCAGCGCCCACTCCTGTGCCTCGTGGATGACGCTCAATGGCTCGACGCCGTCTCGCTCGAGGCACTCGGATTCGTGGCGCGGCGCCTGGTGGCGGAGCCGATCGCGATGATTTTTGCGCTGCGCGAGCCCGCCACAACGCGCGCTCTCGACGGCCTGCCGCAGCTCGCGGTCGAAGGCCTCGATGAGTCCGACGCTCGCGCACTGCTGTCGCGATCCGTGCCGGGCCTACTCGATGATCACGTCCGCGACCGGATCATCGTCGAAACCCGGGGCAACCCGCTCGCACTCGTCGAGCTGTCCCGGCGGATGAGCCCTTCGGAGCGGGCCGGGGGCTTTGCTCCACCCGGTGCGGGCAACCTTCCGAGCCGGCTGGAAGAGGGATACCTGCAACGCATCGCCGGATTGCCCGACGCGACGCAGCGACTGATGTTGCTCGCCTCTGCTGAGCCGCTGGCGGACGCCGCCCTGCTGTGGCGGGCAGCCGAGCGACTGTTCACTGACCCGAGCGCGTTGATTCCTGCACGCGATGCCGGCTTGCTCGAAATCGACGATCGGGTTCGGTTCCACCATCCGCTGGTGCGCTCAGCGGTCTACCGAGCCGCGTCGCCCGACGCACGACGGCGAGTGCACGACACGCTCGCGGACGTGAGCGATGACGAGCTCGCCGCCGACCGCGGCGCCTGGCACCGGGCTCTCGCGGCTGCCGAAGCTGACGAGGCCGTGGCCGCTGACCTCGAACGCTCCGCAGCGCGAGCTCAGGGCCGCGGTGGTCTCGCGGCCGCTGCGGCGTTCCTCGAGCGAGCGACGGCTCTCACCCCGGACCCGGCCGTCCAGACCGGGCGCGCACTGGCCGCGGCGGAAGCCAGCTTCGAGGCCGGCGACTTCGACTCGACCATGAGGCTTCTGGCCATGGCTGAAAGCGGCCGAATCGATGGCTTTCAGCGAGCGCGAGCCACGCTTCTACGCGGACACGCTGCCCTCGTGTCCGCCTATGGCAGCGACGCGTCGAGATTCTTGTTTCAGGCAGCGAGGGAACTCGAGGCCTTCGACGTCACCCTTGCCCGCCGGGCGTACCTCACCGCATGGGGCGCAGCAGTCAGCGCAAACCATCTCGGGGGATCTGGCGTCCTTGTCGACATCTGCACGGCCGTTCGCTCGCTTCCGCCGCTGCCACAAAGCCCGCATCCGCTCGACTTGCTGATCGAAGGGTTTGCGCTGCTGGCCACCGATGGGCCCGCTGCGGCCACCCCGATCCTCCAGCGCGCAGCGCGGTCTGGCATGGATCTATCGGTCGACGACATGCTCCGCTGGGGCTGGTTGGCGCCCGGTGCCGGCTCGGCCACCTGGGACCTCGAGGGTTCGCTAGCGCTGAACGAACGCAAGGCTCAGATGGTGCGTCACGCCGGTGCGCTCGGCGAGCTGCCAATTCACCTCCAGTCACTGGCGCTTGACCGGACGTGGTGTGGTGACTTGGCAGGCGCGGACGTGCTGGTCGCGGAGAGCGAGAGCGTGGCTGCTGCGACGGGAACCGCCCCCCCGCCGATCACGTTGCTGATGCTTCGCGCGATGCAAGGTCGGGATGACGATGCGGCGCGCGTGGTCGAGGGGGCCGTGCAGGTCGCAACGGACGCCGGACAAGGGATGGCGGTGATGGTGGCGCGCTGGGCTGAGAGTCGCCTTCACAACGGCCGAGGGCGTTACGAGGCGGCAGCAGCGGCGGCGCAAGAGGTGATCGAACAGGCCATCGATCCGTGGACTTCGCTAGGGGCCCTACCCGAGCTGGTCGAGGCGGCGATACGCCTCGGCGAGACAGAGCTCGCGCATGATGCGGTCGATCGGCTCGCAGCGACAACTCAACCCGCGGGCACTGACTTTGCGCTCGGTGTGGAGGCTCGATCGCGTGCGCTCGCGAGTCGCGGCGAGGCGGTCGAGCCGCTGTTTCATGAGTCGATCGAACGGCTGGGCCGGACGCCGCTGCGTCCGGAACTCGCGCGCGCACGGCTGCTGTATGGCGAGTGGCTGCGCGGTGAGGGTCGCCGCGGCGAGTCGCGCGAGCAGCTTCGGATCGCCGCGGAGATGTTCACCGAAATGGGGATGGAGGCGTTTGCTGACCGGGCCGTGGCTGAGCTGGTCACCGCGGGCGGGAAGCCACGCAGGCGCCGCCTCGAGGAGCGCGAGGAGCTCACAGCGCAGGAGGAGCAGATCGCCCGGCTCGCCCGCGACGGGCTCACCAACGCCGACATCGGCGCCCAGCTGTTCCTCAGTCCCCGAACGGTTGAGTACCACCTGCACAAGGTCTTCGGGAAGCTGGGGATCGATGCACGGAGCGGCCTCGACGTCGCCCTGCCGGGATAGGTCGTCGTATGCGTGGGCCCGGTTTCGTGGGCAGGACAAGCGAGCGCGAGGCGCTCGATGGCTTGCTGGCAAGGGTTCGCAAAGGCGAGAGCGAGGTCCTGGCCATCCGGGGCGAGCCGGGCATCGGCAAAAGCGCCCTGCTGCGCTACGCCGCGCGGCAGGCATCCGGTTTCCGAGTTGCGGAGCTCACGGCAGTGGAGGCGGAGATGGAGCTGCCGTTCGCCGGAGTCCATCAGCTGTGCGCGACGATGCTCGACCGGCTCGGCACGCTCCCGGTCCCGCAGCGGGACGCCCTGAGCGTCGCTCTGGGGCTTGCGGCGGGGGAAGTGCCCGAACGGTTCCTGCTCGGGCTGGCCGTGCTCAACTTGCTGGCCGCTGTGGCGGAGGAGAGGCCGCTGCTGTGTCTCATCGATGACGCGCAATGGCTGGACGTCGCCTCGAGCCAGATCCTCGGGTTCGTCGCGCGACGCGTGAGGGCGGAGTCGGTCGCGATCGTCGTGGCAGCGCGGACACCTGCGGCCGTTCCCGACTTCGAGGGCCTGCCCGAGTTGCATCTCGATGGGCTGCCGCAGCAGAATGCCCGCGCGCTATTGCGGACTGTCGTAACCGGCCGGCTCGACAGCCGCGTCGTGGACCGAGTTGTGAGCGAGACGGGTGGGAACCCGCTGGCCCTGTTGGAGCTGCCGGGGCGCATGACCGCTGCCCAGCTGGCGGGTGGATTCGAGCTTCCTGGCATCGGTGAGCTTCGGGAGCACATCCAGGGGCACTACCTCGAGCGCATCGGCGGGTTGCCCGAGGCGACCCAGCGCTTGATGCTGCTGGCGGCGGCCGAGCCCTTCGGAGACGCGCCGCTCGTATTGCGCGCGGGACGAAGACTCGGGCTTGACCCGTCCGCCCTCGCGCCCGCCGAGGCCGCGGAGCTGTTGCAGATCGGGACGAGTGTCCGCTTCCACCATCCCCTCGTGCGCTCGGCGGTCTACCGCTCGGCGTCGACCAGCAGCCGTCGGCGCGCGCACGAGGCGCTGGCGGAGGTGAGCGATCCGGATTCCGACGCGGATCTCCGGGCGTGGCATCGGGCGCTAGCGGCGAACGGACCCGACGAGGACGTGGCATCGGAGCTCGAGAGGTCGGCCTCCCGGGCGCAGGCTCGTGGCGGCGCCGCCGCCACCGCGGCGTTGTTGGACCGTGCCGTCGCACTGACACCGGACCCGGCGCGTCGCCGTGAGCGGGCGCTGGCGGCCGCTTACGCCAGTGTCCAGGCCGGCGCGTTCACAACGGCTCGCGGCTTGCTGGCGATCGCCCGCGCCGGGCCGCTCGAAGAGTTCCAGCGCGCGCAGGTCGACTTGCTGCAGGCGCAGCTCGCGTTCGCTTCCAGCCGAGGCAGCGACGCGACGGGGCTGCTGCTGGCTGCCGCCCGCCGACTCGAGCCGCTCGACCTCTCCACCGCGCGCGAGACGTACGTTGACACCTTTTCCGCGGCGATGTTCGCAGGGAGACTGCACGGCGAGGTCGGGATGTCCGAGGTCGCGGAGGCGGCCCGCGCCTCACCGCGCCCACCGGATGCCTCGCGGGCCACCGCCGACCCGCTGCTCGACGCGCTGGTTGCTCTCACCGACGATTACGCCACGGCGGTCCCGCGCTGCCGCGAGGCGCTGGAGCGGCTCGTCAGCGGAAGCGCCTCGGCCAAGGAGCGATTGCGCTGGCTCTGGCAAGGGTGCGTCCTCGCGCTCGAGAGCTGGGACGACGAACACGCACGCTCGCTCTCGCACTCCAGCGTGGAGCTCGCGCGCGAGTCGGGAACGCTCAGCGAACTCGCGCTCGCTCTCAGCGCGCGCGCGCCCGTCCTTGTGTTCTGTGGAGAGCTCGCCGCGGCAGCCGCGACGGTGTCCGAGACCGAGTCCGTCCAGGACGCGACCGGGATCCGGTCCGCACCGTACGGCGCGTTGGTCCTCTCGGCCTGGCAAGGCAGACAGCGCGAGACGGTCGACCTGATCGAGACGACCGAGCGGGAGACAGAGGCTCGCGGCGAGGGCATCGGACTGGCCATCACTGCCTACGCGCGCGCCGTCCTGTGCAACGGGCTGGGTCGGTACGAGGAGGCCTTGGCCGCTGCGGCCTCCGCCAGCGAGCATCGGGAGATCGTCGCGGAGAACTGGGGTCTGAGCGAGCTGATCGAACCAGCGACGCGACTCGGCAGGATCGATCTGGCGCTGGCCGCCCAACAACGGCTGTCCAGAAAGGCCGACGCGACGGGAACCGGCTGGGCACTCGGGATCGATGCACGTTCACGCGCTCTGCTCAGCGACGACGAACGTGCCGAGGGTCAGTTCCTCGAGGCCGTCGACCATCTGAGCCGAACCGGGGTTCGAGCCGAGCTCGCCCGCACTCGCCTCCTGTATGGCGAATGGCTTCGACGTATGAACCGCCGAGTCGACGCGCGGATACAGCTACGCAACGCCTTGGCGGACTTCACCTCGACCGGCATGGAGGCGTTCGCGGAACGCGCTCGTCGCGAGCTGCTGGCGACGGGTGAGACCGTCCGCAAGCGGACCGCCGACGCACGTGACGAGCTGACGGCGCAGGAGCTGCAGATCGCCGAGTTGGCCCGCGATGGCCTCTCGAACCCCGAGATCGGCGCCCGGCTGTTCCTCAGCCGGCGCACCGTGGAATGGCACCTCCGCCACGTGTTCGCCAAGCTCGGGATCAAGTCCCGCCGGGAGCTGGCACGCGGGCTCGCACACTCAACCTCCGAGCGGCTGCCGACGTGAGTCTCGGATCGGCCAAAAGGTCGCACACGAACGAGATCGAGCGCCTCCGCGAGCACCGCCAGGGACTTGCCCGGTGGGCTCACTGGCGCGAATGATCGCCTGCGCGCCGAGGATGTGGTGCATGCCCACCACAACGATCCCACAGGTTCACTTCCAAACGATCGCCGGAGTGCGGATCCGGTACGCCGACACTGGCGCTCGTCAGGATCCGACCCTCCTGCTCACGAGTCCCTGGCCAGAGAGCGTCTACGCGTTCGCGTCGATGTGGACCACGTTGTCGGAGCGCGCCCGTCTGTTCGCTATCGACCTACCGGGATTTGGCGCATCCGAACGCCGCGACGAGCTTCTCTCCCCTCGAGCGATGGGCGGGTTCCTCGCCCAGTTGATCGTCGAGGCCGATCTCGGCAGGCCGCACATCGTCGCGCCGGACGTGGGCACTTCGGCTGCCCTGTTCGCGGCGGCCACCCATCCTGAGCGGATCACCAGCGTGATTGTGGGCACCGGCGGAGCGGCGGTCCCGATCGAGCTCGGTGAGCCATTGGCCTCATGGGTGCTGGACCCCGACTTCGACAAGTACCGCAGCATGGACCCCCGCGCGATCGTCAACGCGAGCCTCGACAAGGTCGCCGGCGGAGTGCCCGACGAGAGTCGCAAGGACTACCTGGCGTGCTACGACGGCGACCGCTTCGTCGAGTCGATGCGCTACGTCCGCAAGTACCCTGAAGAGCTGCCGATCCTGGCCGAGCTGCTCCCGGGGATCACGACGCCGGTCACGATCATCAACGGGCGCGGTGACCCGGTCGTCCCGCTGGCCAACGCCGAGTTTCTCGACGAGCGGCTGCCGAACAGCCGCGTCGTGCTCATCGACGGCGGTCACTTCATCTGGGAGGAGGCGCCGGCGGAGTACGCGGCAACCATCCTTGAGTCGATCGGCTGACCGCGCAGGAACTCGATGTCTCTCACACACGAACACTCCTGGCTCGAGTTCGAGACGCTGACCGTGCACAAGGAGGCCCGGGTCGTGTTCGCGGAGATCCTCGCGCCGCCAATGAACCTGCTCGGTCCCGAGCTCGTTCGGGATCTCGTCTCGCTCATCCAGGCGGCCGAGGCTGACGACACCGTCCAGGTCCTCGTGTTCTCGAGCGGCGATCCGGACTACTTCATCTCGCACGTCGACCTGACCCGGATCCCCGAGTACCGGCAGAACGCGGCAAAGCTGACGGGCGAGCCATCAGTGGGGCTGATGTTCCGCCATCTGAGCGCGAGTCGTCTCGTCACGATCGCACAGATCGAGGGCCGCGTCCGCGCCGTCGGCAGTGAGTTCGTGCTCGCATGCGACATGCGTTTCGCTGCGCGCGGGTCTGCGATCTTCGGCCAGTTCGAACCGTCACTCGGCTCGATTCCGGGGGGCGGGGCAGTGCAGCATCTCACTCGCCTCATGGGCCGCTCGCGGGCGCTCGAGGTTCTGTTGAGCGCCGAGGACTACGACGCGGATCTCGCGGAGCGCTACGGGTGGATCAACCGCGCCCTCCCCCCGGACGCGCTAGCCGACTTTGTCCGCGCATTAGCGCACCGGATCGCGGTGTTTCCTGCCCGCGCACGGGCACTGGTCAAGGACCGGGTGAACGCCATCGCGCTCGCGCCCGAGGCGGAGTTCCGCCGCGACTCCGACCTCTTCCTCGAGACCGTGCAAGACGAGGACGCGCAGCGCCAACTCGCCGCGGCGTTCGCACACGGATTGCAAACACGGGAACCCGAGCTCGAGTTCGCGCGAATGCTGGGCGAGCTCGCGGCCAACTGATGGGGGATGGACAACATGAGCAGCAGCACGATTGACCCGGACGTGCAGAGGGACACTCCACCGACGCACCAAACGGCTGTCACGCAGTTCCTCGAGGTGGGGCTTCTGCGGATGGCGTACCGCCGCTTCGGTGCCCCTGGGGCGACGCCGCTGGTGATGCTTCAGCACTTCCGCGGCAACCTCGACAACTGGGATCCTGCGCTCACCGACGCACTTGCCGCTGGGCGTGAAGTCATCCTGGTCGACTACCCGGGCGCGGGAACGTCGACTGGCCAGTTCGGTCCCACGATCGCCGACACAGCGAGGCGGCTGATTGCGTTCCTCGAGGCGCTCGGGGTCTCGGAGGTCGACCTGCTCGGCTTCTCGATCGGCGGGTTCGTTGCGCAGGAGATCACGCTGATCCGGCCGGCCCTTGTACGCCGCTTGATACTGGCAGCGACCGGGCCCAAGGGCGCGCCGGGGATGCATGGCTGGCGAGAGGACATCGCCATCGCTGCGAGGGCGGACAGCAAACCAGAAAACCTGCTGTACGTGATGTTTGCTCACACCGACACCAGCCAGGCGAAGGGGAGAGAGTTCCTCGGCCGGTTCCTGGCGCGCACCGACGACCGAGACGCTCCGACGAACGACACGCTTCGCGATGCGCAGTACGACGCAATCGTCGACTGGGGCATCCCGAATCACGCTGCGCTGCAGCGTCTCACCGGAATCAATCGTCCGACGCTCGTGATCCAGGGCGACAGCGATCTGATGATCCCGACCAAGCTCAGCCATCTGATGGCCGGGCTGATCCCGGACGCGCAGATCCGGATCTATCCCGACTCGGCACACGGATTCCTGTTCCAGCACCCGGCCCAGGTCGCCGCTGATGTGAACGCGTTCTTATCGGCATCAACCGACTGATCGCGCAGACATAACCGAGGTGTGGCGGGGCGCGCAATGTTGACGGGGGTGGGGCTTCAGATAGATGCCAACCGAGGTTCAACGAGGAGGTCGGCTGTGATGACAACGACGTATCTCGGCAGCGGCGACGCGAGCAGGCACCGCCGGGACTACCGTCCTGAGTGGCTATGGCCACCGCGGTGATCGGCGCCACCGGCCGCGTCGGCAGCGAAATCGTCCGCGGCATGCTCGCGCGCGGCGAGGCGGTCACGGCGATGGTCCGCGACCCCGACAAAGTCCGCCGCGCCTTCGGCGAACCAGCAGGGCTGTGCATCCGTCCGACGCGCATGCACGAACCGCGCGACCTTGCCAAGGCATTTGACGGGATCCGCACGGTATTCATGGCGATGGGTTCAATCGGGATCGAGGGCATCCTGCAACGAATCGTGATCGCCGCTGCCGCCGGGATCGCCTCGGTCGAGCAGGTCACGCGGCTACCGGTGCTCAACGCATCCGCGGACTCACTTGGGATCAACCAGCGAGCCCACTTCAGCATCGACCGGTTCGCCTCCTCGACGGCAGTGCCGTACTCGACGATCCGCCCCGCGATCTTCTCGGCGTCGCTGCTCACCGCCGCGCGCGAGGTCCGCGCCTCGCGCACCTGGACCGGCCTTGCAGGCTCCGGCCGCACCGCCTTGATTGACCATCGCGACGTCGCCGAGGCCGGGGTGCGCGTGCTCACCGACCCGGCGTGCTGGGGCGCGCACCACGACCTGACAGGGCCGGTTCCCATGTCGTGGCCGGAGGCGCTCGAGTTGCTTTCGGCGGAGCTTGGGGAGCCCGTGACCTTCAGGGTGACGTCCGAGAAGGAGCTCCTCGAGCGCCTCACGAACGCCGGGCTATCCGCGGGACGGCGGAGCTGCTCATCACGCGCGACTGGGCGATCCTCGCCGGCGAGAACGACTACACGACCGGCACCTTCCAGCAGCTCATCCGCGCGCCCCACGCCCAGTCGCCGAGTTCCTTCACGAGCACCGGGCGGAGTTCGTCTGACGGCCCCCCGCGTCGGCCGTCCTACGCGCCGGGACACTCGCTCCTGTCGGGAGAACGACAGGACGAGATCGGCTCCTACCCCCGCCGCGGCCGCCGCGCCCGCGGCCGCCGGCGCCGATGGCGAGGAGCACCAGTGAACCGACTAGGGGGCACACGGGTGCGACGCAACCCGAAACGCGCGAGCTTCCCTGGCACCAGCCCAGGATGGACCGTGAGCGCCAGGAGCACAGCTCGACCCAACAGAGAGGAAGCAATCATGACCTCGACCGAGAACCTCACTCAGAATGTGCCCACCAGTGACTCGCAGGATCTGGGGATCGAACTTCGCGAGGGGTATGCCGAGGTCAACGACATCAGCTTGCACTACGTCGAGGCCGGCGATGGTCCGCTGGTCGTTCTGCTTCACGGCTTCCCGGAGTTCTGGTACGGCTGGCGGCGGCAAATCGCGCCGCTCGCGGCAGCCGGCTTTCGCGTTGTCGCGCCCGACCTGCGGGGGTACAACCTGTCGTCCAAGCCGGACGGCATCGCCCCGTACAGCGCCGCCGAACTGGCCGCCGACGTCCGCGGCCTCATCCAGGAGCGCGGCGCCGAGTCCGCGCTGGTGGTCGGCCACGACTGGGGCGGAACCGCAGCCTGGTCACTCGCGATGAACCATCCCGAGGTCGTCGACCGGCTGGCGATCCTCAACGCGGCACACCCGCGCAAGCTCAACGAGGGGCTCCGCCACCCCAGCCAGCTGCGGCGGTCCTGGTACTTCTTCTACTTCCAACTTCCCGGGCTACCCGAGCACCACGTCCAGGCCGACGACTGGCAGTTCTTCAAGGACTTTCTCGACGACGCGCAACCGCCGTACACGCCCGAGGAACTGATGCGCTATGTCGGCGCGTGGGCGCAGCCCGACGCTGCGGCGGCAATGATCAACTACTACCGCTTTGCGGTACGCCACTCGTCAGGCGAGATCCGTCCCATTACGGCCCCCACCCTCGTCATCTGGGGCGAGCGTGACCGCTACCTCGGCCCCACGCTCGCCGAGCCACACCACGACGACGTGCCCAACCTCGATCGCGTCGAGCGGCTGCCAGATGCCTCGCACTGGGTCCACCACGACGAGGCTGAGCGCGTGAACGAGCTGCTCGTCGACTTCTTCGCCCCGGCGCGCGCAACCCACAACGGCCACGGGCCCACGACGTAGCGGCTCGGCCAACCCCGGTGTTGACGTTCGAAAGGAGCAAGCATGTCTGACGAAACCCCAACCGTCGTGCTCGTTCACGGAGCGTTTGCGGACGGCTCGAGCTGGAACGGAGTCATCCAGCGCCTGCACGTCAAGGGCGTTAACGTCATCGCCCCCGCCAATCCCCTGCGGGGCATCGCGATCGATTCCGCGTACACCGCGAGCGTCTTCGCGCAGACGCCCGGGCCAGTTCTGGCGGTCGGCCATTCCTACGGCGGTGCCGTGATCACGAACGCCGCGACCGAGGCCAAGAACGTCATCGGTCTCGTCTATGTCGCTGCCTTCGCCCCCGAAGAGGGCGAGCTGCTCGGTGATGCCTCGGCCGCGTCGAAGGACAGCATCCTCGGCACGGCACTGGTGCCCCGCCAGTACCCGACGCCGAGCGGAGGAACGGCCGTGGAGTTCACGGTGGATCCCGCGAGGATTCACGACGTGTTCGCAGCGGACCTGCCGGACGAGCTGACGCCGCTGGTGGCGGCGACGCAGCGGCCGGTCGCCGAGCTGGCGTTTTCCGAGCCGAATGGAGCACCGGCGTGGAAGGACCTGCCGTCGTGGGCCGTCGTCGCCCTGTCCGACAAGGCGGCGGGCACCGACGTGGTCCGGTCGATGGCTGAGTGGGCAGGGGCGACGATCACCGAAGTCGAGGGCTCGCACGTGATCATGATCTCCCAGCCCGACGCGGTCACCGATGTGATCATGAACGCGCTCGCGGCGGTCGAGGCTCCGGCTCCCGTCGGCTAGGACTGGCCGACACCGCAACGAGACGCAGAGCTACGAGGAGACAGAACGTGACCGCGATCACTGATGACCCAGCAACCGCCACCGCCGTTCGGCCGTTCCACATCGACATCCCCATCGAGAAGGTTGACGAGCTGCGCCGGCGAATTGCGGCGACGCGCTGGCCGAGCCGGGAGCTCGTCAGCGACCGCTCTCAGGGCGTCCAGCTCACGGTTCTGCAGGCTCTGTGTCGTTACTGGCTGGACGAGTACGACTTCGGGCGCGTCGCGGAGCGGCTCAACGCGCTGCCGCAGTTCGTCACCGAGATCGACGGCGTGGACGTCCATTTCGTCCACGTCCGCTCAGCGCACGAGAACGCGCTGCCGCTGATCATGACTCACGGCTGGCCCGGGTCGGTGATCGAGATGCTCGACACCGTCGGCCCGCTCACCGACCCGACCGCCCACGGCGGGCGCCCAGAGTACGCGTTCGACCTCGTGCTGCCGTCACTGCCCGGTTACGGGTTCTCCGCCGAGCCGGCCGAGATCGGCTGGGACCTCTTCCGGACCGCACGGGCGTGGGCCGAGCTGATGCGCCGTCTCGGCTACACGCGCTATGTCGCCCAGGGCGGCGACGTCGGCGCCGGCGTCACCGACGCGATGAGCCGCCTGGCACCCGAGGGCCTGATCGGCGTCCACACGAACCTGCTCGTGCCGGCGCTGAACAACCCCGCGGCCCTGCCGGCGGACACCGAGCAGGAACAGGCGGCGCTCGCCGCGATCAAAGCATTCGGGACGAGCGGCAACGGCTACTTCGTCGAGCAGTCCACCAGGCCCCAAACGATCGGCTACGCGCTGCTGGACTCCCCCGTCGCACTCGCGGCGTGGATGATCGACCACGACACGGACGCCTACCACAAGATCGCGAGCGCCTTCACCGCCGAGGAGCCGTCGGGCAACCTCACCCGCAACCACATCCTCGACAACGTCACGACCTACTGGCTGACCGCCACCGGCGCTTCGGCAGCGCGGTCGTACTGGGAGGCCTACGGACCAGACGCGCCCGCCGCCGGCCAGGAGCCCCTGCCCGCGTCGTCGATCCCGTTCGGCGTCACGACGTTCCCGGGCGAGATCTGGCGGACGCCGCGCAGCTGGGTCGAGGCGTCATACCCGAACGTCGCCTACTTCAACGAGGTCGACAAGGGCGGCCACTTCGCGGCCTGGGAGGAGCCCGAGCTCTTCAGCAAGGAGATGCGTGCCGCGTTTAGATCGGTGCGCTAGGTAGCCGTGGATGAGGCATACGCGATCAGCAAAGGAAGACCCGTGGCACTCACCCAAGCGAACAGCAAGTCACCCGTCATTCCGTTCGGCCCTGTGAGGCAGATCCAGGCCGGCGTGCTCGACGTCGGGTACATCGACGCCGGCCCAACTGACGCGCCCGCGGTCCTCCTGCTGCACGGCTGGCCGTACGACATCCACAGCTACGAGGCGGTAACGCCGCGGCTGGCTGCAGCCGGCCACAGGGTGATCGTTCCCCACCTGCGCGGGTATGGGACGACGCGGTTCCCGTCCGACGGTGCCGTCCGGAACGGGGAGCAGGCGGCGCTCGCACTCGACGTGGTGGCGTTGATGGATGCTCTCGGGATCGACACCACGATCGTCGCCGGATTCGATTGGGGAGCCCGCAGCGCCAACATCGTCGCGGCGTTGTGGCCGGAACGGGTCAGCGGCTTGGTGTCGGTGAGCGGCTACCTGATCGGCAGCCAGGAAGCGGGCAAGGTCCCACTCGCGCCCGAGGCCGAGCTTCAGTGGTGGTACCAGTACTACTTCGCGACGGAGCGGGGGAGGGCGGGGTATGACAAATACCGGAACGAGTTCGCCAGGCTGATTTGGCGGACCGCGTCTCCGAAGTGGAAGTTCGACGACGAGACATTCGATCGCAGCGCCGCCTCTTTCGACAATCCCGACCACGTCGCGATCGTTACGCACAACTATCGCTGGCGGCTCGGGCTGGCCGAGAGCGAGGCTGACTATCTCGAGCTTGAGACGCGGCTCGCCGAGGGGCCGACGATCGCGGTGCCGACGATCACACTCGAGGGGGATGCGAACGGGGCGCCCCATCCCGAGCCGGGTGCGTACGCAACGAAGTTCTCGGGGCCGTATGCGCACCGGACGATCCCGGGCGGGATCGGGCACAACCTCCCGCAAGAGGCCCCAGAGGCGTTCGCCGATGCCATTCGCGAGGTCGGTGAGATGGCCGGTCTGCGGAGGCGCTGACGCGAGTAACCATCCGCGTGATCTTTCTCACCCGAATGTGAATACGTACGCCTCCGCACCGGGGTCGAGAAACGTGATCTGAACCGTCCGCTCTCGGACCGCTCCGGGCTCACGCACGAGCTGGTACAGGCGACCATCCGCGAGGACGCCGTTGCCGCCCTCGTCGACATCCACACCCCGCGATACGCCGGGAGGGTTGCCGTCGATGAGCACACGAAACGCAATCGGCTGCCCCGCCGTGGCGGACAGCACAAGATGCGCGTCGCGCGCGTGGAACCGGTACGCGATGCTCCCGCCGGCCTGGTGGAGCACGGCCTTCTCGCCCCCGACCCTTCACCTGCCGGTGAGCGCCCAATGGTTGAAGGGCAGGCGCTTGGGGAGCTCGTAAGCGCGCGGCACGTCAAACGCCGCGCCTCCCGGAGAGGCGAAGTTCTCGCTGCGCGTGTAGCCGAGATACGCCTCGGGTGTGCGCAGGTTCTCCCAGTCAGCCTCCGCCTCCACGCCGAGCCGGTCGACCGGGGCGGGCTCGCGCACGACGTCGAGCAGCCGCTGGATCACCCGCTCGGATTGCTCGTAGCGGCCTTCGCCGAAGTGCTGATCGCGGATGCTCCCGTCTCGGTCGATGAAGTACAGCGCGGGCCAGTAGCGGTTAGCGAATGCGCCCCAGATGGCGTAGTCGTTGTCGACCGCGACTGGATAGTCGATCCTTCGCTCCGTGGTCGCCTGCCGTACGCGGTCGATCTCGTGCTCGAAGGAGAACTCGGGCGTATGCACGCCGATGACGACCAAGCCGTCGTCGCTATAGGCGCGCGACCACGCGCACGTACGGCTCCTGCCGCAGCCAGTTGATGCATGTCAGCGTCCAGAAGTTCACGAGGACGACGTGGCCGCGCAGCTCGGCTGGCCCCAACGGCTCGGAGCCCAGCCACTTGGTGGCCCCGGCGAGCGAGGGCATTCGTTGGTGTCCGAACGCGCTCATGGTGGTCACGTGACGCTCGCTGCTCGAGCCCGGCGAACTCTCATCACGCGCCGGGTGATGTATGCCAGCAGGATGGCGCCGACCACAATGCCGAAGTAGGTGCTGTAGCGAGTGGCGTCTCGGTAAATCGTGTCGATGTGGCTGCCTGAAAAGTAACCGACGCTCGTCCACACCGCGACCCAGAGCGCGGCACCGATCGTATTGAAGACGAGAAATCGCGACCAGCGCATGCCGCTCGTGCCGGCGATGATGCCGTTTGCCTGACGGAGCCCTTCGATAAAGCGCGCGACGATGATGATCTTGCCTCCGTGGCGCTCGAAGAAGTCGGTGGCTCTGTCGATTCGTGCGGGCGTGAGGAATATGTAGCGGCCGTACCGTTGGACGAGGCGGCGGCCGCCGAAGTGCCCGATGGCGAAGCCGATGTTGTCGCCGAGTACAGCTCCGCAGAACCCGAGGAGTGCAACCAGCGCGACGTTGAGCCGCCCCGCGCCGGCATAGACGGCCGCGAGGATCAGGACGGTCTCGCCGGGAACCGGGACGCCGAAGTCCTCGATCAAGACCAGCCCAACTACCGCCAGGTAGCCGAAGCTGTTCAGCGTCGGCTCGAGACCGTGGAGCACTCCAGGGAGGTGCGGTGGCATCGCCGCAGCGATCGTGCTCATCGGACCCCGACCGGGGCCGTCGGGAGCTCTCCTGATGCCGCCTCCAATTCGGTGGTTCTCATCGCAATGCCGGCGGCCGCGTAGGCCTCGGGCGCGTCGAGCGTCTCCGCTGCAAGCAGCGCGCGGGTCAGTTCGGTCAGCTGCTCGCGCTGCTCGCTGACCAGCTTCGTCACCGAGGCGTGAGCTTCGTCGATCACACGGCGCACCTCCTGATCGATCAGCCACTGGGTCTGCGGGGAGGTGTCGCTGCCACCCGGGAGTAGGGGCCCCTGTCCCTCACTGGGCAGGACCGACACTGGCCCGAGCTTGTCGCTCATCCCCCACCGGCCAATCATCTGCCGCGCGATCTGGGTGAGCTGTTGAATGTCCGATTCGGCGCCGGTCGTGAGCTTGCCGTAGACGATCTCCTCGGCGACGCGGCCGCCGAGCGCCACCTGGATCTTCGCCTCGAGCTCCTCGCGCGAGTAGGAGACGCGGTCGGCGTCAGGCGTCGAGAGCGTGACGCCGAGCGCCTGGCCGCGTGGGATGATCGAGATCTTGCGCACCGGGTCGGCGTCGGGCGTGAGCATTCCGACCAGCGCATGGCCCGACTCGTGGTAGGCGGTGCGCTCGCGGTCCTCTGCGCTCAGCACGATCCCGCGCTCGGCGCCCAGCAGGATCTTCTCGAGCGAGTCGGTGAAGTCGGCCGACGAGACCTTCTCGTGGTTTCGCCGGGCCGCCAGCAGCGCGGCCTCGTTGGCAAGGTTCGCAAGGTCGGCGCCCACCATCCCAGGTGTCGTCGCCGCGAGCGCCTCGAGATCCACGTCGTGGTCCAGCGGGAGGGAACGGGTGTGGACCTTCAGGATCTGCAGCCGGCCGGTGCGATCCGGGGGCTGCACCGCGACCCGGCGGTCGAAACGGCCGGGTCGCAGCAGCGCCTGGTCGAGGATCTCCGGCCGGTTGGTCGCGCCGAGCACGACCACCGCGTCGCTGCTCTCGAACCCGTCCATTTCAGTCAGGATCTGGTCGAGCGTCTGCTCACGCTCGTCGTTGGCGCCGGTGATTCCGGCCGACCCCTGACGCGAGCGGCCGATCGCGTCGAGCTCGTCGATGAAGATGATCGACGGGGCGGCCTCCTTGGCCTTGGCGAACAGATCGCGCACGCGGGAGGCGCCGACCCCGACGATCGCTTCGATGAACTCCGACGCGGAGATCGAGAAGAACGCGGCATGCGCCTCGCCGGCGACGGCCCGTGCGAACAGCGTCTTGCCGGTGCCGGGCGGGCCGAACAGCAACACACCGTGCGGCATCCGTCCGCCGAGCTTCTGGAAGCGCTCCGGCGTCTTCAGGAAATCGACGATCTCGCTCAGCTCGCGCTTGGCCTCGTCGATCCCGGCGACGTCGGCGAACATGACCCGAACGCTCTGCGGATCAACCCGTCGCGCTTGCGATCGCCCGAAGCTCCCGAGCCCCCCGAGGCCGCCGCCCGCGGCCGACTGCGCCCGCCGCGCCAGCAACACGAACAGCCCGACGAGCAGCAGCGTGGGACCGAAGCCGAGCAGGATCTCGACCAGCAGCGGCGTGCTCCTACTCGTCGACTTCGCGTTGACCTCGACACCCTTCGCCTGCAGCGACGCGGTCAGAGCGACGTGGTTCCAAAACGTGGGAACCTCGGTCGAGAACAATGTTGTCGGCGTGGCCTTCGAATCGTTCGGCGGGTACGTCAGCTTGGTCGTGAACGTGCCGTCGATCGTGTCTCCGGTCGACGAGATCGATCGGACCTTGCCAGCGTTGACCTGGTCGAGGAAGTAGGGGCTGAACGGGACCTTGACGCGTGGCTCCGATGACGGCTGCGCAAGCAGCACGAACAGCCAGTTGACTGCGAACAACAGGATCACGGCGATCCAGAAGCCGCGCCACCGGTGCGGAGGTGACGGCTTGTGCTGTTCGGGCATCCCCCGGCCATCGGGCGCGGGCGCCACCCTCCAGCCTCGTTCGTCCCGGGGCATCGGCGGCACCGCTTTGTGAGCGTCGCCGCCTGGCGGCTCGGGACGCTCGCCGCCGACAACGGTCTCATCCATTTCTGTCTGCCTTGGGCGTTCCCATCCCGGATCGAAGACGCGGACAGGACGATGACTCGCCGGGAGTCCGCTCGCCCCCGGTAGAGCCCTGGTCATGTCCCTGGTGTAGGCTCCTGTCATGTCTTCGCGGTTCGTGCCCGCGCCGCGGCAGGTGTGTAGTGAGGACATCGGTTGCTAACTAACCGAACGTGAACGCGTACGCCTCGGCACCAGGGTCACGGAACGTGATCTCAAGCGTCCGCTCGCGGACAGCGTGATGCTGGCGCACGAGCTGATACAGGTAGCCGTCTCGGAGCAGGCCGTTCCCGTCCTCGTCAACGTCGACGCCGTGCGATTGCCCAGGAGCCTCACCGTCGAGGAGCACGCGGAAGGGAATCGGCTGGCGCCCTTCAGCGCATAGCACGAGGTGCACGTCGCGCGCGTGAAACCGGTAGGCGATGGCGCCGCCGGCGGCCTCTAGTACGACGCTCTCCGCCCCAATCGTCCATTCGCCGCCAAGGCCCCAGTGGTTGGAACGCAGGCTCTTTGGGAGCACGTAGCCGCAACGTTCGTCGAACGCAGCGCCGTCCGTCGACACGAATCGCTCGCTACGTTCATAGCCGAGATACGTCTCGGGAGTCCGCAGGTTGTCCCAGTCGGCGCCAGCTTCGATGCCGAGCCCTTCGACGGGCGCGGGATCGCGATCGATGCCGAGCAGTGGCTGGATGAGGTGCTCGGACTGCTCGTAGCGTCCTTCGCCGAAATGTCGGTCGCGGATGATGCCATCGGCGTCGACGAAGTGGAGCGCGGGCCAGTAATGGTTTGCGAAAGCGGCCCAGATGGCGTAGTCGTTGTCGACCACGATCGGGTAGTCGATTGCTCGCGCCTTAATCGCATCGCGCACTCGGTCGATCGGCCGCCGAGGACGCTGCGCCCGCGGCGCCAGCACCTCGATCGACAGCTGCTTGTGATCAGCCTCATAGCACTCGCCGCGAAACCGCGCCTCATGCCGCAGATACACCGCCCGATCGCGCAACGCCGGGTCCCCGCGCCGCGCGAAATCCCGCTCGACCGGGCTCAACGCCCGCCCAAACGCCCGCGCGAGCGTCCGCCGCGACGGCACCTCTCCGCCCTCAGCGAGCAGCTGGCGGTGCGCCGCCGCGACGTTCCCGCGCCACTGCAACAGCAACTCCACCGCCCGCTCGCTTGCGACCACGCCCCCCGGCGTGCGCGACGGCGGGGCGCCACACGCGATCCATCGCCACATCGTGCTCTCCCCGACCCCACACGCGGCCGCAGCGTCGCGCACAAGCCGGCGACTGAGCGGCGCTGCGTGCTTGGCCGCCGCCAGCCGCTCGACAATCTGGCGACGCAGCTCGGTCTCTGACATGCCGGTGATCTCGTCCACCGAAACCTCCCGAGTCGGTTTGGCGTCACCCAAACAGGCGGCCGCCCCGCTCGCAACCCGCGCACGCCGACTTGCAGAAACAACCCGGGAACCGACCGCTGCGACGGGTAGCCTCGCGGCGGCCATGGCCCCAGCCGCCACCTCACAAACGCACACGCCGCTGCCCGAGACGCTGCGGGTGCTGATGCGCGAACACGCGATCACCTACCGCGCGCTCGCCGCCCGCACCCAGCTCATCGACCGCCACGGCAACGGGCTCAGCTACAGCCACATCGCCAACCTCGCCTCAGGCCGCGACACCCCCAGCCGCCACGCGCTCGAGCTGCTCGCCCGCGCCTTCGAGCTCCCCGTCAGCTACTTCGCCGAGTACCGCCTCGCCGAGCTACGCCGCCAGCTCGACGAGCGCGAGGTCGGGTTCGCAGCCGCCTACCGCACCTACCAGACGATCAGCCGCCGCCGGCCGCTGCGCGCCTGACAGCCGCCCGCGCCTTCGCCGGGACAGCCGCAGGCTCGGCGGCGCGGGCCTGGCGCTCGAGCGCGCGATACACCGTAGAGCGTGCGACTCCGAACAGCTGGGCGAGCTCGCTGCTGGTGTGCTCGCCCGCCGCGTGCAGACTCGCGAGCACAGCCTCTTGCTGCGGGCTGAGCTTCGGCTGCTTGCCACGCAGCCTGCCCTTGGCGCGGGCGACCTTCATCCCTTCCCGGGTGCGCGTCCTGATCAGGTCAGCCTCGAACTCGGCGACCATCGCCAGCACGTTGAACAAAAGCCGCCCGACCGGATCGCTCGGATCATGAACCGCGCCGCCAATGCTCAGGCTCACCTCCCGGCTGGTCAGCTCCTCGACGATGTCGCGAGCATCGGGCAGGGACCGGGCCAGACGATCGAGCTTGGTCACCACCAGCGTGTCGCCGGCCCGACAGGCCGCCATCGCCTCACGCAACCCCGGCCGATCACGCCGTCTACCGGTCAGTCCATGATCGACATAGATCCGATCAGGCGCGACGTCGAGCGCCGTGAGCCCGTCGCGTTGCGCGGTCAGGTCCTGCGCGTCGGTCGAGACGCGCGCGTAACCGACGAGGATCCCGCTCACGCCCGGAGTGTCCCACATAGGGCACCTTCACCGGGCATCCCTCCGGGCGGGTCTTACGGGACACCCAGATCCAAGCAACCGCCGGCGACTTGACCGGCCAGAGGGGGTCCCGGTGGGACCACAAACAAGACGGGCATCACGCGCACGCGACGGGTCGTAGCGATCGGCCCGGCGCGCGGACCCTGTCGGAACCAGCGGACCGGCAACTCGAGCCCTCCGCAACCACGTTACCCGCCGTTCACGGGCAGAGAAGTTCCGCAAAGGGCCTTCTCAGAACCAACCACCGCTCCCCCTCTGAACCGACGCAGCGGCCCGAAGCCACGCAAGCGGACTGCCCCCTGGCCGTCCCAGCGAGACCACAGCCGCGGGGCCGGACACCCCTGCATCCGCCAAGAGCGGGAGCGCGACCAGCGTCGCACCACGCTGCCGAGACCGAACCGTCCGAGGTAGTCTGCTCAACAGCCACAGCGCCGCCGGGGGCGGAGACTTCTGTATTCCCATTTACGCAAAAGCGCTGAGCGGTCACAATCAATCTCCGACAACGGTAGAACCGACTATGTACCTGAAAGTCGGCCCCGACCATAAGATCTACAAGCGCCGTGCGATCTCGGGCTGGAACAAGGTCCGGTATCAGCATCCGAATCTCGTCCTGTACGTGGACGCGACGATGTTGTACGACGGCAGCATTCTCGCGGTGCACACCAGTGGGGATCTGCACGTGCTGGCCACGGCTTCCGCGCCGCCGGACGTGGTGACGCACACCCCGGGGAAGGTCGTCGCGGTGACGACGCTCCTAGACAACTCCGTGCTCGTGCTCAACCGGGACGGCACGGTGTGGCGGGCGCGGTCGCCGCACGGGCGCTGGCAGCAGGTCGACGATGTGCCGCACGGGCTGATCCTAGTCGACGTCACGACCTCGCCGGACGGCCGCGTGCACTTCCTCGGCAAGGACGGCCCGTTTGTGATGTGCACGGTACCGGGCGTGCCCACGAACAACTGGGCGCCGTTCCCGCAGGTGCCTCCTCAGGGCACGACGCGGGTGGAGATACTCCACGACGGCTCGATGATCGCCGTGGACGGCCGCGGCGAGCTGCACCTCTTCGAGACCGGGCAGCCGTGGACGGCGCTGCAGAACTGCGGGCCGGTCCTGTCGCTCACCCAGCTGGGCGGCCACACGCTCCTTGCGATCGACAAGAACGACAACCAGTTCATGACCGCGGATGCGCTGCCGGAGAACTGGCAGCCGGTGGTCGGACCGGGCCAGGACGTGCTCGCGATCGGGCACCTCAAGTCCGGGCACATCGCCGCGCTCTGCAGGGACTCCGTGGTCTACCAGGCGCCGTACACCCTGGACGCGTTCCCCGGAGACGCCGGCGCCTGGCAGCGGCTGACCACGGTGGTCGCGCCGGTGACGCTCGTCGGCATGACCGTCACCCACAGCGGGGTGATCATCGCGGTGGGCGCCGACGGCGCGCTCTACCAGTATGAGAAGGCCGTCCTCAAGCAGCAGCAGACCGGCTGGTTCGCGATTGACACCGGCGGCCAGGCGGTTAGGGCAGTCACCATCCTTCAGGACGGGGCGACGCTGCTCGCCATCGCCGGCGACGGCCTCAAGCGCCTGTTCAGGCCGCCTGGCATGACGGTCAAGAGACCCCCGGCGTGGACCGTCATGGACGAGGATGAGCCCGTCGTGACGATCTCCCTCAGCACGGCCAAGGACGGCTCGATCCTGGAAGTCGACGACCAGCAAAGACTACGCCGCCGCTGGCACCCGAAGGAGAACAAGGACTTCGTCTTCTCGTGTGGCTGGGTCGGGCCCTGCGTCCAGGTGATCGAACTCGCGACCGTGGCCGGCGACACCGAGCCGAGGGCGCGGCGCTGGCTGCTTCAGTACAGCTCTCATGAACAGCAGTCGGTGTACGGCGACGGTCGGCCGTGGGGGGACGGAACGAAGATCGCCAAGCGCGCCAAGGACGGCCGTGAACCCTGGGACGTCGGCAACCGCGTCACGCCGCTGATCGGCGGATACGCCGCGCTCAGCGCGATCCGCGACGCGTTCGAGGCCGCGATCGTCGACGCACAGTGGCAGGGGAAGAATGGCGTCGAGCCCGGGAAACGCGGCCACGTCTACGTCGTCGACTGGCTGCTCAACGCGCTGCGCGACCTGTCGGACGAGAACCCCTGGGGCGGTCACCCCTGGCAGCAGGGGCAGCACGCCGACCGGGACCAGACCGCGCTCGGCCTGATCGCCCGGATGATGGCTGCCGGGATCAAGGTCAAGGTGTTGGTCTGGATGCCGACGTCGATCCAGGCCCAGTTCGCTGTCGCTGGTCACGCCCGGCAGCACTGGCACTTGGCGTGCGCGATCCAGGACCTCAACACCAAACTCTGCGGCCAGGATCCGTTGTGGCAGAACGCCGACCCGATCGGAGTGTGCGCGCTCGACCTGCGCACCGCGAACGTCACCGCGGCGTCCCTGCACCAGAAGATGGTCGTCGTCCGGGTCGGCGAGGTGAACGTCGGCTTCTGCGGCGGCGTCGACCTCGCGTTCACCCGGCGCGACTATGGGCGCCCGGCCAACCAGATCGTCGGCCTCGGCGACTGGCAGTCCGGCCACGACATCCCGATCATCCAGACTGGGTGGCCGCTCCAGCACCAGTCGCCGCTGACCGGCTACCAGTTCGCGAAGAGGAACAACGAGGACGATTTCGAGGATGAACTGGGCGACGCGGTGTACGGCAGCGGCACCGCCCCGCACGGCGAGTACCGGCACTGGCACGACCAGCACCTCAAACTCGAAGGCCTGATCGTCGCGACGCTGGAGGAGCAATTCGACGAGCGTTGGCGGCTGCCCGGACGGGTCTTCAAGTTCAAGCGCTCCGAGTCCTACGGCACGGACGACCACGTCCAGTTCACCAGCGAGAAGGTGTTCACCAAGGCCACGATCCACCCGCTGGTGATCGACCCGTGCGCTCCCGTGGGGGAGGCGGTCGTCCAGCTGTGGCGAACCATCCCGATCGACTCCCGCCGACAGAACCGCTCGCCCTTCGGCCGCGGCGAGTTCACCGTCATGGCCGGCGTGTCTAAAGCCGTCTGCACGGCGACGAAGCTCATCACCATTTGGGACCAGTACTTCTGGAGCGAGCCGCTCAGCAAGCTGCTCGCGCACCGGCTGCAAACCGAACTCGGGCTGCACCTACTGATCGTGCTGCCGCCGCACGGCTCCAACGATCCGGCCAACGAGCTGTGGTACCGCCGCAGAGCCATGCAGACGCTCTGGAATGCGCTGACCATGACCCAGCGGCAACGCGTGCTCGCGCTCAACGCCTGGTCGGCGGCGAAACGGACCGGCGTCTACGTGCACGCGAAGGTCCAGACGTACGACGACTGCCTGATCGTCTGCGGCTCGGCGAACATGAACCGCCGTTCCTTCTCCTGCGACATGGAGCTGGACTGCGCGGTCCTGCACAAGCCAAGCGTGCAGTCCCACCTCGCGAACCTCGCACACATGGCCCTGGGCCAGCCGTGGACGAACTTCGGCCCGAACTGGCTGGAGGCGTTCTGGGAGGCCATGAAGGGCTCGCTGGGCCAGACCATGATCCTGGAGCCGTTCTTCACCCACGAAGGCAACTTCGCACCGGCCACCCCTAACGGCGTGGCCTACGAGCCGGGCGGCAACATCCCGGAGAGCGCGTTCGAGCCGAGCACCCTCGTGCTGGCGGCCGAAACCGTCGGTTCGAACCAGGTCCCCGGCTCCCCCGGGCCCGCGGGACGCCTCGACCAGATCGTCTACCTGACGGAGAACTACGTCGAGAAAAACTCCTTCCCCTACCGGCAGCCAGAGCAGTAGCCGGGACGACTCCGCCGGGTTCACGGCCGGGTTGGCGCCGTTGGACTGCAACCTGCTCGATCGAAGCGCGTGCTCAGCCGCTCGAGGCCTGCGTCACTGTCACTCGACCGTCGTTCTACAGGTTCCCGGCAGAGCGCGCCGGGCGGGACCTGACGCCGACTGTCATTCGACCGTCGCCCTCCAGCAGAAGATCGGCGGGGTAGGGGCGGCCCGTCCCCGGCGCCGACCACACTGTGGGTGAGAGCGGGCCGGGTTCCCGGCAGAGCGCGCCGGGCGGGACCTGACGCCGACTGTCATTCGACCGTCGCCCTCCAGCAGAAGATCGGCGGGGTAGGGGCGGCCCGGACGGCCGCGGCCACCCGCAAAGCGAGCCGGACACGAGCCGCGCCAATGTCATGAGGCAGCGGGGAAGGGGGAGAAGAGCCGAGTGCTGCCGTGGGCGCGCGCCGGCCGGGCGAGCCCGGTGTGGCGTCCTGGACGGATCGCATCATGTGCGCAGACCATGACGAACAGAGGGATGGATGAGCACTGCCCAGAGTCAGGCTGCGCTGCCAGCCGAGCTGGAGGCGATCGCGAGCGCGGCGCACGACCAGCTCCACGCGCAGGCTGGACAGGATCTATCCGCCCAGGAGGCGGCGCAGCGACACGTGGCCGAGGCGGCAAGCGCCGCGATCACCGCCAGCGCGGCCCTGGCCGCGATCGCCGACGCCGAACGCGAGGGCGAGCTCCGCGCCCGCCGAGAGCTCTCAGGCGATGTCCTGCGGCAGCTGGCGCGCGCCGCCAAACGAAAGCGCGAAGCCGACCGCGAGTACGAGCAGGCCATCGCTCGCGCCGGCCGGCTCGGACTCTCACACCGCGAGATCGCCGCCGCCGCCGAGGTATCGCACGGGACGGTGCGCGCGATCCTCACCCGCGCCACCGCGAGCCTGAACGGGAACGAGCCACAGGCCGCCGAGGAGGAGTCGACAGCGAGCGACGACATCGCGCGGTGAGCCCGTGGGGTCATCGACCGCTCGCCCGTGCGGTCTGAGTGCGGGAGTGGATGTGCGGGACGCCGAGCACCCGGCCGAGCTCGAGCAAGGTCGCGCGCGACCACACCCGCCGGTGCTCTGAGCGCAGCACGCGCGGTGGCCAGACCAGACGAGCGAGCCGGGCGCTCGCCTCGGCGAGCTGCTGCTCGTCTACAACCACGTCGCTGAGCGAAGCCACACGTTTCGTTGGCGCTCACGGGGTATCGTCGTGAACGAGGAGGTTCCTGCGTGAGTTATGTCGGGACGAGCGAGGGTGCTGGGAGCCGCCGGTGGGCGGCGGTCGCGGCGTTGGTCAGGTAGGCCAGCGGCGAGCGGTGTTGCAGGCGGCAGGTCTCGCGGATGGATTGGATGCGTTCGATCCAGCGGCTGCCCTGCTCGCACTGGGTGCCGCCTTGAAGGCGGCGCATCAGGACGGCGTGTCTGACGGCGCGCTCGGCGGCGTTGTTCGTCGGGTCGATCTGGAGGTCGGGAACGTCGCAGAAGGTCCACAGCGCGTCGTACTCCTCCAACAGTCCGGCGGCGAAGTTCGCTGTCTTGGTGTGGTGGCCGGTGGCGCATTGCTCGAGCAGTACACGGATCTGCGCTCGCGGCGGCGCCAGCTGGTCACTGAGCCAGTCCGGGTCGTGGCCGTCGGTCAGGAACTCTCGGTGGATAGCGATCACTTCGCGCGCGAGCTTGACGAGTTGTGTGCCGCGGCGGCCGGCCGCCCCGGTGCGCTGGGAGACCTCGACCAGCTGGCGAATGACGTGGCACCAGCAAAGTTGTTGTTGGAGGACGTCGAGGAAGTGATAGCCGGTGTACCGGTCGCTGATCACGAACCCGCCGAACTCATCGCCCAGCAGCGCCTTTGCCGCCTTTTGGGACCGGGTCGGGTCGATTCGAAAACACGCCACCAGCGCCGACGCCGCGACCCACAGCCACTGCTGAGCTCCCTGAAGGCGCCACGTCGTCTCGTCCATATGCACGGCCTCGGCCTTGCGGATCGCGTCCCGCAGCTCAGCCCACGGATCGGCGAGGATCGCGCTCATCCGCATGATCGCGTTGTCGATCGACCCCGTCGATGCCGGGATCCGGAACACCTCAACGACCGTCTGACGGACCTGGTCACGCGAGAGCCTAAACACGCCGGCGAGCATCGCGATATGCGCATCGATACGCGGCCCGAACCCCGACAGGGCACCCGCCGACAGCTGCGCGAGCGTCGCCTTCTGACACGCCGGGCAGCGCAACCGCAGCCGGGCGTGCTCGAACACCAGCGGGCGGATCACCGGCAACTCGAACTGCTGATGGCACACCGGATCGCCGACCCGCTCCTCGCTGCCGTCAAACACATGCCCGCAACCGCAACAGTCAGGCAGATGCGCGACCCGCTTGTCCAGCCGCTCGGGCGCGACCAGCTCCCGGGTCTTGCCCTGATGCCCCGGCTGGCCGCCGGACTTGCGCATCGAGCGCTTGTACGCCTCCCGCGCCAACCGGCGACGCTCGGCCCGAGACGCCGGCGGATCCGACGACGGCGGCTTGTCGCTATTCCCCGAGTTCTGGCCAAGGCGACGCTCGAGCTCCTCGACCCGCTCACGCAGCAGCACGACCTCGTCAAGCAACGCCAGCACCAGCTGCCCCGCCGGCTCCCCGCCCGCCAACCCGATCGCCTCTACCTCGTCACGCCGCACGCACGCAAAATTCCATGCAACACGCAGGAACCCTGCTCACAACCACGACACCCCCCTGAACGCCTACCACGTTTCGTCGTGTGCGGGGCTGATCGAACTCTCGCCGGAGTGGGGGTCGGGGTCGTGCTCGTGGGGCGCTCTGGGTCGCGCTCGGCGAGGCCGTAGGCGACTTTCAGCTCGAACGCCTGGCCGGAGTCGAGGCCGCGCACGATGGCTGCGTCAAACGCGCCGCCCTTCGCGCCGCATCCCCAGCAGTGCCATGCGCCGCTCTCCACGTTCACCGAACACGACGGGTCGCGATCGCCGTGCGCTTGCGCGTCCGGGTTGGCAAAGCAGCCGACCGACGCCTCGCGCTGCGCCCAGCCCGGCAGCTCGATACCGAGTGCCTGGTAGAAGCCGCGCACGTCCGCGCCGGGCAGCGTGCCGCTCACGCCGCCCGCTCCGCGTCGACACTTGCGTTCTCGGCGGGCAAGCCGATATCACGGCGCGTGGCAAATAGTACGTCAGGTAACAGTACATTCGAGTGTGTCAATATGATAGTATTGACTGTGTGATGAGTGACGCTAGGCGGGTGTCAGGCGAGACTCGGGAAGCGCTGCGTGAGCGGGGTGTGAGAATGGTGTTGGCGGGCCGCACTCACGCGGTCGTGGCGCAGGCCATGGGGGTGCATCTGCGGACGGTGTCGCTGTGGATGGCGCGCCACCAGCTCGGGGGGTTTGAGGGACTGAGGGAGCGGCGGCGTGGTCGGCGCTCGCGCGAGCAGATGGCGCTCACCGACGCCCAGCAGGCAGAGCTGATCGGACTGATGAAGGGCACGAACCCCGATCAGCTGCAGATTCCCGGCGTGTTGTGGTCAAGGCAGGCCGTCAAGGCGCTGATCGAGCGGCGGTTCGGGATCGGGCTCAGCCGCCAGACGGTTGGTGTCTACCTGCGTCGCTGGGGGTTCTCGGGCAAGAAGCCGCAGCGGCGGTGGCTCGAGCAGGACCCCGAGCGGGTGCGGGCGTGGCTCCAGGACGAGTTCCCGGCGATCCAGGCGCGCGCGCGGCGCGAAGGGGCGCGGATGCTGTTCGGCGATGAGATGGGGGTGCGCGCCGGGCAGACCGCCGGCAAGAGCTACGCGCCGATCGGCGAGCGCGCGGTCGTGCCGCTGACCGGCAAGCGTTTCTCGGCCAACGTGATCAGCGCGATCGGTGCCGACGGCACGCTCGTGTTCGAGATCTTCGAGGGCACCTGCGATGAGATCCGCTTCCTGGACTTCCTCGACAAGCTGCTCGAGCACTTCGCCGAGCGCAAGATCTTCCTGATTGTCGACAACGCCTCCTTCCACAAGTCTCCCGCGGTCGAGTACTGGCTGCTGGACCATCCGCGGATGGAGCTGTTCTACCTTCCACCGTACGCTCCGGAGCTCAACCCCGACGAGCTCCTCAACCAGGACGTTCACACCCACGTCGCGCGACGCCGCCCATCCAACCTCGCCAAGCTCGTCATTCTCACCGTCGAGTATCTCGCTACCCGCACAAGTGAGATTGTCAGCAAGTACTTCGACGGCGAGTACGTCGCCTACGCCAAGTAACCACGCACTAATTGCCACGCGGCGTAATACCGATGCACGCGACCCGATCGCATCGAGCTCCGCCCGACGGGCAGACGCGCGCCTGCTCATGACAAAACACCGCCAGGTCCTAGCACTCCGTCACCGGCGCGCGGCCGCCGCTCCAGCCGACGCTCCGCGTGTCGATCTCGCCGACGTCGCCGGTCCCCATCATCGCGGCGCCCCCGTGCTCGGCGGCTCATCACCACCACCTTCCCCGGCATCCGCACCCGGCAGCTGCGCGAGCGCTTCGCACAGCGCCGCTTGCGCGTCATCCAACAGCGCCGTCAGCTGGTCCAGCAGCTCGTACTCCCACTGCCAGCCGGCACGCACCTCGGCGTGCAACTGCTGCGGGCTCTTGGCCCGCTCGCGCTCGCCGGGCACGTCCAACAGTCGCCGCAACAGCGCCTCCGTCTCCCCGGCCGAGAGGTCTGCGGTCAGCGCGTGAAGCTCCGACGGTTGCGTGGCCAGCAGCTGCTCGACGTCGCGCGCGAGCCCGACATCGAGCGTGCCCAGATAGCGGTCGACGAGCAGCCGATGCTCGCCCTCATCGTCTGAGTCGCCCAGCCGGTAGGGCTCGAGGAACAGGCGCGCCAGCGGGTGCTCAGAGAAGCACAGCCATCCGCGCCAGCGTCCGGTCTCAGTCAGCGTGCCGTCGGAGATCATCAGCTCGTCGCCAAACGGCGACCACCACAGCGCGACCAGCCGCCCCCCCGCCGGTGTAGCCCGACAGCTCGATCAGCTGCGGCGGACAGGGGAGCGGGAGCCGCACCAGCTCCCCCGGCGCCGGAAGCGCCGGCCACACCCTCATGGGGTAAGCATGTAGGTAGGGGTGGCTCTAGGTAAATCCGGAGCCGCATTAACCTGCGCGGCACCTCGCGGGCTCGGAGCCCGGGCCGTGAGAATGCCCGCCGGCCGCGCACCGAGCACAACCGCGCCTCCTCCTGCTCCTCGGCGGTTTCTTCACCGAGCCGGGTCCGGATCCGGCCGCTGGTCACGGCGTGCGACGTCTCTAGCGACGTGTCGCGCGTCGACGTCGTGTCGCGACCGGTCATTTGTGCACCCCCGGCAGCGAGAGCTGCTCGCGCGGGACGGTCGTGGGCGTGTCGCCATCGTCCCCGCCGGCGGCGCGCCGTCCCGTCTTGCGCCAGTGACCGATGATCTCGCGCGCGCTCGCATGCCGCCATCCGGCAGCTGCGGAGATGGGGGAGAAGTACACGATGCCGTCTTTGACCTCGGTTACCTCTCCCCATAGCGAGCGGCCCTTGATCCGCGCCTTGATCACGTCGCCCACCGCCACGCGCTCCAACCGCATCCGCCGCGCTACCCCCGCGCCTTGGCGCCTCGAGCGCGGGACGTGCTGTGCGGGCCGAGGGTCTTCGGAGAGCGGCGGCGGACCCTGAGAGCGTGCCGGGAGGACGCCTGCCGGCAGCGCTTGGAGCAGAACCGCGCCTGCACTCGCGCGCCAGCGGGCATCGGCCCCTCGCACCACGCGCATGTCTCGGCGGGGCTGGGCGGCGGGGAGGGAGGACGGTCCTTCAGCCGCGTGCGCGAGGCGGCCTGTCGACAGCGCTTGGAGCAGTAGCGCGCCTCCGCTCGCAGCCCCGCCGGGAGCGGCTCGCCGCAGCGCTCGCACGAGCGCGAGCCCTCCCGGGCACCGGCTGGCGAGGTGCCGCGCCCCGCCCGGGCAGCGGCCGCGCGCGACACGTCGCCCGCGCTGACGGCCACGGGCGTGACGGGTGGGCGATACAGCCGCCTCGCAGCGAACAGCAGCTCCTCGAACTTCTCACCGCCACGCTTCCCCGCGATAACGACCTGGCGCTCCTGCACGTCCCACATCAACAGCCCGCTGATGCGCGGATGGCCGCGGAACAGCGCGTAGCGGGCCCAGATCGCAGCGGCGAGCGCCTCGGGCAGCTCGCCCTCGCCGCTTCCCCAGCGGGCAAGCTCGCGCTTCATCGCGTCCTCGAGCGTCACCGCGGCGATGCTGCCCTGGCTGCCGCCGCCCCCCGAGAAGCGCACCAGCGCGGTGGTGGCCTCCCACCGCTCGAGCTCCTCCCACACCCCCTGCTCGGCGAACAGCTCCCGCCGCCCTGGATCAAGACGCGCGGTGTGTGACTGGGCGGCGCGCCTGCCGGTCGGCGTCTTGCACAGCTCGCCCGGCTGCGCCTTGCAGGTCGGGCAGGAGCGCCGCCGCCAGCCGCGTGCGGCATGCAAGAAGCGGGTCGGCTTGCCGCCGTAACGGCCGGTCTGACAGCGGAGCCCGCTCCTCGCCCCACACGTCGGGCACGGCTCCTCAAGCCACAGCCGGCGGTCGCTCATCCCGCTGCCGCATCGCCTAGCGCCGGCGAGCTGCGGCTGAGCCGGCGCTCCCCAAGATCGACGTGCTTGCCTGCGTGGCTGCCCGCCTCGTACCCGCTGCGGGCCACCGACGGCCGATAGCCCCAACTCTCAAGCTCGGGGTGGCGCCGCTCGATCTCCCGGTCAACCGCCGTCCTGACCAACACCAGCGCACGGCCGTTCTCGCCGGCCTCAGCGGTCTCCGCGCGACGCGCGTCGAGGCGCTGCCCGATCCGCCCGACCGCGCCGAGCAGAAACGAGTTACGCCACGTGCGCCCGTGCACGCGCCGCTCCCGGCGCGCAACAGTCGCGGCCGCGGAGATCACAACCAGCTGCGCCTCCAGGTAGCGGTACAGCTCGACAATCCCGCCGACCGTGCCCGACGGACCGTAGAAGAAGATCTTGCCCCCACCCCGGCCGTAGCCATCCGGGGCCCACACGACCTCACCACCCGCGCTACGCGCAACCGCCGCGGCCAGCATCCGCCGCCACGGATCAACCTTTCCGTCCACCACATGCTCGTCGACCGCCAAGCGCTCCCCGCCCGACGCTGCGACCGTCGCCAGCTCGATCCCTAGCGCAGCATCAGCGCCTGCGCCTTCTCCGCCGCCGCGGCCGCCTCATTCTCGTTCGGCGAATCAGCCAACGCCAGCAGCTTGCGAATCCGCTCCTCGATCGCGCTCATCGCCCGGCCCGCAGGTCGCGGTACAGCGGAAAGCTGCGCAGCTGCGCGCCGCACGTCGGGCAGGCCGCGCGGTGCCGCTCGCCATGGGGACGCTCGTGGCCGCACACCACGCACACCGACAGCACCCAATGGGTGCGGATCAGCCCAGCGACGGGTACAGCGTCAGGCGGCGGAGAAGGGGAGGGTTGGTTACGGTGAACGAGCATCGAAGGGTCCTCCTCGGCGTCGGGCCCGCCGGTCAAGGCCTCGCGCGACGTGTCGCGGGACGTTGAGGGCCTTTAGCGACATGTCGCAAGTGTTCCACCGCCCCCGGACGGAACGAGTCCGGAAACTGAGGGTTTTCGAGACGACCGAACCTTAGGCATCGGGTGGCTGCTGCTCGGCTGTGTGGCCAGTGCTGGCACCGACCGCGCCCGAGCATGTCTGCTTACTCGAAGGCGGCTAACACCGCGCCGTCGCGAAGATGCGTTTAGTCGCCATCGCAATCGTGCGACGCGAACGGGCGGGATCAAGCAGAGCGATCGTCGCGGTCACCGGCGTCGCGTGATTCCTTCCCGCGCGAAGCGATCGTGCCGGGTGCCCGGGTCGCGCTATTGGTTCCCGTCGATAGCGATCGTGCCATTGCGGCGGCCAAGGCTGCCGGAACACGCGGCTGCAGCTGGACCGTCGAGCACGCTCGCCGCTTGCAAACGGGCGTCGATCGCGAGCTTCAGCAAGCGCTTGTTCGACAGCCGCTTCAGCGGCATAGGAGCCACGCGCGGACGTCGGGGTCGGCTGCTGGTTCCGTCCAGCGGGAGCACCAACTCTCGGTCGAGGCGCGCCTCGCCTCGACCCGAGTGCTTGCAAGAGCGCTGCGAGCACTCGGTGCTCGGTTTGGCCACGAGCGGGTTCCGGCCCGACTGGCGGCCCAGGCCCGCGTCTCGCCGAATGCGGGGCTCGCGCAGTGGCGAGCACCGTCACCGATCTGCATAGGTAACATCGGGGCGACGTGGCTCCGGCGCGCCGGCTCCCGAGCGGCAGCTTTTGGTGCGAGGGCGCACTGCCGCATGACGCCTACCGGAGTCACGAGAGCGGCGCTGCTGCTCGTCGATCATTGCGACAGTGCGTCGGGCTCCCCGCAACTCCCGTGAGTTGGCCGCGCATAAGCAAGGCGCGTCCAAGGCGCGGGCAGACGTCGTTGCCGTATCGGGCGCCTTCTAGCGCTGCTCGGCCGTCGAACGGTTCGCTCGCCTCGGCCTAGACTTCGGCCGGTGCTCGAGCAGTCCCTACGCGATCTGCTCAATGAGGTCGGAAAGGTTTGTGGACGGGTCGGTCGCGAGTTGGAGGCTGAGCCGTACCAGGTCGCGATCGTCAGCCTATTCGATCGTTGTCGCAGCATGTTCGGCGCGGTGCGCGTGTTGCTCGATCACGACTTCGCGCAAGAAGCGGTGGTGCTGGGCCGGCCGCTCTTCACCGAGTCGCTCATGCTCACCGAGCTCGCCGATCTCGACGAACCGCGCCGCGTGGCACTCGTCGTGGGTTGGTGGCTGGCAGGACTTACCAGCCTCGAGGGCATCGTGCGCGAGGGCATCGCGCTCGGCGACGACGGCGACGAGTTGGCTGCGATTGCCGCGAGACGGGACGAGCTCCAGCGCTACGTAGCTGATCGCGGCGTGAAGTCGCGCCCCTTTCCCCAAGAGAAGGATCTCGCGCGCACTCATGGTCGCGCACGCGAGTATCTCGATTTCCGGTTGACCCATCACTTCGTTCACGGAACCGCGATGGCCGCCGAGGAGCGCCTAACCAAGCGCGCAGACGGCACGTACGTGGTAGGCGGCCCAGGGGCAGACGTTGAGACGTGGGCTCCGCCGGCGGGGCTATTCGCAGCCACCTCGCTGCTACTCGCAACCCGGGCGGTGTGTCGCATCTTCGGGTGGCAAGAGCCACCCGAGCTCCCCGGCTTGCTGCGCAAGTGTGACGACGTCATCGTTGAGCTCAACCGCCCCGGCGAATCGACCGATTCGCGCTCGTAGCGGCCGGAGTGGGGCGCAGCAGCTCGACGGCAGGCGGTACGTTGCCGCTGCCGCTTACGCTTGAAGGAGCAGCGATCGCCGAGCATTAGCCTGCATCCGAGACTGCTCCTGTCGGACAAACCCGGCCACGCCGGGCCCGTCCCACCGGGCCACCGGAATCGCCCCAGTCGCCGGGATGCAGGGCAGGCGAGACGGGTATGCAGCGTTAGCCTCGATCCTCGGTCAGGAAGACTCGTTGAGGTTTTAGCGGGGTGGGAAGCGGAATCGTAGTTCGCGGCCGTTGAGCCAGGGGATCGGGGTTGGTGTGTCGGCGAGGCCGGCGGCGATCAGGACGGGGTGGTAGGTGCGGATGTTGAGGTCGACGGTGAGCGTGGTGTTGGTGGTGTGGATGGTGCCGGTGGCGTCGAGGAAGTGGCGCCAGAGTTTGTCGGGGGTGGCGTTCTCGTAGCGGGGGAGTTGGCGGGCGAGGAGTCGGTAGAGGTTGCCGGCGATGACGGTGAGGGTGGCGTCGATGTCGACGTTGAGCGGGAGCCCTGAGGAGAGCGCGTTGAGGTGGAAGCCCTGAATGTAGGCGTCGAGTTCGTTCTCGATGGTCATGCGCTCGGCGTAGCGGGCGAACAGTTGTTTGGTCGTGAACTCGAGCGCGTTGGTGATCAGCATCGTGGGGTGCTCGCGGCCGATGTTGCGCACGGCGAGTTGACGCACAGGACTGTCGATGCCTTTGATCTGGATCAGCTCGTCGTGGATCTCGGGTTCGCGGTAGCGCCCGCGGCGGTCAACGCGGACTTTCGTCCACTGTGTGTCGGGGAGCGCTTCGAGATCGGCGATCAGCTTGGGGCCGCGTTCGCGCAGGGTGAGCCAGCGGATCCCGCGTGCGGTGAGCTCGTCGAGGACTTTGTAGGTCGTCAGTTTGGAGTCGAACACCAGCAGGCCGGGGTCGGTGCCGCAGACCTGTTGCCAGTAGTCGGCGAACGCGATCACCTCGCGTGCCTGTTCGGCTTTGGTCAGCTCGGCGTTGGCGTAGACCATCTCCTGGGAGGCGTGGTCCTGGGCGAAGAACGTCAGCACCGCGCGGGTGCGTTGCGAGCGGGCCGGGACGTAGTGCTTCTCGAGTGGGACGTCGGTGCCGTGGTGGCGGATCGCGTGGAAGTCGAGGTTGAATCCCTCAGCGCCCGTGGCGAGCCCGAGCTCGCGTAGGCGGCCGGTCACGCCCGTCAGCAGCTGCTCGCTGGCGGTGCGCCGGGCACGGTAGGAGTAGCTGGTCAGGTGCGTGGCTTTCGGGAGCGCGGTCAGTCCCATCAGTAGTGCGAGACCGGGGTCATCAGCGAGCGCGTGCGCGTGGCTTGCGCGCGGGGTCCGCGCGCACTTGTGTAACAGCAGCGACCCGAGCGAGTGCCATGCTGAGAGCACCGTCGTGGACGGGTAGCCGCACGACGCGACGACTTCTGAGAGTCCGAGCTTGGCGATCGCGGGGACGAGCAGGAACAGGCCGGCGTGGTCGCAGCCGATCGACGTGCCGGTCGGCCAGTCGGTCAGCGCACGGGCCTTGATCGCGGCCAGCCGTGGTGCTGCCCCGCGTGCGGACGGTGCACGGCGCGGCAGGCGCTCGATCCCTTCGGCGTCAAGGATCGTCCAGACCGTTTGCGCGGACACCGGCGTGCCGGCGAGTGTCAACTCGGCGGCGATCTCCTCCACCGAGCGGTCCAAAGCGCGTAGCTCAAGCACGCGGTTGTGCACGCGGTCGGCCTTGCGTGCCGACCTGGGTCCGGGCTTGGAGGAACGGAAGTACTGCGCGCTGCCGGTGCGCAGCTCGCTGGCCATCTGATGCACGCTGGCCGGCGAGTAGCCGAACCGGGTTGCGACCTCGCTGGCCGCGAGCCCGTCGACGAAGTACGCGCGCATCGCCTCGTAGCGACGCTGCGCCGGTTCGGAAGGCTCAAGGAAATACGCCGCTCCGGCCCGCATACCTCAACCGATCTTCCTGAACAGCATCGACACAAGGTAGCGTTGTTATCGGACGCCATCGCGCGCCGGGTACCCCTCACCGCCTCCGATAGGCTTGAATCGGCGCGTCTCTAGCCGGTCACCGGTCCTCGCGCGTCAGCGAGCCGTCGTAAACGACTCGCCGTGAACGAGCGACTAGTTCAGCTAGTTCCGTTGAGGTCGAGCTCGGCGGTGACCACCAAACCCCCAAAAACAACAGCAAAACCGCGCCCCGCCGCCCCGGACACCGCTGCGCCTACGCCTCCCGAGGATCGAGGTTAGTCAGCTGCATATGCAGAGCGGCTCGGCCATTCCGGCGCCGGCGCCTCGACTACCGAGTTCGAGGGCTACGTGCGCGGCCATCGACATGTCGCCACGCGCATCGCGCGAGTAGTGGCCGGTGCGGCGAGCCCTTTCGTGGCGATGCGATCGTGCCGACTCGAGTCCGTCATGAGTCGCGTTGTCGCCTTTGCGCAAGTCGCGAACGGCCGTCGCCGGTAACGAAAGCAGAAGTCAGCGTCCCGGCTCGCGCTGTGCACCCCGGGCGGGTGGCGATGGTCGGCACGTTCGTCGTAGTCGCCCGCGGCGACGAGTACCCCGTCGCCGCGGCGAGGGTGGTCGACCGCCGCCTGGATGGTGCGGATCTGCCTGGGGATGCGGTGATAGGTCCCGACGCGCAGGACACGGGGAGCCGCGAGGGCGGCCGGCGCACCGGCAACCGCGCCACGTAGACGGCCCACCCAAGGGCTCGCGCGGCGCGTCAGCATCGCACCCGCAGTTCGACGCGCATTTCCACTCCGCTCAGGGACGGGCGCCAACCTGTACCCTGGTGCCGTCGGAGTCGAACAATCCCTCGACGGAGAAGTACCGCTCTCCGGTGTCGTAGCAGAACGTCAGTACGGTGCTGCCGTCCGGGATCTCCGGCAGCTTCTGCGCGACCGCGGCGAGCGCTGCGCCCGACGACGGGCCGACGAAGATGCCCTCCTCGCGCGCCGCCCGCACCGCGTAGGCGTAGCCGTCCTCCTCGGTGACCTGGATCGCGCCGTCGAGTGTGCTGGTGTGCAGGTTGGTGGGCACGAAGCCCGCGCCGATGCCCTGGAGGCGGTGCGGGCTGGGCTCGCCGCCGCTGATCACGGGCGACTTGGTCGGCTCGACGGCGAAGGTCTGCAGGGTCGGGAAGCGCTCCTTGAGCGCCTCGCTGACGCCCGTGATGTGGCCGCCGGTGCCGACACCGGTGATGAGGAAGTCCACGCCGTCGGGGAAGTCGCGGAGGATCTCCCTGGCGGTCGCCTCGCGGTGGATCGCCGGGTTGGCCGGGTTCTCGAACTGCTGCGGTATCCAGGCGCCGTCGATCTGCGCGATGAGCTCGTTGGCGCGCGCGATCGCCGCCTTCATCCCGCCTTCCCGTGGCGTCAGCTCGAGCTGGGCGCCGTAGGCGGCCATCAGGCGCCGGCGCTCCAGCGACATCGACTCGGGCATGACGAGGATCAGGCGGTATCCGCGGACTGCGGCGACCATCGCCAGGCCGATGCCGGTGTTGCCGGACGTCGGCTCGATGATCGTGCTGCCCGGCCCGAGGATGCCGCGGTGCTCGGCGTCATCGACCATCGAGAGGCCGATCCGGTCCTTGATCGACCCGCCGGGGTTCGCCCGCTCGGCCTTCATCCACACCTCCACCCCCGGGCGGTCCGCGTAGAGGCGGTTGATGCGGATGTGAGGGGTGTCACCGATGGTCTCGAGGATGCTCGCGGCCTTCATGCTGCCTCCAGTCCTAGATGTTGAACTCGAGCGGTTCGTCGTCGCGGATCGCCCGGTCGACGCGCGCGGTGGGCGTCACGACCGAATGGGCCGGGACGCTCCGCGTCAGCCAGACGTTCCCGCCGATCCGGCTGCCGTCGCCGATCACGGCGTCGCCGCCGAGGATCGTCGCGTTCGCGTAGATCACAACGTCGTCGCCGATCGTCGGATGGCGCTTGGTGTGTGCCATGCGCTTCTCGACGCTCAACGCCCCGAGCGTGACGCCCTGATAGAGCTTGACGCGGTCCCCCAGCACGGCGGTCTCGCCGATGACGATGCCAGTGCCGTGGTCGATCGCGAACGACGCGCCGATGCGCGCGGCGGGGTGGATGTCGACGCCAGTGTCGCGGTGAGCGATCTCGGTGAGCACACGCGGCACCAGCGGCACCTCGCAACCCTGGAGCTGGTGCGCGAGCCGGTAGACAGCGGTAGCGAAGAAGCCCGGGTAGGCGAGGATCACCTCATCGACGGAATGCGCGGCCGGATCTCCCTCCAAGATCGCCTGAGCGTCGAGCAGCAGCGCGGCGCGGATGTCCGGTAGGGCGGTGAAGAAGCGCGCGACCACGTCGTCGGGATCCGCGCAGTGCGCCTCGGGCAGGCGCAGGGCGTCGATGAGCAGCGTCCGCAGGGCGTCGAGCTCGTCAGCGACCGCGCCGGCGCGGCCGCCCACCTCGGCGGCGAAATGCGGGAACAGCAGCTCGAGCGCCCGGTGGATGAAGCCCTCCGCGAGCACGCGAAGCCGCGGCGGCAGGGCGTAGTCCTCGCGCTCGCGGGCGAGCTGCTCGAGGAAGGCGGCGGTGCCGTCGCGCTCGGGGGCGAGGGCCATGCGTTGACAGTAGCGCGCCCCCCGCCGCCCCCGGAGGGCTCCTGAGACCACGCGCGCGTGAGCGCGAACGGCCCCCCCTACGTCGTGGGGAAACGGCCTGGCCACCGGCACATCCGCCGTCGCGCTCGGGCTGCGTGATCCCGGCGGCCGCGGGCCGCATCGGCGCTCGGCCCGCTCTACCTCGTGCTCAGGACGCCGGCGAACTGCGAGGCGACCTCAGGTAGGGCTCGCGAGAACGAGAGACCGTTCTTCAAGAACCCGCTTGACCGGATCGTCATCCACCCGACGTTCTGGCATCGCTGGGTGACGCCGTGGGGGAATGGTTACCCAGAAGCGACTGTCGCACCCGCCCCGCCGCTCGATGAGTCTGTGCCCTTCGATCCGACGCGCTTCGTTGAACTGATCGACTTGCCACAGGCGCAGCTTGAGTATCTGCGCAAGACGAGGGAGGAAGGGAAGCGGCCGCTGATGTTTGTTCACATCCCGCACATGCTCCTCGCCGGGCCGATCGAAACGGACGGATTGCGGATCATCTCGTGGGAACAATAGGCTCGAACGTGAATGGCGAGCCGCGCTTGGCGAGCAGCCGGTCGATGGTTAGCCGTTGCTATGGGCGAGTCGGAGGTTGTCCGAGCGTCGCGGAGCGGCGATACTCGTCGCGGCGATCTAGCTGGAGGGATTGGCAATGGCCTTTGCGTTTGTCCAGGATTTCCCATCGGGGGCCGACGAAACCAGCACCTCGAACTACGACGCGATTCACCGCGCGATCATCGAGAAGGCGACTGATCCGGCCGGACTCATCATCCACACAGCGGGATTCGCCGGCGACGCCTTCCGGATCTTTGAGGTCTGGGAGTCTCGCGAGCAGTGCGAGAAGTTCATGACCGAGGTGGTGATGCCAACTGTCATGGAGGTCACGCAAGGCAACCCCGGTGCGCCGCCAGCGACGACGACCTACGAGCTGCACAACATACTTCTGCCCTAGGACGGGCGAACGGCGCCGGGGATCACCAAAGCCAGCGGTCGGACAACCCGTCGCGGAGCATCGGTACGCCACTCGGCTCAGCCCCGATCTCCCGGACAATCGCTTCTGCGTTTGCACGGTCTGAGAAAGCGCGAGCGCTTTGGCGACGGACCACTCGCCAGCCATCGCCGGCGCTCACGATCGGTTCGCCGCGAAAGGGCTCGCCGCATCGGCCACTACCCGCGCGATGCCTATGGAAACCTTCCGATCGCCAGGGACCGGGGCTCCGGGGATGGTGAGCTCGGTCGCGGCGCTGGAACGTCCGGTCCGTCTCTGCATAGGTAATAGCCGGTTCCGCACGCATCAGCGTTGGCCCCGCATTCGGCGATGAGCGGGCGTTTGTCGAGTGGTTTGTGCGACAGCTCCGTCGTTGTTGGGGGCGGTCGGGTTCGTCGGCGCCGACACCGGCTCGCGTCTGAGCGCACTGATTGGCGCTCGGATCGACTCGCTCGGTCTTGTAAACTGGTGTATCAATTGGGCGGTGGGACAACACAAGACGATGGACACCGATTCACGCCTGCAAGTGGGAGAGTGACTTCGTTTGGGCAGATTCTGGCCATCCTCTCCCACCATCACTGGAGCAGTGACTTCTTGAATGGTTTGCGCGACAGCCTCCATGGAAACGAGCAGCGGCGTCGGTGCCGCGGCGGTTGGCGTCAATCAGGTCCGATCGGTTGGCCGAGCGTGAACCGATGACCGTCGGGTGAGCGAACTCCAATCTCCCGCATCCCCCATGGCTCGTCCGTCGGCGCCTTCAGCACGTCAGCACCGAAGGCAACCGCTTGCTCGTAGAAGCCGTCAACGTCGTCAACGCGCAGGTAGGCGACATAGCTGTGATCGCCCAGCTCGCCGGCAGACGGGACGTCGGGGCAGCGACCGAGCATGAAGATCATCTCGCCTGCCCGACAGAAGCGCCAGTTGCCCGGATCCGGATCGTCCAACTCGCAACCAAGCACATCCCGATACCAAGCGCCGGACCCATCGAGATCGTGAACCGCCAACACGGGATGAGAGCCAGAGATCCGCACGCCCTGCATTCTCACTGATCAACAGGCCGCGTGAGCGGTCGGCTGGCTGGACGCCGCGCGATCTGACGCTGCTGCAAACGGACGACAAGGAGCACAGTCTGAGGCTCATCGATGAGCCCGCGGTAGGCGCTGAGCCAACGTCAGGGGCGGTCTCGGCAAGATCAATCCCGGCCTTCGATCTCCTCTCTTCGTGCTGCAAGCTCATTCAGCCGCTTGCGCAGCTGAGCGGTTTCCTGCTTGTTCGCCCGTAACTCCGTCTTCTCTTGCCACGTGCGCAAGTAATCGTTGCCGAGTTCCTCAACAATGTATGCCTCGAGTTGGCTTCTCAGCACGCGGATGTACGGGTTGCCGTGGATCGCCCCTTCGCGATACTCGAGCTTTCCGGCGTTGATGCCTCTGATGATGAAGTCCGAGTCGACGCCGTATTCCTTGCGGGCTGTCACGTCGCTGAGCGTCGCTCCCTTGCGGTTCCATTCGCCGTATTCCGCCATGACTCACGCAAATGTCTGCGCGCCGGGACGCGCGTCGTAGGACGCAGCCTACGCTTACTGGCAGGACGTCGAGGGCACGCGTCAAACCGCAGGATTATCCGAGCCCGGCGACTCCGTCTCGACTACTCCGGGGGCCGCCGCCCTGCTCAAGCCAGCCGCTGGTTTGAGCCGGGCCGAGCTCTTCCATTTCGCCGTTCGTCCGGAGGGCAGTCGCGGGAACGGCCACCGCGGCGGCGCACGTTCGTCGCGTCGGACCCGGTGTCCGTGGAACCAGGCCTGACGGCTGGCCGGTGGAGGAGGTCGCGGTGCCGGCGGTGTGCGTGGTCACTCTGCGCGGTCGGCGAGATAGGCGTCGGCCATCTTCTTCGGCGCGCGGACGAGCCATGCCTCGATGATCGTCTCCCGTAGCGTCTGCTCGTCGATCCGATCGAGCCAGACGAGGATCGCAGGGTATCCATCGAAGTGCGGCGTGGTGAAGAACACAGCTGGGTCGTCGACAAGCACGGCCTCCTTGGCAGGCAGGTGCTCGACGCGCGCGCCGAGGATCGGCGCGTCGCGCATCCGACTGCCCATCCAGTCGATGTCCTTCTTGCCGAGCGGGCGCTCCCATACGAACAACTTCTCGTTGACCCGCCACTGAGCCTGGCCGCGGGAGACGCGCTCGTCCGTACCCGGCAGCCCTAGCGCGATCCGCCGCACGTCGTCGAAGCTCGCCATCGGTTAACGGTAACCCGCGACCGACCCCAATCGCGCTCCTCGCCATCTCGAGGCCTGGACCTTGGCGAAGCCGAACGATGGAGGCGCACGCTGTCCCTCATCGTCCGAAGGGCTGTAGGGATCAGCTGCGTCCGAGTAAAGCATCCCCGGCGCAAGGTCTCCCTCGCGCGAGAAGGGGGGCACGTCGCCGCCGGCGCCGAGTCGTGCTGGCGCTCGGAGCAAGGGACGAGATCGTGCAGGGTTCCGCAGTCGAGGGCCCAACTCAGCTGAGCGCGTTCACGGGAAGATGACATCTTCGAGTTCGTGATCAGTCCGTCGCTCCGCGAGCTTTCGCTGATTCGGTTGCGTATGTGTCAACTCCGGCAGCAAAGGTTGCGTCGATGTTTGTGCGTGTTGCCTGATCGGTAGCCCAAGGGCGGCTTTCTGACCGCCCACAGCGGCGCTCAGCCTGGTCGCGTGTTGGGCTCTACGATGATGCCGACCGAATCGCGCGGCGAACTCGGGCGAGCGCCTTCTTCCGGGCGGGATCGTCGGGGTCGGCCACGTTGGCCGTCACGGCCGTGATTGGAATCCGGCTGCCCCTGGGGCCGAGGATGTCGGCGCGCAGATCGTTGTCCTTGCGGAGCCGGACGACGTCGGCAACCAGTTGCTCGGCCGCTCGCCGCTGGCCATCGTGGCGGGCATTGACCACGACGAGCTGCGCGTACTCGATGCCAGCGTAGCTATCGGCGATGGCCCAGCGCTCATCCGGCAGCGGAGCTCTTCTCCCTTGAGCGACGCCACCGAGGCGGGTCCGCATCTTCTCGAGGAGCTCGGGGTGCTCGCGGCCGAGTTCGGCCAGCCGTGCGCCGCCGACCACGCCGAGAACGTCGACCATGCCGTCCGGCTGGCGCAGTAGCTGCTCAACGGCGGCCGTGCTCTCGCGCGCGTCGCGTCCTCGCCTGTGAGTGCAGCGTACGAACAGCTGGTGGCCTTCGGCCGGTGGGGGCGCAACAAACACCCGGAGATCCACGAATCCGAGCGGGCTGTCCCCCTCGAGAACGACGGCCTGCGAGTAGCCCATCATCAGGTCAGTGGTGAAGAAGCTATCGGAGAGATCCGAGTCTCCCGGAAAGGTCAACAGGGCAGCGCCTATCGCCCCGGCCTCGTGGTAGCGACGAAGCTCGGGATGGCTCGCCGGCGTTGTCTCGCGAAGCTGGTGCAGCGTGTTGTCCCGGACGCAGCGTGCCGCGATGACCAATGCGTCGCCGGCCGTCAGCATCGCTTCGATGAACGCCGTCTTGCCCGAGTGCGCTGGCCCTGCGACGTGGATGAGCGCACGCTGGATCACGAATGTGGTTCTTAGCACACGCGCAACCCCACGGCCCTTTGAACGATAGAACAGCATCGCCGACGCCCGGCGACGTCTGCGTGTCGCTCTCCGCGGAGTGCGGCCACGGGAGTGTCCGAGCCGCTCGCTGTCGCCCGGGCGCGGCAAGCGCGGGCGTCAGCTACCCGTCCGCCGGCACAGCTGCAAGCGGTTCGCGCCGCGTCGGGCGCGCCGGCCGCTTTCGCGTTAAGCCGACGCGAGCAGGATCTTCCGAGCGTGTCGCTATCCATGCGTTGGGACACTCCGGACCCACGCCCGGGGGCGTCAGCCCGACCCCGCCGCGACTCGGCGTTGCCTATGCACCTGCACGCTGGTCAGCCTCCGACGGCAGCCCCGCATTCGGCGAAAAGCGCGTCTCGAATCCACGCCCGGACGCCTGCGTGAACGGCGCGATGCCCCACCGGTCGCACGCCTGCTCAGGGACGCTCGCCACCACCACGGCGGCGCGACCACGCTTGTGCTGTGGCCAGCAGCAGGCGCCGGAGGATGGATGTTCGCGAGGAGTGCTTTGCCACGAAAGAGAGCGGCTGAGCGCTTGCTGACGATCGATTCATCGCGGTCGCCGCAAGCGGCGCCGAGGACGCCGCCGGGTTCGCCGCTCGCGTGATCTCGGCGGTAATCGCCGCGCCTGAGGGACGATCGCAATCGACGGTAAGCAATGACGCGATCGCACCCACCGGTGTGATCGCATTGCGCGGGAAGGAATCACGCGACGCCGATGACCGCGACGATCGCTCTGCTTGATCCCGCCCGCTCGCGTCGCACGATTGCAAAGGCGACTAAACGCATCTTCGCGACGGGTGCGGTCTCCAGCGCCAGTCTCGTATTCGACCCCTTTCGAGATGTCTCACGAGAGACGCCCGTCCGCCGCCTGACGCCGTTCTAGATGGGGTTTTGAAACGAGGCTCACTGGCAGCCGTGCGATAAATCTTCTGGGTTATGAGACGCCACGCATAGGCGTCGGTCTACAGCACCGCGACGTCGTCGAGAGCCGCCATCAGATCACTCCTGCGCCGCTGTCTTGGATGCCTGGGCGCGGCGGATGGCGCGGTAGACGGTCGAGCGGGTGACGCCGAAGAGCTCCTCGAGCTCGCTCACGGTGTGCTCGCCGGCGCGGTAGAGCTTGACGAGGTGCGCCTCCTGGGTGGTGCTGAGCTTGGGCTGCTTGCCACACAGGCGTCCCTTGGCCTTCGCGACCTTCATGCCCTCGCGCGTACGCGCGACCTTCATCCTCGCGCGTACGCGCGAGGATGAGGTCGGCCTCGAACTCGGCAACCATCGCCAGCACGTTGAACAGAAGCCGGCCCACCGGGTCGGTCGGGTCCGAGCCGCCGAGGTTGAGCTTGACCTCGCGTGCGGTGAGCTCCTCGGCAATCGCCCGGGCGTCGGGCAGCGAGCGGGCAAGCCGGTCGAGCTTGGTCACGACGAGCTCATCGCCGGCGCGGCAGGCCGCGAGCGCTTCACGCAGGCCGGGTCGGGCGCGGTTGGTCCCGGTGAAGCCGTGGTCGACGTAGATCCGCTCGGGCTTGACGCCGAGCGTCTGGAGCGCGTCGCGCTGGGCGGTCAAGTCCTGGGCCTCGGTGGAAACGCGGGCGTAGCCGATTCCCAGGAACGCGCAGAAGATGCGGTACACCGCGGCGTAGGTGCGCCGCGTTCTCAGGCGAGCGCTGACGCGCGGCGATCTCCGCCGCGCGCGCGGTCAAGCCGTCGGGGTGGAGCACCTCCCCGGCGAGCGCCGAGACCTGTCCGGCGATGAGATCGAGTTCGTTGGCCATGCCCAGACAAAGGTGCCGCAGTCTTCGGACATGTCCGGGAATTGCCCTTCTAGGACGTGTCAGCATCTTCGGCTTCGGGGCGCTGAAGGAGCCGCGGCCGGTTCGCGTCCGAAAGCTCGAGCCGCACCCGTGCGATGGTCGTTGTGCCTCTTTTGAGTCGGGCGTTTGGGATGATGCGTGCGCGTTTGTGCCGGCAGGACGCTGCGGGGAGGTGTCGAGATTCTCGGGCGTGCCCGACGTATCGACGTAGGATCTTGTGTGTGCTTGGGGGAAGGGGATGAGTGGATTGAGCCGGGAGGCGGTGTCGGATCGGAACCCGCCGCGGGTTTTCGTCTCTTATGCTCATGAGTCTGGGGCGCATGTGGAGGTAGTGCCGGGTTTGTGGGTTCTGCTTCGGAGCCTTGGGGTGGATGCGCAGTTGGATCTGCCGGCGGCGGAGCGCCGGCAGGACTGGCCGGTGTGGATGCTCCGGGAGGTCCGGGAGGCCGAGTTCGTGCTTGTGATCGCGTCGCCTGCGTACTGCCGGCGGGCCGAAGGGTTAGCGGCTGCGGATGAGGGGCGTGGGGTGCAGTTCGAGGCTGCTCTTATCCGGGAGGAGCTCTATCGCGATCGGCGGGCGGGGTTGGTGAAGTTCTTGCCGGTGGTGCTGCCGGGCCAGTCGATCGATGATATTCCGGCGTTGATGGGGCCGACCACGGCGACCAGTTATCGGTTGGACGAGATCACACAGGCGGGGGTCGAGCGGCTGTTGCGGGCGTTGACCAAGCAGCCGTGGGAGGTCGAGCCGCCGATTGGCGGCATTCCTGTCTTGCCGCCGCGGCCAACCGATTCGCGAGGTCAAGAGGGGATCGTGGTCGGGCGCTTGGCGCATGAGCTCTTGCTGGATGTGGCTTGCGAGCAGAGGCGCGTGAAGTGCCGGATCTTTCTCGCGGGCACGCTGTTGGGCGAGCACGAGGCTGCCCTCCCGTCTGGGATGGACCGGGTCTGGGAGGCCTTGTCGGGTCTTCCTGCCAGCGTGGAGGCGCGGCTCGCGGCCACCGGCGAGCGGTTGCGCGTGGCGTTGTTGGATGAGCTGTCGGCTGGGCACGTGATGGAGTTGTTGGACCGCTCGCCGCTTGGGACGGTCGTCGAGGTCGTGATCGAGGCTGACGGCGCGGCGCTGGCGTTGCCGTATGAGCTGTTGAGGCTCTCGGATGGCCGCCTGCTCGCGACCGTGCCGGGGGTGCGGATCCGTCGGCGGGTTCGCGGGGTCGATCGCGACGCTGTGGCGCCGCTTCCGGGTCCATTGAAGATCCTGGTTGCGGTGGGCGCGCCGGAGGAGACGCGAACGGCCAGCGCTCCGCTCGATGTGGAGGCCGAGATGCAGGCGATTCTCGACGCGATCGGGGGTGTTGAGGTCACCGAGTCGGCACAGGTAGTGATTTTGGGGTCTCCCGGCATGGATGTGGTCATGGTGAGGCCTGAAGTCTTGGGATGAGCAGGGGATTTACGTCAAGGACCCGCGCTTGTAAGTCGTCCACGCGTCCCACCCGTGCTTGTGGCGGAGGCTGGTGGCTGCGAGAGGTCGTCGCTCGCGGGCTGGACGCCCGCGAAACCCCTGCAGGGATGCCCCTTCATGCCTTCTCGCCGGTCGCCCAGCAGAGGGTGGCGGCCACGCACAGCGAGAGCGAGCTGACCACATCGATGCCAAGAGAGCCTGATTTTGGAGGTGGGTGGTCCGCGTGAGATCGCGGCGGCGCTGCAGGCCGACCAGTATCACGTGCTTCACCTCTCCGCTCACGGTTCGGCGAGCGGCGTAGAGCTCGAGGACGAGGACGGCAATCCGGTCGCGGTCTCAGCTTCGGCGTTGGTGGGCCAGCTGCGGGCCGGCGGTCGTCCGCTGCCGCTGATCGTGTTGTCGAGCTGTGCGGGCGGAGCCGGGGGGTCGAGCGGTCTCGCAGCGACCTTGGTGCGCCACGGCGCCGATCGCGTGGTGGCGATGCAAGCGTCGGTCAGCGACATGTACGCCACGACGCTGGCGCGAAGGTTCTACGAGATCTTGGCGACCCGGCCGGGAGCATCGGTGGCGGCCGCGCTGGCCGACGCGCGGCGCGAGCTCGAGGAACAACGCCAGGCGGCCGCACGGTCAGGTGGCAGCCGGCTTGCGCCCGAGTATGGTGTGGCGACGGTGCTGGCAGCAGACGGCGACCCGCCCGTGGTCAACCCGGCTGCGGCGCCTGCACGCTTCGCTCGCGCGACGCAATTGCGGTCAGGCGGTGGGGTGCGGCGACTCCCGATCGGCTATTTGATCGGACGCCGGCGGCAGTTGCGGACCGCGACCGCGGCGCTGCGCGGCGGCCAGGCCGCGCTTGATCGCTTCGGAGCGCTTTCCGGCGTGCTGTTGAGCGGGGTGGGTGGGATCGGAAAGACCGCCCTGGCGGGTCGGATCGAGACGCGCCTGGCCGGCGAGGGGTGGCTGCCCGCGGTTCATTTCGGCCGTTGGGATCCCTCGGTCTTGATCGCGGCGGTCGCGGACGCACTGGCAGACGATCCCGACTCTGATCGCTGGATCGCCGACGCCCGCGTACTCCTCGCGAGCGCCGAAATCGACGACGCCGCCAAGCTGCAGCAAGTCTGCGGGCTCTTGCAGCGAACGCGACTCCTGTTGGTGTTTGACGACTTTGAGCAGAACCTCGAGCTCGGGGACGCGACGATCGCGTTCAGCGACCCCGGTTTCGCGGAGGTGTTCGACACGCTGTGCCGCGCCGCGGATGTGGGGAGGTTGCTGGTGACCAGCCGTTATCCGCTGCCTGACGCCGATGCTTTCCTGCTGGAGGTCCCGGTCCCGGCGCTCAGTCCCGCGGAACTGCGGCGCCTGCTGCTGCGGCTGCCAGCGCTGCGCGAGCTCGATGCCGCCGACCGTCGGGTGCTGAGCGAGACGATCGGAGGGCATCCTCGCCTGCTCGAGTTCGTCAACGCCCTGTTGCGCGGCGGTCGAGGCAACCTCAAAGAGGTGACCGTCAAACTCCGGGATCTCGCGGACCAGCGCGTTTCGCTCGGCGGGCAGCGGCCGCTTGAGCAGGCAATCCCGGACGCGGTGCTGCTCGGCAGCCGCGACATTCTGCTCGAGCAGCTGATCGAGCTCCTCAGCGAGGAGGAGCGCGAGCTGCTGCTCCAAGCCGCGGTCTCGAGGCTCCCGCAGTCTCTCGGCGACCTGGCCGTCGCGCGATGGGGTCCAAACGCGAACCGTGAGCCGCAAACAGCGGTCGCCGGCGCGGCCGAGCGGTTGCTCGATCTCACCTTGCTGTCTGCCTCTGACGGCGATCAGGTGGTCGTTCACCCGTGGATCGCGGATTCTCTGGCCGGGCACCAAGGCGGTGAAGAGGAGGTGCGACATCGCCGGGCGGCTGCGATGCGACTCGCGCGTTTGCAGGCCGGCAGGGCCGATTTCGGGGACCTGGTCGAGGTTTGCCGCCACCACGCCGCCAGTCACCAAATCAACGAGCTGATCGCCTTCGCCTCGGTCGCTGCAGACGCAATCGGAGCACAGCTCGGACAGGTGTCGCTCACCGCGTTCCTCGGCGAAGTCGTGCCGTTGGTACCGACGGATGTCGAGGGCTTCCTCCCGCTTGCCGACCGAGAGACACGAGCGCTGCTCGCCATCGGCAGCGTCACCGCCGCGTCGACCCGTGCCAACGCCATCCTCGCGGCCGCTCGCCAACGAGCCGAGGCCGATCCCTCCGACGCCGGCGCGCAGCGCGACCTGTCGGTCTCCTACAACAAGCTGGGGGACCTGATGCGCGCGCTCGGGGACACCAAGCAGGCCGAGCGCTTCTACCGCGACAGCCTCGCGATCGCCGAGCGGCTGGCGCAGGCCGATCCTTCCGACGCCGGCGCGCAGCGCGACCTGTCGGTCTCCTACAACAAGCTGGGGGACCTGATGCGCGCGCTCGGGGACACCAAGCAAGCCGAGCGCTTCTACCGCGACGACCTCGCGATCGCCGAGCGGCTCGCGGCGGGCGATCCTTCTGACGCCGGCGCGCAGCGCGACCTGTCGGTCTCCTACGAACGGCTGGGGGACCTGATGCGCGCGCTCGGGGACACCAAGCAGGCCGAGCGCTTCTACCGCGACAGCCTCGCGATCCGCGAGCGGCTGGCGCAGGCCGATCCCTCCGACGCCGGCGCGCAGCGCGACCTGTCGGTCTCCTACGAACGGCTGGGGGACCTGATGCGCGCGCTCGGGGACACCAAGCAAGCCGAGCGCCACTACCGCGACCAGCTCGCGATCGCCGAGCGGGCGTTCGGATCGGACTCCTCGGAGGCGGAATCCATCCGAGAGAAGCTGCGCGCGACTGACAGTGACGACACATAGCTCGTTTCGTTCGCCCCCCGCTACCCCGGGCCTCTTGACGACCCAGGAGCACTTCCCGAACGCGCGGCGCTACCGCTCGTGGAGGGCGATGCCGGGCGAGCCCGTCACCGACACGTCCCAGAATGCCCTTTCTCGGACATGTACGCTCGGCTGGACCACCGTCGCGCCTGGAGTTTCGTTCTCGCGCGAGCCGGATTCTCAAGACGTATTCTGCGCTGTGAGCGAGATCCCGCCGTCGCCCCGAACGTGGCAGCCGTCGCGCGGACGTCGGCCGTCCGAGCTTGTCCACTGTGGAAGCGGAAGTTTCAGAGGCCTCTTGGAATGCACGGGGCGGCTACCGGTCGAAGTGCCCGGCGAGTTCCGTGCGCTGGCGCTCACTCAGGCCCCGAACGTCGTGCTGGGCGAGACCCGGCAGCTGTGCAGGATCTTGGTGGCCTTCACGCGGCCATGTCTGGGGAGGGCCAACAGCATGTCGAAGACCTTCGCGGTCTCCAGAAACGGCGGTGGGTCGAGCAGCAGCGCACCGATCGACAGTCTGCCTGCCTTGAGGTCGCGCTTGAGCTGCGCGCGAAGCGCACGAACCTCGTTCCCCTCCGTAGCGCGTCCATGCGCTGATCCATATCCGAGCCGAGACTACACGCGCGGTGCCGCGGCTCTCTGCAGGACCGCGCCGCTCAGGGTTCTCGCGAGCGTGAGAACGATGGTCTGAACTGGCCCCACTGCGACCCATCGCGCCGGGGCCAGTGCAAGCCATCGTTTCCACGAGCGACGTGTCGCGTGGAATTTCAGGCCTGAAGCGACACGTCACAAGTGTCCCATGGGGGCCGGGCCGACCATGTCCGGAAACTGAGGGAAAACCGAACACCAAACGACAGCCCACCAAACGCTCGGCGCCGAGCCGCCGGGGCCGCGGCAAACCCTGTCGAAAAGCTCCATCCGATCCGGGCCGTCTCGTCCGAGGCTTCCCGCACAATGGCGCGCCCCATGCCCGCCCCCCTGAGGAAGTGCCGGCGGTCAACTCGTCGGCTACGCCCGCGTCTCCACCCGCGCCAGCAGGACCTCGCGCTGCAACTCGACGCGCTCAACCAAGCCGGCGGCGAGCGGATCTTCCGCGACATCGGCTCCGGCGCCCTGCGCAAGCGCCCCAGCTCGACGAGGCGCATGCCTGGAATACCTGCGCTCAGGCGGCACGCTCGTCGTCTGGCGCCTTGACCGGCTCGGCCGCAGCCTGCGCCACCTGGTCGACGTGATCGCTGCGCTCGAGATCAACGGGTACGTGATCGAGCGGCTCCACAAGCACGGCCGGCTGATCGGCTACGCCTGCGCGAGACCGACGCCCTCGACGCGCCCGCCTCACGCTGGCGCCAGCGATGGCGCCGACCATCGCGATAGCCAGCAACACAGCAAACAAGGGGCGCGCTCGGCGTCGGTTCGTCCGTGAATGAAGCATGGCAGCGAACAGTCACGTCACCACCCCAGCCCCGAAGACGATCACAGTGACGGCTTGTCGTCGCGGTGAATCGCGGCCGCTTCGAGCCAGACGCGCACCGCGGATCATTTTGTCTCTCCCGCGCGAGCACAGCGATCCGTGCTCTCCTTCCTGCTCCTGTCGGTCTGCGGAGCTTGGCTGGACCGATGACGCGAACAGTTGCCGCCGCTCCATGCGCCACCATGCGTGTCTTCGTCAACGAGAGAAAGAGCATCAGCACATGGCGACCTTGAACAAGAGCGACTTGATCGGCGAAGTCAGCCGCGAAAGCGATCTCAGCAATGACGATGCCAAGCTCGCGATCGAGAAGCTCTTCGAGCTGATCGCCAGGCATCTCGCCGATGGCGACGAGGTCAACGTCCCCGGCTTCGGCAAGTTCACGGTCACCGACCGTGCCGCCCGCCAAGGACGCAACCCCCAGACCGGCGAGACGATTCAGATAGCCGCTTCCCAGACACCCAAGTTCTCGCCCGCCGGCGCCTTGAAAACCGCCCTAAAGGCCGCCTGAGCCAAGTCGGTGAGGCTCGGCCACGAGGGAGATCCGGAAGACTCGCGAGAGCAAACTGCGCGAGAGGCAACCTTGCATGTCGCCGTTGCTCACGCGGGCCGGTATTGCTCAGTTCAGGTCGGGTTTGCCTGTGCGGCCCGCCGCACTACCAGCACGCCCGGGCTTGGGTCGGGGACACTCGGGAGCGCGCCACCGCACTTTGCTCTCAGAGACCCTCTGCTTCGGCAGCGATGCCGCTCTACGCGACCGCAGGATCAGTCGGGCGTGCCGGCCTCCCCGCCGCCCTCGACATCGGCAGCGTCACTGTCGTGCCTGAGCTGGTAGCCGCGGGCGGCCTTGGTGATCGCGCCCGACGTCGCGAGCTTCGAGAGGGTTGTGCTGACCGTCGCGCGCCCGAGTCCGGTGGCGGCGGGGATCTCGCCGGCGGTCATCGCGCTGCCTTCGTTGAGCGCGGCCAGGACCGCGGCCTTGGTCGCACCGGGCGCGGTACGTGTGCGGGCAGGGGCGGCGGCTGGGCTGGCGGGCTGCGCCGCGGGGCGCGGCGGAACTGAGGCTTTGCGTGTGCGCGTTGCGGCGCCGGAGGTCTTTGCGCTCTGACCAGCGGCCGAACTGTCCACGGCCGCTGCGCGGGCGCCGTCGGCCGGTTCGCCGTCGCGCGAGGTGAGCGCCGTGAGCGCGCGGCGGAGCTTGTCGATCTCGCCGAGCAGCTCCTCGAGGTGGTCTTGGATCTGGCGGCGTATCTGGTCGAGCATGGGGGAGAGTGGTCCTTGCGTGTGGGTGGGTCAGCGGTGATCCTAACCCGCAAGCCCGATGCGTAAGCGTCGTTCAGCTGCCGGTCGAGAGCGCGAGCGAGCTTGAGGCGACGGCGACGGCGACGCCTTCTTGCTTGGCAATGCGCGAGAACGGGTCGTTATGGGCAAACCCGGGCAGGTGGAGCGCCCGCCGCGGCCGGCTTCATGACGTCATCACGCCCGGGAGCTCGGCGGATGCGACCGTCCGCGGCAGCGCAGCTCGGGCTCAGTCTGGGCGAGCGCTTTGGCGACTTATGTGCAGGTGGTTTGTGAACGTGCCGTGGTTGCTGGGGATTGACGTCGTTCACATGTGATCGACGTGGCTGTCGCGAGCGTCGGATTGACGGCTGACGACGTACGACATAAACGACATAACTGGTCGCAGGCCGGGGGAACGTCAACGGCGCACTGAAGGGAGGAGGCCCGCGCGGCATCGACGACGCCGGCACGCAAGAGGCGAGCCGGGGTGGCGGCAGTTCCCGCGGCGTCTGGAGACGCGACGTGCGAGCCTCCTCGGCCCGACGGACCGGCGATGGGTCCTCGTGCGAGCGCCGCGGCACCCATCGCCAGCGAGGCCGCCGTGACCCTGGCTCGTCGACCAGCGAGTTAACGTCGATCACGTCGATCACGTCGTTCACGACCTCACATATCGCGTCATCGAGGCGGTCGAAAGGCCCGTTCGTTCACGTCGTTCATGCCGAAATGGCAGCCTCACATAAGTCGCCATTGCGATCGTCCGCGGCGTCGAGCCTGGATTGCGGAAGCGATCGTGCGGAGCGCGGCAACCGGACTCGCGAGATTGGGCGATCCCGAACCTCCGGCGGAAGCTGCGCCGACGCGTCGATCCATGGCGATGCAGGCGCGCGGGCGCGATCAGAGCGATAGCCAGCGGATGGCGCTAGTGGCTCGACGAGGTTGGGACGCACTGCGAGCGTCGCGGTCACGTCGGTAGAAGTGGTGTGACGAGCGTCGGGTAGGTCGACCGCTGAGAGGGGTCGGCCATCGCGGCGCCGAACTCGTCGGCTGTTCGTGCAGTCGACGTGAATGGAGACACCACGATGGCCGAAGGTCAGAGCATGACGGTTGCCGATGTCGTCGCCAAGACGATCGATGGTCGGCTAGAGGATTTCGTTCGTGAGGCGGTCACGCTGGTCGCCAGGGAGTTGATGGAGGGCGAGATCTCGGCTGAGATCGGTGCCGGGTTGGGAGAGGTCGCGCCCGATGTGCGATTGACGCATCGCAATGGGTATCGCCCGCGTGCGTGGGAGACGAGGGTCGGGGAGATCGAACTGCTGGTGCCGAAGAAGCGTTCCGGACCGTCGTACTTCCCGTCGTTCTTGGAGCCGCGTCGGTGCTCGGAGCAGGCGATCGTGTCGGTCGTGCTGGAGGCGTATGTCAACGGCGTGAGCACGCGCAAGGTCGACCGGCTGGTGGAGCAGTTGGGGATCGAGGGGATGACCAAGGATCGCGTCAGCGCGATCTGCAGGGCGCTGGATGAGCGGGTCGAGGCGTTCCGCCAGCGGCCGCTTGAAGGCGCGTATCCGTATCTGTGGCTTGACGCGAAGGTGCGCCACGAGGCGCTGTTTGTTCGTGTGGGGTGCGAGACCCCACCGTCGGGTTGTCGCGGCAGCCCGGTGAAGCTGAGGGCAGCCTGACCCCGGAGCTGCGGGGAAGGGCGGGAAGCAGCCCTGACAACGACGCGGCGTGCGGGGACTGTCGGACCGTGCGGGCGCGGCTAGCAAGGCGGACAGTGTGTGATGCGAGTGAACCAGTGATTGAACCCCCTCAAGCGAGCACCCTCGGCTCAAACCCGATGGATACGGGCCGGGCAAGCGGTGCGCGGGAACCCTTATTTGCGGGGAACCCGGCTCTCGGCGGCGATGATCGTCGTCCGGGGGCGTGTGGCGAACGGCCGCGTGATCGCCTCACCAGGCCCGCAGGGGAAGAGCTGGGCACCGACCCCGCCAAACGAACGGCAGTGAACGTGGGAACCCGCCCGGTGTCGCCGCGCCTCCGTTTGGAGGCAGGCAAGGCGCAGCGTCTGCTGATGGCGCCGGGTGGGGGCATAGCTCTCGTAGTAGTCGTCGGAGTCACGACCGATCATGGAGGGCGGGAAAGCCGCCTGCAGGGCGAAGGGGAGCAGTGGGCTTGCAGCCCGTCTGGAACGCGAGGAGGTCGTCGTTGAATAGCGGCGCGTCGTGGCCTTCGCCGAAGTCGGCGCAGGAGCGGGTACTCGGAATTCAGCGCAAGCTGCACAAGTGGTCCACCGATGGTCAGGACCGGAGGTTCTGCGACCTCCACAACCTCGTCTGCGACCCGGCCACGCTGATGGTGGCGTGGCTGCGGGTCAGGGCGAACCGAGGGTCACGCTCGGCTGGTGTGGATGGGAAGACTGCCTACCACATCGAGCAGGTGCTGGGCGTTGAGAGGTTCCTTGAAGGGCTCCGCGAGGAGCTGCGGACGGGGAGCTTCCGGCCGCTGCCGGTCAGAGAACGGTTGATCCACAAGCGCGGTGGGACGAATAAGTTCCGTCGCCTTGGGGTGCCCGCTCTGCGCGACCGGGTGGTTCAGGCCGCCCTCAAGCTGGTGCTGGAGCCGATCTTTGAGGCCGACTTTCAGCCCTGCTCCTACGGGTTTCGGCCGGGACGCCGGTGCCAGGACGCGATCGCCGAGATTCACTACCTCACGTCCCGCTCATATGAGTGGGTTGTGGAGGCCGACATCAAGGCGTGCTTCGATGAACTCTCGCACTCGGCCATTCTGGACCGGGTACGGCTGCGAATCGCGGACAAGCGCGTGCTGGCGCTGATCAAGGCGTTCCTCAAGGCCGGGATCATGAGCGAGCAGGGCCGGTTGATGGGAACGGTCACCGGTACGCCCCAGGGCGGAATTCTCTCACCGCTAATGGCTAACGTCGCGCTGAACGCGCTCGACGAGCACTTCGCTCGGGCGTGGAACGCGATGGGAGCCAACCCGGGACAGCGACAACGACGGCGGCTCCGAGGCCAGCCGACCTACCGGCTCGTCCGCTATTGCGATGACTTCGTCATCGTCGTGGCTGGCGAGCGGCGGCACGCCGAGGCGCTGATCGCCGAAACCGAGCAGGTGATCGCGCCGCTCGGCCTGACGCTGTCGAGAGAGAAGACCAGCATCGCTCACATCGACGAGGGGTTCGAGTTCCTCGGCTGGCGGATTAAACGTCAGCCGGGGCGCGACGGCCGCCCGCAGATCTACACCTACCCGTCTAAATGGTCGCTTGCGGCCGTGATGGGGAAAGTCAAGCAGATCACCCGGACCGGCCAGAACCAGACGCTCGACCAGCTGCTTCACCGACTCAACCCGGTGTTGCGCGGCTGGTGCGCCTACTTCCGACACGGGGTCAGCTCGCGGACATTCAATTACCTGCGCGCCTACACATGGCGGCGGGTGACGATCTGGCTGCGAGCCAAGCACCACGGCCGGAACTGGCGCTGGCTCAGACACCGCTACCTACCCGGCTGGTGGCCAACCGCAGAAACGGTCGGCCTCTACAACCCCGGCGCGGTGAAGATCGTCCGCTACCGCTACCGCGGCAGCAAGATCCCCACCCCATGGGAGCAGCCGGAATACCAGCAGTTGTCGTTTGACCTCGAGCGCATGGAAGCGCTGATCGCCCGGTGAGCCACCGGCATGCTCATGGAGAACCGGATGCGTGGGAACGCGCACGTCCGGCTCGGTGGGGGGCCAGAGGAAACGGAGCGGACCGAAAGACCGCCACAGCGCCTCTGGCCTACCCAATCAGGTCAAGGTCCGCGACCACGGCCGGGTCGTGTCCAAGGCGGTGGTCGTGGCCTATGCGGTGCACGAGTCCGGCGTGCGGGAGGTGATCGGCCTGGACGTCGGCGAGGTCGAGTCCGGCGCGTTCTGGGTCGAGTTCCTGCGCTCGCTTCGCAAGCGCGGGCTGGACGGCGTGCGGCTGGCGATCTCCGATCAGCACGAAGGACTCAAGGCCGCGATCGCCCGCGTGCTCGGCTGCCCATGGCAGCGTTGCACAGTGCACTTCACTCGCGACATGGTGATGCACTGCCGCCGCGACCAACGCGGGCTCGTCGCCGCGGCGCTCCGCGAGATCTTCAACGCCGAGCACTACGAGCAGGCCAAGCAGCGCGTGACCAACGTGCTCGAGCGTCTCCAACCCGTCGCGCCGAAGGTGTGCGAGCTGCTCGAGAACGCCGAGGAGGACCTGATCGCGTTCTACAGCTTCCCTGCCGAGCACTGGACCAAGCTGCGGAGCACGAATCCGCTCGAGCGGGTCAACAAGGAGATCGGCCGCCGCACCGACGTCGTCGGGATCTTCCCCAACGACAAGGCGGTGATCCGGCTCGCCGGCGCGCTGCTCTCAGAGCAGAACGACGAATGGCTGGTGCAGCGCCGCTACCTGTCGGTCGAGTCGATGGCGCTGATCCTCGCCGACCCCGCCGCGGCCGAGCAGCAGCCCCAAGCCGAGCAGGAGGTGCCCAGTCTCAACGCCGGCTGACCCGCCGACCGGCCAGACATCCCCGTGCCGCAACCACCGGGTTGCACGCCCGCGCGTCCTGAGCCGTTCTGAGGCCCTGCAGCCAGGACCCGCGACCGATAGCACCCCCCCCGCCAGACGGCGCGCACGCGCGTGTCGGCGCTCGCCCTCGCCCCTCAGCGCTCGGCAGAGCCTCGCCCTTCGGGCCTCCGGCTCACGCCAACACGCGCGTATCCCCTTCAAGACCGCGACAACGAGGAGGTGACCACCCTCAACCCGTCCTGAGGCGCCACCCTCACCGACGAGCTCTACCCGTTACACCACTACATCTGACTTGACTAGCGTCCGCTGCTTCTGTCCGGAAGCAGCCGCCAACGGTACGTTGGCCGGCGTCGAGATCGTGGCTGCTTCCGTGAGTGGAGTGACGGCACTCTGCCGACGTCGACGGCGCGCTTCTCCTCTTCCCCAAGGCGCTAGCCAGCCGGAGCCGGACGTCGGCTCTCGCTCCGATGAACGATCCAACACTCGCGGCTGACCGGATCGTTCGACGCGGCGTTGTTGCCGGGCTCCGGCGCGAGCAAGTACGCGAGTGCGGGCACTTTCGCTCCGCCGGCAATGCGGTCGTCTGACGGGCGGCCACTGGGCCGCTCTCCCAAGTCCGCCTCAAGAGCGTCAACGTGCTCGCGGACCGGCGCGGCCACCGCTTCCAACAGAGGGCGTCATCCGCCGGCTTGTGGCTGGGCACACAAACCGTGCCTTGGCGTCGCGCAGCGGGCTCCGCGTTCGAATCGCGACCGCGGTCACGGATCCGTCCGCTGGCGGCACGCTTCGAGGTCCTGACCGACGGTGTTCCTTCTGGCGAATGCGAGGGTTCCACCCAGCACGCAGGACGCACCCGCATCCGCGGGATCGCGATACTCGGGGCGAACTTGGTCGACGCGCTCGAGTTCGTTCCCGAGGAGCGGCGATCGATGCGCTGGGGTCGCGCTGGGGTCAGGCCGGGGTTAGGTCATGGTCGCGCGGCGAAGGCGCTCGTCGATCAACGCGCCGCAGCGCGCGGGGTCGTCGAGGAACGGGGCGTGGCGCCCCGGGATTACCTCCAGGCGCGCATCTGGAATCAGCGCGCAGGCGCGTCGGCCGATCTCTGGGTCGCCGTAGGGGTCCTTGTCGCCCCAGATCATCAGCACGGGCACGGTGAGCTGCCGCAGTTCGTCCTCTGAGAAGAAGTTCTCGGGGCAGGGCCGGCCGCGCCGCATTGCGAGCGACATGTGGCTCAGCATCGCGGTCCGAAAGCCGGGCTGGCGCATGCCTTCGTGAACGACTTCGAAGAACCCGTCAGGCGCTCGCTCGGCGGCGCGAGGGCCGATGACGCCGCGGGCCGCCGACCAGCGTGTCGTCGCGACTTTTGGCGAGCGCATCTGCGCGGCGAGCTGGCGCACGCCGGGCGTCGAGAGTGCGGTGAAGAACGGGTCGCCGTGCATGCCGGGCAGCGCGACGGCCGGCACTCCGAGCGACGCCACCGCGGCAATGCGATCAGGCGCGTCGACGGCCAGGCAGAGCGCCCACATCCCGCCGAGCGAGGTGCCGACGATCGGCACCCGCTCGAGGCCGAGCGCGTCCAGCAGCGAGGTGAGCTGGGCCACCGCGTGCGCTCGCAGCGGTCGGCCGCGGTAATCGAAGGCGTCGCTGAGGCCGAAGCCGGGGAGGTCAAAGGCGAGCAGGCGGCGCGTTCCCAGATATGGCATCAGCGGCGCCCAGGTCGACGCGCTCATGCCGCTGCCGTGCACCAGAACGAGCGGCGGGCCGTCGCCGGCCTCCAGCACTCGCACAGCGACCGGAGGGTCGGCCAGATGCACGCGCCGGCTCGCGACCTGCACGCCACACGCGGCGAACAGCCGGCGCTCGGCCAGCTCGAACGCCGCGTTCGCATGATCGTCTGCACGCTGAGCCATCGCCCGCCCCCTTCGAGTCGTTGTCGGTGCTGAGATGATCGCGGGTCATGGACCGCTTCGGCGTCGCGCATCGAATCAGCCGCACGCAGGACTGGCTACTCGACCGTCTGCGGGACCGGCGGACCGACGCAGCCGCCGGCCTGCCCGGGACCGCGGACAGCTTCGCTGCGTTGATCGGCGAGGAGTTTGTGTTGCTCGTCACGTTCAAGGGCTCAGGCGAGCCAGTACCCACGCCGGTGTGGTGCGGGCTGCATCACGGTCGCGTCTATGTCGAGAGCCTCGCGGATGCCGGCAAGGTCGACCGATTGCGCCATGATCGGCGCGTCCGCGTCGCCCCGTGCACCGTTCGCGGGAAGCCGAAGGGCTCGTTCGCCGATGGCGTCGGCCGAATCCTCGAGGCAGCGGAGGAGACGAACGCCGAATTAGCGCTCGATCGGCACGACGGCCTGCGCCGACGCCTGTATGTGAGGCTTGGAGCTCGACTCGGGGTGCGGTCGGTGTACCTCGAGCTGACACCCACAGGCCTCAACCGCGCCTGACTCGCTCGACGCGGGCCGCGCTCGCCGGCGGACCTAGTCGACGCGGTCGCGTCGAGCTATCTCTGCGGCACCCGCGAGTGTGGGCGTGTCTGTGCTCGGTGCCGCTCGGCGTCGCGCTCGCGAGCAAGCGCTTGAGCTACTGTCAAGGTTCGATTGAACGAGGAGACGGGCACCCACCCACGGTTTGGCAGCATGGCCGAGCCGCTGCATTGGATGGGGTACCGAGGGTCCGCTACAGGTATGCCACGAAGGGCGGCGTGATCAGGAGGACCTCGAGCACCGCAGGCTGATTGTCGTCGTCCGACAGTCCGCCTGTCTCCTGGCTCTACCTCGTGACTGTCCTCCAATCCCGGGAGGCCAGAGCAGGACCTGACCGCAGCAGCCCGCAGTTCCTCGCGTAGCGACCCATCGTCCGCTGCTTCGGACGCCTCACGACCATTCGTCCGTCGGGCGCTCCACCTAACAAGGACCTCCTCGCCGGTGGAGTCCCGCCGCAGGTTGCGCGCGAACGGTCAGTGAGGCACGACCCAGAAAGCGATCACCGCATACTGGAGCGCGGCCGCAACGATTGCCAGGGCGTGGAAGACCTCGTGGTATCCAAACACCGCGGGCAGCGGGTCCGGCCGCCCCACCGCGTAGACGACGGCACCGACCGTGTAGAGCACGCCGCCGAGCGCGAACAGCGTCACGCCGCCAACACCGATCGCGACCGCGAGCTGGGGGAAGGCCGCCACCGCGACCGAGCTCGCGCAGGATGTGGTAGGAGCGCCGGCAGAGCTTCCGCGCAACCGATATCAGGCGCGATTGTGGTCGATCCGCTCGCGCACCTGCGTGTCCTAGACGTCGTCGGGCGAGCTCTTGCGAGCAGCTGATTGCGCGGCCTCATACAGCGCCCAGCGCAGCACTCCGGTCCTTGGCGAGCCAGGTGCCCAGGGCCGCGGCGCCCGTCGGAGGAGAACACGGTGACATCCAGGCGCGAGTGGCTGACGCTCTTCGTCCCCCAGATCGACGTCGGCCAGCCATGAACTCCGGTCAGATCCCGCTGATCGATGATCTGCTTGCCGTTCTCTGCTATGCGCTCGAGATGTCCACCCTCCCAGCGAACGCTTAGCCTGGATCCACCGGGTGACATGCTCGGTTCCGTCCGAGCCTGAGTCTTAAATGTCCTCCTGAGCAGGGCTTTAATAGCAGTCGTAGAGGGCGGCTGCGGCCCTGTCAGGAGGTCACCCATATGGTGCATGACGCTGCGGACGTTCCCGAAGGGCCGGCAAACCTCGACTTGGTGCAGGTTCGGTTCGACGAGCAGCGACTGATCAGCGACGCCGGCCTGCTGTTGACAGCAACGCTCGCGGACCGCTTGGGGATCGAGCAGCTGGTGAACGAGTCGGTGTGGCTTGACCCCAGAGCGCCGGGAGCGGCGCTGCCGGACCGGAAGGTGATGTCGCTGGTGCACGGGATGCTCGCCGGCGCGGACAGCATCGATGACATGAGCGTGCTCAGAGCCGGGAGCACGGGCTTGATCCTGGGGCACCGGGTGATGGCCCCCTCGACGTTGGGGACGTTCTTGCGGGCGTTCACCTTCGGGCACGTCCGCCAGCTCGACCGCGTGCTCGATCAGACGCTCGCGCGGGCGTGGCAGGCCGGCGCGGGGCCGGGTGATGGGCCGTTGGTGATCGACATCGACAGCTTCGTCGGCGAGGTGCACGGCTACCAGAAGCAGGGCGCCTCCTACGGGTACACCAAGAAGCTCGGCTATCACCCGATCGTGGCGGTGCGCGCGGATACCGGCGAGGTGCTGCACATCCGCAACCGCAAGGGCAAGGCCAACACCCAGCGCGAGATCGCCCGGTTCGTGGATGAGCTGATCGCCCGGGCGCGGCGCGCCGGGCACAGCGGCCTGATCGTGATCCGCGCGGACTCCGGGTTTGAGAACCACAAGCTGTTTCGGACCCTGGACGCGCGCGGGATCGAGTTCTCGATCACCGTCAAGCACAGCACCAAGATCCAGAGGCTGATCGGGCAGATCCCCGAGACCGACTGGGTCACCGTCGCCGACTACCCCGAGGGCGGCGAGGCGCAGGTCGCCGAGACCCAGCTGGGCGGCTTTCGGCTGATCGTCAGGCGCACCCGGCTGATCGGCGCCCAGGCCGAGCTGTTCCCCGACTGGCGCTACCACTGCTTCGCGACCAACCGCACGATCCCGACGCTCGTCGCTGACATCGATCACCGCGACCACGCCACCGTCGAGCTGGCGATCCGCGACCTCATTGACCAAGCACTTCAGCACTTCCCCTCCGGCCGCATGCACGCCAATAGCGCCTGGACCGTGATCGCCGCGCTCGCGCACAACCTCGGACGCTGGGCAACCCAGATCGGGCTCCCCGATCGGCCGGTCCAGACCGCCCGGTCACGCCGCCACCAACTGCTGCAGGTCCCCGCCCGACTGACGCGCACCAGCCGCCAATGGACACTCCGGATGCCCGCCCGCTGGCCCTGGCAACACGACTTCACCACCATCCTCGACGCGATCCGCGCGCTCCCCGCCCTCACCTGAGCACCCGCGAGGTCACGACGACCACCAGCCGACCCGCGGCCGACACCGGCCCACTCACCCTGCCCCAAAACCGCGCGCCAACTGCCACTTCGGGCGTTGGCGCTCCCAGACGAGCGCTCCCGCCTGGGTCAACACCGTCCATCCCGAGTGTCACCCCGACAAACCCGGGAATCTCACCCCGTCAACCCAGCCGATCGGTGGATCCAGGCTTAGTACTCCTCGGGTCTGGCAAGCCGCGGCCCGCGGCGCTAGCGCGTTAGTTGTGCGTTGCGGCCGAGGCGCAGCACCGCGCACAAGTCCTGGATGGCAGAGCCGTCAGCTATCCGGCGCGGATAGAGCTCAGGCAGGTCCTGGTGCGATAGGTGACGTCCATGCAGCTACGCTTGATGCGGGTAGCTGCACGCTGGGTTCTTCGCGTTCCTCATCCCCTTGAGCGGTCCGCCCTTACAGAGGAACGAGGAAAGAGGTCTGCATGTCGGTAATTGTGATCATCGCGATTGTCCTGGCCGCGCTGATCGTTTTGGCTCTTGTGGCGGTCTACGTTCGACGTCGCGGGGAGCAGCGACAGGTCCTGCGCGAACGGCGGACTTCAGAAGCCGCCGGACACCGTCAAGAGGCAGACGCCCATGCCAGCAGGGCTCAAGAGCTGGGTCCGGAAGCGGATGTTATGCGTCGGGAGGCCACGGAGGCTGCCGCCTCCGCCGAGAAGGAGGTCGCCCGGGCCGAGGAGCTGGGCACGCGCGCCACGCAAGCCGAGCAACGGATTTCCCGCGAGGGCCAAAGCGCCGCCCGTCACGACGAAAAGGCGGCTGAGCTAGAGGAAGAGCTGTAGCTTGAATCGAGCCCTGAGTTAGCGCTCGCGGCAGGTCGCTTCGGAGGTCACGCGCGGCCTTGCCGCTTCGGCTGCACCGCGCTCTGAGTGTCTGGATTGGCTGGTGATCGTCAACCGCCGTCATCTCGAGCGGTGTGTCGCGTCTTCGTCGAGCTTCACAACGGTCACCGGCCGCACCGCTCGCTCGAGCTCACGCCGCCCGACCTGCGGTGATCGACCTTGCGGCTTGTGACCCCGTCGACACCGGGCCGCGTCGACGTCGAGATCGCCTGGGCGGACGGATCAACGAAGACCACCTCGCGGCATGAGAACCGCAATTTACGCATCCTGCACGCCCGAGGGGCCGACGAACGCGGAGACGAGAGCGCCGGGATCAGGCGTGAACGTAGTCGCCGGGTCCATCCGCCCGCACGCGATGGCGGCGGCTGCCGACGCGTGGGGGCTTTGGCGTGTCAATGGCCATCGGTTTCTCCCCAAGTACGGCCATCGGTTCTCCCCACCGGCGGCCATCTTTTCTCCCCGCTGGTGGCCATGAGTTCTCCCCACGGCCGGGTGGGAGAGCGACCGTCGTCGCGGGGGCCGAGCCCGGAGGGCGAGGCGCCGCGGCGATGGTCGCTTAAAGTCCGTCTCAGGTCAGGGGCCTCACCCCCTTGCCGGCGGTCGCCTGGGCGAGTCGGTAGCTGTCGGTGCCGTCGGTGATCAGCACGTGCGCGTGATGCAGCAGCCGCTCGACCGTCGCGGTCGCGAGCGTCTTGGGCATCAGCTCGTCAAACCCGGAAGGGTGAATGTTCGACGAGATCGCGAGCGATCGTTTCTCATAGGCGGCGTCAACGACTCGGAACAGCGCCTCGGCCGCGTCGGCCGAGACCGGCAACAGCCCGACGTCATCGACGATGATCAGATCGGCGCGGATCAGCTTGCTGATCGCTTTGCTGACGCTGTCATCGGCGCGGTGGCGGCGGAACAGGACCGCGAGCGTCTCGAGCGTGTGCTACGCGACGGTCTTGCCCTTGTCGATCGCCAAATGCCCGAGCGCCTCGACGAAGTGGCTCTTGCCGGTGCCGCTGGGCCCGCAAACGCACAGCACCTCCGCGCGGTCGATCCATTCGAGCGTGCGCAGCGCTTGCTGGGTGGGTTTCGGGATCGCCGACGCCTGGGGTTCCCACGCATCGAACGTCTTGCCGGCGGGCAGCCCGGAAGCGCGCCTGCGGGTAGTGATCGTGGCGTGGTCGCGGCCGGCTGCCTCCTCGGCGAGCAGCACCCTGAGGACTTCGGCGTGTTCCCAGCGTTGTGAGTTGGCGGTCGCGAGCACGTCCGCCGCCGCCCGCCGAACGTATGGCAGCCGCAGTCGTCTGAGCAGCCGGTCGAGCTCGTCGGGCAGCGGCGGCGGGGCTGGTAGCTTGACGGTCATAGCCGTGCTCCGATCCGATCCGCCTGCGCGGCGAACTCCAGCAGCTCTGACGCGAACTCGCGCGCCTCATTGGGTGTGAGCGTGCAGATCGCCGGCGGCAACCAGCAGCGCTCCCGCCGGCAGTCGAAGCGGTGATCGTCGGTCATGATCACGCTGATCTCCTGCACCGGCCGCCCGCCGTCTGGTTGCCAGACCTGCTCGGGATCGATCCGGCAGTGGACGCTGTCGCGGTAATCGCTCATCGCGCGGCCTCCTGCTTCCACCAGTTCGCTTGGAGCGTTTGCCGCTCGGCGTCCTCGGCCGCCTGCAGCAACGCCAGCGCGAGCTGGCGCGCCTGCTCGGGCCGCAGATCGGTATACGCGTCCGGCAGGTTGGTCGGCCGGCCGTGATCATCGACGGCGCCCGGCCCGTCGTGAAGCCGCACGCGCACCAACAGCTGCCGGGCTCCGTAGAGCAGCCGTTCGCGTGCCGGGCCCGCGAACGCCTCCGCCTCGCATCGATAGCCGCTCATCGCCCGAACCCCTCCCAGCTGCGAGTCGAGCGCTGCAACGAGGAGTCCTCCGACGCGCGGGCGGGGAACGGGATCACCGTCCCCGCCCGCTGATGCGCGAGGATCGCGGCCAGGTCACCGTCGCTGAAGCGGCCCGCCTCAGCGCATACCTTCAGCGCATGCTCGACCTGCTCGGCGCCGTGGAGCTTGGCGAGGTCGACCGCCTCAGCCATCTTCCGTCTGACCCGCGTCGCGCCCGCCGCGGCCGCCTTGATCAGCCACTGCTCGCCGCCCGGTCCGAGCGCCAAGAACGCCGCCTCCTCCCGCGAACGGGCCCGTGGGCGACGCTCCAGCGCGCCCGCCGGGCGGGGCGGATAGTGCTCATCCTTGATGCTCGGCCGGCCCGGCGTCGTCAACTCGTGCCGGGCGACCTCACGCGGCCCCTCCGGCGAGTCGACATGCACCACGATCAACTCCGACCCATGCGCCCTGGCCCACACCCGCTCCTCCACCAGCGAGCTCGGGACTGAGTAGATCGCGCTGCCGACACTGATCGTCGACTGCCGGTCGACCTTCCGCGTCTGCCCAAAGCACACCGTGTGCGCCACCGCAGGCAGCGGATGCATCCGCTCGCGCTCCTCGGCGAGCATCACCACCGGCGCCCGGCGCGTGATCCGGTGCTCGCGCGCGTTCACCCGCTCGCAGAACCGCTCGCACTCGGACTCCAGCTCGGCGAAATCCCGATACGCCGAGCGGAGGTTATGGTCGGTCGGGACCAGATCCGCCGTGGCGATCCTGACCGTCGCTTCTGACCCGCCCTTGCTCTCAGGATCCGCCGGCACGCAGGTCGCGACCGTCAACCCGTAATGGCGACCCACCGACACGATCTGCGGGTTGCGGACCGCGATCCCGCACACCTGATCCACGCTCACGGTCTTCTCGTTATCGGTCAACGCGTACGTCGGCGCGGACGCGAACCGTCTCAGCGTCCGATCAAGCGCCATCACGACGCTCGGCATCGTCTTGTCCCACAACGGCAACACGACCCGGAAGCGCGACCACGCCAACCACGCGCAGAACAACACCGTCGAGCGGCCGCCAACCTCGGGCCCGTCGCCATAGTCCCACTGCATCCACAGCCCCGGCTCCGGGATCCACGGCCGGTACCGACGCCCATTCCCCTGCCGCCAGCGGCGCTTCGCGTCCGCGACCGCCCGACGCGTCGTTCGCTCCGACCCCATATAGCCCATCGCGACTAGCGTCTCGTGCGCCTTATCCGCCCGGATCTTCCCGCGCGAACGATCGACCAACTCCTCGATCTTCGCCGCGAACCGGTCGACCATCGGCCGCGGCCTGACCGACACCGGCAGCCCGCCACCAGCAGCGTCCCGGACCGCTACCCAATGCGCGACCGTCTTGTGATCACACCCGCACAACTCCGCCGCTCCCCGCAGCGAACCAGCCAAATCGAACGCCTCCAGAATCTCCATGACTTCCTCTGCTTTCTTCAAGCCCGCCTCCTCGACGCGCCTCGATGACGAAGCGCCGGGAGCTACAGGCCGCTCAGGACAGAACGCTCGTCGTGGGGAGATCCGATGGCCACCCATGGGGAGATCCGATGGCCATCAGTGGGGACTTTCGATGGCCGCCTACGGGGAGATTCCCATGGCCGCCGTCATTGGCGAGTGGACCGGCGCGATGGGCCATTCAGCGCGCCTAGTTCTTCCCACCAGGACTCCTGTTGCTGCCTTGCGCCGTCGCGCCGCTGCTGGGCGCTCGGCGGATGGCGTCGGAGCTCAGCACCCACGACCTTGGGTTGGCCTGGTTCACGATGCCGGCGATGTGCGGCCGCTGTTGAGCACGACGCGCATGTCGCCGCCGAGGAGCCCTGTCGACTGTTGGACGACATCACGGAACGACGTCGTCGCGTTCGACTGCGACGACGTCGTGTCGGACATCCAGAGGTACTGAAGATCGGGGTTAGGATCGCTCCGACGGGTCGACTTCGACGCCGGAGAGGGTGCCCGTGGCCTGGGCGCGGATGATCGCATCGAGTTGGGATCCGAACAGGAACGCGGTCGTGGAGATGTACAGATAGGCGATCACGACGATCACAGAGGCGAGGCTTCCGAACACCGAGTCGTACGAAGCCAGGGCTGTCAGGTAGAAGTAGAAGCCAACCGAAACGATCACCCACCATGCGGTCACGATCGTCGTGCCGAGACTGACCCACGGCAGCGGCTGGTGTGTCGCCGGCGCGACGCGGACCAACAGGCCGACAGCGAGCGACAGACAGCCGATCGCCAGCACCCAGCGTGCGAGGAACGCGAACACGTCCCAGGCCGCGCCGGGGTGGCGCACCGCGAAGAACGGCGCGAGCACCAAGCACACTGCGGCGAGGATGAAGCACGCTCCCACCGCAATCGCGAGCGCGAACGAGATCAGGTAGCGCCTGGAGAACGATCGCTCGGAGTCTGCGCCGTAGATCCGATCGAAGACTCCCATCACCGCTCGCACGGCGCCGGACACCTGCCACAGTGCGAGGCCGCCGCCGAAGGTGGCCCATAGCAGTGCCCTGCCGGAGAACGCCTTGTTAACGGCGCTTGAGATCACGCTGAACACGGCGGGCGAGACGTTCGTCCGAATCTCCGGGGCCACGTGGTTTCGCCACACGCCGTCCAAGTGCAGCAGTCCTGCCAGCGCGAGCACAAACATGACGAACGGGACCACCGCCGTGAGGATCTGAAACGAGATCGCGCTCGAGTACGTCAGCAGGTCGTGCTGCTTGAAGCCGTCGAGCAGCGCCCGCCACAGCTCGCGTGCTCGCAGCCCGACTTGTAGGCCCCGCCCGAACGAGTGAGCCACACCGCCGGGGGGTGGCCGCGCCGATGCAACCCTCCGTCGACTCATCGATGACTGACCCTGCGTATTACTTGGCGGCGCTGGACACTCAGCACATCTGGCCTCTCGTTCAGCCTGTTCGGCCGGCAAGCCAAACCGTTGCTGCAGTGCCTCAGCGTCGGTGCCCTCGTCGTAGCGCCCTTCTCAAACGGGGCGGGTGAAGAGCAGGGTGCGCTCGGCCGGGACGGTGACGAGAACGTCCTCCACCGCTCTGACTGGATCGCTCTCACCGGCGTCACCGTGAGCGTGCAATCCCGCGTCGTGGGGACCTCGACGGTCTCTCGTTGCACCAGTCCTGACCGTTGGATCGCCTCGTCGGGGTCGGAGAGCCAAAAGCGCAGCGCCGAGCGGTGAAGCCCCGGCGCCACGACCAGGACATCCGCGTCATCGGTCGCCCTGCCAACCGCCGCGCGCGACCCGATCGGTGGAAATCGACTCGCTCGCGATCACCAAGACCTTCATCACATCCCTCCCGTTTGGGCAGCATGTCGGCCATCTGGGAGCCCCGAAGCACGCTTGACCGTGACGTCCGTCGCTCGGGTCAGAGGGACGTTAGCGTCGGGAGGGCGGCTTCGCCACTCTGCTGCGGCGAGCGCTGTCGCGGTCAGCGAGAGTCCACGCCGCGTCACGGCAGAGCCGTGACGGTCCCGGGAACGTTTTCGGCTCGTGGAACGCCGTTCAGCCTCCGGCCACGCCATGTGTCTGTCCGCCGCGTTCGCGGGCACTTGGTGTCTCGTTTCTCGAGCAGGTTGAGCCACGTTTCGCTGCGGGTGGGAAACGCGGGACGGCTTCCCACAGGCGCTTGACGGGGATCTCGCCGACTAGGCGATCGTCGCTGGGTGTAACCAGTCGGCCACGTCGGTGCCAGTGAACGTCGCGCCGACGATCACGTCGCGGTCCTCGTCAACCACCAGCCGCAGGTACCCGGTGTCGCGCCCGGAGAAGCTTGCGCCGGCGGTTGCGGAGCTGGCTACGTCGTAGGCGCGTGCGTTCGGGCCCTGGTCCTTGGCGGCTTGCAGCGTCAGGCCGACCGCTGCAACCTGCGGATCGGTAAACACGACCCGCGGGGCAGCACCGCCGTCTCGCGCTGCGCGTGGCTGACCGCCATCAATGACCTGGCAGGCTACGCGAGCCTGGTACTTGCCGACGTGGGTGAGCAGCGACTGTTCGTTGACATCGCCGATGGCGTAGAGCCATGGCAGGTCCGCACACCCAGCGTGTCATCGACAGCGACCGGCTTGCCCGGCTCGAGGCCGACAGTTTCGAGGCCCAGATCGTCGGTCCGGGGACGCCGCCCAACCGCCACCACGATTTCGTTGCCTTCGACGCGCTCGCCATCGCTCAAATCCACCGTCACAATCGCGCCATCGCAGCGGACGGCCTGCGCCTCAACCGTGAGGCGGACGTCGATACCGCGCTCGACCAGTGCCTCATGCAACTGCTCACCTGGGAACGGCTCTTCGCGAGTCGGCAGGCGCTCCGCAGCCTCGAGCAGCGTGACCGTCGAGCCGAGCGCGCTGTACACCTGCGCCATCTCGACCCCAACCGCCCCGCCACCGAGCACGACCAGACTGCAGGGGATTCTGCGCGCCGCGGTGACCTCGCGATAAGTCCACGGCCTGGCCTCGGCCGGCCACGGGATCGCCGACATCGCCGCACCGCTACCGACCGCGATCACCACCGCCTCCCGAGCCTCACAGAGCAACCCTCCATCCCGCACACGCCGCTCGCCCTCGAGGCGAGCATGGCCTCGAATCAGCGCGACACCCCCCGTCCTCGAGCCAGGGAACCACACCTGAGTCATCCATGTTGTCGACGATCTGATCCGGCGCGCAGGCACTGCGTCGACGTCCATCTCACCGGTTAAGGCCTCGGCCGTGCCAGGAACGCGGCGCGCCTCAGCCAATGCGTCATCGCGTGCTCAAGACGGCTCCTCTCGAGACGGTGTCGATGCCCGATGGACCCTGACACGAACAACACGGTCTTGCCAAGGGCGCAGCGGCGACAGACGCACGAGACGGGTGCTGACGAGGCGACTCCTCGACAGTTTCCGACAGATCGGCGCGCCGCTGCAGTGCACCCAGGCCCCGGCGCCGGCGAACGAAAACGCGCGATCGCGCCGTCCCGTCCCGACACCGACCACCCCCGACAATCGCTGCGCGCCCTGACCGCACAGACGTCCGGCCCGCCCGCATCGAATGTCTCTACTGCTACTTGGGGCCGGGCCGTTCCGGTCCCTCGTCGACGGTTGAGCCCGGCGGGAACCGGGGATTGCAAATGATCCGCACAAGCGAGCCGACACGCTGCTGGACGGTCGCTGACCAAAACCGACCAGCCGTCGCTGCAGCTGACCTTTGCCGTCTTTGCGACTAACCGATGCGATCAATCCGTCCGTGTGAATCCCCGAGGGGGTTCGCGACCTGAGGTGGGATCTCGCCGGGGTCTACCGGGATCTCGCGAAGGATCGCTGCAGGATTGGACGCGAAGCCAGGTGGGTCTCCGACGACGTGGGTCGGCGACGTAATCCCGGTCGAGCGCACACTGGTGGACAAACGTTCGAGACGCCGACCTTGAGCTTTTGGCACCTTTCGGTAGCTTATTCGGGGTGAAGCTGGTGGGCGAGCTCCGGGGGCACGAGGCGCCTCCCGGCCGAGCAAAGCTTCGCGGCATACGTCTTGGCGGAGCATTGGCGGTGCTCGCCGCCGATGCTCCCCCACATGACTGGGTCGATGGAGAGTTGGGGCGCAAAACGGGGCTACTCGGCGGTGGTGGTGGTGCTCGCGACGGCAAGGGGTTAGCTTGCAGCCTTGAGGACCATGCCTTCCAGCTTTGAGCGACCGGCGTTTGACGCGGGCGTCCAGGCCGGGGGCGTGCCGGGCGCGCGTGCGGTCTCGGCCCGGATATCGCCTTCCGCCCAAGACTCGCTCGATGCCCATCGGGCGCCACCCGAGCGCAGCCTGGATCAGCGCATGGACGCCCTCGGCAGGGCGAACGAGGTTCGTGCACTACGTGCGCAGCTCAAGCGCGACCTCAAGGCCCGCCGGGTGTCGATCGGTGCGCTGCTGCTTGACCCGCCCCGGTACCTGGAGACCGCGAAGGTCTTCGACATGCTGCTGGCCCTCCCCAAGGTCGGGCGCGTGAAGGCCACCAAGATTCTCCAGATCTGTCGGGTCTCGTTCAGCAAGACGTTTGGCGGTCTGAGCGAGCGTCAGCGCGCGGAGCTTGCCGGGCGCCTGCACCGATACTGACTTACATGTGTTCGAGGACTTGCTTGTCTCAACCTCTACGGCAGGTTCACGCTGGACACATGGCAACACGATTCTGCTCCAACGGGTGCTCGCCGACCCCGCCTGGGCGGGCCTACTGACCCGACGGACCGGACGCGCACTCCACAGGACAGCCACTTCGACCTCCCCTCTCGGACCACCCTGGCCGCCGGCACCGCGCCATGGAGCCGGCCGAAAGCGCGTACCGCAAGCTGCTAGGCAGCGACGTCGCCTAACGATCGCGAAGCCGACTGGGGGCGACTGGCGGCTCGCCGGTCGGGCTACTCGGGTGGCTCTGATGCGTCGACGATCTGCTGCATCTCTGCCAGACGGCCCATCCGCTCAAGCCATGACAGAGCCATCGCGGCGGCGCCCGCATAGGCGCCGACCCCGTTCATCGCCTGAGTGTTGCCCACGATCGCATAACGAATCACGCGCTCCGGCTCATCCGGTTCACCGTCCGGCTTTCCCAACTCGACGTAAGCAACCCCACCGAACCCGTCCGGGTTCGCATCGACCTCGATACGCACCGTGAACGGACCGCCGCTCGCGAGATTCGACCCGAACGCCTCACGCGCCTGATCACTTTCCAACGACTTTCGAATCGTCATGCCGCGACCGTACACGGTACCGCGTCAACGCTGCGAGGACTTCGCATCTCGAGCCCGATCCCGCGGATCCGGCTCGCCCGGCTCCTGCTTCCCCAAGACTGAGGAGGAGCAATCGAACGATTGCGCGACCAGGCTGGTCCCGTTCCAACTCGGAAGCCTCGGCCGCGACGCCGCAAACTTCTGGATTGTCACGCGGATGCGGCGGTCCGACGACCGCCGCGAGAGTGCCGCTTGTGGTCCGCTGCGAGAGCCAGGTCGAGCTCGTCGCGGACTACCACTTCGACCCGAGCGTTAGCAAGGAATCTGCACCCAGGTGCCCGAGTTTGGCGAATTGCGGGTGCCTGCCCGATCCGGGCGTTACACCCGCTTCAATTTCGGACAGCGCGGTACCTCCGGCGTGACGCTGGCGAGGCGCTCGGGCGAGGCGCTCGGGTTCGTCCCGCTGCGGAAGCCCGGGACGCCGTCGGATCGAGTGGCGCTGGCTGGATCGGAGATCTACCTCGACCGCTTCATCGAAGCCGGCGCCCACGCCGAACGGGCCGTCGCAGTCGGCCGCGCGACAGGACAGGGACAGCTCTTCCCCGGTGTGTTCGCCACCCTCGGCGTTGCGTGGTGCGCGGTCGGTCGCCTGGCCGAAGCCGCTGAGCTCCTCGACGCCGCGATCGAAGCTGCTCGCTTGTCGGGCAACACCCAGGCGCTCGCGTGGGCTCTCTTTTGTCGCTCATTCGTCGCTGTCCCAAGCGGCGATGCGGACATCGCCGTCGCTACCGCCCAGGAAAGTCTTGACCTCACCCGGGACGCCGGCGAGAGCGTGATCGCCGCCCGCGCGGCACTGATGCTGGCCGTCGCTCTCCTTCAGACCGGGCAGCCCGCCCGCGCCACTGAAGTGTTGGCCCGCTCCGCGGGAGGCGAGCAGGTCACGCTCGTTCCTGACGTCTGGAGGGCCTACGGGCTCCAGCAGATGACCAGCTGCTGGCTCGAGCTCGGCCGACGCCCAGAAGCCGAGCGTGCCGCCGCCGGCGCACAGGCGAGTGCCGCAGCCGTCGGTCTGCACCTCCCCTCCGCCATGGCTCACCGTGCGGCTGCCGCCGTCGCCCTCGACGCAGGCGATCCGGCAGAGGCCGCCACCAAGGCGCTCACGTCCGCTGCACTGGCCGATGAGGTCGGCGCTCCCGTCTGGGCTGCCGCCGCCCGAACCCTCGCCGGACGCGCGCTCGCGGAGCTAGGAGAACGCGACCGGGCCGTAGCAGAGCTCGAAACCGCCGCCGCCGAGTTGCAGCGGTGCGGCGCAGTCCGATACCGCGACGCCGCCGAGCGTGAACTCCGGCGACTCGGGCAGCACATCCACCGGCGCACGCGACCGGGGAAAGCAGACGGGACCGGCATCGAATCGCTCACCGAGCGCGAGCTCCAGATCTCGCGATTGGTCGTCGACCGCAGAACCAACCGCGAAATCGCCGCCGAGCTGTTTCTCAGTCAGAAGACGGTCGAGACGCACCTGCGCAACATCTTCCGCAAACTCGACGCCGACTCCCGCGTCGACGTCGCCCGGGCCATCGAACAGGCCGACCGCCTCGCAGAATCAGAGGCCTAATCGCCGTCAGCTGCAGCCTGATCTACGGGTGCTTCCCCGATGTCGGTGCCACCGGGTGCCGCCAACATCCAGGCATGCCCCGCTATCTGCTCCACCACAAGCATGATCCAGCTGACTGCAGCGTCGCGTTTGCCTCGTTCAAAGGTCATTCAAGCCCGTTGCGTCACAGGACGACGGTCGCCTCATGCCTCTTCGGCGACACACGATCTGGTGGCTCGTCACCGCCCCTAGCCCCGAAGACGCGCTCGAGCTCCTCCCATTCTTCGTCGCTCAGCGCTCGACGGTGGTCGAGGTCCGAGAAGTCGAGATTCCGTGAGCATCGATCGCCGAATCGCTGTCGCTGTGCGACTTGCGGAGGAGCTATCGCGGGCTGGGCTCGCGACCGTCCATGTGTTGGGCGAGGTAGGTGTGCAGCAACGCGATTGCCATCGCGCCTTCTCCCACAGCGGAGGCGACGCGCTTGATTGAGCCGTGCCGGACATCGCCTGCCACGAACAGTCCAGGTTGGCTCGATTCGAGCGGCAGCGGGTCGCGAGCCAGCGGCCACCACTCCGTCTGGCTGTCCCGGTGGAGGTCGGGGCCGGTCATGAGGTAGCCGTGATCGTCGCGGCGCAGCCAGCCCTCGACGCCGGCGGTGAGGGGCTGTCCGCCGATCAGCACGTACATCGCATCCGCCGGCAGCTCCCGCCGCTGTTCATCGCGGTTGACCACTGCGACGCTCTCAAGCCTGGGCTGGCCGCCGGCGGCGATGACGCGTGTGCCCGTGAGCACCGTGATTCTCGGGTGCGCGGTGACGCGGTCGACGAGATAGCGCGACATGCCCTGCTCCAGAGAGTCGGCACGGATGATCATCGTCACCGAGCGTGCGTACTCCGCGAGGTGCAGCGCTGCCTGGCCCGCGGAGTTCGCCCCGCCGACGAGAACCACGTGCTGGTCTCGATGGCCTGGAGCTTTTGCCGGGGCGGAGCCGTAGGAGACGCCGCAGCCGATCAGCTGCTCGACGCCGGGCGCGTCGAGACGGCGGTAGGCGACGCCGGTCGCGATAACGCCGGTGGGTGCGCGGAGGTGGCCGCCGCCACTCAGCGACAACTCGAAGCTGCCATCGGACTTGGGCTCGGCACGAATGATCTCCACGCCAACGAGGATCTCTGCGCCGAAGCGCAACGCCTGCTGGTGGGCCCCGCTCGCCAGCTCCGCGCCGCTGATGCCCTGCGGGAATCCGGGATAGTTCTCGATCCGAGCGCTCGTGCCGGCCTGTCCGCCCGGGGCTAGGCGTTCGAGGACGACGGTGCTCAGCCCCTCGGACGCGGCGTAGACGGCAGCGGTGAGTCCGGCCGGGCCGGCTCCGACGATGACCACGTCGTAAAGCTCGTGTTCGGGCTGGGTGCGCAGTCCACCGCGGCGGGCCAGCTCGCTGAGCCAATGAGCGCTCGTCAGGTACGCCTCGGCACGCTGGGGTGGCGTACGCGCCGGCATCGTCATCCCGACACGCCGCTCCTCAGCAGTCCGGGCATGCTGCTCGAGCTCTTGCCCGACCCGTGCCGGTCCCGGGTCGATGAACTCCTCTGGGGCCGGCAACTGAGAGCCGTCCGCGAACACGGCAACCGGCCGCTCGGCGTCGAACCGGACATTCGTGGCCAGCAGTCGGCCGACGGGATCGTTGTCGGTATCGATCCAGCGATGCGCGACGCCGTTGCCGGCCAACAGAGCGCGCGCGGCGAGCATCGCCGGCGCCGACGCCGAGCCGATCATCGAGACCAAGGGGTCGCTGCCGCTCACCGTGCCACAGCCGCCGAGTCAGGATGTGGAGCCCGGGCGCCACTGCCCGTCCGCGCGAACTTGTCGACAGTCCGAACCTTCGCGACCAGAGCCCAGGAGGCGGGATGACGGCGGTTCAAGGGCCTAGGAGATCTCGGACAACCTCTGCAGCTACCACTACTCTCCGCCCTCTTCAGATCACCCGACACTCACTACATCCACGTTTCTGCATGTCCTCGCTCCTGCCCTAGTTGCTCTCGGCGGGTGCGACGTTGAAGCTGAACATCATTCCGCTCTCGTGGTGCTCGGCGATATGGCAGTGCGCCATCCACCGGCCAGGGTTGGTGACATCGAGGAGGATGTCGATTGTTTCGCCGGTCCGGATCAGCACGGTGTCCTTCCAGACCAGGTTGGGCTCGACGTTCCCGTCTCGGGAGAGGATCAGGAACCGGCCGGCTCCGTGAACGTGGAAGGGGTGGTGCATCGGATGGTCCCCGGCCATCTCGTTCAGCAGCCGGATCTTGATCCGGTCGCCAACCCGGAATTGCCAGTCGATCGCGGCGTTCTCCGCGCCGGTCGTCTTGTCGATCAGCTTCCAGCGCATGTTCGCGGGGGTGGTGCGCCGGTTGATCTCGACCATGTCGTCTTCCCATTCGATGCCGTCGGCCGTGACGTGGTCATGGCCTTCGTGGGGATGGTCGTGATGCTCGTGGTCGTGGTGACCGCTGGCCTCGGCGACCAGATGTGAGGGGAGCAGCTTCATGCCGCATTCGGGGCAATGACCTGGCTGCTCGCTGATGACCTCGGGGTGCATGGGGCAGGTGTAGCTCGATGGTGCCTCGACTGCCAGCAGCTTCATCCCGCAGTCCGGGCAATGCCCGGGCTCCTCGCGCACAACCTCCGGATGCATCGGACAGCTGTAGATCACCGGACCATCGCCTTCCGGTGCACCCATGTCCATCTCGGCAATGAAACCGAGCGTCTTGTCCGGCTCGGCGTCGAAGTACGCCGCGAGCCGCTCGCGCTCGGCCGCCATGTCGGAGTTCGTTCTGAGCACCCCGAACTGCTCGGTCAGCAACGGCTCCGCTTGCTCCTGGCCAACTCGGATTGACGCCAGCCGGTACGTTCGCTCTGGCGTGCGATGCTCCATCGTCAGCTCGCCCGGCTCCTGGAAGAGCACGTCGACGACGAAGCGCTCTGACGGCGCCAATACCACGTCCTCGACGAACTGCTCGCGCTCGACATGGCCGCTGTCGCCGCCGACGAGCTTGATCTGGGCGCTAGGGATCGCGACCTTGAACACGCGCGTGTTCGCGGTGTTCGTCAGGTAGAACCGCACCACCTCTCCGAGCCAGGCGGTGAGCGACAGGTCGGTCTCGCCGCCAACGAGCAGCACGTTGCCGAAGCGGCCCATCGCCGAGTGGGTTGTCTCGGTGCGGCTGAACGACGCGACCTTGCCGTCCTCGATCAGAATGTCGTCCAGCGTAAGGGCGATCTCGCGGTGCACGGGAGGCCAGTAATCGGGATCGGCGGGCTCGACGATGACGTTGCCGTAGAGCCCCATTTCCTGGCCGTAGTCCTCGCGAATGTGGGGGTGGTACCAGTAGATGCCCGGGTCGGGGAAGCTGACGTGCGCTGTGTAGGCCTCTCCTTGTCCCATCGGCCGCTGGGTTTCATGGGTGCCGTCGTAGCGGTTCTCGAGCCGCAGCCCGTGCCAGTGGACCGTCGCCTCCACGTCACCATGGTTCTCGATGTCGACGACGATCTCGGAGCCCTCTCGCACCTTCAGCGTCGGGCCTGGGATCGAGCCGTTGTAGGCGAGCATCCGCATCCTGGCGTCATCGATCCGCTTGGCAACCGGCGCAATCCTGAGGTCGAACCGATCTCCGTGGCCCAGCTCGATCACCTCCGAGGCGTGCGCCTCGGGCAGGCCGGTGGCGTCTTGCGGGAACTGGTCGTGAGTTGTGGCCATGTTCACATCTCCTATTGGGTCATCGCGTGCCGACCGCTTTCGCCCGCCGCGGGCGTCGGTCGGCTTGTGTGGAAGGTGTTGATCTGATCGGCGATGTACGCCGCGTCATCGCCGACCCAGCCGATCAGCGCAGAACCTCTGGTGTATTGCCACGTCAATCCGAGGAAATAGAGGCCGGGGGAGTCGGTCACCCCGCGGCGGTGAACGACTCGGTGCCGGTCATCGAAGATCGGCGCGTCAATCCACGAGTGATCGTGCCGGAAGCCGGTCGCCCAGATCACGGCGCTGACGTCCAGCTCGCTTCCGTCGCTGAAGCGGATCGTGCGACCCGAGGCTTTGATCGCCCGCGGATGCAGCCGGACCCCGTGGCGCTTGCGCAGGGTCCGCGGATTGGAGCCAATCAGGGTGTCTCTGCCGGCCAGTCGGCGGCCGATCCGCGTGTCGGTCGACTTGCGCATCGCCCCGACCTTCTCGAGATACCAGAACAGGTCGCGACCGAGAATCCGCTGAGGTAGCGGCGTCTGCCGCGACCCGATCGACAGGTGAGCCTCACGGGTGGCCGAGAGCTCTTCGGCGATCTGAAACCCGGTATTGCCGCCACCGACGACCAGCACAAGACCCTCGGGAAGGTCCCCCGGCGCCCGGTACTCAGTGCTGTGGCTCTGAACGACGTCTTGACCGAGGTTGTGGGCGATCACCGGCGCGAACGGGACCTGGAACGGTCCGGTCGCGACCACGACCTGATCCGCTCTGCAGCTCCGGCCGTCGACCTCGACGAGGTACCGGCCCGCGGCCCGCCGGATGGCACGAACGCGGCTGCCCAGCACCACGGGGAGAGCGAACTGCGACGCGTACTCGGTGAGGTAGGCCACCACGTCGTCGCGCCCGGGATAGCCGGCCGGGTCGCCGGGGAAGGGCAGGCCCGGCAGGCTGCTGTAGCGAACCGGCGTAAAAAGCGTCAGCGAGTCCCACCTTGCGCGCCAGGCAGCTGCAGGCTCCGCCGCCGCCTCGAGGATCGCGAACTTGCGACCCTGCCGAGCCAGGAAGTACCCAATGGCAAGTCCCGCTTGGCCGCCGCCGACGATGATCACCTCGAAGTCGTCGCCCGTTGCAGCGGTTGCTGCTGCCGGCTGAGTTTCATGCCAGTCGGTCATCGTTTGCTCCTCTGATGCCACTCGGTCATCGTTTGCGCCTTTTCGAAGAATCGCGGCATGGGTGGGCGTGTCAGCGCGCTCGCACGGCTCGAACTCTCAACTACTCCACGACCACACTCCCCCGATCGGTCCGCCCGGCTACAAGACTCCCCCCGCGAGGTACCCTACCGACCGCGGGATCGGCTGTGGAGGATTCCGCATGCGGGTCATGAGGTGGTTGCCACCGCGACCCGGGTGACGTCGCCGACTACCGCGCGAAAGGGCGGATCGGCGATGGTCAGGCTCTTGCCGTGGATCACGACGATCTCGATCAGGCGGCCGGCCTGCGCGAACCCGGCCTGCTTGGGGATCTGCTCGCCGCGATGGGCCCCGCCGGCTGTTTAGGCGTGCTTGTCGATCGTCCTCTCACCGACTGCGGTTCCGATCGCGATCGCCGCGATCACGAACGCCAGCCAGCCGAAGATCGCGATCTTGCCCTGGCTTGCGCTCCAGCGACCCATCCGAGCCGCCACGTTGCGAGCGCAAGTGAGGGGTGAGAGCTGCATGGCATCGCCTCTGGTGGGATGGGTCGAAAGCAGGGCGCCAGCGTCCCATCCGAGCGTTGCCATGTCAGTGTCGCGGGCTGGCGTTGAGGGTTCGGAGCGCCCACGCGAGACGTGTGGATAGCCACACTGTCGTGGGTCTCCAAGCGTGGGAGGATCCTTGCGTGACCACCACGGTTCTGATCGTTGACGATCACCCAAGCTTTCGAGCGATCGCGCGTGCCGTGCTGGCTGATGGTGGCTACGCCGTGGTCGGTGAGGCTGCTGACGCGCGGTCCGCGCTCGCGGCCGTGCGCGAGATCCGACCGGACTGCGTGCTGCTGGACGTGCAGCTCGGCGACGTCGATGGTTTCGCGGTGGCCGAAGCGCTCGCCGGCGAGCGGGATGCCCCGGCCGTGGTCTTCACCTCCGGTCGGGATCGGCGCGACCTCGAGCCGATGATCCGGGCGAGCGCCGCGCGTGGCTTCATCCCAAGGAGAGGCTGTCACCGTCTGCGCTGGAGGAGTTTCTGCGGTGAGTTTCGCGGCCGCGCCGGTGGCCACCCCAAAGCGGGCGCGCACGTTCACCGCCGTCGTGGCCGCAGCCGCCGTAGGAGCGGCGGCAGCGGGGACGGTCGCGCTCGCGCATGGCGCGGCGCGGGATCAGACGACGACGCTCGCGGCGGTGACGATGCTTGCCGCGTTGTCGTTCGTCGGCAGCGGGCTGGTGGCGTGGCGCCGGCGCCCGGGGGGTGTGGACCGGCGCGCTGATGGTCGCCGCCGGTTTCTGCTTGTTCGCCGGGTCGCTCGCGAACTTCGACAGCGCGGTGCCGTTCACGATCGGGCTGGTGGTCGCCCCTATCGGCGCCGCGGTGATCTGCCACCTGGTGCTGTCGTTTCCGGACGGGCAGCTGCACTCCGGGCTGGAGCGCGTGGTGGTCGCGGGAGCGTATGTCGTGACGATCCCACTGCAGGTCGTGATGTTGATGTTCATGGGGTTCGAGAACGTCACAGGGTGTCCGTGCCCCAGCAACCTGCTGTTCGTGCAGGACGACATGGCGTTGCACGGCGCGATCATGAGCACCCAGCGCATTCTCGGGATCGTGCTCGCGGTGGCGGCGGGCGCGATCGTGTTGCGTCGCTGGCAGCGCGCCTCAGGGCCGCTGCGGCGTGCGCTGGCGCCGATCCTGTTGACGGGCGGCGTGACCATTCTCCTCCTGCTGGGCACGTTGCTCGCCGCGCAGGTGTCGACCCGCGCGTGGGCGACGGTGTCGGCCGCCGAGCGGGTGGCGACCGCGTTGGTGCCGCTGGCCTACCTGCTCGGCCTGTTTCGGGCCCGGCTCGGCCGGGTCGCGGTAAGCGACCTGGTCATGGAGCTCGACCAAGCGCCCGAGCCCGGGCGGCTGCGCGACTCGCTCGCGCCTGCGCTGCACGATCCATCACTCGAGCTCGCCTACTGGGTTCCCGAATCTGAGGCGTACGTCGGCATTGACGGACGGCCGGTTGAGCCGTCGCGTCGGATGGGCGCATGGTGACGATGCTCAAGCGCCACGGACGTCGGGTCGCCGCACTGGTGCACGACACAGCGCTGGCCGAGGATCCGGCGCTGCTGAACGCGGTGTCAGCGGCGACGGGCCCGGCGCTCGAGAACGAGCGGCTGCTGGCTGATCTCCGTACGCAGCTCGAGCAGCTGCGCGAGTCCCGGGCGCGGATCGTCGAGGCCGGCGACACGGAGCGGCGGCGGCTGGAGCGAAACCTGCACGACGGCGCTCAGCAGCGACTCGTGTCACTCGCGCTGGCGCTGGGGCTGGCGGAGTCGAAGGTCAAGCAGGAGCCGGACACCACGGTGACACTGCTCCAAGCCGCGCGAGAGGAGCTCACCATGGCGCTATCGGAGCTGCGCGAGCTCGCCCGCGGGATCCATCCCGCGGTGCTCACCGAGCGCGGGTTGACCTATGCGCTCACCGGCCTGGTCGAGCGGGCGCCGGTCGAGGTCGCGCTCGACGTGAATCTCGATCGGCGGCCGCCGCCGGCGATCGAGGCGGCGGCGTACTACGTGGTCGCCGAGGCGCTCGCCAACGTCGCCAAGTACGCCCAAGCGACGACCGCGACGGTCAGCGTCAGGACCGGCAGCATGTCATGCCATCGGTGAGCGCCTCGACGTAGCTCTCGAGTGTGGCGAGCGGGTTGCGGAGCTCTTGTGCGACGTCCGCCAGCAGCCGGTCAGGCGGCGGTCGAGAACCTCGCGCTGCGTGCCCGACGTCTCATCCGTGCCCGGGTGATCGTCGGAGCGACTCGGCCGCACCCGGGCGAGCACCACACGACCAGCGCGAGCAGCGCAACCAGAAGGCGGTCATCTGCACCCATCCGCCTGTTCCCATTGAGTTCTGCTCGCCGGGGCGGCGACCCGCCGCGGGTGAAAATCCCTCGATACACCGGAACCAGGTCAAACTTTCAGACGGGGATTTTCCCTCCAGTGAAATCCGCTGAACATGACCGCCTCCTTGGTTGATCTGAGCAGCATCATCGGGGTGCCAGGTGAACTGCTCACCGTGCCTTTGGTCAAGACTTGATCAAGGGGCGATAACCAGCCAGGCGTCGGCCGAGCCCGACCGGCAGACGCCGTTCAGCGTGCGATGGGTCTCGCCCAGCGCTGCTCGGGCACCTAGCGCGACGCGAGCGCGGTCACTTGTGGCGCAGGTTTCGCGGTTCGGGCAGTCACGCTCGCGGTCTCGTCGAGCTACTGAGTTGGGTGGTCGGGCAGCCGCAGTCGTTTCAGCGCGATCGCGTTGACGGCCACGATGATGCTCGACCCGGACATGCTGAGGGCGGCAATGGCAGGACTCAGCGTGAAGCCGGCCGGCTCGAGGATACCGGCGGCGATCGGGATCGCCACGGCGTTGTAGCTGACCGCCCAGGCGAGGTTCTGGTGCATCTTGCGCACGGTCCCACGGCTGATCTGGATGGCGGTGGCGACATCGAGTGGGTCGGAGCGCATGAGCACGACGTCGGCGGTCTCGATCGCGACGTCGGTGCCGGCACCGATCGCGATGCCGACGTCGGCTTGGGCGAGCGCGGGGGCGTCGTTGACGCCGTCGCCGACCATCGCCACTTTGCGGCCTTGGTCTTGGAGCGCTTTGACTTTGGCTGCTTTGTCTTGGGGCAGCACTTCGGCGATGACCTCCTCGATGCCGACCGCTGCGGCGACCCGCTCGGCGGTGGCCTGGCTGTCGCCGGTGAGCATCACCGCGCGCACACCCATCTCGCGCAGCGCTGTGGCGGCAGCTTTCGCGCTGTCGCGCGGTGCGTCGGCGATCGCGATGATCGCGGCGGCCGTACCGTCGAGTGCGACCTGCACGGTGGTTCTGCCTTGCCCCGCCAACGTCGCGGCCCGCTCGGCGAGGCCGTCGAGGTTGATGTGCTCGCGCTCCAGCAGTCGAGCGTTACCGACGGCGAGCCGGTGGCCTTCGACGGTCGCGAGTGCGCCCATGCCTGGTACCGCCTCGAAGTCCTTGACCGCCGGGCCTTGCAGGCCGCGCTGGTGGGCGGCGTTGACGATCGCCTGAGCGAGCGGGTGCTCGCTGTCGCCCTCGGCTGCCGCGACGAGGCGCAGCAGCTCATCCTCGTTGACGCCGTCGGCGGTGGCGATCTCCACGACCTCCGGCTCGCCGCGAGTCAGTGTGCCGGTCTTGTCGAACACGACCGTATCGAGCGTGACCGCTTGCTCGAGGGCCATGGCGTTCTTGAACAGGATGCCGCGCTTGGCCCCCAGGCCAGTGCCGACCATGATCGCCGTTGGCGTCGCCAGGCCGAGTGCGTCGGGGCAGGTGATGACCACGACGCTGATCGCGAACAGCAGCGATTCCCGGACGTCGCGGCCGATGAGCACTGTCCAGATCAGGAACGTCAGCGTGCCGGCGATGATCGCGACAAGGACGAGCCAGAAGGCGGCGCGGTCCGCTAGCCGTTGGGCGGGGGCTTTGGAGTTCTGGGCCTCCTGCACGAGCTTGACGATCTGGGCCAGCGCGGTGTCCGAGCCGACGGCGACGGCGCGGGCGCGCAGGGCGCTGTTCTTGTTGATCGTCGCGCCCACGAGCTTGTCGCCGGGGGCCTTGTGGGCCGGTAGGCTCTCGCCGGTCACGCTCGACTCGTCGACCTCGCTCTCTCCCTCGATCACCTCGGCGTCGACCGGGATCTTCGCGCCCGGTCGGATCAGGAGCAGGTCGCCGACCTGGACCTCAGCGGTCGGGACCTCGACCGGCTCTCCGTCGCGCAGCACGACCGCCTGGGGTGGTGAGAGGTCGAGCAGCGCGCGGATCGAGTCAGAGGCACCGCCACGCGCGCGCATCTCAAACCAATGCCCCAGCAACACGAACGTCGCGAGCATCGCGCCGGCGTCGAAGAACACATCGCCCTTCAGCCCCACGGTGATGGCGACGCTGTAGACCCAGCTGACGCCGATCGCGACCGCCACCAGCACGTTCATGTCAAGCGTGCGCTGGCGCAGAGCGGCAACGGCGCCGGTGAAGAACATCCGGGCCGCCCACAGCACCGGCAGGCTCAGTAGCAGCAGCCAGACGTTGCGGTCAAGGCCAAACGGGGTCGCCAGCTGGCCCCCGAACACGCTCTTGCCGACATCTGACCAGACCAGGATCGCCAGCGTGAACACGAGCGCGACCAGGAAGCGGTTGCGCATCTGCTCGGCCATGTGTGCCATCGAGTGGCCGGAGTGGCCTCCCTCGCCGTGTCCAGCGGTGTCCTCGGCGCGCGCGACCGCGGCATGGTCATGCGCGGGTTGTGCGGCCGCGGGCTCCTGCAACGGATCGCAGACGCAGCCGGGGACGTTGCACCCTGCGCATTCAAAGCCGCACTCCTCGACGACGCGCTGCAGTTGCGCGACCGACGTGAGCTGAGGGTCATAGGTGACCGTCGCGGTCTGGGCCGCTGGGTTGGCGTCGACGTCGATCACCCCCGTATGCGACCGTAGCGCCTTGTCCACGACGAGCTTCTCGCTACCGCGATACTGATTGCCGACGTGCAGAACGACCGTTGTGTGGGTGCGGTCAGCGACGGCGGTCATGCGTGAGGAACGTGGTGAGGTGGGGCGCGATCGAGCTCAGGCCTCGTCGTGCCGTGCCGAGGATGTGGGGATCGATAGCGTGAACGGGCTCGGTTTGAACGCAATCGGCTCCTCGTGGTCGATCAGGAAACCGGCCTGGGGTGACCGCTGCGTCGAACTCGTCGTCCTCGGCGGGCAGCGCCTCGGCGACGCCGGTCTTGACCTCAATGCTCACGGGCGCGTGCTTGGCCGTGGCTTGCGGGCAAGCGCGCGCAGGTGGGGCTCTGGCTCGACCGCGACAACCTGGGTGACGCCGGCCGGGTCGTAGGCGAAGGTGAGGCCGTGTCCGGCGCCGACCTCGATCACGCGCCCTTGGCGGCCGGCGAGCAGCGCTCGGCGGCGCTCAGCCGCGCCGCCCTTTTCGGCGCCGCGGCTGATGTACGGATAGACGCGAGCGAAGATCGGCTGTCGGTGCGTGGAGGACGCGGGCATCGCGGGCAGGCACGGACTAGCCCGGAGTGCCGGCCGGCTCCCGCGGCTGCGAGTTCGACGTCGTCGCCGGGGCGTCGCTCAGAGCTTCGCGGAGCTGTTTGTAGTCCTGCGCGGTGAGCTCGCCGTTGGCGAGTCTCCGGTCGAGAATCTGGCGGGCTGACTCGCCGGTCACGTCTGAGCTGCTTTGGCTCCGGCTGTTCGGCGAAACGATCCAGACGATCAGTCCGACGATCAGCCCGATGACGATCAGCGTGCCGAGGATCGAGAAGATCCAGTCGCCGGCGCTCATGTGGTTACCCCAGTACATCATTTCTGCTCATCTCCTTGGCCGCCCATGGCGCCCATCATCCGCATCATCATGAACATCATCACCGTGCACATGACGGCGACGAACATGAACTCGCTGGTGGCGACGCCGGTCGCCACCACCACGATCGCGATCACCAGCATCGGGACGCAGCAGATCATCATCATCCAGCCATGACCGCCAAGGCCGCCGTGTTGCTGGCCTTGATCGGCCTGGGTTCCCAAGGCGTTCATGCGGGCCTCCGTAGAGATGGCGACATGTGGCCGAGCTTGTGGTAGAGCGGGCAGTGCCCGAGCGCGCCGGTGACGACGAGGTCAAGGCCGGCGAGCACCAATAGCGACAGCAGTACGATCGCGAGCGCGCCGCTCGCTGCGGCGAGCAGCACCAGTCCGACGATCGCACCAGCGCCGCCGAGGACGATGCGTCCTGCGCGTTCGCTTGGGGTGATGTTGATCTCTGGCCGCTTCATGGTCTTCCTCCTGTGGTCTTGCGATGTGGAGGACTGATGGGGCTAACGCTAGGTATAGAGCGGGGTGCTGGCATCCGCTGCTTCAACCTCGAAGCGTGCGGGCAAATACCTAGGGGGGGTATGTTAGAGTGGCTGATATGAGCACGATGCCGGCACGCGGCTACACGGCCTCCCAGCAGCAGCTTCTCAATCGCCTCGCTCGCGTTGAGGGGCAGGTGCGAGGGGTGGCTCGTATGGTCGAGGAGGACCGCTACTGCATCGACGTGCTGACGCAGATCGCAGCGATCCAGGCGGCGCTCGAGAAGATCGCGCTTGGCCTGGTCGATGGTCACGTCCGCCATTGCATGCTCGGTGCGGGCGGTGCGCCGGCCGATCCGGATGAGCAGGTCGCGGAGTTGATGGGCGCCGTCGGGCGGCTGGTGAAGCGATGAGCGCGACCGAGATCCCGGCGGCGGCGCCCACGACGGCCGCGCCCGTCTTGCCGACACAGACGGTGCGCCTCGGGATCGAGGGAATGCACTGCGCGTCGTGCGTCGCGCGGGTTGAGCAGGAGCTCGACCGTACCGCGGGCGTGGTCGAGGCGGCGGTGAATCTGATCGGCGAGGACGTGACGGTCTCCTATTTGCCGCTGACGACGGATGTGGCCGGCCTGGAGGACGCGGTTCGCCGCGCCGGGTACACACCGCGCCAAGCGCCCGCGGCGGGCGAGGACGCGATCGAGCGCCAGGACCGCGATCGCGAGCGCGAGTACCGGATGTTGATGCGCAAGTTCTGGTTCGCGGCCGTGATCTCGCTGCCAGTGGTGGTGCTCTCCTACCCGGACCTGTTCGGGCTCGATCGTTGGCCGTTCTTCGCGAAGGGCGCGGACTCGTTGTGGTGGGTGTGGCGCGCGCTCGGGCTGGTGACGCTGCCGGTGATGGTGTGGGCGGGTGGCCAGTTCTACACGGGCGCGTGGCAGGCGCTGCGCCATCGCACGGCGAACATGTACACGCTGATCGCGGTCGGGATCTCCGCCGCGTGGCTGTACTCGACCGTCGCGGTGTGGTGGCCGGGCATCTTCCCGAAGGCGAGCTTCGCGCAGGAGTGCTACGACGTCAGCGCCGTCGTCGTCGCGCTGGTGACATTGGGGATGGCGCTCGAGGTCAAGGCGAAAGGCCGCTCCTCAGAAGCGATCCGCACGCTGATCGGACTGCAAGCCAAGACCGCGCGTGTGGTCCGCGACGGCCGGGAGCTCGACGTCCCGATCGAGCAGGTGCTGGTCGGGGACACGGTCGTGGTGCGACCGGGCGAGAAGGTCCCCGTCGACGGTGTCATCATCGACGGCGAGTCGAGCCTTGATGAGTCGATGGTCACCGGCGAGTCGCTGCCGGTCGACAAGACGGTCGGTGATGAGGTGATCGGCGCGACGATCAACAAGACCGGCGCGTTCCGCTTCCAGGCGACCAAGGTCGGGGCCGACACGGCGCTGGCGAGCATCGTCCGGATGGTCGGGGACGCGCAGGCGAGCAAGCTCCCGATCCAGCGCGTCGTCGATCAGGTCGCCGGAGTGTTCGTCCCCGCGGTAATGATCATCGCGATCGTCGCGTTCGTGGTGTGGTTCGACCTCGGCCCGACCCCCGCGCTCGCGTACGCGGTGATCGTCGCGGTCACCGTTCTGATCATCGCGTGCCCGTGCGCGCTCGGTCTCGCGACGCCGACGTCGCTGACCGTCGGGATGGGAAAGGGCGCCGAGCAGGGCGTGCTGTTCCGCGGCGGCGACGCGCTCCAAGCCGCCCGGCAGCTCCAGGTGATCGTGCTCGACAAGACCGGCACGATCACCCACGGCCAACCGGCGCTGACCGACGTGATCACGGCAACCGGCTTCGAGGAAGCTGCCGTGCTGGCTGTCGCGGCCGCCGTCGAGCGCGATTCAGAGCATCCGCTCGCGCAGGCGATCGTCGCCGGCGCGCGCGAGCGGCGCCTCGAGGTTCCGCGCCCGGCGCGGTTCGCGGCGATCCCCGGCCATGGCGTCCAGGCCGAGGTCGAGGGCCAGACCGTGCTGCTCGGCAACCGAAAGCTGATGGCCGACCGCGGGATCGCCACGAGCGAGCTCGACGAACGCGCGCAACAACTCGCGGGCGAGGGCAAGACGCCGATGTACGTCGCGATCGACGGCCGGCCGGCCGGTCTCGTCGCGGTCGCGGACACGATCAAACCCGACTCGGTCGCGGCGATCGCGCGTCTGCGCCGGGCCGGCTTGGAGGTCGCGATGATCACCGGCGATAACGAGCGGACCGCGCAGGCGATCGCCCGCCAGGTCGGCGTGGACCGTCTGCTCGCCGAGGTGCTGCCCCGGGACAAGGCGCACGAGGTGCAGAAGCTCCAGCTCGAGGGCAAGAAGGTCGGGATGGTCGGCGACGGGATCAACGACGCCCCCGCGCTCACCCAGGCTGATGTCGGGTTCGCGATCGGGACCGGCACCGACGTCGCGATCGAGGCCTCCGATGTAACGCTCGTCGGCGGCAGCCTCCAGAGCGTCGCGACCGCGATCGAGATCTCACAGGCGACGATGCGCAACATCAACCAGAACCTGCTCGGCGCGTTCGTCTACAACGGCGCCGGGCTGCCGATCGCCGCCGGCGTGTTCTACCCACTGTTCGGGGTATTGCTCTCGCCGCTGATCGGCGCCGCCGCGATGGCGTTCAGCTCGCTGACCGTCGTCTCGAACGCGAACCGGCTGCGCCGCTGGCACCCACGCGAGGGCCAGCCATGACCGTCGCGGAAGTACTAGCTCCGCTAGGTGGTTGAAAAGTTCACGGATTGGTCATCTTTTCAGGCCGCGATAGCGGCCTGTTTGATCTTGTCCTCGAGTGCTCGCTCGAATGCGCGCCATGCGCGCGCGAGGGGGTGGTGGTTGGCGATCTCCGGTGGTAGCTGTGGGTCAAGTTCGGCGAGGGAGGGGTTGACGATCCGCGTGTAGGTCTTGCTGAAGAAGACGGCCAGTCGGCGTCCCTCGCGGGTCAGCTCGTAGCGCTGGGTGCGAGGGATCCGCTGGATGAACCCGTTGCGGCGTAGCCGCCTCAGGTCGTAGGTCATTTGCCGCGGGCCGTAGCCGGGGATCAACCCGGCGATCAGCGCGCGTAGCGAGCGGTTCGTCACCCCGGTGAACAGGTGCTGGAAGCTGCACAGGCAGGCGAGCAGCGCCATCGTTCTGGGGTCCCCGAACCGGAGTCCGGGGGCGGGTAGGCCATCATCGGTGGTGGATGGCAGCACCACACGCTCAAGGAGCGTGGCGTCTGGTGCGCAAGCGCACGCGTCAAGCTGATGGTTCAACAGGCGTTGATTGATGTCGTGTCCGATTTGGATCAGCGCCTGCCAGTTGGCGTCGGTGAGGAGTCGTCCGACCCCGAAGTCGCGGGTGTCGTTGACGGTCGTCTCGGTTCTGAGCGCGCGGCCTTCTTTGAAGTACTGCTTGACCTTCGACGCGCGGAAGTGGATCTGGATCGCGGCCTCGACACCGCGGTTGAAGACCTTGGTGTGAAACCGTCCCGGGGTCTGCCGGGTCACGCGGCGGCCGAAGATGACCGCGGCCTGATCCGGGCGTCCCAATGTGAGCTGATCGGGGATCGTTGCCTCGAACCAGGCGCGGCCCGCGGCCGGCCGGTCAAACACGCGGGTGTCGGAGATCTCCAGTTGCCGGAACGCGAGGTCATAGCTGTAGCCACGGCGGCGGTCCTCGTCGGTGAATGGGGACGGGAGCGCGGCCTGCCAGCGATCAAAGAACGCGCGAACATCGGCGGCGGACAGACTCCCGCAGATCTCGGCGAGCGCCTCAGCGTTCTCGCACGATGCGAACCCGTTATCCAACGGGCGGAAGCCGATCCCGTGCTGGGCGGCCTGCTGCTTGGCCCACTCGTTCCCGTTCAGGTAGACCCATACCGGGAACGGCGCATACCCGACAGTCTTCAGAAAACTGGGTCCCCAGTCCGGATCGCGGATGTAGAAGTAATAGTTGTTCGGGAAGATCGACTGACGGCGATAGACGAAATGCGGATGCCCGTCCGGGCCGCCGTCCCGCCACCCGCGCCACGCGCTTGTTCTCTCCTGCGCGATCCCGACCATCACCACCCCGAACCGGCCCTCGCGTTCAGCGGCCTCGAAGTGCTTGCGGGCGATCTCCTCCTTCACATCGCCCTTGACAAATTTCACCGCCGGGATCCCGTTGCTGATCACGAAAATCGTTGATCTGATCGACGTAGCGACGGCCGATCCTCCCCAGCACCGCTGGTGACGGGATCGGGAACCCACGATCCAGCAGAAACCGGATCACCTGCCCCTCCGTCATCAGCCGCGGCACGTACCCCTGCAAGAACAGGCGGTCGACCGAACGCACCTGGAGCGTTACGTGATCGGCGAGTAGGCTTGAGATCGTGGCCACGGTGGTACCTCCAGCAACCGTAAGGTGCAAAGCCCCGCAGGGGCTTCCAAGCGGGCGCCGCTCGCCCGCGCTCTAGATCGGAAGGTACCCCGCGGCCACACCCCGCGGCCCGCAGGGACGCCCCGCGAGCGGGGCTCATACCGAACCCTGACCGCCCTCAAGATCACCGCAACGCTTGAACAACCACTCGGCGGTATGAGGCTCGCTCGCTAATACTAGTGACCGTCGGCGGGCTGCTCGCGATCGCCGCTGTGGCCTGGTTCTTCTGGGGTCCGCGCGGTGACGGTATCGCCGCGGCGACTGGCTCGTCGGGCTACCAGGAGGCGATGATCCTGGTCAAGGGCGCGTATACCCCAGACGTGATCGTCGTCGAGCACGGCAAGCCGGTGCGGCTCACGTTCCGCCGCGAAGAGACCGCCGCCTGCTCCGAAAAGGTGCTGTTCCCCGACTTCAACCGCTCCGCCGAGCTCCCCGAAGGCGAGCTCGTGCCCATCGAGTTCACACCGCAGGATCCCGGCGAGTACGAGTTCACGTGCGGCATGGGGATGCTCCACGGCAAGCTGATCGTTCACTGAGATCGCGCAGCGTGCAATGACCCCCGACACAGAACCAGCAGCTTCGCCCGAGCCGCAGAAGCGCCAGGGCGAGCAGACGCCCGCGCGTCATCATCGCCCGTGGCGGGTGGAGGGCGCGCGCCGCGAGCCTGCGAAACCCGGTGCTCCCGATGCGCCGCGCCGCCCGCCCGGAGGGATGTTGATCTGGCTCGTGGTGCTGTCGATGTTCGCGGTCAACTGGATCGTTGCCTCGCAGATCCAGAAGACTGGTACGCATCCGCGGCTGACGGTCCCGTACAGCTACTTCCGCGCGCAGGCGCAGGCAGACAACGTTGCGGAGGTGAGCTCACAGGGGGCGACGATCCAGGGCAGCTTCCGCCGAGACGTGACCTACCCGGCGGGCAAGGGCGGCAAGGTAACGCAGCTGTTCAAGACCGAGCGCCCGGCGTTCGCCGACGACCAGCTGTTGCAGATCCTGTTGAGCAAGAACGTGACGATCAACGCGAAGCCGGTCAGCTCTGGCAGCTCGCTGCTGGCGAACCTGCTGCTCGGGTTCGGGCCGACGATCTTGCTGGTCGGGCTGTTCGTGCTGATGATGCGCCGGGCTGCCGCGTCGGCGGGTGGCGGGATGCTCGGCGGGCTTGGGAAGTCAAAGGCCAAACGCTACGACGCCTCCGCGCAGCGCACGACGTTCGCAGACGTCGCCGGGATCGACGAGGCGACCGAGGAGCTGGCCGAGATCGTCGGGTTCCTCAAGCAACCCGAACGCTACAAGCGCCTCGGCGGAATGAGCCCCCGAGGCGTGTTGCTGACGGGTCTGCCCGGGACCGGCAAGACGCTGCTCGCCCGCGCGGTCGCGGGCGAGGCGGACGTGCCGTTCTTCTCGCTGTCGGCCTCGGAGTTCGTCGAGATGATCGTCGGGGTCGGCGCGAGCCGCGTGCGCGACCTGTTCGAGGAGGCCAAGATGGACGCGCCCGCGATCATCTTCATCGACGAGCTCGACGCGATCGGACGCGCCCGCGGCGCCGGGATGATGGGCGGCGGCAACGACGAGCGCGAACAGACGCTCAACCAGATCCTCACCGAGATGGACGGGTTCACCGGCACCGAGGGAGTGATCGTGATCTCAGCGACCAACCGTCCGGAGATCCTCGACCCCGCACTGCTACGCCCGGGGCGGTTCGATCGCCGCGTAGCGGTCAACCCGCCCGACCAGGCGGGGCGCCACCAGATCCTTGAGGTGCACACGCGCAGCGTCCCGCTCGCCGACGACGTCGACCTCGGCGCGCTGGCCTCCTCGACCCCGGGAATGGTCGGCGCTGATCTGCGCAACCTCGTCAACGAGGCCGCGCTCAGCGCCGCCCGCCGCGAGCACGACAAAGTCAAGCGCGAGGACTTCACCGACGCGATGGAGAAGATCGTGCTCGGCACCGCACGACGGATCGTGCTCTCCCACGAGGACCGCCGCCGGACCGCCTACCACGAGTCCGGGCACGCGCTGCTCGGGATGCTCGAGCCGGGTGCGGACCCCGTTCGCAAGGTCTCGATCATCCCCCGCGGCAGCGCCCTCGGCGTCACGTTCCAAAGCCCGGACGAGGACCGCTACGGCTACAGCGTCAGCTACCTGCGCGGACGGATCGTCGGGGCGCTCGGCGGCAGCGCCGCGGAAGAGCTGATCTACGGCGAGGGGACCACCGGCGCCGAATCCGACCTTTAGCAAGCCACCCAGGTCGCACGGCAGATGGTCGGCCGCTGGGGCATGTCGGAGAAGATCGGCCGCGTCTCGGTGCTCCCCGGACCGGGCGAGCAGTCCCTGCTGTTCCCAGGCATGGACGGCGCGACCTCCGAGCACACGCGCGAGCTGATCGACTCCGAGGTCAAGCGGATCACCGACGAGTGCTACGACCGCGCGCTGCAAACGCTCTCAGAGCACCGCAACCAGCTCGACAACCTCGCCACCGCGCTGCTCGCACGCGAGACACTGGACGAGCCTGACGCCTACCAAGCCGCCGGGATCCCCCAGCCCGTACGCCGCGACGAAGTGCCGTCCCCTTCGCGCGGCGAGCTGTGCTCGCGGATTCCCACCGCGCCGATGGGGTACCAGCCACCAATCCGCCGTCCCCACGGCGTGCCTAGTGCCTAGCGTCGGACACCGTGGCGATCGATCCCGTGACCACGAGCGGTCCCCCGCCGGGGCTGACGCGTGAACAGCGCGCGCGAGCGGGTGGTGAGCGCCCAGCACCCGGCCACTGCGTCCTCCGCGCCGAGGAAGTACAGAAGGCCTTTCACCGTGGGACCTGGCCGCGGCGCCGAACGATCGAGGTATTGAACGGCGCGAGCCTGATGGTCTGCAAAAGCGAGCTCGTCGGCCTGGTCGGCGAGAACGGCTCGGGGAAGAGCACGCTGATGCACATCATCGTCGGCCTGCAGGCGCGCGACAGCGGCAGCGTCGAACAACCCGGACGACTCGGCTACTGCCCGCAGACCCCGATGCTGTGGGACAAGCTGACCGTCGATGAGCACTTCGAGCTCTTCGCCCGCGCGTACGACCTCGACACCGAAGCGAGCGAGCGGTCGCCGCGCTGCTCGACGAGCTCCAGTTCGAACGCTACCGCGGCTACCGGGTCAAGGAGCTCTCCGGCGGCACGCGCCAGAAGCTGAACCTCGCGCTCGCGCTGATGCACGAGCCCGATCTGCTGCTGCTCGACGAGCCCTACTCCGGCTTTGACTGGGAGACCTACCTGCGGTTCTGGGAGATGTCAGAACGCCGCCGCGACCAGGGGATGGGGATACTGATCGTCTCCCACCTACTCGCCGAGCGCGAACGACTCGACCGCGTCTACGAGCTGCGCGACCACAAAGCGATCCCGGTGTTGAATTCCGGTTGCCAGCGTGGGCGACGGTCCGCGTTAGGCTCGAAGGCTGAACCGAGGTCTGACTCGAAAGCGATCTGACTCCCGGCGAGGGGTGTCTTCCGGACGAAGTGTCGGCCTCGGTTCGTGCCTTCGAGGATCGGCCTGACCTGATAGGAGCGTTCGCCTCCCGAGAAGGGGGGCGTCTACCGGGATGTTGTCGGCCGGTCCGCCAACAACGTTACGCCTGGGAGGGTCGAAGTGAGTGGAGCGAAGAGGCGCGGTCCGGGACCGTCGCATGTGTTGATGGGGCCCGATCATGCGGGCAACGTGGTTGGGGTCGATCCGCACAAGCGGACGTTGACCGCGACGGTCGCCGACGCGCGCGGCGGGATCCTGGCCTCGGCGCATTTCCGCGTTTCGGGCGCGGGGCATCGCGAGCTCGAGGCGTGGCCTCGGCAGTTCGGGCAGATCGCCCGGTGGGGGATCGAGGGGTCGGCGAGCTGGGGCCGGCACACGGCGGTGTTCTTGATCGGCCGGGGTCATGACGTGCGCGATGTGTGCGCGAACCGCACGCCGAGGTCTGATCGCGCGCGCCAGCGCGGCAAGTCCGACACGCTGGATTCCGAGCGGATCGCCCGCGAGGTGCTCGCTCACCCGCTGCTGCCCAAGGCGTTCAAGCGCGCCGGCCAGGAGCAGGGCCCAGACGAGCGGCAACAGCTGCTCGCCCTGTGGCACAACCGGCGCCGGTCGATCCTCACCAGCCGCCAGCACCTCGTCAACGAAGCCGAGTACCTGCTCTGCGAGCTGCCGCTGGAGCTGCGCGAGCAGCTGCCCGACACCAAGGCGGTCAAGCCACGGCTCGCGGCGCTCACCCGCCGCAACCGCCGCCGGCGCTACGACCCGCCGACGAAGCTGCGCCTGCGGCTGCTCGACGACTACCGCACGCAGATCAAGGGGCTGGACCGCGAGGAGAAGCAGGTGCTCGCGCAGCTCGACGCGCTCGTTGACCAGAGCGGCTCGACCCTCGGCGAGCTGTCCGGCCTGAGCACCCGGTCGGTCGCCGAGCTACTGGTCGAGGTCGGCGACCCCCGCCGGTTCACCGAGGGCGGGTTCGCACGCTTCAACGGCTCAGCGCCGCTGCCCGCCTCGACCGCGGAGGGCCCCGGCGAGCCGGTCCGCCACCGCTACAACCCCGGCGGCAACCGGCGAGTGAACGCGATCCTTCACCGGATGGCGGTCACCCAGCTGCGCTGCGAGCCGGGCGCCCAGCGCATCTACGCCAACGCGCGCGCCGGTGGGCACACCAAGAAGGAGGCCCGGCGCATCCTCAAGCGCCGCCTCTCCGACGTCATCTACCGGCGCATGATCCGCGACCTCGCCGCCGCCCAGCGCCCCGCTCACCCCGCCCAGCCCCTCCTCGCTGCATAACCGCGCGCATCGCGGCGCAGTCCAGGGATGGCCCCGACAGGGCCGAGCACAAGCGAGCCGCGCAGCGGCAACCTTGACGTCGCCAAGGCGAGCGCCACACTCCGGCGAGGAGGCAGCCGGGCGCACCCCAAACCGCGCCGACCGAACGGCCGCGCGATGTCCTCCCATGCCCGCAGAGCGCCTTACAACACGCCCATCAGCAACCTGCCGGTTGCCTATCGGCGCGTTCTCACCGCTGCAGCCTTCACTCCGCACCGGCTTGCACTTGATGTCATGAAGGGCCGGGCGGGCTCCGGCGCCCGGGCGGCGTGCGCCGGTCGGGGCGGCAGGAAGCCGGCCCTCCGCCCCGAACTGCAGTGTTCGAGACCGCGCGGATTACGGCCGCGCAGCCGGGACAATTCGAGAGGAGGACCGACCGTGACCAACGGTAACCGCTGGGTCGGCATCGACCTGCACCGCCGCCGCTCGCAGATCGCGATCATCGACGAGCACGGCGAGCTCACGCTCTCGCGCCGCATCGTCAAAGACCCAGGCACGTTCCGCGAGCTGCTCGGCGACCCGGAAGCGACGCATGTGGCGCTCGAGGCGACCTATGGCTGGGAGTGGCTCGCCGAGCTGCTCGAGGAGGCCGGCTACGACGTGCACCTCGCGCACCCGCTGCGCACGCAGGCGATCGCCGCTGCGCGCGTGAAGACCGACGCGGTCGACGCCAAGACGCTCGCGCACCTGCTGCGCACGGGTCTGTTGCCCGAGGCGTACATCGCTCCGCCCGAGCTGCGTGACCTGCGCGAGCTGCTGCGTCACCGCGCCGTGCTGACCCGGATGCGCACCGCGGTCAAGAACCGCGTGCACGCGCTGCTGGCCCGCCAAGGGATCCTGCCCAAGCACACCGATCTGTTCGGCACGGCCGGACGCGAGTTCCTCGCATCGCTGGAGCTGCCCGACGGGTCGCGTCGACGCCTGGACAGCCTGATGGCGCTGATCTGCGACTTCGACCGCGAGATCACCGCCACCACCCGCGAGATCGACGCGCGTGCCCGGGCCGACGAGCGCGTGAAGACGCTCTGCCAGATCCGCGGGGTGGGCCGCTACACGGCGATGCTGATCATCGCCGAGGTCGGTGACGTCACCCGCTTCCCCACCGCCCGGCACCTGTGCGCCTGGGCCGGCCTGACCCCGAGCGTGCGCAGCTCCGACGGCAAGGCACGCCTGGGGCGCATCTCCCGTCAGGGCTCCCCGGCGCTGCGCTGGGCGCTGACCGAGGCGGCACAGAAGATCCCCACCGGCGGCGGTCCGCTCCGGGCGATGTTCGAACGGATCGCGAAACGCCGCGGACGCAAGATCGCCAAGGTCGCGGTCGCCCGCCAGATCCTCACCCTCTGCTACTACGGGCTCAGGGACGGCGAGATCCGCTGCCTCACACACCAGCCCACCGACAACCACGACGACGAACTGGCCGAGGCCGCATGACCCACGCCAGCTCACACCAGACTCGCGCGCACCACCAGGGCGCGAGGTGCATGCTCGGGCGAGCTCGCTCCTATGTCTGGCCTCCTTGCCCAACTCGAGCAGGACGGCCGCCCGCTTGATTGAGCCCCCGAGCACCGCACGACACTCTGGTCCGCCCCGCGCGACCGGATGGATGACTGCAGCCTCCTCCCAAGCCGGAACGCGGTCAGCGAACCAGCGCCCAACCCCCCAGAGCACCATGACCACCACCACGCTTCCTGCCAGACTCACCCGCCCGCGTCAAGCACCCCCAGCCGGCGCCGACCAGCCACGCCCGGGACACACGGCGCTTGACCCGGCCGGGCTCGCCCGGCACCAAGGCAACCAAGCCGGGGCGACGCCCCAAAACCCCACGAATCACGCGCCTCATCGACCAGCCGACCTCCCGAGCACGCGCTCGAACGTCAACGACCTTGAACCGCCCCTTGACAACAACCGGCCCTTCATGGATGACATAGGAGCCTTCGAGCGTAGCCCTATCGCGGATCGCGGCCGCGCTCGCGCTCGGCGTGACCGTCAGCGCCGTCGCATTTGTGACGTTGTGGCTGCGCAGCGGCATCACCCATCCGCTGCACGCAGCGGTCGCGATCTTCGCCGTTCGCGGCGATCTACATTGGCATCGGCGCGCTCATCGGCGCTGTCGTCTCCGCGCCGCTGGAAGGCTCGCTGCTCGTGGTGATGGTGTTCGCGCTGGACGTCTTCTCTCTGGACCTCAGATGACCAACAGCGGCGGCTTCGGTGGCCTCACACCAACCCGACAGGCAGCCAACCTGCTGATCGCCGCCGGCGGTGGCCACGGGTCGCCGAGCAGCGACTGGCTCGGCGTCACGGCAGTCGCGCTTGCTGCGCTCGCGGTCGCGCTAGCGGCGTTCTGGCTCACCGCACGGACGAGGTCCTAGCCATGCTCGCGCGAACGCGGACCGCGACCACGATGGCGTTCCGCGACCAACGACGCCGTCCGCTGGTGCTGATCCTGCTCGTGATCGTCCCCGCATACGTGATCACCAAGAGCATCGCCCAAACCCAGTCCACGCCCCGCCAGATCAGTCTCCCCGGCGGCGGGATCGTGACGACGACAATGAAGGACCTCCACGGAGCGATCATGGCCGGCTTCGTGATCGCCTTCGTCGCCTCCCTCGTCGGCGTGTTCGTGATGCAGTCCGCGCTCCAAGGAGACCGCAGGCTCGTTCTCGCCAGGTATCGCCCCGGCGAGGCAGTCGCGGCCCGCCTCGCGGTACTCGTCGCAGCGACCGCGCTCGTGGTCGCAGTCTCGCTCGCCGTCACCGCACTGTTCTTCACCCCTGCGTCGTGGATCCCGCTGATCGGCGCACTCACCCTGACAGGCCTGATCTATGCCGCGATCGGGGCCCTCGCCGGCGCCGTCCTCGACAAGCTGGCCGCCACCTACCTGATGCTGTTCCTCGTGATGACCAACCTCGGGATTGTCCAGAACCCGACGTTCGGCACCGGGGTCCCGGGACGCTGGGCAGTTCTCCTGCCCGGCTACGGGCCCGCGCGGATGATGGTCGACGGCGCGTTCTCACCGGCCTTCCACGCCGCCTCGGCGTTGCTGCTGGCGCTCGCGTGGATCGCCGCCCTCACGCTCGCGGTCTCCCTCCTCCTACGACGCACCATCGGGATGCGAGGATCAGCGACCGCCTGATCGTCGTCAACGAGCACCCAACGCAGGCCCTCAGCTGCACGCTCGACGCGAAAGCCCGGCACCTGGAGTGACGGTGGCCATGAAAACCTCCCCGTAGGCGGCCACTGAATCGCCCCGCTGGTGGCCATTGACATGGAGTGACCGGTCCGTCCGAGCTAGACGCAGCGGCCGTCGCGGGCGGAACCGCTCGGATCCGACCCGTCCCGGCGCTCCTGCATTCGTGGCGCCAAATGCATCACGCCCGCGCCGCCAATGCACCCGCTCCGCGCGGAAGGTGGAACCGTCGGCTGCGGTCTGCCGCGCAGTACTCGTTGTGCATCGGGCGGCAAGCGCGGCTCACGTGACGACGAGTTCTTGGTACATCCCGTCGGCGTAGTGGTTGGGGAGGTTGCAGATCAGCTCGTAGCGACCGGGCGGCAAGGTGACGGTGGTCCAGCTGACGGTGCCGCTCGTGATGCCATCGCCAGTCCCGCTGCCGCAACTACGGGAGGCCTCGCCAAGGCTTCCGGTCTCGGCAACCTTGCCGTCGCTAGCCGGCGTGCGCTGGCCCGCGGCGGCTCCGGCAGCCAGCGGCAGGATCACGAGTTCGTGGGTGCGCCACCCCAGGTTCGACGCCACCACGCTGATCTGCCCGGCGGGGATCGTGGCCGGCGAGACCCTCAGCATCATGTGCGCCCCCAACGGAGCGCTACCGCCCATCATCCTCGACATCCCCATATCTGCCAGCGTCACGTTGACGATGCGCCCCGGCAATGATCCCGGCGCCGAGCAGGTCGTCTGCGCAAAGCGATACCCCGCTCCACCGCCCATCGTCCCGGGACCAGTCGATGAGCCGGTCGACCGACCGCCAGCTCCCATCATCCCCGACCCGGTCGAGCTCCCCGAACCGCAACCGGACAGGGCCAGAGCCGCCACCGCCGCGGCGAGCGGCACCAACCTTCGACTCACGACAACCCAACGCATCCACCCAGACGTTAGACCGCACCACCGTCAACGATCACCGGAGTTCCCCGCATGCGATTACGGAGAAGCCCCATCTCGGGAGCAGGTGAGAAGCGCGGGTCTGAGGCCGCAGCAGCTGATCGGCCGGCCGCGCGGCTCCCCTGCTTTCGATTCGGAACGTGCCTCTTGGCGGTCGAGGGGTCGCGAACCTGCTCCGCGCGGATCGCGGGTCCTTGCCGACTCGACCACGCGGAGCCATGACGCCTCCCTGATCGCCTTGCCGACGCTGCGAGCCAGGGCAGGTCTCAAGGCTCAGTGCACCCGTCTTCTGACGCGGGTGCGGCCGTCCTTTGAAATCGACAAGTGGAGCGCCGCGGGCCGGTCGGAAGCGTCCCGGAAGTTGGTCCCATAACCCCGTCCCACTGGGCCCGTACGCCTCCGACCTGCGAGACGCTGCGCTCGCCGGGCGAGCTGATTGCCGCAGCCAAGAGCCCGCACGAGCGGATCGGTGGCCCCGCCTAGCGTACGTTCCTGTTCCGTTACTACCGCACGGCCGGTACGCCCCCCCGTACCGACCCGTGAACCGCGCGACCCGCCTGCCGGCGTCTCCGCGTGTGGTACGGCCAAGATGCGGCCGAAACCGGCGATCGGCCGATAATCGCCTGCTGGCCGGCCACGCCGCGACCTGTTGCGTGTTCTCTGAAGTGAATCTGGGCGCACGCGATCCGCGCGGTGAGCGTTCTCTCTGAAGCCACGCCCTCGGTTACCTCAGAGAAGTAGCCTCTCGAACCTTCGAATCCACACGCGGCGGTGAGATCACGCAGGGACGTGGCCCCCTCTGGAGATCCGCTCTAGTTCAGATCGTCGCCCCCGCGCCGTCCGGCTGCCTAGCTCGCTTCCGCGAGTCTGAAGAAGCCGTCGATCTCCTCGGCGGCCTGGCGCAGTTGCTCGCCGGCGTTGATCAGCGCAGCGGTTGTCGCGTCGCGCTGGGCGACGGTCTCAGCGGTCGTGAATCCGTGCCGGGCCTGCAGCAGCTGCGCCAGCGCGGTCGCCGCGCGCAGCGCCGTGCCGAGCAGCATGTCGCTCTCGCCTGCGCGCGGGTCGGGCTCGACTGCCGCCAAGGCGGTGACGATCCCGATCGCTCGCTCAACGAGATGAAACACGGGGTCGGGCATCCCGTTGTACGCGGCCGCGTGCAGCGCGAGGGCCTCGCTGCCCGCGATCTGCTCGCTCTCAACGCCACGCTCGATCGCGATCCCCTTCGCCGCGAGCGCGTTCGCCTCGGCCGCGCCCTGCAGCGCCTTCGCCAGCTCCAACCGGTTCAGCGCCCGCGGCTTGCGCGGATCAGGGTCGATCCCGATGTTGCACGACTTGGGGTCCAGCCAAGATACGCCTGAAACCCGCAAGAGCGGGTGCGTGAGGTAGGTCGCTGGGCTGTCAGCGTCGACGTGGCGGTGTACGCCCCTGTGGGGATGGCGCTTGGTAGGCTCGCGGCCGACTTGGGCGTGGCGCGGTGACGTCGATTGAGCGGACGGCGTACCCGCGGTTCGGGCGGGTCCTGACGGCGCGCGAGCTGGAGGCGTTGAGCCCTTCGCCTGAGGAGATCGTGTGGGCGCGGGAGCGCAGCCGTGGGGGTGAGCATCTGCTGGGGCTGTTGGTGGCGTTGAAGTGCTTTCAGCGGCTGGGGTACTTCCCGCGCGGCGACCGGGTGCCGGAGCTGGTCGTCGAGCGCGTTCGCGATTGCCTGGGGTTGTCCGGCGCGGGGGTATCGGATATCGCCTCGCGCACGGCGGAGTGGCAGCGGGCGCTGGTCCGCGAGCGCGCTGGCGCTGTGGGCGATCTGGCGCGGGCGCGGGCGCGGGCGCTTGCTGAGCAGGCGATCCGGGCGGAGGCGGCCGTCACGGTGGGGCCAACGCAGGTAGTCGTTCTCAACAAGGATTCTCACTCCTCATGGGTGGCGGCACAAGGGGCCGCCCGCCACGAGCGAGACCGGCCGCGCCGTCGGCGGAGATCGAGGCGCAGATCGACGCGCTTGCTTGCCGTGGGGGTGGGCGAGGCAGTCGGGAAGTTGGGCCTTCGTCTGGAGCGTGTGGACCTCGCGCGTCGGTCTCGAAGAGCCCGGTCTGGTCGGCAAGCCCGACTGCTTGGACACGGTCGCGGAGGTTGAGCTGTTCGATGGACCCGCCAATACCACTCGCGTTGTGGCCCTTGGACGACGGTTTCGCCGTCCGCCAAGTTGAATGCGTGGTGTTTCGTGATCTCGGCGCCCCGCTCGTCGCGTACGCCGTCGTGCCACGGCGCTATCTGCTGTTCGTCCGAAGAGGGCTCCGATGCTGGGTAGCGCGATGCCGGGTAGGCATGTGGCGCCGTGTCGCACTACGCTCGAGCCGGCGGATGCTTGACGGCGGCGGCTGAGGCATCAGGTCCCTCAGAAGGTGGCGCGTAGGAGCCGGCCCCGGGGCCGACTCTCGGTAGCCACTCGAGCCACTTCGGCAGATACCAGTTCCAATCCCCGAGCAGCTTCATGGTCGCCGGCAGCAGCACGCCGCGAATGATGGTTGCATCGATCAGTACAGCCACCGCGAGGCCGACGCCTAGCTCCTTGAAGATGAGCAGGGACAGGGTGGCGAAGATCGCGAACACTGAGATCATCACCGCCGCGGCGCTGGTGACGACACCGGCCGTCGTCTTGATCCCGTGCGAGACCGCGTCCACGGTTGGCCTGCCGCGGTCGAAGGCCTCGCGGATTCGAGTGAGGATGAACACGTGGTAGTCCATCGAGAGGCCGAACAGCACCACGAACATGAACAGTGGCATCCAGGAGACGATCGCGCCGTTCGACTTGAAGCCGAGTAACGATTCCAGGTGGCCCTCTTGGAAGATCCAGACCATCACCCCGTAGGCGGCCCCGACCGAGAGCAGGTTGAGGATGATCGCCGTGACTGGAATCACGAGCGAGCGGAATGTGAACAACAACAGGAGGAAGGCCGCGGAGAGGACGAAGACGAAGACCAATGGCGCGTGCGACTTCATCGTGTCGTTGAAGTCCGTTGAGCTGGCGGTATAGCCGCTCACGTCGGCCGTGGCGCCCGGGACCCGTCCGATCGTGGCCGGGATCAGCTTGTCGCGTAGCTGCGCGAGGGCCGCAGTCGATCGCGAGTCGGTGCCATTTCCGGCAACGGGGATTTCCACCTGCTCGACCGTGTGATCGGGGCTTACGGTTGTCGTGATCGGCTGCTTGAAGTCCGGGCTGGCGGCGGCCCGCGCGCTGAGGTCGTTGATCGCACGGATCACGGGCAGCGATTTCACGTCGTCGGCGTGCACCACCACGTTGGCCGGAATCGGCCCGCCCGGGAAGGCCGCCTGGATGCGTTTGTACGTCCTGATCACCCCGAGGTTCTGCGGCAGCGTCTCGACGCCCGGCGTCGCCGTGTGGAGCCTGAACGCCGGGACCGCTAAGAACACGAGCAGCCCTCCGGCGACCACGACGGCGACGACCGGATGACGAAGAACCGGGTTCAGGATTCGCGACCATGCCCCACGCTCGCTGACGTTCCACTTCCTTCTCCTGGCGAGGTAGGGGATGCGCCCCTTCTCCACACGGTCTCCAAGCCAGGCAAGGATGGCGGGAAGGACGGTGAGCGACCCGACCACGGCCACGGCGACGACGAGGATCGTGCCGGTGGCGAACGACTGGAAGGTGGGTGCTCCGGCGAGGTACATGCCGGCCATCGCGATCATCACCGTGAATCCGGAGACCATCACCGCACGGCCCGAGGTCGCGGCTGCGGCCGCCAGCGAGGCCCCTTCGCTGCGCCCGGATTCGCGCTCCTCGCGTTCGCGGCGCAGGTAGAACATGGAGTAGTCAACGCCAACCGCGAGGCCGATCAGCAGGATCACCTCGTTGATCGACTGGTCCACTCCGCTACCGATGTGGCTGATCACGCCGACCAGGCCGATCGTTCCGAGCACCGCCGTGAGACCCAGCAGCAAGGGCAGGCCGGCAGCTACCAGGGCGCCGAAGGCGATCAAGAGGATCAACAGCGTGATCGGCAGCGAGGTGACCAGCGCCGTCTTGAAGTCGTTGCTGATCGAAGTGCTTACCTGGTTGTCAGAGCTTGCTTGGCCGAACTCTCCGACCGTCAACTGCGGATGGGCGGCCTGCGTGGCGTCGATCGCCGCCAGGGTCTCGCTGGCGCGCTGCTTGGCCGTGTTCTGGTTGCCGGCGATCTTGAAGCGGGTCAGGGCGGAGTGGCCGTCCGCAGAGATCTGGGATCGGTTGGCGGGTGTGTAGGGGCTCTCGATCGCGTAGACGTACGGCAGCTGGGACAGGCGGAACTGAGCGTCGCCTACCGCAGCGCGGAAGGGGAGGCTGTTCGCATTTTCCGTTGCGCTCTGCACCAGCACCAACTCGTCGGCGCTCTTCGGATACGCGGCGTCGATCGTGCGGTCTGCGCGTCCCGACTCGCCGACTTCGCCATGGACGTTGTCAAGCGTCCTCGTCCCGACCGCGCCTCCGATCATGAACGCGACGATCACGAACGCAAGCCACCCCCAGATCGCGGTCTTGCGATGCTGGGCACTCCAGCGGCCCATTCGAGCAGCGACGTTGCGGCTTTGCTCCGCCCCCGCTGCCGTATTCGCAGCAGCCTTAGCTTCGGAGGTCTTGGGGTCTCGCATCACTGGACGTAGCCCAACGACTTCAGGTATTGATGGGCGACTTCCGCCGGATCCTGCTTGCCGATGTCGACCCGGGAATTCAGCTCCTGGATGACCGGGAGCGTCAGGTTGCTTTGAACCTTCTCGATCGTCGCGCCGAAATCCGGCCCCGCCCGGTCCGCGACCGTCTTCGACGCGAGGAAGATCACGTTGCCGGGCGGGATCAGGCCCTTGTCGTCGTTGAGGATCGTGTACTTGGTCGAGCTCGCCAGCTGGGCATCACTCGTAAACAGGATCGAGAGGCTCGCCTCACCGTGGTCGAGCACGGCGTAGCGCCGCCCGATGGCCACCGGCTTGAACTGCTTGAACCTGAGGCCGTAATTCGTCTCGAGGCCCACGAGGCAGTCGCTCCGGACGCGGCACTCGGGAGAACCATCGAGAACGAGGTCCTGCGACTTGCCGGTCAGATCCGAGATGTTCTTCAGGCCCAGCTTCTGAGCCGTGGTCGTGAGAGTGCCGACAGCGTTCGAGTCCGCGAACGGGGTCGGTGGATAGGCAACGATCCCTTCCTTCGCAAGGTCCGCCTTCGCCTCGTTGTAGGCCTGGACGGCATGGGACGGGATCTTGTTCGCGGGAACGTGGAAGAACGAGCCGAGCGCGGTGGACGTGTACTCCGGGTAGCCGCTGATCTGCGCATCCGTGATCGCCTTCAGTGCCACCTTTTCCGATCCTAGGTTGAGCCGGGTCTTCACCTTGTAGCCGGCCGCCTTCAGGGCCTGGCCGTAAATCTGGCCGAGGATGAACTCCTCGGTGAAGTTCTTTGAGCCAACCGTGATCGTCGTCGTCCGGTTCGCGGGGTTTGAGTGGATCAGGTTGTCGTGAGCATCGGCGGTCGACGACGACCCGCTACTGCCACCGCAGGAAGCGACACCCAGGACCAGCGTTACTGCGGCGGCTGCGAGCCCAACACGACGCCGCAGAATCGTCTCCAAGAGCCACTTCGACCGGAACGGTAAGCCAATAAACCAAGACTACGCGCCTTCGGTGCCGAGATCAACTCAGATCACGCTGAGCTCAAGCCCCTGCAAAATCGGCGTTTCGCCGTTTCCCAGGCCTCTGCCCCGGGCCGGCTCCCGATGCAGGAGGGCAGGGACTGCTCCCTGACGGCCGCACGCCTCGACGGCCTGGGAATCATCCTGGGACGCGCTTTCCGAATCACCGTTTGTTCTGGGGGTGCGGTTTCCGTGAGTCGCCGTCGGCGGATCGTCGCTTGCGGGTCACGCGCGGCGGGTCGAGCGGTTGCTCCGACGCGCCCGCATGGGCGTTGACGCTGCTCGCGCGATCCGCTTGACCCCGCGCGCCGGCACCCCGACGGTGCCGCGGACAACCTTCTGTACCAAGCCCATTTCCGGCCCCCTTCCTCGACTCGAGCGATCATTGATCAGATCGAGTGGTTCGTCCAACCGACCCTCCCAGAAAAGATGTCCGGCTCGTCGAGGCGAGCCGGACATGACCACCGATCGGGTGAACTGTCAGGCGGCGGATGGGACGACGGTGGCCGGAGCGGTGCCGGACTCGGTGAGCCGGTTCGTCCGCAGACAGACGGTGGACAGCCGGGCCCCGACCTCGCACAGCGCCGTCAGGACCATCGCCGTCGGCCACGCGGCACCGCTGATGTGGTTGGTGATGCTGAAGCTCCTCACGGCCGGCTCGAGCCCGTGGGTGAGCGCGAAACGCGAACACCGCATCCGGGATCTGATCCCGGCGACCAGCAGGATCCCCGCTAGCCAGCCGACACGAGCGAACGCGACGCCGTCCTCGGAGCGGCGGATGCTGGTCGCGAAGCCCGAGACCGTGCCGAGCGTTGCGAATGCCAACCCGGCGACCAGGAGCAGGTCGTTGCCGGCAGTCGGCAGCGCGTGCAGGTACTGGGAGGCGACCCAGATCACCAGCACGACCGGGATCACGAAGTAGCGACGATGGATCTCACGCTCGTGCGCTTGGCGTAAGACGACGAAGACGAACAGCAGGTTAATGAGGTAATCGGTGGTGGTCAATAGGCCCATGATCGACCCGCGCCCTCTCGCTGTCGTCGGCGCACGGGTTGAAAGCCGGGCTGATCCTCATCTCAACCCAAGGGCCGAGCCGACACGCACTCAGCGCGAACAGTGCGTCCGGCGGACGATCGCGTTCGTCCCCGACCGAGCGGGCGGCCCGCGACTGCATCGGCGACGTTCCGATCGCGTGAGACGAATCGTGGGATCTGGCCAGCGACATTTGGCGGGGGAGCGGCCGAAGCGACTCTGCCTAGGCAGCCGAGTGTTCTTGCACGGCGCGGTGTCGGCCCTGCATCCGGCGAGAAGCACGTTCCGACTTTGATCCCGCGCGATCGCTTCCGACGTCCCGCCCACATCGTGCCGCGCCATTGCAATGGCGACATGTCGATGGCCGCGCACGTAGCCCTCGAACTCGGTAGTCGAGGGGCCGGCGCCGGAATGGCCGAGCCGCTCTGCATATGCAGCTGACCAACGCTGCATACCCGTCTCGGCTGCCCTGCATCCCGGCGACTGGCGCGATTCCGGTGGCCCGGTGGGACGGGCCCGGCGTGACCGGGTTTGTCCGATAGCAGTCACGCGCCGCGCCCACTCCGGCCATCCGATCACTGCTCCTTCGCGAGCGGAGCAGGCGTGCCGCGGATCCGCATGTCGCTCGTGCATCTGGGCGGGAGCGTCAGCCTCTGCGAGAGCGCCACAAAGGCGACAGAGCAACAGCCGCAGTCAAGCTCGGCCGACAACCGGTCTCTGGGCTCGTAGGGTCACGTTTGGGCCGCCAGCCCGTGCTCGGTCAGCTTTGCGATCATGTTTTGGACGGAGGTGTGACTCGACGGGCGCGTTGAGGCGTCGAGCGAGGCGCGATGAGTGGGCTGACGGGCGGTCTCTCTAGACTTGTTGGCGGGCGTGGTCGAAACCGCCGAGCAAAGCGCAGGTTCCGGGGCTGAGGCCTGCCGCGCAGCTTTGCCCTTCGCGGGCCATCAACAGTCGCGTCCCATTGCCCCGACCACGCCCACCTCGACGGCTTGGTGGCGGCTGTGATCGTGCGCTGCACTGCCAAGCTGCGAGCGTTTCTGGGCTGCCAACCTCAGCAACAGGCCGATCCCGGCTGCTCTGAGCGCGACTGGTACGCAAACCTGCTGGTGATCGAGCGGCGCAAGTGCCTGCTGGTCACTCATGCCGGAACCTTGTTTTCGGTGTTCGTTCCCGATGTGCGGGTCGCGCAGCTGCGTCCGCTCGGTCCGTTCGTGGTGGCACGCATCGCAGACCAGCTGCGCGCCGAGGGCCTGTCTGAGCGAGCGCTGGGCGAGCTTGATCCCGGCGGCGTGACGATCGCGGGCACCGCGGGCGGTCGTAGCGTGCTGGGCTGCATGAACGACCTTGCGCTCACCTGCCGGCTGGCGGTCCAGCACACCGGCGGCCTGGCTGCGCTTGACCTCGCCGGCCTCCACCACGTCTTGCAACGCCACATCTACGCCGCTCGCGACTACGTGCCCGCGATCGACCTGATCACCGGCGCACCGCCGTCACGCCCATGATCTCACCTTTCCAGGCTGCCTAGACGGGGCATAGAGCCACGCAGTGGGCTGTGTGTGCTGAGTCGCCTCCGGCGCGATGAAGCACGCGCGGCGCGTAGCGCCGCGGCGTGAGTCCGCTCAGCGACGGCGACCCTGCTTCCGCGCAGAGCGTTGCGCCTTGCGCTTGGCGCGCCGAGCGCTGGTGCTCTCGCCACGGGCCCGGTGGGAGACGGCACCGGCGCGCAGCATCTCGCAGGTGTGCTCGAGGTCAGGCAGTGGGTCGCCGCTGAGGCTGCCGCGGTCGGCCAGAAACCGGATCAGCGCCAGCGCGCAGTCCGGCGCCGCGGCACGGGCCTCGTCGCCGAGTGCGCTGCTGAAGGGCACGTATGCGGTCAGGAAGGTGGCGAGGTCCTCGACCTCCCAGCGGCCGAGGTGCCCGTTGCCGGTGGCGGCACGCCAGCGCAGCATCTCGGCGCCGACGACACCCGCGTGGCGCGCGACCGGGCCGGCGGGTGGCCACCGCTCACCGATGTGCGCCTCGAACTCGTCGCCAAGCCGACCGATCAGCTCGCCGGGATCCTGACCACCGTTGAAGATCGACAACTGCTCGTCGTCCTCCTCCCACGGAGCGAGCGTCTCGGGCCAGGCGACGCCGTCGCCGGCGCCGGTCAGGGCACGGGCGATGATCGGCAACACCGGCGCGGCGTCTGACCCCAGCGCGATCCCGAGATCGCGAGCGTCAGCCGCGGTGCCGATCACCCGCGCGGCCAGCTCGTCAGTCGCCAACCCGGCAACCGGCGGGGCGCTCGCGTCGCTGGTCGGCTCGCGCAACAGCCGCTCAGCCTCACTGCGGGACAGCGGTGGCGTCAGCATGCACTCGATCAACGCATCGCCACGTCAATGCCGAGCACGAGCACCTGGCGGTCGCGGTAGCCGGGCCGCGCGAGCACCGCGACGATCATCTCGGTGCCCTCGTCAACGCCCGCGGCGGCCGACTCCACCGACAGCGTGCCGATCTGCGCGACCGCCGGGTGCGTGACCCCGCCGCCCGCCAGGCGCACAGCAGCATCCTGCGCATAGCTAGCCAGACCCGCGGGTGCAAGCACGGCCAGCGCGGCGAGCGTGGCCGCGGCGATCGGATCGCCGCGCGCCGCGATCGCGTCGACCACGATGCGACGCGCCGCCTCCGGGACCTCCGGGATCAAGATCGGCAGCAGCAGGGTGCCCGCGAGCAGCTCGACGTCGGCGGGGTCCTCGATTTCCGGGGCGTCATCGAGCAAGCCAACCAGCTCGGCGACCAGATGATCGGGTGGCAGCTCAGAGCGGCGGCTCATGCCCGCCACAATACGTCGCTCGGCCAAACCGCTCACGCTCACGATCGCCCCGCGCCATGGGACCATCACGGCTCCGGCTCGACAGCGCGAGCGCGCGCTTGCCGGCTCGCCAAGCACCGCTGGCTCCCGCTTCCCGCCCGCCAGTGCCCAGAGCGGAAGTCACCCGCTCGTGGCTGCCCTGGCGACGAAGGAGGTCCGGCGTGATGGCGTTCCCGCTCGGTGGCGGTCACCTGCTATCCGCGGAACGGGTTATCCATTTGAGTCAGGTTGGTCCGGGGTCGCCGTAGCGACCGGTCCCAGCCAGCCGCGGCGAACGTTCGGCAGACCCATCCCAGGCCGAGTGCACCGCGAGGCGGCCACGCCCGCCTGAATCAATGGTCCCCTACCACCCGCGCACCGTGCGCTGGCCACAGGAGACGGGGATGCTCGACCTGACTCAAATGGATAACCCGCTCCGCGCATAGCGAGACAGCTGACGGCTGCGCGGAAAGGCGCGTCAGTCCGTGAAAGCAGGTCCGGGCCGGGACGATCGCTCGCGTGGCGGAGCAGTCGTGCGGGGGCTCGGTCGTCTGGGCGATCCTGTCGTCGCCGACGCGATCGTGCGCTGCGAGGCGGCGCCAGCGTGAAAGCAGTGCCGCTGCGGACCATCGGGCTACCGCGCCTCGCCAACCTCGTGATCGCGTCAGCCGCTGCTCTCGATCGGCGACGTCCATATGAAATGCTCGAGCCATGTCCGGGCGATCCTCTTGCGGGCCTCATGGTCGATCTCGAGCAGCTGGTTCCCCTGTACTCCCTCGGTCAGCTTTGCGATGGCAGTTAAGACTTCCGCCTGCACGAGAAAGATCGCCGGACCTAGCACTGCTCCATGCAGAAAGTTGACTGCGTTGCCCTCGTTCAGCACGAAGAAGTAGCGGTCGCCCATCTCATAACGGACCAGGTGCTCGCCCGCCCAGGATCGCGAATACGCCTGAAGCGCCTGCATGTCAAGTTCATCGTCGGAGGACGTGACTGACACAACGAAAGCACCAGGACTCAGTGCTGCGAACTCCGCCTCACTAAGCGCGCGCCGCCCGGTAGCGCACACGACGAGGCTCGACTCTCTGACAGCCGACGGGGCGGAGCGTGCGATCCGGTAGCCGTTCGACGCCGCCTCGGTCGACCGTACAGGATCGACGTCGAAAATCGTCGTGGTCACGCTGAGCGCCTCCAAACGAGCGGCCACGCTACGACCGATCTTGCCGAACCCGAGCACACACGCCGTGCGGCCCTGAAGCACGTGCCCGTGCTGACGCAGCAGCGCCTCGGTCGAGAAAACGATTGCCGATCCGACGAGGTAGTCCTCGGCGTTCTTCAAGGGGCTGCGCGCAACCGAGAAGACGGGGCAGGGCAGCTCCAGCGCCTCGTAGCGCTGCAGACCGTTCTCAGTATCCTCGACCACGCCAGCCAAGGGAAGCGCAGCGGCGATTTCCGAAAGCGCCGGAGCGAAATAGCCACCGATGTCGGCTAGGACCAACGTTCGGTCACCTGCGCGACCCTTGAGAAACCTGACGGCTCGCAGAGGATCGAGGAACCGCTCGCGGCTGAGCGGCTCGACGGTGAACCGGTCCTCCAGCTGTTCCCGAACGCGATCATCAATCATCGACTTCGGCTTGGGAAGAACGCTAACTACCTCGGCGACATGGTCAATGGCCGGTATGAACGGCAACGCCGTCGGCAGTGCGTGGCACACAACAACAGAGCAGTGATCGGGCGCCCGGGTTAAGGAGCTCGTCACGTTCGCAAAGAAGCGGCTGGCGTCCTGTTCGGCTGGCGCTGTCGTCAATACTAGGCAGCTATCGCGAGCTCGAGCAGATCGGAATACGACTCGCCGACGAGGTGGCGCTGCTGGATGCCCAGCGCATCTCGCACTTGAGCAAGGCTAGTCGACTGCTCTTCTACCGTGCTCCCCGGCGGCACCACCGCCTCAAGTTCGATGAAGCATCCCAGCTTCTCCACTTGATCCAGGTGAATACGGACATTGTCGAGCAGCAAGAGCCTGCGCCGTTTCGCTACTACGAGCCTGATTCCTGTTGATACGTCGAGGGCTACACGTAGTTCTTCAGGGTGTTCAGTCGGGATGATCCGGTAGGCGCTTTCGCGCACGGCCGCATCGTCCGTTCGTATGTATTGGATGAGGTGTGCTCTGCCAGGCCACTCCTCACGGAGCTTGAGTCTCCCTGAACGCGCATGAAAGTACGTGTCCCGCTGACGCAAGATGCCCATATCGGCGCACCCGAGCCCGATGGTCGCGGCAAGCGTTCGCTCAGGCGCCGGATCGGTCGCCTTGAGTTCGAGGTTCTGACGTGCGGACTCCATCACGTTTGCGCGCCACGTACCTCATCGGCAACGAACTTCCTGATCGCGTCTATGCCGACGTAGCGCCAGCCGTCCGCAGTTTCAATGAACGGCAGGGGGACTCTGTCGATGAGGAGCTGCGCTTCGGGAACCTCGATGATCTCGACGTTCTTGAGCCGCGAGAGGAGTGCGGACAGCTGCTGATCGTCCTCGAGACTCCGTTGGGCGAAGATCTTGAGCGTCTGAGACATCACCGATCACCTAACACGACAAGTGGCGGAAACGTCGCGCTGTTGGTCCTCAGCCGCTGATCGCTGCATCAATCGCCTCCTCAAGGCTCTTATAGAACGTCACGTATTGGCCGCCCGGCCGGGCTCCCAAAGCACCGCGTGAGCCGACCAAGCTCTCGCGGGCCTTGTTCGCCGAGTCGTGCTCAGGGGATTGAAAGACATGGACCGGACGGGACAAGTAGGTGCCGTAGGTGGCTTCATTGCGGACGCCGCCGGCCAGCTCGCCTTGAAAGACCGGATTGATGGCAAGGATCCGGTCTGACTGCTCGACTAGGCGGTAGTCGCGCACCGGTACGTCGGCCCTCAGCGCCCCATTCGCCTGGGCGACCTGCGGGCTGCTGAGGGTCACCGGGCCGCTGGGGATCTCGGTCAGCAGGATGTCGTCCGGCCATAGCTTGCGCAGATCCCACCGCTGCTTGGGCCGCACCTCGAAGGTGGGCTCCTCCTCCGGATACGCAGGCTGTGCGTGCACCACGGGGAGTTCATCGACCGTCACGGGGACGATCGCTACTGCCTCGGACGTCGTCGCGACCCGTGCCAGCGCCTGGCGCAGCATTTCGTTGAGCTCCTCAAGGGCACGTTCGCCTCCGCGTTCAGACTCAGTGCGAGGTCCGGCGATGGGAAACGAAAAGTAGATCAGGCGCGCCCGTCCGGGCGGAACCGTGAGTATTCGGTGCAACTCACGAGCTGGATGCTTGACGGCGAGTACCTTGTGCGGCACAACGCTCGTGTCCGAGAGGTGGGCCGCCAAGAGGTCCCCGACCAGAATCTCCATCCGGCGTGCGTCGAGGAGCTGCGAGAGGCTGGGCTGCCCTACCCAATGGGCGTTAGCAGCGCGCGCCTCTGTCCTGGTCCAGACATCGTGAAGATCGTCGATTAGCGTCACGATCCTTGCAGGCAGAAGGGCAGCTACAGACGGGATGTGTACTGGACTACGCGCGCCATAAAACTCCCGAACGATCACGCCGTGCATCCCGACGATCAGCCGCTCATCGACCTGACAGCCGCTGACTCGATCGACAAGCCGCGAGCAGGCCGCCCTCCATTCCGAACGCTGCTAGCGCTCCCGGGCATCGAGGTACGACCACATCTGCCCGCCGAACTCCTCAACCAGGTAGTCGCGCTCGAAGTCGATGTACTTGATCCGTGTGGCATCACCTACGGACTGGGCATAGTCACGTAGCGCTCGAACGCCACGGCTCTTATCGACGCCGGTCGACCCAAGCAGCAGAGTTAGATCGCCTGCCATCCTCCCGCCTTAGCGTTGACCATGACGCGGCGAGACTATGCGTTCGCGCTGGCAGATGGAAGACCAACTTCCGGCAATTTGCGAGTTCCACGACGCCTCGATCGCGCCGATCGCCGGGCTTCCGGTGATTGGTTTGCCACACTTGCGATCGCCCGCCGGCCGGCCGCGAACCGCGGAACGCCCGAAGCAGGTCCCACGTGTGAAGCCGTCTCCGCCCTGCTCGTCGCCAAACGCAGGTCTCACCCGAGGATGGTGTTCGTCGCCAATGGGGTCGTCTCTTTGACGGCGCCCGGATCTGAAAGCAATCGTTTGCGAGACGGGCGATCTGGTCGCACAAGGGCGACAAGCGTGCTCGCGGCCCCGAAGGCGACAGGATGCGGGTCCGCGGGCCGGCGTCCAGGGGTCAGCCCGCGCGAGCGTGGCGGGCGCGATCGAGGATCAACCTGATGACACTGATCGTGAGGTCGGGGTCGTTGATCTCTACGTAGTGATTGCTGCCGGTCGCGAAGATGTGCGGGGTGAGCGGTTCGAGGTTGACGAGCGCCGACTGGACCTTGGGCCAGACCTGCTCGAGCTTACGCGTGAGGTCCTTTGGCGTGCCGGGGCCGGTCGCGAATGGCTCGGTCTTGCTGATCACGGCGAGCGGCATCCGCGGAAGCCTGGCGTTGTTGATCGCCTTGATCGCACCGTCTACATCGACCGTCTCCCAGCCCGGATCTTTCTCCAGAGGGACGCCGGGAAAGTTGAGCAGGCGCTTGTAGCGTGGCCACGGTCGCCCGAACAGCCGCTTGATGTTCGTGCCGAAGGCATCGACGAGCACCATCCCGGCTACTTCCCGCGGATATCTCTGAGCGTAGTATCGGACGATCAGTCCGCCGTAGGAGTGAGCGGCGAGCAGGTATGGACCGGGCACCCCCGCCTTGTGCAGGACGGCATGTAGGTCGGCGACCATGCTCTGAATCGTGCGCGGCATCGGCGCGCGCGAGCTGCGCGTTGTCAGCGCGGGCGGATTCGTGTAGCGGATCGTCCCAGGCCGGTCGTACATGCAGTCGTGCGCAAAGTGGGCGACGCCGCGAAACACGGTCGGGGACCCGACCACCGGCGGCTTGGCATCGCTGAGCGTCCACACGTCCGAGGAATCATGGATCCCCGATTCGAGGATCACGGTCGGCCCACCGCGGCCGGCGCACTGCAAGTACAGCCCACGTCCTCGGCCGATATCGATTTCGCCGGCAAAGTTGCTCTGCCTCGGGCTGCCCGCCGCTTCGTGCGAACGCCTCGAGGACTGCGCCAAAGATGGAGCAGCGACCGCCGCAACCGCCGAGAGCAGCATCACGCCCGCTGCCCGCACGACCCACATCGGTTTCGCCGCACGGAGCGCCCCCCAGCTGTGCGGCGCGTTCACACCGCAAGCATATGAGCCAGGGCGAGTCGTCGGTAATAGAACCAGCTCCAGAGTTCGAGCAACCAACCGCCCAGGACCACCGCGACCTCGGCTGAACGCGTGCGATGGCGTACTGGCCGCCCGGACGACGAGCGCCTCATAGGCTCGAGTGGTTGTGTGGACCGTGGCGGACGCGCTCGCCAGGGGTTCGGTTAGGCTAGGCCCGATGCGAGTGCGGTGCAGCGCCATGAAGTGGGGCACGGGCGGTATCGCGGTGGTGCTCGTGGTGCTGTTCGTCGCGCCGTTCGGAGGGGCGCTCTCGGAGGCGGAGACGACGTCGGCGTTGCGGGTCGAGGTTTCCGGTCCGCCCCAGGCGGTGTTTGGAAGCGATGGGCGCGAGCACATCGAGTACGACCTGATCATCACGAACGCGTTCACCGCTGACGCCACGCTCAAGTCGCTCGAGGTGCGCGGTGGCGGGAAGCGTCTGCTGTCCTTGAAGGGCACGGTGCTAGGCGCCTCGACGCTCACGCTGGGCCTCTCCAAGCCGACGGGCGGGCGCGTCGCGCCGTCGTCGACCGTCGCGACCCAGGTCGACGTGGTGTCGCCGCGCTCGGCTGGGCGCACGGTGCCGGGAATGTTGACCAGCCAGATCACGTACGCGATCCCGGCGAACGCCGTCGCACGCCCGGTCATCGGGACCACCACCGTCAAGGTGCCGGCCGCGCGGATCGATCGCCGCGCTCCGGTCGTGATCGCCTCGCCCTTGCGCGGGACCGGATGGGTGGATGCGAACGGATGCTGCGACGATCCCTCTTCGCCGCACCGCCAGACGGTGCTGCCGACGTCGAGCGGTGGCTACGCGACGCCGGAAATGTTCGCGATCGACTGGGTCCGCCGGGTCAACGGCCGGGTGTTCACCGGCGACGGCAGCAAGAACAGCGATTGGGCGGCGTTTGGCTCTCCGGTCTACGCGGTGGGCGACGGCAGCGTGGTGTTGGTCATCGACGGCAAGCCGGACATCGCGCCGTACTCAGACAATCCGTTCCTGGACTCGCCCCTCGACTTCGCGGGCAACACTGTGGAGTTGAGGATTGGGCCGGGCTTGTATGCCTGCTACGCGCACATGATCCCGGGCTCGGTGCGCGTCCGGACCGGGCAGCGCGTCCGGATTGGGCAACGGATCGGCCTGCTCGGCAACAGCGGGAACACGACCGGGCCGCACCTGCATTTCGGGATCCAGAGCCGGCCGGACTGCCTGTCGCGGAGTGAGCCGTTCGAGATCGACCGCTACAGGCTGCAGGGGACCGCCGTCCCGACGGGCCCACCCGGCGGCATTCGCGTCGTCGGGCCGTCGCGCCGGGAGCGGCGCAGTTTGCCGCTGGTCATGTCTGTGGCCACGTTTCTGCCGCCCGTCCACTAGCCCGCGCCGGCCAAACGTGATCGATGCGGCCGGCACGCCGCACTCGACGTCGGTTTCGCCTCATCTCCTACGTCCGCGTCGCGGCCCTTACGAAGGCTCCTATGTCAAGTGCCAGGCGCAGCGGAGTTGAAGTCCGCCGCGGTTAGAACGCGCCGATAGGCAACCGGCGGGTTGCTGATGGCGGGTTGTAAGGCGTTCTGCGGGCATGGGAAGACACCGCGCGACCGTTCGGTCGGCGGTTGGGGCACCCAGTTCCCCCCCTGGCCGGAGTGTGGCGCTTACCGCGGCGCCGTCAAGGATGCCGCTGCGCGGCTCGCTTGCGCTCGGGTTCCTGTCGGACCCGTTTCCTTGACTGCGGCCGCGTCGCGCGCGGTTATGCAGCGAGGAGGGGGACGGATAGTGAGGCGCGCTCAGCGGCGGCGAGGTCGCGGATCATGCGCCGGTAGATGACGTCTGAGAGGTGGCGCTTGAGGATCCGCCGGGCCTCCTTCTTGGTGTGTCCGTTAGTTAGCGCGCGCCTGCGTAGATGCGCTGGGCGCGCGGCTCGCAGCGCAGCTGAGTGACCGCCATCCGGTGAAGGATCGCGTTCACCCGCCGGTTGCCGCCGGGGTTGTAGCGATGACGTACCGGCTCGCCGGGCCCCTCGGCGGTCGAGGCTGGCAGCGGTGCTGAGCCGTTGAAGCGCGCGAACCCGCCCTCGGTGAACCGGCGCGGGTCGCCCACCTCGACCAGCAGTTCGGCGACCGACCGGGTGCTCAGCCCGGGGTGAAGGTCATGTCGATCGCGTCCATCGCGATCGCCGCGCGCGCCTGGCGGCTGAACGGCGCTGCGACACGCAGGATTGGCCGAGAGATGTGGCGCACCTTCCCCGATGTGCCTCGTGTCTGCTGCAGCAGTGCCGCGAGTTGGTTGAAGGTGAGGTTCCGCGGTCCGCCGATCTCGACGATCTGTCCTCTCAACGATGCGTCAACGACAGCGCGCTCGACAGCCGCGGCGACGTCGCCCACGGAGACGAAGTTGATCGGGTTCCCGCCGCGGCCGAACACGATCGGCTTGCTCATGATCTCGGCCCACAGCTCGATGAACGCGGTGGCGCGCACGATCGTCCAGGGCGCGCCACTGGCGATGAGGTGTTGCTCAGCTGCGTGCTTGGCGCGGAACAAGTCCATTGGGTGGTCGGCCGCGGCGCCGACTACCGACATCAGGATCATGTCGATGCCGAGCTCCGCGGCTGCATCGATCAGGTTCGCGTTGCCGTCGCGATCGACCGACTGGGGGGACACTCGGCCCGGACCGGAGAAGCCATGCACTGCAGAGACGGTGGTGGTGGCGCCCTCCAGGGCTGCCCGGATGCCTGCTCGGTCCCGGACGTCGGCTGTCACGATCTGAACCGGGACGTCGCGGAGGTGATCGGCGCGCTCGGGGTCGCGCGTGACCACCCGCACGTCACACCCCTGGTCGGCCAGCCGTTTGGTCAGGAGACCGCCGAGGCGGCCGGTGCCGCCCGCGATCACGATCATCCGCGCATCACCTGCCTGCGCACGGCGTCGTCGACCGTGCCGCCCGCGAAATCGACGGGCTCGAGATAGAACCGCGCCCACTGCGCGACACCGTTCCCTACGCCGAAGATGACCACGCCCCGCATGCAGTGCGCGCTCCCGTCCCGACGGGTCCCGGTCATCTCCCACTCGCTCCAGACCACGTCCCCATCGACCGTGCTGCGCGTCACCTCGGCTCGCAGGTCCGGCACGAACGCGAAGATCTGCTCCCAGTTACTCCGCACCTGTGCTCGGCCGCGAAACCCCCGCGCGGGATGCGCCGGCGTCTGGTTCGCATAATCCTCGGCGAAGCAGGCGACCAGTGCGTCGAGGTTGTGATCATTGGTCGCCTGCAACAGCCGGTCGATCATCAGCCGCGGTTCGCTCATGCCATCTCCCATATTAGTTCTAGTAGACTGGAATGAAATGATCGAACGTCGGCCAGCCGATGTCAAGCGCAAGCGCTCCTACGACGGCAGCCGACGCCGTGAGCGAGCACGCCAGAACCGCCGCCGGATCATCGACACCGCCGAGCGGATGTTCCTGCGCGACGGCTACGCGGGGACGACCGTGCAGGCGATCGCCGCCGCCGCGGGCGTCTCCGCCGACACGATCTACAAGTCCTTCGGCGGCAAGCCCGGTCTGATCCGCGCGATCCGCGATCACGCGCTCGAGGGGAAAGGCCCGATCCCAGCCGAGCGCAGATCCGACGAGATCCAGCAGCGAGAAAGCGACCCACGCGCGATCATCAGCGCCTGGGGCGGCTTCGTCGCCGAGCTTGCACCACGCGCCTCTCCGATTCTGCTGCTGATCCGCGACGCCGCAGCCAGCGACCCAGAGGTCTGCGCGCTGCGCGACGAGCTCGACGCCGACCGACTCAAACGGATGACCCACAACGCACGCCGACTCCGCGACGCAGGCCACCTCCGCCCCGGAATCTCGCTCGCGCAGGCCGCAGACATCCTCTGGGCCCACAGCTCACCCGAGCTCTACGAACTCCTCGTCCTCCGCCGCGGCTGGACACCCCAGCGCTACGGCCAATACGTCGCAGACGCGATGATCAACGCGCTCGTGTAGGTTCAGCGGATGTCGAGACGCCGGAACGCGACGTTGGCTGCGGTGGCGGCGGCGATCGCTACGGTGAGGAGCACGACGAACGATCCCAGTCCGGCGCCGTTGGTGAGCTGTTGGTCGGCGACCGCCCAGTAGAACAGCGACGCGTAGCGCAGCGGTTTGATCCAGTGCACGACCGGGGCGAGTGAGCTGATCAGGTAGCAGAGCACGGCGAGCGTGCCGGCGATCCCGATCGCGGTGGCGCGGCTGCCGGTCGCAGCGCCGAGCGCGAGCGCGATCAGGCCGAGGTCGATCCCGAGCGCGAGCACCGCGAGCGTGGCGGTGGCGACGTGCCTGGGATCGAGCGTGACCTGAAACGCCCGCCCACCGTAGACGCTGGCGAGGATCGCGACGGCGAGGATCAGCGCCTGGATGATCATCGTTGCGACCTTCTCGGCCAGAATCCGCCGGCGGTTGACCGGCAGCACCACGAGCAGCCCGAGCGTGCCGTCCTCGTTTTGGCCGGCGATCGCGCTTGCACCGTAGCCGATCGTGAGCAGCAGCATGATCAGCGGCAGGAAGTTCGCATAGGCGTTGACGTTCATCCAGCCGTCTGGCGAGGTGAGCGTGCCGGTCGCGCCGAACAGGGCGGCCAGCGGAGAGTTTCCCTGGGTCAGCTTGTTCAGCTCGGTCGAGTGCTCGAACGACGGGTAGAGAACGACGATCACGAGCATGTAGAGCCCCGTCCCGACCGCGTACCAGATCGTCGAGCGGCGGCGGTTGTGGAGGTCGTAGCGGGCGATCTCAGCCGTCATTGCTGTCGGCTTCCTCGCGGTAGTAGCTCAGGAACAGCTCGTCGAGGTCGGCATGCCGCGCGATGACGTCGAGCGGGTCATGGTCGGCGATCACCCGCAGCAGACCAGCGAGCCGCCCGGTCGTCTGCAGCGTGACCCGATCACCCTGCGCGCTGACCCGCTGCACGCCGTCCAGCGACTCGAACGCGGTGGCTGGGACTGGCGCGGCGAATCGCAGCTCGATCGTCTGCGGCGCCTGCCGGCGTAGTCCCTCGATGGTGTCGGTGACGACCAGCCGTCCCGCGCGGATGATCGCGACGCGGTCGGCGATGCGCTGGACCTCGTCGAGCTCGTGTGAGGACAGGAACACGGTCCGACCATCGGCGGTCGTCTCGCGTAGCAGGCGGTGAAACTCGTCCTGCATCAACGGGTCAAGGCCTGAGGTGGGCTCGTCGAGCACCAGCAGCTCGGGGCGGTGCATGAATGCGAGCACGATCCTGAGCTTCTGGCGGTTGCCCTTCGACAGCTCGCCGATCCGCCGATCGAGGATCACCCCGAAGCGTTCGACCAGCTGATCGCGCAGCCGCTGGTCACCTCCGCGGGCGTGGGCAAACCAGTCAAGCACCCACCGGCCGGTCATCCTTCGATGAAGCTCGAGCTCGCCGGGCAGGTACCCGCAGCGTGCGTGGATCGCGACGCTGTCCCGGCGGCTGTCCAATCCCAACACGCGGGCGCTCCCGGCGCTTGGGTGATGCAGGTCGAGCAGCAGCCGGATCGTGGTCGTCTTGCCCGCACCGTTGGGGCCCAGAAACCCGAACACCTGTCCTGGCTCGACGCGCAGATCCAGACGGTCGACCGCGACCGTCGCGCCAAACGTCTTCGTCAGACCGAGCGTCTCGACGGCAGCGGTCATGGCTGGATCGTCTGCTTACCAGATCGCCGTTGGTGCAGGGTCATGCGCGGCCAGTAACTTGGCTGACGGTTTGGGCGGCTGTGTGTGGGTCCGTGCGGATCTGGGAGCGGACGGCGGCGCTTGACGTTGGATAGCTGATCTGCTCGCGCCGGGCGGGACGGACATGCGCGGTGTCACTGGTGCAGCAGCTCGCGCTCGAGGGTGCGCGTGATGAGCGCCTCGGCGGCGGATCGCTGCCAGCCGCTGCGGTCGATCAACGCTCGCAGCGTGTCCGGCGAGGCGATCGCGAACACGATGTCGGCGATCCTGTCGGGTGTCAGTCCGGGGCGCCATGTCCCGGGCGGGACGCCGAGGCCGAGGAGTTGGCGGGGCCCCTCGCGGCGTGCGTGCTCCATGTGCGCGAGGAATGCTGCGACGTCTGGCTCGGCGGTGGCGGTGGCGCGGAGCACGTCGATCAGCGGCGTGATCCTCGGGGTGACGTCGCCGATGTGCTTGACGTAGCGAGCGAGCTTGGCGCGCGGATCGGGCTCGGAGGCGACCTCCCGCGCCCAGCGGCGCTCGCCGGGGTGGGTTTCTGGGTCCTCCTCGCCGGCCACGAGCCGCGCCGCGCAGGCGGCAAGCAGCGCCGGCTTGGTGCCATACGCGAGATAGATCGTCTGTACGTGCACGCCGGCTTCGGTTGCGATCGCCTGCATCGTGGTCGCTGTGTAGCCGTCGCGGGTGAACAGGCGGCCCGCGGCCTCTTCGATCCGCCGCCGCGTGTCCGAGCCGCGGCGCCCTCGCCGCCGTCCGTCCCTGGAAGCTCCCGGCGTGTGTGTGGTTGTCCGCTGGCTTGACATTATCCCCATAGTAGCGATATATAGTGCAACTATAGCAACGACCCGGGAGGGATCTGATGCGCGTTCTGTGCAACACAACGCCGATGGACGGCGTGTTCGGCCCATTCATACCGCTGGGGCGGGCGCTCGTCGAGCGCGGGCATGAGGTGATCGTCGCCAGCGGGGCGAACCTTCAAGCCCGCGTCGCTGAGAGCGGCCTGGAGTTCGTCGAGGCGGGCTTGTCCGCGATGGACGGAATGGTCGCGGCGATGGGGGATGCCGACGTGAAGCGGGCGCCGGCGGGTGACAGGATCGCCTTCCCGGCGGCGATGTTCGGGGCGGTGCACCCGGGCGCCAAGCTGCCCGCCCTCCGGGAGCTTGCCGCCTTACGACCGCTCGATCTGGTCGTACATCCACCGGTCGACCTCTCCGGGCCACTGCTCGCAGCAGAACTCGGCGCGACCTCGGTCTGCTACGGGTTCGGGCAGCCGTTCGATCCGAAGGTCGTGGCAGCGATGGCCGCTCGCGCGCGGCCGCTGTGGGAGGCTGCGGGTGTCGACCCCGATCCGTGCGGCGGGATCTATCGCGGCCGCTACCTGGACCCACGCCCTCCCCGCCTCCGCGCCGGGGGAACGGTACCAGCGGCGTCCGGAACCCGGACGATCCGTCCAGAGATCCCGGGCGACCCGGGCGCCGCGCTCCCCGCGTGGGCGGATCAGCTCGACAACCGCGCCGTGGTGTACGTGTCGCTGGGCACCGCGCCGCTGTTCAACCGGCCGGAGAAGTTCGCTCCGCTGCTCGCCGGGCTCGCGGGTGAGGAGGTGGAGGTTGTCGTCACGGTCAGCGAGCTGAACGACCCCGCGGCGCTCGGCGACCTGCCGGCAACTGTCCATGTGGAGCGATGGCTGCCGCTGGCGCCGCTGTTGCGACGCTGCGATGCGGTCATCTGCCACGGGGGCACCGGCACAATGCTCGCCGCGCTCACCGCCGGGCTGCCGCTCGTGCTCGCCCCGCAGGGCGCAGACCAGTTCGACAACGCCCGCGCCTGCCAGCAGGCCGGCGCCGCCCGAGTCCTGATGCCCGAGCTGGTCACCCCGACCGCCGTGCGCGACGCCGTGCGCGCCGTGCTCGCAGCGGGCTCGCCCGAGCAAGCGGCCGCACAAGCGCTGGCCCGGGAAATCGCGGTGATGCCGTCCGCCGCGGAAGTCGCCAAAGACCTCGAATCGATCACCGACCGCCGCGCAACCGCGGCATGAAAGCCTGCGCGAACCTGCAGGCCGGGCCAGCCGCAGACAGAGGCGACAACGCCCCGGCGCCGGTCGCGAGAACGCTGCTGCTCGGACTGACAGACGGAAGCCTCCAAACGGCGTCCCGCACATCCTCAGACCGCTGCAACGGTCCGCGACCAGCGTTCTCGCGCCGCCAGCCCGGGGAGCGGCGGCGAGACCGCTGTCCACCGTCTTCACCAGCGCAGTCGATCCCGAGTTCGAGTCTGGCATTCGTCGCAAGCAGGCGCGTCGGCCTCGAGGCGCTGCGGCTCGTCCTTGTCTAGGATCTCGGCGTTCGAGAGGAGGCCGCCGGATGACGGACCAGGGCGAACCCGAGGTCGTGGGTCCCAACGAAGGGGCCACCATCGAAGGACCTGTGGGTGGACCGCTCACCTTCAAGGCGCGCGGCGAGCAAACCAACGGTACGTTCACCGCGCTTGAGAACGTGATCCCACCCGGTCAGGGACCGCCGCTGCACCTGCACGCGAACGACGACGAAGCGTGGTACCTGTTCGAAGGCGAACTCCGCTTCAAGCTCGACGGCGAGCTACGCGCCGCGCCGAGGGGCTCGTTCGTGTTCGTACCACGCGGCACCCCGCACTGCTTCCAAAACGTCGCGGAGAAGCCGGCACGGATCCTCGTGATGTTCACCCCTGCGGGGATGGAACGGTTCTTTGACCAGTTCGCCTCGCTGTCCACACCAGACCCGGCCGCGTTCGCCAAGATCGGCAAGCCGCTCGGGATGAATGTCCTGGGACCGCCGTTGGCGCAGTCCGATCCCAGGTAACGCACGCCGAGCCATGCGGGTGGCGCGCTGCGGTTTGATCGGGCGTCGTAGATCCTTGCCGTGAGGTCGCGGTCGAACGGATAACGGCAATCGAGCCGGGGGTCGCGACCACCCCTTCACCCATCGTCGCAGGAGCAGCGAGGAACGTCGACCGCGCTGCTCTTCTCGACCGCCCGCCACTACTAGGGAGTACGCTCGGCCTGATTCGCAACCCCGCGCGGGGCCGCGTATGCGAGAGCACCACGACATTGTCGTCATCGGGGGTGGCCAGGCCGGCCTGGCGATGAGCGCGGTGCTGCAGCGGCGCGGAAGGGAGCACGTGGTGCTGGAGCGGCGGGGGGTCGGGGAACGCTGGCGGAGCGAGCGCTGGGAGTCGCTGCGCTTTCAGTTTCCGAACTGGTCACTGGAACTGCCGGGCTACTCGTACTCGGGCGAGGACCCAGACGGGTTCGCGCACTGGCGCGAGATCCTATGTGTCATCGAGGACTACGCGGCGAGCGCGCATGCGCCGGTGCGCGAGCACACCGAGGTCACCGCACTGCGCGCGGACGACGGGGGATTCGTACTGTCGGTGCCGGACGGGACGATCCACGCCCGCCAGGTCGTCGTCGCGACCGGGCCGTTCCAGCGGCCCCGGATCCCACGGTTCTCCGGGGGCGTTGCGCCGACGGTGCTGCAGACCGATCCGACGCGCTACCGGCGCCCGAACGACCTGCCGGACGGTGCCGTGCTGGTGGTCGGGAGCGGGGCGTCCGGCTGCCAGATCGGCGAGGAACTGCTGCGTGCCGGGCGCACCGTGTTCCTCTCGGTTTCCAGGCACCGGCGCGTCCCGCGGCGGTTTCGCGGCAAGGACGTCACCTGGTGGCTTGAGCGGATGGGCCGCTTTGACCAGACGATCGACAGCTTCCCGGGGCGGGTGTGGCCCCCGTCGGTCGTGGTCACCGGCGTGAGCGGCGGCTACGACGTCAACGTGCGCCAGATGGCCGCCGACGGCATCCGGATCCTCGGGCGGGTCCTCGGTGCGTCCGACGGCAGGTTGATCGTCGCGAGGAACGCGAATGAGATTCTCGACGAGGCCGACGCGGCGTTCGCCGGCTTCCTGGCCGCCGCCCGCGAGCTCGCCGCCGCGAATCAAGACTGGAACCTGGCCGAGGAGGAGGAGCCCACCGGGTCAGCGGCCCTGCCCGCCACGCTCGTCGAGGTTGAGTCCCTCGACCTGCGGCGCGAGAGCGTTGCGGCGATCGTCTGGGCGACCGGCTACGACTACGACTACGGCTGGCTGCAAGCCCCCGTCTTCGATGCCCAAGGCCGACCGCTCCAGCAGCGCGGGGTCACCCAGGTGCCGGGGCTCTACTTCCTAGGCCTGCACTGGATGCACACGTTCAAGTCCGGCCTGTTCTCCGGCGTCGGCAGCGACGCGGAGCACCTTGCCGAACACATGGATCTCATGACCGGGCGTTGACGATGTCACGACGGCGCCGCTCCGGGCGCGTGCCGGCGCGCCGGCGATGTCCACCACGACCGGGCGGTGGCCCGGGCACCGCCCCAGGCCCGCTCTGCCATGTGTCTCGCGGAGAACGGACGTCGCTTGCTCCTGAATTCGCGTGCCGAAGCGAAACAGTCGCCGTGAGTGCCGCTCGTGAGCAACCGCAGAAGCCAACTCCAGAACGCGCGATGCTGCTGCTCTGCGATCGGGGAGCCACGGTGACTGCGATTGGCGAGGCGCGCGACGTGTCGCTGACGGCCGACGCGGCTTAGACCTGGCTTAGACCGGTCTTCTGTACCAACAATCCCCTGACCCCGCTTTAAGCGCACGATCGCTGACCCATCAGAGGTCATACGAACACATGTTCGCAGGCGGCGGGAACGGAGCGGGGGAGGGAGGGACCAGCCATATCTCTCCCCGGGTGGGGTGCGGGCAACCCCTCAAACCCTGGCCACGCCGGCGCGTCGGTCAAGCGATTGGAAGCCCGCTCGGCAGAGCCTCGCGTACGGCAGGAGTGATTACCAATCGCTTGACAGGCGCGCCGTAACGCGCGGCCCGAGGTCGGGGCATGCCCGCACCCCACCACCAGGAGCCGCAGGTGCCCTCCAAGCCCACCAAGCCCACCAAGCCACAGCTCAACTACCTCCGCTCGCTCGCGGAGCGCACCGGTCAGACATTTACGTGGCCCAAGACTTTCAACCAGGCCAGCGCCGAAATCGACCGGCTCAAGCACACACGGCGCAGCTCGCGGACCGAAGTCCGAGTCGAGCGCAAGCTGATCGCCGACCAAATCCAGGCCGGACCGGATGACGCCGCCCACGTACACGAGCACGAGATCTCCGGCCACGGCAGCTCAGCCACCTGGGCGCACAACCGCCATCAGGAACCGGCTGCCAAGAACACGGCGGCGGCGCGCCGGCCACGGACACCATCAGTCGGAAAGCGGACCGAGTTGGCTCGCTACCGCACCCCCGTTGGCGAACGCGTGCTGTACGGACAGCGCATCGACGGAATCGTGAGACTGACTGACCGCCCCGATGGGCCGGCGAGCGCCAGCCAGCGCGCCTACCTGGTCGAGCGAGACCTGCAAACCAAGGCCGAGCTCGACGCGCTCATCGCTGACTACCTCAGCCAGGCCGCCAAGCTTGGAGAGCCGCCCATGGCCCGCTGCCCTCTAAAGAGCTGGCTGGAGGCGATCGCATGACCTGGCGAGAACCCGACGACGAACACCCCAACGAGCCAGACGCCCACTTCGACGACCTCGGATCGCGGAGATGGCCGCTTCACTGTCACAGCCTCTACCCACGCGAACGCTGGATCTGGTTCGAACAGGCTGTGGACCGACGTCTGCATGCTGCGCGAGCGCTACCGCCTACCTGTCCGCTCAGGCTGGTGGGAGCACCACCTCCAGGTCGAGGCGCTCGCCGCACTCGCAGCCTGGGTCCACCTGTACGACTCAGGCGACTGGGACGACCCGCCGGGAAAGCTCGCGCTGCTGTACGACCTCGAGCGCATCGCGGGCCTGCTGGGCGACGGCGTGAGCCGTTTCACCCCGACCGCGACCGCGTGGAGCCGTCGTTCGATCGCGTTGCGCACATCGCGTGCGCACTCGATCGCGTCCCGGTAGTCGCCGGCGCCGAACTTCAGCTGGGCTTGGTGTCTAGGCTGTGCGCCATGACCTTCCTTGAAGCAGCGGAGGAGGTTTTACGGAGCGTCAAGCGGCCGATGTCGGCCCAGGAAATTGCCGAGATCGCGCTGCGCCGAGGGCTGATCAAGAGCCATGGGAAGACCCCCGAGCAGACGATGAGCGCCAGGCTCTACGGTGCATCAGCGGATGGGCCGATCCAGCGCGAGTATCAGCGGGGGCGAGCGCGTGCGGTGCGCGGGTCGGTGCGCTGGGTCTACGTCGACGGGAGCAGATAGGAACTCAGTCCGGATGGCGGTCCACTGGCCCGTCCCGCCGTCCCCCCGTCCGCGTCGAGAGTTTGGTTAGGGTGAGCAAGGCCGAAGAGGACACGCAGCGATGGCGCTCAGCGAGGCCGACACCAGGGCGAAGCTCATAGACCCCGCCTTGAAGGGGGCCGACTGGGACGAGGCCAAGATCGAGCGCGAGGTAAAGGTCACCGACGGGCGGCTATACCTCGTCGGCGACCAAGCGCACCGGCGCAAGCCACTGTGGGCGGACTACGTGCTCTCATGGGAGGGACTGCCGATCGCCGTCGTCGAGGCGGAGGACGACAGCCACCATGCTGCGGCCGGTCTGCAGCAGGCGAAGTCCTATGCGGAGATGATCGACGTTCGGTTCGCGTACTCGTCGAACGGCAAGGGATTCGTCGAGTTCGACTACCTCGCGAACACCGAGACAGTCCTGGGGATCGACGACTTTCCCAGTCCACAGGATCTGGTTGGCCGGCTCGACCAGCAGGGCGCGATCCCTGCCGTTGGGGACCCGATCCTCTACCCGTACGACACGTCGATGGGGCTGCATCCGCGGTACTAGGGTCGTTGGTAAGAACCGTGTCACCAGCGGCAAACGAGCCGGGTTATGGAGACTGCGGTGCCGGAGGCGCTCAGACGGGGTACCGGCCGATGGCCTGATCATGGGCTTGCTGGGCGTCGGCGAGCGCGATGCGCGAGTAGATCTCGAGTGATTGGCGGGTGGCGTGGCCTGAGTAGGGCTGGATGAGCGCGTCGTCGATCCCCTGGGTCTTCAGCCAGGTGAACAGGAAGTGGCGGAGCCGGTGGGGGCTGATCGGTCCTTGGATGCCGGCGGTGGTGTCGTACCGGGCGAGGATCTTGTGCACGCCCCGGTCGGAGTAGGGCTTCTTCCATGAGGATTCGAGCAGGTGGCCAGCGCCGGCCTGCTTTTGCGCGTCGATGTGCAGCGCGAGCGTTTCCTTGAACGAGGCGGGGAACGGGACGTGGCGGTCCTTCTTGCCTTTGCCTTGCTCGATCCGGATCCGCCAGCCGTCGAGGTCGACGTCGCCGATCCGGATGCTGTCCAGTTCGGAGACGCGCACGCCGGTGTAGAGCAGCGTCTTGATCATCACTACGTCCCGGCCGCGTCGGGCGTTCCAGACGGCGTCGTAGAAGCAGCGGATCTCCTGCTCGGTCGGGACGCGCGGGAGCTTCTTGGGGGCACGCTCGACTTCGACGCCAAGCTCTTCGCGCAGGTGGCGGAACACCTGCTTGAGGTAGACATAGCCGCTCGGCGCGCAGATGCGTGGCGAGCTGGCGGGCCTTGCGCCGAGCCGGAGTGCGCTTCGGCGGGGTTGGCTCGGTCGTCATTCGGGCAGCTCCAGGCGCCGGCCGATGTCAAGCCGGATCTCGCCGTGCGGGACGACGTGCCCCCAGATCAATGGGGTGATCCCGCGCTTGTCCTCGGCGGTCAGCCGATCTGCCCAGCCTGGTTGGTGGAGGATGTCCTGGAGCATGAGCGTGTTGATGTACACCATCGCGGCCTGCAGCACGCGAAGGCAGAGGACCGATAGCTCCTGCTCGTCGCGGCGGTTCGATGGTATGTCGCCGCCTCCTCCGAAGAAGATCAGCCGCACGCCTCGGTGCCAGCCCTCGACGACGTTCAGGCCCTCCTGCACTTCGTGTTGGAGTTGGCGGTCGCGCAGGTAGCGGCAGAGGAAGATGGTCTTCTGCGCGCGGCCGAGCTCGATCATCGCCTGGTAGGTGGGGTGGATCGCGTTGGCCTGCATGAACCGGCGGAGGATCGCCTCGGTCTGCGCGGTGCGGGTGCGGATCGCGGTCGCGTACTTGATCATTTGCTCGTACTGCTCGGCGATCCGGTCCCACCGGATCGGCCGCGTCAACGCCGGCACGAGGCACGGATACAGGATCCTGTCTCGGCCTGGTACAGCTTGGTGTGGTTGAGGCCCTTGATCCGCGGCAACAGCAGGAAGCCGAGCAGTCTTGTGATGCCGAACGCGACCCACGACTGGCCGTGGGTGTCGGTGTAGTTGCCCTCGACGTCCATGGTGGTGCCGTGGCGCATCGTGCCGTCGATCATCGCCGCCACCTCCATCGCGGAGCAGGAGATCAGCTGCGAGTGGATCGCCACCGACTTCTTCTCAACATGCCAGTAGATCAGCACGCCGGGTTTGCGGTAGCGGGCGTGCCACTCGGTCAAAAGGTTCTGGTCGAGCGCGCCGATGTGCTTTGAGTCCGACGCGACGGTGGTCGACGCCTGCCCCCAGATCGCCGGGTCGCGAGCGGCGAAGGTGGCGTTTGCGATCTCGATCGCCAGTGAGCGCGCGAGCTCCGAGGTGAGGAACCGGCGGCGCACGTAGCGCAGATCGTCTTCCGAATGTGCGTGGTCGCCGACCGCAACCCCGCGGATGCCGATGTTGGTCCCGTACCCGTAGATCGCAAGCATCAGCCGCTCGGCCAGGGTGTCCGGGCTCAGCCGGACGCCACGGGCCAAGTCGTTGACGATCTCCAGGCACCCGGTGCGCAGGATCGACTCTTTGAGCATGTCGATCAGCGCGACCATCCCCCAGCGCGAGCGCAAGTCCCGCTTGATCGCCCCCAGGTTAGGAGGATCCGGCTGCGCTTTCAGCGGCGTGAGCTTGATCGCCCCCTGCTTGCCGCGGTCTGCTATCTCGAGGAATGGAAGTTCGGGCAGCCCCTCGCTCAGCGCTCGGAGCTCGGTCTGCATCTCGCTGCGGACCTCGTCGATGAACTCGGCGGGGTCCTGCGGCTTCTGAAGCGCCTGGTAGTGCTCTGATCGGCGCTGCTCGAAATCCTGGGGCAGGTCCTCGTCCGGGTTGCGCCACCGGTCGGCGCCGACGACCCAGATCTCCTTGCAGCGAAGCTGGTCGCGCAGTGCCTGGAAGGTCCCGATCTCGTAGATTTGCCGGACGATCCGCTCGCGCCCGCGGCCGTCGACGTGGTTGCAAAGCTCTCGCCAGTCCTGGTCGATCCCCGCGTGCGCGGGGACTGTCTCACCGGCCGGGTAGTAGGTCAGATGCTCGCGCCGGGCGTAGCGGCCGACCAGCACGAGCGCGTCCAGCACCGGCCTGTGCCTGGCGTTGTTTGAGGAAAGCGCCGGACAACCGGCATGAGAGAAGGGAATGAAAGAGTCCTACGTCGAAGATCTAGCGAGTCAGACGACCCCGACCATGCGTTGGCGACCCGTGAGGGCGCAGCGAAGCGTTGGTATCGGGGTGCGCGCAGGCGGGCTATTGAGCCTCGAAATCAGCGGTCCGGGGTGCCGACGCGGTCTCAAACGTCGGAAGGCAACACCGGTGGTGGCGTTATCGCGAGTCGCCATTGGGCCCCGCGGGGTCGGAGAACCCAGCATGCGCGTGATCTCTCCATGCTGAGAACCGGGAGGTCTCACGGTCACCCGCCCGTGGTGATGGAATGGGCGGGTCGTGCGGGGAAGGTCAAGGCCGTAATCCCGTGATGCACGATCGTGAGAAGTCGGACGGTCCCGTAGTACCTGCGAAACCGGCGAACAACGCCCAGGGCGGGGTGGCGGAGTCGGTGGAGGGAAGGGGATCGGCCAAGGGGAACGCGGCTGGCGAAACGCGTCCCGGACCCAGTGCCGGGCAGGGCGCGCTCAGTGAGCTTGGTCGCGTGCGCCGAGTGGCAGCAACGGATAAGGAAGCGCGGTTCACGGCGCTCCTGCATCATGTCGACGTCGATCGCTTGCGGGCGGCGTACTTCGCGCTTCGGCCGAAGGCCGCACCGGGGGTGGATGGCGTGACGTGGCACGAGTACGGGCCTCGACTTTTGCACTTTTGAGGGGGAGGGGGGCACGGGCGCGCGGGGCGTGGGTCGGTAGGCGCGGTGGGGTGAGCGGTCGGGGCTGTTGAGCGGTCGGCCGCGCGAGGACGCAGAAGGAGCATCGGCGGCTTCCCCGAAGCGGTGGTTGTTCGATGACCATTTCCGCGGTCGGGTGGGAGGCCCGTCGCGGCTGCCCATGGGGGTTGCCGCCGATGCTCTGCGTCCCATCTTCGCTGAATGAGCTTCTGCTCCTGTTCGCGCCGTGTTTCTCTCGCCCCACGTTCCAGACCTTCTGCGCGCTGGTTGTGGGCCAGATTTCGCAGACCGGGTTGCGTACGGTCACAGGGATGCTGGTCGGCTGTCGGCTCTCGGCGGTCTGGCATCACTGCCGCGCGCACCGGTTCTTCAGTCTCTCGGACTGGTCTGCTGATGAGCTCGGGCTGCGCCTCGCGGAGCTGATCGCCGAGCGGCTGACAGCGCCCGGCGCGCCGCTGCTGGTGGCGGTCGACGACACGTTGCTGCATCGTCTGGGGCGCAAGATCCACGCCTGCTTCTGGCATCACGACGCGACCGCCAACTCCGACAAGGCGGCGGTCGCGTGGGGCAACAACTGGGTCGTGGTCGGGATCGTGGTGCGCTTGGCGTTCCTCGAGCGATCGGTCTGCCTGCCGATCCTGTTCCGCTGCTGGCAGCCCAGGCGCAAACAGTTCGCCAAGAAGGACAAGCGCGATCCTGAGCGGCCCGGAAAGCCCGAGCTGGCAAGGGAAATGCTCGACCTGCTCGCCGCCCGCCTGCCGGATCGCAGGATCGACATCGTCGGTGACGCCGCGTACGCAACCGAGGCCTGGCGGGGTCTGCCCGGCCGGGTCACGATCACCTCCCGCCTGCGCTCCAACGGCGCGATCTACGATCGCAAACCGCCGCGCTCCGGCAAGCAGGGCCGGCCCCGCAAGTGGGGCAAACGACTCCCCACGCTTGCCAAGCTCGCGACCGACCCTGCCACCGAGTGGGTCGAGCAGGCCGTGCGACGCTACGGCAAGACCGAAACGCTCAAGCTCGCCATCATCGACTGCCTGTGGGGGCCGCTCGGCCCCGACACCCCCGCGCGCGTGATCCTCGTCAAAGACGAGCGCAAGCCCTCCGGCTACCAGCTCGCGCTGATCACCACCGACCTTGACGCCAGTGCCGCCGAGATCGTCGAGCGCTACGCAGACCGCTGGCCGATCGAAGTCGCCTTCGAAGACGGCAAAGAACTGTTCGGCGTCGGCGATGCGCGCAACCGCGCCAAGAAAGCCGTCGAGCGGACCGTCCCCTTCCAGTTCCTCGCGATGACGCTGACGATCATCTGGTACGCGGTCTGCGGGCATCACCCAGACGTCGTCGAAGAGCACCGCCAACGCGCTCCCTGGTACCTCACCAAGACCGCCCCATCGTTCGCCGACATGCTCGCCAAGCTCCGCCGCGTGATCATCGCCACCCAATATCACCCGGGACAGGGTCGAACCCCCACACCACGGGAAATCATGCACGTCCAGCAAGCATGGGCCGCAGCTGGCCTATGAACTGCGAAAGTCGAGGTACGGGCAGAACCTGGAGGAAAACCTCGAGGACCTGCACGCGCGCGTGCATCGCGGGGGCTACCGGGCGAAGCCGTCTCGGAGAGTGTTTATCCCGAAGCCCGACGGGCGGCTGCGGCCGCTCGGGGTCGCCAGCTTGGAGGACAAGATCCTGCAGCGGGCGGTGGTGGAGGTGCTGAACGCGATCTACGAGCAGGATTTCGTCGGTTTCTCGTATGGGTTCCGGCCGGGGCGCAAGCCGCACGATGCGCTTGACGCGCTCGCGTACGGGATCAATCGAAAGCGCGTGAACTGGGTGCTCGACGCGGATTTCCGCGACTACTTCTCAAGCCTCGACCATCGGTGGCTTGAGCGGTTCTTGGAGCACCGGATCGCGGACCGGAGGGTCCTGCGGCTGATCCAGAAATGGTTGGCCGCGGGGGTCATCGAGGAGGGGACGTGGACGGCGTTCGAGGACGGCGTGCCGCAAGGGGCTTCAGCTTCACCGCTGCTTGCGAACGTCTACTTGCACTACGTCTTCGACCTCTGGGCGCATCAGTGGAGGACTCGGCACGCGCATGGTGATGTGGTGATCGTGCGGTTTGCCGATGACTTCGTGGTGGGTTTCGAGCACCGGGATGACGCGGAGCGGTTCTGGGCTGATCTGCGCGAACGACTCGCGCAGTTCTCCCTGGAGCTGAACGCCGAGAAGACGCGGCTGATCGAGTTCGGACGGTGCGCCGCCCGGAATCGAGAGGCGTGCGGACTCGGTAGGCCTGAGACGTTCCAGTTTCTCGGCTTCACGCACGTGTGCGCGAAGACCAAGAAGGGGCGGTTCAAGCTGAAGCGGATTACCGACTCCAAACGGGTGCGCGCGAAGCTGCGGGCCAAACGGCTCGAAATGAGGCGACGCATGCATCAGCCCATCCCCGAACAGGGGCGCTGGCTAGCCAGTGTCCTGCGCGGGCACTACCAGTACTACGCGGTGCCCGACAACAGCAAGGCGCTCTCCGCCTTCCGCGACCAGATCACCCGGAACTGGCTGTTGACGCTTCGGCGTCGCAGCCAGCACGACCGGCTTACCTGGGAGCGGATGAGGCGCCTGGCTGACCGATGGCTACCCCTGCCCCAGATCCTGCATCCCTGGCCCGAGCAGCGCTTCGCCGCTACCACCCAAGGCAGGAGCCCAGTGCGGTAGTCCCGCACGCTGGGATCTGCGCGGGGGGCAGCCCGAGGCCGGTGTGGACGAAGGTCCCGACCCGACCGAAGGGCTGTCCCTACCGCGAGCGGAACTCCAGCACCTGCAAGAGTCGGATCAGCCCCCGGCGGTAGTGGTGCGAGTAGGACGCCTTCAGCTTCGTCTGCACCGTGCGTCGGTACGTTGGGCCCGAGGACTTGTACTCCGCCACCAGATCGAGCAGCGTCTGCTCGCCACCCGCTGCCGGGAAGACCACTTCCTTCACCAGATCGTCGGGACGGGAGACGGACGCCTCGGCGACCTTGAACAGGAGCGTCTCCTTGTTGGCGATCCGCTTGAACTCGCCGATCAGCTCGTTGGTCACCTTCTTGTCGGCCCGGGCTCCGATCCGGTGCACGGTGGAGATCAGCAGGTCCACGAGCGTGTCGGTGATCTCGCGCTCCCGCGCCCACAACAGCGCCGCGAGCAGCGTCACGCGCAGCTCCCTCGGGTGCGCGCGTAGATGCGATGGCGACTCGACCATCGCCCGCTGGCGCCAGCCCTCAAGCACCCTGGGCGTCACATCCAAGAGCAATCCGGCGGGCAGCCCGACGGCGCGGACCGCTTCGAGCTTCTCGATCTCCGTGAGTATCGTCTCCAGGCTCACGTTCCCCGGCGCGGCCTTGACCAGCGCGAGCACGTCCCGGGCCTGGTCGTCCCCGTCGTCGTCTTCCACCGCGAGCAGCTGCTCGATCCGAGCGATCGCCTCGGCGCTCAGCCTCGCGACAATCCGCTCACACAGCGCCGTCTGCGCGCCGTGAACCGCCCCGCGCACGATGCGGTCGATCCGACCCTCCGAAGGCGGCTCGACCCGCCACTTGCGGCAGCGATCGAGCAGCTGATCGCGAACGACCTCCTGGCGCGGGTCTGCCTCGGCGACATTCTCGGCCAGCCACGCCCGAAGCGCCCGCGCGTCCTCGACTGTGCATTCGCGAAAGCCGAAGTGCCCGCGGATCTGGGCGCGGTGGTAGCGGTCCGTCCGCTCCGAGAACTCGTTCCCCTGGAGCGCGTCCGGCGACACCTGGACCTGGCGGGCAACGAACTCCACCATTTCCCGCGGCAGCTCGCCGTCGCCGTCCGGGAAGCGCCAGTAGAGGCTGTAGAACTTCAACATCAGCGCGAACGCCAGCCGGGTGGAGCCGCGCTTCCCCGCGACCAGCTCGCGATCGCCGTCGAGCAGCGTCCAGTGCTCGACCAGCTCATCAAGGTCAAGCGGCTCGGCGCTCACGGCGGAAAGTTTCGAGTGCCGTCAGAGACGGAACAAACGCCAGCCTTCGAGCACTCGATCATGCGGCCCTCAAACACGACCACGCGCTGGAAGTTCCGATAACACAAACCAGAAACGGAACCGATGGTTCCTTGCCTAATCCGCTCCGCGATTCGCCAGCAATAGCGATGCGGCCAGCACGATTCGCTGCTGCTCGTGCTCAGAAGCAGGCATACGGTCGGCGGGCACGTGGACTGCCGCTCAGCTGGCGACGAGCAGCAGCGACCCGAGGCTCGAGCGCCGGCGGCCCAGCGCTGGATCTAGCCCGGAGCAGCGGTGATCGCCGCTTTGGCTTTGGGTGCGCTTCAATCGGTCGTCATGCCGACTGAGGGCGCACGTGGCGGATGGATTCCTGGAGGCCGCGTAGTTGCACGTCACGGCATGCTGCGGTGATCAGTCGGCCTGGGAGAGCTTGCCCATCTCGTCAGTCGTTTAGTCGGGAGCGGGGACGGGTGGCGTGGCTCGCGCTGGGTCCAGCCAGTGACGGGGTTCTTGCCCGGCAGTCGCCTGGGCATACTTCCTAGGACGTGGCCGTGGAGCTTGAGCGTGATCACCGCTTCGGCTCGGGCGAGCCGTTCTCGATCGGGGTCGAAGAGGAGCTGTTCCTGGTCGACCCGCTCACCGGGCGTCTGACGAACAGCTCGGCGGCGGTGCTCGAGCGGCTCGGCGAGGTCGAGGGGACGGTCGAGCGGGAGTTGCACGCCTGTCAGGTCGAGTTGATCACCAACGTTTACGGCAGCGCGGGCGAGGCGGTGCGAGCGCTTGGCGAGATGCGTCGCGCTGTGCTCCAAACGGGAGCGGGGATCCTGGCATCGGGCACTCATCCCTTGGCGGGTGAGGGCGATGCGGCGATCACCCATAAGGAGCGTTATGAGCATATCCACTACCTCCTGGGGGACGCTGCGGTGACTCCGGTCGGAGGGCTGCACGTCCACGTCGGGATGCCGGACGCCGAGACTGCGATCCGGACGTTCAACGGGCTGCGCCGCGAGCTTCCGCTGCTCCAGGCGCTGGCGGCGAACTCGCCCTTTCGCCATGGTCGCGATACGGGTCTCGCCTCGGCGCGTGAGGTATCGCTGCGAGAGTGGCCGCGTTCGGGGGTGCCGCGGGCGATGCGCAACTTCGCGGACTTCTGCGAGATGAGTCGCGTGCTGACACGCGCAGCCGATGTTCCTGACTACACGTATTTCTGGTGGAAGCTCCGGCCCCACCCTCGGCTGGGAACGGTGGAGATTCGGGCGCTGGACGCGCAGGCATCGCTCTCGGACACGGTCGCCCTGGTCGCGCTGGTGCACTGCCTGGCTCGCGACGCAGCCGAAAGCGGGCCGGGCGCCGACCCTGCCCCTGAGCTGATAGAGGAGGGCATGTTCCGCGCCGCTCGCTTCGGCGTGCACGGCCAGCTTCCCGATGCCCACGGGAGGCTGCGCGCGGTGCCAGAGATCCTCGAGGACGCCCTAGCGAGGGTGGAGCACCGAGCTCGCGAGCTTATGTGCATCGAGGAGCTCGCGCTGTTACGCGACCTGTTGCATCGAGGCGGCGGCGCCGGGGCGCAGCGGGCCACCTACGAGATCGCCGGGATCGATGCCGTCGTTCGGCAGCTGACGGAGCTGACCGCGACGGAGGTCCCATCGTTGGACGCTCACTAAGCGCGTCCAACTCTCAGAGCCCGTCGGTCGCGAGAAGCCCGGTCACGAGCGGCTGAGTCTCGCGGCTGGCCCTTCCGCATGTCACCAGATCCAGCTAGCAAATCCAGGAACGCAAGAGTCCGGTCGGGCGCCGGCGATCACTCTCTTCCGCGCGACAAGCAGTAGCGACGACCGCCACGCCTGCTTTCAGGAGAAGCAGAAGCGCCCACCTGCTCGAACGACACAGCCCCTCCGGAACGGAGGCGGCGGCCCCTCCACAGCCACGGCGAACTCCCGCTCGCGACTCGCGGAGCGGAAGCGATGCGCGCCCTACGCCGACAGCCGTGTGCTCAGTCCCGTCGTCCGGGCTCCATAACGCCGCTCGTTTGCCGCTGGTGACACGGTTCTTACCAACCACCCTATTGGACCTCGGCGGAGCATCGCGCCGGACCGCCGGGCTGTCACCGAGCGAAGCGAGGGGAAGGGAGCGAAGCGACCTTGACAGCCTGGTCGCCGGCGCCACCATGATCGAGGTCCAGGGGGGAGGGCGCCGGCGGTCAGGCGGCGGCGCTTTCAGGGTCCCCGTAACGCTGGCCTGACCCCGGAGGATCGGTCCGACGCGTGTGAGAGTTTCTCGCGCCCACGATCATGGGCGAGGAAGGAACTCCACGATGAAGCGCCAGAGGCACACGCCGGAGCAGATCATCCGCAAGTTGCGGGAGGCTGAGCGGTTGCTCGGCGATGGCAAGACGATCCCGGAGGCGGCGAAGGAGCTGGGGATCTCTGAGAACACGTATCACCGGTGGCGTAACCAGTACGGCGGGATGAAGGCCGATGACGCGAAGCGCTTGAAGGAGCTCGAGCGTGAGAACCGTCAGTTGAAGGCGATCGTTGCTGACCAGGCGCTGGAGAACCGGGCGTTGAAGGAGGTTGCTCGGGGAAACTGGTGAGCCCGGCCCGTCGGCGACAGGCGGTCGCGATGCTTCGCGACCGCCTCGGCGTCAGCGAGCGCTGGGCATGCAGAGTGTGCGGGCAGCACCGCTCGACCGAGCGGTACGAGCCCAAGCGGGCCGAGGACGATGCGGCGTTGCGCGCTGAGCTGCGGACGTTCTCGGTCGAGCGGCCGCGGTGGGGGTACCGTCGCGCGCATCACCGGCTGCGTGAGGAGGGCTGGTCGGTGAACCGCAAGCGGGTGCAGCGACTGTGGCGCGAGGAGGGCCTGCGGGTGCCGCAGCGCACGCGCAAGCGTCGCCGGCTCGGCGAGTCGACGGTCCCGGCGCAGCGGCTGCGGGCCGAGCGGCCCAATCACGTGTGGGCGTTCGACTTCCAGTTCGACCAGACCGCCGACGGGCGGGCGGCTGCGGATCGTCGCCGTTCGGCTGCTCGCGGCGCGCGGCGCGCGGTGCCGATGCCGTGCCAACGCTCGTTGCGCGGCTCGACGATCCAGCCGACGATGTCGCGCTCGCCGCGTTCGTTGCCCTATGCGATATCCGCGATCCGGGAACCGATCTGGTGGCGGCCCACGCGAAGCTCACCGAGCGCGAGGCTTTCAAGTTCAACGACGACCTGCGCAGGGCGCTCGACCGCACGTTCGACACGCAGACACTGCGCGACTCGATCGACTGGCTGAACATCGGGACGGCGAGCGCCTATCAGGTACTGGCCGAAGAGCGATGGGATGAGTTCCGTGACACGGTCCGGCGCGATCTCGGCGACCGGTTCAAGACCTTCGCGGAAGAGTCGCGGGCGCGGGTCAGGAGGGGCTACACCCCTGAGGTGATCCAGGCGCTCGAAAGCGGTGGTACCGCACTGGTCACGGCCGGGGAGGGGGCCCTGCAGGAGATCGATCCCAAGCTCATACAGCAGTTCAGGGACTTCCTCGGGCGACGACCTTCCTCTTCTCCGCCCGGGATCCGTGCTCGCGAGCGGTAGCAGCCGCCAGACTGAGATTGAGCTCGGACCGGTGCCCCGGCGGGTTATCGTCGACGGCCCGATCGGGATCCCTCTGATCGAGGCGTTCACGGTTCCCCGCGGCGGCGAGGCGTACCTCACTTACGCCGGGTTCCCGGCAAACTTCGCGGATGGAGCGACGATCGGTCCCTACCTGCGCCTCTCCCAGGCGGAGATCCTCGTCGCGATCGGCGCCCTGGTCGCTGGCGCCGCTGAACCGGGGCTGCGCGAGGTCACCGTCGCGCAGCGAGCGGAGCTCGCGGAGTTGTGGCTCGCATCCTACGCCGCGCCGTCGGCCGGGTGATGCCGGCCCATAGACCGAACGACCTGCCGATCACGTCGAACCCGACCCCCGGCCCGCCCCGCAACTCGCCAATCTCGAGTCTCGCAAGCAATCAGCTCCCACGAAGGCGATCGTGCGCTCTCGCGCCGGCCGGCTTATACCGGCGCGATCGTACGGTCGCCATTGCGATAGCCCGGCCCGCGCCGGCGCGAGATCAAAGCAGTCGCGCCGAGCCCAGGCTGCACACGCTCGGAATTGGGCGATACCAGCAGCAACTGCAATCCAGGAAAGCGCTTGCTCCACGTGTAAGAGTGGGGGAGCCAGCTAACGCTCGCCGTGCTTGCTTCCGCCCCCATCCGCAGCAAACGATTTACTCGGGAAGGGTTCCCAGCCCCTCCTGCCGGCTACGCGTCCGTTCGCGAACGATCAACGGACGGCGGGAACGTGGGCCCGAACCTCCTTTTGGCGAGTTGCGCGTCTCTCCGGACGCAGCACGAGAGCCGCGCTTCGAGTGCGGAGCAGGGAACAGTGGATGCACCCCGCTCTGCGGGAAAGCGGGTCCTTAGGCGGACGTCATCGGAGGCAGCGACGGTCGTCGGTCGCTTTGTATTCGCCCCGCGCGATGTCCGCTAGGACTCTGTGGTGGCGGGCCAAACCGGTTACCGCCGGTGCGGCGGAGCCGGGCGATCTGGCCGCGGCGGAGGCGGGTGCGGCGGTCGGCGCGGCGGCGGCGCGCCTGAGAGAGTCGCCTCGACCCGGGGAAGCGCCCGGGCCAGCGCGTCCGCTTCTGGGCGCGGAAGGTCGGTGAGCAACGTGCCCAACCGCTCGCGCAACAGCGTCCGTGCTGAGGCCAGGGCCTGCTCGCCGCGGTCTGTCAGCACGAGCTCGTGACGGCGACGATCCGCGGGCAGCTCATGTCGTGCTAGCAGATTCGCGTCGACGAGCCCCGCGACCAGCTGCGAGACCGCCGGCCCGGACACCCCCGCGCGGCGCGCGAGCTCCGAACCGGACACGCCCTCCGTGGCGATCGCGCGCAACGCGAGGAACTGCGCGACCGTCATCGGCGGCTCATGCCCTGCGAGCAGCCGCTCGATCCACCGGCTGACGAGCGGCGCGACCGAAATGAGCGCCTCGGCGGTTTCGGTCGGGGGGCGTCGCGGTCCAGGCATTAGATAAGTAGACTTAACATCTAAGGATGCTTATCGACAGGCTGATTCTCGCAGCAACCGCGGTCGCCAGCGCCGCGCGAGCACCGCGCCGCCGCCCAAACCCGATCGCCTCGGTCCCATGACGGGGCTGATCACAAGGTTTGGGGCGCTCGGCGTGTTCCTGCTGATGGTTCCCGAGAGCGCCTGCGTCCCGGTCCCGAGCGAGGTCACGCTGCTGTTCTCCGGGTTCGCCGTACACCAAGGCTGGATGAGCTTGCCTTTGGCCGTGCTCGCCGCGACCGCCGGCAACCTCACCGGATCGCTGCTCGCCTACGCCGTCGGCGCCACCCACCTCCTAGAGCGGGTCCCGATCGCCGGCGAAGTACTGCGCCGATGGGACGACCTGCTCGAGCGCCACGGCACCCGCGCGGTGTTCATCGCCCGCCTACTGCCGCTGGCACGCACGTTCGTCTCGTTGCCGGCCGGAGCGCGACACGTCCGGCTGATCCCGTTCATCGCGCTCACCATGCTCGGCTGCGCGCTCTGGGCGCTCGGCTTCGTGCTAGCCGGCGTGCTCGCCGCCAACGCCTGGACGACGGTCGACTCGATCGCCGGCCGCGCACTGCTCGTCACAGGCCTGGCAACACTCGCAGCATCGGTGCTCCGCAAGCGCAACGCCCGCTAGCCAGCACCCTCCCGCCAGCCCACAGCCTCTCGGCCGAGATCTATGCCTGCATCACCTCACTCGCTCCTTGTCCAGTGTGCGCGCAGCACCGCTGCGGTGCGTTCGGTCTCGATCCTGTGCGGCGGATCGAAATGGTGGCGCTCCGCAAAGACCTCGAGCGTGAAGTCCGGGAAGATCGCCGCAGCGCGCTGCGCCATTCGCCCGTAGTAGTCCGGATTGCTTCTGCCCCCCAGCACGAACAGCACCGGTCGCTCGAAGCCGCGGAGCCGGTCGAGATCGAGAGTCGACGACCTGAACGTCTTCAGGAACGTGCTCAGCCCTGCCGGGCGGGTCGCCATCCACGGTGGCGGCGGCCCCGGCGGCGGGGGCGGCGGCTCGACCCCGGGGGCGAGCTGGTTGGCGATGAACGCGGGCATCATCTGGTTCGCCGGGAGGGTCATGATCCGATCGAACTCGCGCCACACCGCCTGCTCCTCCGGTCCCAGCCCGTCGTTGCCCATCCACGCCGGCTCGATCAGCGCGAGGCTCAGCAGCCGCTCGGGATGCGCGGCCGTGAACGCCACGCAGGACGCGCCGCCGCCGGAGTAGCCGACCAGGTGAAAGCGCTCGAACCCGGCGTCCTCGGCGCTACGCAGAATCCCGTCGGTCTCGTTTCGGAGCGTGTAGCCAGGCGGCGGCTCAGGTCCTGAATAGATCTCGAGTTCCTTCGCGACCGCATCGACATCGCCTCCGAGCTCCTCCACCAGCGCGCCATACGCGAGCTGCGCGGGCATCACCCCACCGGGAAGCAGGATCACTGGCGTCCTCATCGCCGAAAGCCTACGCGGGAGCACCTTGCCGAATCATGAACGCCGTGCGACGCCGGTTGATCCTCGCGGTGTCGATCGACTAGCGTCCCCCGAGAGGAGGCGCAACTACCGCGAGGAGGCTGCAATGGCTGGTGTTCAGGCGCTCGACTTCGACTCACCTGATGAGACACGGACCCCTGCCAAGACTCGGGTGGACGTGGTCCGCACCAGCGGGGGCGCGACGGCCGCCCGCCTTGTGTTCGAGCCAGGCTGGAAATGGTCGGAATGCGTCAAGCCGGTCGCCGGAACCGATACATGCCAGGTGCATCACGTGGGCTTCATCCAGTCCGGCACGATGCACGTCGTCCATGATGACGGCACCGAGCTCGAACTGGGACCGGGAAACGCCTATGAGATCCTCCCCGGGCACGACGCCTGGGTGGTCGGAGGCGAAGGCTGCATCGCGTACGAGTTCGAGTCGCGCGCGGCCGAGGAGTACGCCCGCGACTGACTCCCCGCCGCGCGCTCAAGGGCGCACACCGCCGCCCCGGAGACCGCAGCTTCCCCGGGGCGTGCGAAGCACGTGCCCGGAGTGCGGCCGACGATGAACGTGCCAATACCAGGGGGGGCCTGCGCTGCGGCGTCCTCACGGCCGGCTCGTCTTGGGTTTGGCGCGACGGATAGTTGCCTCGAGTGATCGTCGAGGCGGGCATTAGGCGGCCGTGGTTTCGCGAGTCCGGCTCGGCGCGGAGCTCCGCCATGGCGTCTCGCATCGCGCGCCTCCGGCCAGACGGGCCACGTCCGGGCTGGGTCAACGGAAGCTCGCCAGCACGGGAGCAGCCACGCCGACTGACCGACGACGCTATCGAGACTCGTGCGAAGCAGCCAGCGCGCCGGCGTGACCCTTGTAGGCGTGGTAATCGCCCAGTCGACCGCGCCGTTGACGCCGCCGACCGGACTCAGCGCTACCCGTCGTGTCGTCTTACGAATTTCGAAAGCCGCGCTCGTCAACGTTGACGGCGGAATTAGCCGGTGGTACTTATCGACCGGCTGGGCGCGGCCGTCGGGGTCTCGGCGGGCGTCGGAACCGACGACTGGGGAGGTCGTGATGAGCACGATGAACGTTGACGAGGCGAAGCTCGAGCAGTTCATGGGCCGGATGATCGGGTACATGACCGGCGGGGCAGCCTGCTTCGGGATCTGGCTCGGCGACGAGCTTGGCCTGTACTCGGGATTGAGCGCCAGCCCTGGCAGCGCGGATCAGTTGGCGGCCCCCGTTGGCTGCAACCCGCGGTTGGTGCGCGAATGGCTCGACGGGCAGGTCGCTGCCGGGTTGGTCGACTACGACCCGGAGTCCGATTCCTACTCGATGAGTCTTGAGGCGACGATGGCGCTCGCCGACGAGACCTCCCCGGTGTTCACCGCCCGCGGGATGAACGCATTCGGATCGATGTTCAGGGACATCGACAAGATCAAGGCTGCCTTCACCGGCAGTGGCGGACTGGCGTGGGGCGACCACGACGCCTGCCTGTTCAAGGGCACCGAGTGGTTCTTCCGGACCGGCTACCGCGCATATCTCCCGGGCGCTTGGATTCCCGCGCTCGACGGGGTGCAGGAGAAGCTCGAGGCGGGCGCCCGAGTCGCGGACGTCGGCTGCGGCCACGGAGCGTCCGTGGCCGTGATGGCCGAGGCTTACCCGAACTCCCGCTTCTGGGGGTTCGATTTTCACGCGCCCTCGATCGAGATCGCGCGCCAGCGGGCAGGCGAGGCACGTGTCGAGGACCGCACCACTTTCGAGGTCGCCGGCGCGAAGCAGTATGAGGGCAGCTATGACCTGATCTGCTTCTTCGACTGCCTGCATGACATGGGCGACCCGGTGGGGGTCGCGGCGTACGCGCGAGAGCACCTCGAACCGGGCGGGACCGTCCTGCTGGTTGAGCCCTTCGCGCTTGACGGCCGCGCGACCAACCAGGCCGACAACCCGATGGCGGCCCTCCTGTACATGGCGTCGACCGCGGTCTGCACGCCGAACTCGCTCTCGCAAGAGGTCGGATTGGGACTCGGCGCGCAGGCTGGGGAGGCTCGCCTGCGTGCAGTGTTCGAGGAAGCCGGCTTCAGCCACTTCCGCAAGGCGACTGAGACACCGCTGAACCTGATCCTCGAGGCACGCGCATGACAGAGGCTGAGTGGCCCTGTGCGGCGGCAGCGAAGCAGCCGCCGGAGCGCTCAGAATCAACTTTGCGATGACAGATCCCAACGTAAGAACCATTGTCGACCGTTATCGAGCCGGGTGGTTCGGGCACGACGTCGACGCGATCATGGCCGTTGTCAGTGATGACATCGTGTTCCACAACGTCACGGCGCAAGAACGTGTCGAGGGCGCAGCGGCATTTCGGGCGCACGTGGCCGCGATTCACGAGCGCTGGCCGGACCTGGCCTTCGAGGAGCACGCGCTGTATCTCGCGGCAGATACGGGAGTTGCGGAATGGACCGCTCGGGGGACTGCGCAGGACGGGCGGCGCCTGGAGTGGGACGGACTCGACGTGATCAACTGTCGAGACGGCCAGATCACCCGCAACGCTGTCTATTCCTCCGGGCACGCGCCCCGCGTCCTCGGACCGTAACGGCGCGAGCGCGCGTACTTCCGAACAATTCATCCACCGACGTGTGTTAGCGGCGGCCGGTTCCTCGCGGTCCATCCGATCGGGCGTCGCGTGGCACACTGCCGGATGAGCGGGCGATGGCAGACCGGGTGGCATCAGATCGCGTGGAAGAGTTGCTGGCGGCGGCCGGTCAGGGACTGGCGCTCGGTGAGTGGGGCCAGGCACGCGAGCGGTACGAGCAAGCGCTCGAGCTCGAGGAACGTGCTGAGGCGCTTGAGGGGCTCGCGGTGGCTGCGTGGTGGCTTGATGACGTGGACAGTGCAATCGCTGCGCGGGAGCGAGCGTATGTCCTTCGCCGCGAGCAGCATCAGACCATCGAGGCGGCCCGTCTAGCGGGTTTCCTAGCCCGGGATTACGGTGCGATGCGCGGCGCGAACGCGGTCGCGAATGGATGGTTGCGGCGTGCGCGCCGACTCGGCGCGGAGCTGCCGCCGTCGGCCGAGCATGCGTGGCTCCCCCTGATCGAAGCGTCGTTCCATCTGGACACGGACGCCACCGAGGTCCTGCGGCTGAGTACCGAGGCGGTCGAGCACGCGCATCGGCATGGCGCGCTCGACATCGAGATGACCGGGCGAACCCTTCAGGGTCTGGCGCTCGTCAGCCTGGGGCGCGTCGCGGAGGGTGCGCCACTGCTCGACGAGGGGACGGCCGCTGCCACCGCCGGGGAACTGCACGATCCGATCGCGATCGGATCGTGCTGCTGCAACATGATCATCGCGTGCGAGCGCTCGCGTGACTTCGACCGGGCGGGCCAGTGGTGCGAGCAGCTGACCGCGTTCGCGCAGCGCACCGGACAGCGCCCGCTCCTGGCGCTCTGCCGCGCCCACCACGGCACGGTGCTGGCGGCTCGCGGCCAATGGGACGAGGCCGCCGATGACCTCGCGTGGGCGGCCGGCGAGCTGGCGCGGCTGCGTCCGCCGCTGGCGGGGTTCGCGCGGGCTCGCCTCGCGCAGCTGCGGCATCGCCAGGGTCGCGATCGCGAGGCGCGAGAACTGCTGCAGCATGCGGCCGACGTCGTGCTCGCCTGGCTCGTCCGAGCGGAGATCGCGCTCGACGCCGGAGACCTCGCGGCCGCCTTGGGGCATGCCGAGCGCTACGTGCGCAGCCTCGGACCGGAGTGGACGATCGAGGCCGCGGCGGCCTACGAGCTGCTGGTGCGGGTCGGCATCGGCCTGGAAGACCTCGGACGCGCGCGCGACGCGCATCGGGCGCTCCAGGAGATCGCCACGGCCGTCGGCAACGCTTCCCTGCGCGCGGCGGAGCGGCGGGCCGCCGGCGAGATCGCGCTGGCTGACGGTGACGCCGCGCAAGGGGCACGCCTGTTCGAGGACGCGGTCGATCTCCATCGCCGCGGCGCGGACGCCTTCGACCTCGCCCAGGCACGCCTGGCGCTCGCGGGGGCGCTCGGCGCGAGTGGCCGGTCGGCCGCCGCCGTCGACGAAGCCCGGGCCGCAGCGAGCGCGCTCGCGGAGCTCGGCGCCGGACGCGCGGCCGGTGACGCCGCGCGGCTCCTGGCTCGCCTCGGGGCCCCGACCGTCGCGGCCAACCCCTGGCGACTGACCGGCCGCGAGCTTGAGATCCTCAGGCTCCTTGCCGACGGACTCTCGAACCCGATGGTGGCGGACCGGCTCGTGATCAGCGAGCACACCGTTCACCGGCACGTGGCGAACATCTTCACCAAGCTCGGCGTCTCGACACGGGCCGCCGCGGTCGCACTCGCCGCGGAACACCAGCTCCTCGGCTGAACCGCCAGGCCACACGAGCGGACCGCGAAGATGGCCCGATCGGGCGATGACGCCGGCGCACCCGGCGCCGACACTGTCTGGCATGACCACGACACGCCAGACGCCGGCTGGCTCCGCCGCCGTCCAGGGCCAGCTCTGGGGGGAACGCGCCCGCGACTTCGCCACCCAGGAGCCGAAGGTCATCGCGCTGTACGAGGCGGTCCTTGCCGAGCTCGCGATCGGACCGGGCACATGGCTGGTCGACGTCGGCTGCGGGGCGGGTCTGTTCCTCAAGCTCGCCGAGCAGCGCGGCGCCACCGTCAGCGGCCTCGATGCCGCGGCGGCGCTGATCGAGATCGCGCGGGAGCGGATCCCGGCGGCGCAACTCGTCATCGGCGAGATGGAGCAGCTGCCGTTCCCCGATCGGTCGTTTGACGTCGTCACCGGCTTCAACGCATTCCAGCTCGCTGCGGATCCGGGGCGTGCGCTCGCGGAGGCGGCGCGGGTGGGCGCTGCCGGCGCTCCGGTGGTGATCGCCACCTGGGGCCGGCCCGAGGAATGCGAGGCCGCCGCCTACGTCACGGAGCTCGCGGCGCTGCTGGCGCCGCCGGCGCCCGGTACGGCCGGTCCGTTCGCGCTCTCCGACGCGCACACGCTCGCGCAGTTCGCCGCCCTCGGCGGGCTGACGCTTGGCCCGCATAAGGAGGTCCTCTGCGTATGGGACTACCCCGACGAGGCGGCGCTGCTGAAAGCACTTGGATCCACCGCGCTCGCCGTCAGGGCGATCAGGGCCGTCGGCGAGGCAGCGGTGACGAGAGCGATCCTGAAAGCGGTCGCCCCGTTCCGACTGAGCGACGGGGGGTACCGGCTCGAAAACGTCTTCGCATACACGGTCGCGCGCGCGAGCGGCCACGCAGGATGACCCGCACATCAGACATCCACACAACACGATCGGAAGGACATCTCATGGCAAACCGGGCCAAGACGCTCGACCAGCCCGAGGAAACGCGCTCGTTCGAGAACGGACACGTCGACCTCGTCGAGATCGCCGGCAACAAGGTCGGACGCACGAACCTCGAGCCAGGCTGGCGTTGGTCGACATCGGTCAAGCCGATCGTCGGCACCCACAGCTGCCAGGTCGCCCACGTTGGATACGCGATCTCCGGACAGCTCCATGTCGTGATGGACGACGGCACCGAGATCGACATCCACGCTGGCGACGCCTACGAGCTCGCCCCGGGTCACGACGCATGGGTCGAAGGGGACGAGACGTTTCGTGGCGTCGAGTTCGAGAGCCTCGCGCGCTACGCGACCCCCTGACCGACCACCAGCCGACGCGCGGGCGGCGCGCGGTGCCGCCGCACCGTGACGCCGCGCCGCGCGTCAGACGTTGCGCTCGCCGACCCGGCAGGTTCCGGCGCTCATGGGCGTCTGCGGCTCGTTTCGCTGCGTCGCTGGCGCGGGCGCGGCGCGTGTCTGTAACCGAGCCTGAGCCCGAGTCGCCCCTGCCATCGCTGTCGGGTCATGATCGCCGTCACCTGCTGAGCTACGCCACGGATGTATGCGTCTTCAGTCGACTGAGCAGGCGCGCGACGTCGCGGCTCACGGCGCGAGCGCGGGCAGGAACTCCTCCTCCGGCAGCAGTCCGTGTTGCATCGCAAACAGGCTGGCTCTGGCGCGCGTCGAGGCGCCGATCTTCGAGTAGATGTGCTCGACATGGTTGCCGGCGGTCTTGGGCGAGATCACGAGCTGTTTGGCGATCTCCTTGTTCGACAGCCCACGCGCGAGCAGTTTCAGCACCTCGACCTCCCGGGCGGTAAGACCCGCCGGACCCTCGCGGCGGCCTGAGACGCGATGGCCTGCCGCCGCGAGAACGGCCTCGGCGGCGTCGGCGTCGAGTCGACCGGCTCTGACATCGGCGCGAAGCTCAGCGGCCGCCTCGTCTGCCGCGCGCTCGGGCCGGTGCGGGCGCGGCTCGCGCATCGCCTGGTAGGCGTCTGCGGCGCCGAGGACCCGGGCCGGACGGGAGATGGAGGCGCCGGTGAGGCCGCGCGGGTAGCCGGATCCGTCGATGCGCTCTCGGTGCTGCACCGCGATCGCGCCCAGCGGCGCGAGCGACGCCGACTGTTGAAGCATCCGCTCGGTCAGATACGGGTGCAGGCGCACGCGCTACCACTCGCCGGCGCCGAGCGGTCCGCGCTTGTCCCAGATCGCGTTCGAGACGCCCAGCCGGCCAAAGTCGTGCACGAGCCCGGCCCGTCGCAACGTGCGCACTTCAGCCTCCGGGAGGCCGAGCTGTGCGCCGGCTGCAGCGGCGAGATCGGCGACGGCGCGCGAATGGCCGAGGGTGTACGGCGACTTCAGATCGACGAAGTTCGCGATCGCCACCAACGCGGCGTCGAAACGGTCCCACGAGAGAACGACCGCGAGCGTTGGCTCTGCGTCGATCACGGCGTTCCAGGTCTCGAGCTCGTCGAGGCCCTGGAGGATCGTCTTGCCTTCGGCGCAGATCAACTCGGCGAGGTCAGGATCGAACTGGCTGTCAGTGCGCTCGCGGGCGAGTCTCTTGGCGGCCTCGACCCCACCGGCGCGGTGTGCGACCTCGACAAACTCCGCGAGCTGCGCAATGCGCGCGGCGAGAGGAATCTCCGCGCCCTTCAGCTTCCCGGGCCAACCGCGGCCGTCCCAGGTCTCGTGTGCCGCACCGAGCGCGTCGAGCACCTCGGCCGGCAGTCCGAGCTGCTCGCCCAACAGCCGCGTCATCGCCGCGTGCTGGGTGATCATGTCGATGACCTCCTTATGGCCGGAGAGGGCGAACTCGAGCGCGACGCGAAAGCGATGCGACCCCGCATGCCCGGACCCCAGCCGCCGCAGCCCCGCGACCGCGTCGCCCAGGCTGCGGAACTCGTGGTCGTACTTGCCGGACTTCAGCGCGATGTCGTCCCCGAACCACTTCGCCTGCTCATGAGCGTCGGAATGGCATCCGACTCCGACGAGTAGCGCCGTGTAATACACATCCGCTCGACGCTGCTCATCGAGCGCGACCCGCTCGGCGAGCCGCTGCGCGATCAAGCACTGGCGCAGCATGTGCTCCATCGGCTGCCCAAAGCCGAGATCCACACCGAGCGACAACGACGCGACGAGCTCCGCCAGTCTGACGTGCGCACGATCGGTCCCCTCAGTCACGCGCCGAGACTAGTCGACCAACCCACCGCACAAGATGAGGCGAACGCCTCATGTGCCCCATTCATCTCGCGCCTACGCTCGACTCGATCGATACAGATAGCGACCGGAATGGAGCGACTGTGCCAACCCGACCCCTCAACATCACCGTTTCGGCACACACATCGGCGTCACCGGAGCAGGTGCTCGCAGCCGCCCGTGACTTCTCCGAGCGGCGCCCCAAGCTGTGGCCGAACGTGAAGGCGAAGCATTTCGTGGTCCATGACGAAGGCGCGGACTTTGCCGACGTGACGGAGGGAATCTGGATCACCGGGCTGTTCTGGGAGCGAAGCCGCTACGACTGGTCCGAGCCGGGAGCGGTCACGGCGACGGTGACCCAATCGAACGCGGTCCAGCCGGGCAGCACCTTGGGGCTGAGCGCGGCCCCCAGTGAAGGCGGGAGCGATGTCGAGATGACGCTCTGCCGTACGTTCCGCAAAGGCCCGAAGGGACGGATCGGCAGCGCGATCAACCATCTCAGCGGGAACCGAGGGTGGCGCTCGTACCTGCGGCGAGTCCTGGCGAACGTCGAGAAGACAAGCTCGGAGACCAGCGTCCGTCCCACTCCTGCCAGCTCTTCCGCACGATAGATCAAGCCGTCAGCGACGGGAGCGTGCGGCGCTGGCGACGATCGAAGATCGTCTCGGCGCGTATCCCGACGGGCCCTATGTTTCGTTACTCGCGATCGTGCTTCCAGGTGCGGAATGCGGCGAGGAGCTCGTCTCGTGCCTCGGGGTCAAGTGACTCTTCGGTGAGCTTTCCGGTGATGCGGATCGTGTCTTGCATCTGCGCGAGGTAGGTGGTGCAGCCGTCGCAGGCGGTGACATGTGCGTCGAAGCGGTGCACATCGGTCTCGGGGAGGGCACCTTCGAGGTAGTCGGTCACGAGCCGCACGAGTTCTCTACAGGTGAGCTCGTCAGGGCGGGTTGCTCTCTTGCGAAATCGTGGGAGTCTCATGGGGCCTCGAAGTAGTCCTCGAGCGCGTTTCGCAGTCGCGATCTAGCTCGGTGGAGCAGGACCCGTTGGTTGCCAGGGGTGATTTCGAGCGCCTCGCAGACTTCGTCGGAGCTCCAGCCGTCGATGTCCCGCAGACCGACGATCAGCTGCTGGGCCGCCGGTAGCTCTGCGACGGCTTTGCGGAACTGCGCCACGGTTTCGCGCGCGAGGATCCGTTCGTGTGGCCACGCGAGTGGAGGTGCGGCCCATTGTTGCGGGAACTTAGGGTCATCGATCGGGAGGAATCGCGCCTCGTCGACCTCCGGTTCGCCATCGTCGACCAGCGCAGAGAACGGAAGTTGGCGGTGCTCCCGCTGTGCGCGGGTCTTGGCGCGGTTCGTGAGGATCCGGTAGATCCAGGTCTTCAGCGAAGAACGTTCCTCGAAACGGTCGACGCCCTCGAGCACGGCAAGCCATGTCTCCTGTACGACGTCCTCGGCGACCGCACGGTCCCGGACATAGAGCTGAGCGAGCCGCAGAAGGGACTGATGGTGGCTTTCGACCAGGCGAGCGAACGCACGCTCGTCGCCGCAACGCAGCGCGCCGACCAGCGCGCTGTCTCCAGGTTCAGCGTCCACCGCCACGCGCCTGAACCTAGCCGATCTCCCGCCGTTGGGGTCGGCACACTTGAACGCGATTCCTCGGACTGCGACCGCTCCGGGCACTGCGATCGCACCGCTCAAGATCATCCGACGAGCGCCCGCAGGCGCGCGCGGAAGAATGCCAGTGCCATGCCGCGCTGGTCTGGCACCCCGAGCAATTCCGAGTACGGAAGCTCGGCGCCGGAGAACCCGGTCGCTTGCCAGAGATCGCCGGGTGCTGGTGCGACCCAGGGCGCGACGTACAGATACGGCTCGGGGTGATGTTCGTCTCCCGGAGACAGGCCGTATGCGGCGCGGGCACCCCCGGCTTCGCTGCCCAGCTCGATCGCAAGATCGAAGTGCTCCGGCCATAGCTGGACGCGTGACGGGTCCGCTTCGTTTCCTGCCCCAGCGCGTAGCTCTTCGAGCACCGAGGCAGCGAACCCGTACCAGTCGCCCAGAAAGGCCGCGGCGGCCGGGTCGACGTCGAGCCGCTCGCGATCGAGCTGGACGTCGTCAGGGAGCAGATCGCATCCAACGTGACCGGCCGCGGCGGCGAGCGTCGTGATCGCCGCGGCGCGCTCGCCGCTCGCGTCCTGGAGAACCAGTTCCGCGCCGCGGACGCGAACCTGGACGCCCGCACCGAAGAACGGCGTCCCGAATCCCCCGCGCGTGTACCGCAGTCCGATCTTGCCGTTCGCATTGCGCCGGGCAGGCGAGACCACCTGCTCGGCAAGGCGGTGCAACGCGATCCGGGTCGGCACGAGCTTCGCCGGCACCGGCCCAAGTCGGCGGTAGGCGCCGAGCCAACGTTCTGCGCACCATTCGGCAAGCTCGGGATCGGTCGAGCCAAGGTCCTCCCATCGCAGGTCTCCGGTCCCGACCGGTGACACGACGCTCCGCCCGGCGGGCACCTCGCCGCGCGCGACCGGGTCGTCCGCGAACCACGGGCCTTCGCCGACCGCGGGCGGGGACGGCTCGAGTACCCGTACCTCATACCTGCGACCGATGCGCTCGTACGCCTGGTGCTGTGGGTTCATCACATCGCCTCCATCGCCGGCTGGTTGGAAAGACGGCAGAGCGCGCGGTCCTCCGCGCTTAGGATCGGGCTCGAAGCGCTCCGCATGGCCTCGACGGGCTCGGCTCCGATAGGAGCGCCGCGGCGAAGCAGCGAGAGTCCCGTGAGGGGGAACAAGATCACCGAGAGCAGCCCGGCGGCGATCAGCCCGGCGGCCGTCGGCTTGGAGACGACGCCGATTTGCTGCCCGATCATCGTCGCGGTGACGATGAATGGGAGCGAGGTTGACTGCAGCAGTCCGGCGATCGCTGCCTGGCGGTGGCCGATCTGGGAGCTGTAGAGCAGCGCCGGGATCCCGCGCACCGCGAGCAGCGCGAGCAGGAACAGCGGGACTCGGGCGACGGTCGAGGCGCTCGAGAACAACGCGTTCAGATCGAATCGCAGCCCGCTGGCGATGAAGAACCCGGGGATGAACAGCCCGAATCCGGCCGCTTCGAGCTTGAGGCGCAGCAGCGGATGGGTCATCGCCTCGTCGCGGTCGACGAGCGAGAGCAGGGCGCCGGCGGCGAACGCACCGAGGATCGTCTCGAGGCCGACCTGCTCGGCGAGCGCGACGAACCCGATCAGCAGCACGAATGCGCCGCGGACGCGGATCTGCGCGGTCGTGTCCTGCAACGAGGGGAGCACGCTTGAGAGGCGATCTGAGCGCTCGAAGCCCCTGATCGCGAAGCCGATGACCGCGACCAGGACGGCGAACAGCCCGAGCAGGATCAGCTTGCCCGTGGTGTCGGTCGAGCCCTGTCCGGAGAAGAACAGGGACAGCAGGATGATTGCGCCGAAGTCCGCGATTGAGGCCCCAGCGATCACGAGCTGACCGAAGCTCGACCCGACGTTGCCCGAGTCCTTCAGCACCGGCACGATCACACCGAGCGAGGTCGAGGAGAGCACGATCGCGATGAACAGCGGCGAGCGGACCAGGCCACCGGCACGGAACGCGACGCCCACGCCGACGCCGATCAGCAGCGAGACCAGGAATCCGATGCTCGTGATCCGCAGTGTGCGGCCGCGGAGTCGCTGAACGTCGATCTCGAGGCCGGCCAGGAACAGCAGGAACGCGAGCCCGATCAGCGACAGGATCCGAACTGGCTCGTCGATCTGGACCCAGCCGAGGCCGGACGGTCCGATCGCGATCCCGGCGACGATCTCAAGCACGACCGCGGGAAGACGCAGTCGCGGGACGAGCCCGAGTGCGAACGGCGCGGCGAACGCAACCACCACGACGATGAGGAGGTTCGTGAACTGGGTCTGTGCCATCGCGAGGTAGTCCTGCAGCCCCCGGCTTCGTTACAGCAGCCCGTCGAGCAAGTCGGCTGTAACGCTTCGGTCGGCTGCGTGACAGTGCCTGCATGACGACAACATCGCCCGAGCAGCTGACCTGGCACCGCGTTCTCTCCCCGGACGAACTACCGGAGGGGCGCGTGAAGACCGTGTCGGCCGGCCCGCACAGTTTCGCCGTGACGCACTACGACGGGCGCTACGCAGCGCTCAGCAACCGCTGCCCGCACCAGGGCGGTCCGCTCGGGGAGGGCTCGATCGAGAAGGGCATGCTCCGCTGCCCGTGGCACGGCTACGACTACTGCCCGCTCGACGGCAGCTCGCCGTTCGGCGACAGCGTGCCGACGTTCCCGATCGATGTCCGCGACGACGGCATCTACGTCGGCATCGAGCCCGAGGCGCCGCATCTCCGCACGGTCACCGATGTGATGGCCGAGACCATGGTCAACTGGGGCGTGCGCCACGTCTTCGGGATGGTCGGTCACTCGAACCTCGGCCTCGCCGACGCGCTCCGCCGCCAAGAAGAGGCCGGCAAGCTGACCTACATCGGGATCCGGCACGAGGGCGCCGCGGCATTTGCCGCTTCGGCGTACGGGAAGCTCACCGGTCGGCCGGCGGCGTGCCTGACGATTGCCGGCCCCGGCGCGACGAACCTGCTGACCGGGCTGTGGGACGCGAACGTCGACCGCTCGCCCGTTCTCGCGCTGACCGGGCAGGTCGACACGCAGGTGCTCGGCCCGGGCGCGTTCCAGGAAGTCGACCTGTCGGCCGCGTTCGGAAAGGTCGCCCGCTGGATCCAACCGGTGCTCGAGACCTCCAAGCACGCGGAACTGATGACGCTCGCCTGCAAGCACGCGATCCTCGAGCACGGTCCCGCCCACCTGATCTTCCCTGACGAGGTCCAGACGCTGCCGGCCGGCGAGAAGGCGCATGCCTCCGGTCCGGAGGGACGGCTCACCGAGCTGCAGATCAGCCCACCGCCGGACGCGCTGGCCCGCGCGCTCGAGCGGCTCAACGGTGCCAAACGCCCGGTGATCATCGTCGGCCATGGCGCCCGCTTCGACCGCGAGGCGGTGATCGCCCTCGCCGAGCAGCTCGGCGCGCCCGTGATCACGACGTTCAAGGCCAAGGGCCAGATCCCGGACGACCATCCCCTCGCCGCCGGCGTGCTCGGGCGCAGCGGCACCCCGGTCGCGTCCTGGTTCATGAACGAGGCTGATGTCCTACTCGTGCTCGGCGCCTCGTTCTCCAACCACACTGGCATCTACGCCGGCAAGCCGATCATCCAGGTCGACGTCGACCCGCTCCAACTCGGCAAGTTCCACCCGGTCGAGGTGCCCGTCTGGGGGGAGATCGGCGTCGTCTTAGCCCAGCTCGCCGAGCGGCTCGCGCCACCGGCGGACGGCGCCGCCGACCAGCGCGCTGAGCTCGCCGACCGGTGGATCATCTGGCGGGCCGAGAAGGCCAGTCGCACCGGTGATCACCGTGGACAGGGCGTCAACTCCGCGGTCGTGTTCGACGCCCTCAGCCGGGCGATCCCGGAGGACGCGGTGATCGCCGTCGACGTCGGCAACCACGCCTACTCGTTCGGCCGCTACTTCGAATGCAAGCCCGGCCAGTCGGTGCTGATGTCAGGCTACCTCGGCTCGATCGGGTTCGGCTACCCCGCGGCGATCGGTGCCTGGGCGGCGGCGCCGGACCGGCCGATCTATGCGGTCACCGGTGACGGCGGCTTCGCGCAGTACATGGCCGAGCTGCTCACCGCGGTCAAGCACAAAATGAAGATCACCCACGTGCTGCTCAACAACGGCCAGCTCGGAAAGATCTCCAAAGAGCAGCGCGCCGGGGATTGGGAGGTGTGGCAGACCTCGCTGCACAACCCGGACTTCTCGAAGTACGCCGAGATCTGCGGCGCGCTCGGGATCCGCGTGACGGACGCGTCAGAGCTCAGCACCGCACTCGATGCCGCCGCCGCACACGATGGACCAGTGCTGATCGAAGTAATCACCGACCCCGACCTGATCTGAGCGAGGAACTAACCGATGACGAACCTGACCGAGAGGCACGAGACGCTGGCCGCAGAATCGCAATGGGACTTCTCCGACCTGCGTGCCCTGTTCATCAACTGCACGCTCAAGCGCTCACCTGAGGTCTCCAACACGAGCGGCCTCGCCGACCTCGCCGTGGCGATCATGGAGCGCAACGGCGTCAAGGTCGAGGTCATCCGCGCGGTCGACCACCAGATCGCGACCGGCGTCTACCCGGACATGACCGAGCACGGCTGGGAGCGCGACGACTGGCCACAAATCTTCGAGAAGGTGATGGCGGCCGACATCCTCGTGCTGCTCTCCCCGATCTGGCTGGGCGAGAAGTCGTCGGTCTGCACGCAGGTGATCGAGCGGCTCTACGGCAACAGCCATCTGCTCAACGACGCCGGCCAGTGGGCGTATTACGGCCGCGTCGGCGGTTGCATCATCACCGGCAACGAGGACGGCGCCAAGCACTGCGCGATGAACATCCTGTACTCGCTGCAGCACCTCGGGTACGTGATCCCGCCGCAGGCGGACTCCGCATGGCTCGGGGAAGCCGGCCCCGGACCCAGTTACCTCGATCCCGGCTCGGGCGGACCGGAGAACGACTTCACCAACCGCAACACCACCTTCCTCACCTGGAACCTGATGCACATGGCGCGAATGATCAAGGACGCGGGCGGCATCCCCGCCCACGGCAACCAGAAGAGCCTGTGGGACGCCGGCTGCCGCTTCGACTTCGCCAACCCCGACTACCGCTGAGCGTGATCCGAGCATGCCCGACTACACGATCCGCAAACTCGACGACGTCGACGACGCGTTCGGCGGCCAGTATCCCGGCACGATGCGCTTCCTGACCGAGCCCCTCGGCAACCAACAGGTGGCGTTCACCCACCGGGTGATGCCGCCCCAGACCGGCGGCAAAGGCTCCTACGGGCACCGGCACAAGACGCAGGAGGAGATCTACTACGTGATCTCCGGCCGCCTGCAGTTCAAGCTCGGCGATGACCTCGTCGAGGTTGACGGTGGCACGGCAGTCCGCGTGGCACCCGAGACGGTCCGTTCGGTCTGGAACGACGGACCCGCCGACGCCGAGCTCGTGATCTGTTCGATCCGCCTGGACGACCCGCGCGCCGACGGCGAGATCGTCGAGGGATTCTGGCCCGAGTGAGGGCCCGGACCAGTGTTGTCAAACAGTCAGCTCAAAGGAGAACACCGATGTTGTGCGCATTGACGGTTCGCAAGTTGAAGGCGGGGACGTTCGAGGAATTCCGGGTCGCGTTCACGAGCTTCGATGACGCAGACAATCCGCCCCCGGGCTGGGTGCGGTTCAACATGCTCCGTAACGCCGAGAACCCCGATGAGGTGATCTGCTTCGGCTTCTTCGACGGCTCGGTCGAAGAACTCCGCGCCAACGCGGGCGAGAACAACTACGCCGGGCAGCTCGAGGCGATAGCGCCGTACATCGATTCGGTCGGTACCGACGGCCTCTACGAGATCGTCGAGGAGTACACGACCTGATCGGCCGACTGTCCGGGGCTCTGTGTTGAGAGCTCCGCCGCGCCGACGATCAAGGGGCGGACGAACGGCGGCGTGTGTTTGAGCGTGTCGTGCTGGAGTTCGGTGACCTCGAAGCCGGCTTTGCGGATGCCCTCAAGGGTCGGGCGGTTGCAGTGGCAGCCGTGCGCGATGCGAATGTTGATCGGCATCATCCGGTCCTGGAGGCGCGCGAGCTTCTGGTCGTCCGAGCGCACGTGCTCGATGAACAGCAGCCGCCCGCCCGGTCGCAGCACGCGACACAGCTCGCGCAGAGCGCAGGGCTGGTCGTCCACGGTGCACAGCACGAGGGTCGCGACGACCGTGTCGAAGCTGTCGTCGTTGAACGGCAGGTCCTCCGCGGGCGCGCGCAGCAGCTTCGCGTCCGGCCGGCGCTCGAGGATCCGCTTCTGCAGACGCCGAACCATCGGCTTCTCCGGTTCAGTCAGCGTGAGGGTCCGCACGCCCTCGCCGTAATAGGGGAGGTTCGTTCCAGTGCCCGCACCGATCTCCAGCACATCCCCGGTGGCCTCGGCGAGCAGCGCCTGCCGGTGCGCGCCCAGCCCCGCTTGCTCGGTCTTGGCCATCACGTGGTCGTAGATCCCAGCGAAGATTCGGCCCCAAACACTCATATCGTGTCCTCCTCAAGGCAGTCGTCAATACGATGCGCTTGACGCTACGCATGTCCCAAAACGCCCGCATGAGGCGTTCGACCCATCTTTGAATCCGCCAGTTCGGCCAGCTCGAGCCGGTGGCTACGTGGTCGAGGCCCCGACCGGAGTTGAGGCGACGATGTACTCCTCCTCGGGGAGCAGGCCGTGGTGCATTGCGAACAGGCTCGCCCTCGCACGGGTCGAGGCGTCGATCTTCGTGTAGATGTGCTCGACGTGGTTAGCCACGGTCTTTGGCGAGATCACGAGCCGCTCGGCGATCTGCTTGTTCGACAGGCCGCGGGCGAGCAGCCGCAGCACATCCACCTCTCGTGCTGTGAGCCCGGCCGGACCCTCGCGGCGGCGCGGAACCCTGTGACCGGCGGCGGTGAGCACGGCACCGACCGCGTCGGCGTCGAGCCGCCCGTGCTTCACGTCCGCTCGCAGCTCGGCGGCGGCCTCCTCGGGCGAGCGCGCTGGGCGGTAGGGCCGCGGCTCGCGCATCGCCCCATACGCGTCGGCGGCGCCCAGGATCTTCGCCAGCCGGAAGATCGCACCGCCGGTCAGCCCGCGCGGATACCCGGACCCGTCGAGCCGCTCGCGGTGCTGCACCGCGAGCGCGCCGAGCGGCGACAGCGCCTGAGACTGCTGGAGCATCCGCTCGGTGATATGGGGGTGAAGCCGAACGCGCTCCCACTCCCCCGCTCCGAGCTTGCCCGGCTTGTCCCAAATCGAATTCGACACGCCGAGCCGGCCGAGGTCGTGCACGAGCCCGGCACGCCGCAGCGTCCGGACCTCCCCCCCTGTCAGCCCGAGCTCGCTCCCCGCGGCAGCGGCGAGCTCGGCGACCGCGCGGGCGTGGCCGAGCGTGTAAGGCGACTTCAGGTCGACGAAGTTCGCGACCGCCACCAGCGCCCGGTCGAACTGCTCCCCGGACAGGACGACGGCCAGCGCGGGCTCTGCGCCGATGACGGCGTCCCACGTCGACAGCGAGTCCAGATCACCGAGGATCTCGTCCGCCGCGTCGCACACGGCATCGGCGAGCCTGGGGTCGAACTGCTTACCGGCGCGCTTGCGCGCGAGTGCGCGCGCGCCCTCGACTCCGCTGACGCGGTGGGCGACCTCGATGAACTCTGCAATCTGCGACACGCGCGCCATCAGTGGCACCGCCTCCCCTTTGAGCTCGCCCGGCCAGCCGCGCCCGTCCCACTGCTCGTACGCCCTGCTGAGCGCTTCGAGCACCTCATCGGGCAATCCGAGCTGCTCGCCGAACAGTCGCGTGAGCGCCGCGTGATGATTGATCATGTCGTCGACCTCACGGTGGCCCGAGAGTGCGAACTCGAGCCCGATCCGGAAACGGTGAAATGGTGGGTTGCCCGAGCCGATCCGCCGGATGCCGGCCGCGGCGCCGCGCAGGCTCCGAAACTCATATTCGTACTTGGTCGACTTCAGCCCGATGTCGTCGCCGAACCACTTCGCCTGCTCGTGGGCGTCGGAATGGCATCCGACGTTGATCAGTAGCGCCGTGTAATACACGCCGCTGCGCTCCTCATCCTCCAATCCGATCCGCTCGGCAATCCGCAGCGCGATCAGGCACTGCCGCAGCACGTGCTCCATCGGCTGGCCGAAACCCAAGTCGATCCCGAGCGAAAGCGCTGCCACGAGCTCGGCAAGCCGTACGTGCGCCCGATCGGTCTCCCCAGACACGGGCCCACAGTATCGCCTCCCCCCGGCCGGCGCGAAAGATGGGTTGAACGCCTCATGAAGACCATCACGGCGGCTCCTACGGTTGCACCACACCGACAAGCGACCAGACAGGAACCCGATGACGACGCAACTCACACCGACCGCGACGCAGTACCGCTCCGTTCCAGCGAACGGCATCGATATCCACTATCTCGAAGCCGGGCACGGTGAGCCGCTGGTGCTGCTGCACGGCGGCATGGTCTCGACGAATCCGATCTGGGCTCCGACGCCTGTCAGCTACTCCGCCCACATGGAGCACCTCGCTGAGCGCTTCCGCGTGATCGCCCCTGACACGCGCGGATGCGCGCGGACGCGTCACAGCGGCGGGACCGTCACCTTCGACCTCCTCGCGGACGACGTGCTGGCGCTGATCGACGCGCTCGGGCTCGACCGCCCGCTGATCGCCGGGTTCAGCGAAGGCGCGATCACGGCAACGATCGTCGGGCTCCGCAGCCCGGACTCCGTCCGAGCGATCGTCAACGACGCCGGCTACGACTTCTTCAACCCCCAGGCGCCCAGCTTCACGATCATGCGGCAGATCCTCGGCGGAAGCCCGCACGCCACCGAAGCAGACCCCGATGCCGCTGCCGCGGGCTTCGCGCAATCGCCCGAGATGCAGGCGATGTTCGAGCTAATGAGGGCCGACCAGGATGGCGCTCAGGGCGAGGGCTACTGGCGCGAGTACCTTCGCAACGCGTTTCACCGCACGACCCGCTCGCCCGGCTACACGTTCGAGGACCTCGGCGAGATCGCCACGCCAACGCTGATCCTCGTCGGCGACTGCGACCAGTTCTGCACCGCCGAAGAGGCGGTGACCGCGTACCGAGCGCTGAAGCACGGAGAGCTGGCTGTGCTCCCGGACACCGGACACATCATCACGCCGGCCGCGATCGCCTCGACGATCAACTTCCTCGAGCGCCACGTCTAACCGTAATCAACACGAGAGGCAAGCCGACCATGACCGTCATCAGGGTAGAGGCGGATAGCACGCTCCCGCCCGAGCGCGTGCTCCACGCCGCACACGACTTCTCCGACCAGCGGGAAGACGTGTTCCCAGCCGTGTCGATCAAGCGGATGGACGTCCACGAAATGGGACAGACCAGCGCCGATGTGACCGAAGGCACGCGCGCCGGCCCGATCGTCAACTGGGAGCGCTGCCGCTACGACTGGTCGACCCCCGGCCGCGTGATCGCGACCGTCGCCGACTCAAACGTCTACGCGACGCCCGGAAGCAAGTGGGAGATCACAGCCACGCACAACGAGGGACGGCGGAAGCCATGTCGAGATGACGTTGACCCGCGAGTTCAAGCACGGACCGAGGGGACGTTTCTTCGGAACGCTCTTCGGGCTCGTCGGGAACCGCATCTTTCGCGGCTACGCCCTGACCACGATCAAGAACATGGAGCATCTCGAACGCACCGATGAGCCCACCTCACCTGCGGCCGCCGCGCACTGAGACCGACGACTCGAGTCCGCTGCGGCTTAACCACAGATGACGCATTTCGCAACTCGACGAATGCGCACTTGCACTCCGAACAGCCCGCGTCGAAGATCTGAGCCATGATCGGGGGATCGACGTGATGTTCGCGCTGGTGCACGGCGCCTGGCACGGCGCCTGGGCGTGGGACGCTCTGATCCCCGAGCTCGAAGCGCGCGGCCACCGTGTCGTCGCACCGGACCTGCCCTGCGAGGACGTCGACGCCGGCACCGCCGAGTATGCAGGGGGTGGTCATCGAAGCCCTCGACGGCTCGGACGATGCAATCGTGGTTGGCCACTCGCTCGGCGGGATGACCATCCCGCTCGTCCCGGCGCGCATGCACGTGTACCTGTGCGCGTACGTCCCGCAGCCGGGCCTGGCGCTGATCGACCGCGGCTCGGAGGCGTTCGGTCCGGGATTCGCCGACTCCGCGCTTCGCGACGAGCTCGAGCGCTCCTACTGGCCAGACCCGGCCGCCGCCACCCACGACCTGCAGTATCCGGCCGAGAGTGCAGCCCTGACCGGCCGGCTGCGTCGACAGTCACGGAAACCGAGCGTCGAGCCCAGCCCGCTCGACGCCCTTCCGGCCACTCCATGCGCATACATCGTCTGCACGGCGGACTACGCCGTCCCGCCAGACTGGCAACGACACGTCGCCCGAACGGAACTCGGGGTGCAGCCGATCGAGCTCGACAGCGGCCACTCGCCGATGCTGACCTGCCCCGCCGAGCTCGCCGAGATCCTCGATCGCCTTGCGGCAAACGGCGGCGGACGCCACTCAACCTAAGTCGCGATTCGCGCCCGACAGTCCATCTCGGCTACGTCCTCTCGGGCCGGATGAACGTCGTGATGGACGACGGCACCGAAGGCGAGCTCGGACCCGGCGATGTCTTCTCGATCGCTCCTGGCCACCGTCGGCGACGAGGCGCGCGTGACGATCGACTTCGGCGGCATCGAGCACTACGCCAAGCGATAGCGAGCCAGGCAGGGGAGGCGCGAGCGACCGATCACGCTGGCGTTTCAGCGGCCGCGTGCGGTTGGAGCTCGCGCTCGACCTGGTCGACGAGCTCCGAGTGCAGGTCAAGGAATTGCCGCATGAAGGTGGTCACGAGCAGCAGGTACTTCTCGCGATGCGCGAGCTGGTGCGCGCTCTCCTCGGCCTCCTCTAGCCGGGCCTCGAGCTCGGCGATGTCCTCGCGTAAAGTGGCCATGCTGGCGCGCGTGACCTCCTCGCCGACCAGGTCGCAGATCAGCAGCCCGAGCAGTGCGTCGCTCTTCAGCGGCGTGAACGCGACTGGCGTGCTTGCGTAGCTCCGGAGTGCCTCCAGTCCCTTGTCGGTGAGCGTATAGACGGTGCGTTCGCGGGTCTTGCCCGGCTCCTTGCGGGCGGAGAGGTAGCCGAGCTTCGCGAGACGCTTGGGCTCGGTGTAGTACTGACTCTCGCCTGCCCAGTTGAAGAACCGTCCGCGCTTGGCAAGCCGCAACAGGTCGTGCGGCCCGGCGCCCTCGCGGCCGACGAGGCCGAGGATCTCATATGAGAACAGGGTCAGATCAGGGGTTGCCATGTCCGAAATCGCTCCTTGCTTGACAAACCTACATCCCATAGCTTAGCTTAGCTATGGTTCATAGTTTAGCGAGAGGAGCGGAATGCCGTCGACGACGGGAACGACCGCGGTCACGGGGAGCGCAGAGCGCTGGGGGCCGTTGTGGGGCGCGCGCCCCGCCGACTGGGCGCTAAGCGAGGACCTGCAGACGCCCACGTACGAGGAGGCGCTGCGGCGTGTCGCGCTCGTGCCCGGCCAGCGCGTGCTCGACGTCGGCTGCGGCGTCGGAAGCTTCCTCCAACTGGTGGCTGAGCGCGGCGCGCAGCCGTTTGGTCTGGACGCGTCAGAGGCGCTGATCGAGTTCGCGCGCCGGCGGCTGCCCGCCGCCGAGTTTCGAGTCGGTGAGATGGAGGCGCTGCCGTACGACGATGACACGTTCGATCTGGTCACCGGCTTCAACTCGTTCTTTTTCGCCGACGATTTCGTCGCGGCGTTGCGCGAGGCGGGCCGGGTCGCGAAACCCGGCGCGCCGGTCGTGATCCAGGTGTGGGGGCCGCACGAGTGCAACGACCTCGAGGCGATGAAGGAGATCGCGCGCCCGTTCTTCCCGCCCCGCCCGGCCAATGCGCCACCGGAGCCCGACAACTCGACGCCCGGCGTGCTCGAGGACATCGCGACACAGGCGGGACTCGCCCCCGAGCAGGCGTTCGACGCCGCCTGGTCATTCGAGTTCGCGGACGACGAGACGATGACCCGGGCGCTGATCGCGCCTGCCGGACTGGCCGTGCTGGTCGGGGCCGAGCGCGAGCCTGAGTTCAAGCGGGCGCTGATCGAGGGGCTTGCCGCCTTTCGGACTTCGGACGGGGCTACCGGCTCTCGAACGAGTACCACTACTCGATCGCGCGAGCCTGAGGAGGACGAGGATGAGCTACTTCGCCGTCATCCGCGAGGCAGGGCCCGGCTGGACGGACGGACGCGGGACGATGGGGCAGCCTGGCGTCGGCGACCACGCGGCGTTCATGAACGCGCTCGCCGATGACGGCGTCGTCCTGCTCGCAGGCCCGCTCGCCGGCACCGAGCAGGGACGCCTTCGCGCACTGCTCGTGATCGACGCGGAATCCGAGGCCGAGATCAACCGCCGTCTGGCCGATGACCCATGGGCTTCAACTGAGCAGCTCGTCATTACGAGCATCGAGCCGTGGGGGATTCTCGTCGGCGCGCAGCGACTCTCTGCGGTCTCTGTCACCGGCGGGATTCCGGCTTGAATGCGGTGTGCGCCCGGGTTGGTCGCTCAGCCGACGAGCCGCCCGTCGCGGCCCAGCTGGGATAGGTCCCGCTCCGCGCGCGCCCGCCACACGACACAGCCGAGCGCGTCGTTGATGCGGACCGCGTTTTCGAGGTGACGCACGGCGTCGTCTCGGCGGCCGAGGAGCGCCGCCAGACCGCCGAGCGAGCGGTCGACCGCTCCGTAATTGCAGACGGCCCGGCCCGCGGTGACCGGTCGGCCCGCGTACGGCGCGAGCCGGTCGTACAGTTTCGCTGCGAACGTGGCGTCGCCGATCAGCACGCTCGTCTCGGCCAGCTCGGCTTGGAGCGAGAGCCAGTTCGTGTCGAACGCGTGCGTGAACGCCATCGTTGCGTGGAGTTGTTCGCGCGCGCGGTCGGACTCGCCGAGGCCGGCCAGGATCCACGACAACCCGCCGCGGTACGCGATGCCGGCGGGGGAGTTCGCGATCTTGTCCGCGACGAACGCGATGTCGCCCTCGTCGTATGCCTCGCGTTGGAGCTGCTCGCAGAAGCGCACCATCGCGACGGCCCCGCCGGCGTTTCGGTCGCCGGCGCGCAGCCCCGCAGCCTCCGCCTCCCGGCACAGGGCCTCTGCGTCCTCAGAGCGTCCGGCGAGCATCACGTCGACCGCTGCCCACAGCGGGGTGTACCACTCGAAGCTGGGCAGCCGCAGCTCGGCGGCGAGCCGCGCGTGCCGTGCGACCTCCTCCCGCCACACGGACATCTGTCCGAGCTCGAACAGATCGACGACACGCCAGTTGTGGGCCTGCAGTTCGGCATGGCGGTCGCCTGACTCGCGCGCGGCAGCGATCATCTCGTCTGCGACGGCAAGGCGCTCCTCGACGCGGTCGGGCCGCCACAGGGCTACGTGTCGTGCGCTGAGGGCGGAGGCGAGCGCGGCGGCGTCCCCCGACTCGCGGGCGATCCCGACGGCCTCGTCGCTGTTGACGTCTGAGCGAGTGCGGTCGGGTGCGTAGTAGAGCTCGACGGCGAGGCGCGCCTGAACCCGCGAGCGCAGCGCGGGGTCCGCAACTCGATCGAGCGCCTCCTCGAGCCGCGCGATCGCCTCGGCGTCGAGATCGACGATCGCGATCCCCAGCCCGGCGAACCCAAGCGCTGCCTCTCCAAGCAGGGTGACGTCGCCGCGCCTGAGCGCCAGCGCACGGGCCTGGGTGAAAGCCGCACGCGCCGCTTCGGGCTCGCCCGCGCGCAGGAGCGCATCCCCGCGGGCGAGCAACGCGGGACCTGACTCCTCCTCCGCGTCTGCGAGTTCGAGCGCCTGGAGCGCTCGGTCGAAGCGGTCCGCGGCGTCCTCGTAGGCGAGTCGGTCGAGCGCACGGCGACCGGCGCGGACGAGCATCTCGGCTGCAAGCCGGGCATCGGCTCTCGACGCCGCCTCGAACAGGTGCATGGCGATCTCCTCGAGGTGCTGTTCCTCGCCCAGGTTCGCGAGCGCATCGGCGGCGCATCGGTGGAGCCGGGCGCGGCGCAGGACGTTGCATTCGTCGAGCACCGCCTCGCGAACAAGCGCGTGAGCAAATTCGAACCGCTGTGGGATCGACGCGGGCCGTAATAGCCGGGCGCGCAGGATCTCGTCGAGCGCTGCCTCGGCGGCTCCCGCCTGGAGTCCCGCGGTGGCCTGCAACGCGCGAGCATCGTGCTCCAGGCCGAGGATTGCGTCGGCGGCGATCAGCTCGTTCGCGTCCTCGCCCATGCGTGACAAGCGAACGCCAACGGCATGCCGAACGCTCTCCGGCACCACGCGCGGTCCGGTCTGCGCCAGCCCCCCCAGCACCTCCTCGACGAAGAACGCGTTGCCACCCGTGCGCGCGTGTACACGCGGCGCGAGCTCGTCGCTGCCCAAAATCGAGCGGGCGAGTTCGGCCACGTCGTCCAGCGGCAGGCCGCGCAGGTCGATCCGGTCGAGCGCGCCGCCCTGCTTCAGCTCGCTCAGCGCTGCTGTCAGCGGGGTGTGCCGGCCGAGCTCGGTGTCCCGATAGGTCCCAAGGACGAGGATCGGTCCCGGGCGACTCGAGCGCAGGACAAAGCTCGTGAGCAGCAGGCTTCCGCGATCGGCCCAGTGAAAGTCGTCGATCACGAGCAGCAGCGGACCGCGCGCGACGAGATCGGTAAGAGCAGAATCGACAGCGTCGAACACGCGGTGTCGCGCGCCGCCGTCGTCAGCCCCGCTCCCAGGCTCAAGGGCACGAGCGACGCCAGCTTGTGACAGCGCTTCGGTGTAGGGCCCGAACGGTGCCAGTGGCTCTTCGGAGCAGCGACCCATGAGCACGGTGGCGCCCTCCTCGACGGCGGCGGAACCGAACTGCCGCGCGAGACGGGTCTTGCCGACCCCGGGCTCACCCGCGACCAGGGCGATCCGGCGATCGCGGTGCATCTGCACGCCGCCCCAGCAGGCGCGCAGCCGCGCCAGTTCGGCGCGGCGGCCGACGAAGACGGTTTCGTGCGAGCGGGTGAGGCCTACCGGTGGCGGCACTGGCTCCGTCTGCTGGCGGCGGAGTTCCTCGATCAGGGCACGTGTCTCGCGCGATGGCGCGATGCCAAGCTGGGTGCGCAGGCGCTCGCCGAACTGGCGGCCGACAGACAGCGCGGCGGCACGGTCGCCGGTTGCGGCAAGCCGCTCGATCAGCCGGCGGTTCGGCGCTTCCGCGAGCGGGTCAAGGGCGACCTCGGCGCGGGTCAGCCGAACCGCCTCCGCCGGATCGGACGCGCCGGCCGCAGCCCGCTCGAGCGCGCTGGCGAGTTGCTGCGCGTGCTCGTCGCGGGCCTCGATCGCCCATTCCTCCTCGAAGTCGTTCAGGATCGGCGCGTCGCAGGCCTCGAGTGCCCGGGCCGCATCGCCCTCGGCGAGTGCCTGCTGGAAGTCGCGGACGTCGACTCTGAGGTCAGGACCTTCCAGGGAGACCGTGTCTCGCGTTGCCACCACGTGGCCGGCAGCCGGCCCGAGCGCCTGGCGCAACTCGGTCAGGGCGACCCGCAGGCTCGCGCGCGCCGACTCGTCAAGCACGTCGGGCCAGAACCGCGCCGCAACGCGGGCCCTCGGCTGCGGGCCGGGGTGGAGTGCGAGAAACGCCAGGACCGCACGCGCCCGCCGCGACGCGGGCAAGCCGAGCGGCGCGCCATCCACGCGCAACTCAAGACCGCCCGCTAGCCGGACATCCAACATCGAGCGAACTGTGCTGCATCGAACCGGGCCGGCGCAAGCCCCGAGCCCACCATTTGCGCGCGCCGAACGGTGCCCGAACGGTCGCTCGCGAGGATCAGCGCCATGTCAATTCCACGCAGCCGCGACCTTCGCATCCTCGCCGGAGCGGCCGGGCTCTCCGCGCTCGGCGACTTCATGGCGATCTTCCCCCTGATCCTGCACGTGCAACAGCGCACCGGCTCGGCAATCGCCGTCTCGGCGCTGATCTTCGCGCTCTGGGGACCAGTCGTCCTCGCCGCAGGTGTCGCCGGCGCGGTCGTCGACCGCTTCGAGAACCGCCGGATCCTGATCGCCGTCTCGCTCCTCCAGGCGGCAACCGTGACCGCGATGCTCGCTGGCCTGGACAGCCTCTGGGCGCTGCTGCCGCTGATGACGGTGCTCGGCTTCGGCGTTGCGGTAAGCCAGCCAGCCGAGTTCGCGCTGATTCCGGCCGCAGCCGGCCCGGACACCGACGCTGCACGGGCCAACGGGCTGATGGAAACCGCTCGCTCGCTCGGTTTCACCGCCGGCCCGCTCGTCGGCGGGGCGCTCGGCGCGGCCGGTCTCCTGTGGCTCGCGCTGGCGCTCAACGCACTGTCGTTCGTCGTCGTCGCCGCAGCAGCGCTGCTGCTGCGCGCTCGCCGCCAGCCGGAGCCCGCGCCGGACGCCGACAACCCAGTCCGTGCCCGCGACGGATTCGCATTCCTCAGGCGCGAGCGCGACCTCAAGATCACCCTCGGCGGTGCCGTCGCCGCGCTCGCGCTGTTCTCGATGTCCGCGACCGCCGAGCCGTTCTTCGTCACCCGCGTACTCCACGGCGGCAGCCTCGCGTATGGGGTGCTGCTCAGTTCGTGGACGGTCGGGATAGCGGCCGGATCGGCCGGGCTGGCATACCGCGTCGGGCCGGCGCACCTGGCGGCCGGCGCCCTCGCCGCGATCGTCTTCCAGGGGCTCGGGATCGCCGGCGGGGCGCTAGGCACCGTCGTGTGGCTCGCCCTGATCGGGTTCTCACTCGGCGGCGTCGCGCACGGAGTCAAGAATGTGCTGCTCCGCACGCTGATCCACGAGCGCGCTCCCGAGGCGCTGCGCGGCCGCGCGTTCGCCGCCTACAACGGGGCACGAAACGGGGCCGAGCTCGGTGCGCTCGTGCTCGGTGGGCTCGTCGTCGGAGCCTTCGGCTCCCGCGCCGCCCTGCTGCTCGCCGGCCTCGGACCTGCCGCGATCGGCGCCGCCTGCCTGTTTCTTCTCATCAAGCGCCGCCACGCCGTGGCGGCAGTCATCACCAACGAAGGGAGAGTCCATGCACACATCCAAGGATGAGCTGGAACCGATGGTCATCGGCGAGTACGAGGGCCGCTCAATCGATGCGGCGGGAATCCGGATCGCGTTCGAGAGGATGCCCGCGCACTTCCCACCGGACGAGTCCCCGTTCAAGGGACTACCGGACGATCGCTGCCAATGCGACCACTGGGGCTACCTCTTCAAGGGGTCGTTCCGCGTCACCTACCTCGACGGGCCGGACGAGATCGTCAACGCGGGTGAGGCCTATCACCTGCGGCCGGGGCACTTCGTGCAGACGCTCGAGGCGGTCGAGATGATCGAGCTCAGCCCGGTCGAGGAGCACGATCGCACGATGGCGACCCTCGCCAGGAACATGGGTCTGGTGGCGTCATGACCCAGACGATCACCGGCTATTCCGCGAAATCGATCGACGAGCTCCCCGAGCTCTGGGACGGGTTCGCCCGACTCGTGCGCGCCGGGCTCGGAATCACCGCATTCGGTGCGCAGATCATGCAACTGCCGCCCGACTACACGACCGAATCCCACGACGAGGCCGACACCGGCCAGCAGGAGCTGTACGTCGCGCTCGGCGGCACCGGAGCCGTCGTGATCGGCAACGAGCGGCTGCCGCTCGATCCCGAGCACCTAGTGCGGGTCGACGCCGGCACCGGCCGAGTCCTCACCAGCGGCCCCGACGGCCTGCGCGTCCTGTGCATCGGAGCCGTCCCCGGCCGCCCCTACGAACCGCCGGCATGGACGACCGGAGCAGCCGACGGCGACTGACGGTCGGTCCGCCGTCTTCGCAATGCAGCGAGCCCGCGGACGGGGAAAGCTCCGCGGGCTCGCAGGCGGTCGGCCCGGAGCCCGCGAGGCGGTCTGGGCTCCCCTCCGAGCGAGCCGTCACCCCGCCTGCGTTGCCTCGAGGTTCGCTCGCATCACGGTCTGGGTCACACGCAGATCCTCGGTCGGCTGAACTGCACGAATAGCGCGGAGCAGGTCCGTCGAGCGCCCGACGGATTGTGCCCCTGGAATACAGTTGATCCAGTCGGCGAGCCAACCAACAAGGAGTTCACCGCCCGTGATTGCGATCTACATCGTGACCAAGAACATGACGGTTGAGCAGCACGCGGAAGGGCGCGACCGTCTCCGTGAGGCCGGGGCACCTGAAAGCGCTATGAAGCTCCACTCATGCTTCGGCGAAGATGGGCAGCTTCAGGTCTTCGATGTCTGGGAGAGCCAGGAGGCGTTCGACGAGTTCCTGACGTACCTCGGGCCGGTCATGGAGGAGTTCGGCATCGAGCTAGCGCAGCCGCCCACGATCATGCCGATTGTGGACCTTGTCCAGCAATAGCGGCTGAAGCCGGCGACGACTCGAACGGGGCACGGGCACTCGCGCCGAGCGACGTACACCGGGCTGGCCGCCGACCGGCTCGAGTACCGCGCTTAGACCGAATCACGTCTCTCGTCGCGGGTGTGCACGCATTTGCTCCTTGCCTCGCGACAGGCGTCGTCGATGACCGTCGGTGGTTACCACGGGGTCAGCCTGTTGGCCTACTTGTTCCGCAAAGCAGGGCGACGTCAACCTCAAATTGGCCTCGTCGCGCGCCCTGCTCAGCCGGCATTGCACGTCTCTTGCCGCCGGCGACCGCGGACGTGCATTGCGCGGATAAGAGGTCTCTGCGGAAGGCGGATCGGGCGTGAGCTGGAGCGTGGCGGGGCTGGGCAACTCGTCCGTTGCGGCGCCCGATTGCCGATCAAACTCCGGACTTCTCAGACGCGAACCCGGCCATCCGCGAGCGGGAGCGCCGGCGAGGCCCCGCAGCAGACGTTCTGAGGCTCGGTTTCGGCCGTCTGGTGTCCTAATGCTGAGCGAACGGAGACGTCGAGTCGGGCGTCCTCCTTGTGGTGACGAGCAAGTGGGCCGAGATTCAAGCCAGCGAGTCGCGGTCGATGGCGACGGGGTACTCAGTGGCACCGCGCCGGAGCCGCTCGCCTCATCCGGACCGGGCGGTCAAGGCGAGTCGCCTCGACGGCGAGGCTCTCGTTCTCCGTCAGGCTTCGCCAAACACCTCGTAGTGCTGGACCCGGTAGTCGATGACGAACCGTTCCATCCCCGACGGGATGACCGCTGCGGTCCAGTCAGGGCCGGCGAATCGCTCCACGTCGCTCACGCTCGACCACGTCGACATCATCAGGTACTCGCCGGTCTCGGGCCGGATCGGCCGGCCGATCGCAACAGCGAGCAGGCCGGGCTGCTCGCGGACGTGGTCAACGGACACCGCGGCGAATGCTCGCTCGAACTCCGAACGCAATTCGGGCCGAACGCGGACGTAAAGAGGCGTAGGACCGACACGGCGGGACTGTAGCGCCGGCTCGGCGTCCGGCGGCCTAGTCCTGACCGGGCGTAGCGTTCAAAGACCCAACCAGTTGCGGACCGTCTGCTGGTGTAGCTTCAGCAACCCGGCGACCTCGGCGACGGTAAGGACCTCGTCCGCCATCTGCGTGGCCTATTTGGGCAGCCGCACACGCGCGAGCAGTTCTTGGGCGACTAGCCATGGATTCCGATGCTCACGTCGCCGGACTGATCCAGGCCGACGTTGGCCGTGAGTGGTCCGTAACCCGGCCCACGCTCATACCTCGGGAAAGCCGCCATTCGCAAGTGCGTTCGTCCGCGATCCGTTTATTCGGCAATGGCTGACCCGATCGTCATCGCGCATGTGTTGAGCGAGCAAGGCGACCGTCTGTGCAAGGCGCCGGACACGCCGATGTCCGTGGACCTCACCGCTGAGGTCGCCGCGCGCGGGTGCTGGGACGGTACGTCAGTGGTCCGATGCGGGCGCTGTGACGCCGCCCTCCGCGGAGCCCCGGGCGCGCCTCCGACCCCGGGCGGGAACGTGCGCTTCGTGGTCGCCGCGTCGTAGGGCCTGACGGCGGACCCCCCGCGCTGTCACGACGTCCAGGCGATCTGGATAGGCCGATCTTGATCGGGCCGTCGTCGCCGGAGTGGATCAAGTAGACGACGATCCGAAGCCGACGTAGGCGTCACACAGAACCAACCAGAACGGGCTGCTCGCTTTCCGGTCAGGACGCCAGCCTCGCCACGATGGCCTCAGCCGAAACGGGACGATCGGGTGGGTTGCCAGCGGTGACGTGTCGTGAGCAACCTCAGCGATCGCTTGAACCTCACGCCTGCCAGCGCCGCGCGAGCGCGTTGGCGAGACACCATGTCGTCCGGATCGAGCCCGATCTGCGCTGGGGCGGAAGATCGGGTTCGCCCACGACGGATCCCGGGCGCGGCCGGGCGGCGCAGATGCTCTGCTCGATCTCGAGCGCCGCGGCGACAGACCCGGTGCTCGCGTCGCGGGATGTGCGATGGCGCCGTCGCTCCGACCGCTCTCCGCGCCGCGTCGTGATGGGGCGTCCGGACAGCGATCCAACCCCGAGCGTTCTGCCGGTCGAGAGCGGCCCGCGGTGGCCATTGAGCCCCGGCGTTCCGTATACCTGGTCCGCGAAAGAGTCTCGGTTGCCATGCCTATTTGACGGCGGCCATGGGAATCTCCCCGTAGGCGGCCATCGAAACTCCCCACTGATGGCCATCGGATCTCCCCATGGGTGGCCATCGGATCTCCCCACGACGAGCGTTCTGTCCTGAGCGGCCTGTAGCTCCCGGCGCTTCGTCATCGAGGCGCGTCGAGGAGGCGGGCTTGAAGAAAGCAGAGGAAGTCATGGAGATTCTGGAGGCGTTCGATTTGGCTGGTTCGCTGCGGGGAGCGGCGGAGTTGTGCGGGTGTGATCACAAGACGGTCGCGCATTGGGTAGCGGTCCGGGACGCTGCTGGTGGCGGGCTGCCGGTGTCGGTCAGGCCGCGGCCGATGGTCGACCGGTTCGCGGCGAAGATCGAGGAGTTGGTCGATCGTTCGCGCGGGAAGATCCGGGCGGATAAGGCGCACGAGACGCTGGTCGCGATGGGCTATTTGGGGTCGGAGCGAACGACGCGTCGGGCGGTCGCGGACGCGAAGCGCCGCTGGCGGCAGGGGAATGGGCGTCGGTACCGGCCGTGGATCCCGGAGCCGGGGCTGTGGATGCAGTGGGACTATGGCGACGGGCCCGAGGTTGGCGGCCGCTCGACGGTGTTGTTCTGCGCGTGGTTGGCGTGGTCGCGCTTCCGGGTCGTGTTGCCGTTGTGGGACAAGACGATGCCGAGCGTCGTGATGGCGCTTGATCGGACGCTGAGACGGTTCGCGTCCGCGCCGACGTACGCGTTGACCGATAACGAGAAGACCGTGAGCGTGGATCAGGTGTGCGGGATCGCGGTCCGCAACCCGCAGATCGTGTCGGTGGGTCGCCATTACGGGTTGACGGTCGCGACCTGCGTGCCGGCGGATCCTGAGAGCAAGGGCGGGTCAGAAGCGACGGTCAGGATCGCCACGGCGGATCTGGTCCCGACCGACCATAACCTCCGCTCGGCGTATCGGGATTTCGCCGAGCTGGAGTCCGAGTGCGAGCGGTTCTGCGAGCGGGTGAACGCGCGCGAGCACCGGATCACGCGCCGGGCGCCGGTGGTGATGCTCGCCGAGGAGCGCGAGCGGATGCACCCGTTGCCGAAGGTGGCGCACACGGTGTGCTTCGGGCAGACGCGGAAGGTCGACCGGCAGTCGACGATCTCGGTTGGTAGTGCGATCTACTCAGTCCCGAGCTCGCTGGTGGAGGAGCGGGTGTGGGCCAGGGCGCATGGGTCGGAGTTGATCGTGGTGCATGTCGACTCGCCGGAGGGGCCGCGTGAGGTCGCCCGGCACGAGTTGACGACGCCGGGCCGGCCGAGCATCAAGGATGAGCACTATCCGCCCCGCCCGGCGGGCGCGCTGGAGCGTCGCCCACGGGCCCGTTCGCGGGAGGAGGCGGCGTTCTTGGCGCTCGGACCGGGCGGCGAGCAGTGGCTGATCAAGGCGGCCGCGGCGGGCGCGACGCGGGTCAGACGGAAGATGGCTGAGGCGGTCGACCTCGCCAAGCTCCACGGCGCCGAGCAGGTCGAGCATGCGCTGAAGGTATGCGCTGAGGCGGGCCGCTTCAGCGACGGTGACCTGGCCGCGATCCTCGCGCATCAGCGGGCGGGGACGGTGATCCCGTTCCCCGCCCGCGCGTCGGAGGACTCCTCGTTGCAGCGCTCGACTCGCAGCTGGGAGGGGTTCGGGCGATGAGCGGCTATCGATGCGAGGCGGAGGCGTTCGCGGGCCCGGCACGCGAACGGCTGCTCTACGGAGCCCGGCAGCTGTTGGTGCGCGTGCGGCTTCACGACGGGCCGGGCGCCGTCGATGATCACGGCCGGCCGACCAACCTGCCGGACGCGTATACCGATCTGCGGCCCGAGCAGGCGCGCCAGCTCGCGCTGGCGTTGCTGCAGGCGGCCGAGGACGCCGAGCGGCAAACGCTCCAAGCGAACTGGTGGAAGCAGGAGGCCGCGCGATGAGCGATTACCGCGACAGCGTCCACTGCCGGATCGATCCCGAGCAGGTCTGGCAACCAGACGGCGGGCGGCCGGTGCAGGAGATCAGCGTGATCATGACCGACGATCACCGCTTCGACTGCCGGCGGGAGCGCTGCTGGTTGCCGCCGGCGATCTGCACGCTCACACCCAATGAGGCGCGCGAGTTCGCGTCAGAGCTGCTGGAGTTCGCCGCGCAGGCGGATCGGATCGGAGCACGGCTATGACCGTCAAGCTACCAGCCCCGCCGCCGCTGCCCGACGAGCTCGACCGGCTGCTCAGACGACTGCGGCTGCCATACGTTCGGCGGGCGGCGGCGGACGTGCTCGCGACCGCCAACTCACAACGCTGGGAACACGCCGAAGTCCTCAGGGTGCTGCTCGCCGAGGAGGCAGCCGGCCGCGACCACGCCACGATCACTACCCGCAGGCGCGCTTCCGGGCTGCCCGCCGGCAAGACGTTCGATGCGTGGGAACCCCAGGCGTCGGCGATCCCGAAACCCACCCAGCAAGCGCTGCGCACGCTCGAATGGATCGACCGCGCGGAGGTGCTGTGCGTTTGCGGGCCCAGCGGCACCGGCAAGAGCCACTTCGTCGAGGCGCTCGGGCATTTGGCGATCGACAAGGGCAAGACCGTCGCGTGGCACACGCTCGAGACGCTCGCGGTCCTGTTCCGCCGCCACCGCGCCGATGACAGCGTCAGCAAAGCGATCAGCAAGCTGATCCGCGCCGATCTGATCATCGTCGATGACGTCGGGCTGTTGCCGGTCTCGGCCGACGCGGCCGAGGCGCTGTTCCGAGTCGTTGACGCCGCCTATGAGAAACGATCGCTCGCGATCTCGTCGAACATTCACCCTTCCGGGTTTGACGAGCTGATGCCCAAGACGCTCGCGACCGCGACGGTCGAGCGGCTGCTGCATCACGCGCACGTGCTGATCACCGACGGCACCGACAGCTACCGACTCGCCCAGGCGACCGCCGGCAAGGGGGTGAGGCCCCTGACCTGAGACGGACTTTAAGCGACCATCGCCGCGGCGCCTCGCCCTCCCGGCTCGGCCCCCGCGACGACGGTCGCTCTCCCACCCGGTCGTGGGGAGAACTCATGGCCACCAGCGGGGAGAAAAGATGGCCGCCGGTGGGGAGAACCGATGGCCGTACTTGGGGAGAAACCGATGGCCATTGACACCTATTCGGACGCGTGCTGCCTGACAGCCGCCGATAGGCCGGAGCTGGCATCGACGCATTGTCGGGAGGGGATCACCTGGGCGTCGAAGCCTGCTTTGACGCCGCTCGTTCCTGCCGCTTCAAGCACGCCGTGCGTAGCGGATAACGGCTTGGCTCGGCTCTCGGCGTGTGGGAGACCGGTCAACCAATCGAGCAGTTGCTTGACCTGCTTGCTCATCCAATGAGCCTGAGCAAGCACCTCGTCCGTTACCTGACGGGCATTGGATTCGGCTGGTGCTAGCAGTGTGCCGGAAGCGCAGCCGCTGCTGCTAGCGCCCAGAAGCGAGCGTCGGTGTGCGCCGCTGCGCACGACTGCTTTGATCTCGCGCCGGCGCGGCACCGGACGATTGCAAGGGTGACAGAGCGGTCGTCCCGGTCGGACCCGACCTGCGCCGCGGCCGGCGATCGCTTTCGCCCGACGGCCTCGCCCATGAGCAGCCACGCCGGCTGGCCGTGTGGGCGCTTCTGCTTCTTCGTGCGAAGCGGCAACACGCCGCCGTTGTCGCGCGACGGATGACGTTCGGCCGAGAATCACAACGGGGGCCACCGTCGCGCTCCATGCGTGTCCGCCGGGGGGTTGCTCACCAAACATCCGCCGCCTGAGCGACGTCCGGAGTCTCGTTTGCGATCCCCGGTCTCATTTGGCCCGTCCGATGATGCGTTTCGTTTTCCCCGGCTATTCGTACACCACCATGGCCCGGAACCCTCGAACGATACGTCGCCGTTGCTAGCCCGGCTTCGCGCTGTCGAGCAGCGCGTCGGAGCGGCGATTCGCTCAGATTTTCGCGTTGGTGCCCGTTAGCAGGCTGACGTGCTCGAGCGCGAGCTCGTGGTTGCCGGTGAGTCGTTCGCGCAGCCCGGGCGGCTGGGGTGGCAGCGCCAGCGCCGAGAGGTCTCGGTAGTGGATGTCTGCCTCGACGGCGAAGAACAGGTGGTCGCGTCCGGCGTGGTACCAGTGCTCGGCCGGGGTGCCCATCACTCCGATCCGTCCGGTAAGTGCCTGGTCGGCTTCGCGTGCGCATGCGAGCGCGGCGTGGGAGTTTGGGCACACGAACACGATCGCAGGCCGGGTGCCTTGGGCGTGGTAGCGGGGGTGGGCCAGCGCCCAGCCGGACAGGAATGCGTCGTAGGCGAGTAGCTTGTCGTGGTTGTAGGAGGGGCGCGCGGTGAGATCGAGCTCGACGAGCAGGTCGAAGGTGAGCTTGATCGTGGGGATCCGCAGTTCGAGTGAGAGGTCGGGCTTGATCTTGTTGAAGGTTTTGAGCGACAGGTCGATGATTGCTTGGCCGTCGGGGGTCGGGATCTCGTTGAGCGTGATCGGGTGCCGGCGCTGGCCGGAGCCGAGTTGCGGGACGGGGTAGCGGCCGGTGGCGTAGCGGGGGGTGCGCCAGTGGTCGCTGGCGAGCGGGCCGACTGCGCGGTGTAGTTCGATCGCCCATGCGAGCGCGTGCAGGTCGTGCGCGAGCCGCCCGGCGCGGAGCTGTTCGATCGGCCGCCACTCGCGCCTGGGCGAGATTGCGGGCGCCGGATCGCGTGCCTGCGCGACCTCTAGGCCGCGGCGCGTGACCGAGTACAGCAGCGGCGGCTTGCCGTCGGCGCGAGCGTGCTCGCGCAGCCCGGTCGAGTGTCGCGCTAGCAGCCGTGTCGGTAGAGCTTCACCAGTCGGTCGGCGACGCTGCGTGCTGCGCGCCCGGGGAGCACCGCCCGGCCGACCAGGCTCGCCGGTGCCAGCCCGGCTCGGTCGAGCAGCGCCAGGATGGCGTAGTCCTCGTCGTAGAGTCGTGGCAGGCTGCCGGCGCCATTCAACTGTTCGGCGGGGCCGATCTCGTTGATCCGGTCAAGGAACGCGAGTTCGCGGAGGCTGTCTGGGGCCGGTCGGTCCTCGTGGGGTTCCGGGCGCTCGGGTACCCGGCGTCCGACGATCCGGCGGACCGGGCTGTCGGCAAGGTTGGGGAGCGCGGGCGGCGGCTCGTAGTCGACTCGCACCTCCCGCTTCTGCGGCCGATCGGACACTGTTGGGGTCTGCTGCTCCGATCCGGCCGGTGGCGCTACGACCTCGGGTTGATGGGGGAGCCCGGGCACGGATCCGTGGCCGTTGTTCTCGGGCGCCGGTGACTCCTCGCTGATCGGTGTCGTGTCGCTTTCGAGCGTCGAGTCGAGCTGCTCGGGATACGGGCCGACGCGTTGGGCTTGAGCGGCGAGGTGGTGGTTCGCCCACTGATCGTCGACGTCGGGCAGCGGGTAGGTCTGGCCCATGAAGCTGGGGCAGCGGGTTCCGTTCGCGATCCATGACGCTAGGCAGTAGTAGTTGGGGAAGTTCAGCGCCTGCTCGGGGGTGACCCGTAGACGGGCGCGTGAGTCGGGGTCGTCGCGGATCATCGTTGAGTAGACGGCCATCGCGATCCGGGTGGCTTCCTCGGCGTCCTGGGCGTCGCCCATCCGGAACATGAACCGGCTCTGCAGCAGGTTCAGGACGCCTTTGAGGATCTTCTGTTGGTGTTCGGAGGCTGAGCCGAGCTGCGCGAAGTACTGCAGCCCGAACGCGGGCTCGAGACCGGCGGCGCGGTGGGTGGCGATCTGGTCGACGACGTTCTCGCCACCGGCGATGTAGTGCGCCTCGTCGACCAGCAGCGGCACCCGGGGACGATCGGCTGCGGGGAGGTGCACTTGGCGTTGCAGCTGGGTGTGCAGCATCCGCAGGATGAAGTGCATGCACGCTTTGCTGTTCTCGGTGCCGATCGCGCCCATGTTCGCGTCGACGATCAGGATGTCACGCGCCTCGATGATCTCTCTGAGCGGAATGTCGGTGGGGTGGTTGAAGAACCGCCGTAGCGGCGGCACGCCGGTCAGTCCGGAGATCTTGTTGCGCGGCGCGTCGAGGCGCTCGGCGACGCGGCTGGTCGCCATCCGTAGGTCGTCGGCGAGCTCTGAGCCGAAGAACTCGGCGGTTTGGTCCAGGTCGGCCTGGTCTGCGCATGCTTCGGCGACGGCGGCGCGGAACTCGTCCTTGGCGGGGCGCAGCAGCGTGTAGACGTCCTCGAGCTTGGCGCGGCGCTGCTGTTGGTGGGCGATCGCGATCGCGCCGATCACGGCGTGGTACAGGTAGCGTCGCGAGGACTGGTAGATCTGTTCTCGTTGATGTCGAGCAGCGCGGCGACCACGTTCTCGGCGATCTGCGCGGCTTCGGTCGCGAGCGGCCGGTCGCCGATCAGCCGCAGCGGGCTCATCCCGAACGCCGGATGCCCGAGGTCGAGGAACCACACTCGCTTGCCGCAGCCGGGCGGGGTCATGCGCAGGCAGACGCGCGCGAGCTCGGACTTGGGGTCGATCACCAACGGCGCCGCACGAGGATCCTCGACGTCGTTAATGTAGAAACCGAGCAGGGCTGCCGTCTTCCCCGTGCCCTGGCCACCTACCAGCAGCGCCCCGTACTTGCGGTCATCTGGACGGATCACCACCTCGGCGTTCTCGGCTCGCAGCATCGGAAACAGATCCTCGGGACCAGGGTTATAGGAGGTGGTAGCGGTCATCGGTCCTCCCTTGTTGTGAGTGTGGCGCCTGGGTGAACAGCGACGCTGTTGACGGGCTGGCGGAAGGGGGGTCTGAGATCGCGGGCGCGGATCGCGCGAGCGGCTTCGGGCGGGGCGGGGATCCGCGGGATCGTCACCCGCCGGACGGGGACGCCTTTCATCCGCGCCGATGGGAGCTCGAGCAGGTGCGCGACCTCGGCGGCTGACACGAGCGAGCGGAACGAGGGTATGAGCGGCCCGAGCGCGCGCGGGAAGCGGCGTCGGTACAGGCGCTGGCGGATGATCATCTAGCGGCGGTGAAGGCGGTTCTCGCCGCGGCGTGACTGGACGGCAGCGGCGACCGTCTTGCACCCCTGTGCGCTGTCGGCGGCGATCACCGCTTCGAGCCAGAACAGGCTGCGGTTCTGGGTGCGCTCGGCGGCGCGCATCTCGGCCCGATTGAACGTCGACCATAGTCCGCCCTCGGGCAGTCCCCATCGTTCCTGGCGCACGAGCTTGTTCTCGCGGCGGCGGTACAGGCGGCGGGCGAGCTCCTCGAAGAACGACGGGGTGGGGGTCAGCTGGAAGCGGACGATCGACGGTGCACCGAGCGCGATCTGGGCGCGCGCGACCTGCTCGAGCGGCGAGGACGCTTCCTCCTCGCCGTCGGCGATCAGCGAGTACACGAAGCTTCGCTCCTTGCGAAACCGGATCACATACCCCGGTTCGCGCACCCCGCCGGCGCGCGGGCGGGGCTGCTGGCCGTGCGCGCGGCCGAGCCTGACATCCGGGTAGGCGGCGCTGACCGCGCCGTCGAGCGCGGCGACTACCCGCGGCTCGCAGCGGACGTTGATCGACCACTCCATCTCAGCGCTACCGTCCGGTCGTGGCGGGCCGCCGCAGATCAGCTCGAACGCGAGGAATGGCTGCCCGTGACGCACCCTGTCGACCGGCCACGCGCGGACGATGTTCGCGATCGACTCGACCATGTCCTCGAGGTCCTGGTGCTTGGCCTGATCGTGCGTGGAGAGCTGAAGCTCATACAGCGCATACTCCCGGCGGCGCCGGCGGCGCACTCTCCCTCCCACCAGCGCCAACAGCAGCGCCCCGATCAGGGCGAGAGCGCCCGCGAGCTCGAGCGCGGCGAGCGTGAGCGTCCCGTCGTGCAGGATCCCAACCCCGGCGCGGGCTTAAAGCGCGTTGCCGTCGGCTTGGTGGTGGTGTGCGCGGTCGTCGCGTGACTGTGAGCACGCGAGCTGTGTGGTCGGGAATCGCGCCCGGCTGGGTACGGCTTCGTCGGTGTGGCACGAAGGAGTGGGGAGGAGTGCAGCGAGCGGATGGCTCTGGGGACCAGCACCAGGCTGACGGCCAGGCCGCCGCCGATCACGACCAGGATCATTAGTCGGAAGTTTTCGTAGGTTGGGGTTGTTGGACCCTGTTGCGGCTGGGGTTTTGCCGCTTGGGAGGGGTGGTTGCTTGGCTACGCGGGTTTGATGTTGATCAGCGCGTAGGCGTCGGCTTGGAGCTCGGTCGGGGTGGTGAGACGGGTGAAGGTGTGTTGGCTTGTGCCGATTCGGATGGTGTTGCGACAGAGGGTGGCGAGGTCGCTGAGCAGGTCTTCGAGGCTGTGGGCGGGATGGCCGTCGGGGGTGCGGGCGCTGCCGGCCTTGGCGATCGCGTCGGGGGAGCGGCGGGCCGGCGCGACGGGGTCGGCGGGCGCGATCGGGGTGTCGTCGCAGAACAGCATCGGCGCGAGCCGGCGGGCGAGCTCGAACTGGACGTAGCAGGCGAGCATGCAGAGGAACACGTGCGCGCGGACGCGATCCTCGAGTCGGTGGTGCACGGGTCGGATCTCGAGCGTGGTCTTCATCTCTCGGAAGCAGCGCTCGTTGACTTTGAGTTGCTTGTAGGCGCGCGCGACCGCGGCCGAACCGATCCGCGAGGCTGGTTCTTGGGTGCGTAGCACGTAGATCCCGTCCAGCAGCGCCTCCTCGTCGATCTGCGCTTGGTTGCGCTCGTAGCCGAAGCTGGCGTCTGAGATCTGCAGAGTGAAGTGCTTGGCCATCTTGCGCTTGTTGACCACCCGGCCGGCGCGCTCGCCGATCTTCCCCGCGCTCGCGTTGCGAAGCGTTCCGCGCTCACCCTCGACCATCTGCCTTACCTTCTCCAGGTCTCGCTCGGTCAGCCTCAAAAGCTCCTGGCGTTTGCGGGCGCGCTCGGCCGCGACCGCCGGGTTCCGGCACACGATCAGCCGCTCTGCGGGGAACTCGGGGGATGAGACCTCGCACAGCCCTTGCTCGTCAAACAGCGAGAGCTGAAAGCCGGGGGCGACTGTCAGCTTCTGGATCTGCGGGGCGCGCAGCGAGGTGATGAACCCGACTCCCTGCTCCTTGAGAACCTTGGTCCTGGCCTCGGTGATCATCCCGCGGTCCCCGACGAACACGACGTGCTCGATCCCGAACGTGTCCTTGACCCGCTCGACCGCCGCTAACAGCGTGGTCGGGTCCCCGGTGTTGCCCTTGTGCACCTCGATCGAGAACGGCTGGCCTTCCGGCGCGCAGCACAGCCCGTAGCTGATCTGTGGCTTGCCCGGCTTGCCGTCACGCGAGTAGCCGACCGCGCCCAGCTCGCAGTGGCGGCCCTCCAGGTAGCTAGAGGACAGGTCATAGAGCACGAACCCCTCCCCGTGCAGGTGCCGGCGGGCGAGCGCTTTCTCGACACGCTCTTGGCGCTCCAGCAGCCAATCCATCGCGGCCAACAACTCGGCTTCGGTGACCTCGCCGAGCGAGAGCTCTTCGGCGAGCGTGGTCTGCCCGATCAGCCGCGTCATCGACAGCTTCGAGCACGCACACAAAAGCCGCTGGACGATCATCGCCACCACCAGGTCGCGCTCGCGGCAACGCTCGCGGCTGATCAGCCGCTCCAGATCGAGATCGCGCAACACGCCGAGCACCGCGGCGACGTGCCCGTGCGGCAGCGACCGCACGATCTCGAAATCATCCGTTGCCAGCATCAACACCTCGCCCGCGAGCGAGCGGCGCAACGCCTCCAGCGCCTCGGGCGGCAGGTGCGAGACGTTCCCGAGGTTCTCATGCTTGACCTTGCCACCCTCGCGGTAGGAGCGCCGCAGCACGTGCGACACGTACTCACGATCTTTGTACCGCGTCTTGATTGTGGCTACATGAACGGCGCCACCCGACCGTCTAGGCACAGGCAGAGAATAGCTGATCCCAGCCGTCCACACAACAATTCTTTGGCTACATCAACCAGTCACAAGAAGCCCGATCGCCCGCGAACACAGGCGATCGCGCCTCAAGACCTCGAAAACTTCCGATTAGTCAGCGCAGCGGTCTCATACGGTGATGAACGTTTCGAGCACGGCGGCGGCGGCGAGCAGCAGGACGCACGTGGCGCCGACAGTCACGAGCTCGCGGGTCGGCAGGATGCGTTGGCGGCCGCGGAGGTAGAGCGCGAGCGGGAGCGCGTAGGCGGCGAGCTCGACAGGCCCGTGCGGCAGCATCGCCCGGACCATGCGGATGCCGTAGGCGCCGACGCTCGCGCCGACCCACAGCACGTTGACGGCGACCAAACCGGCGAGCAGCGCTTCGCCTAGCTTGCGCAGCGTCCGCTGCAGCCAACAGTGCGCTTCAGGGTTCCGCAGCGCCAGCTGGGCGATCAGCAGGAGCCCGAGCACGCCTGCCAGCACTCGCCCGTTGTGGGTGAAGATCGCAACCGCCTCGCCGGCCCGGGCAGGCACGCCTCGAAACGGAAACTGCAACCACCGGCGGGTGGGGGCGGCCGCCAACAGCCAGGTCGCACCCGCGATCACGATCGTTACCGAGAGCAGCAGGCCGGCTACACCAACGGTCAGTAGCGCGGTCGCGTGTGCTGAGCGACGCTCGGCGCCATGAGGCGCACGCCGGGTCGCGGGGAGACTGAGATGGCTGCTCGTTGGCGTTGGCGTTGGCGCCGGCGCCGGCGGCTGTTGGATGTCATCGTTGGCGCTCATCGCTGCAGGAGCCCGTGGATCGCTTGCAGCGGCACCTGCGCGGCGTCGAGCGCTACCGACGGCTTACCGGCAGATAGGTCAGGGAGGTGGGGGAGGAGGATCAGCGGCGCGCGGCGAGATTTGGCTAGTGCTAGTTGCTTGAGCTCCTCGAGAGCAGTCTTGGGCTCGCGCTGATCGCGGCGCGCGACGAGAAATTCAACGCCCGCGATGTCAAGGTCGACCACCTCAAGCACCCCTCGGGCGCGGCGGGCGCCCGACCGGGTGGCGGGCATCACCCAGGCGACATGAGTGGCGATCGTCAGCGCGACCTGGTCGGCTTCGCGGGCGAGCGTGCCGCAGTCGATGATCGTCAGACCGTACGCGGCGCGGGCGTGATCGAGCAGCAGCTCGACGCCGGCGCGAGCGCATCCCGTGCTTAGCCGTGGGGTCGTGGCGAGGACTCGCAGCCCCTCTTCGGTGGTGGTGAACAGCGGGCCCGGTGGTTGGCCTGAGGCCAGCCGCTCGGCCAGCTCCCCGAGCGAGTTCGGTGTGGCGACCCCGGTGTATTCGGCCAGACCGCCGCCGGGTCCGCCGGTGTCGCCGACGAGCACCGGGCGCGGCTGCCAGCGAGCAGCGGCGAGCGCGATCAGATAGGCGAGCGTGCTCGCGCCGTCCCCGCCGCACAAGCCGCACACCGCCAGCAGCGACCCTGATCGCGCTCGCGCGAGCACGTGGTGTGCGGCAGTCCCCGGGTCGGCCGCAGGGGAGGGTTCGTGGAGGCGGACGGATAGGCGTGGGCTGGGAGCGGACGCGTGCATCTCATGCTCCGGCGCTGACCGGCGTGTGGCTTGGCTGGTGGTCGCGGTGCGCGCGGGTGCCGCGCTTGGCGAGCGTCGCGATCGCCGCCCAGACGTTGCCGTCGTGGTTGGCGATCTCCGCCTCGCGCATCGCGGCCTCCGGCGGGTCGGACGTGAACGCCCAGTACTCGGTCGGGCCGACCCTGAGTGCGACCTTGCCGTGCCCGCGGGTGCCGTTGAGCCACAGCATCTGGGCGTGGCGGCCCTTGACTGTCTTCAGCCGCGCCAACTCTTTCGCCTCGCGGTCTGATAGCTGCAGCGCGCCGGCGATGAACGGGATCTGCTTCGGGTTCTGGGCAAGCAGCAGCTGCTGGGAGGAGTTATCGAGCAGCGCCACTCCGTGCTCGGTGTCGAAGTCCGAGAGCTGTTGGCTCATCACGATCAAGACCAGCCCGAGGTGGCGGGCACGGCGCGCGAGGTTGTTGGCGTAGGCGCCGGTTTCCGGGCGGCTGATCAGGTGCCATGCCTCGTCGATCAGCATGATCGAGCGGCCGAGGAACAGTGGTGCGCAGGGTTGGCTTCCCTGGGCCTTGTGCGTCTCCCAGTGGCGCTCGACGGTGCTGGTGATGTACTCCATCAGCTGAAACATGACCAAGCGCAGCTCTGACTCGGGGCACCGGCGGGTGTCGAACACCACCAATCGCGCGTCGAGCGGCACGGTCGTCTCACGGTCGAACAGGTAGGCGTAGGTGCCGTCCCCGCAGTACTCCGAGAGCCGGTCTGCAAGGTTCCGAAGCGTCGCGGCGACGTCGACCGCGTCTGACTCTTGCGCCTCCTCGGCCTGGGCGCGCAGCTCGGACTGGAGCATCGATTCGCGCGGCCGGCAGTCGGATAGCGCGGCCGCTTTCGCGTACACGGCGCGGATCCCGGCCCCGAGCATCCCGATCTGCCGGCCGTCCAGCCCGCCCATCATCACCTGATGCAGCGCGAGCAGGAACGCGAGCTTCTCCCGCGAGACCTTCGCCGGGTTCGGGACGTCCCACGGGTTCAGCGCATACGGCGAGTCATCGGCGCCGATCTCGATCTGCTGCGCGCCGTCGAGCAGCCGCGTGAGCGTCTCGTAATGCCCGGCGCGGTCGATCACGAACGCCCGCGCGCCCAATGCCAGGCACCTGGACAGGATCACGCACGCGCTCATCGTCTTGCCCGACCCGCCGCGGCCGGAGATCACGATCGTCTGGGTGGGGTGCTCCTCGTCGTAGGGGTTCAGCAGCTCGACCGTGCGACCGGGGTCGGCGAACGCGAACGGAAACCCGGTCGGGGAGCCGCACGGGGTGCCGACCAGCGGCACCATGTCGCCGGCGTTGAGGGTCGGGTACTTGCGCACCTGGCCGCTGAGGTCGCGGGCGAGTGGCAGGCTGCTCTGCCACAGGTCGTGCTGGCGAAACTCGCCGCGGTTGACCTTGCAGTCGCCGGCTGACTCGATCGCCTCGGCGCAGAAGTCGACCGCCTCGGAGAGCACCGCGAGGTTTGGGTCCGGGCCGCGTGCCCGGAGCGTCTGATAGATCGAGACGAGAAACAGGTTGGCCTGCTCACCCGAGGCCATGTCGCCGAGCAGCTCCTGATATTCCCGCTCCTGGATGTAGCGGTCAAAGTCGGGTACCCGACCGCGTTGCTCGGCGCCGCGGTTGAGCGTGAACACCCTTCGGTAGCGGAACTTCAGCTTCCGGCGCTCGTGATGGCGGCTGAGGCCGTGGACGTACACGCTCAGCGTGTACGGCTGGCGGGTCAGCATCGCCCCGTGCAGCCATCCCATCGCGGTCCGCCCGGCGGGGGTGTCGACGAAGATCGTCTGCTCGACATCGCGATCGACCGTCACGTGATGGTGTGAGCGGCGAAAGTCAAAGCTCGACTGCGCGACCTTCTCCTTCAGTCGCATCGCCGCATCGCGGGCGACGTCGCGGTCGTTGTGGGCGTCGAGCTCGCCGAGCACCTCCACCGTGGAGGATGGGCGCCGGTGGCTGTGGTCGGCTTTGGTGGGATTGAATTGGGCCCACAGCAGCCCCAGCACCGCGTCGCCGTCGAGCAGCTCGGTTGGCATTCCCTCGGCCTCCAGCTCGCTGCGGAGCCCGTCGATGTGGGCCAGGTGCTCACGCACGGCCCGGCGATGGGCTTGCAGGGGGCGCTCCAGTGGTGCCGATGGCAGCCGGCCGCGGCGGACCCACCTCATCGCCGCTCGGGCTGTGCTGCCGCGGCGTGAACGGCACCACCACATGCGCTGAGACCTGCATCGCGGCCTGCTCGTCGGCATGCAGCCGCAATGACTCCTCCAGCCCCGCGTACAGCCGCCACTGCGCGAGCGCCATCGCGTCCCGCGCTGCTTGTTCCCTGGTCGGCATCGGGCCGGCGCTGGCCTGCACCTCGCGGCGGCAGTCGTTCAGCAGCTCGCTGAGGTTCACCGGTCGCGCGTCGATCCAGAATTGCAGCGCCTGCTCGGCCTTCAGCCGGGACACCAGCCGCTGGAACGCCGCCGCGGTGTTGGCCCGCTCCTCGCCGGACATCAGCAATGGATTGGGCGGTATGACCCGAATGATCCGCACGAACGCGCCCTCGCTGGTGACGATCAACCCAGTGCGATCGACCGCCTCGATCGCGAGCAGATCGCCGGCCACCGGAAGCTCCACACGATCTCTGTCGGCCCTCTTCTTGCTCATCGGTCTCCCTTTTGTCACCGCCGCGCCGCGGCGGGTTTGGTGGTTGGCTGCTGCCAGAGCGCCTGGAGGTCAAGCCCAAGCTGGCCGCCCGGGTCCTGGTCGTTCGCTTCGCTGAGCAGCTGATAGCCCTGATATCGCTCGCCGGCGCCCGGTAGGTACCGGCCCTCGAGCCGCCGCCAGCCGATTGCGCCGAGCACCAGTCGACCAAGGTCAAACTCGCTCTGGCTGGCTACGAACACCGGAACCACCGGCACCGCGGCGATGTACGTGCCGCTCAATGCGGCGGCCATCCCGCCAAACGGCGCCAGCCACTTCGCCCACACGACCCCGAGCAGAATCCCGAAGAACACGGCGACGAGCTGGCCGACACTGAGATCGAGGAACAGGCGCAGCTTCGCTTCGAGGTGAGCGGGAGCGGAATTCATCAAGCTTCTCCTGAGAGGTCGTTGGGATCGGGTCCGCGCGGCTCACGCGCCGGCGGTACGCCACCGCCGCTTCGCCCGGCGTCCGGGGGACCGGAAACCGAGCCGGGCTTCCCGGAGCCGGACTGTCCGCCTGGATTCGGCGAGCTGGTGGGCGTGCCGGCAGTGCCACCGGGAGCTGAGCCAAGGCCCTCCGTGCCGAGCGCCCCCGGCTGCTCGAGCGGATTCGGCGAGCCGCTGGGCCTCGCGCCGCCGGCGCTACCGGCAGCCGAGCCAGTGCCCTCCGTGCCGCCGTTGCCGGGCTCCGAGCCGGTCTGGCCACCGTTCGAGCCACCCCCGTTCTCGACCGGCGGCTGTTCGATCGGATCGCCGCCTGAGACCGCCGCTCCTAGCTCCTCGAGCGTCACGCGCTCTTGCTCAGCCGGGGGTGCGCCAGTGCCGCTCGCGCCGCCAGCGGCGCCATCTGTGGACTGCTCCTGGGTACTCGTTGCGGACGTCGGGTCGGACTGCGCGGTTGCGCGCTCCTCCGAGTCGAGCACGCCTCGCGTTGCGTCTGCGCGGACTTGGGGGGTGGCGGCCGCGAGCGTGCGCAGCGCCTCACGTTCGCTGGCTGTCCACTCGCCGGTCGCCTGGTAGGCCAGATGCTCGCGGGCGCCGGCGCCGTGATCAGCGACGAGATTGGCAACCCCCGCCTGCGTCGCCTGGGGAAGGCTCTGCAATGCCCCCTTCGCTTGCTCGGCCGAGACGGGGTTGGCTCGCTGACGGAACTGTGCCTCGAACATCTCGGCGTCGTGGTCATCCTTGCGAAACGCCGGGGTCGACAAGCCGTTCTGCAGGCCGCGGCCGGCCGCCTGCGCCTCCGCGGTGGCGGGTCGCGTGTACCCCCGGCTGCCAGCAGCGCCCGCGGCGCCGTTGCTCGCGACACCGCTCGCCGCGCTGCCAGCTTTGATCGTGGTCGCCGCGCCGCCGCCAGTGGCGCCGAGGCCGGCGCCGGCGGCGCCGGCGCCACCGGTCGCCCCGGCCGTAGCGGCCGCACCCGCCAGCGTCGCGGCGCTCCGTAGCCGCCCGGCAGTACGACTATCGCTGGATGCGGACTCGCTCGAGGCGCTGGTGGGCTTGTTCGCGCCCACGTGCTCTCTGACCGTGTCGCGCAGCTGAGAGCCGGCGGCATAGCTGACGGCGCGGGAGACAAACCCGCCGCCGAGCGCCTGCGCGCCGAGCATCGCCACGCGCGCGAGCGTGACCGGCAGTTTGACCGTGACCCACAACAACACGATCGCCACCAGCGGCTGCACGAGCTTGTCGATCGCGCCACCGCCGGTGAATGCCAGCGCGTCGACGCCGACAGCGCCCGACGCCGCAAAGCACAGCGTCCACAGGACCGGAACGGCGAGGCACACGATGAACGCTCGACCCGCCATGCGCGCGACCCACGGGGCCGCGGGCCACAACACGATCGCCAGCGGCATCCCGACGAACACCAGAATCGTGGAAACGCTGATCGCGATCTTGAGCAGCAGCAGCCCGAGGAACAGCAAGCCGGCGGCGATCGACACCGCGATCGTCACAAACAGACCCAGCGGCGCGAACGCGCCACTGGTGATCGCCGCGGCCCCGACCCCCGTCGCCAGCAGCCTGGCGGTGTTGGCGATCACCTGCCCCGATCCCATCAGCGAGGCGGTGAACAGGTTCACCAGCTTCACCGCAGTGTCGAACAGCCAAGGCCAGAGCGCCAGCGCCAGCGCCGCGCCGACCGTCCGCGCCAGCCCCTCGAGCGCGACAAACCCAGAGTCACCACCGCCCGCGACCCCCGCCAGCCAGTAGCGAATCACCGAGAACGTCGCCACCGCACCCAACAGACCGCCGCCCATCGCGACCACCGTCGTCTCCAGCTGCGCGACGCTGTTGTTCTGACCGGTGGTGAAGTTCGGCACCGCCACCAGCCATCCGATCACCTCGACCGTGACGAACTTCGTGATCGGCGCGAACAGGTGCTTGATGATCGCGTCAAACGCCCCCGTGGCGAGACTGGCGAAACCGCCGCCGACCGCGCTCAGCAGCCCCCCGACCGCGCCGCTGGCGCCGTTCACGATCGGGCTGATAACCGGCAGCGCCTCGGCCCGAGACGGGATCGCCGCGGAAGCAAGCGTGATCGCGATCAACAGCGCACCGCCGATCGCCAGCAACCGGCCGTGAGCGCGCATCGCTGCGTGCAGGCGGCCTGCCCGGCACCCGGCCGGGCGGGTCTCCGAACGCTCCCTGAGCTCCCTTCGCATCGGGCCGGTGGTCAGTCGACGAGCGCGGTGACGCTGCCGAGCACCAACAGCACCCCCAGCGACGTGGCGATGATCTGCATCCCCCGTCGGCCGCCGAACAGCAGCACAAACCCGCCCGCGATCAGCGCGATCGGGGCGACCGCCGCCGCCATCGCCAACAACGGCGCCACCAAAGCCTGCGCGCCATTGATGAACTTGCCAACGCCCGTGCTCGCCCCATTGGGAATCCCGGCCGCTTTCTTGACGAGCTCCACCCCCATCCCCATCCGCACCGCGGCCAGGGCGACGAGTACCGCTCCCAGCACAACTGCGGCGACCCGCAGCGAGCGGTGAAACCGATCACTGAGATCCATCCGATACCTCCTAAAGAAAAGGGGCTGAATCGAAAATAGCGTTGCGCCCCGGACACACTAGGAGGAAAATGCCTGCTCAGGTGCCATCGCTGAGGGCTTCCCGTGCGGTACGGCCTGCCGCACGTCGTGGCCGTAGGGTCTGCGGGAGCCTGCCCTTTTCATCCCTTCCGGGTGGGACCCGCCAGGGGCGCATGAGTCGCTGATATGCCGGGGGCCGGCGGCACGCGCGACCCTCCGCGGGGTATGTAGAGCAGCCGTCCGCGAAAGCCTCGCTCCCAACCACACATTTTTTTCGCCGACGGTTCTCCGGCCGACGAGCTGCTCACACCCCGGGAGCCCTCGACTCGCCAGGCTCGGTTCCGCCGGGTCCCGTGCGTTGGCCTCGGAGCCCCTTTGCTGCGAGGTCTTCACGCCAAACGCGAAGACCTCGCTGCCGGTCAGGCCAGTTTCCAGTTCGACGTCTAGATTCCAGTCCCGTCCGCCGTCCTGGTATCGGCGCAATCCGAGACAAGCGAGGGCGTCGTAGAGATGCTTGTCGCAGTGGGAAAGCGGCTCCGCGTAGCCCCGTCCAGCTGAGAGCGGAAGTGTGACCCGCCCGAATCGAAGAGGCGAGACTTCTGCCTGTTCGTGAAAGCAGAACTGCCCCGACCGCCGCCATTCTGACCGCCCCCGGTTTGCTCGCCTACGGCTAGCACCGCGCCGTCGCGGAGTTGCGCTTGGTCGCCCTTGCGATCGTCCGGTGCCGCGCCGGCGCGAGCTCAAGGCAGTCGTGCGCAGCGGCGCACACCGACGCTCGCTACTGGGCGATTGCGCAAGTCCGAAGGCCCCGCCGGCGAGACGCTGCCGACTACTGCTTCCAGCGCTGGTGCTTGCAGCCGAACAGGGTCGCAGCTAGCGATCCGCCCGCCCTGCTGTTGGCGAGGAGCAGGGCCGTGGCAAGCGCCGGCGAGACACCTGCATCGTTGGGATCGCGGTACTCAACGCGAACGCGGTCGACGCGCTCGGGTTCGTTTCCGAAGCGGTTATGCCGATGTCGGCATAACTGCTGTCATGCCGCGCGGCTGGTTATGCCGCGTAGAGGTTCAGCAACGCGCGTTTCTGCTGCTCAGCGCGATTCTGGCTGGTTAGCTGCGCGGCATAATCAGAGCCCTTCGAGGAACGCGAGTAGCGCGTCGGATGGTCGGTATCTACCGGGCTTGGTCCCGAGCGGCGCGATTCGGGCGATGGCTTGTTCCTTGAGTGCTGAGTCGGCGTGTTCGTAGATGCTGGTGGTCTTGGTGCTCTCGTGTCCGAGCCACAGTGCGATCGTCGCGGTGTCGGTGTCGCGGGCTCGGAGGAGCATGGCGTTGGTGTGTCGGTTACGTGGAATTCCACGTAAGCGGCATTACGTGGACGGCTGGGTTATGTGGCCGGCTGGCGTGTTTCCCTTGCTGGGCCTGTCGCCGGGGCCGGTTCCGGCCACATAATCCGGGCGGTTATCGGCAGATCTGGTCGAGCCATTCGAGGAGATCTCGGTCGGCCGTCCAGCTGGGCAGGAGTTCGGGGGTGAGTGACTCGTAGGCGTTCTCGATGGCTTTGCGTTTGGTCTCCGGGTCGGCGCGGGCGTAGATCTCGGTTGTTGAGATGTCGGCGTGGCCGAGCAGGTCGCGGATGTAGATCACGTTCACTCCGGCTTTCAGCAGGTGCATCGCTCGGGTCCTTCTGATCACGTGCGGGGTGATGTTCAGCCCGGGCGCGTAGCCGGGGTCGCGGCCGCGTAGGGATTGGACGTGCCGGGCGAGAATCTTGGTGACGCCCCAGCGGGTCAATCGGGTCTGTTCGGGTCCTTGGAACAGCGGGTCGGCGTCTGCGCCGACGCCGGGATGACGGGTGCGCCGGTGCAGGTAGTCCTGCAGCAGTCGGGCGGTGGGGTCCATCAGCGGGACGCGCCTGGTTTTGGAGCCTTTGCCGTGCAGCGTGATGAGCATCGGGCGGGCCGCGCGGACGTCGGCGGTGTTCAGGTCGCAGATCTCTTGGACGCGGGCGGCGGTGTCGTAGAGCGTGGAGAGCAGGACGGTGTCCCGCAGCCCGCGCCGGGTGGCCGGGTCTGGCTGGGCGAGGAGGGCTTTGACCTCGTCGCCGGTGAGGTAGCCCATGTCGGTGGCCGGCGTCTTCTTCTGCTTGACGGCGAGGATCTGGGTGGCTTGGTCGAGGAACTCTGGACGCTCGATCGCGGTGTACCGGGCGAACGACTTGATCACGGCGAGGCGCTGGTTGCGGGTCGCCGGCGAGTTACCGCGGTCGGCCTCCAGCCAGTCCGGGAACGCGAGCACCCTGGTCCGGTCGAGGTCGGCGAGACGCAGCTTTTCGGGTGGGGTTGCCTGCACGTCGCGGAACCAGGTGAGCAGCAGTTTGATCGCGTCTCGGTAAGACGCGATCGTCTGGGGGGACAGGTCCCGCTCGCCGGCGAGGTGCTCAGTGAGGAACTTCGACAGCCAGCGGCCGGCCAGATCCCCGCCGACAGGGCTAACGCGGCTCACTGCTCGGCTCCTTCCCGCGCGACCGGGTCCGGGATGACGTACCCGAACCTGGCTTGGACCATCTCGGCGACATCTGGGTACGCGTCGGCGGTCAACTGCAGGTAGTACTGGGTTCCCCGCAGGTCGCTGTGGCCCATGTATGCCGACAGGTAGGGCAGCATCACCGCCAGGTCGGTGCCGTCGGCCGCCCAGCGGCGCAGGTTCTGGACGGCGAACCCGTGACGCAGCGAATGGATGTGCGGGCCACCCGGGAAATGCGGAATGTCCGCATCAGCGAGGTAGCGACGCAACCGGTTGTAGATCGTGGACTTGTCGACCGGTCTGGCCGGATCGCCAGTGTGGAACAGATGGTGAGCGGGTTCCGGGTCGGGGTGCGCGGCCGCGATATATGCCTCCAGCGTGTCGGCGAGGCGCCGGGTGACGGGCACGATCCGGTTCTCACGGTTCTTGCCGTCGCGGACCTCGAGCGTCGCGCGGGCAGCGTCGAGATCGCGCAGTTGCAGGTTGAGCGCTTCTGAGATCCGCAGCCCGGTGGCGTAGAGGACCCGGAACAGCACCGGGTCCACCAGCGGCCGGTTGGACATCTCCGACAGCGGCTGGGTATCGATCGCGTCAAACAGGCGACAGATCTCCTCGTCGCTGAACACATAAGGCGGCGGCCGGTGCCGCGTCTTCACTCGGGTCAGCGTCGGCGGCGCCCACGCCGGCCAGCCGAACTGGCGGGCGTGTTCTGCCAGGTCGCGCAGGACGATCTCCTCGCGCCGGATCGTCGACGCCTTGAGGTGGCGGCCGTAGAGGAACCCCTCGACCGCTTCTTGGATGATTGACCCGTCCGCGTACCCCTCACGGCGGCAGTTCTCGGCGAACTGCGCCAGCACCCGTGCTTGGCGGTCATACCGAAACCCGCCGGCGCGGCGCACCGCGACGAGCGTGTCGATCAGTTCGGGCAGCGTCGACGCTGTCATGACCGCGCCCCTGCGTCGAGGACATCTTCGACATCGAGCGCGCAGCGACGCAGGTGCAGGGTGTCGAGCCTGAGGTAATGCGCGGCGGTCGTGGCGCCCGCCGCGTGACCCAGGACCGCGGTCACGACCGGCGGCGGCGTGTCGGTCTGCAGCATCGCGACCGCCAGCGCGCCGCGTAGCGAGTGCAGGCCGTGCGACCGCCCGGCCGCGAACACGATCCCGGCGCGCCGCGCGTAATAGCCAAGCCGGCACCCCGCCGACGTGGACGAGCCGAACGCGGTGAACGGGTAGCGATGTTTGACGAACACCTGCCGGCAGGCCGCCTCAGGCCGACCGTGCCGGATGTAGTCGATCACCGCCCATCCGACGTCGCCCGGCAGCGCCAGCGTCAACGGCTGGTTTGCGTCTGATCTTGCGATAGAGCTGCCCCTGTTTTTCATGCCAATCCTGGGAGGCTGTCCGGGCCCCGACTCAGGAGGACGTGATGATGGAGAACGGCAAGCCGCGCAAGCGCCGGCAGCTGTCGCCGGAGGAGAAGTGGGAGGTGTTCTTCGAGGTCTGCTCGCAGCAGCTCTCGCAGGCGGACGCAGCTCGGAAGTGGGGCGTCGACGTGTCGACGGTGATTCGGATCAGGCAGTTGGCGAAGGACGTGGCGCTGGCCGCGTTTGCGGCCGCCAAGCCGGGCAGGTTGCCCTCTCGGGAGCAGGTCGAGTTGGAGGCCGCGTTGGCGGAGAACGATCGGCTCTCGGAGGCGCTCAAGGAGCTGGCGGTCGAGTTGAGCTTGCACCGGGGAAGGCAACGCTCGGGCTTTTCGGCCCGGTCCCGCGGCGCGTGAGCGCGCAGACCAAGCTCGAGTTGGTGGGGCTGATCGATGGCGCGGTGTCGGCGGGGTGGGCGCACGCGCGTGCGTGCCGGGTGCTTGAGATCGAGGATGTGCGCATGCATTGCTGGCGCGCCCGGCTCGCCGAGACGGGCTCGTTGGAGGACCGTCCGCCGGTCGGCAACCGGGTGCACCGGATCCTTGACTGGGAGGAGCAGGCGATCCTCGATCTGATCGAGGAGTGGGGCGTGGTGGATCGTTCGCATCGCAAGCTCGCGCATCGCGGCTCGTATGTCGGCACTGTGTTCGTGTCGCCCTCGACGCTGCTGCGCGTGGCGCTGAAGAACAAGGTCACGCTGCCGGGGGAGCCGATCCGCCCACGACCGCCAAAGCCCGCATTTCCCGAGATCTGCTGGGAAAAGAACCGGATCTGGATCTGGGACGCGACCCACTTCACGCGGTGCAAGCGGGTCGCGTACGCGATCGTCGACGTCGTCACCAGATACTGGATCGGCTACCTGCTCACGACCGAGCAGACGCACACGCAGGTGCAGCTGCTGTTCGCCCGGGCGCTCGAGGACCAGGGGCTGCTCGGACCGGACGGGCTGCCGCCCGACCACGCCCCTGAGGATCCGCCGATCCTGGTGGCGTGGTCGGACAACGGGTCGGAGATGAAAGCGATCGACACTCGCCAGTTCATGGCGCTGATGGCGATCGCCCAGCACCACGGCCGGCCCGGCACCCCGACCGACCAGGCGCACGTCGAGTCGTTCTCCAGCCACCTGAAGGGCGACTGGCTGACCCTGACCAGCATCACCGACCCGGCCGCGCTCGACACAGAGCTCGCCCGGATCCGCGGCCAGTACAACACGGTCCGCTTGCACGCCTCGATCGGCTACGTCACCCCCGACGACGAGCACCACGGCCGCGGCCCCGCGATCCGCCGCGCCCGCATCGCCGGGCTCAAGCGAGCGCACGCCCAGCGCATCAACGAGAATCGGAGGCGATCGAAATGACCGCGACCGAGACCATCCTCGCCAGCCGCCCGCTCCTGCTTCTGCGGGACGGAGGCTCGCTGCGCGAGGGGGTCGCCCGCCGGCACGGACGTCGGTGGAACTGGGCACGGACGACGCCCCGAACCACACCCACCAACACGGCCCACAAACACCCTCAGGCTTGGTGTGAAAAAGTCGGCCGCTCTATCAAAGGTTCAGATACACCGCAGGCACACCGGTCTTGTGTTGCGTGAACGCCAGCGTCTTGGCGCGCCAGTCGAACCACCCGAACTCCAAACGGCGCAGGTCCCCGACCCGCAAACCGAGCCTGACGGTCAGCAACACCATCGCGTAGTCGCGTTTCCCGATCGCGGACTGCCGATCGATCTGCTCCAACACCAAGCGGACCTCGTCAGCCGTCCACGGGTGCGGAGCCGACTGGCCGCGTCGGGGATAGCGCTGCGGCGGGAGCCGCCGGGCCAGGTCCTCCCGGATCTGCCCGTTCCGGTGCAGGTAGCGCAGAAAGTCAGCCAACCCCGTACGCAGCAACCCGGTCGTCTTCGGGGCGTAGCGCTGGCGTTGGCGCCGAGCCCAAAACCCGGCCAAGTCCCGGGCCTGCGCCTGCTCGAGGGTTTCCCGACCAACCTCCTCGAGATAGGCGAGGAACTGGTCCGCAGCGCGCTGCTTCGTCACGACGGTGGCTTCGGCGTTACCTCGCCGCCGGCACGCCCCCAGGTACTCGTCCCTGGCCGCCCGGAAACGCGCTGGACAGCGCTCAACCGGCGGCGTTGTCGCCTGCCCCACCACCGGGACGCCTCCAGCCAAGGTCTCCATCAGCAGGATCAACGGCCGGCGTGCGAGCTGGGCCCGTCTGGCACTGGTCGGCTCGCGCAAACCCGCGAGCCTGCACCCGGACCGCTCGAAGATGAAATCAAGGCAGTCCACCTCGGTCGGGACCGCCCGGCCGCGAGCCTCGAGAAACCCAGCGAACGCATTGAACTCCGCCTGGTGACGCTTGATCGTCGCTCTCGATCGACCCGCCGTCATCAACGCGACGATCACCCGCCCCGACGCGTCGCGGACGACTGTTGCCTGCATGAGAATCGCCTCCCTGATCGTGGTGAACAGGGGCGCGATTCTTCGCCGCGCTCAAGGCGTCAGCGGGCGGCCTCCCACACGCACGACCCCCACGTTATGTGGCCGGAACCGGCCCCGGCGACAGGCCCAGCAAGGGAAACACGCCAGCCGGCCACATAACCCAGCCGTCCACGTAATGCCGCAGCGTGTGCGGGGTGACTCGCTTGTTCTTCAGGGACCGGCAGTCGCGCGCCGCGGCGGTGGCGTGTTTGGTCACGAGCCGCTCGACCGCGTCGCGGCTTAGCTGGGCTCCTCGGCGGGTGGGGAACAGCGGATCGTCGGGCTGGCCTTGGCGTTCTTTGAGGAAAGCGCCGGACAACCGGCATGAGAGAAGGGAATGAAAGAGTCCTACGTCGAAGATCTAGCGAGTCAGACGACCCCGACCATGCGTTGGCGACCCGTGAGGGCGCAGCGAAGCGTTGGTATCGGGGTGCGCGCAGGCGGGCTATTGAGCCTCGAAATCAGCGGTCCGGGGGTGCCGACGCGGTCTCAAACGTCGGAAGGCAACACCGGTGGTGGCGTTATCGCGAGTCGCCATTGGGCCCCGCGGGGTCGGAGAACCCAGCATGCGCGTGATCTCTCCATGCTGAGAACCGGGAGGTCTCACGGTCACCCGCCCGTGGTGATGGAATGGGCGGGTCGTGCGGGGAAGGTCAAGGCCGTAATCCCGTGATGCACGATCGTGAGAAGTCGGACGGTCCCGTAGTACCTGCGAAACCGGCGAACAACGCCCAGGGCGGGGTGGCGGAGTCGGTGGAGGGAAGGGGATCGGCCAAGGGGAATGCGGCTGGCGAAACGCGTCCCGGACCCAGTGCCGGGCAGGGCGCGCTCAGTGAGCTTGGTCGCGTGCGCGGAGTGGCAGCAACGGATAAGGAGGCGCGGTTCACGGCGCTCCTGCATCATGTCGACGTCGATCGCTTGCGGGCGGCGTACTTCGCGCTTCGGCCGAAGGCCGCACCGGGGGTGGATGGCGTGACGTGGCACGAGTACGGGCAGAACCTGGAGGAAAACCTCGAGGACCTGCACGCGCGCGTGCATCGCGGGGGCTACCGGGCGAAGCCGTCTCGGAGAGTGTTCATCCCGAAGCCCGACGGGCGGCTGCGGCCGCTCGGGGTCGCCAGCTTGGAGGACAAGATCCTGCAGCGGGCGGTGGTGGAGGTGCTGAACGCGATCTACGAGCAGGATTTCGTCGGTTTCTCGTATGGGTTCCGGCCGGGGCGCAAGCCGCACGATGCGCTTGACGCGCTCGCGTACGGGATCAATCGAAAGCGCGTGAACTGGGTGCTCGACGCGGATTTCCGCGACTACTTCTCAAGCCTCGACCATCGGTGGCTTGAGCGGTTCTTGGAGCATCGGATCGCGGACCGGGGGGTCCTGCGGCTGATCCAGAAATGGTTGGCCGCGGGGGTCATCGAGGAGGGGACGTGGACGGCGTTCGAGGACGGCGTGCCGCAAGGGGCTTCAGCTTCACCGCTGCTTGCGAACGTCTACTTGCACTACGTCTTCGACCTCTGGGCGCATCAGTGGAGGACTCGGCACGCGCATGGTGATGTGGTGATCGTGCGGTTTGCCGATGACTTCGTGGTGGGTTTCGAGCACCGGGATGACGCGGAGCGGTTCTGGGCTGATCTGCGCGAACGACTCGCGCAGTTCTCCCTGGAGCTGAACGCCGAGAAGACGCGGCTGATCGAGTTCGGACGGTGCGCCGCCCGGAATCGAGAGGCGTGCGGACTCGGTAGGCCTGAGACGTTCCAGTTTCTCGGCTTCACGCACGTGTGCGCGAAGACCAAGAAGGGGCGGTTCAAGCTGAAGCGGATTACCGACTCCAAACGGGTGCGCGCGAAGCTGCGGGCCAAACGGCTCGAAATGAGGCGACGCATGCATCAGCCCATCCCCGAACAGGGGCGCTGGCTAGCCAGTGTCCTGCGCGGGCACTACCAGTACTACGCGGTGCCCGACAACAGCAAGGCGCTCTCCGCCTTCCGCGACCAGATCACCCGGAACTGGCTGTTGACGCTTCGGCGTCGCAGCCAGCACGACCGGCTTACCTGGGAGCGGATGAGGCGCCTGGCTGACCGATGGCTACCCCTGCCCCAGATCCTGCATCCCTGGCCCGAGCAGCGCTTCGCCGCTACCACCCAAGGCAGGAGCCCAGTGCGGTAGTCCCGCACGCTGGGATCTGCGCGGGGGGCAGCCCGAGGCCGGTGTGGACGAAGGTCCCGACCCGACCGAAGGGCTGTCCCTACCGCGACCCATTGGCGCAGGATCGCGACGGTCTCGCGGGTTAGGGTCACGGTGCGCTTCTTGCGTCCTTTTCCGGTCACGCTCGCGTGAGCGCCGGTGCTCAGGCTCACGTCGTCGATGCGGAGTGTGATGAGCTCTGTGACCCGCACGCCGGTCAGCACGGCGGTGAGCAGGATGGCGTGGTCGCGCCGGCCGAGCCAGGTGCTGCTGTCTGGCGCGGCGAGCAGCGCCTTGATCTCGTCGAGGTTGAGGTATGAGACGTCGTGGCGCTGGTGGCGTTTGAACGGGATCGCGATCACGCGTCCGATCGTCTGAAGGTGCTCGGGGTGTCTGAGCGCGGCGAACCGGTAGAGCGCGTGGATCGCGGCGAGCCTGTTGTTGCGCGTCCGGGCGCTGTTGCCTCGCCCTGCTTCGAGGTAGTTGAGGAACGCGCCGATCAGCGGCGCGTCGAGGTCGTCGATGTCCAGCTGGCAGGGGGGCTTGCCGGTCCGCTCGGCGGCGAACGCGAGCAGCAGCCTGAACGTGTCGCGATAGGACGCCACGGTGTGCGGGCTGGAGTTCCGCTGGGTGATCCACCGTTCGGTGAACCACGCCTGCAGCGTCGGCGCGAGCAGGCTCATGAGAGCACCTCCGGCAGCCGCTCGAGGCGCCTGCTGATCAGCGCCATCAGTTCCGGGACCGCCTCCAGATACCAAAATGTCGAAGCGGGATCGGCATGTCCGAGGAACGTGGAGAGCAGTGGCATCCGCCGGTTGATGTCCTCGCCGGCCTGATACCAGTCCAACAGTGTTCGCACAGCAAAGGTGTGGCGCACGTCATGTGGTCTGGGGCGGACGCGTTCACCGCATCCCTCCAGACCGATCTGCCGGATGAGCTTGGCGAAGGTGTGGTTGAACTCGGACTTGGTGAACCGCCCTCCGCGCGTGTTGAGGAAGAACGCTGATGTCTGGGGCTCGGGGCAGCGACGGTCGCGCCGGCGGGCGTAGTCGCGCAGCGCTCTGGTGGTGGTGTGGTGCAGCGGCACCTCGCGCTGCTTGGTCTGCCTTGCCCGCACGTGCAGCGCCCCGTCGGCGAGATCGACGTCTTGGCGGTCGAGGCCAAGCGCTTCCCCGATCCGCACGCCGGTTGTGGCCATCAGCCCGATCACCGCTTGGTAGCTCGCAGCGCGCAAAGGCGGCGTCAACGCTCCGGCCGCGGTCATCAGTGCCGCGATCTCGGCGGGCGAGTAGATGTATGGCACCACGCGCTGATATCGGCCGGGCAGCAGGTCCTTGGACGGCACCTCGCTTGAGGGGTCGATCGTCGACAGGTAGCGCGCAAAGCCGCGCACGATCCCCAGCCGCTGACGCCAGCGGGGCGGGCGGGCGTCAACCGGCAGCCTTGCCCACATCACCGCCAGCTCGGTCGTGACCCGCACCGCGCCAGCCCGCTCCAAGAAGGCGACGAAGTTCTCCAGCAGTCGCTCGTCCGCTTTGAGCTTGAAGCCGAGCCGTCGGCGGATTCGCAAGTAGTCACCCAGGGCAACGCGCAGCGGAGTCATGCCGCACCGCCGTCCGGCCACGGCCGTGCAAGCGCGCGCAGCGCCTTGCGGTCGACCTTCGCATAGCGCGCCGTCGTCTTCTGCTCGCGGTGCCTGAGTACCTGCCCGATCTCCGGCAACGACGCGCCCTGCTTCAGCATTTCAGTGGCAACGGTGTGCCGCAGGGCGTGCGAGCGCACCAACGGCAGCCCCGCCCGGCGACAAGCGGCCTTCACCAGCCCGCCGATCGCGTCACCGGTCAGCGGTCCGATCGGTGCGAGCACCCGCAAGAACATCACCCGGCTCTGCACCCGCGGGCGACGGCGCAGATACGAGACGATCGCCTCGCCGACATCGGTCGCCAGCGGCAGCTGGTCAAACATTCCTCCCTTCCCGCGCACGAGCACGCCGCTGCGCCAGTCGATGTCATCGAGCTCGATCGCGGCAACCTCGCCCGCGCGCAACCCCAGCCGCGCCAACACCACCAAGATCGCGTAATCGCGCCGACCCACCAGCCCGCGCCGATCGCAGCTCGCCAACAGCTTCTTGACGACCGCGGGCTCAAGGCCACGCGGCAGCGACCGGTCGCGCAGGTCAGCGACTCCGGGCACCGCCCACTGCAGCGCGACTGGGATCTGGCCAGTGATGTGCAGATACCGCAGAAGCGACCGCAGCCCGCTGACCACATCCCTCGCCGCGGAAATGCTCCGCTTCGGGCACTCCGCCGCCAGGAACAGGCTCACGTCCGCGGCGCTCAACCGCTCAAGCCCCGACCCGTCCGGCGCCAGCCTCCCTGCCAGGAACAACCGGGCGGTCGGCTCGTAGCGACCGAACACGGTGTGGCCGGTCAGCCCGCGCTCGTCGAACAGATACCGGCGATAGCTCTCCAGCAGCCGCTCAAGCGGATCGTCGTCGACGGCCCGCGTCGCGGCCGGCACGACTCCCAGCTCGCGCAGATAGGAGAGCGGCAACGCCATGCTCCGTACCGACAGCCACGTCGAACAGCTCGCCGCGCGTCGGGCTTGCAAGAAGCCCTCCACCCGCTCTGACATCAACTCATCCGGCAGCAGCCCTTCACGCTCGAGCCAGCGGCTCAGCAGATCCAGCCGCCAGAGCCGGTGGCTGATCGTCCACCGCCAATAGCCGCGAGCTGCCAACCACGACCCGTACCCCGCCGCGAACGGCGCCAGCGGCCCAGACGTCACCGGCACCCACAACCGACCGCCCATAAATGCCTCCCGTGAATCGAAGAAACCGAACACAGGAAGCCTCGGCGAACCAACGACGTTTATGCGGCGTAGCTCACCGCGCTATATCGCGCTGAGCAGCCAAAACGCGCCTCGTCCCACCTCTACGCGGCATAACCAGCCGCGCGGCATGAAAGCGAGAGCGCGCTGCAGGGCGACCGACACTGCTGCATGGATCCCCGTGTGGTGGCTGACCAGACGACGCTGCAAGCACCGGGGCGCTTGCAGCGTCGTGCCCCCCCAGCTAATCGCCGGAGGCGGCCCGGATCTTCCTACGCGTCGGCCGCGGGGTGGATGTTCTGGTTGACGCGGAAGATGTTCTCGGGGTCGTATTGCGCCTTGACACGCGCGAGGCGGTCGTAGTTGTCACGGTAGGTGGCGCGGACACGCTCCTGGCCCTCGTCCATCATGAAGTTGACGTACGCCCCCCCGGCTGAGTAGGGGTGGGTCGCGTCCCAGTAGCCGACGCACCAGTCACGGATCGCATCCGCGTTGGCTGGATCGGGATCGACGCCGAAGATGACCTCGGCCCACTGCACGTCGCGGTAGCTGAAAGCGGTGTCGGCAGCTCCCACGTCGTGGGCCGCGCCGTCGATCGGGTAGAGGTGCACTGTCGAGTGCATCGACGGCAGCTTCTCGCCCCAATCGAGGTGCTGCTCGATGAGCTCGTCGGAGAGCTCCTTCACGAAGTCCGCGCGCCAGTAGCACTGCAGGCCCTTCGTGTAGAGCCCGTCGAACAGGCTTTGCAGGGCTGGGTACGGAACGGGTCCGACGCCGTGCAGGAGCGGGGTGCCGACGTCGTGCACCGGCGCGAGCAGCTGCGTTGCCTCGTTCTCGGAGCCGACGACGCACCACATCACTGTGCAGACCTTGCGCAGATGGAGCTCCTCTGGGAAGAGGTCCACGGGCGGCACCGTCATCAGAGCGAAGAAGCCGTTGACGGCGCGTGGGGCGGCGGGCAGGAACTCGCGGTAGAAGCGCATGACTTCTGGCGTCTGTTCGATCGGCCAGAAAGTGGGCCCGGCCATCACCGTGGCGCCGACTGGGTGCGTGCGGAACCCGAACGATGTGACGACACCGAAGTTGCCGCCGCCCCCGCGCAGGGCCCAGAACAGCTCGGGGTGCGCGGTTGCGCTCGCGTGTACCTGTGAGCCGTCGGCGAGTACGACATCGGCACTGATCAGACTGTCGATGGTGAGGCCGAAGCGCCGCGTCAGGTGGCCGAGCCCGCCCCCGAGCGTAAGCCCGCCGACACCGGTCGTCGAGATGATCCCTGAGGGTGTCGCGCGACCATGCTCCGTGGTGGCCCGATCGACGTCGCTCCAGGTGCAGCCGCCGCCGACACGGACGCTGTCGGACTCCGGATCGACCACAACCTCAGCCAGGCCGGCTAGGTCGATGACGATCCCGTCGTCGACGACGCCAAGACCGCCGCCGTTGTGTCCACCGCCGCGCACGGCGATTGGAGCTCCGTGCGCACGCCCGAACGCGATGCAGCGGGCGACGTCGTCGGCGTTTGAGCAGCGCACGATCAGGGCCGGATGACGGTCGATCATGCCGTTGTGAACGGCTCGCGCCGCGTCGTAATCCGGATCGCCGAGGCCAACGATGTTGGCATTCAGATCAGCGAGGTCGCGACGCGCGATCTCGAGCAGGGGTGTGGTGGCGGTCATGAGACGCTCCCCGGTGTAGGTGGCAGTGGGCCGAGCGGCCCGAAGAGCAACGTACGCCACCGCGAGGGCTGTGTCATGACCTGTCCTGACCCACTTCTACCTGTGTTGAACGGAGATCCTGACGGAGTGGCATGATCAGATCTGACTACTGGCCGCCGCAGACGCTGCTCCGATGCCCAAGCTCCCAGGTCCTCTTCGCCTGACGCCCTCGTTTCCGTTCGCGGGACGCTCGCGCGAGCTGGCAACGCTGAGGACGCTAATCCCGCGCGCCGAGGGAGAGTCACTCAGGTTCGCGCTCGTGGGTGGCGAGGCCGGATCTGGCAAGAGCCGCCTCGTCCGCGAATTCGCGCATGAGGCCGCGGCAGGCGGCGCCCTCGTGCTCTATGGCGCATGTGACTCGGTCGTGCGACGGCCATACCGGCCGTTCGTGGAAGCGCTCGACCAGCTCGTGCGAAACACTGACGATGCGACCTTACGAGCCGTGCTCGGCGCTGAGGGCGGGGAGCTCTCGCGGCTGCTGCCAGACCTGGCGCAGCGGGTCGGTGAGCTGCCGCCTCCAGTCGCGGCCGATCCCGACACCGAGCGCCACCGTCTGCACACCGCCGTCGCCGACCTCCTCGCCGGCGTTGGTCGAAGAGCGCCGCTGGTCGTCGTCATCGAAGATGGGCACTGGGCCGACACGCCGACACTCCTGCTCTTGCGGCACCTGGCGGGCGGCGCGTCGGACGCTCGCGCGCTCCTGGTCACGACGTTCCGCGACACCGAGGCCGAGGTCCCGGAGGCGCTCTCCACGGCGCTCGTCGACCTGCGCCGCTCCGAAGGCGTAGTGCGGCTGCGGTTGGGAGGTCTCAGCGCCGAGGAGATCTCCGAGTTCGTCGAGCGCGCGGTCGGCGGCGATTTCGGTCCGCATCTTCCGGGGATCGCTCGAGTCTTGAGCGAGCTGACGGGCGGCAACGCGTTCCTGATGACCGAGCTGTGGCGCACGCTCCTCGAGAGCGAGACCGTGTCGGTCTACGACGGGGGGACGCGGTTGGCGCGCGCTGTTGCCGATCTCGGTAGCCCGGAGGGCGTGCGAGAGGTCGTCAGCCACCGGCTGGCGCGGCTGAGCACCGCCACCACGAGGCTGCTGGAGCTGGCCGCCGTCGCCGGACAGGAATTCGATCTGCCCGCCATCGCGCAGTCCGGGTTGGCAGACGAGGAGCTGCACGCGGCCCTTGAGCAGGCGGTCGCGCACGGCATGATCGAGGAGGTGCCCTCGCAACGGCTCGCCTACCAGTTCACGCACGAGCTCGTGCGGCGCGCGCTTTACGATCGCATGCCCGGCCTGCGGCGCGCCGAGCTGCACCTATCGGTCGCGGAGGCGCTCGAGCGAGCGCACGGGGCGGGTGAGAGCCGCGGCCTGGCTGAGCTCGCGCATCACTTCTATGCGGCTGCGCCGGTGGACGGGCCGCGGCGCGCGATCGAGTACTCACTCCTCGCGGGTCGTGCGGCGCTGAGGACGCTGGCGTTCGACGAGGCCGCGGCCCGTTTCGCGTCCGCGCTGGAGCTTGGCATCGATGATCCGCGCCGGCGGGCCGAGACACAGCTTGAACTCGGCACCGCGCGCTTCCGCGCCGGCCGCTCGGACGATGCTATGGAGGCGTTCCGCGCCGCGGCGCAGATCGCCCGCGACATCGGCGACGCCAGCCTGCTCGCGACGGCCGCGGTTGGCTTCGAGGAGGCATGCTGGCGCCCGGGGATCATCGACGCGGGCGCCGTCGAGCGGCTCGAAGAGGCGTCGCTCGCACTCGGGGATGGAGATTCCGAGCTTCGCGTGATGCTGCTCGCCGGGTTGGGTCGCGCGCATGCCTTCGTCGGTGACTACGCGGCGAGCGCGGTCGTACGCGAGCGCGCGATCGCGATGGCTCGGCGGCTCGGCGACCGGCTCGGCCTCGCGACGGTGCTGATGCGCTCGTACTGGTCGCGCGGCGAGGGCAATCTCGAGCAAACGCTCGAGATGCTGTGCGAGGCTCGCGACCTCGCGGAGGGCTTAGGCGCGAGCGATCTTCAGGCCGAGGCGATGGAATGGCGCGTGGCCGGTCTGATCGGACTGGGCGATCTGCAGGCGGCCGAGCGCGAGCTCGCGGAGGTGCACGCGATGGCCGTCCGCCTGCGCCAGCCGTTCACGCTGCACGTCGCCGAGCACTACGCCTCGACGTTGGCCCTGTGCGCTGGAAGGCTGGCCGAGGCCGAGGCTGCCGCGCAGCGCTCGCACGAGTGGAGCCGTCTGCTCACGGGCCGCGCTGCCTCCGGCATCCACGGCATCCAGATGTTCGGGATCCGTCGCGAGCAGGGCCGCCTCGCCGAGCTCGCCGCCGTCACCAGAGTCTTCGCCGACAGCGAACGGTCGCGCGGCGCATGGCGACCAGGTTTCGCGGTGCTGCTGGCTGAGCTCGGAATGGAGGAGGAGGCCCGACAAGAGCTGGCGCGCATCCGCCACGAGGGCCTCGACGAGCTTCGCGCCACGCTCTGGGTGGCGTCGCTGATCTACCTTGCCGATGCCTGTGCGGCAGTTGGCGACGAGGCGCTGGCCTCGCTGCTCTATCCTGAGCTGGCACCGCTTGCGGGCGGCAACGTGGTGATCGGTCATGGCGTTGCGTGCTACGGCGCCGCCGACCGATATCTCGGCCTGCTGGCTGCGACGCTCGGCGACCACGACCGTGCTGTCGAGCACTTCGAGCAGGCCCTGGACGTCAACCGCGACATGGGTGCCACGACCTGGGTCGCCCACACCCTCTACGGATACGGCCGGACGCTACACATCCGCGGCGGCAGCGACGATGCCGTCCAGGCGTCGGAGCTGCTCTCCGAGGCGGCGACGCTCGCGGAGCGGATCGGCATGCCGGTGCTGTTGGCGCGCGCCCATGCACTCGGAGCGCGCATCGAGCACACACGCATGCCGCCAGACGACCTGTCTTGGCGCGAGCTCGACATTCTGCGACTGGTCGCCGTGGGCCGCAGCAACCGAGAGATCGGAGAGGAGCTCTGCATCAGCGGGCACACTGTCGCCAACCACGTACGCAGCATCCTGCGCAAGACCGGCGCTGCGAACCGGACCGAGGCGGCGAGCTACGCCTATCGCCACGCCCTGGTCGACGGCGCGGACACGCGGTAGGATCGCCCTACATGCCCGTCTATTTGATCGAGCGGGGCTTCGCCGAGCAGCTCGACATGACGAGTGACGACGTGAAGCTGATCGAGGAGATCAACGCCGACGAGGGCGTCAGCTGGATGTTCTCCTTCTTGAGCGCCGATCGGCACCGCTCCTACTGTCTCTACGAGGCGCCGAGCCCGGACGCGATCATCGCCGCCGCCAAACGGGCGGGAATCCCCGCGGACGCAGTGACTGAAGTCAATCGCATCACTGCCGACTCGTTCCGCTGACTGACGCCGCCGAAGGCTCGTCGCGCGGGGCGATCACCCGGACGAACTCTGAGCAACGCGTGAGTTCGCGGCGACGAGACCACCTCGCTTCGGCCGCGACAGCAGCTGACTGCTGCACGCGATTTGCTGGGCCAACACAACGCTGAAAGCGCAAAAGTGCTTGCAAGTCATCTCGTCAGCAAGCACCCGGTGATCAAAGCGGGAGTCGGCGTCGACACCGAAATGTCTGCTGCTCGTGAGCACAAGCACGGACCCCAGATCGGGGTCGGGCTCTTCTGCTCCGGCGGCACGCGGGAGTCTGCGCGGGCGTTGACCTGGTCGCTGAACGAGATCGTTCCGTGATCGTCGAGGCCTGTGCACGTAGTTGATGCGATGGGCCGTCGCGACACGGCACCGGTCCGCCGGGGGGTGCGCTAGTAGGCGAATATCGGCGTCGACCGGACCTCGGGGCTGTGGAGCTGGGCGGTCAACGATTTCGCTCTCGTAAGGAGGGAGCTATGTCATCTTCGCAGCAGTTGTTCGACGCCGCCGGCCGGCGGCGGTCGCCGGCGACGATGCCCGGTCATCACGCCAGAAAAGCACCGAGGAACAAATGCCAGAGGTATCCGGCCGATCCACCGACCGTGGATGAGATCGTCGCAGTGATGCGCGAGGCCGGCGAGGACCGCCATGGCCGCAGGCTCCGCGCTCTGATTGTCGTGCTGTGGCGGGCGGGGCTCCGGATCCAGGAAGCGCTCGCGTTGACCGAGACTGACCTTGACGAGCGCCGCGGGTCGGTGCTGATCAGGCATGGGAAGAATGACAAGCGTCGCGAGGTCGGGATGGACGCGTGGGCGTGGTCAACGCTCGCGCCGTGGATCACGGAACGGACCGATCTGCCCGTCGGGCCGTTGTTCTGCGTTATCGACGGACCTACCCGCGGGCGGGCATGGTCAGCCAGCGGGGTTAGGGTCGAGTTGCGGAGGGTCGCACGCGATGCCGGTGTCCGGCGGCGCTTTGCCCCGCATCAACTCCGCCATGCCCACGCCGTCGAGCTGCTCCATGAAGGGATCGCACTGCCGCTGATCCAACGCCAGCTCGGGCACTCGTACCTCTCGACCACCGGCACCTACCTCCAAGGGATCGACTCGGAGGAGATCATCTCCGCCGTTCATGGACGGCGGGCTCCGATGATGCACGCCAGCGCCGGACTCAAGCTCTGAGACCCGGTTCGCGTCTCGTTCTGCGGGAGCGTTGACGCGCTCCCGCAGCTCCAGCGCCTGGCGGGGCAGACTGCCGCTCGCCGTCGGAGCAGCAGAGCCCGACCCCGATCCGGGGTCCGTGCTTGTGCTCAGGAGCAGCAGCGTCGTCGAGGCTGCTGGATCTCGATCAACTCAGCAGCCGCTCGCAGAGGGGCTGGTCGGGGCAGTATGCGAGCGGCCACGGCAGCTTGTTAATGAGTCGCGTGTCCGGGAGGTGAGGTGATGCAGGTCGAGCTTGCTGATCCGCAGGGCGTTGAGCACCTGCACTCGTTGCGCTAGTCCGTAGCCGCCCTGCACGACCAGCCAGGCATTACCAACTCGTTTGGCTGTCAACGAGAGCTGCGGCGAATCAGCGGAGATAGGCGTGTCGTAGTTCAGGGGGACTCGCCCGAGGGGGAGGTTGACCATGTCCGGCTGGCCGGGTACCGGCCGCGCGCCGGGAATTGGCCCCAGAACCTGCCCCGGCCGCTGGCCATCGAGCAGCACGCCTGCCTGGAGCGGCCACCCGTCCATCCAGTACTCCGTATCGACGCAAGACAGGAACACTTCGCCGAGCGCGTCCGGGACCGGCGCGATCCAGGCGATGGTGTGGCCGAACTGGGCGTGAAGTGCGGGGAGGCCGTGTTGCGCCAGCTCACAGACGCCTGGACGCGGACGGGTCGGGGCGTGATAGCCCGGGCCCTGGTAGGGCACCGTGAATTCCCCCAACGGCCACCAGTGCGACAGAGCGTCAGGTGCCATCCAGGTCAAGGGCGGCGGTCCGTCCGGTTGCGGCGTGACCTGGGCGGGGATCGCCTTCCCGGAGCGGGCGAGCGGCACGACGGCGACGAGGAGGACGTTCTTCATCCCCGGCGGATGCTTGAGGACCGGGACGGGTCCGTGGGCGCGGATGAGGAACACGCGTCCTTTGGCGGGGATGAAGACCACGGCGGCTCGGTCGCCGGTCGGCAGGGCGGGTGAAGTGATGGTGCGGATCGTCTGGCTCCCAATCCGGACGGCGAACACCTGTGGGCCGGTAAGGACGTACGTGACGGCGTTGCCGCGCGCGAAGCAGACGGGGCAGCTATCGGGGCCGCTACCCCCGCCGAAGATGGGGAACGTGGCCGTTGGATAGCCAAGCGTCCCCCCGCTCTGGGGGGGTTGGATGCTGGCGCCCGTCCTGGTGTAGATGATGAGCGACTCCCATCCCACCGTCCCCGCGGGCAGCTGGGGGGTCACTGCGATCGTGTAGCTGTAGCCCGCCAGCGAGGCGGGGGTAATCGCTCCCGGCACCCTCCCCGCAAGCGGCTGTGAGGCGCTCCCGGTGAGCGAGGCGACCGCGGCCGCACACCCGGCGATCACCAGCGCCGCCAGCAAGACAGCCATCGGGCGCGACGGGCGACGAAGCCAGCCCCACCGTTTACGCGGCGCGGGCAGCGCCGCCCGTTCCGCGGCGCTTACCAGCTCGGCGCGCAGGATGTCAAACGGATCCTTCATCGTCCCTCCAGACTTTCCCGCAACCGCGCAAGCCCGCGCGAGACACGCTTCCTCACCACCTGCTCAGAACAGCGCAGATCCGCGGCGATCGCGCGATAACTCTCCTCGAGCACGACCCGGCGGATCACCGCCTCCCGCTCGACAGCCTCCAACGAGGCAAGCGCGTCCCGCAACTCGACGTCCGCGCGGTCGGCGATCACCTCCAGCTGCTCATCGTCAAGCTCAACCCGACCCATCCCAAGGCGTTCGCGACTCTCCGACTCAACCTGCCCCCGGCGCGCGGAATCGATCATCAAGTTGCGCGCGATCCCCAGAAGCCACGCAACCGCCGGCCCCTTCGACGCGTCATATTGCAGACGATGCTCCAGCGCTCGCGCAAACGTCCCGGCAACAAGATCGAACACCACGTCCGGCTCGCCGATCCAGCTGCCCACGAACGCCGTGACCGCCCTCACGTGGCGGTCATACAAGCAGCCAAAATCAGACGCGACCCCGCTGCTCAGCAACTCCGCGTCTACACGCTCATCACGCATATCACCCCGTATACGGTTCAGCACCGAGAATTGTGACCAACGACCGCTCGTCGTCCGCTTTATTTAGGCAAGACTGTTGCAACGGCTAGACGGAGCAGTCTCGGCACATGGCAACGTCGGTGATGAGACTGCCGCTCAGGAACGCCAGCGAGAGCGTCGCGCCGGAGCCGTAAGGCTCGTGCTTGACCGGCTGGAGGCGGCAGTCCGAGCCGGCGCGTGCAGCGATCCGAGCAAGAGCCGCGGGATCGACAACACCGCTTCGCCTGTGGAAGCAGCAGCGGTCGATCAGCGCCGAAACGCTTGCCCGGTCGGCGAGCGCACGGTCGCGAGCATGCGCCACGACGGGCAAGAGCCGCAGCCGCGACCGCGTCCGCGCCGCCTTCTGCTCCGGATGAGGCGCGCTACTCCGGCGAGATAGACCGCGAGCTTCTCCTCCGCCCGGAAGCGGAAGTCGTACTCGGCAGAGCCGTCCGGCGGTGCAGGCCGACCGCCAGATTTGTGCGATTCCTACAACCGGAGGCGTCTGACGCGAACCGGCGGACATACCGCAGAGCCTCGCCGCGGGAGACGAAGCGCGGCGATCCGATCGTGGTTGCCCACCTCGTGCCTACGTACGACCGGGGTCCTGGACCGCCGGGAGGCCGGTCGACCTGGCTGCTGCTGTCGCCCAAGAGGAATCGTCACGAGCGCCGCGACCGGACGAGCGCTTTGCCACGCAAGCAATCGCTAGCTCAGCGGAGCACCGGACGATCGCAAAGGCGACAAGAGGATCGCGCGCGGCGAGCGAGCCGCGCTGTCGCAATGCCACGGTTGCAATAGTCGCGCCGACCGCGTGGCCGTGACCGCCGGCGATCCCCGAATTGTGGGCTCCGTACAACCGACAGCTGCTGACAGACGACCGCGGGCTCGCGGCGTGGCGCCTCCCCGAGGGACGATTGGCAGAAGCGTCGCGGCGACCTTCGGCGCTCCCGTTCACAGGCGGCCAAGCGCAAGCGCGCGTTCGTATGTCAGCGGCATTCCCGAACGTTTAGGCGTCGCTGAAGGCGTCGGCGAGGGCCGCCGCCCAGCTCCCGTACAGATCTATGACAGTGGACGGCGCGGGCCATTCTCCTGCTTGTAGTCGTTTGAGCGCTTCGCCGCCGCGCCGGCGTGCGTGCGTCCGCGACCAGTTGTACGAGGACGGCGCAGCGCCGTAGCGCGCTCGCCATGCGCGCATTGCTTCGCGAACCCGCTCCTGTGTCCATTCCGGCGCGATTGCGCCGGGATGGCAGCGTGCCGAGGTACGACGTCGGCGAGGTGCCCTTGCGGGTCCTTTTCCGACGCCGCCCTCCCGAACCCGGCGTGACCGTTTCCGATCACCGGGCTCTCCAGTGACTATGGACATCCAGAACCGTTTCGGCGCTCTGCATTACGCATACCTCCCGGCCATCAGATATCCTGTCACCTGTGCCCCTTCGCCCTGCGGACGGCTCTCCCGTCCTCCCTGGTGGGTCGTTGCTCGCAGGGTCGGGCCGGGGCGCGGTACCGGCGTTACCGCCGGCCCGTTTCCCCGACCCGCCCTCCGAACCGGACGTGCCCATTCCTGAGCATCCGGCTCTCCACAGGACATGCGCTGGTCGCTCTCGGAGCCATTTCAGGCACTGGATGGTTCCCCGGTCGCCTGGTGGGGCGGGGTAGTTGGGGTCCACGGTGTCGGGATTTGGTGCCCGCGGTATTGGTAGCGGGTCACCGGCACGTCGGCCGGCCAGTGGAGCCTGGTGCCCTCTTTGCTCGTCCATTTGCGTCCCCAGCACCGCCGTTTGATCTGTTTCCAGGTCAGGCGCGGGTACTTCTTGCGCAGCCAGCGGATCACTCGCCACCATAGGTAGTAGCTGAGGTATCCGAAGCAGCGCTTCGCCGCGCCGTGGCGGTGGTAGTTAGTCCAACCGCGAAGGATTGGATTGAGCGCGTGGATGAGCTCGTCGAGCGACAGGTTCGTCGTGGCGCGCCCGGTTAGCTCCTTGATGCGGTGCTTGATGTCCCCGAGCGCGCGGTCGCTCGGGAACGTGATCGCGACGGGCACACGACCGGGCCTGTGCCAGCGCTTGACGCGCCAGCCGAGGAAGTCGAACCCGTCATCGACGTGGGTGATCGCTGTCTTCTCTGGCGAGAGCGTGAGCCGCATCTGCTCTGCCATGAACTCAGCCGTCTGCTGCTTGATCGCCTCGGCTTGGGCGCGAGTGCCGGCCACGATTACCAGAAAGTCGTCCGCAAAGCGAACGAGCCGGTAGGTGGCATGGCCTCGCGCTCGGTGTCGCGCACGTCGTTGTGGTCCGTCGTGCGCTTGCCAGGACGCCTCGAAGCGACGGTCGAGGACTGAGAGGGCGACGTTCGCAAGCACGGGCGAGAGAATCGCCCCTTGCGGCGTGCCCGATGGCGTCGCGGTCACGGTGCCAAGCTCTGACATGACACCGGCGGCCAAGAACTTCCGGATCAGCGCCAGGACGCGCTTGTCGGTCACCCGAGAACGCACCTGCTCCATCAAGAGACCCTGATGGATCGACCCGAAACAGTCCTCGACATCGCCTTCGATCACCCACTCGTATCCGTGGTTGATGAACTGCCGCGCTTCCCCGATCGCGTCCTGCGCTCGGCGCCTGGGCCGAAATCCGTACGAGGTCGGACAGAAGTCCGCCTCAAGATCGGCTCGAGCACCAGCTTGGCCGCCATCTGGACGATCCGGTCGCGCAGCGCGGGAATGCCTAGCCGTCTGACCTTCCCGGACCCGCGCTTAGGGATCGTGCGCTCACGTACCGGCAGCGGGGCATAGGAGCCATCGCGGAGCGACTGTCTAAGCTCGCCCAGCACCTTCTCCACGCCGGCCTGCTCGATCCGTTTGCGCGTCTCGCCATCGACACCGGCGGTCTTTGACCCCCGGTTGCGTTTCACCCGCTCCCACGCGACCGTGAGGGTCGCGGGGTCACAGAGGAGGTTGAACAAGTCGCCGAAGCGCTTGCGCTCGTCCTCGACTGCCCAGCGGTGCAGCTTGCTCTGCCATCCCAGTACCCGCTCTTGCGCCAACTCGGCGTCAAGCGGCGCGAGCGTATTCACGCCCGACCTCCCGAACGGCCTCTCACGCTGCGGTCCTGCTGGCGTCCTTCCCGATGTGGACGGCTTTCCCGTCCTCGCAGTACTACGACGCCTCCGCCACGCCCCGCACCCATCAGCGGACAACGCGCCTTGCCGGTGCTGGCCACCGCCAGACCGGCGCGCACGGGGCGCTTCCCACGTTCACCATGATCCGTTTGACCGGGTCGGCAACCGGCTGTACCGCTACAGCGCATCCACGAGGCCATCGCAGCGTCCCCGCGGCCACCGACCACGAGCACCACCCGTGATCGGAGCGAGCCGCCGTCCCAGAGAGCGGCATCGCGGCTGTGGACGGCCCATGTCCGCCAGGTTTCGGGCCGTTTATAGTGTCGAGCGGCTTCTACCACCGGTTTGCTTTCGCTTTACCTTTCGGTCTTGCTAGCACGCACGCGGGCGTCTGGCAGTACCGCCCGGCCGTCACGTTGTCGGGACGCTTGACCTCCGGCGCGCGATTCCACGCCTTGGCCGTCCCCAGCTTCTCCGGGCCGCTGCATCAGCCCAGGACCGGCATTCCAGCCGGCACGGACGAGATGTTTGATGTCCTTCATCTCCTTTCGAATGGCGCCTCGTGGCGCAGCCACGACTACTATGGGCACTCCGTCACCTTGCGGCTCGCGCCCCGCAGGTGATCCCGCGTTCGTCCCTGTTGTACGTCCGAGCGTGACTTAGGCGTCCGACTCATCTCCTTGATTGCCCTCACTGGGCAACGCTCCACGCCCCGAAGGTTGCGACGACCCTGCAAACATGTCATCGCAGAGCGTGGCGCCGGCCTCGGGTGTCTTTCCGGCGGATGCGCGTTTTCATCTTCTGGAGATTCGGCTTCAGGCAATGTAGCTTTCGCCATATCACGCGGGTCCCGCGACGCCTCACCCCTGACACCTGGGCATGACCGCCGCTTTCCTGGCATGCGATTGTTCCTTTCACCTTTCGGATCCGGGTAAGCCATTGGACCCAAGAACATCCCTTCGAGTTCCTCCCGGCTACGCCGGGGATACAACAGAGCGCCTCGCGGCGCAGTTGCAATATGCGTAGGCGTCGCCCTTGCCGTTCCGTGGCGCGGTGGGCGCCCCGCAGCCGCGGCACACTCCCCGGTAGCGCGCCTTGACCTCGCGAGCCTTATCGCCGGTCGGATCGGCTGAGGTAGGGCCTCGGCGAGGTGCCTTGTGGTCCTTTTCCGAGACCCCCCTCCCGAACCCGGCGTGACCATTTCTGATCACCGGGCTCTCCAGCGACTATTCCGTGTTTCACGGAGGACACTCAATACCGTTTCGGCGTTCTGCATTACGCATACCTCCGGGTTCTCGGATGTCCAGTCACCTGTGCCCCTTCGCCCTGTGGACGGCTCTCCCGTCCTCCCTGGTGCGGCGTGAATCGCACGACTACTATGGGCACTCCGTCACCATGGGGCTCGCGCCCCGCAGGTGATCCCGCGTTCGTCCCTGTCATACGTCCGAGCACGACGTAGGCGTCCCACTCATCCCCTTGATTGCCCTCGCTGGGCAACGCTCCACGCTCCGGAGGTTGCAGCGGCCCCTCTACGATGCCGCCGCAGAGCATGGCGCCGGTTTCGGGTGTCTTTCCGGCGGACGGGCTTTTGCGTCTTCTGGGGATTGGGATATCAGGCAATCCAGCTTTCGCCGTATCGCGCGGGTCTCGCGACGCGCCGCCCCTGACACCTGGGCTCGACCGCCGCTTTTCTGGCATGCGATTGTTCCGTTCACCTTTCGGATCCGGGTAAGCCATCAGACCCAAGGACCCTCCTCCGAGTCCCTCCCGGCTGCGCCGGGGATACAACAGGGCGCCTCGCGGCGCATTAGAGATAGGCCTTCACGGTGCCCTCCGCGCGCCCCAGCCGGCGAGCGATCTCCGCGATCGCCAGACCCTCCTGGTCGCGGTAATGGCGCGCGAGCGCGACCGCCCGGCGTCGCTCGCTAACGCGGTCTGTCATGAGCACCAGTGCAAAGGGAAAGAGGGGGTGACGACCGACGGCTCGCTTCTGCCCAGCGGTGCCGACGCCAGCACGTGCGTTCTTACCGTCCGACTCTCGGGCCGACCTCGGAACCGGTCCTCGTCGTCGCCACGACGGCGACTTCTATCGGAGGTGCCGGACGGCGGCTCAGGCCCGAAAAGCAACCCGTTCGGGCGGGGCCTTCCCCCGCGGGGTTGCCGCAACGGCGCGGTGGACGTCGCGAGCGTGGAGAGCGTTGGGCGACTCCCGCGGCCGTGCGGCGGGGTCCCGACGATCTGCCACATACACGACACGACGAGCTCCGGCCGGTGCGGACGTGGTCGTGGTTCGTCCAGCGCGGCGAACAGGCGTGTCACAAGAGTCGACCGCCAAGGTGTCGCCGCCGGCGACTGCAGCCGCGTCACGGCTTCTGCTTCCCGATTGGCTGAGCGGCGGCGTTCGGTCGGTGAGGTCGCGCTGTCCCACCTCGTCGCAGTCGGCGTTAGCTCGCGTCCAGCAAACATCGGCTCCTCCTTCCGCGGGAAACCAGGGCTCCGAGCGCGGCGGCTCGACCACCGACGCCGCGGCCGGTCTCGCAACTGGCGACAAGCGCGTCTCTTGCGATTTCGGCCGAGAGACCCGCAATCTCTGAATGCAGGTGCGCGACGCTGGCCGGCGCCGGCCTCGTAAGCGTGCCCGCGCGTGAACGAAACCAGGGCTCTGGCCTCAGCAGTCGCGGCGACGGACGGCCTGAACGCTCGGCCGGCCTAGCTGCTGGCGAATCTCAGGTCGCAGCCGATCTTCGCCGAGTGACCTGTCGCCGCGCGAAGCGGGGCCGTTGTCAGTCGCGCCCCACCTCGCTGCGCGTACATGCCGCAGACGGAAAGCGGGTTCTTCACGCCGACGGTCCGGTCGATCGATGCGTCGACTGTCCGGCGGTGCGCGAGGTTGGCGATGAGCACGACTCGCGCGGCTTGGCCGGCCGGGCCCGCTTTGACTCGTGCGGGGGTCCCAGCAGCCGCTAAGGGCTCACGAAAGAATTAGTGGCCCCTTTTGGGTTGGGTGGATCGTGTAGTTCCAGTCTGGATGGAACTGGTCGCGGGCGATGTCCACGGCGGCAAGCTCTTGGTCGGTGACCTTGATCCCTTTCTCGTAGTGGCCGGGGTCCAGGCGCGCGTAGACCTTCAGGCCGGTGCTGGTCGTGGTCGCGCCGATCAGGTCGATGATCACCTGCAGGCTCTCAAGCGGCCGTCCGCGCCAGTTGAGGCTGACGTAGCTGAACATGCGATGCTCGATTTTGTTCCACTTCGACGTCCCGGGCGGAAAGTGGCAGACGCGGATCGGCAGCGCGAGCTCGTTGGCGAGCTTCTGCAGCTCGGTCTTCCACAGGCGCGTGCGGCTGGAGTTGCTGCCGCCGCCGTCAGCAGTGATCGTCAGGCACGTCGCTTTGGGGTAACGCTTCTGGCCGAGGTACTGCCACCACACGCGGATCGAGTTGACCGCGAACGCGCTTGTGTCATGGGTGACACCAACGCTGACCATCCCCTCGTTGGCTTTGATGTCGAGCACGCCGTACGGGATCGCGTGCCCCAGATCCTTGTCTTTGAAGTCGTGGCAGCGAACCTCGACCGGCCGCCCAGTCGGCTCGTATTCCCGCCCGACAGCCTTGAAATCCCCGACCAGCTCGCGCTTTTTCGCGTCTACGGATATCACCGGCTGATCCGCGGCGAGCGCCGAGCGTGTCGTCTCGTTGATATGCCGAAACTGCGCGTCACGGTCAGGATGATCCTTCCCCTCCCGCGTCTTGGAGTTCGCGTGCAACCGAAACCCAAGCCCCCGCAAGAGCTTCCCGGACGTCCGATCGGACACCTGATGTCCTGCCGCCTGAAGCGCACTCGCGATGTTCTGCAAGCTCTTCGAGCACCACCGCAACGGCGAGCACGGATCCCCACGCGTATCCGGATCCACCAACGCCTCCAACGCTCCCACCAGCTCCGGATCAGACTCCGTCAACCGCGGCCGCCCCGCACCCGGCCGACGGACACGACCCGCCTCGAGCCGTGTCCCCTCCCGCAGCTCTGCGATCCCACGCTGCACAGTGTTCTTGCTGATCCCCGTCGCACGCACGACAGCCGCGATCCCGCCCGGCCCACACGACCGAGCCTCCGACGCCGCCCACAACCTGCGCTGACGCTCGTTCAACTCCGGCCCCAACCCCCGATAACGCTCAACAATCTGCGATTCATCGATCATGCCCCCGCGATACGCCACCACAACCCAACATCCTGCCACAGCCCACTAATTCATTCGTGAGCCCCAAGCCCGAGCTGGGAAGGCTACGGCACCGACGGCATCCGATCCCGTGAAACGGGTGTCTTCGTGCGCGGCAGCTCGCTACGAGGACTGCGCCGAGCGCGCGCAGGCCGGCTTACACGAGTGCAGCGGTGTTCCAGCCATGGGCGACGTCAGCGTGACCGGCCTGACGTGAGCACACGGCAGTTCGGGGCGGGTGAGTCTTCAACCTTTCAGGGCGCTCCTTACGGGTTCAATGATCGAAGTGAGCACCGGGGAGGGCCGTGTGGGGCCCGGCAGGTCCAGCGCGGCCGCGTCAGCGAGCCGGTGTCGTCTCGTTGATCGGTTCGCCACAGGTCGGGGACGTAGCCGAGTCCAGGAGCGCAGGCGGCCGCAATGCCTCATCCGGCTGTCACCGTTGAGCTGTCGGGCTCGCGCGCGCAGGAGATCTACCAGATCGGCCGTTCGATGGAATGGGTCGGTGATGACCGTGCCGTCTGAGAGCGCTAGCGCGGCGAGGGGCTGTCCGTCGACTTCGGCGAGCAGGGCGGGCTGCTCCGGAGGTTGGGCGCTATCGAGCGGGGCCAGCCGTGCGAGCGATTTCTCGTCGCCGGCTGTGCCGAATCGAAGCGTCACGGTCTTTTCAGTCACAACGGACCTCGTAGGCTGCGCTTGGCCGTGCGCGGCGCGGCGAGCGTCTGCGGCTCGGCGGAGGTCATCGATCCTCGCCTGCGCGACGGCCACAGTGAGCTGCGGGGAAATCATCTTCGTGTCCTTTCAGCCGGCCGGGAGCGGTCGCTCGCCGGCGTGAGCTCCAACTCGAGCTCGATCTCGCTGCCGTGGCTTGCGCGGGCGCAGAACCCGAGGCGTCGCAGTAGCGCGCGCGCGCGCCGGCCTGTTCTCCCACAGCGTCGTGGCGGTCAGGAGCGTGAAGCCGTTCGCCCGGGCGCGCTCCACCAGGCGCCTGGCGAGTGCAGTGCCGACGCCCATGCCGTGTAGCTCGTCGGCGACCTCGACAGCCACGTCCGCCACCCCAGCTCGATCAGCCACACGGACGTATCTGGCGACGCCGACGATCGAGCCGTCGCGCTGATCGACCGCGGCGATCGCCTCGTGCCCGACATGATCGATATCGGTGAGAAACGCAAGCTCCCGAGGCGTCAATTCGGGTTTCGGCGAGAGGAATCGCCTGTGGCGCGACTCGGGAGTGAGCCGGGTGAACAACCGTGCGAAACCATCACGATCGTCAGAGTTGATAGCCCGAAATCGAAGATGCGTCGCGTTGGCCAGAACCAACAGGTCGGTCGCTGTTGCGCAGGATGTTCGAAGGATCGTCCGGGCCTTCGTCGCGAATACATAGTTAGGTGACGTTTCGGTTGGGATGCTCATGGCGGCTCGTCTCTGGGGTGGTGTTAGGAGTGCGGGAGGTGTTATCCGGCGCCTCTTTGCCCCGGGCTTAGCGAGGTCCTTAGCGACTTCGCTAAGCCGCCGATGTGTGCGCGGCGGCCTGCGCGCCGGTCCAGAGCGCGCCGGCGACGGCGATCAGCCCGTGGACCGCGGGCAGGGGCGGGATCCCAGCCGCTCGGAGCGAGCGGAAGGCAAATCCCAGCCGCCTCCGGAGAGCGCGTGTTCAGCGCGCGGGGCGAGTACCCCGAGGCGGCCCAACCTACGGTACCGTGTGGCGGTGGATGGCCGCCCAGCGGCCGAGGCGACCGAGCGCGCCCCTCATGGCCCTTGCGCCTCGAGGCCGACGAAGCTCCCAAGCGTTCCGTCGCTGAACACGAGCGGTTCGCGACGGTGGTCGGCGAGCAGGTCGTGCACGCGTGCGACCACGATCCAATGGTCGCCGGCGAGTTGCTCGGTGACCGGCTCGCAGTCGAGAAAGGCGATGGCAGAACGGATGTGCGGAACGCCAGACTCGGTGAGCTCGTAGTCGATGCCGACGAAGCGGTCGGCCTCTGCCTGGGCGGCGTGGCGTACGTAGTTGGCGTGCTCGGCGGCGAGCACGTTGACGCCGAAGCGTCCGCAGCGGCGCATGCGCGACCACGTGAACGACTTGCGTGAGGGGCAGATTGCGATGAGGGGAGGCTCGAGCGAGACGGAGGTGAAGGCGTTCACGATCAGGCCAAGCGGTCCGCTGGCATC
>CAWIII010000013.1:0-152487 GCA_963836065.1 uncultured Solirubrobacterales bacterium
TGAGCCAATCGCAGCCGCTATAAGCGCTGCGTTGGCTCCCATTTTCCGTGAGTGAGGTGTTTCTGACTCTTTGATAGAGCGGCCGACCTTAATCAACCCATCACGCAGGGTGCTGGCGGGGCTGGGGTGGTTGGGGTAGCTTCGCTGCGCGTTGCCGTCTCGGGTAGCCGGGGCAGTTACCCGCCCCGGCTCCCACAGAACCGTACGTACGCTGGTCGTATACGGCTCCTCGGGACGGCGGGTTATGACCCTCGCCGCCGGCCGGTTTGTCGACCTCGAATCATTCCCATAACGCCAGTTGTGGCGAGGCGGGAGCGACGATCTGCCGGTGCGCTTGGCGATGAAGGTCGGCCAGGAACAACAGCCCGCGCTTGGCGAAGTACGCGTTGCGCAGGCCATGGTCGACCGCGGACGTGTGGCTCAGCGCCCACCAGGACTTGCGTCCCGAGTAGACCTGCCGCCACACGTTTTCTCGTTTGACGCCCAGCTTGATGAGACGCCGCGCGATCGTGCGTTTGCGTTTCCAGTGGCGCAGAATGATCGCGCGGAGCCGCCGCCTGATGTGAGCGTCGAGCGTCCGCATCATCCGCATCTCCGTGGCGGAGGCGATCCCGAAGAAACCGTGCCAGCCGCACAGCCACGCGTTGGCCCCCGGCGATGCAGCTCTCAAGCGTGCCTCCCCAGTTCCTCGGTGTGAGCTGGCGGATGCGCTCCATCGCTAAGCGCTTGGTGCGCTCCGACAACAGCACCTCCACGACCCCGGTATACGGGTTTACCCATAGCCGGAAGCCGAGGAAGTGGCGCTCTTCGGGTCGGGCAACGGCCGACTTGGCCTCGTTGATCCTCAGGCGCAACCGGCGTCCGATGAACTCGGTCAGGCTGGCCATCACCCGTCGTCCCGCTCGCTCGCTCCGCACGTACACCTTGGGGAGAGTCGCCGGGGGGAATCTCACCCCCCGGCGCTCGCAGAACCCGGCGTGAACCTCTCAGCTCACCGGGCTCCCATCGTCCAGCCGTCAGGGCGCACACCCCAGCGCCAGTGCGCGAACAGGCCAGGCTGACGTCTGGCGACGTCAGCGATGAACCTGCGCGCTCGGCCTTTGTGGCGGCGCAAGCGTTTGTATTTCCGCATGGCCCACATCACGAGCAGCTCGTTGAAGTGGCGGAAGACCGGATACAACATGGACTTGTAGAAGCGCCCGTAGTAGCCGATCCAGCCCTGGAGCTGTTTGTCAAACATCAGCGCCAGGTCCGTGAGGGACTTGTCCGACCGGCGAGCGACGCCCCAGCTGCGCATCTCGCGCCGCATCCGCGTCTTCGCCTCGCCCGATACCGCCGGAGAGAAGTTCACGAAATGCTTCCCGAACCTACTCTTCGACAGCCGCGGACGGAACGTGTACGCCAGGAAATCGAACGACGTATGCTCGTACGAGCCACGCCGGTCGGCATCCTTGCAATACACGACGCGGGTCTTGCGCTCGTTGAGCTCAAGCCCGCACTCCGCCAACCGCTTCGCGATCGCGGCCCGCAGCTGCAGGGCCTGTCGTTCGCTTCGAGCGTGGACAATCACGTCATCGCTGTAGCGCTCGAACTGGACGGCCGGGAACGTCCTGGCCATCCACGCGTCAAACGCGTGATGCATGAACATGTTGACGAGCAACGGTGAGATCGCCGACCCTTGAGGGGTTCCGCGATCCCGCCAGACCAGGCTGCCATCCTCGCGTTGCAGCGGCGCTTTCAGCCACCGCTCCACGTACAACAGGACCCAGCGCAGGTCGGTGTGATGAGCTACCGCCTTCAGGACCAACTCCCACGGAACGCTGTCAAAGAACGACCGGATGTCCAAATCAAGCACCCAGTCCGCTCGCCAGCAGCGCTCCCGGCACACCCGCAACGCCTGATGCGCCGAACGGCCCGGCCGATACCCATAAGAATCCTCGTGGAACACCGGCTCCACGCAGGGCTCCAGGTACCCGCGCACGACCGTCTGGGCGATCCTGTCAGCGACGGTCGGCACCCCTAACGTTCTAGAGCTGCCATCCCGCTTCGGTATCTCAACCGCACGCACCGGCGGCGGGAAATAGCTTCCCGACGAGAGCCTATTCCAGAGCTTGTACAGGTTGTCCTTGAGGTCAACCTCGAACTCCGCCATCGACTCGCCGTCAACACCGGCGCCACCCTTGTTCGCCTTGACCCTCCGATAGGCCTCCCAAACAGCCCGTTTGGAGATCTCAAACGACTTTGGCTTCGGCTCGCTCACGCGACTCCTTCCGCGTCACCGCGGTTGGCCTGAAAGCCAGCCAGGACGACCCTTCCCCTTCGCTCCAGCCCCATTACAGGACCTTCATCACTACTACGGTCAGGTCCGCCCCTGTGCCCCGCATCACTACTCTCCCCCTCGCAGATCTGCTGCTTGGGGTTCTCGCTCCAGACGACCAACCGCAGGCCCAAACCGCTCCACTGGCCGGCCGTCCCATCGGGGCGACAGGTTCCCGAGTTCCACACAAGAGCCCAGACCACGCTCGCGCCACCATCCATGCCGGACACCCACCTGGCCAGTCAACAGGCTCCCGCCAGGCTCTTCCCGGGGCAACGACACGACCCCGGTTTTGAATGTCACCGATACGCTTTCGACACTTCAACGGTGGTATCGCTTTCGCTCGCCTTCGTGATCCGCACCTGACGCGCTGACAGCACGCCTTCTCCGCGACGCTCAGCACCCCGGCTCTTGACCGGCGCACCTCGCGGTGGTTTGCGGCCTCCCCCTGCAGGGCGGCCGCGAAGGGCCACCAGACCAATCGGCCCGGCTCCTTCATCTCTCATGCAGCACCGCATCCGTCGGTATCGCCTTCTACATCGATCCCTCCTTCAGCGTTCTCGGCACACCGTCGTCTGCGTAGCGAACGAATCGGTGGCCACGCCGGTCAAGCTCGTGATAGAGCTCGTCCAGCACGATGTTCGACAGCAACGGCGAGAGCGGACCGCCATATGAGCAGCGCTGGGTTATGCGCAGCGTTAGCCTGGATCCCGTGCGGCAAGCGGGGTTGACAGCCGAACGCTGCGCATAACGCGAGACGGGTTCGGTCAGAGGCTGGTGAGCCAGCTGAGCAGGTCGGGATCTTGGTTCCATTCGGTCAGCTTGGCGCTGACGACCTCGTCGTAGACGGCTTCGAGGGCTTTGCGTTTCGCTTCGGTTGAGGCGCGTGCGTAGATGTCGGTGGTGGAGAGGTCGGCGTGGCCGAGGATGTCGCGGATGTAGGGCAGCGGCACGCCCGCGTCGTAGAGGTGCATCGCCCGGCTGTGGCGCAGGACGTGCGGGCTGAGCTGGGCGCCGGCGAGCGTCGGGTCAGCCGTCTGGGCTTGGTATTTGCTCAGGATCCAGGCGATCCCGCCGCGGCTAAGTTTCGCCCGGTGTTGGTTGAAGAACACCGGGCGGTTATCACGGCCAGGGCTGTCGAGCTGCCGCTCGGCGAGGTAGGCGGCGAGCAGCGCGGCCGTGTTGGTGTCGATCGGGACGTGCCTCGTTTTGCGGCCTTTGCCGGTCAGCGCGACGATCGGGGGGTCCTCGAGCCGGATGTCCCGGACTTTCAGATCGGCGGTCTCTTGGACGCGGGCGGCGGTGTCGTAGAGGGTCGCCAACAGGGTCGCGTCACGCCGGCCTTGGCGGGTGGAGCGGTCGGGCAGGGCGAGCAGCAGCCGGGTCTGCGCGACGGTCAGGTGCGCGATGGCCGGCTGGTAGTGTTTGCTCGAGGGGATCGCGAGGATGTCCTGGCAGCACGCCATCCGCGCGGGATCCTGGGTTTGCATCCAGCGGAAGAACGAGCTGATCGCGGCCAGCCGTTGGTTGCACGTTGTCGCGCTGTTGTGTCGGCTGGCCTGCAGCCAGGCGATGAACTCGGTGACCGCGGTCACGTCGATCAGCTCGAGGGTGAGCCGTTCGGGTGGGATGTTCCGCTCGTCACGGAAGTAGCAGATCAGCAGCTTGAACGCGTCCCTGTAGGAGACGATCGTGTTCGGCGGGCAGCCGCGCAGCCCGGCCATGTGATCGGTCAGATAGCGGCGCAAGCTGACCGCGAAATCAGTCGCCACGATCTTCCCCTCCGGTGACGGGTGGGACGATGTCGCCGAACGTCTGCTGCACGCGGGCGGTGATGTCCGGGTAGGACTCCGCGGTCAGGTGCAGGTAATAGGCGACATCGCCGATCGAGGAGTGCCCCAGGTACGTTTGCAGGACCGGCAGCAGCGCATCGACGTTCTCGCCTCGGGCAAACCACGATCGCAGGTTGTTCACCGCCATCGCGTGGCGCAGGTCATGAACCCTCGGGCCGTGTCCGCGGCCGCCGTGCGGGATGCGTGCCTGCCACAGAAACCGCCGGAAGTTGCGGTTGACGTTGTTCAGCGTCAACGGCACGCCGAGCGTGGCGCCGGGGAAGAACCATTCCCAGCCCGGCTGGCCGGCAAGCGTGGCGTGATAGCCGACGAGCCGCTCGCGCAACGGCTCTGAGACGGGCAACTGCCGATCCTTGCCGCCTTTCGCGTCACGGATCTGCAGCACGCCCGCGTCGATGTCGACATCATCGACGCGCAGCAACCTCGCTTCCGAGCAGCGCAGCCCGCACGCGTAGATCATGCGGAACAGCACCGGCATCACCAGATGCCGGAACGGAACCTCAGAGCAGTACCGGCACCGATCCGTTGCCGCGAACAGCGCCGCGAGCTCCTGGTCGCTGTAAATGTGCGGGACGTACCGGGCAGGCTTGGGCAGTGCGCCGGCTGGCAGCACATACGCCTCGACACCACGGCGCGCAAGCCAGCGGGCGAGCTCCCTGACCGGCGCGATCAGATTGATCACCGTCGCGGGCTTCACCGCCCGCCGCGCCGCGACGATCCACGCCTGCACCGACGCTCGCGTGACCGTCTCGAGACCGGGGAACTCGCAGGCGCAGAACGCGCGAAAGCGCGCCAGCGCCCGCTCCTCGGACACGTACTTGTAGCCGAGCGCACGCTTCTCGGTGACGAGCCCCGTGATCGCGCCGGCCAGGGTGATCTCGGGGCTCACTGGGCCAGCCCCTCTCGCGCGGGCCTGTCCGGGTCCAGCGCGCACCTGGCCAACAGGCCGAGAGACGACTTCAGATAAACACCGGTCGACTCGACGGACTGGTGGCCGAGGATGTCGGCGATCCGCTCGACCGGCGTGCCGTCCTCCATCAGCCTCGTCGCCAGCGTGTGTCTGAGCGAGTGCATCCCGCGGCGACGGTTCTCACTCAGCGACACGTGCGCGACGCGGGCGTGCTTGACCAGGATCTGGTGCAGATGATCCTGATCGGAGAACGGGCCGATCGGGGCGGTATGCCGCAGAAACACCTGCGGGCAATCGCTTGCCGGGCGGCCGTCGCGGATGTAGTCGATGATCGCCCAGCCGACATCCTTCAACAACGGCAGATCGACCCGCCGGCCCGTCTTGGCCTGCACCACCGAGACCCGGTTGCCGGGCCAATCGAGATCAGCGAACTCAAGCCGTTTGACGTCCACGCCGCGCAAACCGAGCCGGCAGATCAACAGCACGATCGCGTAATCACGCTTCCCGGACGGGTTACCACGATCGATCGCCTCCAAGACCTTCGCGACGTCGGCCGGGTCCCAGACCGACGGGACCCTCGCCTGCCTGGTCGACTTGGCCGCCGGGACCGTCTCCAGCACACCCCGGTCGATCAGCCCGTCTGCTGCGGCGAACCGCAGCAGCGACCGCACCGCGCATAGCTTGTGCTCCACCGTCTTGGCCTGGTAGCCGGCGAGGGTCGTGACGAACGCGCCGATCACCGCGCCGTCCAGCCCGGCCAGCCCGCCCCGGCTCGCCGTGAACGCTGGTTTGCGTCTGATCTTGCGATAGAGCTGCCCCTGTTTTTCATGCCAATCCTGGGAGGCTGTCCGGGCCCCGACTCAGGAGGACGTGATGATGGAGAACGGCAAGCCGCGCAAGCGCCGGCAGCTGTCGCCGGAGGAGAAGTGGGAGGTGTTCCTCGAGGTCTGCTCGCAGCAGCTCTCGCAGGCGGACGCAGCTCGGAAGTGGGGCGTCGACGTGTCGACGGTGATTCGGATCAGGCAGTTGGCGAAGGACGCGGCGCTGGCCGCGTTTGCGGCCGCCAAGCCGGGCAGGTTGCCCTCTCCGGAGCAGGTCGAGTTGGAGGCCGCGTTGGCGGAGAACGATCGGCTCTCGGAGGCGCTCAAGGAGCTGGCGGTCGAGTTGAGCTTGCACCGGGGAAGGCAACGCTCGGGCTTTTCGGCCCGGTCCCGCGGCGCGTGAGCGCGCAGACCAAGCTCGAGCTGATGGGGCTGATCGATGGCGCGGTGTCGGCGGGGTGGGCGCACGCGCGTGCGTGCCGGGTGCTTGAGATCGAGGATGTGCGCATGCATCGCTGGCGCGCCCGGCTCGCCGAGACGGGCTCGTTGGAGGACCGTCCGCCGGTCGGCAACCGGGTGCACCGGATCCTTGACTGGGAGGAGCAGGCGATCCTCGATCTGATCGAGGAGTGGGGCGTGGTGGATCGTTCGCATCGCAAGCTCGCGCATCGCGGCTCGTATGTCGGCACTGTGTTCGTGTCGCCCTCGACGCTGCTGCGCGTGGCGCTGAAGAACAAGGTCACGCTGCCGGGGGAGCCGATCCGCCCACGACCGCCAAAGCCCGCATTTCCCGAGATCTGCTGGGAAAAGAACCGGATCTGGATCTGGGACGCGACCCACTTCACGCGGTGCAAGCGGGTCGCGTACGCGATCGTCGACGTCGTCACCAGATACTGGATCGGCTACCTGCTCACGACCGAGCAGACGCACACGCAGGTGCAGCTGCTGTTCGCCCGGGCGCTCGAGGACCAGGGGCTGCTCGGACCGGACGGGCTGCCGCCCGACCACGCCCCTGAGGATCCGCCGATCCTGGTGGCGTGGTCGGACAACGGGTCGGAGATGAAAGCGATCGACACTCGCCAGTTCATGGCGCTGATGGCGATCGCCCAGCACCACGGCCGGCCCGGCACCCCGACCGACCAGGCGCACGTCGAGTCGTTCTTCAGCCACCTGAAGGGCGACTGGCCGACCCTGACCAGCATCACCGACCCGGCCGCGCTCGACACAGAGCTCGCCCGGATCCGCGGCCAGTACAACACGGTCCGCTTGCACGCCTCGATCGGCTACGTCACCCCCGACGACGAGCACCACGGCCGCGGCCCCGCGATCCGCCGCGCCCGCATCGCCGGGCTCAAGCGAGCGCACGCCCAGCGCATCAACGAGAATCGGAGGCGATCGAAATGACCGCGACCGAGACCATCCTCGCCAGCCGCCCGCTCCTGCTTCTGCGGGACGGAGGCTCGCTGCGCGAGGGGGTCGCCCGCCGGCACGGACGTCGGTGGAACTGGGCACGGACGACGCCCCGAACCACACCCACCAACACGGCCCACAAACACCCTCAGGCTTGGTGTGAAAAAGTCGGCCGCTCTATCAAAGGTTCAGATACACCGCATAGCCCAGGCGCACCAACTCGGCATCCAACGCGGACACCACCTCAGAAACAGCAGCCATCACGGTCCCTCCGATCACGAACGACCGGGCACCACGCCCGAGCCGCGAGACCAGAGCCTCACCCCGCGTTATGCGCAGCGCTCGGCCGTCAACCCCGCTTGCCGCACGGGATCCAGGCTAACGCTGCGCATAACCCAGCGCTGCTCATATGGGGGATTATGCGCAGCTGCGCATAAACCGCCTTGCGGAACGCCCTGCTCGCTTGCGATCACAACACCGTCCGGCAACAGCACCTTGGCCTTGAGCATCCGTCCGATCAGCACAAGCAGCCGCCGATCGCTCACGCGCTCGGCGAGCCTGGCGGCAAGCCGCTGGTGGCAGACGAGATCGAAGAACTTCTCCAAATCAAGATCCACGCACCACTCGTAGCCGTTCTCGAGATGCCGCTTGGCCTCGGCGATCGCCGAATGGCAACTTCGACCGGGTCGAAACCCGTGACTTGAAGGATGAAACGTCGGCTCCCACAGCGGTTCGAGCACCTGCCGCACGGCCTCCTGGACCACCCGATCGACCACGTCGGGGACGGTGGCTTCATACTGCACCTCCTGCAGACCTGGTTTTGGTTTCGGCCGGTAGGTGAACCGAGTTCTGTATACGCTCGCGGCATTGTTGCTCGACCTGCGGCGAGAACGGGATGTAGAGCCGGTCGGCGGCCCCGCGGCGGGCGGTGAGCTTGCCAGTTGAGATCCAGGCGTAGACGACACTGTGCGAGACGCCGAGCCGCTCGGCGAGGTGCGCGACGGTGACCTCGCCATCGTTGAGGAGCTGCTCGGGGCCGGTCAGGATCCGGTAGCGCCAGCGCAGCCATCTGACGGCGCTCTCGTCGAACGGCTTGCCTTTGCCGGTGCGCAGGCCGGCGGCGTTGAGCTGCTCGGCGATCTGCGCGTTGGCGTGGTCGGCGGCTAGGCGCCGGGTGAGGTCGACGGCGGGGGATGGCGTGCGTTGCGCGTCGGCCGGCTTGGGTGGGCGCTGGACGGTGTGTTGCTCGCTGGCGCCCGAGCGCCAGCGGATCCCGACTTGAAGCTCGCGTCCCTCGGGCTGGGAGGTGAGCGTGACGTCTGCGATCAGCGCGCGCAGCAGCCGCTTGCGATCGTGATCTGATGTCGTCTTCGCGGCCCACAGCGCCGGCAGGTCGCGGGCGAGCGCCTCGAGCTGCTCGCGCGAGGGCTCGACTGCGGGCACGACGTGCTCGGCGAGCTCGGCCTCGGCGTCCTTGAGATCGCGGAGCTTCTCCTCCCAGCGGTTCTCCAGGCTGCGGGCGACCAGCCGGTTGTCCGGCTCGCAGGCGTGGAACGCGCGCTCGGCGCGGATCGCCTCATATCGGGCGCGCTCGACGCGCAGCTGGAGCGCTCGGTCAGAGCGCGCGCGGCGGTCGGCGTGCTCGTCGGCGGCGGCCAGCGCGAGCGCGATCTGTTCGGGCTCAAGCGCCTCGAGCAGCCGGCGGGCGATCAGCTCATCGACGACGGTCGCCTTGACCGAGCGGCAGCCGGGCGTGCTGAGGTGGTTGGCGCGCGAGTGGCCGCACTCGTAGTAGCTGCCTTCGCGGCGGTGAAGCGTGGTCATCGACCCTCCGCACGCCCCGCAGCGCACGATCCCCTGGCAGATCGCCTGCCCCTCGCGCGGCGGGCGGGCTCCCTTGCGCGTGTTGTTCTGAGCCAGCCGCTCTTGGTTGGCCAGGAACTCCTGCCAGCTGATGTATCCCTGATGGTGGTCCTGGATCACGACCGCCCACTCCGAGCGCGGCAGCTCGACCATCTTGCTCACGATCGCGCCGTCGGGCCTGACCACGCGGTGATAGCGGTAGCGCCCGAACACGTACGCCCCGGCGTAGCTGGGGTTCCGAAGCACGCCGCGCACGCGCGCGTGCGTCAGCGCTCCCCAGCGAAGCTCGCCCGCCCACGCCCCGCCGTAGGCGCGGCGGGGGAAGCGCCTGCCCTTGAAGACGCCGACCACGCCGTAGGCCGAGCCGGTCTGCCAAAACGCCTTGAACACGTCGGCGATCGCGGCCCTGACCTCCTCGTCGGGGTCGATGATCGTCTGACCGTCGGCGTCGTAGACGAGGCCGACCGGCAGCGGGAAGTGCAGCTCGCCGCGCTCGGCCGCGTGCCGCTTGGCGCCCTGCAAGCGCACGCCCATCATGTGCAGCTCGGCCTGGGCGAGCTGGCCCTTGACCCCCAACACGAGCTGGTCGTTGAAATCCCTGAGGTCGTAGATCCCGTCGGTGTCGATCACGAGCGTGTCGGTCAGCCCACAGTACTCAAGCAGCCGCTGGGTCTCGGCGCTCGAGCGCGCCAGCCGCGAGACCTCAAGGCCGAAGATCGCGCCGACCTCCCCCAGGCACACGCGCGCGACCAGCTCCTTGAACCCCCCGCGCGCCTGGCTGTCTGAGAACCGGCCCGAGACGCCCAGATCGCCGTCGACGGCGATCACCCGCTCCGGCGCCCAGCCGAGCCGGACCGCCTCCTCCGAGAGCCCGTACTGACGCTCGGTCGAGCGGAAGTTCTCGCGCAGCTGCCTCGGCGAGGACTGCCGCAGGTAGATCGCCGCCAGGCGCTCCAGGTGCGAGCTCGTGATCTTCTGCCGCGAGTTCAGCATCGGCTCCCGCCCCCCAGCGCGGCGCCGAGCATGTTCGCCACCGCCACTGTCGCCTCGGCGCCGATGCCCGCCACCGCCGATCACCGCAGCGCCCGCCGCCTGAGCAGCTCGAGATTGACCCGCGAGATCTCCAACATCAACGCCTCGCCCTGGCGCGTCGCCTCGACCTGCTCTGAGGTGATCGCGGCGAGCGCCTGGGGCACGTACACCGTTCGGCTGCGCCCGTCGCCGTACACGGTCAGGTACGCGTAGGGGCCATGCAGCTCGCCCGACCGGCAGCGACAGTTCTCGCTCGAGCAACGCCGCAGGTCGTGATGAAGCGCGCCGCGCAGCGTCAACGCCGGATCGTGAACGCCCGACGCCAGCCGCCGCCGGAGCGCGAACAGCTGCCGCTCGCTCAACTCTGAGAGCTTGGTGCCCGTGCTCATCCTCACCCCTTGTGTCCGATTCGACGTGTATCCGATTCGAGACCAGGCTGACGAGTCCTTCCCCTGACGCTCATCGGATCCTCGCCCCGGCGAGCTTGTGCACGTCGGCGTTCCGCGCGTCGTCCGCACTGAAGCCGGCGGCGCACAGCACCTCGGTCAGCTGCTGGGAGAGCTCGCCGACGTCGACCGCCAGCTGGCGGCGCTCCTCGCACGCCGACTGGTACCCACAAAAGGAACGATCGATCGCCGAGTGGATCTGCTGCAGCGCCCCGAGCACTGCGGTGTCGGTATCCGGTCCGACGGCGCTGCGCGCGTCGCTCATCAGCTTGGCGATCTGGCTCTGACCGGCTGGCGCGGCCCCGTCGTAGACCAGCCCGAACGCGTCCGGCGCCAGCCCCGACCAGAGCCGCTCGTTGGCGTCGCGCAGGCGGCTCTGCGCGTCGTTCAGCCGCCCCACAATCTCGATGTCGCGCTCGAACAACGCCGACAGCCGGGCGGCCAGCTCACGTGCTCGCGCCGGAACGGCGAGCTCATCAGACAGGCTCGCGGCGATCATCGCGCCACCCCCTGCTCGCCGGTGAGCTCGGCGACCAACGCGACGAGCGCCGCCAGAACCTCGATGCTCAGCGGCCGCTCAGCCGGCCCCGCGCCACGATCGGTCGCATCCTCCGGAAGCGACACGCTGCCCAAAGGACCGCCCTCGCACACGTAGATGCGAGTGGCACCGATGCGACGCACGAACAGCACCTGAAGGCGCTCGCCGCACAGCAGATGAAACGGATGCGTGACCACCAGCGAACCCAAAGACCGCCTGCACGACCTTGTGGTATGCGATGACCGTCGGAATCCCCAGCCCGCGCTGCCCGCCCCCCGCCTTCGGGAATGTACCGCCCGGCGGATCACGCCGGGCTGATAGCATCCCCGCCAGCAGGTCAGTCTGCAGCCTGGGCAAAACGACGGCCACTGCTCAAGCAGCGCCTCGATCCTCTGCCCGTCCGGGCCAGGGGCGCCCTCCTTCGACGCCACCTTCAACAACGCATGGTCAATCGATTGGCAACCTCCTCCATCGTCGCCGGCGCTGCATCCCAGCATTGCCGCTCGCCTTCGGCGCTCCCGCCCGGAGGCCCCAAGCCGGTCCCGGGTCCTCCTGCGGGTAGCCCCTTGCGGGTTTTCTGCTGTCGCGACCGGCAGGCTGAGCTGCACCGCCGTTTCTTCGACCGGGACCGCCTTCCCTTGCCCACCGGGGCTCGACCCGGCACGCTCAGCGGCCATTACAGCCGCCTTCCGGTACTACGCAGTCCTCGGACTTCTGCTGGGCCATCGACCATCGTCCTTTCGTTCTCCGGCCTACCGGCACACATCGCCGGAACCCAGCAGATCTCCTGGGGTGAGATGCTGAGATTTCACTGTGATCGCGTCGCCAATACGCTCCCGGTCACGACAAACAGGGATCGGGCATCGCCGCCGTTGGCCGGCTCGCCCACCAGGCAACGCCTTACGGCGCTTCACTCTCGTTCGCCACCACAACGCACCTACGGCCTCCTTCAGACCCGCCCTCACGGGAGCTTCGCAGCGCAACCAGCCGCACTGAAACCGCCCGGTCAATTCCGGGCCGCGCCCTTGCCACATCGATGTCGGGTTCCCTCTGTCAGGGCCCCGGGACAGGACTTCCACCTCCGATCTCAACATCCGTACCCAGCACACCAAGAGGCACCGCTGCGCGGCCGGCTGCGCGCGGCCCTGTCGGGCTGCTCTTGACTGCCGCGCTTGGCTGCGCTTGGGGCTGGCTGTGGGTCCGCGGAGCGGATCCCGCTGAGGAGCGGGTGGGCGTCATCGGCTTCTCCTTCGATCCTGCCTGATGCGCTCTGCGCATCAGGCGATGTGGGCGCGGCGGATCGCCGGCCCGCGGCCGTGATGCTCGTCGTCCGGGGTGAGGTAGCCGACGCCGGCGTGCAGGCGCACGGTGTTGTCCTCGCGGCGGATGCGGGCGAGCTCGTGATCGAGCGCCTGGGGATCGCGCAGCCCGGTCAGGTGCGGCCACTCGCCCTTCAGATGAGCGAAGAACGACTCGACGTGCGCCTGATCGGTCGGCGTGCCGGGCCGGCCGTAGTGAGTGGCGATCCTCATCAGCGCCATGAACTGGCGGGTGTCGATCGCGGTCATCTCCAACCCGTTATCAGAGCAGGCCACGAGAATCGGATCCTCGCCGCCGGCCGACAGCCCGTCGGGGCCGAGCAGACCCTGGTCTTCCAGCGCCTAGGCGAACAGCAGCTGCGCCTGGGTCGAGGTCTGCTCGACCGTAAGCAGGTAAGCGATCCAGTAGCGGGTGACCACGTCGACGATCGCGAAAGCGACCCGCCTGGCCCGCGGGAAGTGGGAGGCGCCCCACATCCAGATTCGGTTCTTCTCCCACGAAACCTCGGGAAACACCGGCCTTGGGCGCAGTGACCGGGACCGCTCGCCCGGCAGCACGACGCGGTGCTTGAGCGCCACCCGCAACAACGTCGAGGGCGCCACGAACACCTTGCCGATGTAGCTGCCGCAGTACGCGAGCTTGCGGTACCAACGATCCACCTCGCCCCACCGTTCGATCACATCCAGGATCGCCTACTCCTCCCCAGTCAAGGATGCGGTGGACCGGGCTGCCGCCCCGGCGGCAGGTCATCGAGCATGCCCGTCCCAGCAAGCTTCGCCCACCAGCGCTACACGCGCACGCCGGCGACCTACAGCACCGCACACGCCCACACATCCGACCAGCCCACGGCGGTCACCCGATCGATCACGCCCAGCAGCTCAAGCTTGGTCTGCACGCTCAGACGAGCGGGGACCGGGCCGCAAAGCCCCAGCGTTGCCTTCCCCGTGCAGCGCCAACTCGATCGCCCGCACCTTGATCATCTCCGTGAGACGCTCGCACTCCTGCCGGCAGGCCCCCAGCCCCGCCCGCTCGGGCAGCCGCCGCCAGCCAGGCCTGGACGCGGCGAACGCCGCCAGCGCCGCATCCCTGGCCAGCCGCCGAAGCCGAACCACGACCAACACCTCCACACCGCACTTCCTGGCAACGTCTGCCCGGATCCAACTGCTGCGAGATCACGTCCAAAAACAGCTGCCACTTCCCCTCCAGGGGTAAGCTGACGCCGCTTACGGCCATCACCGTTGATCATCGCCTGAACCTCCTGGATAGGGGCCCGCACAGCATCACACGATTGGGTTATTTTCAGACCCGACCTCTACCGCGAAGCCAGACGCAAACCAGTGAAGCCTGCTCGGTTACTGGTTGGCTGCTTGTTTGAGCTTCAGCTCGGCGGCTTTGGCCGCGACGTGGCGCATCTGTTGGATGAGTTGTCGTAGTCGGCGGTCGTTGGCGATCCATTCCTGGTAGAGCTCTGCTTCGCGCTCGGTGAGCCGGCGGGTGACGGTCTTGCCGTTGTTCTTGGTGGTCCACTGGTAGTAGGGGCCGTGGGGTTGGGGTGGGTCGGCGTGGCATTTGCAGCCGGGGGTCGCGCAGCGGGTGTAGCGGCGGGTGACGCTGCCGGAGTGGATCAGGCCGATGGTCGCGAGCTGGGCGGCGAGCTCGCGGTAGCGCTTTTCGTAGTCGGCGAGGCGTTCGGTGGTGGTGGTCGGTGGCATCTCGTTTTGGTCTCCCGCGGTCGGTCGTCAGTATCCACCATCATACCAGACAGTAGTACTACTGTCTGGTATGATGTGACATCTACCACCAGGAGCGACCCTTGAGCAAGAATCGCCGCACACGAACCGCCCGGCTCCGCGCCGAGGAGACCGCCATCGAGCGGCGTCTGGCGCGCGCTGTCGCTCCGAACCTGGCCGGGCCGATGCTCGGACGGGCGAACATCGCCTACGAGCTGTCGGAGCGCACGAAAGGCACCGCGCACGGCGGCATGGGCGCGATCGCCAAGTTGGTCAGCACCTCAGGCTTGGCCGGCGAGATCGATCGCTCGCTTGAGCTGCTGAAGCTGCACAAGCCCTACCACGAGTCCGACCACGTCTTGAACATCGCCTACAACATCTTGTGCGGGGGGGCGGCGCTTGGAGGACATCGAGGCCCGTCGCTGCGACGCGGTGTTCCTGGACGGGTTGGGGACTCAGAGCCTGCCTGACCCGACGACCGCCGGGGACTTCTGCCGGCGCTTTGACCCAGGCGCGGTGCTCGCCCTCCAAGAGGCGGCAAACCGCGCCCGCCTGAAGGTGTGGCGCCGGCAGCCCGACGCGTTCTTTGAGCAGCCGGCGGTGATCGACGCCGATGCCAGCATCGTGCCCACCGACGCGCAGACCAAGGCGGGGATGGACATCTCCTACAACGGGATCTGGGGGTACTCGGCGCTCCTGGTCTCACTCGCGAACACCAAAGAACCCTTGTACCTGGGGCTGTTGGGCGCCAACCGCCCCAGCCACGAGGGCGTGATCGACTACTACGACCGGGCGATCGCCCTCTGCCGCCAAGCCGGGTTCACCGAGATCCGCCTGCGCGGCGACACCGACTTCTCGCTCACCACCGAGCTTGACCGCTGGGACGATGACGAGGTGCGGTTCGTGTTCGGCTACGACGCCAAAGCCAACCTCGTCGCGGCCGCCGAAGGCCAACCGCCCGATCTCTACCACGAGCTCGTCACCCGCGCCGAGCAACAGATCGCCACCACGCCACGCACCCGCCCTGCCAACGTCAAGGACGGCATCGTGCGAGAGCGCAACTACAAGGTGCTGCGCCAGGCAGCGCAGGACGTGGTCGAGTTCTCCTACCGCCCCGGCAACTGCAACCGCGACTACCGAGTCGTCGCGCTGCGCAAGAACATCTCGGTCGAGCGCGGCGAGAACGTCCTGTTCAGCGAGTACCGATACTTCTTCTACATCACCAACGACCCCGACATGACCGCCGACGAGGTGATCGACCAAGCCCGGCAGCGCTGCAACCAAGAGAACCTCATCAGCCAGCTCAAATCCGACGTCCGCGCCCTGCACGCCCCCGTCAACACCCTGAACGCCAACTGGGCGTACATGACCATGGCGGCACTCGCCTGGACCCTGAAGGCCTGGTGCGCCCTGCTGCTACCCGTCACCCCGCGCTGGGCCGAGCGCCACAACGAACAACGCCGACGCCTGCTCACCATGGACTTCCGGACCTTCCAAACTGCGTTCATCGAGATCCCCTGCCAGATCATCACCACCGGCCGACGCGTCAGGTGGCGCATCCTCACCTACAACCCATGGCTCCCAGCATTCTTCCGCCTGACCGACACCCTCTGACAAACCGCCACCCGCCCGATCAACCACCGGCCAGACAAGCCGGCGCGCCAGCGACCCCGACAACAATCAGATCGCGGTCATGTGACACCATCCACACCGAGCGCGACTTCGATCGCCATCCCGATCGCCCCTCAACGCCCCCACAACCACGCTGAAGCCTCATCGAGTCGATCCCAGCCCGCGACCCAGACTCACACGACCCGGATCGCTTGTTTTAGGTTCTAAGCGCCGCCGGCGCGCTTAAGCGATAGAGGTGCAGGTGGGCGTGTCCGGGAACCGGCGCTCGCGCGTGGCGGCCGACGATCCTCCGAACGGACGCAAGCCCGCCCGATTCCCGTCCCGCCGCTGTTGAACTGTTGTCGGCGCCAAAGGCGCGCGCCCAGCGGCGGACCGAACGGCGCCCCGATCGCCTGCGAGCAGCGCTGCGTACGATGCCTGCCTCATTCTCGCCCGCGAAGCCTGCTCGAGCGTCAGGCCTCGACCACGACAAGACCCTCGTTCGGCTAAACGACCGAGAGCGGCAGCGGCGAGAGCCACCGCGTCGGTAACCGCTGGTCAATCAGAGCGCCCCGTGGTGAGCTCGTCTCGGTGATGGACCGGCTTGAGGCGCGGACGAGCAACCTTCGGTTCTTCAGAGCCCGCGCGCGAGTCGGCTGATCAGCGCCTAGCGCGGCAGCGCGAGATGATCGGACACGCTGAGCACTGGCCCCCGCACTCCGGCACGAGGCGGTCCCGGGCGGGCGCGCTAGCTGGGCCGTCGATTGCGTTGCCTCGCCGCTCGTGCTGCGCGACGAGCCTGCTTGCGGGCGTTATCGTGGCGCATTGCGGTCGTCGTGGTCGTGCGCGCCCGCTCCCAGGAGCCAGGTAGCGCGTGTAGCGCGGCCACGTGACGCTCGTGATTGTACGGGCGCTCGTCGTGCAGCGCTTCCCAGACCTGGTCGCTGACGACACGACCGAGCATGTGCAGGATCTCGTGTCGCTCGTAGCCCGCGTCCAGTAGCCGCGCTGCGGTGTCCCATACCTCCGGCGGCGAGTCATCGCACAGCTGGGTAGCGACGATCTCGTGCATCTTGAGGTGCAGGCGGGGGTTCATCGGCCCATCGCTGCCCTCGATTTCACGGCGGCCTGCTTTCAGCGCTTGCTCGAACTCGGGATGCTCGTGACGGATCACGACCGAGCGCACATCCGGATCGGAGAGCTGCTCGAACGTCAAATCGAGCGCGGCAAGCACAGCCGGATCGGCAACGAAGCGCCGCCGATCGTCCTCGCCACGAGCATGCGATCGCTGCGACATGGCGAGAATTGTGTCGCAAGCCGGGTTGTCAGAACGCTCGCCACGAGGCGACCTCGCCCTGATCGCGTCGCACAGCAGCCCAGCTTCGTCACCAACCGAGAGCCGCGTCTTGGTTTGGAGGCGCTACCGCTCGTTCCATCCGCTGGCCACCATAGTCTGAGAACCGTGAGCGAAACGCCTCGAAACGCACCGTGCCCGTGCGGGAGCGGCCGCAAGTTCAAGCGCTGCTGCGCCGACGCGCTCGGTAACCCTGCGGTCACCGCCCGTAAGCACGACAGGGTCGGCGCGCGGATCCAGGCGTGGGCGTTTGAGCACCACCGCGCCGAGATGCAGGCCGCGCTGGAGGAGATCACGGCTGGCCACGAAGATGTCGTGCTCGGCGACGTTGACCTGCAGTTGATCGCCTCCTGGATGCACAACGACCGAGAGCTTCCGGGCGGCGGGACCGCGGCGCAGCGCTACGCGGGACGCCAGGACCTGCACCCGGACGAGCGCGATATCGCCGCTCGCATCGCAGCCGCGCGGTTTGGGCTGCTGCGCGTCCTGCGGGTAATGCCCGGCCGCTGGATCGAACTGCACGATCTCACCAGGGGCGATGATCTAGTGCAGGTGATCAGCCACGACGTCTCGCAATCGGCGCGCCCCGACGCTGTCCTCGTCGGACGGCTGATGGACGGGCCTCCGGCCCCGACGCTGTGGGGCCCGGTCGGCTTCCTGGATCGCGAAGCCGGCCGCGACCTGGCCGCTCTGCTCAGGACCTACGGGGACTCGCTCGGTCTGCGCGAGCAACCCGCTGGCCTCGCCGCCGCGATGCACGCCGCCTCGCGCGAGATCACGATCATGCTCGCACCCGCGCTGCGACACCCCAGCCGGCGCCAGCAAGCCGCATAGACGCCAACCGCCGACAAGCGCACCCGTCCCGGGCGCGCAAGTCTCGATCCACGCCAGCGGCAGCGGCGCAGCGAGGCCAGCGAGGCGATGTAGCTGGCGAGGGCGATGGGATCGGACGCGCCGCGATCACAGAACGAACACCGAGCTGGATCGGGCGCTACGCCATGTCGTGGGCGCGGCAACAGTGAGAGTTCACCAAGTGCGTGCGCTGTAGCGCTCCGCTGAACTCGGAACGCTCCAAGCGCGACGTCTATGGATCGGGCTGCGCCTCGCAGTCACGCCGGAGCTGATGTGAGTCGGGCGCTGGCCGACGAGCGTGGGGTGCCGTCGACGACCTCGAGCTCCAGCGACCGCTCGACCGGGGCGAGAAACTCGCTCACCGCCGCGGCCTATTGGCGAAACCCCGCATCATGGGTCACGTTAAACCGCCCCTCGGACGACTCGGGACGGAATGGCCCGGCTTGGCTGCGAGGCCTTCTGCGCCAACTACCACTACGTAAAGAAGCGTCAGCGAAGGCTGAAGATCACAGTGTGGGGGAGGGGTCCTCAGGTCCGTAACACGGAGTGTTCGGACCCGAGCGTTACGGCACACAACTGGTGCGCTCGCAGGCTCCAGCGGGGATTCCGCAAGAGAGGGGCTGAGCGACGCTTCGCCTCCCAGCGGGTCTCGAGGGTCCGAGCGACGAGGCGGTTGTCCGGCTCGCAGGCGTGGAACGCGCGTTCGGCGCGGATCGCGTCATAGCGGGTGCGTTCGACGCGCAGCTCGAGCGCGCGGTTGGCGCGGGCGTGGCGTTCTGTGACCTCGTCGGTGGCGGCGAGCGCGAGCGCGATCTGCTCGGGTGCGAGCGCCGCGAGCAGCCGCGCGGTGACGAGCTCGTCGACGACAGCGGTCTTGACCTCGCGGCAGCCGGGCGTGTTGAGGTGTTCAAGGCGGGAGCGTGAGCACTTGTAGCCGACGGTCCCGCGCTGATAGTGCGTCCCCATCGTGCGTCCGCAGGAGCCGCAGCTGACGATCCCCTGGCAGAGCGCTGAACCCTCGCGCGGGGGGCGCTCGCCCTTGCTCGTGTGGTTGGCTGCCAGGCGCGCATGGTTGGCCAGGAACGCATCCCAGCTGATGTACGCCGGGTGGTGATCGTGGATCAGGACCGCCCACTCGGCGCGCGGCAGCGCGGCCTTCTTGGTCACGATCGTGCCCTCCGGCGTGACCGCGCGACGCGAGCGGTGGCGCCCGAACGCGTACGCGCCGGCGTAGCAGGGGTTCGTTAGCGCTTGACGCACGCGCGAGTAGCGAAGCCGCTCCCGGCGCAGCTCGCCCGTCCACGGGGCAGCGTGCACGCGCTTGGGGAAGCGACGGTCCTTGAAGACGCCGACGACCCCGTATGCGGAGCCGGTCTGCGCGAACGCCCGGAACAGGTCGGTGACCGCGGCTTGGACCTCCTCGTCGGGGTCGAGGATCACACTGCCCTCGTCGTCGTAGAGGTAGCCGATCGGGAGCGGCAGGCGCAGCTCGCCGCGCTCGGCCGCGTGGCGCTTGGCGCCTTGCAGGCGCGAGGCCATGATGTGCAGCTCGGCTTCTGACCACTGAGCCTTCAAGCCCAAAATGGTGCGGTCGTTGAAGTCCTTGAGGTCATAGATCCCGTCCGTGTCCACGACCAGCGTGTCGGTGACGGCGCAGAACTCAAGCAGCCGCAACAGCTCCGCATTTTAGGCCGACCCCGCGCACATGCCGACCTCGGTTCCGGAACCAGCCGCCTTCGCGGTTGACCACACGTCGGGGTTGGCATGTGCGCTTGGGTCAGAGGCCGTTGAGGAAGTCGAGCAGGGAGTCCGGGGGCCGGTAGCGTCCGGGGCGGCCGTTGGGGGGTGTGGTGCGGTCGAGCACGCGTTGTTTGAGCCCGAGATCGGCGTGCAGATAGACGCGGGTGGTCCGTTCCTGCTCATGCCCGAGCCAGAGAGCGATCGTCGCTGTGTCGATGCCGGCGCTGAGTAACGCCATCGCCGCGGTGTGGCGCATCACGTGCATCGTCACGCGCTTTGCGCGGAGCGTCGGGCATGCGCGCTCGGCGACTGCGACGTGTTGGGCGAGGCGTCGCTCGACTGCGTCGCGGCTGAGTGGTCCGCCGGTGCGGGATGGGAACAGCGGGTCGGTGGGCTGTCGTTGGCACTCGCGCATCCAGACACGCAGAACGGCGACCGTTTGGCGGGTGAGCGGGGCGACGCGCTCTTTGCGGCCTTTGCCCAATGTCCGCAGATGCTGGCCTGTGCCGAGTTGCACGTCAGTGTTGGTCAGCCGCAGCAGCTCGGAGATGCGCAGGCCGGTCTGCACGGCGCAGAGCAGCAGCGCGTGGTCGCGTCGGCCGGCCCAGGTCGTGCGGTCGGGGCTCTGGAGCAGTACCGTGATCTCGTCGGGGGTGAGGAACGTGACGATCCGCCGCTCGGAGCGTTTGGCGGGGATCGCGAGCACTCGCTGGATCATGTGAGCGTGCTCGGGATGCCGCAGCGCGCAGTACTGAAAGAACGAGCGCACGGCGGCCAGGCGGATGTTGCGGGTGCGGGCAGTGTTGCCACGGTCTTGCTCGAGGTGCTCCAGGAACGCGCCGATCGTTGGTGCGTCGAGGTCGGTCAGTTGCAGCTTCGCCGGCGGTGTGCCGGTCTTCTGCTGCAGGAAGGCGAGCAGCAGCCGGAACGTGTCTCGATAGCACGCGATCGTGTTCGGGCTGACGTTGCGCTGGCAGAGCAGTCGGTCTGTGAAGAACGCCTCGAGGTCGGGCGCGAGCGTGGTCATGCGATTCCCTCCAGGGCGGACTCGAGCCGCTCGGCGACAAGTGCGAGCAGTTCGGGCGTGGCGGTCATGTACCAGAATGTGTGGGCGGGCTCGGTGTGGCCCATGTACGTAGCGAGCCATGGCAGACGGGCTTGCACGTCAACACGGGCGCGGTGCCAGTCGAGCAAGGTGTTGATGGCAAATCGGTGACGCAGGCTGTGCAGCGTTGGACGGCAGCGCGCAGAGCGCCGGGTGAGGCCGACCACCCCGACAAGCCGGGTGAACACGCGGCGGATGTTGGCGGCGTGCAGCCGGGTGCCGGCAGTCGAGACGAAGAACGCGTCGCAGGCAGGCCGCGGGCACAGCTGATCGCGACGCTGACGGTATGCGGCGAGCGCTCGGACCGTGCTGGTGTGAAGCGGCACCTCGCGGCTCTTCCCAAACTTGCCGTTGATCACGCGCACCAGCCCGTCGCGGTCATCGACGTCGTCGCGATCCAGGCCGATCGCCTCCCCGACGCGCAGGCCGCTGACCGCCAGTAGTCCGATCAGCGTTCGGTAGGTGATCGCCTGCAGCGGCAGCGCAAGCCCGTCCGCCGCGCGCATCACCCCGGCGATGTCGTCCGGCGTGTACGGGTATGGGGTCGCTCGCCTGGCGCGGTAGGGCAACAGCCGTGCAGGCGGCACCTCGCATGCCGGATCGATCGTGTGCAGGTAGCGGGCGAACTGGCGCGCGACCGATAGTCGTTTTGCCCACCACACCGGGTCAGCCCCGGCCGGCTCGCTCGCCCACGCAACCGCCAGCTCGATCGTGACCGTGGCGGCCTGCGCCCGTTCGAGATAGCCGACGAACGCGAACAGCAACTGCCCCTGGCTTTCCAGCTGGTAGCCGAGCGCGCGGCGCATCTGCAGGTAGTCCGCGGCCGCGCTGCGTAGCGTGCTCACGCGGCACCACCTGCCTCAAGTGGCCACGGCCGCGCCAACGTCCGCAGCGAGGTCCGGTCGATCTTGGCGTAGATGGCGGTGCTCGCCACGCTCGTGTGACGCAGCACCTGCGCGATCTGCTGCAGCGGAGCGCCCGCACGCAACAGATCGCTGGCGACGGTATGCCGCAGCCGATGAGCGCCGACCCGCGCAAGCCCAGCACGGTCGCACGCGTGATGCACGACCGAGCGCACCCCCGCGGCAGAGAGCCCCCGCTGCGGTGCGCGAGCACGAAGGAACACCTCCCGGCACGAGCCGCGCGGCCCACCCGCGGACAGATGCTCGACCAGCGCCCGGCCGACATCGTCAGGCAACGGGAGCCGCTCGCTGACCGAGCCCTTGCCGCGAATCGTGAGCTCCCCCGCCCGCCAGTCGATGTCATCCAACGACAAGCCGGCCACCTCGAAGGACCGCAACCCCAACCGCGCCAGCAGCGTCATAACCGCGAAATCTCGACGACCGACCGCCGTCGTGCGGTCACAGCTTGCCAGCAGCCGCTCAACGCGCCCGGCATCCAGAGCGCGCGGTAGCGAGGCAAGCCGCCAACCAGCGACGCTCGGCACCGACGGCGCCAGCCCGACGGGCACCCAGCCCGCCACGTGCAGAAACGAGAGCAGCGACCGCAGGCCACTGGTCAGCGTCTTTGCCGAGGCCACCCCGCGCCGCCCCGACCGGCACTCGGCGAGCACGAACCTGGTCACATCACCTGGCTCAAGCCGCTGCAACGCGAGCTCGAGCGGCTCGGGCTGATCGGCGAGAAACAGGCGCGCGACCCGCTCACGCAGAAGCACGGTGCCGGGCGCCAATCCGCGCTCGCGGACCAGATACTCACCGTAGTCGGCCAGCAACCCCTCCACCACCGTGGACGCCGCAACCGGCGCATCGCGCACGACGTCGAGGCCCCGCAGGTACCCCAGCAGCGGCGTCAGCGCACGCCGGCTCGTCAGCTTCACGTAGCTCGCACGCCTCACAGCCACGAACCGGTCCACCAGATCCGGCGTCAGCCCGGCCGGCTCCTCGCGCTGCTCGACAAGCCAGCGGCTCAAGTGCGCCAGCAGACGCAACTGGTCCTCCGCCGAGGACGGCACATACCCCCGCTCAAGCAGCCGTGCGCCGAACCCTGCTGCATACCGCGCCAGGGGGCCCTCCACCCGCACCACGGATGGTCCTCTCACGATCAACTCCTCTCTGTGAATGGAACAAATTCCACAGAGCAAGCTCGGCCACCATCACGCGATCATGAAGACCTCAAGCACGGCCAATCACCCAGTTTGCGGGGAGTTTCCGACCGAGGTCGGCATGCCCGCGGGGTCGGCCTAAAACGCATCATGCCGACGTCGGCATGAGGCGTTGTTTCTCGCGAGCCGCGCGACCTCCAGGCCGAAGATCGCGCCGACCTCACCCAGGCACACACGGCCGACCAGCTCCTTGTAGGCCTCGCGTGCGTGCGTGCCGCGGCCAGAGATGCCCAGGTCGGCGTCGACGGTCAGGACCCGGGCCGGCTCCCAGCCGAGCTGAGCGGCCTTGTCGGCGAGCCCATACTGGCGCTCGGTCGAGCGGAAGTTCTCGCGCACCTGACGCGGCGAGGACTGGCGCAGATAGACAATCGCCAGGCGCTCCAGATGCGCGCGTTGGATCTTCTGCGAGCCGCTCACGAGCGCCCGTCCCCACCGCCAGCGCGGCCTGCAGCATGTTCGCGACGGCAGCCGCCGCGGCGGTCAAGTTGTCGCTCACCGCTCACTCCAGCGCCCGCCGCCGCAGCAGCTCGAGGTTGAGCTGCGAGATCTCCGCGAGCAGCGCCTCGCTCGCTTGCGTCTCCGCCACGTGCTCGGCGGCGAGCTCGGACAGCGCCTTGGGCACGTAGACCATCCGGCTTTTGCCGGCGAGGTAGACCGCCAGGTAGGTGTAGGGGCCGTGCAGCTCCCCGCGCCGGCAGCGGCAGCCCTCGCTCGAGCAGCGCCGTGACTCGTGCAGCAGCGCCCCGCGCAACGTCCGCTCGGGATCCGATACTGCATCGGCCAGTCGCCGCTTGCGCGCACGCAACTGGGAGACGCTCAACTCGCTGAGTTCCACCTCGCTCATGGCCCTGATAGTGATTCGCCACCAGGCTCACCGATCCTTCACCGGCGCGGTTGACCTGGCGAGTTCGTGCACGTTGGCCTGACGCGCGTCGTCCTCGCTGAAACCGGCGCCACACAGAACCTCGATGAACTTCGCGGTGATCTCGCCCACATCCACGGCGAGCTGGCGGCGCTCCTCACACGCCGACCGGTAATCACAGAAGCCACGATGGATTGCCCAATGGATCTCCTGCACCGCGGCCAGCACCGCGCTCTCGCGATCGCGCGCGCCGTCCATCAGCACCGCGATCTCACTCGAACCGGCAGGCCCGGCACCGTCGTAGAGCAGACCGAACGCGTCAGGCGAGAACCCCGACCAGAGCCGCTCGTTGGCCTCTCTCACCCGGCTCTGAGCATCGTTGACGCGCTTCACGATCTCAACGTCGCGCTCGAACAACACCGACAGCCGGGCCGCCAGCTCACACGCGCGCGCGGGCACATCGCGGTCACCGCCGGAGCTCAGAGCACTCATCGCCGCGCCTCCCGCTCAGCGCTGAGGACAGCGACCAGCGCGGCCGCCTCGACCAGCACCTCGGCGCTCAGCACCCGCTCGAACGGCTCTGGCCGCGATCGGTCGCGTCCTCGAGCAGCGTCAGCCTGCCGAACACGCCGCCATCACACACATACCGGGGCCCCGCGCGGTAGCGACACACACGCAAAACGTCCACCCGCTGCCCGTGCAGCGGGTGGAACGGGTGCGTGACCACCAGCGAATCTGCAGAGCGGTTACCCGCTGCTGCAATATCAAGTGTCCGTCCCCGTCGATGTCGGCGAGGCGGTCGTGTCGTATCTGCGCGTGCGTCCGAGCAGCGAGCATCGTGTGCTGTTCTTGTGCGTGCTGGCGCCGTTCGGGCCGATCACCAGCAGCGTCGTCGCGAACGTTGTGCGTCGCGCGTGCCGGCGGGCGGGGGTGCCGGAGCTCGGACCGCATCGACTGCGGCACACTGCCGCGGCCGAGATGCTCCGCGCGCGAGTATCGCTTGAGGAGATCGCGCAGGTGCTGCGTCATCGCCAGCTCGTGTCGACTGCTCATTACGCGCGGGTGGATCGGGACTCGCTCCGTCCGCTGGCGCTGCCGTGGCCGGGAGACCGGTCATGACCCCGTTGCGTCAGGCGCTCGATGACTATCTCGCGATTCGTCGCCAGCTCGGGTTCAAGCTCGAGGTCGACGGGCGGCTGCTCGAACGGTTTGTCGCGTTCGTCGACCAGTCAGGGGAGAGCAGGGTCACGACCGAGCTCGCGCTCGCGTGGGCCAAACAGCCGACAGGGGTCAACCCGCACCGCTTCACTCAGCGGCTCGGGATCGTCCGCCGGTTCGCTCGGTACCTCGCGACGCTCGACCCGGATACCGACATCCCGCCGATCGATCTGCTTCCTGCCTGCCAGCAGCGGATCGCGCCATACATCTATTCGCCGGGTGAGATCGCGGCGCTGATCAGCGCCGCGGGCGTGCTGTCGCCGCCGGTTCGCGCGGCGACGATCGGGACGGTGATCGGGTTGCTCGCCGCGACCGGGATGCGGGTCGGGGAGGTGCTCGCGCTCGACGACACCGACGTCGACCGCGAGGGCGGGGTGATCACCGCGGTCGGGAAGTGGGGCAAACAGCGAGAGGTCCCGGTGCACCCCAGCACCGTCGCAGCGCTTCGCGAGTACCAGCACACCCGCGAGCGCTACCGGCCAACCCGGTCCGACCGCGTCGTTGTTCATCACCAGCTACGGCCAGCGGTTGACCAAGGGCGCGTTCGGAGAGTCATTCCGCGAGTTGATCGCGGCGGTCGGGCTCGAAGGCGCCGGCGAGCGCGACCGGCCCCGCCCACACGATCTGCGCCATGCTTTTGCTGTCCGGACGCTGATCAACTGGCATCGCTCCGGCGTCGATATTCGCCGTCAGCTGCCCTGGCTCTCAACGTATCTCGGGCACGTCTCGCCGGCCGACACGTTCTGGTACCTGGAGGCCGTCCCGGAGCTGCTCGCGCTCGCCGCCCGCGATCTCGACCAGCTGATCGCAGGTGAGCAATGACCTTACTCGCCCCGAGCATGCAAGCGTGGTTCACCGACCGGTTGATCAACCAGCGCGACGCGAGCCCGCGAACGATCACCGCCTACCGCGACACGATGCGACTGTTGCTCACGTTCGCCAGCGAGCAAACCGGGAAGCTGCCCAGCCGCCTAGATATCGACGATCTCGACGCGCCGATGATCGGCGCGTTCCTCGATTACCTCGAACAGGATCGCGGGAACAGTCCGCGGACCCGCAACGCGCGGCTGGCGGCGATCCACTCACTCTACCGCTACTCCGCGCTCCGCCATCCCGAGCACGCGCACACGATCGCGCGGGTGATCGAGATCCCGAACAAACGCTACGACCGCACGATCGTGTCCTACCTCGAGCAGCACGAGATCAAAGCGCTCCTGCGGGCTCCCGACCGAACGACATGGCTCGGTCGCCGCGACCACGCGCTGCTGCTGACAGCGATCCAGACCGGCCTGCGTGTCTCAGAGCTCGTGAACCTCCGCATCGAGCACGTCCGACTTGACACCGGCGCGAGCGTCAAAGTGCTCGGCAAACGCCGGACACAGCGCGTCGCGCCGCTCACACCCAACACCGTCCGCGTCATGCGCGCTTGGGTCGCGGTAGGGACAGCCCTTCGGTCGGGTCGGGACCTTCGTCCACACCGGCCTCGGGCTGCCCCCCGCGCAGATCCCAGCGTGCGGGACTACCGCACTGGGCTCCTGCCTTGGGTGGTAGCGGCGAAGCGCTGCTCGGGCCAGGGATGCAGGATCTGGGGCAGGGGTAGCCATCGGTCAGCCAGGCGCCTCATCCGCTCCCAGGTAAGCCGGTCGTGCTGGCTGCGACGCCGAAGCGTCAACAGCCAGTTCCGGGTGATCTGGTCGCGGAAGGCGGAGAGCGCCTTGCTGTTGTCGGGCACCGCGTAGTACTGGTAGTGCCCGCGCAGGACACTGGCTAGCCAGCGCCCCTGTTCGGGGATGGGCTGATGCATGCGTCGCCTCATTTCGAGCCGTTTGGCCCGCAGCTTCGCGCGCACCCGTTTGGAGTCGGTAATCCGCTTCAGCTTGAACCGCCCCTTCTTGGTCTTCGCGCACACGTGCGTGAAGCCGAGAAACTGGAACGTCTCAGGCCTACCGAGTCCGCACGCCTCTCGATTCCGGGCGGCGCACCGTCCGAACTCGATCAGCCGCGTCTTCTCGGCGTTCAGCTCCAGGGAGAACTGCGCGAGTCGTTCGCGCAGATCAGCCCAGAACCGCTCCGCGTCATCCCGGTGCTCGAAACCCACCACGAAGTCATCGGCAAACCGCACGATCACCACATCACCATGCGCGTGCCGAGTCCTCCACTGATGCGCCCAGAGGTCGAAGACGTAGTGCAAGTAGACGTTCGCAAGCAGCGGTGAAGCTGAAGCCCCTTGCGGCACGCCGTCCTCGAACGCCGTCCACGTCCCCTCCTCGATGACCCCCGCGGCCAACCATTTCTGGATCAGCCGCAGGACCCTCCGGTCCGCGATCCGGTGCTCCAAGAACCGCTCAAGCCACCGATGGTCGAGGCTTGAGAAGTAGTCGCGGAAATCCGCGTCGAGCACCCAGTTCACGCGCTTTCGATTGATCCCGTACGCGAGCGCGTCAAGCGCATCGTGCGGCTTGCGCCCCGGCCGGAACCCATACGAGAAACCGACGAAATCCTGCTCGTAGATCGCGTTCAGCACCTCCACCACCGCCCGCTGCAGGATCTTGTCCTCCAAGCTGGCGACCCCGAGCGGCCGCAGCCGCCCGTCGGGCTTCGGGATGAACACTCTCCGAGACGGCTTCGCCCGGTAGCCCCCGCGATGCACGCGCGCGTGCAGGTCCTCGAGGTTTTCCTCCAGGTTCTGCCCGTACTCGTGCCACGTCACGCCATCCACCCCCGGTGCGGCCTTCGGCCGAAGCGCGAAGTACGCCGCCCGCAAGCGATCGACGTCGACATGATGCAGGAGCGCCGTGAACCGCGCTTCCTTATCCGTTGCTGCCACTCGGCGCACGCGACCAAGCTCACTGAGCGCGCCCTGCCCGGCACTGGGTCCGGGACGCGTTTCGCCAGCCGCGTTCCCCTTGGCCGATCCCCTTCCCTCCACCGACTCCGCCACCCCGCCCTGGGCGTTGTTCGCCGGTTTCGCAGGTACTACGGGACCGTCCGACTTCTCACGATCGTGCATCACGGGATTACGGCCTTGACCTTCCCCGCACGACCCGCCCATTCCATCACCACGGGCGGGTGACCGTGAGACCTCCCGGTTCTCAGCATGGAGAGATCACGCGCATGCTGGGTTCTCCGACCCCGCGGGGCCCAATGGCGACTCGCGATAACGCCACCACCGGTGTTGCCTTCCGACGTTTGAGACCGCGTCGGCACCCCGGACCGCTGATTTCGAGGCTCAATAGCCCGCCTGCGCGCACCCCGATACCAACGCTTCGCTGCGCCCTCACGGGTCGCCAACGCATGGTCGGGGTCGTCTGACTCGCTAGATCTTCGACGTAGGACTCTTTCATTCCCTTCTCTCATGCCGGTTGTCCGGCGCTTTCCTCAGAGAACGCCAAGGCGAGAGCACCGATCCGCTGTACCCAACCCGGCAAGGACGACCACTGACCCCGAAAGCCGTCGCGTGGCTACTCGACAAGCCCACCAGCGCCGCAGCCGCCCGCTGCCCGTCGCTGGCCAGCAAGCACGTCACGCCGCACACCCTGCGGCACACCAACGCGATGCTGCTGCTGGCCAAGAACGACATCGCGACCGTCGCCCTGTGGCTCGGGCACGAAAGCATCACCTCGACCGAGATCTACCTCCACGCCGACAACAACATCAAACAAAACGCGATCGAAACTGTGGCGCCACCCGGCACCCCGCCGGGCCGATACAAGCCACCCGACCAGCTCCTCGCGTTCCTCGAAGGCCTCTGAATTATCAGAAGCCCCCGACCCGCGAACCCCAGCAATCACGGGAGAGACCGACCAGCCAGCCGCTCGACTTCAGATAACGCGCGACTGGAGATAAACGTGGTAGTTGTCGATCACGATCTCGGCCTGGGGGGCGTGCTCGCGCACCGAGGCCGCGTAGCCGCCGGTCATGTCCATCGAGACCGCGGTCAGCCGCGAGGCGCGCGCGACGAGTTGCGGGTCGAGCTCGAGCCCGGGCGCGAGCCAACCGCCGGGGATGCCCTCGCCCGCATCGACGGTCGGGCACGGACCGAATAGGGCGCTGCCGTCCCAAGCAGGAGACTGTTCAGGCTCGGCCGGAGCTTCTGCTTTGAGCTGTCGCGCTACTTGCTGGCCGGCCAGCCCGTGCTGGTTGGGCAACGGGTATCGGTGTGCAGGGGGAGTTTGGTCACGATCGATGGTCTGTCTTGTGACTTTGTACTCGGAGGTTGATTGTCTTGCCTTCACTGACTACAGTTGTGTCTAAGCAGCCCGGGCGGCGGGGTCGCGGAGCCCGCCGAGGGATGCGACTTTTTTTTTGTGAAGCGAATGTTGCGGTGAGCCTCGGTTGCCGATTCGCCCGCTTTGTCATCGAAGGTGTTGGCTGGGCCGCCAGCCGAGGAGGATGAGATTATGGTCAGGTCGCTGGGTGTGCGTCGTTCTTTGATCGGCGCGGTGGGTGCGTTGTTGTTGGTGGCTGGGTTCGGTGGGGTGGCGCTGGCTAAGTCCAAGGGGAAGATCATGCCTGTGGCGGCCTCGCATGCGGGGGCGACGCAGCTCGCTCGGACGATGATGGTTCACCCGAGCCAGCTGATCAATGGGCGTTTTGCGGCGGTCCCGCCGGATGGCCATCCGAACGCGATCTCGACCTTGCCGCTGGCGGGCTTTCCCCGGCACGGCAAGGCGTATGTGATCTTGACCAATGGCTGCGCGACGCTCGCCAGTCAGCCGAAGCGCGCGGGTTCGCCGGGATGCGAAGACAACGGGATCCCGTTCCGCGGGACGCGGGATTTGACGATCTTGCGCTTGGTCCTCCGGGTGCCGAGCAACGCGGACTGCCTGTCTTTCCGCTTCCGTTATCTCTCCGAGGAGTTTCCTACCTACGTCGGCTCCCAGTACAACGATGGTTTCATCGCCGAGCTAGACAACTCGACCTGGAGCGCCGGGGCGAACGGCCACGTCAACGATCCGCATATCTCGGCGCCGCTGGACTTTGCCAAGGATTCCAAGGGGCACATCATCAGCGTCAACGCCGCCGGCCCGGCACGGATGAGGTCCCATTTCGCGAAGGGCACCGCGTACGGGGGTGCGACACGGGTTCTGCGTGCCTCAACTCCTGTTACGCCGGGCCGTCATTCCTTGTTCTTGTCGATCTTCGATCAAGGCGACCGCATATTCGACTCGGCCGTGTTCATCGACCAGCTCACGATCAACACGCGCGCGCCGTGCACGTCTGGGATTTCCGTCACTCAGTAATGACGGGACGCTCAGACGCGTAGGCAGACATAACCGGTCGCGGATCAGAGGGAGCAGCCTGTTGCGAGACAGGTCGCTCCCTCTGTGCGAACCCGGGCAAGAGAGGGCCCGTGCGGCGCTCGCCGCGGTCCTAAGCTCCTAGCCCGCGGCGGCCACCGATACGGTCCGGGCAGCCCCGCCCGTCAAAGACGACCAGCAGCCCTCGCCTGGAGCGGCAATGCTGGCGTCGATGGGGTCGTGACCGCTTCGGTGCTTGCAGCTCCGGCGCTTTCAGTTAGCGGCTGAGCGCTGTTCGGGCCGAGTAGTCTGCGGTGCGCGGTTCTGGCGAGTTGCGAGATCGGTTCCGTTCGGGGAGAATCTGACCTGCTTGGCGGTCACCTCGTGGATCAGCCGATCGGTTGATGCGCGGATCATCCCCGACGGCTGGCGATTGCAGCGGCACGGCCGATGCGCGGCAGCGCGGGACGTGGGAGCCTTGAGCTATGGCACACACGTTTGCGCGCGACAGCGGCCCGACACAGGACGAGGTGGTGTCAATCGAGCGCTTGTGTGTTCGCTACGGCGACACGGTCGCGGTCGATGATGTCTCGCTGTCGATCAGGCGTGGTGAGATCTTCGGGATCCTGGTCTGCCGCTGATCCAGCCGCGTCCGGACGCGACAGCCGGAGACTTCTGCTACCGGACACAAGCAGTCGTCTCACAGCTCCGGTCTGCGAATGAATTGGAGTAGGTCGATTCCGATGCGCTGAATCCCCCGTATTCGCAGGGCGGTCGGCCTTCATTTCGATGTGAACTGGACTAGTGTCCAGTTCAATGAGCGCGAAGGCAGCGATCTGGGCCCGAGTCTCGACCGATCGCCAGCACGAGGACAACCAGATCCCCGACCTCGAGCGCCTATGCGAACACCGCGGCTGGGAGATCACACGACGCTATGAGATCGCGGACGCCTCCGCCTACAAGGGCGAGCACCGCCAAGCGCTCCAACGAATGCTCGACGATGCGCACCGGGGCGAGTTCTCCGTGCTCGTCATCTGGGCCGTGAACCGACTCTGCCGCCAGGGCATCGAGGAGCTGTTGCGGCTGATTCGGGAGCTGCGCGAGCGCAACATCTCGCTCGTCAGCCATCAAGAGCCCTGGCTCAACGGCTCGGATGCGACCACCGAGCTGCTGGCCGCCGTCGCCGCATGGGTCGCCACCCAGGAGTCCGTGCGACGCTCCGAGCGGATTCGCGCAGGCCTGGCGCGCCGCAGAGCCCAGGGCAAGCCGAAGGGCGGGGCCGCTTCGAATCGAGGCAAAGACAAGCAGCCGCGTCGCACCGAGGGCTACAAGCAGGCATGGGCGCGACGCAAGGCAGCCCAATAGCCGCCGCCACCTTCGCGTGAAGCGCAGACTGAGCAGACGCGGCCACCTGCACCTCGGGTAGGCGATCTGGTCGGACACCGGCTTAGCTCTGAATCGAAAATAGCCGTGGGGGAGCGGCAGCGCTTGGGGTTCGACAGCCTCCTTGGCCGTTTTGGGGTGTCGGTAGCGGGGGCGGTCAGGTGGCCTCGGGTAGGGGTTCGAGGGTGACTTGGTGGCCGAGGCGTTCGAGTTGCTTGATGAGCCGTCGGCGGTAGCGTTCGGTGTGCTCGGTGTCGCGGCGGTAGAAGAACTCTTCGCCGAGCTCGTGGTAGGGGACGCCGCGCTGGAGGACGTGGTAGGCGGCGGTGAGGATCTCCTGGGCGGTCGCGATCGTGGCCTTGGCGTGTCCGCGGCGGCGCTTGATCCGGTGGTAGCGGGCGGACAGGTAGGTGCCTTTGGTGCGCACGACCGCTTTGGCGGATTCGGTCAGCGTGCCGCGCAGCCATTTGGAGCCCTTTCTCGTCTTGCCCGAGCCCTTTTTGCCGCCGGACTCGCGCTGGCCGGGGCACAGTCCAGCCCAGGACGCGAGCTGATGCTCGGTCGGGAACTGGCTCATGTTGGGGCCGATCTCGGCGAGCAGCATCTCGGCGGCGCGCCGGTCAACACCGGGGATCGTGTCCAGCAGCTCCAGCTCACGGGAGAAAGGGGCGGTCAGCTCCTCGACCCGCTCAGACAACGTCTGAATCGTCTGATCGAGGAAGTCGATCTGCGCGAGCATCTGGCCGATCAGCAGCGCGTGGTGGTCGGTGAAGCGCCCCTGAAGCGCTTCTCGGAGCGCGGGGATCTTCTTGCGCAAGCTGCCCTTGGCGAGCTCGGCCAGGATCTCGGGGTCATGCGTGCCGGAGATCAGCGCGTCGAGCATCCGCCGGGCGGACACGCCGAGCACCTCGCTGGCGACCGAGGAGAGCTTGATTCCGGCGTCCTGCAAGGTCTTCTCGACCCGCTGCACCTCGCGGGTGCGTTCCTGGATCTTCGCCTTGCGGTAGCGAACCAGGTCACGCAGTTCCCGCAGCGGGCGGGGCGGCACGAAACTCGCGCGAACGAGCCCGTGCTCGACCAGCTGACAGCCCCACTCGGCATCCTGAACATCGCTTTTGCGTCCGGGGACGTGGCGCAAGTGGCGAGCGTTGTAGAGCCGGCACTCGAACTCGCCCTCGAGCAGGTAGAACACCGCCCGCCAATAGACGCCGGTGGACTCCATCCCGACGACCGTCACCGCCCAGCTGCGCAGCCAATCGGCGAGCAACAGAAGCCCGAACGTCGCGCTCTGAAACCCGCGGATCTCTTGCCGGCGCCCGCCGGCATCGTCGGGAACCCGGACGCACGCGGTGATCTGGGACTTGTGGATGTCGAGCATCGCGCACCGCTCGATCAAACGATTCACAGAAACCCTCCTGAGGGTCGGAATGACAGGACGACCGCCCGGGAGAGCCTCATGCTGTGGAGTCTGAATCTCGTGCTCAAGGCAACAGTTCGGGGTGCCCGAGACTCTCGCGTCACACTCCTAATCGGGCTGCCGGCACCAAGCTAGACCGACGTCGACCAAGGCGGCCGTCGCGCATTTCAGCCCGCCCAGGCCGGCCGGGCCAGCGGTGCACAAACATTTTCATCCGCTCTGGGCGGGCCCGCCAGGGCGCATGATCACTCCTATGTCAAGGGTCGATCGCTGTTTGCGTGGTTCGAGCCGCGAGGAACCCGGCGGGTTGTGGTGAGAGGCTGCCGAGAGTCGCCGTGGCTGCTGCTCGCAGGTCGTGGTGCGACGTTCTTTGCGTCCTCGCCCCCCGGGCCCCGGGCCCCCGGGCGCTAGCGCTACCCCCTACACCAGCGGGCAACAGACAACAGCAAGGGGCGGTGAAGGGGGAGCTGGCGCAGACCCGAGGCGTCGTGCTATCCGCGCGGACAAGACCGCTTCGCTCCCGATGATTGATCTCGCTGGCCACCCCCAGCGCGCAACAAGGGTTGAGGCTGCTCGACGGGGGGCTGGCCGGCTCGATGCGAACCACGCGACGGCACACAGGAGCAACCCAACCCCATCCCGAACGTCGATGACGCCAACGGCGCCGATATGCGAAATCAAGCGACGCTCAACAGCGGGCCTTAGAACGGCCCCGGGGGGTTGGAGATCTCAGGCGAGGCAGGGCATCCGGCACGGAGCAGCGGTGATCGGCTCGACGTTGCTGTACTCACCTCGGAGCGGATCGAGCGGGATCTCGCCGAGCTCGCCGCGGTCGCACTGTGGGAGGGCTGGTAGGGAGAGGATGCGGTGAAACCGTCTGGCGAGGTAGCGCTTGAGGCAGCGCAGCGCGCCCTTCTTGGTTTTGCCCTCGCGCTCTTTGCGAGCGAGGTATTCCTTGGTGGCGGGGTCGTGGTTGGCGCGGGTGATCGCGATGATGTGCAGCGCGTGGTTGAGCTGGCGGTCCCCGCCGCGGTTGAGTCGATACTGGGTGCGCTGGCCTGAGGAGCACGGGATCGGCGCGCTGCCGGTCTGCAGCGCGAAGCTCGCGTCGGACTTGAACCGCTCGGCGCCGGCGGTGCGACCGATCAGCAGCGCCGCGGTCAGCTCGCCGCAGCCGATCTCGGCGAGGAGCTCCGGGCGATGCGCCTCGATCAGCACCCGCAGCTCGCGCTTTAGCCCGTCGATTTGACCGGTCAGGCTACGGATCCGCGCGACCTGCTCGCACGCGACCCTGACCCGGGCGCCGCTGCCGAGCTGCCGAATCCGCCGATTGATTCGGGCCAGCACGCGCGACTGGTTCAACGAGCCGCGCTTGAGCGAGCGCTCGAGCTCCGGGCAGAGCTCGAGCAGATGCCACCGCAGCCGGTTGATCACGCGAGTACGCTCGATCACGAGGTCGTTGCGGTGATCGAACAGCAGTCGGATCTCCATCGCCTGCTCGTCCAGACACGCGACCGGGAACTTCTCGACCCCGTCCTTGACGACCGCGCGGGCGATCGCGAGCGAGTCGATCTGATCGGACTTCCCCGGCTGGCGCTCCCCGCGCCTGGAGGCGCCCATCCGGTGCGGCGCGACGCACACGACCCGCTCGCCGGCTGCCAGCAGCGCCTGCGGCGTCGTGTCGCGAGCAAACGCGCGCGGGTCCACCGCTTCGCGGTTTCCTTCAGCCACGGTTGGCGTAGCCTCTCGAAGTGGATGAACACCTCGCCGTCATAGACCGATGCCAAGTCGCCGTGCGGCAGCTCGCTCTGGCGCCAGACATCCTTCGCCCATAGCGCCTCCCAGCCGCGCGGCGCGCGGCCACCGTCAAGCACGCGCAGCGGCTCGGCGCTCATGCGACCAGGTCCGCCACTCTCTCGAGCACGCCGCGCTTGGCCAGCGCATTACGGAGATCCTCGGCGGTGGGGTGCGTGCAGACCAGCGTCGAGGACGGTGAGCGGTGCGTGAGCAGCGCGCCGATCACCTCAAGCTGAACGCCGTCGCGATAAGCCAGCGTCGCGTAGGCCCGGACTAGTCATTAAGGGTTGCGCCCCGGCCGGGGCCGGGGCCGGGGCGCGGAAACGTCCGCCTGAGCGGGAAGAATGCGGGCTGGTGACACTCGCAATTCGATCTCAGGAGGATCACCCGTATGGTGAAGCGTGAGGGGCTGGTTGACAAGCTAGTTGTGAGCGCGGATGGATCCGGTCAGGTGGGGCACGCGGGCAGCGCGCTGCTGGTCGGGACCGCTGACCGGCTCGGGTTGACGAGGCTGCTGTCGGGGGCGATGGCGAGCACCCGCCAGCGTCGCTCGGCGCACGACCCCGGCGTGGTGTTGCGCGACCTGGCGGTGATGCTGGCCGACGGGGGTGACTGCCTGGCGGACCTGGGGGCGCTGCGCGACCAGCTTGACCTGTACGGGAATGTCGCGTCGGATTCGACAGCGTTCCGGGTGATCGACTCGATCGACGAGCAGAGTCTGGTGCGGTTGCGCGCGGCGGTCGCGGTCGCGCGCTCGCGGGCGTGGCGGTTGGGGGCGCGTCCGGAGCGCGAGGCCGCCCACAAGGACGAGCGGCGGGAGCGGACGGTGATCGACATCGACGCGACGCTCACCACCGCCGATTCGGAGAAGGAGCAGGCGGCGGGGAACTTCAAGGGCGGCTACGGCCACCATCCGCTGCTCTGCTATCTGGATGACTCCGAGGAGGCGCTGGCCGGGATCTTGCGGCCGGGGAACGCCGGCTCGAACACCGCCTCTGACCACAAGCTGGTGCTGGATTTGGCGCTTGGGCAGCTGGACCGGGAGGCGCTGGCGGGGGAGATCCTGGTGCGCGGCGACGGCGCGGGCGCCACGCACGAGCTGTGCCTCTATTGCCGCGAGGGGCAGATGCTGTTCTCGTTCGGGTTCGATCTGACAGAGCCGGTGCTCAAGGCGATCGGGCAGATGCCGGAATCCGCGTGGGTCAAGGCGATCCGCGCAGACGGCTCAGAGCGTGAGCACTCGCAGGTGTCAGAGATCACCGACCACGTGGAGCTGCCCCGTGGCCTGAGGGTCGCGGCTGATCGCCAGGCGCACCGAGCTAAAGGAAGGCGACCAGCAGTCATTTGCCGACCTCGACGGCTACCGGCTGGCGGTGTTCATCACCGACCAGCCAGGCGACGAGGTCCCTCAGCTTGATCTTGATCATCGCGGGCACGCCCGGGTCGAGGACCGCATCCGCCAGGGCAAGGACTGCGGGCTGCGCAACCTCCCGTTCAAGTCCTTTGCCCACAACCAGGCGTGGCTGTGGCTGGTGCAGCTCGCCCAGGACCTGATCGCCTGGACCAAGCAGCTGTGCCTGGTCGATCACGCGCGCTCCTGGGAGCTCAAGCGGCTGCGCTACCGGCTGCTGCACCAGGCCGGGCGGATCGCCCGCCACGCCCGCCAGAAGACGCTTCGACTCGCGCGCGACTGGCCGTGGTCAGGCGAGCTCGCGGCCGCGTTTGAGCGCCAACAAGCCCTCCCCGCCCCAACCGGCTGACCCGCGCCGCCCGGCGCGCCCTCCCCACGACCACCGCCAGCAACACCCCCTGCGTCAGCCTGCCCGCAAACAGCTCCCGCATCGCGGCGTGGCGGCCCGAACGCTCCAACATGACCCGCCACACACCCCGGTGACACCGACAACCGCGTCAAGACGCTCCCGGACCAGCTGAGTCCACCCGTTCAATCGCCTTACTGAAAGCGCGGCGATTCGCGCGCTACTGCACGATCGAGGTAGGTATGTCGCAACTGGTGCGCCGTGAAGTGAAAGTCGACCCGCCGCCGCGTCCGCTCCACGATCTTGTCGACCATCTTGTAAGTCAGCGGCCCGCCGATCTGACCGCCCCACAGGTTCGCGAACACAAAGTCGCAGTCCAGATCGCCGTACTCCTCATGCATGTAGTCGTTCCACAGCCGCATCAACTCAGCCGGGACCGGCACCCCGCCCTCGGCCCCGCCCTTGCTGCGCGCCCGCCGCGGCGCGCCCTCGCGCGCGCGGATCACGATCAGCCGCTCCCACGCCACCACATCCTCGCGGCGCAAACCCAGCGCCTGGCCGATCCCCATCCCCGTCGACGCCAACAGCGCGAACAGAAACCGGTCGCGCAAACGTTCCTGGCAGTCGATCACCGCCGCCACCTGCTCGAGCGACAGCGTCTTGGGCAGCGCCCGACGCTCCGGCAGCCGCACCGCCCGCCCACAGGGGCGTGCGCGCGCGATCCCATGCAAAAACGACTTATAGCCGCCACGGCCCGAGCGCGTCTTGACCACCAGGTCCTGGGCCAGCGCCGACCCGCGGCGGGCCTGAAACTCGTAGAAGCCCACCACGCCGGTCAGCATCCGGTTGACCGTCCGCGCCGACAGGCGCGCCGCCTCCTCAGCCAGCACGACGACGTTCTCGGCCGGCCGCCGGGCCCACGCGGCGAACTCGCCCAGCTCCATGACCCCAACGCGATCCCAGGAAAGCCCGCGCTCGGCCAGGAACGTCCAGAACGCGCGCAGGTCGTGCGCGTACGCCTCGACGGTGTTCGGCGAGCGCTCGCAATCGGTCAGCCAGGCCAGGTACTCGTCGACAAGCTCGACCGGCCGCGGATCGGGGCCGATCACCGTGAACGACTCGGTGCCACACGCCGGCAGCAACACTCGACGGACGGCGAAGCGCGAGTCTCGCTCGTTGACATCGTTGACGTGCAAAGCGCCGGGAACATATCGGCCGCCCCAGACGTCAAAACGGCCCCTTCGTTGACGTCATGGACACCCAATCTCTGGGGGGACTTATATAACATTCTCTGAAGTAAACTCCAGGTGTGGTTACAGAGAACGCGCTCCACACGGGATCGCAGGACCCGGAATCCACTTCAGAGAACACGAACGCGTCTTCTCGGCGTCGCCACGGGAGGACGGCGATCGAGCTTCCCGCCTCCGAAACGGCGGTGCTCGCGGACTACACCACCGCGCTGCGATCAGCGCCGCTGTCTGATCAGACGCGGCGCACATACGCCTCGAAAGTCCGTCAGTACCTGGCGTGGCTCGCCACCGCCGAGCTCGACAGCGACCCGCTCACAGACAAGCACGCGCTTGACTGGGCGGTGCGCGACTACTGCACGCACCTCCAGACGGTGCTCAAGCGAGCACCCGCGACGATCAATAACGCGCTCGCTGCGATCGACGACCTCTACCTGCGGTGTGGCCTCGGCCCCGCGAACGCCGCCCGCGCCGAGCTGCCCACGATCCCCCCCAGGGCGCTCGACAAGCGCGCCGCGGTCAGGTTCCTGCGCGCCGTCGAGAGCTGCCACTCCCCGCGGGACCGCGCGCTCGCGCTCACCCCGTTCTACGCCGGCACCAGGATCGCCGAGACGGTCGCCCTGGACATCGACGACGTACGCCTCTCCGCCCGCAAAGGCATCCTCCGCGTCTACGGCAAAGGCGAGAAGGTCCGCGAGATCCCCCTGCACGCCAAGCTCCGCGACGCGCTCACCGACTGGTTCGAGGAACGCCAGGACTGGCCCGGCGCCAACACCCTGGCGCTGTATCTCAACCAGCGCGGCGGACGCCTATCGGCCAAAGGCGCGCACGACATCATCACCACGATCGCCGCCACCGCCCAGCTCGAGGACGAGATCACCGCTCACACGCTCAGGCACACGTTCGCCACCCGGCTAGTCCGCGGCGGCACCGACCTGATCACCGTCGCCGAGCTCCTCGGCCACGCCCGCCTTGAGACCACACGCGCTTACAGCCGCCCCACTCACGAAGACCGCGCCGACGCGCTCAACCTGCTCGACGTCGACCAGTAGGGGCCGGCCCCCAGAGCAGGCTGCAAACCCTGCGACATGATGCCCTCCGAGCCCCCGCGCGGGCCGCCCGCTCGCTCAAGGCTCGGCGGTGCGCGTCTCGCGCCCGTAACGAGGGCGCGGCCGAGGCAAGGAGTCCGGCAACTCTCCCCCACCCGCATTCGCGCGACGGTTGACATGCGATGCTTCAACGCCGCTGCCGCGCGCACGCGCGCCATCTACTGCGGGTGGATCGCCGAGGACTGCCCGAGCACGTGTCCGCGGGCGTCGAGCGCCTGGACCGCGACGAACGCCTCAGCGGGCGACGTGATCTGCGTCTCGAAGCCGTGGTTGAAGGTGCTCGCCACGGGCTGCAGCGAGCTTGCGCTGCTGCCGCCGAGGACGCGCCACGAGGCCACCGACGTCGCGCCGTTCCAGCTCGCGTACACGACCGTATGGGCGCCGCCGGCGCTCGCCGCGATCGCCGGCCCTTGCAGCGGTGCGCCGTTCCACGGCATCCGGTACGCGCGGTAGCTCGGGTTGTAGCCGACGAAGTGCCCGTCGAACACGACCCTGCCCTGGCGGTTGTACTCGGTGAAGAAGGGCTGCGCGCCCCAGCCGAGGAAGTCGTCGCCGTTCGGCAGCTGCTGCACGTTGCCCTCGGCGAACGCCGACAGCGGCGGCGAATGCTGGAGCTGATGGACGGCTCTGGCGGTTCGGTGCTTGACGTCGAGGAACAGCTCGAGGCCGCGCGACTGCTTGTGCACGGCCGGCGGGCCGCTGCCGTTGTCGAACACGGTCACGTACCAGTCGTGCTGTGAGCGGACGCGGACGTCGTGCTGGAACGCGAACGACGCTCCAGAGGCCAGCTTGAACGTGGAGTGCCTGCCGCCGAGCGTCCACATGATCGCGCCCGTCTGGCGGTTGACCTTGTACGCGGCCCAGGTGTTGCGCGCCGAGATCAGGACGTTCCCGTCGTCGTCGAGATCGACGGAGTTGACGTGGAAGTGGTCGAACGGGTTGCGCGTGCGGCGCGGCGGCAGCGGCGCGTGGCTGTCGCTCAGCGCGACGTGGTCGAGGCTGTCCCACTGGAACAGCACGAGCCCGGTCCGGATGTCGACCTCCTGCACGACGCCGTCGATCACGATCTGGTGCCTGGGCCGGCGGACCGAACGAGCGTCCCAGTAGACGGGGTAGAAGGCCGTGATCAGCGCGGTGTTGGCGCGCGTGATCGTGAACTCGTGCAGGTCGGCGCTGAGCCCGTTCGCCGCGCGCACCGTGGCGATCTGGCTGTAGTTGCCGTTGTAGATCAGGTCCACGCCGCGCCCGCTGCCGGCCTCTACCGTCCCCTGCCACCAAGTCAGGACGGGCTTGCCCTCGTAGCCCTGCACCCTGAAGTCGGTGACCGTGTCGTTCTTCGGCGCGGGCTGATACCAGACAACGTGGCCGTGTCGATCGAGAAGCTCCGGTCCGTTGCTCACCGGACCTGCCTGAGGCGCGACGAAGATGTCGCCGAGCGAGGCCGCGGTCGTGTTCCTGGTGACCTTGACGGCGGCGGGCTGCAGCCGCGGTGCGGAGCGGAACTTGAACACCGTGCCCGGCTTGAGCGGCGCCTTGGCGCGGGGGCGGAACGGAATCTTGCCGGCCGGGTCGGCGACGGTGAAACGAAACGTCCCGTGGCTGGCGCCGACAATGTCGAGTCCGGTCCGCACGGTGACCGTTTCGCCAGGCGTGAACAGCTTCGACGGCAGGAAGCTGCCGCCGCGCCCGTCGGAGTCACCTTTGACGGTTCCGGCGTGCGCGCCGCTACGCGACCCGGTGACGGTGATATCTGTCAGCGCGCTGACCGAAACGCCGCGGAACGCGATCTGCGTCTGCGGCGAGGCCACGCGGTCGCCGGCGATCGGGTAGACGCTGACGGCGCCTGCCGCGAGCCCGGGAGACGCAAGTGTTGCGGCGGCGCACAACAGCGTCGCCGCACACGCCGTTACCAGTCTCGCTGAAAGTCGCTCAATCATCCAGATCCTCTCGGGGTACGTCCGTAGGTCGGCAGTTGTTAACACGAGCCCGCGGACGATGATGCGGTGTGCAGATAAATCGGCTCTCCTCCCGTCGTCGACGAAGAACACGCGACCCTCGGGTGCCAGGCAGTCGGCGACGAGGGTCCAGAAGTGCTCGAAGCGGTCGAGCGGCACGTGGGAGAGCCAGAAACCGAAGAAGACGACGTCGTAGCGCTGATCTGGAGTCCAGCTGAAGATATTCGCTTGGATGAATCGGACTCGCTCGTCTCGTATGCGGCTCGCGGCGATCGCCAGCATTTCGGCAGAGGCGTCGAGGGCCGTGATGTGCTGGCGTGCCGGACCGGTCGCTCGGTCCAGGTGCCGGGACCGCATGCGAGCTCGACAACGTTGCCGGACGGTTTGAGTGCCTCGAGCGCATCGAGCAGTTCGCCTCCCCAGGCACCTGGGATCGCATGCTGTTCGTATTCCGGCGCGACCGCGCGGTAGTACTCAAGCTGCTCAGCGAGGACGGGGGCGACCAGCTCGAGGCGGTTGCCTCAGGGATCTTCGGTGCAGAACCGGCGAGCGTCGGGCAGCCGGTCATCCCATGTCACCTTGGCGCCCGCCGCGGCGAGTCTGGAGGCGAGCGCGTCGAGCTGATCGTGCGCAACAAGGAGCGCGGGGTGCGCTTTGCGCGCGGGCGCGACGGGCTCCTCGACGCCGACGTGTAGCTGGTGGACGCCGAGCGCGAACCACGCGCCGCCGCGGGCTTGCAACGCCGGCGGCTTAGCGATCTCTGCGAGGCCGAGCAGATCGCCGTAGAAGCGGCGGGCGTCGGCCTCGCAGCCACGTGGGGCGGCGACCTGGACGTGGTCAAGACCCCGCACCGCGGGTAGATCCCGCGGTGCGCAGCTCGGTTCGGGTCCCAAGCTCGTGGGGTCGACTCGCCTCTCGCCTTCGGGTTGCTCGTTGCCTGTCACAGGTAACGAGCTTAGGAGATCGCTGGTCCGTCTCGCAGGATGAGCGGATCAGAGATTCTGAAGGAACGCGAGGACGTTGTCCGGGGGTCGGCCGGGTTTGCTGTCGGGTGGCGTGGTGCGAGCGATCGCCCTCTGCTTGAGCTCGAGGTCGGCGTGCAGATAGATCTTCGTCGTGTCGACCGACTGATCCCCGAGCCAGAGCGCGATCACGGTGCTGTCGACGCCGGCGTGAAGTAGTCGCATCGCAGCGGTGTGTCGCAGCGTGTGCATGCTGACCGTCTTCGCGGCGAGCGTCGGGCAACGCTTGCCGGCGATCGCGAGGTACTTGGAGAGCCGGCGCTCCAGCGCGTCGCGACTCAGCCGGCCGCCCTGGCCGGTCGGGAAGAGCGGATCGCTGGGCATGCCGTCGCGTTCGGCCAGCCATGCCCGGAGGACTGTTCGCGTGTGGTTGGTGAGCGGGGTGATGCGCTCGCGGCGTCCCTTGCCGTGGACGCTGACGTGAGCGCCGGTGCCGAGGTGCACGTCGCTGCAGCGCACGCCGGTGAGTTCTGACGCGCGCAGGCCGGTCTGGGCCGCCAGCGCCAGCAGCGCGTGGTCGCGCCGTCCTGTCCACGTGTGCTGGTCGGGTGCGGAGAGCAGCGCGTCGATCTCGGGCTCGGTGAGAAAGGTGACGACGCGGCGGTCGAGCCGCTTCGGTGGGATCGCGAGCACGCGAGCGATGCTGGCGGCGTGCTCCGGGTGCTGTAACGCAGCGAAGCGGAACATCGAGTGGATCGCCGCGAGGCGGGCGTTGCGCGTTGGGGCGATCCTGGGGTGGGGCGATGATCGCCGCGAGCCTGACTGATGGGTTCACTGTTCCCGCGCGTGCGTGTGAGTTGGCCGCTCGGCTGTCGGCGTTGTTCGAGCGTGATGTCGAGATTGTGGGGCGGCTGAACGACGCGCAGAGCCGCCTGCGCGACGCCAACGAGCGGCTCTGGTCGGGGCTGGCGCCGGACGCGTTCGGGCTGGTCTACGACGGTGCCGCGCCGGCCGGTCAGAGCCAGATCGCCAAGCTGATGTGCGACGCGCGCAGCGCCGGCGGGCCGGATACCGACGCCGCAGTGCTCGGGGCGCTGCAGCAGATCCGCTGGGCGATCCATGGTGCCTTTTGCGCGTACCAGTCGGCGTGCGAGGAGCGCTGCCGGCTGGCGGTCGACGTCGGCGAGCTCTCTCAGCAGCTGATCGAGGTGTTGTGCGCCGCCGGCTTCAGTGCGGATGACGCGCGGAACGCCGACGTGCACAAGCTCGCCGGGGCGGGGATCCGATGAGCCTTCCCGGGGAAGGACTCGCCAGCCTGGGGTCGAATCGGATACACGTTGAACCAGCTACAGGGGAAGGTAATGAGCACGGGTACCAAGCTCTCAGAGTTGAGCGAGCGGCAGCTGTTCGCGCTCCGGCGGCGGCTGGCGGCGGGTGTTCACGATCCGGCGCTGACGTTGCGCGGCGCGCTTCATCACGACCTGCGGCGTTGCTCGAGCGAGAACTGTCGCTGCCGGTCAGGCGAGTTGCACGGCCCCTATGCGTACCTGACCGTGTACGGCGAGGGGCGCAGCCGGACGGTGTACGTGCCCCAGGCGCTGGCCGCGGTCGCCTCAGAGCACGTCGAGGCGACGCGCCAGGGCGAGGCGCTGATGTTGGAGATCTCGCGGGTCAATCTCGAGCTGCTGCGGCGGCGGGCGCTTGGGTGATGGGCGGTGGCGGGCAGCGACGCCGACGCGGCCAGCGTGGTGGCGAACATGCTCCGCGCCGCGCTAGGAGCCGAGGCCGATGCTGAGCGCAGCCCAGCAGATCGAGCGCTCGCATCGGGAGCGCCTGGCGGTGATCTACCTGCGCCAGTCCTCGCCGCGGCAGGTGCGGCAGAACATCCGCTCGACCGAGCGCCAGTACGGGCTGGCCGAGGAGGCGGCCCGGCTCGGCTGGGAGCCGGAGCGGATCCTGACCGTCGACGGGGATCTCGGCGTCTCCGGCCGCGACGCGCCGCGCGAGGCGTACATGAAGCTCGTCGGGCGGGTGTGCCTGGGCGAGCTGGGAGCGATCTTCGGGCTGGAGGTCTCGCGGCTGGCGCGCTCGAGCGCCGAGACCCAGCGGCTGCTTGAGTACTGTGGGTTGACCGACACGCTGGTGATCGACTCAGACGGGATCTATGACCTGCGGGACTTCAACGATCAGCTGATCTTGGGGGTCAAAGGCCAGCTCGCGCAGGCCGAGCTGCACATCATGGCCGGCAGGCTCCAGGGCGCCAAGCGGCACGCGGCTGAGCGCGGCGAGCTGCGCTTCGCGCTGCCGGTCGGCTACCTCTACGACGCCGACGGCCAGGTAATCACCGACCCTGACCAGGAGGTGCAGGCAGCGATCAGCGATCTGTTCCGTGCGTTCGTGCAGACCGGCTCGGCCTACGGGGTGGTCGGCGTGTTTGCGGGCAGACGCTTTCCGAAGCGCGCCTGGGGCGGGCCGGGGGCGGGGGATCTGCGCTGGGGTCCGCTGACGCACTCGCGCGTGATCAGCGTGCTGCGGAACCCGTGCTACGCCGGCGCGTACGTGTCAGGACGCGTCCGCTCTCGCCGCGCGGTCCGGCCGGATGGCACGATCACCACCAAGACGGTGAGGCTGCCCCGCTCCGAGTGGGCGGTTGTGATCGAAGACCATCACCCCGCCTACATCAGCTGGGAGGCGTTCCTCGCCAACGAACAGCGACTCGCCGCCAACCACACGAGCAGCGGCCAGCGCCCACCACGCGAGAGCGGCGCGCTCTGCCAGGGGATCGTGCGCTGCGGCGGCTGCGGGCGCCCGATGAGCACGCGATACCGTCCCACCGGCGCCCAGTACGACTGCTCTGGCTCACGCGAGGATCACGTCCAGACCCCGACCTGTCGCTCGGTCAATGCCGCTGTCATCGACGAGCTCGTCGCCCGCAGACTGCTCAACGCGTTAGCGCCCGAGGAGATCGCGCTCGCGCTCGCCGCCGCCGACGAGCTTCAAGACCGCCGCGCGCGTTCAAACCGCGCGCTCCAGCTCCGCGCCGAGCGCGCCCGCTACGAGGCGATCCGCGCCGAGCGCGCGTTCCACGCCTGCGAGCCCGACAACCGCCTGGTCGCCCGCACCCTCGAGGACCGCTGGGAGGAGAAGCTACGCGAACTCCGGGACGCCGAGGCGGAGCTCGCCGAGCACGCCACGTCCACGCCCGAGCCCTCCCGCGAGCAGATCGAGGCGCTCGCGCGTGACCTGCCCACGCTATGGGCCGCCAAAAGCACCACACAGCGCGACCGCAAGCGCCTGTTGCGCTCGCTGGTCGCAGACATCACGCTCACGAGCGACCCGCACGGGCCCGGGATCCGCGTCGGCATCCGCCGGCGCTCGGGCGCAGCCGAGCAGCACACGATCATGCGGCCGAAAACGATGCCAGGCGCACGCCACCCGAAGCGCTCGAACTGGTCAGGCGCCTTGGTCCCGATCGCAGCAACACCGAGATCGCAGCCGCGCTGAACGCAGCCGGCCCGCACACCGGGACGGGCCGTCCGTTCGACGCGCAGGCGGTGAGCTCGCTGCGCTGCTTCCATCACATCCCCGCACGGCTGCTGCTGCGCGACGACGAGCTGACCGTCAGCCAGGTCGCCGAGCGCCTCGGGATCGCATCCACTGTCCTCTACTACTGGATCTCAACCGGCAAACTCGCTGCCCGCCACGGCCGCTGTTCGAGTCGCTGGCCGGCGAGCGCGAGCAGCTCCGGCGCGGCGGACAGATACCAATAGGTCGCGGCCGGCTTGGCGTGTTGGATATGCGGGTGATATGGCAGCCAGGCCAGGGATCCCGCTGTGGACCTCGTCGACCGGGGTTTCGCGCTGGGTCTGGGTACGCGGTGGGCGCGAAGCGGAGGTCGGCGTAGCCGACCGGAGCCGAGCGCCTACCGCGTACGCGCCGTCCGGTGGGGGGACGATCGTTCCGCTCCGTCCTGTCGTCTATGAGGAAGGAGCACTGTGGTGAGCTTCGTGCCGAGGATGCAGCGGGTGATGAACGGAGCGGAGCTTTGGGCGATCACGCTCGGGGATCCGCTCATGGATGCGTACTTGGAGTTCGTCGGCGCTCGCGGAGCGAGGAACACGTGGCTGGCGACCGCGTATGACTTGAAGGTGTTCTTCGATGTGGTCGGCAAGGAGCCGGCCGAGGTGAGATCGGCGGATCTGTTCGCGTTCCTGCCCAGCAGCGCACACCGCGGCATGGGAACGTGGTGCGGATCGAGGACGGTGAGGCGGGTCTGTCGGCGAGGACGATCGCCAGACGGCTGTCGAGCATCGCCGGGCTGTTTGACTATCTGATCGTTCGTGGCGACGCGGGTGTCGAGCGCAACCCGGTACCGCGTGGCCTCGCCGGTCGGCGCCCAGGACAGCGCGGACGAGGCGGGGTGCGCCTGGTCCGAAGGCCGGAGACGCTGCCGAGGGTGCTCTCGCCGGTGGAGGTCGACGCGCTGTTGGGCGCGCTGCGCACGCAGCGGGATCGGGCGATCGTGCTGGCGATGCTGTTGGCGGGGCTGCGGCGCTGCGAGGTGCTGGGATTGCGGCTTGAGGACGTTAATCCCGGCGAGCGGCGATTGTTCGTGTTCGCGGGCAAGGGCGGCCGGGAGAGGATCGTGCCGGTCTCCGGCCGGTTCTTCGAGGCGCTGGGCGAGTACTTGGAGACGGAGCGCCCATCGGAGGTGCTGACCGACGCGTGCTTCGTGGTCCTGAAGAACCCGCGCCGCGGGATGCCGCTGACCGCAGCCGGCTTGGATGAGGTGATCGACGGCGCCAGGGAGCGCGCCGGGCTTTCGCGCTTGACGTGTCACATGCTCAGGCACACGTGCTCGACAGGCTGCGGGAGCAGGGGATGTCGCTTGAGGCGTTGCAGGCACAGGCTGGGCACGCCTCGATCGAGTCCACGCGCATCTACCTGCATCTCGCCAATGACTGGCTTGAGGGCGAGTACATGCGGGCGGCGGAGGCGATCGATGCCCAGGCCGACCCGACCGAGGGCGAGGCGGCATAGATGGCCCGGCTTCGGCGCGACCCGGAGGTCGAGGCGCTGATCGCCGCGTATCGCGCTGATCTGGTGGCGACGGGGCAGTTCGCGGGCAACCCGATGATCTCGCCGGCGCGCTCGTTCTTGCTGCTGGTCGGTGGCGTTGAGGGCTTCTCGCGACTGTCGCTTGCCGAGCAGTGCTCGATCTCAGAGCACGAGAGCCGATTGGTGGCGTGGTTGATCGTGACCGGCCGGCTGCGGCCGAGCGCCGAGTACCTGGTGGCCAGCCGGCTGCGGGCCGGGCGGGTCGCGGCGTGGGTTCATTGCGAGTTCCACGAGCGGTTCATGCGCACCGCTGCTGAGCTGGGGTTCGCGGCCAAGTCGGCGGAGCTGCACTGGTGGGCGATCGCGCTGGCCGCCGCAATCGTGGGCGTCACCCCGGACCGCTTGACCAACGCGCAGCTGGACTCGGCTCGCGAGCGGCTGATCGCCGCGATGAGACGACTCGATCCCGACCATCCAAGCCGGGCGCAGACGCTGAGCCCGCCTCTATGGCGCCGAGACGACGCTGTATCACGCCGGCGTGATCGATACGCCGCCGCGCAAGCGCAACGCCAACCAGTCCGCCCGGCGCGTGAGCGAGTGGGCGAGCGTCCCGGCGCGGCTGGCGGTCACGCTGCAGGGGTATGTCGAGCAGATGCGCCCTGTCGCTGCGCCCGGGATCGATCGTCCAGATCGAGCGGGTGCTGCGCGAGTTCGCCCTGTGGCTGACCGCGCACGCGCCCGAGGTCAGCGCGGTCGCTGATCTGCGCCGCGCGCAAATCGAGCGTTACAAACGCTACCTCGCCGAGCGGCCCAACGCTCACGGTCGATCGCCCGCCAAGCGGACGCTGGCCGGCGATCTGGGTGCGCTGCGGATCTGCCTTGAGCGCCTCTCTGAGGGCAGGGCGAGGACGCTCCCACCCGCGTGTTGATGTTCCCCGGCGACGTGCCCCGGCTGGATGATCCGCTGCCGCGATTCATTGACGACGCCGCGGCCGCGAAGTTGTTGCGCGCCGCCCGCGCCGAGGCGGACCCGTTCGCGCGTCTGTGCGTGGAGTTCCTGGCGCGCACGGGGCTGCGCCGCAGCGAGTGCGTCAAACTCAAGGTCGACTCGGTCGTGCAGATCGGCTCGGCGTACTGGCTGCACGTGCCGCTCGGGAAGATGCGCACCGACCGCTACATCCCCTTGCACCCGCAGCTCAAGGAGCTGCTCGACCAGTGGGTCTCGGGCCGCCCGGCCGGCCTGCGCGAGCCGTGGCTGTTCATGGACCGGGGCCGGCGGATCGGGGTGCGGTGCATCGAGCAGGCGGTCGCGAGGGTCGCGCGCGAGGCGGGGATCGGGCATCTGACCCCGCACCAGCTGCGCCACACGCTCGCGACCCAGGCGATCAACCGCGGCATGTCATTGGAGGCGATCGCCGCGCTGCTCGGGCACAAATCGATGCGGATGACGATGGTCTACGCGAAGATCGCCAACCGCACTCTCGCCGAGGAGTACTTCAAGGTCTCCGAGAAGGTCGAGGCGCTCTACGACCACCCCAAGGAACTCCCCGCCAGCGCGGAGGGTTCGGAGATGCGCAAGCGCAGAGCGGAGATGCACCGGCGGATGCTCGGCAACGGGTACTGCGCCCGCCCCATCGGGCTGGACTGCCACTTCGAGTCGATCTGCGAATCGTGCACCTACTTTCAGACGACGCTCGAGTTCCGCCCGACGCTCGAGCGCCAGCGCGACGACGCGGCCACCAAGGGGCAGGTCGCGCGTGTGAAGATCTTCGACGGACTGCTGTCACGACTCGACGCTCAAGCCAAAGCCTCCTGACGCCATCCAGTCGACATCTGCCGGTGTTCGAGGTCGCCGCCAACCCCGACCCCGACTCGACACTGCCGTTCCTGATCCGGCTGCCGCTCCCCGGTGGGGCGCTGGTCCTCAAGGCGCGTGACAGCTGGCCGCGGACCGCGAAGGTCTACTGCCACCGTGCCGACGAAGGCTGGCCGGAGGAGCCGGAGATCGTCGAGCGGGTCCCGGTGCGCTCCTGCCGGCGCCGCGGCGTGGCGATCGACCTGGTGCTTGACCGGCCACGTGAGAACCGCTCGCAGCTGGTGTTCACTCGCATCCAGGGCGGCCGGGAAGGGATCTTCTGGCAGACCCCGCGGACCACCCGGCAGGCCCGACCCGGGATCCGCGTACCGCGCCGTCTGGCCGCCGGGCTGACCGGGCTGACGATCCTGATCGACACCCGGGAGCGCTACCCCTACAAGTTCGCCCACCAACAAGCGAGCACCGTGCGCCAAGCGCTTCCGGTCGGCGACTACGGCATCGCGCACGATCAGCAGATCGTTGCGGTCGTCGAACGCAAGAGCCTCCACGACCTGGTTCGCCGGATCATCGATGGCCAGCTCACCTACACGCTCGCCGACATGACCGCGATCCCGCGCGCGGCGGTTGTCGTCGAGGACCGCTACTCCAACCTATTCAAACTCGAGCACACCAAACCCGGGTTCGTCACCGAGATGCTCGCCACGCTCACCGTCCGCTACCCGACCGTGCCGATCCACTTCTGCGAGACCCGACCGCTCGCCGAAGAATGGACCTACCGGTTCCTCGGCGCCGCGCTCGCGCACGCCCAAGCAGCGATCCACGCATCCTGATCGAAGACGCGAGAGCGATAGGTCCTCGCTCGTTCTGACCGGTCCGCCTGCAACGCTCAGCGCGCACCCGCTCGAGAGGAGGCGCGAATGGCAGGGCCAGGACGAAACGAGCTCTGCCTATGCGGCTCAGGCCGCAAGGTCAAACGCTGCTGCGGACAACACCGCGGCCCCGGCGAGAACGACCTCGCGCGCGGCTACCTCGCCCACCAAGCACGCGACGCCGTCCGCCGGCTCCGACACCTCGATGACGATGAACTGCGCGAACTGTTCGACGACCTGTTCGAGCTCCCCGAGCTCGACCTTGCGCTCACCATTACGCTGCCGCAGCTGCTCACCCCGGACCTCCAGCGCCTGTTCGACGCGGTCAAGGCCGACGACCCCGACGCCGGCGATGAAGTGATCCCCAAGATCCTCGACCAGCTCGACACGCCCGTCGAGCGCGCCCGGCTCGCCCGCGCGATCATCGACCTGCGCGACGCCAAGCGCCTCGACTCGCTGCTCGCCGCCGCCGCGATCATCGACCTCGACAGCCGCTCGCGAATCCTCCTAAACGCCTGCCTCGTCCACGCCACGTTCATCCACACCGGCCGACTTCGAACGCCCGGGGGCCTGCGCCTCGCTGCCTGAAGCCATCATCACGAACGCCTCGGCGTTCGCATCCCTTGACACGATCACCCGCATAATGCCCGAGGTAGGTCGAGAGCAGCGGCATCCGTGCTTCGACGTCGACCCCGGCGGGATTGTCCGAGGAACTGTGTAGGCACGAGCGAAAGAGATCGCTATGCCTACGACTACGAGAAGCAGGAAGGAGGGCGTCGGAAGTCGATGCGGCGCAAGACTTGGTGATCCTCGCCAGCTTCGAGAACCGCCACGCTGCCGAGCACATGTTGGCGTCGCTCGGACGGGGATTCCGCAAGAAGCACCGCAAGGGGCACGCGACGGCTCTCGTGATCAGCGGCAACAAGGACGGTTCGCTGAAGCTCACCCAGTCTCGGGTCCTGACGGCCGGTGGTTTTTGTGTACACACCGATGTGATGCGCATCTCCCTATCGGTGGCGATGGGGTTCACGGGCATCCTCTCGTCGCTGCGAGGCGCCAAAGGCGCGGTCCGCGAGGTCCGCGAGGTCCGCTAGCGTGAGTCGCACGTCGGAGCGGATGAACAGGCGGTGCATGCGCTGCTCGCTCAGGTTGGCCCGGATGCGGCCCTCGCTGGTCTGTTGCGATCACCAAGCGACGCGGCAAGCGGTCGTTGCACAGGCGGGCGACCGTTCAAGCGAAAGTTGGGATGGCTCGCGCGCACAGTTCCTCGCTGGCCTCGATCCGGGCAGCCAGCACGACTGGCTGCGCGCACGCTCTCGACGAGCCCTCCCGCACGAACCGCTAGGCTAGACCGATCGGTCCGCAATCATTGCGAAGCGTCGCGGTGGTGCCCGCCGATGTTCTTGAGCCCTGCTTCGATCACGTCCAGACGCGTACCGATCTGATCGAGCTTCGCGGACAGCGTGTCGGTCCTGGTGCCCTCGAGGCCGCGCCGGGCGGACTCGACGAACGCTGAGGTGATCGCGGCGGTGATGACGGTCAGAAAGCCGATCCCGAGAACCATCACGAGCGCGGCGACGAGCCGTTCCGTCGTGCTCCTTGGCACGAGCTCCCCGTCGCCGACGGTCGTGACGGTTTGTATGGCCCACCACAGGCTGTCGCCGATGTTGGGGAACATCTTCTTGTCGGTGAAGTGGATCACCACGCCGCTGATGATCGTTATGGCGACTGTGACGGACGCGATGATCCGCGCCGCCCGCGCCGTGGTCAGCGCTTGTGCGACAGGATGGTCAGCGCGCGGGGGTGAGCCGGCGGGGGAGCGGCTGCAGGCTCTGTCAACCACCGGATCCCCAAGGAGGGAACCCAAGATGAGCTCCAACGCACGCGCAGTCAACGCCGTGTGTGTTATTTGGAATTACCTCCAGATAGCGCACACCGCGGGGTGCGGACTCCTCGGTCCGAGTGCGGGGTGGATAGATGTCGGTGCTGATGACGGCGTCGGCCGAGGAGGTTGGGATGGGTCTGGGTCCTGAGGACCGCGCCAGCGCGCGACGCGACGAGCCGGAGGCGAGGAGCGCCGCGCGCTGGCGCGGTCGCGCGGTCGCGCCGCGGCAGGGAGCCACGCGGACGGCTCAGCAGCAGCTGCTGTCCGTGGTGCAGCAGCTCTCGCCGCGCCAGCTTTCGCGTCCCTCGCGGGCGGCGACGGCGGCGATAATCAGCGCGGTGGCCGGGTCGGCCCACCACCAGCCGAGGGCTGCGTTGAGCGTGAGTCCGACGAGAAGCGCGGCGGAGAGGTAGGCGCAGAGCAGGTTCTGCCGGCTCTCGCTGCGCCCGGCGTGCGAAGCGAGCCGTGCGGCGACCTCGGCTTTGGCGTTGGCGAGGAGCGCCATCGCGGTCAGGGTGACGATCGCCAGGCCGATCCCGACCGGGCTGGTGGCGGGGTGGTCGCCGGTGGCGAGTGTGACGGTCGCGTCGACGGTGACGTATCCAGCGAGCAGCCAGAAGGTGATCGCGATCAGCTGCTGGGCGCGTCGCTCGGCGTGCTCGGAGTCGACGCGCGCGACGGCGAAACGCCACAGGACGATGATGCCGGCGAGCGCTTCGAGGAGCGAGTCGGCGCCGAATGCGATCAGCGCGATCGATCCGGCGATGGCGCCGGCGGCGATCGCTACGGCGGCTTCGATCGCGTGCCAGGCGAGCCCGGCCCGAGCGAGCAGGCGTGCGCGGGCGACGAGTCGTCGGCGCTCAGGATTGTCTTGTGGCGGCCGCTGCGGGCTGGGGGCGGTTTGGATCACGGGAAGCTCGACGGACATCGGGATCAGTATGCCGCGCCTGGAGCGGCGCTTTGGGCGCGTTGGCCGGCTCTTTCACCGTTTCCGCTGGCGTGCCGGTGGCTGATGTTGCAGGCGGATCTGGGTCGCTCGCCGTGGACGGTTGAGTCCTAGCTAGGCGCAGACGCCCCTCGACTAATCTCGGGTTCTGCGAGCGGCGGGCTCGAGGTCAGCTCGGTCGGGCGTGCGGAGGTCGCGATGTATGTCCGCGATCTCCGCGAGCGGCCGGGGCGCCACGGCGCGAACGTGGTGTCGATCGACTCGCGCGCCGGCTGTCGAACGCGACGCTCCAGCTCCGGGTGACCGTGGTTCGCCTGTTCTATGACTTCTTGGTCGAGGAGGGCGTGCGTGAGCGAAACCCGGTCGGCCAACCACAGCCCGCTTGATGTCAGCCAGCACCGCGGAGGCCCAGATGCGCCCAAGTGACCTGCAGGCAGCCAAAAGCTGCTCACGGTCCCATCACCTGGTGCGGATCCGGCCGATCGCCGGCGCCCAGTGTCGCCGACAGTCGGCCGGCGTTTCGGGCTCACGTCAACCACCGAATCCCCACAAGGAGGGAACCAAAGATGAGCGCCTCAACACCCGCAATACCTCGGTCACCTTGGTCGGCAACCTCACCGCCGACCCCGTCCTCAAGCAGCTCGACGACGACCGCAAGGTCTGCAACGTCCGCGTCGCCGTCAACGACCAGAAGGGCCAGCCGCCGCTGTTCATCGACGTCGCCACCTTCGGCGCCAGCGCCGAGGCGTGCGCGAAGTACCTCGCCAAGGGCCGCGCGATCGCGGTCACCGACCGCCTCGTCCACCGCGAATGGGACGACAACGGCACCCGCCGCAGCCGCCACCACATCATCGGCCGCCTCCAGTTCGGCGGCAAGCCCGACGAGCCCGCCGCCGAGACCCAGGACACCACCGAGGAAGTCGCGACCCTCTAACCAACGACCGGTGCCGGCGGCCCCACCGCCGCCGGCACCACCCGCCGTTCAACCCAAACCAACTGCCCACCTCACTCAGCAAAGGCCACGACATGACCACGCCCGCCGTCGCAGAAGCCCCTCCGCCCCAATTCCAAGTAATGACGCTGGTCGGCAACCTCACCGCCGACCCGGTCCTCCGGACCATCGACGAGAACCGCAAGGTCTGCCACAAGCGCCTCGCGGTCAACGACCAAAAGGACCAACCACCGCTGTCCATCGACATCGCCACCTTCGGCAGCCAGGCCGAGGCCTGCGTGAAGTACCTTGCAAAGGGCCGGGCGATCGCCGTCACCGGCCGACTGATCTCCCGCGAATGGGTCGCTAATGACCGCACCCGCCGCTCCAAGCACACCGTCGTCGGGCACGTCCAATTCGGCGGCCGGCCCAACCACGATCAGCCCAGCGACAGCGATCACACCGACGATCACCAAGCCAGCTTCTGACCTCGGCACCGAACACCGGCGGTCCGCCGCCGGTGCTCACCCCGCTGGCATCAACGAACCCCGCGCGCTCAATCCAAAACCCCGATCCACGAGCAATCAGACCATGAACTACCTGACAGCAGATTCCACATGATCCAACTGAATCGAAAATAGCTGTGGGGGAGCGGCAGCGCTTGGGGTTCGACAGCCTCCTTGGCCGTTTTGGGGTGTCGGTAGCGGGGGCGGTCAGGCGGCCTCGGGTAGGGGTTCGAGGGTGACTTGGTGGCCGAGGCGTTCGAGTTGCTTGATGAGCCGTCGGCGGTAGCGTTCGGTGTGCTCGGTGTCGCGGCGGTAGAAGAACTCTTCGCCGAGCTCGTGGTAGGGGACGGCCGGGTAGGCCGGGCACATTGCTGTGCCCGGCCCCCCTCAGAACCGTGCGAGCGGGTTTCCCCGCACACGGCTCAAGCAAGCCCTGGTGGCTCGTGGGCGGGCAGAAGCGCCGGGCCTTTGCCGTCCTTTTCGGCTTGGCAGTGGGCGTGTATCAGACGGGGTTTGGGTTCGTCCGACGTGCCGTCCTTCCGGCCGGTGGTCTTGATGATCGCCTTGCGGTTGGTGCCCAGCCATTGTTCCCACTCGCGTGGGCTTTGTGGCGGGTCGTCGGCGTGAAGCAGTGGGCTCCCGCAGAGCGAGCAGCGGCCGTGTTGCGCCTCGAAGAGCCGCAGGCTGGTCGTGTCGATCGGCAGGGGTGGTGCCTTGCGCCGGCGCTCGGCCCAGTACTCGGCCAGGGCGGGGTCGTCCGGGGACGCGCCGCTCTTGACCATCTGGTGTCGGTAGATCCTGGTCCAGGTGAACTTCTGGAGGTAGGCGCCGCTTGCGCGGTCGCCGAACACCCAGCGGTCATCCCTGGACTTGTGGAACGCGCCGAAGTACTGGTTGACGACCCAGTGCCTCGGTTTGTTCGAGTGGCTGAAGGTCGCCCACTTATAACTCGACTTTTGCACTTTTGAGGGGGAGGGGGGCACGGGCGCGCGGGGCGTGGGTCGGTAGGCGCGGTGGGGTGAGCGGTCGGGGCTGTTGAGCGGTCGGCCGCGCGAGGACGCAGAAGGAGCATCGGCGGCTTCCCCGAAGCGGTGGTTGTTCGATGACCATTTCCGCGGTCGGGTGGGAGGCCCGTCGCGGCTGCCCATGGGGGTTGCCGCCGATGCTCTGCGTCCCATCTTCGCTGAATGAGCTTCTGCTCCTGTTCGCGCCGTGTTTCTCTCGCCCCACGTTCCAGACCTTCTGCGCGCTGGTTGTGGGCCAGATTTCGCAGACCGGGTTGCGTACGGTCACAGGGATGCTGGTCGGCTGTCGGCTCTCGGCGGTCTGGCATCACTGCCGCGCGCACCGGTTCTTCAGTCTCTCGGACTGGTCTGCTGATGAGCTCGGGCTGCGCCTCGCGGAGCTGATCGCCGAGCGGCTGACAGCGCCCGGCGCGCCGCTGCTGGTGGCGGTCGACGACACGTTGCTGCATCGTCTGGGGCGCAAGATCCACGCCTGCTTCTGGCATCACGACGCGACCGCCAACTCCGACAAGGCGGCGGTCGCGTGGGGCAACAACTGGGTCGTGGTCGGGATCGTGGTGCGCTTGGCGTTCCTCGAGCGATCGGTCTGCCTGCCGATCCTGTTCCGCTGCTGGCAGCCCAGGCGCAAACAGTTCGCCAAGAAGGACAAGCGCGATCCTGAGCGGCCCGGAAAGCCCGAGCTGGCAAGGGAAATGCTCGACCTGCTCGCCGCCCGCCTGCCGGATCGCAGGATCGACATCGTCGGTGACGCCGCGTACGCAACCGAGGCCTGGCGGGGTCTGCCCGGCCGGGTCACGATCACCTCCCGCCTGCGCTCCAACGGCGCGATCTACGATCGCAAACCGCCGCGCTCCGGCAAGCAGGGCCGGCCCCGCAAGTGGGGCAAACGACTCCCCACGCTTGCCAAGCTCGCGACCGACCCTGCCACCGAGTGGGTCGAGCAGGCCGTGCGACGCTACGGCAAGACCGAAACGCTCAAGCTCGCCATCATCGACTGCCTGTGGGGGCCGCTCGGCCCCGACACCCCCGCGCGCGTGATCCTCGTCAAAGACGAGCGCAAGCCCTCCGGCTACCAGCTCGCGCTGATCACCACCGACCTTGACGCCAGTGCCGCCGAGATCGTCGAGCGCTACGCAGACCGCTGGCCGATCGAAGTCGCCTTCGAAGACGGCAAAGAACTGTTCGGCGTCGGCGATGCGCGCAACCGCGCCAAGAAAGCCGTCGAGCGGACCGTCCCCTTCCAGTTCCTCGCGATGACGCTGACGATCATCTGGTACGCGGTCTGCGGGCATCACCCAGACGTCGTCGAAGAGCACCGCCAACGCGCTCCCTGGTACCTCACCAAGACCGCCCCATCGTTCGCCGACATGCTCGCCAAGCTCCGCCGCGTGATCATCGCCACCCAATATCACCCGGGACAGGGTCGAACCCCCACACCACGGGAAATCAGGGACTCCTGCTCGTCTGGGGGTGACTCCGGGGTCCTTGGTCGTAATCTGATGAGTGCCGGGCTCTGCTCGGCGATCATTGCCAGATAGCGGAGCCGAAGCCCGGGTCAAGCGGCTGGATCTCCTGCATACGTTGGTGTTGGGCGGGCGGCTGGTGATCCGGGGCTGCCGCTTGACGCGCGGCGCGCGGCTGCGCTACCTCGCGCTGAGCGTGGCCCGGCGTGAAGGTCTCGCAGGTTGCGCGCGTGTGGAGCGGCCCGCCGCCGCCCTGATCCGGCAGGCTGCTGGATGTTCGAAGTTCAGCGGTCTACGAAGGAGGGCGACGTGCGGGTCACGACGGCATTGAACCGGATGCTTGGGCTTCCGGGTGCATGGGTTAGGGATGTGGCGTTCGGGCAGGAGGCGGTGATCGTGACCGTCGTGCTGCGCGCGAAGAAGCCTGTCTGCTCGGGCTGTGGCGCGCGCGGGCTGAAGATCAAGGAGCATCGTGAGAAGCGCTGGCGGGCGCTGGATCTCGGCGGCTTGCGGTGCGTGATCGAGTGCCGGCTCAGACGCTTGTACTGCCCGGGCTGCGGGGACGTGTACGAGGCGGTGCCGTGGGCCAGGGCGGGCTCGCGCTACACGCGCGACTTCGAAGATCTCACCGCGTGGCTGGCGCAGCAGATGAGCCAGACGCAGGTCGAGCGGCTGCTGCGGATCGCGTGGCGCACGGTCGGCACGATCCTCGCGCGGGTCGTCGCCGACAAGCTCGACCGCCACCGCCTGGACGGGCTTCGGTTCATCGGCGTGGACGAGGTCTCATACGGCGCCGAGCACAAGTTCCTGACCTGCGTCGTCGATCATCAGGCCGGGTCGATCGTGTGGGCGACCGAGGGCCGCAACGCCGACAGCTTGCAGGCGTTCTTCGCCGGGCTCACGGGCGAGCAGAAAGCGTCGATCAAGGCGGTCTCGATCGACATGTCCGCCGGCTATGAGAAGGCGATCCGCGCCGAGAACGGCGTCCCGCACGCGCAGGTCGTGTTCGACCCGTTCCACGTGGTACAGCTCGCTGGCAAGGCCGCCGACCAGGTCCGCCGCGACGAGTACAACCGCCACGGACGATCCTCGACTGGCGAAGGCAAGTGGATCAAGGGCACCCGCTACTCGCTGCTGAAGGACACCGCCAAGCAGACCGCCAGGCAGCTGCTCAAGCTCGCCGAGGTCGTGCTCACCAACAAGCGCATGTACCGCGCGTTCCTGCTCTACGGCGAGCTGCGCTACCTCTACAAGCTCCCCAAGGAGCAAGCGCCCGAGCGCCTCGAGGCGTGGCTCGCATGGGCATCTCGCTCGCGGCTGAAGCCGTTCGTCAAGCTCGCGCGAACGATCCGAAAACACAAGGCTGGCGTGCTCGCGGCGATCGAGCTGAACTTGAGCAACGGACGCCTCGAAGCCTTAAACAGCAAGGTGAGGTTGATCTCACACCGCGCATACGGATTCCACTCCGCCGACGCGCTGATCGCGATGATCTACCTCTGCTGCGCCGGCATCCAAATCCCGCTCCCTCACCGATGATTCACCCCCAGATCAACAGGAGAGCCGGAAATCATGCACGTCCAGCAAGCATGGGCCGCAGCTGGCCTATGAACTGCGAAAGTCGAGTTATAAGTGAGCGCCCACATGTATCTGTCCAGCACGGTGAACGTCTCGCTGGACACCACTCCCCGGTAGTAGGCGGCCCAGCCCCGGATGATCGGGTTGAGCCGTTTGATCACCGCCCGAGCGTTGGCCCCACGCAGGGACCGCATTTCGGCGCGGAGCCTCTCCCGGATCCGTCTGATGGCCGCCTTGCTGGGCTTGATCAGCAGCTTGCTGTGATACCGGCGGACGTTGAATCCCAGGAAGTCAAAGCCCTCTTGGAGGGTGACGACGCGCGTCTTGTCCTCGTTGAAGGTAAGGCCTCTGGGCGCCAGCCAGTTGGCGAGCCGTGCCTTGACCTCGAGCGCCTCGTCCCTTGAGTGGCACAAGGCAACGAGATCGTCGGCATATCTGATCAGTACCGGGGAGTTCGCCACCGTCTTTCCGGCGTGTATGCCGGTCGTTCGGTAGCGGACTCCGGCGGCCTGCTCCATCCCGTGCAGGGCGACGTTCAGCAGCACGGGGCTGACTACCCCGCCTTGGGGAGTTCCCTCCTCGGTGCGGGACAGTCGACCGTTCTCGACCACGCCCGCCTTCAGCCACTGCTTGACCATTCCCCGGGCGGGGAACGTGCCGAGTTGGGCAAGAAGGTGGTCGTGGGCGATCCGGTCGAACGCCCCGGCCAAGTCAGCGTCGAGCACCCATCGCCGCTTCGGGTTCTTGCCCTTGGCGGTGAGGTAGATGGCTTCGATCGCGTCGTGGCAGCCGCGGCCGGGTCGAAATCCGTAGGACCTCGGCTCGAACCGCGCCTCCCACTCGGGCTCCAACGCGTTGACGACCCGTGCCTGATGGCACCTGTCGAGAATCACGGGGATTCCGAGCGGACGCCGCTTCGCGCTGCTGCCCGGCTTGGGGATGTACACGCGTCTGACGGGCTGGGCTTTGAACGGCTCGGTGTTCTGCTGGATCCTGTCGGCCAGCTTCAGCTTGGCCTCGGGGGTCAGCACGACTACGCCGTCCACGCCCGCCGTCAAACGACCGGCGTTGCGCTCCGTCACCCGCCGCACGCTGACCAGCGTGTTCGCGCGCGAGCAGAGCATCAGCTTCTGCAGGTTGCGGACCCTCTTCAGGTCCCCCGCCTGCGATGCCGTGAAGATCCGCTGACGCAGCCGCCGTACGCTCGCCTCGCAAGCACGCCAGTCGATCTGGCGCCAGCCGAGGTTCGCGTCCTCTGGTCCGTTCACCACGACGGTCGCCGTGGTGTCTAACTTGTCCTTCGGTTCCGGGGTCATCGTCATCTTCCTCTTCACAGGCTCACCTGACCGCGTCAGCGCCCTTTCGAGCCGGGCCACACGGACCCGTATCCGGCCGGTTATCCAGGACGGCGGGCGGAGGGCCAGCCATCATGTCCCGGTTTCCCGTCGCCTTTCGGCTGCCGGCATTTCGCTTTTCGGCCATCCGATTCCCGCCGAGGGATTGGGCCCTCCTCACGGTCGGCTTACCGGGCCACAGCCCGGACCTCGACGGGGTTACCGCGTTTCGCACGCACGAGCTACAGCCGGGGTGGGTGCCTCCTCTACCCCGAGGACGGCGGCGCTCATCCCGGCTGAGCGCAGTCCTCAACCGGCGCCTGCCGCTTCTCAGCGGCCAGTCCTTGCACCCCGCTACCAGCATCCATCAGCGAGGCCCTCATTACGGGGCATCAACGGAGGTTTACGCAATTCACCCGTCCGGCTTTCCCCTCGCCTGTGACCCCCGGATGGAACGGGTGTCCTTGGGCTTTGCCCCGAGCTTCGAACCCCGCCGACCAGGAGCCGGACAGCGCACGTCGGGGTGGGGACAGGCCATGAGCACGGGCCTGGAACTACGTACTCGACATCAGTCGAACCTCCTATCTACGTGTTCGCTCGTCAGCGTGCGACCTCGCGTCGCAACCGCGCTGGAGGACGTGGTAGGCGGCGGTGAGGATCTCCTGGGCGGTCGCGATCGTGGCCTTGGCGTGTCCGCGGCGGCGCTTGATCCGGTGGTAGCGGGCGGACAGGTAGGTGCCTTTGGTGCGCACGACCGCTTTGGCGGATTCGGTCAGCGTGCCGCGCAGCCATTTGGAGCCCTTTCTCGTCTTGCCCGAGCCCTTTTTGCCGCCGGACTCGCGCTGGCCGGGGCACAGTCCAGCCCAGGACGCGAGCTGATGCTCGGTCGGGAACTGGCTCATGTTGGGGCCGATCTCGGCGAGCAGCATCTCGGCGGCGCGCCGGTCAACACCGGGGATCGTGTCCAGCAGCTCCAGCTCACGGGAGAAAGGGGCGGTCAGCTCCTCGACCCGCTCAGACAACGTCTGAATCGTCTGATCGAGGAAGTCGATCTGCGCGAGCATCTGGCCGATCAGCAGCGCGTGGTGGTCGGTGAAGCGCCCCTGAAGCGCTTCTCGGAGCGCGGGGATCTTCTTGCGCAAGCTGCCCTTGGCGAGCTCGGCCAGGATCTCGGGGTCATGCGTGCCGGAGATCAGCGCGTCGAGCATCCGCCGGGCGGACACGCCGAGCACCTCGCTGGCGACCGAGGAGAGCTTGATTCCGGCGTCCTGCAAGGTCTTCTCGACCCGCTGCACCTCGCGGGTGCGTTCCTGGATCTTCGCCTTGCGGTAGCGAACCAGGTCACGCAGTTCCCGCAGCGGGCGGGGCGGCACGAAACTCGCGCGAACGAGCCCGTGCTCGACCAGCTGACAGCCCCACTCGGCATCCTCAACATCGCTTTTGCGTCCGGGGACGTGGCGCAAGTGGCGAGCGTTGTAGAGCCGGCACTCGAACTCGCCCTCGAGCAGGTAGAACACCGCCCGCCAATAGACGCCGGTGGACTCCATCCCGACGACCGTCACCGCCCAGCTGCGCAGCCAATCGGCGAGCAACAGAAGCCCGAACGTCGTGCTCTGAAACTCGCGGATCTCTTGCCGGCGCCCGCCGGCATCGTCGGGAACCCGGACGCACGCGGTGATCTGGGACTTGTGGATGTCGAGCATCGCGCACCGCTCGATCAAACGATTCACAGAAACCCTCCTGAGGGTCGGAATGACAGGACGACCGCCCGGGAGAGCCTCATGCTGTGGAGTCTGAATCTCGTGCTCAAGGCAACAGTTCGGGGTGCCCGAGACTCTCGCGTCACACTCCTAATCGGGCTGCCGGCACCAAGCTAGACCGACGTCGACCAAGGCGGCCGTCGCGCATTTCAGCCCGCCCAGGCCGGCCGGGCCAGCAGTCGAGTAGCCGGGGGGAATCTCACCCCCCGGCGCTCACAGAACCGTATTTACGCCGCGTGGCAATTAGTGCGTGGTTACTTGGCGTAGGCGACGTACTCGCCGTCGAAGTACTTGCTGACAATCTCACTTGTGCGGGTAGCGAGATACTCGACGGTGAGAATGACGAGCTTGGCGAGGTTGGATGGGCGGCGTCGCGCGACGTGGGTGTGAACGTCCTGGTTGAGGAGCTCATCGGGGTTGAGCTCCGGAGCGTACGGTGGAAGGTAGAACAGCTCCATCCGCGGATGGTCCAGCAGCCAGTACTCGACCGCGGGAGACTTGTGGAAGGAGGCGTTGTCGACAATCAGGAAGATCTTGCGCTCGGCGAAGTGCTCGAGCAGCTTGTCGAGGAAGTCCAGGAAGCGGATCTCATCGCAGGTGCCCTCGAAGATCTCGAACACGAGCGTGCCGTCGGCACCGATCGCGCTGATCACGTTGGCCGAGAAACGCTTGCCGGTCAGCGGCACGACCGCGCGCTCGCCGATCGGCGCGTAGCTCTTGCCGGCGGTCTGCCCGGCGCGCACGCCCATCTCATCGCCGAACAGCATCCGCGCCCCTTCGCGCCGCGCGCGCGCCTGGATCGCCGGGAACTCGTCCTGGAGCCACGCCCGCACCCGCTCGGGGTCCCGCTCGAGCCACCGCCGCTGCGGCTTCTTGCCCGAGAACCCCCAGCGACGCAGGTAGACACCAACCGTCTGGCGGCTGAGCCCGATCCCGAACCGCCGCTCGATCAGCGCCTTGACGGCCTGCCTTGACCACAACACGCCGGGAATCTGCAGCTGATCGGGGTTCGTGCCCTTCATCAGTCCGATCAGCTCTGCCTGCTGGGCGTCGGTGAGCGCCATCTGCTCGCGCGAGCGCCGACCACGCCGCCGCTCCCTCAGTCCCTCAAACCCCCCGAGCTGGTGGCGCGCCATCCACAGCGACACCGTCCGCAGATGCACCCCCATGGCCTGCGCCACGACCGCGTGAGTGCGGCCCGCCAACACCATTCTCACACCCCGCTCACGCAGCGCTTCCCGAGTCTCGCCTGACACCCGCCTAGCGTCACTCATCACACAGTCAATACTATCATAATGACACACTCGAATGTACTGTTACCTGACGTACTATTTGCCACGCGCCGTGATACGTGACAGTCTCCCGTCATACGGCTCTTGCAGGCCGACCTTTCGGTGGCGGCGTACCCTGCCAGTGCACGAATAGTCCGGGCTCCCGCTGTTTGACAGCGGCGAGCCAGGCCCACGCACGGGCGGGGCTGTACCTGAGTCGTTTGAACTTGTGCCTTGCCCATCGAACGAGATGCTGATCGATGCGCACGGCGAGGAAGCGCAGCTCGGAGCGGTAGAAGGCTCCGTAATAGCCGATCCAGCCGCGCACTTGTTCGTTTATCTCGATGGCGAGGCTGGACAGGTCCGTCGTGCTGCGGCGCCGCAGATGCCACGCCCTGATCGTCAGGCTGAGCGCCTTTCGTGCCGCGGGCGCGATCGCTGGAGCGAAGCTCACGAAGCAGCCTCGCGGTCCTCGCGCCACACGCCCCCGGAAGGTGTAGCCCAGAAAGTCGAAGCTGGTGTGCTCCGCGTCTCCCGGACGATTCGCGTCTTTACAGAACACGACCTTCGTCTTCGCGAGGTTCAACTCAAGACCAAGGGCCTCGAGTCGCTTGGCGATCTCAACCCACAAACGTCGGGCTTGCATCTCAGTGTCACAGTGCACGAGGACATCATCCGCGTAGCGCTCAAACGGGATGCCCGGGTGCTCCCGAGACATCCACATATCGAACGCGTAGTGCATGAATGCGTTCACCAGCAGAGGGGAGATTGGCGACCCTTGCGGGGTACCTCGCTCCCGAGCAACAAGAGTTCCATCGGGCATCTGCATCGGCGCTTTCAGCCACCGCTCGATGTACAACAGAACCCACCGCTCCTGGGTGTGATGAGCTACCGCTTTGAGCAACAGATCATGCGGCACGCTGTCGAAGAACGCTCGGATGTCAAGATCCAACACCCAACCCTTCGCCCAGCAGCGTCGGCGAGCCACAGCCAGTGCGTCATGGGCATTACGCCCAGGACGATAGCCGTAGCTGTCGGGGTGGAAGATCGGCTCAAGCTTCTCTCCCAGCAGCATCGCCGCTGCGGTCTGGGCTACCCGGTCAGCCACCGTCGGCACCCCGAGCACCCTGACCCCCTCCCCATGATCCTTCGGTATCTCAACCGCCCGCACCGGCGAGGGCATGTAACTACCCGCGCTCATCCTGTTCCACAGCTTATAGAGGAGATCCCCCTCGCGGCTCTCGAACACGGTGGTGCTTACGGCGTCCACGCCCGGCGCTCCGCCCTTGGACCGAACCTTCTCCCACGCCTCGAACACGAGGCGCTTGCGAATCTCAAACGACTTCACCGTCGCCTTTGCTCCCCCCATCAACTCCTCCCCGACCAGCGGGTTGGCGTCTGGGTGAGCTGGCCTGCCCGGCCCCTTCGCTCCAGCCCCATTACAGGACCTTCACCGCTACTACGAGCCGGTCCGCCCCTGCGCCTCGCGGTACTCTGCCCCAGACGGTTTCTGCCGCCCAGGGTCCTCCCTCTCGCGGCCAAAGGGCCACCAGCCCCACGACTTGGCCGTCGGTATCGAGACACAGGTTCTCCTCTTCCATGCCAGCGCCCACGACGAGCTCACGCCACCTTAACACCGAGCACCGCCAGAGCGACACGCAGGCCGCCCTCTGGCTACACCGTGCCCAAAGCACGGTGCTCTCCCGGAGATATGCACCAACCCCGGTTGCGATGCTGTCAATTGTTTTTCGATGCGTCAGCAGTGGTTCAACCACGTTCGTCTTCTCATCGCATACCTGACCCGCTGACAGCGAGCCGTTTCCGTGGTCGCTTCCCACCCCGGCTTTTGACCGGCATGACACCACGGCGGTTTGGGCTCCCCGCCTGCACGGCGAACCCGGAGGGCCAAACCTCCATCACTAGCACAGCACAGTTCACAAAACGACCTTCTACATCGCTTCACTTCCCTATAAGGACACACGTGCACAAACATTTTCATCCGCTCCGGGCGGGCCCGCCAGGGCGCATGATCACTCACAGGCAAGCTCTCCCGCGGCCCGGAACTCCACTCCACCGCCTAGACCCGGGCGCATCTGACGCGATCTCGTCTCAACCCTCTGGCCCAATAGTGGCCCAAACGGTCGCGAGAACGGTCCCCGCCGCCATTGACGATCTGCGGTCCGGACCCCTCCAAACCCGTGTGCTTACAAGGGAATCGTCGCCTTCCGTCGTCGGTCGTTGTCAGCTACGGCGCTGCTTTGCACGCTCGAGGTCAGCAAACGCCGGCATGCATCAGGCATGGAACGCGCCAGCGGGCTTCGGCAGAATCGGTCACTGCTGGTCCTAGTCCTAAAACAAGCGAATGGTGCTGAGCTGTGGGCGAAAATCGTGGCTTGCGGTCTGATTGGTAGCGGGCCGGCTCGTCTGTCGTTGGTACGAGAGCGTTTTGGCGAGGGGATGAGGTGCGTGGAGTTCACTCATGTCGAGGGGGGCTGGTTTTTGGGTGGCTGACGCAGAGCCGGTGGGCCGGCTCGGCGTCAGCGCGTGTCTTGGATGGTGTTAGAGGGCGTCGAGGAGGCGGAAGAAGATGCCCAGCCAGGGGTTCCAGGCTTGGATGCGCCAGCGTATGTAGCGGGCTGTCTTGACGATCTGACAGGGGATGTCGATCAGAGCGGCTCGGAAGGTGCGGAACTCCATGGTGAGCAGTCGGCACCGCTGCTGTTCGTGCTGCGCTTCCCAGCGGGGTGAGACGGGCAGCATGAGCGCGCACCAGGCCTTGAGGGTCCAGGCCAGTGACGCCATGGTCATGTAGGCCCAGTTGGCGTAGAGGGTGTTGACGGGGGCGTGCAGGGCTCGCACCCCGCTTTTGAGGTTGGCGATGAGGTTCTCTTGGTTGCAGCGCTGGTGGGCTTCGCCGATCACCTGGTCGGCGGTGAGCTTGCGGTCGTTGGTGATGTAGAAGAAGTACCTATATTCATCGAACAGGACGTTGTCACCCCGCTCGATCGACAGGTTCTTGCGCAAGGCGACCACGCGGTAGTCCTTCTTGCAAGCGCGCGGCCGGTAGGAGAACTCGACTACCTGTTCCTTCTTCGGTCGTATCGTCTTGTAGCCGCGCTGGCGAACGATGTCGTCTTTGACGTTTGTGGGGCGGGTCCGGGGCCGCGTCGCGATCTGGCGTTCGGTCTTGGCCACCAGCTCGTGGTAGAGATCTTCCGGTTGGCCTTCGGCGGCTTGGACGAGGTTGGCCTTGGCGTCGTAGCCGAAGACGAAGCGCACCCCGTCGGCGTCCCAGCGGTCGAACTCAGTTGTCAGCGAGAAGTCGGTGTCACCTCTCAGCAGGATGTCGGTGAACCCGGCCCGCCGGCACAGCTCGATCGATCGGTCATAGAGGGGAACGACCCCCTCATGGGAGGGACGGTTGGCGCCGTGGAGGGCCTGATACAGCGGCTCGGCGGTGTTGGCGAGCGAGACCAGCAACGCCGAGTAACCCCAGCTGCCGTTGTAGGAGATGTCCATGCCCTGCTTGCACTGCCCGTCGGTGCCCACGATCGAGGCGTCCGCGTCGATCCGGGCGGTCTGGGAGAAGAATGAGGCCGGCTGCTGGGACCACACCTTCAGCCGAGCCCGGTTGATCGCCTCCTGGAGGGCCATGATCGAGGCCTCGTCGAAGCGGCGGCAGAAGTCGCCCGCGGTGGTGGGGTCGGGCAGCGACGGCGTCCCCAGGCCGTCCAAGAACACCGCGTCGGTTCGGCGAGTCTCGATGTCCTCCAAGCGGGTGCCGCCGCACAGCGCGTTGTAGGCGATGTTCAACACGTGGTCGGACTCGTGGTAGGGGCGGTGGACCTTGAGCAGTTTGACCGAGGCGTCGATCTCGCAGGCCAGGCCGACCGCCTCGACCAGGCGGGCGATCATCCCCATGCCACCATGGGCGACCCCCCGGTCCCGCTCGGCCCACTCGTAGCGGATCGGGGCTCCCCCCAGGAGCGGGCCGGCCAGGTTGGGGGCCACTGCGGCTTGCAGGCGCCGCTCGATCGCCAGCTGTTCGCGCTCGAGCCTGCGTTGCAACTGTCGCCTCGGGTTGCTCATCTCCACGCTCCCTCTGATCAACAATGTTATGCAACCATAGCCGAGATCAGCTATGGTTACATGGATGTCACCATCAGGATCAATCCAACACCCAAGGGAGGACGACTATGGCGACCGAGGCCCAACTGACCGACACGATCCAACGCATCAAAGCCGCTCTGCTTGCGCTAGGCGACCTGCGGCCAGGAGCGCTCTCCGAGCAGTACAACACCTGCCGCACCCCCGGTTGTCGCTGCAAAGCCGACCCGCCCCAGCGCCACGGCCCATACCACCAGCTCAGCTACAGCCACCGCGGACGAAGCCGCACCGAGAACATCCGCCCCGAACACATCGACGCGGTCAACTCCCAGATCGCCAACTACCGCAAACTGCGCGAACTCAACGACCAATGGATCGACGCCGCCATCGAACTGGACCGCCTCCGACGCAGCACACCCAGATAAGCGTCAGGGCCGCAAGCCCACAGCCGACAGCCGACGCCCCTTCACTTCAAACCGACACGGGCCATCCCGCCTCGGCACTCAAACCCCAGGAATACCGGGTCTTCCGGGCCTTCGATGCCCATCTACCACAGTCTTACGCTTGGTTTAGGCCTAGTCGGAGCCAGCGAAGGGATTCGAAGCCGCCGTCCCTCCTCTTCCTCAACACTGGCGCTCTGGTCCGCGCTCCTGCTCGTGGCGAATACCAGGGTCCGGCCCGCCGGCGCCCACACATCTGCTCTGCCTCGAACGCGCTAATCGGCTCGTGGGGGGAGCGCTGGCCGCTCCAGGGTCGCGGGTCTGGCCCGCGTCCTTCGCATGGAAAGCGAGGGGCGCTGGGCGGTTCGCTTGCGTCGGAGCTGGTAACGAGAGTAAGGTCGGCGTACCCCACGAAAGGACCACGATGGACCACTCGGCCACGCTGCGACGCCTCTACGGCCTGCTCAACGCCGGAGACATCGAAGGGTTCGGCGCTTTGCTGGCAGACGGCTTCGTCGAGCACGAGGAGACTCCCGGCCTCGCGCCAACAAAGGACGGTGTCCTGGGGTTCTTTCGCATGTACCGCGCGGCGTTCCCCAATCTGCGCATGGACCCCGAAGACGTTCTGGTAAGCGGTGACAAAGTCGTCGCACGCGTGAGGGCGACCGGAACTCACGAGGGTGAGTTGATGGGCAAGCCCGCGACCGGCAAGAGCGTCGACGTGCAGCTCATCGACATCATGCGGTTCGACGAGGACGGCCTCGTGGCTGAGCATTGGGGAGTCGTCGACATGCTGACGATGATGCAGCAGCTCGGCGTGGCTCCTGTAAGCACTCCGGCATAGGGTCACAAGAGCTCTCATCACGGCACGGCGTGGCCGCGGCGGGCCCGCCGGAGTCCGACACTGCACGTGGTCGTCGTATCCCACTGCCGACGATTTCCCGGCAATCTCCGCGAGGGTGCTGCTTTGAGCGACTCAGGGGACGAGCGCTAGATCCCGACGCTCCCGGCCTGGCGGCGTGACGAGCATTTCGCCGGCGAGGCGGCCGGGCTCCGCTCAGCGCGGCAAACGGGATGCTCGCTTTTGTTCGCGGGAGCCGCCGCAGGCGCGCGCTCGCTTTGCGACGGTCGGGCAAGTGGCGAGGACCAGATAGCTCGCGCCCAACGCCCTCAACCAGGCAGCCAAGCGCGTGCGCTCCAGCTCAAATGGTTTGCGTCTGATCTTGCGATAGAGCTGCCCCTGTTTTTCATGCCAATCCTGGGAGGCTGTCCGGGCCCCGACTCAGGAGGACGTGATGATGGAGAACGGCAAGCCGCGCAAGCGCCGGCAGCTGTCGCCGGAGGAGAAGTGGGAGGTGTTCCTCGAGGTCTGCTCGCAGCAGCTCTCGCAGGCGGACGCAGCTCGGAAGTGGGGCGTCGACGTGTCGACGGTGATTCGGATCAGGCAGTTGGCGAAGGACGCGGCGCTGGCCGCGTTTGCGGCCGCCAAGCCGGGCAGGTTGCCCTCTCCGGAGCAGGTCGAGTTGGAGGCCGCGTTGGCGGAGAACGATCGGCTCTCGGAGGCGCTCAAGGAGCTGGCGGTCGAGTTGAGCTTGCACCGGGGAAGGCAACGCTCGGGCTTTTCGGCCCGGTCCCGCGGCGCGTGAGCGCGCAGACCAAGCTCGAGCTGATGGGGCTGATCGATGGCGCGGTGTCGGCGGGGTGGGCGCACGCGCGTGCGTGCCGGGTGCTTGAGATCGAGGATGTGCGCATGCATCGCTGGCGCGCCCGGCTCGCCGAGACGGGCTCGTTGGAGGACCGTCCGCCGGTCGGCAACCGGGTGCACCGGATCCTTGACTGGGAGGAGCAGGCGATCCTCGATCTGATCGAGGAGTGGGGCGTGGTGGATCGTTCGCATCGCAAGCTCGCGCATCGCGGCTCGTATGTCGGCACTGTGTTCGTGTCGCCCTCGACGCTGCTGCGCGTGGCGCTGAAGAACAAGGTCACGCTGCCGGGGGAGCCGATCCGCCCACGACCGCCAAAGCCCGCATTTCCCGAGATCTGCTGGGAAAAGAACCGGATCTGGATCTGGGACGCGACCCACTTCACGCGGTGCAAGCGGGTCGCGTACGCGATCGTCGACGTCGTCACCAGATACTGGATCGGCTACCTGCTCACGACCGAGCAGACGCACACGCAGGTGCAGCTGCTGTTCGCCCGGGCGCTCGAGGACCAGGGGCTGCTCGGACCGGACGGGCTGCCGCCCGACCACGCCCCTGAGGATCCGCCGATCCTGGTGGCGTGGTCGGACAACGGGTCGGAGATGAAAGCGATCGACACTCGCCAGTTCATGGCGCTGATGGCGATCGCCCAGCACCACGGCCGGCCCGGCACCCCGACCGACCAGGCGCACGTCGAGTCGTTCTTCAGCCACCTGAAGGGCGACTGGCCGACCCTGACCAGCATCACCGACCCGGCCGCGCTCGACACAGAGCTCGCCCGGATCCGCGGCCAGTACACCACGGTCCGCTTGCACGCCTCGATCGGCTACGTCACCCCCGACGACGAGCACCACGGCCGCGGCCCCGCGATCCGCCGCGCCCGCATCGCCGGGCTCAAGCGAGCGCACGCCCAGCGCATCAACGAGAATCGGAGGCGATCGAAATGACCGCGACCGAGACCATCCTCGCCAGCCGCCCGCTCCTGCTTCTGCGGGACGGAGGCTCGCTGCGCGAGGGGGTCGCCCGCCGGCACGGACGTCGGTGGAACTGGGCACGGACGACGCCCCGAACCACACCCACCAACACGGCCCACAAACACCCTCAGGCTTGGTGTGAAAAAGTCGGCCGCTCTATCAAAGGTTCAGATACACCGCACTCATCACCGTCAACCCACGCGATCCAGAAGCAATTCGATCATCACCCCAGGTGCCGCGTAATCCAACTCACAGGCAAGCTGGCCCGCGACCCAGAACTCTCCGCCCCACGCCCTATACAGAGGCGCAGCTGCCGCGATCTCGACTCAGCGCTCTGGCCCAAGAGTGGCCCAAACGTCCAGAGAGCAATCCCAGCAACCACCGGACACCACCGGCCGGCTACCCGCTGAAAGTGGCGTGATTGCAGGCGATTCGCCCCGATCGTCGCCAGCCGTCGTTTTCGTCGGTCATGTCGGTAGAAGTGGTGTAACGAGCGTCGGGTGGGTCGACCGCTGTAGAGGGGTCGGCCACCGTGGCGCGGAACTCGTCGGCTGTTATCGCAGTCAGACGAATGGAGACACCACGATGGCCGAAGTTCAGAGCATGACGGTTGCCGATGTCGTCGCCAAGACGATGGATGGTCGGCTTGAGGATTTCGTGCGTGAGGCGGTCGCGCTGGTCGCCCGCGAGGTGATGGAGGCCGAGGTCAGCGCTGAGGTGGGCGCTGGACGGGGCGAGCTCGCGCCGGGGACGCGCGTCACGCATCGCAACGGGTATCGGCAGCGGGCGTGGGAGACGAGGGTTGGGGAGCTCGAGTTGTTGATCCCGAAGAAGCGGTCGGGTCCGGCGTACTTTCCGAGCTTTCTGGAGGCTCGCCGGCGCAGTGAGCAGGCGATCGTTGCGGTTGTGTTGGAGGCCTACGTGGGCGGTGTCTCGACGCGGAAGGTCGATCGGCTGGTGGAGCAGCTGGGGATCGACGGGATGACCAAGGACCGCGTGAGCGCGATCTGCCGGGCGCTGGATCAGCAGGTCGAGCTGTTTCGCGGGCGGCCGTTGGAGGGCGCCTACCCGTATCTCTGGCTCGACGCGAAGCAGGTCAAAGTTCGTGACCACGGCCGGGTGGTGTCCAAGGCACTGGTGGTTGCCTATGCGGTGCACGAGACCGGGGTGCGGGAGGTGATCGGCCTTGATGTCGGCGAGGTCGAATCCGGCGCGTTCTGGGTCGAGTTCATCCGCGGGCTCAAGCAGCGCGGGCTGGATGGGGTGCGGCTGGCGATCTCCGATCAGCACGAGGGGCTCAAGGCCGCGATCGCCCGCGTGCTGGGCTGCCCATGGCAGTGTTGCACCGTCCACTTCCTGCGCGACATGGTGATGCACTGCCGCCGCGACCAGCGCGGACTCGTCGCCGCCGCGCTGCGCGAGGTGTTCAACGCCGAGGGCCTCGAGCAGGCCCGCGCGCGCGTCGGGCACGTGCTCGAACGGCTGCAGGGGATCGCGCCGAAGGTATGCGAGCTGCTCGAGACGGCCGAGGAAGACCTGATCGCGTTCTACAACTTCCCCTCAGAGCACCAGACCAAGCTGCGGTCCACCAACCCGCTCGAGCGCGTCAACAAGGAGATCGGCCGCCGCACCGACGTCGTCGGGATCTTCCCCAACGACGCCGCGGTGATTCGCCTCGCCGGCGCGCTGCTCTCAGAGCAGAACGACGAATGGCTGGTCCAGCGCCGCTACCTGTCGGTCGAGTCGATCGCGCTGACCCTCGCCGATCCACCCGAGCAGGCCGACGAGGAGGTGCCCAGTCTCACCACAACCGCTTGACCCCGCCCCCCGGCCCCAATCACCCGGGCCACGCAACCATCACGTTGCACATCGGCGCGTCCTCAGCTCTAAGGCCTGCGGCAGACCGACGCAAGCGATAGGACCCTCGGGATGAGGCACCGGCGAAACGGCATAGCTTCGCGCCGCCGGTTCCCGTCAAGGGCCGCCGCTTCGCGGCTCGCTTCGCTCGGCCTGCCGGGCCCGCCCTTTGACTGGACCGCGGTCGCTTCGCTTTCTGGCAGCGAGAGGTTGCGCATGAGCGCAACCTGGCTGGTTCAGGCCTCAGGCGCCCCTACCAACTCGACTTTTGCACTTTTGAGGGGGAGGGGGGCACGGGCGCGCGGGGCGTGGGTCGGTAGGCGCGGTGGGGTGAGCGGTCGGGGCTGTTGAGCGGTCGGCCGCGCGAGGACGCAGAAGGAGCATCGGCGGCTTCCCCGAAGCGGTGGTTGTTCGATGACCATTTCCGCGGTCGGGTGGGAGGCCCGTCGCGGCTGCCCATGGGGGTTGCCGCCGATGCTCTGCGTCCCATCTTCGCTGAATGAGCTTCTGCTCCTGTTCGCGCCGTGTTTCTCTCGCCCCACGTTCCAGACCTTCTGCGCGCTGGTTGTGGGCCAGATTTCGCAGACCTGTTATGCGTCTGAGTTCGTTTCCGAAATCCGCCGTTTTGTTACGCCATCTCGTTGCGTGTGCAACGATGCTGTGAAGGGGTCAGACGGGCGTGAGGAGGAGCATGTCCGAACTACAGGATGTCAGCCGTCGTGGTGGGCGCCGCAAGCGGGCGCTGAGCGCGGAGGAGAAGCTGCAGATCTGGCTGCAGTTGTTGACGGGGGAGCTGACGCAGCGCCAGGCGGCCGAGCGTTGGGGGGTGGATCCGACGACGATCATGCGGATCCGTCGCGTCGGGCGCGAGGGCGCGTTGACGGCGCTGGCCAGCTCCAAGCCTGGTGGCGGTGCTCGTGGGGCTGTGGACGCGGAGCTGGCGGCGGCGCGCGCGGAGATCGCCAGGTTGGAGGAGACGGTCAAGGAGCAGGCGATCGAGCTGGTGGCGTTGCGGGGAAAAGCGCGCTCGGGCTGGTAGGCCGCGTCCCAGCTCGTGTCGAGGTGGCGGTCAGGGCGCGGCTTTTGGAGCTGATCGCGCAGGCGACCGGGGCGGGCTGGAGCTTTGGCAAGGCGTGCGGGGCGCTCGGGCTGGGCGAGCGGCGCGCCCGCTACTGGCAAAAGCGCGCCGCCGCCGGTGCTTTGGCTGACCGCAAGCCGGGCGGCACGCCGGTGCACGCGCTGCGCCCGGAGGAGGTCGATGCGATCCTGGGGCTCGCCGATCAGTGGGGCGAGATCGACGGCTCGCACCGCAAGCTCGCGCACCGCGGCTCTTACCTTGGGCGCGTGTGGGTGTCGCCCTCGACGGTGCTGCGGGTGCTGCTCGAGCACGGCCGGGCGCTGCCCTGGCGCCCGCCGCGGCAGAAGTCGCTCAAGCGTCCGTGGCCCGAATGGGTCCAGTACAAGCCCCGTCAGGTGTGGGGCTATGACTTCACCGAGTTCCCGCAGGCCGGCACGAGCGCGCTGGCGATCCTCGACCTCGTCTCGCGCAAGTGGATCGAGACGATGCTCTGTCCCGAGGCGACCGACGTGCAGGTCCAGGTGCTGTTCACGCGCGCGCTCGAGCGCGAGGGCCTGTTGGACGTGATCCTCTCGCTGATCGACGAGCACGCGGCCGGCGAGCAGGAGGACGAGCTTGAGCCGATCCTGCTCTCAGTGTCGGACAACGGCGCCCAGATGAGGTCGGGCTCGACCCGCGAGTTTATGGCTCTGCACGCGATCGCGACCCACTATGGCCGCCCCGGGACGCCGACCGATCAGGCCCACATCGAGTCGCTGCTCGGCCACGTCAAGTACGAATGGCCGTACCTGTGCGCGCTAAAGGACCCGGCCGACCTATCACGCGAGCTCGACGCCGTACGCGAGCAGTACAACCGGGTGCGCCTGCACGCCGGCATCGGCTACGTGACCCCCGACGACGAGCACGAGGGCCGCGGGCCCGCGATCCGTGAAGCCCGCCGCGCCGGCCTCGCGCGCGCCCGAGAGCAGCGCCTGGCCTACAACCGCGGCACCCACCCGAGGCTGATCGGATGACGACGACGCCCCCAAACCGCCAACAGCGGGCGACCGATCACCCTGCCCGCCTCGCCGCAGGGCCGCACAGGGCCGCACAACGCGCCGGTGCTCGCCGCAACCGCCCAAATCGAGCCCGCCGAGCTCTCAGCGGCCCTGTCACGGCCCTCGGCAGCTCTGCTGCCGACCTCACCAGCCCATCAGCGAAGCTGGCGCAGACTGTCAAGGCCAGCCCGACAGGGCCCAGCGCAGCCGGCCGCGCAGCGGTGGCCTTGACCGGCCGCGCCGGCGTAGCTAACCACGCCACGAACCCTGCACTACCATCAATCCACTACCCCATGACGACCCCCGGAACTGGCTGCGAATTACACGCCCAGATTTCGGAAAAAGACTCAGACACACGTCAAGACCGGGTTGCGTACGGTCACAGGGATGCTGGTCGGCTGTCGGCTCTCGGCGGTCTGGCATCACTGCCGCGCGCACCGGTTCTTCAGTCTCTCGGACTGGTCTGCTGATGAGCTCGGGCTGCGCCTCGCGGAGCTGATCGCCGAGCGGCTGACAGCGCCCGGCGCGCCGCTGCTGGTGGCGGTCGACGACACGTTGCTGCATCGTCTGGGGCGCAAGATCCACGCCTGCTTCTGGCATCACGACGCGACCGCCAACTCCGACAAGGCGGCGGTCGCGTGGGGCAACAACTGGGTCGTGGTCGGGATCGTGGTGCGCTTGGCGTTCCTCGAGCGATCGGTCTGCCTGCCGATCCTGTTCCGCTGCTGGCAGCCCAGGCGCAAACAGTTCGCCAAGAAGGACAAGCGCGATCCTGAGCGGCCCGGAAAGCCCGAGCTGGCAAGGGAAATGCTCGACCTGCTCGCCGCCCGCCTGCCGGATCGCAGGATCGACATCGTCGGTGACGCCGCGTACGCAACCGAGGCCTGGCGGGGTCTGCCCGGCCGGGTCACGATCACCTCCCGCCTGCGCTCCAACGGCGCGATCTACGATCGCAAACCGCCGCGCTCCGGCAAGCAGGGCCGGCCCCGCAAGTGGGGCAAACGACTCCCCACGCTTGCCAAGCTCGCGACCGACCCTGCCACCGAGTGGGTCGAGCAGGCCGTGCGACGCTACGGCAAGACCGAAACGCTCAAGCTCGCCATCATCGACTGCCTGTGGGGGCCGCTCGGCCCCGACACCCCCGCGCGCGTGATCCTCGTCAAAGACGAGCGCAAGCCCTCCGGCTACCAGCTCGCGCTGATCACCACCGACCTTGACGCCAGTGCCGCCGAGATCGTCGAGCGCTACGCAGACCGCTGGCCGATCGAAGTCGCCTTCGAAGACGGCAAAGAACTGTTCGGCGTCGGCGATGCGCGCAACCGCGCCAAGAAAGCCGTCGAGCGGACCGTCCCCTTCCAGTTCCTCGCGATGACGCTGACGATCATCTGGTACGCGGTCTGCGGGCATCACCCAGACGTCGTCGAAGAGCACCGCCAACGCGCTCCCTGGTACCTCACCAAGACCGCCCCATCGTTCGCCGACATGCTCGCCAAGCTCCGCCGCGTGATCATCGCCACCCAATATCACCCGGGACAGGGTCGAACCCCCACACCACGGGAAATCATGCACGTCCAGCAAGCATGGGCCGCAGCTGGCCTATGAACTGCGAAAGTCGAGCTACCAAGTAACCGCTCAACAACCCGCGACCAAGCCAAACAACCGAGAAGAGGTGAGCACGCTCCCGCCGGCGTGAGCCGCCATCCATCCCACCGACGAGCTAACACCGTTACACCACTACATACGACTTGACCCGCGGGCGACCGTTGAGCAGCCCGCCGCCGGTGAGCGCGGCCGCGACCTCCCACGGCGGGTTGGTGCGATCGCACACGCGCAGCTTCCAGGCGAGCGCCGCGCTCGCGAGCGCGTCGACCGTGTCGTGCAGCGGCGAGCTCCGCAGGCTCGATCGGGCGGGGGGCTCGGCGAGCGTGATCGCCCACCGCACCCCGCAGCGGGTCAGCGCGTCCGCATGGCGGGAAGCGGCGCGCAGCCATCCGCGGACGGTGCCCGGCGGGCGATTCAGCCGGGCGGCGATGGTGCGATGCCCGACCCCGCCGGCCGCGGCCAGCAGCGCTGAGCCGATCACCTCCACGCAGTCGCGGCGTCGTGGCACGCAGAACGCCGGGAACAGCACGTGCGTGGCCGTGCACCGCCGGCAGTACGCGCGGCGCGGCCGGATGAGGCGTGCGCCGTGGCGCATCCGCACCTCGCGCTCGCGCGCGTATCCCCACCTGCGCAGCGGCTCGCAGCAGTCCGGACAGCAGACCTCGCCAGCGGCAAGCGCCGCTTCGAGTCCCTGCCATCCGAGTCTCACGACCACGACACCACGCTCCTTCACGCACGCACGCGAGCCTGTCACACGCCCGTCAGGCCGGGCGGGGCGGTTCGTGTTGCGTCAGATATCACGCCCCATAATGCGGCGCAACAGCGCCGACGGGCGCATGCCGAAGCTGGATGACGCCAGACCCCCGGTTCATCCCGAACTCAAGTGACGCTCAACACTTAAAGAAAGCCCCGCTCTTGAGGTTAAATCTGTTCTTCTGGCCCCCATCGAGTGGAGATCGAGGAAGGCAGGCAACTGCCCCGGGCAACGATCAGGTCCTTCTTCGATGGCGTCACCCAGGTCGGTGGAACGCCCTCGAAACCTGGCAGAAGCGAGAGTGCGCCTGTAGCCGTGCCACGCCTCCCTCCGTTGAACTCGGTCGTCCGCACCGATCGGAGCGGACGAGTGCATTTGGGCGACAGCACAAGCGCGGCTGTACCGCGCCTTGGCGGGGTCCGGCATCGCAAAGCGAGCGTGCGGCTGGTGGAGCGCCCCAGCCGCGAACGCAGGCGTCCGGGCGTGGTCCGAGACGCGCTTGTCGCCGAGAGCAGGGCGCGCGCGACGGCGTGCCGCACGTGTGCGATACCTATGCAGCGTGCCCGCGTGGCCTGGGGCAGCCTGTCGCGTCTACGGTGGCCGCCGTCGCGCTCGGATTTGGGCGAAGGCATGCGTCCGGCCTGCCGGCCCGGGACGGACGCATTCGTGGCAATGCACGAGCGCCACGCGGTGATCGCTTCACGCCTCAAGCGATCATGTCGGTGTCGCAGCCGCCGGACTTCCGAAGTTTGTAGGCATTTTCGGCCCATTTTGAGGCTGAGAATGGCTCTATAGCGCGGTTTGCGGGCTCGGAGCCTCAAAAACGTGTAGGCACACGACTTCCGTGGCGAGGCTTGATTTCTAGGTGGTGATGTGCATAGGCTGTAGGCACGGTGTATCTGCGGGTGACGCAGCGGCGCAACAAGGGTGGCGATGTCGTTCGCTACCTGCAGCTGGCGCACAACGAGCGCAACGAGCGTGGCGTGCCGGTCGCGCGGGTGATCCACACGTTCGGGCGCGAGGACGAGGTCGACCGCGAAGCGCTAGCGCGGCTGGTGGCGTCAATCTGGCGCTTCCTAGAGCCCGAGGCGGCGCTTGCGGCCGGCGCGCCGGCGGGGTTTGACTTCCTGGAGGCGCGCGAGCAGGGCCGCCCGCACGTCGTGGGGGCGTTGTGGTCAGAGCTGGGGATCGGCCGCGCGCTCGCGCGGGTCGCGGGCCCGCGCCGCTACCGACGCGAGATCGAGCGCGAGGTGTTCGCGATGGTCGCCCAGCGCACGATTGCGCCGGCGTCCAAGCTCGAGGCGACGCGCTGGGCGCCCAGGGAGGTCGTGCTGCCCGGCGTGGGCGAGCTCACCGACGATGGCCTGTACAGCGCGATGGACTTCCTGCTTGAGTGCTCAGAGCGCGGGCAGGAGGCGGTCTTCTTCTCGGTCGCGAACCTGCTCAACTCAGAGGTCGACATCATCTTCTTCGATTATCCGGCTAATCCGAGCGCAGACGAGTTCAGCGACGAGCCCGCGTTGGCGTTTGCGTAGCGCCTGAACGGCGGAGCTGTTCTTCGTGGCGGCGGACCTTGGCGGCGAGCGCTTCGAGCGTTTGTTGTAGCTGATCGACCTGGGCGGCGAGCGCGGTCAGCGTGAGCGTCTCGCCGGGCAGCGGGTGGCGGTGCTGGTCGATCAGCTCGCGCAGCCGGCGCTGGCGGTAGAGGGTGGCGCGGCTGATCCCGGTCCGCTGCGCGACCTTGGGGAAGGTGACGCGCTCGCCGGCGCGCACAAGCTCGGCGCATGCCGAGCGGACGGCCTTCAGCTGGCGGGCGGGATCGTCGCTCATGCGCCGGTGGCCTGGGCTTGGTCGATCAGCTTCTCCAAGCGGGCGATGAGGCGGCGGTGGCGCTCGGCCTCCTCGCCCCAGCCGCGCTGCTCGGCGTCGTTGGCGAGCAGCTCTGCGTCGTTCCGCTGGGCTGAGAGCACGGGCAGGAACGCGGCGTCGGTGCGGAAGTTCGGACAGTGCTCGCACACGTTGGTGTACGGGCAGGCGCCCTGGGCGGCGGTGCGCACGCAATAGCCGCCCGCCAGGCGGGCCTTGATCAGCGGCGCATCGCGCCAGTCGCCGGTGCCGGTGATCTCGGCCGTGGGCAGCGGGACAGTGCCGCCCGGCAGCGGCCCGATGTGGGCCTTCGCTTGGGCCAGCGCACGCTCGTAGTTGGCGCGGACGGTCGAGTTGAATAGCTTGCCGTACCGCAGGCTCATCGCCGCCGAGACGTGGCCGAGTAGCTCCATCAGCGATTGCACCGAGCAGCCGGCGTTGACCAGCGCGGTGGCGTAGGTGTGGCGCAGCTGGTGCGGGGTGACGTGCGGCAGCCCGGCGCCTGCGGCGGCGCGGGCGAGTTCGTCGCGGAGCGCCTGCGTGGAGACGCGCTTGCCGTGGTGGGTCAGCAGGAAGTCCGCCAGCCGGCCGGTCTCGGGGTGCGGCAGCGGCTCGCAAGGGCAGCGCTGTTCGACGATCCGGTCCACGAGCGGTAGCGTCTCCTCGTCCAGCGGCACCATCCGCTCTTGATCGAGCTTTGAGGGCGGGACCTTCAGCCACGCCCCGGCGCCCGGCAGCTCGTGCACGCAGTCAAGCTCAAGGTCGACGAGCTCACCGACCCGCAGACCGCAGGCGCGTGCCAGCAGTAGCGCGTCGGCGAACAGCCGCTTGGGCGAGGCTCCGAGCGTCTCCCGCAGCCGCCGGTCCTGGTCGGGCGGCAGGTATCGCGGCAGCGGCCGCGGCGCGCGCGGAACATCGCGCGGGAACACCAGGCGCCGCTGCGGCGAGTCCGCCCACCCCCACTCGCAGATGTCGGCCAGGAACCGGCCGAGCGTGATGATCCGGCTGCGCTGCTCGCCGACCGAGATCGTCCGCTCGGTGCCCTGCGCTGTCGCTGAAGCAACCGCGTTCAGATACGGCTCGATGTGGCGCTGGCGCTCCAGGCCGGCGAGCGACTCCAGCTCCGTGTCGCAGTCGACGAGAAAACGCCCGAAGTGCGCCAGGCGGATCGCGATCCCATGAATCGTCGAGCGGCGGTGCGTGCCCCGCAGCAGCTCGGTGTATGTCAGCAGCCGCTTGGCCAACCACGCCGGCACCCCGCCGAAGTGATGTGAAGAGTCGGCGTGGTCGCGGCGGCGGCGGTTCGGCGGCGTGACCGTCACGATCCGCAGGTGGTAGAGCACCGCCCACGCGGCGTGCAGGAACCCGAGATCGTTATCCGGGCTCACCTCCTTCGCCTCCGCCCGGGCGCGGAACGCGGCCTCGAGCTCGCGCAGATCCTCGACTGACAGCTCGCGCATCGCACCGCCGGTCTGGATCAGAAGCCGGCAGACCACCCGCTCGGCCGCGCGCGTGCGGACATGCTCGGAGAACCCAAGCTCTGAGGCGGCCTGCTGAAAGCCCGCCAGATCGCCCTCCAGCCTGCTGCCGGCGGCGAGCTTCGTCAGGCTCGCGAACTTGCGGTGCGCCAAGTAGTCATAGCCGGGCCGCAGCCGGTCTGTGAGCAGCAGGAACGTGATGAACGGGCGAACGTGCTGATCGCACTCGAGTTGGACATCAAGCGGCCCTGAGGCGAACGTCTGCGGCTCAGGCCAGCGATCCAGGAACGCTCGTGCCCCGTCGCGGAACGAGCGGCAGCCGCGCCCACGACCGGCCAGCCACGCCCGATAGGCGGCCAGCAGCGCATCGCGGCCGGCGATCGCGCGCAGCGGCCGGGCGGGCTCAGCCCTGGGCGCGCTGGACCTCGCGGGCGGCATCGAAGGCGGCGCGCACGTGCGCCGGCGCGAGGTGGACATAGCCGATCGACGAATCGATGTGCTCATGGCCGAGGAGCTCCCGGATCACCGGCAGATCAATGCCAGCCTCGGCCAGCGCGGTCCCGAACGTGTGACGCAACGCGTGCGGATGCGCGCGCGGCGCGCCCGACCGAGCGCGGTGGTAGCGAAACACCGCCCGCAGCCCCGCCGGGCTCAGCGGCCTGCCGCGATGCGGTCCCTTCCCGACCACGAACAGCGCCCGCTCCTCAGTCTCCGGGCGCTCGACCAACAGGTAGGTCTGGATCAGCCCGGCCACTTCGCGGTCGACCGGCACCCGGCGCTCCCGGCCGCCCTTGCCGCACACCCGCACCCAGCCGCAGGCGACATCGACGTCCTCCACGCACAGCGACAACACCTCCGCCGAGCGCAGCCCCGAGTACAGCATCAGCCCCGCGACCGCGCGATCCCGGAACGAGCGAAAGCTCTCAAGCAGCGTCTTGACCTCCTCCGCCGCCAGGCCGCGCGGCAGCCTCTTCGGCTCCCGTACCCGCAGCCGCGAGGAGGGCTTGGGCCGCGCCAGATGACCGAGCAGCCCGCCCCGCTCAGCGCGGGTCACGCGCCGACGCTCGGAGCCGCGCGGCACCGGGTTGACCGCCTCCGGGTCGCGCATCGCCCGATACTCGAACAACCCCGCGATCGCCACCAGCCGCCGGTTGATCGTCGCCGCCGCATACCCGGTGCTGCGCGCGTCGCGGATCGAGTACACGTTGCCACCCGGCTGCCCCTGCAGTTTCGCCTGACGGCAGAACGCCAGGAACCGCAGCAGCACCTCGGTCCTCACGTCCTCGAGCGCGACGCCCTCCGCCGCAAGCCAGCGACAGAACCCGAGCAGGTCGAACGCGTATGAGCGCACCGTCCGCGGCGAGTAGCGCCGATCAGCGAGATAGCCCAGGTACTCGTTGACCAAGCCGAACCGCTCGGCGCCGTCGCCCACGAGCGCCCAGCCTCCCTCGCGCTCCTCGACGCGCAGCTCGATCTCTCCGCTCATGCGACATGTATCTCACATGCCCAGGACGGAACCACCCCCCGCCCGAAGGCGCGCAAGCGCGTACGCGCTCCGCTCGTCGCAACGCTCCTCGCTCCGCGCGCACCCGCTTATCCCCGGCGTGAGTGGCTCTCCTCATCCTCAAGAGAGATCCACCCTCTACCCCCGGCGCAGATGGTCCACGTTCCAACCGGGCCTGCTCCGGGCCTTGCGCGACAGCTTTAGCCGGTTAAAGGAGACACGACCTCGACGTACTTCGAGATCGAGGCCGACGACGACGAGGGCGACGACCTCGACGACGCGGGTGAGGCGGGTGAGGCGGGCGACGCGGAGCCGGCCGGCGATGCGCCGCTGACCGAGGCCGGGCTGCGGCGCCTGGGGCACTCCAAGGACCATCGCCCCGACCGACCGCAGGTCGTGATCGGGCTGGCCGTCACCCGCGACGGGATCCCGGTCAGGGTCTGGGTGTGGCCAGGCAACACCTCAGACCAGACCGTGATCGAGTCCGTCAAGGACGACCTCGGCGGCTGGAAGCTCGGGCGCTGCGTGTGGGTCGTGGACTCCGGCTTCTCAAGCCAGGAGAACCTGCGCTACCTGCAGCGCGCCGGCGGGCACTACATCGCCGGGATGAAGCTGCGCTCCGGGACCGCGGAGGCCAGGCTCGCCCTGCAGCGCCAGGGCCGCTACCACACCGTCGCTGAGAACATGACCGTCAAGCAAGTGATCGTCGGCGACGGGCAGGCGCGCCAGCGGTTCGTCGTCGCGCGCAACCCGCGCGAGGCTGAGCGCGACCGCACGCGCCGCGAGCAGACGATCACACGCCTGCAAGACCGGCTCTCACAGCTGCAGCAGACGCGCGGCAAGGCGCACGAGAAGGCCGCCTGCAAGCTGCGCGCACACCGCAGCATGGGCCGCTACCCGCGCCAGACCAAGACCGGCCGGCTGATGATCGACCGCGCCAAGATCCGCGACCAGGCGCGCCTTGACGGCAAGTACCTGATCAGCACCTCAGACGACACGCTCACCCCCGAGGACATCGCGCTGGGCTACAAGAACCTGCTCGAAGCCGAACGCGGCTTCAACGACCTCAAGGGCACGCTGCTGATGCGCCCCGTCTTCCACCGCAAGGAAGACCGCATCCGCTCCCACGTCCTGATCTGCTTCCTCGCGCTCGTGATCATCCGCGTCGCCGAGATCCGCGCCGCTGACACCTGGCGCACGATCGGCGACGAGCTCGGCCGCATCAAGCTCGGCCGGTTCCGCTCACCCGACGGCGAGTTCACCCAACGCACCGAGCTCACCGCCGACCAACGCCAGCTGCTCAAGAAGCTCGGCGTCCCCGAACCACCACGCTTCGGGCACATCACGCCCGCCCAAGCCAAGCAACCGTAGGCACACGCCGCACAAGCGCACAAACCCCCGGAAACCCGCGCCACACGCGAGTTTTCCGCCTCAAGACGTGCCTACCAACTTCGGAAGTCGGGAGCCGCTTTGCTTGGATAACGGCAGTCCCGTCCGCGTGCCCGGGACGGCCGAGTTGCGCGACCGTGCTTGCGCCCTTACTCTCGATGAGCTTATGGCGGTCAAGCGGGCGGAACTCCTCGCGTGAGCCCGACGGTCTTTCGCGACGGTCCGTTTCGGTTCTTCTTCTTTTCACGCGAGGAGGCGCGTCTCCACATTCACGTTCAGTCGTCCGATGGCGAGGCGAAGTTCTGGATCGAGCCGGAGATAGAACTCGCGCGGAACTACGAGCTGAGCGCTCAGGACTTGAGCCGCGTCCTACAGTTGGTCGTGGATCACAAACAGGAGATTCGAGATGCCTGGCGCCGCCACTTCGCAAGTTGAGGTCACGAATATCTCGCAGCACGGCTTCTGGCTGCTGCTCGACGGCCGGGAGCTGTTCTTGTCGTTCGAGGACTTCCCCTGGTTCAAGCAGGCAACCGTAGCGGCGATTCTCCGGCTCGAGCGGCCGGCGCCAGGGCATCTTCACTGGCCCGATCTCGACATCGACCTAGCCGTCGACTCGATCGAGCACCCTGAGCGCTACCCGCTCAAGTCGAAGCTCTGACCACCCCGAACCGAGAGGCGAGTTAATAATCGCGCGGCCGCGGCCGGGGGTGTCGATTTCGCGAACCCTACGCCGCCAGCTCCTCGTTGTAGCGCTCGGCAAACTCGTTGAGCGCGTCGGCGTCAGTCAGATCGACCCCGGCCTCTTGCGCGGCGATCGCGAACGCCTTCGCTGGCCCCCACCTCTCCGGGTCGGAGACGGCGTCGAGCATCGCTTGCCTGAAGAAGTTCGCGGCCCCAACCGCCTGATCGACCGCCGCCGCTGGAACGCCGCGCCGCCGGCCCGCGTACACGACCCAGTCCCGCAGCACCTCGGGCACGCGCTCGAAGAACTCGACCTCGCGGGGAACCTTCCGGGCGAGCCAGCCGGTCGTGAATATCTCGACCACGGCAGGGCTCCACCGCAGCGGGCCGCCATAGTTGTAGTCCGCGCCGAACTCGATCGCGATCGCCGCGACATCCTCCGCATCCGCGTCGTTGCGCCACCGCTCGCCCTCGGGCGAGGAGAGGAAGTCGCCAAGCAGCGACTCGCGTTCCTCCGCCGCTAATTCCTCGAACTCGTCGGGCAGCTGCGCCCCGCCCGGCAGCAGCTTTGCGCGCGCGTACATGAAATCCGCGCAAGCTATCCACATCCTTGTCCACCGACGGATCAAGCGTGTGATCCAGGACGTCGAGGGCGCGCTCGACGCGAGCGCGCGCCTCGGCGAGATCGAGCTCGCGCAGGTCTGGGAACCGCCCGCACACCTCGCCGAGCGGGCCGGCAACGAACGCGTCCTTGACGACGCCGCCCATGTTGTGGTCGATGTACAGGCCGAGCGTGTGGGCCTCGGCGTTCGGCTGGGCGAACTCGATCAGGACACTCATGCCGTCGTCGAAGACGTCGCCGCACATCGTCAGGGCCGTGACAGGACGAGCCCGGCCGAGATCCTCGACCCACGGCGGCTGAGGCGCGCTGCCTGCGCTCAGCCGCTCGACCGCCGCCCGCGCCTGGGTCGCGCACGAATCCGCGCCGACAGCGGCCAGCGCGCGCAGCGCCACTAGGGCGTCCGGGCCTCCGAGCTGCTCGAGCGCGCGAACGAGGGCGTTGCCAAACAGGCGGTCGGCGTCGCCGCCGGGGTCCGGCAGTGGTCCGAATCGGCACATGCTGGACATAGTGGACGCCCATAGCTCGGCCTCGAGCGCATCGTCGAACTCCCCTGCCGCGGCGGCGGACAGCTCCGCCACGTCGCAGAGCATGTCCGCAAGCGGCTCCTCGTGTGCGGGGTCAACCCAGGGGAGGCGTGGCGGACGGCCGGCGGACGCCGGTCTGCTCGTCGCCGACTTCGACTGTCCGGATGCCTTGCGCCGCCGCCTTCTCTGTTGCTGCCTCGTTCGCTCATGCCGTCGCGCCTCCGTTTCTCGCACGTGCGCGCGAGAATAGGGATGGCAGCGGCGGAAAACGGGCTGCGGACCCGACGGATCGGGCCACGCCCAACGCCGCTCCGCACGAACCTCCGAGTCCCGCTCTGGCTCCACAAACGACAGACGCGACCATCGACCCGGCGGGGGTGGTCGCCGGTGCGTTGCATATGCAGTGCGATGTCGCTGGTTGCTCGATCGGTGGCAACGCGCAAGCGCGCGCGCTTCAGCTCTTCGCAGAACGCGGGCGCCATCGGTCGCTCCCCGGGCTCCCCAAGGGACGAAACTCACCAGCCAGGCGGGGCTTGTCCCGTCACTTCTGCTCCGCCGCTCATCCAGCCGTCCCGCACGACGGACAGAGACTTCTCTTCTTCAACGGGGGCAAAGCAATCAACGATCTGGACGGCGACGCGGCTGTCGCGCGCTGCCCCTGTCGAACAGATGGGGCCACGCGAGTGGCCCCAGCACGCGCACCTGCGGAAGCACAAAGGCAGGTCTCGATCAGCCCAGGCCCACAGTCGCGCTTGTCGCCAGAAGGAGGGCAGCCGACGGACGTCAGCGACGGCCGACATCGGCGCTGCCGCTACTACGCGCTACCTGCGGTCGTCGGACGGCTCAGTCAGCGGGACTCACCGCGTGGAACTCAATTAGCCTGGATTACCGGTACACCCTTTCGACCTAGTTTTTGGGGGTCACGGGGGCGGGAAGCTGTAGGTGAGCTGGCGTCCGCCCCACCAGGGGACGGTGGTGGTGAGCTGGTGATAGTCGGCGTCGAGGAGGACGGGGGTGCGGGTGCGGGGTTCGAGGCGGACCTCGACGCGCTCGGGGGTGATGTGCAGTTGGCCGGGGGTCTTGATGAAGTGGCGGAAGATGGTGTCGGGGGTGGCGGTCTGGTAGCCGCTGAGGCGCAGCGCGAAGTGGCGGTAGATGCTGTCGCAGATGACTGACAGGGTGGTGTCGAGGTCGACGGCGAGCGGGACTTGGGAGGAGAGCGCGTCGAGGTGGAAGGCGCGGATCTGCGCGGAGAGTTGGTTCTCGATCAGCCAGCGTTTGGCGTAGCGCTCGATCAGTTGCTTGGTGGTCAGCTCGCGTCGGTTGGTGAGCAGCAGGGTGGGCTGGTCGCGGCCGAGGCCGCGGATCGCGAGCTGGCGGAAGCTGCGCTTGGCGAGCGTAACCTCGCTCTCGGTGACGGTCACGTCGCGGTGCTTGCCGGGGCGCTCGAGGCGCACCGGCGTCCAGTTGCTGTCGGGTAGCGCCTTGATGCCTTTGATGATGTTGCCGCCGCGCCGGCGCAGCGTGATGAAGCCGATCTGTTGTTCGTCGAGCTCGGCCAGCTCGGCGTGGGTGGTGAGCGTCGAGTCGAACACCAACAGTCCGGGCGGCTGGCCGCTTGTGCGCTGCCAGAACTCGCAGAAGCGGATGATCTCGTGCGGCTGCTCGGCTTTGGAGAGGTCGGCGTTGGCGTAGCAGAGCGTGGCGGTGTCGCCGTCTTGGGCGAAGAAGGTGAGCACCGCGCGGGTCCGCTGCGAGCGGCGCGGAACGTAGTGCTCTTCGAGGATCTGATCCTCGCCGTAGCTCATGATCGCGTGAAAGTCGAGGTTGAAGCTCTCGCCCGAGATCAGCCCGAGCTCACGCTGGCGGGGCACGAGCGCCTCGAGCAGCGCCAGGTTGTGCGCGCGCGTGGTGCGATACGAGTAGCCGGTCAGATGGGTGCGCTTGGGCAGCACGTTCAGCCCGCAGAACAGACCCAGCGCACGGTCGTGCACGACGTCGTAGACGTGTGAGCGTCGCCGCTCCTCGTACAGCTTCAGCGCCAGCAACGCCAGCAGCGAGTTGAGCGCCGCCAGCTGCGTGGTCCACAGGTAACCCGCCTTGGCGATCAGCCCGCGTATGTCGAGCTCGACCAGCTCGGGCACCAGCAGAAACAGCCCGGCGTGCTCGGAGGAGATCCGCTGCCCCGAAGCCCAGTCCTCCTCGGACAGACGCCTGGCCTTGGGCGCCATCAACGCCAGCGGCTCGGGCTCGGCCTCCGCCTCGCGCTCGAGGCGTCCGAGGCCCTCCTCGCTGGCCAGCTCCCAGATCGCCGTACGCGACAACGGCACCTGCTCGGCGCCAAGCGCCCGCTCGATCTCTCTGAGCGAGCGGCCCTCCCGGCGCAGCCCGAGCGCCAGCGTCCGCGCCCTGTCCTTCTTCGGCTGCGATCGCGGGCCTGGCCGCGAGGACGCGAACAGCGAAAGCCGCCCCGCGCGGAACTCGCGCACGAGCGTCTCGACCGTGGAACGCGTGTAGCCGAAGCGCTCACCGACCGCCTCGGCGCTCTGCTCCTCGACGAAGTAGGCGCGCAGCGCCTCGTAGCGGCGCTGGTTGGGCTCGTCCGGCGCGGTGAACCGCTCCGCCCCCGGCCGCGACCCCATGGTCAGATGGATCTAGTGGACAATATCCCGTATAGCATGACGGCCAGACCGGACGGATCGGCCTGATATGAGCCAACTCACAGCGAATCTTGCGCCATTTCGGTCCACCGGGCGACAAGCTCGCCCGATTCGGCCCCCACGATCCCACCGAAATCGTCCGCTAAATTCACCCCATCGTGGTCACCTGAGCCAGCCAAACGCCCCCAACCCCGGGAGCGAACCGCACAAGACCCCATCCACCTCACCCCAAGGCGGACAAACCCCCGTGCCGGAAATCCAGGTTAGATAGACCAGCGTGTCCTCATCGATCGGCCCGGCGTGCGCGGCGCGCTGGCGCAGCGTCTCGCGATCGGGCTCGCTCGCTCGTCGGACGTCCTCTCCAGTGACCGCCGCGAACGGGACAAGCTCGATGGCGTCGACCTCGATCTCACTGGGCCGCCCTGCTTGACCTGCGGCCGCTTCCACAGTCGCACCGAGAGCGTGATGTCTCCGGCCAGAACGTCGTTGCGCAACTCGCGGCTGAACTCCACACCCGGGACGCTAGCTGGTGATGCGCCACCAGACGCCGCGTCGGCCGGTGTACCAGCCATACGGAACGCGGAACCGGCTATTCGCAGCGGTGCTGAAACGGACGAGCACCGCCGGTCGCCCAGGTTCATGGCCGGCGGCTCGCGCCGACGGGTCAGTCGTCGCCAGCGCGATCGTCAGGCCGTCGCAGTCGGCCCGCCGGATGCGATCGTGCGTGCCGATGTGGTCCGCAGCTGCGGCTAGTAGCCAACCACCTGGGAGAAGGCGCTCGGCGCGCTCGCCGAGGCCGAGGCCGAGCTCGAGCTGCGCGAGCGCCAGCGCCCCCGCACGCTCACCGAGCACGAGCACGGGCAGCTACTCGCGCTCGGCGCCGACCTCGGCCGCGTGTGGTCGGCGCCGACCACCACCGACCGCGACCGCAAGCAGCTGCTCAGAACGCTGATCGAGGAGGTGATCGTCGATGTCGCGCGCGAGGAGCGCCGCGCGACGCTCACCCTGCGCTGGCAAGGAGGCGCTCTCACCGAGCTCGCCGTCGCGCTCCCCAAGCCGCAGCCCACGATCCGCACCGACGAGGACACGATCGCGCTGCTCAAGCGGCTCGCTGCGCACTACGACGACGCGAGGATCGCCGGGATCCTCAACCGCCAGGGCCGCCGCTCCGCCACCGGCGAACGATTCACCGCGATCATCGTTGGCAGCCTGCGCCGCCACCGAGCATCCCGGCATACAAGCCGCCCGCGCAGCCGCACGACGGCGAGCTGCTCCCCGTCGGCAAAGCCGCCGAACAGCTCGGCGTCGCCGGCTCCACGATCTTCCGATGGCTGCAAGCCGGATTCATCGCCGGGGAGCAAGACACCCCCGGCGCCCCCTGGCGGATCCGCGTCAACGACCAGCTCCGCGCCCCGTTCGTCGAGGACGCGCCGCCCGGCTACATTCCGATCCTCGACGCGATGCGGACCCTCGGCGTCAGCCGCCAGACCGTGTTGCAACGTGTAAAGCACGGCGAGCTCCAAGCGATCCACGTCCGCAACGGACGCCGAAAAGGCCTACGAATACTGGTCCCACAAGCCGAACACGCCCTATTTGACACAACCACCATCACCAAGGAGGCAGTGTGAAGATGGCACCAAGAGGGACCGGATGTCAAGATCCAAAACCCAGTCCTTCGCCCAACAACGACCGCCCGTTACAGCCAGCGCGTCATGGGCGCTGCGCCCCGGACGATAACCGTAACTGTCGGGATGGAAGATCGGCTCAAGCGTCTCTTCCAGCAGCATCGCCGCTGCAGCTGGGCGATTCGGTCGGCCACCGTGGGCACGCCGAGCATTCTCGACCCGCCTGACTTCTTCGGTATCTCAACCGCCGCGGCGTTGATCAGCCAGCACCAGCACCAGCACCGAGCTCAAGGAACGCCCGCTCCTCACGCGAGCGTGCCCGGGGTTTGCGCTCCAGCACGGCCGCCGGACGCGGCGGATAGTGCTCATCCTTGATGCTCGGCCGTCCCGGCGTCGTCAGTTCGTGGCGAGCGACCTCACGCGGCCCCTCGGGCGAGTCGACGTGCACCACGAACAACTCCGAGCCATGCGCCCGCGCCCATACCCGCTCCTCCACCAGCGAGCTCGGGACCGAGTAGATCGCGCTGCCGACACTGATCGTCGACTGCCGGTCGACCTTCCGCGTCTGCCCGAAGCACACCGTGTGCGCCACCTTCGGCAACGGGTGCATCCGCTCGCGCTCCTCGCCCAGCATCACCACCGGCGGCCGGCGCGTGATCCTGTGCTCCCGCGCGTTCACCCGCTCGCGGAACGCCTCGCACTCCGCCTCCAACTCGGCGAAATCGGAATACGCCGGGCGAAGGTTGTGATCTGTCGGGACCAGATCCGCTCTCGCAATCCTGACGGTCGCCTCAGACCCGCCCTTGCTCTCAGGATCCGCCGGCACGCACGTCGCGACCGTCAACCCGTAATGGCGGCCCACGCTCACGATCTGCGGGTTACGCACCGCGATCCCGCACACCTGATCGACCGACACCGTCCGTTCGTTGTCAGTGTTATGTGCCCGGCCCGATTATGTGGCCGACGCCAGCGCGCGGTCCGGGATTACAGCGATCGGCGGTGCCGCGTTGCTCGCGCCGGCCACATAACGGTCACGGCGAACCGGGCCAGCTCAGCACGTTCTCGTAGGAACACCAGATTAGGTTGCTCGGGATCCCACCGAAGCGTCATGACGTTTCGGTCGTAGCAGCTGGTACGAACCGGGCCGCATCACGGTGCTCGGCCAGCCAGACGACGGACCGGTCGATCTCCGAGCCGATCCCGAACCTGCGGGTCAGATCGACCGTCTGCCACTTTGGGAGTACATCTCCAGTGTGGACAACTTGCTCTCGGATCCTGGGTCGAGAAAACACGTCGGTCACGCCGCCAGCGTTATGTGGCCGGCGGCGGCAACAAACCAACGTCTATCGCCCTAATTGCGGGCTCGACGAGCGCCTGGCCACATAATCGACTTGGGCACACAACACTGAATATGTGCCGCGGCACATATTCAGTCAGTGCATAAGTGGGCGTGGGCCCAAAGCTTCTCAGCGCCCGATCCAGGCCGATCACCACCGACGGCATCGTCTTATCCCACAACGGCAACACCACCCGAAACCGCGACCACGCCAACCACGCGCAGAACAACACCGTCTGCCGCCCCGCCACGATCGGCCCGTCGCCGTAATCCCACTGCATCCACAACCCCGGCTCCGGAATCCACGGCCGGTAGCGCCGCCCATGCCCTTGGCGCCAACGACGCTTCGCCTCAGCAACCGCCCGACGGGTCGTGCGCTGCGACCCCATAAAACCCATCGCGACAAGCGTCTCATGCGCCTTATCCGCCCGAATCTTCCCGTGCGAACGCTCCACCAACTCCTCGATCTTCGCGGCGAACCGGTCGACCATCGGCCGCGGCCTGACCGCGACCGGCAGCCCGCCACCAGCAGCGTCCCGGATCGCCACCCAGTGCGCGACCGTCTTGTGATCACAACCAACCAGCTCCGCCGCGCCACGCAGCGAACCGGTCAAATCAAACGCCTCCAGAATCTCCATGACTTCCTCTGCTTCCTTCAAGCCCGCCTCCTCGACGCGCACCGTTAACGAAGCGCCGGGAGCTACAGGCCGCTCAGGACAGAACGGACGTCGTGGAGAGATCCGATGGCCACCCATGGGGAGATCCGATGGCCACCAGTGGGGACTTTCAATGGCCGCCTACGGGGAGATTCTCATGGCCGCCGTCACGCTCGACCCGCATTACCGGGCGTCATCACTAGCACGAGGCTGTCCGCCCCTGTTCCCCGCATCAGTACTCAACCCCTCACGGATCAGCCGCTTGGGGGTCTCCCTTCCACGCACGACCGCAGGCCACAACCGCTCCACTGGTCGCCCGCGGGCGCGGACAACAGGTTCCCACGTTCCACACCAGAGCCCAGACCAAGCTCGCGCCACCTTCATGCCGGACAGCGCCTGGCCAATCAGCAGGCACCCGCCAGACTCATCCCGGGTCAAGCTGGCAAACCCGGTTCTGCTGTCATCTAGAAGCTGTCGACACGTCATCAGTGGATCGCTTGCGCTCGCCTTCTTGGCCCACACCTGACGCGCTCAAAGGCGCGCCTTTTGCCGCAACGCTCAACACCACGGCTGTTGACCGCAGCACCTTCCGGTGGTTTGCGCCCACCCCCTGCAGGGCGACCACGGAGGACCACCAGCCCAACCGGGCCAGCCCCTCCATCTCCAATGCAGTTACCGCATCACCGCACCGCACCCCGTCCGATCTTCTACATCGACCTCCTTGTTGCGTACGTGGCACACCCAGCCCGCGGTTCTTCAAGGACCGCAGGAACTCGACCCAGAACGCGCCTGACTCGACCTCGCCGACATCCAGGCCGATCACCTCCCGCACCCCGGACTCGTGCACCGCATACGGCCACCACCAGCGCCTTGGAGACAATCCGGCCGTGGTCACGGACCTTGACGACCTTGGCGTCCAGCCACAGGTACGGGTAGGCGCCCTCCAACGGCCGCTGGCGGAACAGCTCGGCCTGCTCATCCAGCGACCGGCAGATCGCCGAAACGCGGTCCTTGCTCATCCCGTCGATCCCCAGCTGCTCCACGAGCCGATCGACCTTCCTCGTGGAGACGCCGTTCACGTACGCCTCCAGCACGACCGCGACGATCGCTTGCTCCGAACGGCGTCTGGGCTCCGGGAAGCTCGGGAAGTACCCCGGCCCCTGCCGCTTCTTCGGGATCAACAGCTCGAGCTCCCCGACCCTCGTCTCCCACGCCCGCGGGCGATACCCGTTGCGATGCGTGGACCGCGCCTCCGGCGCGACCTCGCCCAGCCCGGCGCCGATCTCCTCGCTGATCTCGGCCTCCATCAACTCGCGGGCGACCAGCGCGACCGCCTCGCGCACGAAATCCTCAAGCCGACCATCGCGCACCCGCGCGACGACATCGGCAACCGTCATGCTCTGACCATCGGCTATCGTGGTGTCTCCATTCACGTCGACTGCGAATAGCCGACGAGTTCGGCGCCGCGGTGGCCGACCCCCTCTCAGCGGCCGACCTACCCGACGCTCGTTACACCACTTCTACCGACGTGACCGGGTTTGCTCGACGTGGAGCTATCGGCCGAGCTGCGCTCCGCCGGATGGCAGGGACAGAGGCCATTGCAGAGTCGGGCGCCTAGACGACCAGAGCGTCTCGGCGGACTTGATTTGCACCTCGCCGCGCGACTCCGCCACAATGGCGTGGACCTCTCTCGATGTCCGATCGCCTCACCGAGATCCACTTGGCTCCAAGCTAGGGGCTTCGGTTTGCTCCTCTCCGAAACAAGGCCGGACGGTAAGGCCTACGGCCATGTCTTCCGCGGCACCCCCAGGACTCTCCGGGACAGTGGCTTGGCGGGCGTCCTGACTCTCCAGCGAATCGGCGCTGTAGGGAATCGGGTGACCAAGAGCACAGCGACCCGAGAACGAGAGCGATTCAGCGGCTCCAGATGGCGCGGCGACAACCGCGAGCTAGCCGGAGGCAGCCCGTGACAACGTGCGCTCCGACGGCACTAACGACGAGCGCTCGCCGGCCCCGCGGGTCGGCTGCGCGCCCGCTGGTAAGGTGCTCGCTTCGCTCGGACGCTTCCAGCGGGAACGGCTCCTCGAGAGGGAACGGTGGGCGGCCGAGCGGTGGCACCGAACGGCCCGAGGACCCGGCAGCAACGAACCCGACAGAACCGCACGAAGTCACCCGCCGCGATCGTCCGGATGCCGGGCGCGGCATCACTGCCGCTTGATCGCCCCGGAGTACGCGACGTGTCGCCGGTTGCGGTTCCGAGTCATAAACCCCCAGGTCCACCCTAGCTTCTGGCGGCTCCAGCAGCCGATACGCCGCCTTCTCCTCCTCGCTCATCCAAGCGACCTTGAGCTTCCCGGCGTCGACCTGCTGCCGCATCAGGGCGAGGCCAACAGCCTCCCGCTGCGCGTTGCGCCGGGAAGGACAGACGAACACGTTGACGTCGGTCACGCGCCGCCAAGCCTACCTAGCGATCCAAACTGGTGCTACAAGATTCCTGGTGGCACCGAAGGCCCAGCTCTCAGAGCGTGTTTGAAAAGAGGGTATGAGCGGGTGTTCTCGAACTTCGGGGTATGCCTGCGAAGGCGCGGTATCCGTCGGATCTCACCGACGTTCAGTGGGCGTTGGTCGAGCCGTTGTTGTCTGTGGTGAAGCCGGGTGGACGCCCGGAGGCGCACGCTCGTCGCGAGGTGGTCAACGCGATCTTGTACCTGCTGCGCACGGGTTGCTCGTGGCGTCAGCTGCCGAAGAACTTCCCGCCGTGGGAGACGGTCTATTGGCACTTCAAGCGTTGGCGGGATGACGGCTCGCTGGACGCGCTGTACGACACCCTGCGCGAGCGGGTGCGGGAGGCTGAGGGACGCGATCCGCGGCCGACCGCGGCGATCATCGACGCGCAGTCGGTCAAGGGCGCGGACACCGTTTCTCGCGCGACGCGCGGGTAGGACGCGGGCAAGAAGGTCAATCGCCGCAAGCGTCACATCGTCTCGACACGATCGGGCTGCTGGTGATCGTGATGATCACCGCCGCCAACGTCCAGGACCGCGACGGCGCGCGCCCGGTGCTCGCCGCGGTGCGCAAGGCGTTCCCGACGATCAGCCTGGTGTGGGCTGACGGCGGGTACGCGGGCAAGCTCGTGGAGTGGGCCAAGGCGGCAGCGCGGCTCGTTCTCGAGATCGTGCGCAAGCCCGAAGGGCAGCGCACCTTCGAGGTGCTGCCCAGACGCTGGGTGGTCGAGCGAACGCTGGCGTGGATCACGAAATGCCGGCGGCTAGACCATGACTACGAGCGGCTGACCACGACCTCGGTAGCGATGGTCAAGTGGTCGATGGTCGGCCTGATGACACGACGACTCGCCCCCACCCCCGGACGGCAACCCTGGAGTACTGAATAGACCCTTCTCAAACACTTACTCAGGGCTGCAGCGGATCATGGGACGCGCGTCGCCGGAAGACGACGAGCTGCTACGTCCACCGCGACGATCACGAACTCGCCGCCGAGCACCGCAGGATCCGGCGCCTCCGTGACAACCCACATGCGCGCCGCCAGGAACGCCGGCGAGAGCGGGCGGCGGGCAGGGCTGCGTAGCGCATCAGGGTCGCGAGTTTGTAGCAAAGCGCGATCCTATGACGGCGTTTCGCTCTCGGACGCAGGCGCGAGCGCCCGGACGAGCTGCCTGAGGTCAGCAGGAGTTCACCCGAAAAACTGGGCTAAGCGGCGGCAAAGTGTCGGGCGTTGGGGTGTAATCACCCTCACCGGCCGCTACCCGGTCGCCCTACCGACCCCGCTGCGCGAGCGCGGCGCCTACCGACCCCGGCCTGCACCGTCTCCCCGGTCGTCAATAGTTCGTCCTCGCACACGCGGCTGTGGTAGCCGCCGAGCGTCGAGGTGTTCGCCCACTTCACAACAACTACTCGCCGGGCGCGCGGTCCGCAATACACCGGCTGCAAAAGCAGACCGAGCGAGCGGCGCGCGAATCGTCAAGCCGTCGTCAGCTCGCGCTCGGCACGCAGCCAGTTTCCGAACTCATCGCATCCACCCTCCTCGACGTGGATGAAGTACGCGCGCTCGGAGATTTCGCCGTGACTGGGCTTGCGCAGCCTGGTCTTGGGCTTGGGCGAGCCGGCGGGCTTATTGGCGGGCTTGGCGGGCTTGGCGGGCTTCTGCGTCATGGTAATCCTCTGAGCTGTTCCGTCGCCGTAGAACTTCGGCGGCGGTCGGGTGTTGGGTATCAGGTGGTGTGAATGTCGTGGCCTGCTCGATTGACCGGGTCGGGCTCGGGAAGAGTCAGCTCGCGCCTGATCGTGCCTGTCAATCGCTGGTCCACTTCATCAGCTCTTCTCTTTGCCGCACAGGTGCGCGTCTCGTATTCGATGCGGGTGCGAGAACCCCTGCCCGCGCCCGGATTGCACGACGAGAAGCTTCGTCGTCCGCAGCATGGAGTTCCCGCGAGGCGGCCAATCTCGCTTACAGCGAACAAAACGTCCCGAGAATCCGCCCCGACAGAGATCACGATCGTCGATGCGGCAAGGGCGCGCCCGTTGGGCGCCTGTCCGGGAAAGGGCATCCTCTGACTGTGAGCTGGCGAGCTGCGGCCTCCGATCCCGTGGTAACGCCGTTTCGGCTTGCACTCGGTCGAGTGCGCGGTAGATCGTCGCGCGGCTGACGGTGAAGATCTCGACGAGCTCGGCGCAGCGGATGCTCGTCGAGATCCCGCTCACCGAAGGCGAACGCCACGCCGTCGAGAACGACTAGCGCGCGGTCGTGCGCCTCATCGACCTCCTGGCAGACGTGGCGACCCCCGCCGGACCCACGCCGCGCGAACTCGACCAACGACTCCGACGAGCATTGCTGACGCACAACCCAGCACAACCGCCATGCCGCGTCCGCGCGCTCGGCTTACGGGATCTCCCGCCAGACGCCAAGCGAGCGAGCTGGACTGCGGCGCTCAGGCTTCGGCGGACGGCTCGGGCGGCTCGGTGGGTGCGCGATGACGCTCGATCGCCTCGCGCATGGCCTGCTCGTCAACCCCGAGATCCGCGAGCAGCGCCGCGGTTTCATCGTTCCCGGTCAGCGCGAGCAGAAGGTCCGTGACATTGAACTCCGAGCGCCCGTCGTCGAGTGCGCGTGCGGAGGCGGCCATCAGCAGCCGAAGCGCACGCGCGTCGGGAGTGGCCGTGCCCGCCACCGCGCGCCCCGACGCTTGCGTGACGGCCCGGGCGCCGCGACCCGGGACCACGCCGATCACTTCATCGCGGATCTTGCTGGCGTCCGCGTCGCAGCCGCGCAGAATCCGATTGGCGAGACCCTCGTTCTCGCGCGCGAGGCCGAGGAGAATGTGCTCAGGGCCGATGTCATTGTGGCCGAGGTTCAGCGCCTCGCGCAGCGCCAGCTGCAGCGCCTTCTTGGCGCGCGGCGTGAACGGAACTTGGCCGGTGGTGACCTCATCCTCACCCGGCCCGACGATTTGCAGGACCTGCTCGCGTACGAGCTCAACGGTGATGCCGAGCGACCCCAGCACCTGTGCGGCAAGGCCGTCCTCCTCACGAAGCAAGCCCAGCAGGAGGTGTTCGGTGCCGATGTAGTCGTGCTTGAGCCCGCGCGCCTCCTCCTGCGCCAGGACAATGACCTGGCGGGCGGAGTCTGTGAATCGCTCAAACAGGCCTCGAGCATCGCACCAACGCGCCACGCGCGCAAACGATCGGCGGAGCGATTGCGCTCAGAGGGGCTTCCGCAGGTTCACGGACAGCTCCTCGTAGCTCATGCGTTCCCCCCAGAACGGAACCGAGAGGGGGCTTCCGTGGTAAGTCGTCGTTTCGGAGATCGTCGCGCCAGCGGCCCGTCCCCATGCCTCTGCCGCTTCGACAAGGCGGGTGCCGACGCCTTGCCTCCGGCGCGCCGCCGCGACGGCGAGGTACTCGATACGCAGACTCCTCGCTCCAAGCTCTGGCGTGATTTCCCGTTTCGCCAGGGCTTCTGGCGGCATCAGCCGAGCGACGAGCGCGCCGACGACTTCACCCTCAGCCTCAGCGACGAGGTGCAGCGTGGCGCCGTCAACGGCTGGAGCGTCGGCGTCGAGCTGTTCGGCGAACCGCTCGAGCACCTGAAAGTAGTCGGGAGCGAGGTCGAGGTAGTAGCGCGCGACCTCGGCATGGATGCGCGCGAGCGCCTCCCGGTCACTCCGCCGCGTCTCTCGCACGGTGATCGGCTCCATGCCTAGAGCTTAGGCGTCCAGTCCTCGCGGGTTGCCCAAACTGTCAACGACAGGGTCATCGAAGAGGACGTCGGTGCGAAAGGGAGCGAGATGCTGACCGCCAGACCCGCCGCCAACCCGAATCCGCCCGGCGGTGCTCGCGGCTCCGTCCCTCCGCGTCGCAGCCTCTCACGATCACTGGCTATGTCCGTTTCGCGCCGCCCAGCCGCCGGCAGTGAGGCCGCCACAGCCGCTCATCATCGCCGCCGTCGCGGCCAGCGGGCCTAAACAGGCCTTGCGCCACCGCTGCTTCCACGCCCGGACGACCAACTGCTCCTCGACGAACAGCTCCCACGCAATCAGGCTCAAGCTCGCGCCGCCGAACTTGTCGAAGTTCCCGACGACCTCGAGCACCCGCTGCAACGGAATCTCGTCCATCCCAGGTCGAGTGCGAGCATACGTCCGCCCATAGCCCCCTGGGGGAGCCGGTGCTGGTTGCCGGCGCCCATTGTCCCCGCCGCCGGCCGGACAGCTTCAAGGTCGCCTCGGCTCCGTTCCCCTCGCCGAGGGGCTCGGTTCCGCGTCCGGCCGCCAGCCGCCGTGTCGGGCTCTGGCAACCACCAGATCCCCACAAGGAGGGACCAGACGAGCACCACCGCTCCCGCAGTCAACAGGATCACCCTCGCCGGTCACCTGACCAACGACCCGGTCCTCAGGCCGCTCAGCGACGGCCAGAGGGTCTGCGACATGCGCCTCGCGGTCAACGACCAGAACGACCAGCCGCCGCTGTTCATCGACCTCGCCACCTTCGGCGCCCAAGCCGACGCCTGCGCCCGCTACCTCACCAAGCGCCGGGCGATCGCGGTCACCGACCGCCTCGTCTACCGCGAATGGGACGACAACGGCACCCGCCGCAGCCGCCACCACATCATCGGCCGCCTCCAGTTCGGCGGCAAGCCCGACGAGCCCGCCGCCGAGACCCAGGACACCACCGAGGAAGTCGCGACCCTCTAACCAACGACCGGTGCCGGCGGCCCCACCGCCGCCGGCACCACCCGCCGTTCAACCCAAACCAACTGCCCACCTCACTCAGCAAAGGCCACGACATGACCACGCCCGCCGTCGCAGAAGCCCCTCCGCCCCAATTCCAAGTAATGACGCTGGTCGGCAACCTCACCGCCGACCCGGTCCTCCGGACCATCGACGAGAACCGCAAGGTCTGCCACAAGCGCCTCGCGGTCAACGACCAAAAGGACCAACCACCGCTGTCCATCGACATCGCCACCTTCGGCAGCCAGGCCGAGGCCTGCGTGAAGTACCTTGCAAAGGGCCGGGCGATCGCCGTCACCGGCCGACTGATCTCCCGCGAATGGGTCGCTAATGACCGCACCCGCCGCTCCAAGCACACCGTCGTCGGGCACGTCCAATTCGGCGGCCGGCCCAACCACGATCAGCCCCGCGACAGCGATCACACCGACGATCACCAAGCCAGCTTCTGACCTCGGCACCGAACACCGGCGGTCCGCCGCCGGTGCTCAGCCAGCCGGGGTGCTCCGTCTCGCGCTCCGGCCACCCGGGCGCGTCACGCGTCCACTCGGGATGCCCGGCGACCGCCTCGCCCTGCGCTCGGCCACATCTCGCAGATCCCGGGTTTGCCTATGCAACTCAAGAAGCGTGCGACGCCGTCGTGATCAGCAGGCTGGCCGCGGAGCGCCTTCCTTCCTCGGTCCCTGGTCTTGGCGACAAGCGGGAAACAGGTGGTCGAGGCATGTGCCCTGCTTTGCCGGTGGCATGGTCATGGCTCGGATCGGCTCTGGGCTGCTTCTGGATCCGGTCGCCAGCGGCAGCCTGACCAGGAGTGCCGCGTAGGCGACATTGCAGAAGCGGACACCCTCCAGAAGCGTGCTCCGCCGCCCCGGGGCCTCACGCGCGCGGGCGACTCGTCAGTACTGAGTGTGGATCGCTGCGCTGACCTGCCTCAGGGTGTCCTGGGCGATGGCCCGGGCCGTGGCGCTGCCGTCGAGGAGGATCCGTCGGAGATAGGCGCGGTCGCTCATCAGCTCGGCGCGGTGTTCGCGGATCGGACGTAGCCTCTCGTTGACTGCGTCTATGGCGCGCCGCTTGAGTTCGGCGGCTCCGCGGCTGCCGATTTCAAGAGCGACCTGTTCGGGGGACGCGTTCTCGCACAAAGCGGTGAGCAGTACGAGGTTGGCGACCTCGGGCCGGCTCTCGGGCTCGTAGGTGATGTTTGGGTTCGAGTCCGTCTTGGCGCGGCGGATCAGTCGCGCGGTCTGATCGGCGGATGCGGCAAGTGCGATCGCGTTGTTGCGACTCTTGCTCATCTTCTTCCCGTCGACCCCCAGAAGGACCGGGGCGTCACTGAGCAGCGCCTCGGGCTCGGGGAAGACGGGCTGTTCGGGCGCGTATCGACGATTGAACCGCCTGGCGATCGCGCGGGTCTGCTCGACGTGCGGCAGCTGGTCTGCCCCGACCGGAACAAGCGTCGCCTGGCAGAAAAGGATGTCGGCCGCCTGATGGACGGGATAGGTAAGCATCAGCCCGTTAAGAGCCGTCATTCCCGAGGCTGCGGCCTCTTCTTTGACCGTCGGGTTGCGCAGCAGTTCGGGCAGCGTAACCAGGCTCAGGAACGGCAACAGGAGCTGGTTGAGCTCTGGCACCTGCGAATGAGCGAAGATCGTCGCGCGCCGAGGGTCGATCCCCACGGCCAAGTAGTCCGCGACCAGCTCTTCGACGTCCTGCGGCAGCGAGGCGGGACTGTCGCGGTCGGTGATCGTCTGGTAGTCGGCGACGAGCACCATCAGCTCGATGCCGTCGTCTTGCAGGCGAACGCGGCTCAGCAGGGTCCCGAACAGATGCCCAAGGTGCATTTGCCCAGTCGGTCGATCACCCGTCAACACCCTTGGCGGGAAGGGTCGCGCCGGCGCAGCGGCAGGAAGCTCAAGTTCAGACATGTGTGGTCCTTTCCAGTGAAACGGACCATCCCAGAGCGCCCCAGGCTCGCCGAAGACACCGAGCCGCTCCGAGAGCGGCCCAGGAACAGAGGTCAGCAGGGCCGCATCGACTGCGACCACCACCAACAGCGAGAACGTGCGCTGTCCAACATCGCAATCAATCGTACGGGTTGGACGCCGAGACCACCAGTTCACGACTCCCCCCGCTAGCGCGCTCATCACTTCCGCAATCACGAAGCAAGGTCAGTCTCGCGCGATCTCCCGCCGGCCGCCCAGGCTTCTGCACCCGGTCGAAAGCAGCATTCTGTCCAGCGTGAGCCGCGGAGCCCCGCTTTCCCCGCGGCACGTGCCGCCTCGTGACGCCGGCGCCTGCCCTGCTCCGCGCGGGATCCCGGCCTCTCGCGGGGCTCGCTGCTGCTCGCGAATCGGTCGGAACGATCTCCGCAAGCTCGTGGGCGCGATTAGGGGACCAGGACGACCTTGCCAATGTTGCGCCGCTCGGCGATGAAGCGGTGCGCCGCGGGCGCCCGGTCGAACGGGAAGGCCTCGGCGACGACTGGCTTTAGCTCCCCTTGCTGGAGCCCCGGTATCAGCGGCTCAATCACCCGGTCGAGGCTTCCCTCGGCGTCCCACCAGGAGAGCATGTTGAGGCCGAAGACGCCTTTGTTCTCGTTCATCACCCCTAGCCCCTTCCACCAGGGCATCGACGAGAATGGGCTCTTGGCAAGGGTCCTGACCGCGGCCGGGACGCTGCGCCTTTCGCCGGTCTGCACCTCCGAGGCCCCATACATGATCAGCCGCCCCCCTTGGCGGAGCAACTGGTAATCCTTGCGGAAGCTCGACGGGCCAAGGGCGTCGAAAGCGACGTCTATCCCCTCGCCGCCGGTGAGCCGGCGCACCTCCTCGGCGAAGTCCTGGCTGCGGTAGTCGATCGCATGGTCGACTCCCTGCCCGCGGATCGTGTCGTGCTTTGAGGCCGACGCGGTGCCGAACACCTCGGCGCCGATGCGCTTGGCGATCTGCGTTGCTGAGATCCCCACCCCGCCAGCCGCGGCGTGGATCAGGACCCGCTCGCCCTCCTTCAGCCCTCCCATCACGACCAGACCCGCCTGGGCGGTCGCGTAGTTGACCGGGAAGGCGGCACCCTCCTGGAAGGAAAGCTGGTCGGGCAACTCGTAAACCAGGTTCTCGCGCACTGTGACCAGCTCGGCTTGGCCGTTGAAGCGCGTGCCCGCGAGCACCCGATCACCCGGCCTGACCGACTCGACCCCGTCTCCTGCCGACTCCACTTCGCCCGCCACCTCGTAGCCGACCACGCAGGGCACCTTCGGCGAGTCCGGGTACAGCCCGGTTCGGGCAAGCGTGTCGGCAAAGTTGATCCCCGCCGCCTTGACCGCGATACGAACCTCACCCCGCCCCACCGGTGGGTCGGGCCGCTCCTGGACCTGGAGGACCTCGGGCCCCCCGTGCTCGGTGATCACCACCGCCCGCATCGAACGAGGACTCTATGCGAATCCGAGGCGCCGCCAGCCCTCCTCAATCCCCGCGGGTGCCTACTCGAGGAGACCCCTCGTGTGGTGGGACGGGCATCTCGACGTCGTCGGCGGCTTCCCCGCTCCGCGCGCGGGCAGGAGGGCAGCCGATCGCTACTGAGATCCGGTTGCTGTGCGAGCATCGGCGGTGAAAGCAACAATCAGAGATGCTGTCACCTACTAGTGAACCGATCACGGACGAAGGGTCGCCTTTTGGCGGGAGTAAAGGGGCGTCTGGACGCTGTCCGCAGGATCGACGATCACGCGGACGCGCGGGACGCGATCGAACCGATGCGTCTTCAGGATGTCGGATCGCGCCTGGCGGCGGCGCGGGGTCGTGGCGATGAGCGTCTTCACCGAAGCCGAACTTCGGTACCTGACCGGCGGCCGGCAACTGGGACGGATCGCGACGGTCGGCGCAGACGGCACGCCGCACGTGGTCCCGGTCGGATGGATCTACAACGCGGTGCGCGACACGATCGACGTCGGAGGCTACGAGCTGGAGCAGTCGAAGAAGTTCCGCGACGTCGCCCGCTCCGGGCGAGCCGCGATCGTGGTCGATGATCTGGAGAGCACCGACCCGTGGCGTCCGCGGGCGATCGAGGTCCGCGGGCGGGCCGAAGGGATCGCGCTGCCGACGCCGCTGATCCGGATTTATCCGGAGCGGATCATCAGCTGGGGGCTCGAACAGGGCCGCAGCGCGCGTACCGTCGCGAGGTAGCACCTCGCTCCGCGACCTCCGCAATGCATCTTGTGGGCTTGCGCGGTCGGTCCACTTCAAGCGTCCGCGATCGGGCTACTGCAACAGCCGGCTGCGGAGTCGGGTGCCTGCGGTCGTCCTAAGGCGGCGACGAGATCAGCGATGACAACTGGCTACCCGCTCGCCGACGGAGTGCAGGCGCCAAAGCCTGCCTTTGGCGAATACGAGGTGACGGCCGACGAGCCACCAGACACCTGCTCGGTTGCGAACGCGTAGTCGGCTCGAGCGGTCTTGGATGCTGTCCCCGGATGCGGAGTCTCGCTAGCTGCCGTCTGGGCTGAGGCTCTGCCGTCCCGAAGCAGCAGCACCCGGGCGAGCGCCCGCAGATTGCGGCACCGGCAGTTCCTTCGTCTTCAGGCCGCGATTAGCAACTCCCACGCGACCCGGTCGATGAATGCCTCGATCAGCTCGCGCTGGAGCTCAATCCATCGTTCCCGCGGATGCGGAGCGAGACCCGGCAGCCAGAACAGCCGGTCAAGCTCTGTCACTGGGAGCGCGGTCATCGCCCCCAGACGGGCGGCGAGGGTTGACTTCCCGGTCGCTCCCCGACCCAGAATCACGATGCGTCTCATCGACCGCCATCCTGCCAATACACGGGTGCAGCGCGGCCTCGTGGCGCACGGGCGGACTAACGCTGCCGACGTTTGCGATCGTGCCGAGGGATTGCGTCGGCCGGTCCCCGGGGCGAGCTCACGTCGGGCGTGTTGCTCCAGACGTGGTCGCGCCGCGGGAACCGCTTCCGCTAGGCGTGAGTATCTAGCGAGCTTGGGTGGGGTCGTCGTAGGGGTGGGAACCGATCTTGCGTCCCTGGGTGGGGTCGAGGGGGTGAGCGTCGGGCTGTTCTCGGGTGGTATTGGCCACATCTCAGTCAAGGGTTGGCCATTGTTCGCTTTCGGCGCGGTCTGGCTTGAGGTCAGGAGCAACGGTCGTTGTCATGGTGTTTTGTCTCCTTTGGAGCGATTGGGGTTGTTGCACGCTTCGAGCTCCTCAGCGGCCGGCGGGGTTGACCGTCTCCACCAAGCCGGTGACCACGTCGTAGACATGCCCGGACACTCTGACGCGCGGGGAGATTGCGGGTGCGAAGCGGAGGCGCTCGACGTCGCAGGTGACCGTCGCCGCGGGGTCGAGGACGGCGTGCTGGCGCAGGGTCGATTCTTCGGCGCCGATCCGCTCGGCGTAGCGGTGGCGGAAGGTGTCGTCGGCGAGCGCTCCGGTTCCGCACTGGGTGTGGTGGATCACGGCGGCTTCGAACAGCGGGCCGTCGGGCAGTGCGTTCTCGGCGAGTTGGCCGATGAAGGCGACATCGTTGATCACCTCCGGGGTGACCCGCCCGCCGACGTTGCGGAGGACCATCGCGTCGCTGAGGCCGAGGCCGAGGAAATGCGCGGGGTCGACGCGCGGGTCGAGGCATGTGATCACGAACAGGCGCAGGTTGGGGAAGACCACGGCCCCTTGATGGCCGCCGGCCGCGGCGAAGACGCGGTTGCGGTCGAGCGCGGACTCGATGTTGGCCGCGTTGGCCTCGTCGCGGCTGGCTTCAAACCCGGTCGCCCGGCCGACCTCCGAGCTGGCGCCGGTCACCAGCGGTGTGAGTTGCTGGTTGCTCATGGTGTGCTGTCTCCTGTGGCTTGGGGTGGGGTCAGCTGCGCGCGGCGGCTGTGGCGGGCGAGCCAAGTGCTCGCACCTTGGCGGTGTCATCGTCGCTGACGGTCGGCTGGGCGGGCAGCAGCGCCAGCGCCACCACCGCGCCTGCGGCGGCAACGCCGGCGGCGAGGTAGTTGGCCGCGTGGAAACCGTGGAAGAAGGCCGCGCTAGCCGCGTCGTGACGGCCGACGCGAGCACCGGATGGCCGGCGGACCCCAGCTTGCTTGCGGCGGTGAGCGCGGCGCCGACCGAAGCGTGTACGGGCCGCGTCACCGCCGTCGGCAGCCCGGCTGGAAGCGCTGCCGTGAGGCGGTTCGCGAACAGCGACGCGTACACGCTGCCGATCACCGCGACGCCGAGGGTACCGCCGAGCAGCCTGGTGGTGTCGTTGACGGCGGAGCCGACACCGGCCTTCGCCCTCGGCACGACACCCATGATCGCCTCGGTCGCGGGTGCGCTCGTGAGGCCCATGCCGGTCCCCAGAATGACCATTTGCGCCGCGATCGTCCCGTAGCTGGTGCTCGCCGATGCGGTCGTGACCCACAGGTAGAACCCGGCCATCGACAGCAGTCCCGAGGCGACGACCAGCTTGGTGCCGACGCGGATTGCCAGCTTGGCGCCGAGGATCGAGGAGATCGCGACGCATGTCGCAACCGGAAGTAGGCGAACGCCGGTTGACAGTGGCCCGTAGCTCTTCAGGAACTGGAAGTACTGCGTGACCAGGAAGATGAATCCCGACAGCGCGAAGAACGAGATCGCGACGGACGCGCTGGCGGCGGTGAACCGAGGGTTGCCGAACAGGCTCAGGTCGAGCATCGGCTGCTCGGTGCGGCGCTCCCAGGCCACGAACGCCGCCGCCAGCACTGCCGTCAGCGCGAGGCTGCTGAGCGTCCGCGCGCTTCCCCAACCGTGGTTCGGGGCCTCAATGATCGTCTAGACGAGCAGCCCGACCATCGCGGTCGACAGCGCCAACCCGGCGCGGTCGGTGCGGGGCGCGTGCGGGTCACGCGAGGTCGGGACGTAGCGGGCGACCAGGACGCCGGCGATGGCGGCGATCGGAGTCATCGCGAAGAAGATGCTGCGCCAGTCGAACGCCTGGAGCAGCCAGCCGCCGACGATCGGCCCGAGCGCGATCGCCGCGCCCGTGGTCGCGCCCCACAAGCCGATCGCCCGCGCGCGCTCCCGTCGCTCGGTGAACACGTTTGAGATCAGCGACAGGGTCGAGGGGAACACCATCGCCGCACCCACACCCATCACCGAGCGCGCCGCGATCAGCGCGCCGGTGCTGTCCGTCAGCCCGCCGGCCAGGCTCGCCAGACCGAAGACCGACAGGCCGGCGAGCAGCATCCCCTTGCGCCCGAACCGGTCCGAGAGGCTGCCCACGGCCAGCACCGATCCAGCGAACAGCAAGTTGAACGCGTCCACGACCCACTGCAGCTGCGAGTTGGACGCATGCAGCTCGCGAACGAGCGTCGGCAGCGCGACGTTGACGATCGTCGTGTCGAGATTGATCACCAACGCCGCCAACAGCAGCGAGATCAGGATCAGCGGCTTGTGTTCATGACTCCTCCAGGGGAAGCGTGATCGGACAAGTGCGGACGAAGTTCTAAACCACGGCAACAAGAAAGTCAAGCTAAAAGACGAGCGTGTCTACCTTGTGCTAGAGTAAGTTTTTCAATGAGGTCCTACGACGAGTACTGTGCGGTCGCGAAATCGCTCGACGTGGTGGGCGACCGGTGGACGCTGTTGATCGTCCGCGAGCTCGCGCTGCGCGGGGCGTGCCGGTACACCGACCTGCGCAATGGGCTGCCCGGAATCGCCAGCAACCTGCTCGCCGAGCGGCTGCGCGAACTCGAGCACGCCGGCGTGATCGCACGCGAGGATGCGCCGCCACCGATCGCCACCACCCTCTTCCGCCTTACCCCGCGCGGCGAGCAGCTCCGGCCGGTGCTCGAGGACCTGATCCGGTGGGGGCTTCCGCTGATGACCGAGCAGAAGCCCGGCGATGCTGTCCGCAGCCACTGGCTCGCGTGGGCGCTCGAGCTGATGCTCACCGACCGCCAGCCGGACGCGTCCCCCGTGACCGTCCAGCTTCAAACTGGCGATCAGCCGATCGTGGTCGAAACGCGCGACGGCACGATCCACACCCGGCTCGGACCAGCCGAGAGCGCCGACGCGACGCTCACCGGACCCCCCACGCCGATCCTCGGACTCCTGCTCGGCCAGCTCGGACCCGCCGACGCCAAAGCAAACGGAATCGACTACCAAGGCGACCCGACCATCCTCGACCGGATCGGCGCACGAACGGCACCCCCCGCCCCGCCGAGCTGAACTCAAACGAGCCGAGACGCACGAACGACGCGACCCACCCGCCACTGATCACCGCCGCGCCTCGTTTGACCAGGCGGGCGCGCATGTCCGAGCGGCCCTGACGCTTCGCCACGAACCTCCGCACATCGGGGCGCCTTTCGTTGGCGACCGGATTGCCGTGACGACGCCGAAGGGCCCGTAGCCCGACAGACCGGGCTCGGCATCCGCCCACAGACCCGCTCCGGCACGGCGGCAAGCATCACGGCGCCAGTGGCGAAGTCCCCCCTTTCGCGCGGATAGGAGGGCTGGGGTTCACCGGAGTCGATTCCTTTCCGTCCGTGTGCCGGTGTCGGACCTGCGGTTGCCGAGGTCCAGAACGCCGGTCGCCGCTCGCAGAGCGGGGTCCGGTGTGACCGTCGGTTGGTGGCTTGACGGATACGCCAGTAACGGGCTCTTATCGTTTTGCCCGTGACCTGACACCGAGCTAAGGAGAACCCCCGATGCCGGTCTATTCCGCGTGGGAGTCGCACTTTCCACCCGAGGAGACGCATGAGGGTCGCGCGATCACCGAGGCGATCTGGCGCGACATGACCCAGTTGGATGGCTACCTCACGCATGAGCTGATCGAGGATCTCGACGACCGCGGCCACCTGCTCGTCGTCAGTCAGTGGACGTCCCGCCAGCGCGCGGACGAAGTCCTGCGCGAGTACACCAGCCACCCCAACGCTCGACATGCAAACGAGCTCGTCTCGCGCCAGCGGACACGGTTCGTCGGCCACGCCGTTCCCAGCGCGGGATGACGCCAGACATCCTGCTGAGGCTCGCGAACCTGACGGTTCCGCGAAAACCCGACCGCGGTCCCCCGATCCAGCCCGACCCACTCGCCGGGCCAGCCACAGCGGCTCAAGCGCTCGGGCTACGGCGCTTGGACACCTCCCAGCTCGGCGCGCTACGCGAGCTTCACGAGACGATCGTTCAGCTGGTAGACGGTCTGCTTAGCGGGCGCCCGGTAGCCCGGCCGGCGGCGCGGCTGAGCAGCCTCGCGCAACCAAGCATCGCGACGGTGAGGCTCGACGTCAGCAAGAATCAGGCCTTGCGCGCGCAGCTCAAGTGGAGCGAACCCACGCCCACGGCAACGCTCGCTCGCAGGGTTGCCTTAGAGCTTGCCGAGATCGACGTGGCGCGCCTGAAGCGCTGCGAGCGGCCCGCGTGCAACCTCGTTTTCTACGACACGACGCGCTCCGGCACGCAACGCTGACACGCCGAGTCGCCATGCGGGAACCGCGAGCGACAACGCCGCTACCGTGCAGCCTCACGCGTCAGCTCACCCACCGGGAGACGCTGACCCGGCGTCCCGCGCATGCCGGCGGCCGCGCATTCGCGACGCGATCGCTCTCAACCTGCCTGCCTTGCGCGGAGACGAGCGCGCTTGGGCTCTCCCTGAGGCCGATCGTCGTTGTCAGGCGCGAGATTGGCGAGGAGGGGGTGTGCGTGTTCGCGATGTCAGAGTCCTGCTTCGCACGTTCTGAGGTTCACGTCTGCCGGACGTCGGCGCGGGTTGTCAACCACCAGCAGGGGTCTCATCGGCTTGGATGAGCGCTTCGGGTACGCGCATGGCGAGAGCGAATCGTCGACGAGTTTGTGCTGCTTCTTGCCAAGCAGTCGTCGGATCTGGCGGACAGGGTGACTCCTGCATCCACGCCGAGTCGGCCGCGCGGCGAGGCGTGATGGAGATCAACGTGCTGGGATCCGATGATCGCCACGACGACCAATCGAGAGGATGGCGAGACGTTGCGGGCCTGGTCGAGGCCGCCAATCGCCGCCTCGATGAGCCGGGTGATGTACCTCGCGGCTCCCGAGACATTTGACGCGCGGTAAGTATGTGACCTTGGTTAGCTATGTCGCTCCTTGACACGGTATGGCAAGCAATTGATGGTTCTTTCGTGGGGCGTGGTCCTGGCTCCGCCGTCCTGATGTCTCTGACTTCTCAGAACGACCTTGGCAAGTTGGGTGGTGAGACAGAGACCGGGGTCGCCAATCGCCGAGGTGTATTCCAACTGAAATCGTTCCTTAGGCTCAAGGGGTCACCGCACCACCTCGGACGACTGAAGCTTCTCACACGGAGCGCCCAACCGCTTGCGCTGCATCGGCGACCTTACCCGGCGGGTCTCGGTGGAGTCGAGGCCGTCGCCGACGCGGTACCCGGAGGGGGGGTTGCTGTGCGCCCGTTCGACCCGCGCGGGTGGGGTGACGTGTTGTCACCGTGCGTGGCGGTAACCTCTTATGTATGTGGGTGTCACTGAATGGTGACACATTGTTAGTGCCGAACGTGACACGTTGTCAGTGTCAATCTCACCGGGTGGCTACCAACACACCTCGTCGATGTTAGCGGCAGGCCCGCGCCGGTTTAGCCAGGACCGCTCGCCACCAGTTCGGCGAACCGTAGGCGTTCAGTGGGGTGTCGTGGTTGTGAGCAGGGTTCCTGCGTGTTGCATGGAAGTTTGCGTGCGTGCGGCGTGACGAGGTAGAGGCGATCGGGTTGGCGGGCGGGGAGCCGGCGGGGCAGCTGGTGCTGGCGTTGCTTGACGAGGTCGTGCTGCTGCGTGAGCGGGTCGAGGAGCTCGAGCGTCGCCTTGGCCAGAACTCGGGGAATAGCGACAAGCCGCCGTCGTCGGATCCGCCGGCGTCTCGGGCCGAGCGTCGCCGGTTGGCGCGGGAGGCGTACAAGCGCTCGATGCGCAAGTCCGGCGGCCAGCCGGGGCATCAGGGCAAGACCCGGGAGCTGGTCGCGCCCGAGCGGCTGGACAAGCGGGTCGCGCATCTGCCTGACTGTTGCGGTTGCGGGCATGTGTTTGACGGCAGCGAGGAGCGGGTCGGCGATCCGGTGTGCCATCAGCAGTTCGAGTTGCCGGTGATCCGCCCGCTGGTGTTCGAGCACGCCCGGCTGCGGTTGCGCTGCCCGGCGTGTCAGAAGGCGACGCTCGCGCAGCTGTCGGCGGGTGCCCTGTCGGGGTTCGGGCCGCGTATCGATGCGCATATCGCGATGCTCGCCGGCGTGTTTAGGCTCTCGCGTGACCAGGTCCGTCAGACGGTCGTTGAGGTGTTCCGGATCCCGGCATCGACGGGGTCGATCGACAACGCGATCATGCGGATGAGCGCGATCCTCGCCGATCCGTGGGCTGAGCTGCGGGACGCGATCCGCAAGGCCGAGGCCGTGCATATGGACGAGACGACGTGGCGCCTTCAGGGAGCTCAGCAGTGGCTGTGGGTCGCGGCGTCGGCGCTGGTGGCGTGTTTTCGAATCGACCCGACCCGGTCCCAAAAGGCGGCAAAGGCGCTGCTGGGCGATGAGTTCGGCGGGTTCGTGATCAGCGACCGGTACACCGGCTATCACTTCCTCGACGTCCTCCAACAACAACTTTGCTGGTGCCACGTCATTCGCCAGCTGGTCGAGGTCTCCCAGCGCACCGGGGCGGCCGGCCGCCGCGGCACACAACTCGTCAAGCTCGCGCGCGAAGTGATCGCTATCCACCGAGAGTTCCTGACCGACGGCCACGACCCGGACTGGCTCAGTGACCAGCTGGCGCCGCCGCGAGCGCAGATCCGTGTACTGCTCGAGCAATGCGCCACCGGCCACCACACCAAGACAGCGAACTTCGCCGCCGGACTGTTGGAGGAGTACGACGCGCTGTGGACCTTCTGCGACGTTCCCGACCTCCAGATCGACCCGACGAACAACGCCGCCGAGCGCGCCGTCAGACACGCCGTCCTGATGCGCCGCCTTCAAGGCGGCACCCAGTGCGAGCAGGGCAGCCGCTGGATCGAACGCATCCAATCCATCCGCGAGACCTGCCGCCTGCAACACCGCTCGCCGCTGGCCTACCTGACCGACGCCCCGACCGCCGCCCACCGGCGGCTCCCAGCACCCTCGCTCGTCCCGACATAACTCACGCAGGAACCTCCTCGTTCACGACGATACCCCGTGAGCGCCAACGGCGAACCGCTCCGCTGGTGTCATCCACCCGAGCGTCTTGCGCGGCCGGCCGTTGAGCTGGGCAGCGACCGCGTCGAGCTGCTCCTGGGCGATCCCGCCAAGATCGCCGCGCTTGGGGAAGTACTGGCGCAGCAGGCCGTTGGTGTTCTCGTTGCTGCCCCGCTGCCACGGACTGCGCGGATCGCAGAAGTACACCTGCACGCCGCTGTCGACAGTGAACCGGGCGTGCTCAGCCATCTCCTTGCCCTGATCCCAGGTCAGCGAGCGACGCAGCTGCGCCGGCAGCGAGCGGATGCTCTGCGTCAGCGCCAGACGCACAGGCTCTGCCCGATAGCCGTCCGGCAGCGCCACCAGCTGCGCGAAGCGGCTCGTGCGCTCCACCAGCGTCGCGATCCCCGTCGGGCGCTTGCCCAGCAACAGATCGCCCTCCCAGTGACCGGGCACAGCGCGATCCTCGACCTCGGCCGGCCGCTCGCTGATCATCAGCATCTCCCGCACCCGCCCCTGGCCCTGCGGAGCCCGACGACCCCGCGGCTGGCGCGTGCGCCGACCGCTGCGCAACTGCGCGCACAACTCACGGCGCAACGCACCACGTGTCTGCACGAACAGCGACAAGTAGATCGTCTCGTGCGACACCCGCATCTCCGGCTCATCAGCATACGTACGGCCCAGCCAGCCCGAGATCTGCTGCGGCGACCAGCGCTCCCCGAGCTTCTCCTCCACGACCTCACGCAACCGCGCACACGCGGCGAGCTTGGAGCGCTTCGGCCGCCGCGCCCGCCCCCACGCCGCCTCATCGGCGTCGCGCGCCCGATAGCGCTCGCGGCCACCGTTGCGGTTGACCTCTCGCGAGATCGTGGTGTGACTGCGCCCGATCCGCGCCCCGATCACCTGACAGCTCTCACCGCGCGCGAGACCACGCGAGATCTCCTCGCGCTCCTGCTCAGACAGGCATCGCTTCGAGCGCTCTCTCGCTGCCGGTTTCACCCCGCCCGTCGAAGTCACATACCGACGCACGTACTCCGGCCTGGCGCCGAGCTTGCGCGCGACCGCCCGCAACGACGTGCCCTCGCCCCACAGCTCCCACACGCGTTCCTGCTCGCTCTCGGCGAGCCCGAACCGTCTCATCGTGGCGACCACCTTCATGAGCCGGGCAGCCAAGCAGGCCGCCCGGACGTTTCAGGTGGTGCGCCGACCCCCTGATTCCGCCTTCTCGCTCGGCTCAGGGACCTCCACCACGATCGGCAGTGCGACGTCGGGCGCTGGGGCCGGGAAGGTGCGGTTCGACAAGTTCTCGTTCGTCAAGGGGGTCGACAAGTACAGTTCGGCGCTGTTTCTCCGCCCTTGTCCAGGGGAAGCTGCTTAAGGCGGCCGAGATCGTCATCCGCCAACCGTCCGGCGGCAAACTCATCCCGGTCGCCCAATACGTACTGAAGGACGTGCTAATCACGCACATAGGGGTGTCCGGCGCGTCGTAGGCGTTCAGTGGGGTGTCGTGGTTGTGAGCAGGGTTCCTGCGTGTTGCATGGAAGTTTGCGTGCGTGCGGCGTGACGAGGTAGAGGCGATCGGGTTGGCGGGCGGGGAGCCGGCGGGGGAGCTGGTGCTGGCGTTGCTTGACGAGGTCGTGCTGCTGCGTGAGCGGGTCGAGGAGCTCGAGCGTCGCCTTGGCCAGAACTCGGGGAATAGCGACAAGCCGCCGTCGTCGGATCCGCCGGCGTCTCGGGCCGAGCGTCGCCGGTTGGCGCGGGAGGCGTACAAGCGCTCGATGCGCAAGTCCGGCGGCCAGCCGGGGCATCAGGGCAAGACCCGGGAGCTGGTCGCGCCCGAGCGGCTGGACAAGCGGGTCGCGCATCTGCCTGACTGTTGCGGTTGCGGGCATGTGTTTGACGGCAGCGAGGAGCGGGTCGGCGATCCGGTGTGCCATCAGCAGTTCGAGTTGCCGGTGATCCGCCCGCTGGTGTTCGAGCACGCCCGGCTGCGGTTGCGCTGCCCGGCGTGTCAGAAGGCGACGCTCGCGCAGCTGTCGGCGGGTGCCCTGTCGGGGTTCGGGCCGCGTATCGATGCGCATATCGCGATGCTCGCCGGCGTGTTTAGGCTCTCGCGTGACCAGGTCCGTCAGACGGTCGTTGAGGTGTTCCGGATCCCGGCATCGACGGGGTCGATCGACAACGCGATCATGCGGATGAGCGCGATCCTCGCCGATCCGTGGGCTGAGCTGCGGGACGCGATCCGCAAGGCCGAGGCCGTGCATATGGACGAGACGACGTGGCGCCTTCAGGGAGCTCAGCAGTGGCTGTGGGTCGCGGCGTCGGCGCTGGTGGCGTGTTTTCGAATCGACCCGACCCGGTCCCAAAAGGCGGCAAAGGCGCTGCTGGGCGATGAGTTCGGCGGGTTCGTGATCAGCGACCGGTACACCGGCTATCACTTCCTCGACGTCCTCCAACAACAACTTTGCTGGTGCCACGTCATTCGCCAGCTGGTCGAGGTCTCCCAGCGCACCGGGGCGGCCGGCCGCCGCGGCACACAACTCGTCAAGCTCGCGCGCGAAGTGATCGCTATCCACCGAGAGTTCCTGACCGACGGCCACGACCCGGACTGGCTCAGTGACCAGCTGGCGCCGCCGCGAGCGCAGATCCGTGTACTGCTCGAGCAATGCGCCACCGGCCACCACACCAAGACAGCGAACTTCGCCGCCGGACTGTTGGAGGAGTACGACGCGCTGTGGACCTTCTGCGACGTTCCCGACCTCCAGATCGACCCGACGAACAACGCCGCCGAGCGCGCCGTCAGACACGCCGTCCTGATGCGCCGCCTTCAAGGCGGCACCCAGTGCGAGCAGGGCAGCCGCTGGATCGAACGCATCCAATCCATCCGCGAGACCTGCCGCCTGCAACACCGCTCGCCGCTGGCCTACCTGACCGACGCCGCGACCGCCGCCCACCGGCGGCTCCCAGCACCCTCGCTCGTCCCGACATAACTCACGCAGGAACCTCCTCGTTCACGACGATACCCCGTGAGCGCCAACGGCGCGTCGAAGGAACCCGCGGAAGCGGTCCAAGCCGAGTACGGAGCGATCGAGTTCGTCACCTACCAACAAGGTGCCAACGGAAAAGACTACGCCCGGTTCGGTCGGCGGTTGGAGCCAGGTCACAAACTCGCCAACCCAACTGCTCACGTTGGGTGGTTAGCGGAGCACACGCTCGCGAGTTCCATCTGGCGGAGCCGAGTTACGGACCCTGTGGCCGCCGGCGTAGCTACGCCGGCGGGCCATTCCGCCCTCCTGAGCAGTAACCGCGACAGCTGAGGCAAAGTCGAAGCCCGCGAACGGTGGCCGGCACCGCTCCGCGGCACATTTGTGTTTACGGGATCGGTCGATGACGGTTCAACAGAGCGCCAGAACAACACAGACGGACACGAGCTCGACGGCTCGACCAGGCAAGCCGCAGCGGCGTCGCATCCTCGCAGCGTAAGCTGCGTTTGTGAGCCGTGTCGATGCCGATGAGGACTGGGTCGGGACGCCGCCTGAGGGCCGCTACACGCGAGATCGCGCCAAGCCTGAGTTCTGGTGGCACCAGCGTCCCGTCAGTGTGGCCGCCGCAGGCATTGTCTTGGTGCTAATCGTCCTAGTTGTCGTCGCGCTGCTCCGCTGACGCTCCGACTGACGCGACCGCCAGGCGCCGCGGCATGTGCCGTCCTCGGGTATGCGGTGTTGCAACAGATCTGGAAGCGCCGCCAAGCCCAGAGCGCGGCACAAGTAAATCTTCAAGCTGCAGGTGATCAGCTCCCGCTTTGCGCGACCGACGGAAGGACGGTTGCCAGGCGGCTGGACGGTTGGCGAGCTCGCGTGTCATGCAGCGGACGAAGCGTCATAGACCGCCGCGGCGGCGGCCGACATCACCCGTGTCGCCATGTCGTCCTTCAGTACGGCCAATTCGCGCTCCTCGTCGGTGCTCCGGCGTTCTTTGCTTGTCAAGTCGAGGAACTCCTCTGTCACGAATCCCGAGCGGTCCAACGCCCGTACAACCCACGCCGGCCGAACTTGCTCTACACGCCGCCTATCCCGCCGTTGGGCGTGCGATAGAGCAGCCACAACCAGCCGTCGGTGGCCGCGATCCATAACGGCTCCTGCCCGTGCCACCGCTGATGCGGTGAGTGCTGAGCACGCAGGACGGGTCGGCACACGGCGTACACCGGCTCGCCTAGACGCGCTGAGGCGATCTCTGCCAGATGCTCCTCGGGCGCGCTGGCGGGCTGCTCGCGCGCGCCCCACTCACCGTGGTCCCATAGCCAGATTACGTATGCCGCGGACGCCAACAGGAGCGAGGCGAGCGTCGCCAGTCCCAGCAGCAACGTATTGGGAAGCAGCGCGACCGCCACCAGCCAGAGCACTGTTGCTGCCGCTACGCGCCGGCCGGTGATCATGGCCCTAGAGTCGGATCCTCAAGCCCGGACGGGGATTCTGCAGAAGCGTTCGCTTGATCTTCACTTCGGCTGCCATCGATCGTCACGCACGCCGACGCAATCGAAGTGATGGCTGCGACCGAGGGCAGCGCCCTTAATGCGGAGTCCGTTGCATGGAAGTAGAACAAGGCCTCCAGCTCGCTGCCCACGCACAATTGATGGCGGTCGCAGACCGAAGCCTGTGCAACAGTCGGGAACCGCTCCCGGAGGTAGCCATCCTGTGGTCCTCAGCAGTCGGGCGTAGCGTTTAGGGCAACGACCACGTATAACGGTGGTCGGAGACCTCGCCGGAAAAGTGCCGCGTTCCGCTGGCCACGGACGGCCGCGAGCATCACGATCCCCACCGCAGGGCTGAGCCGCGGGACGCGCGCTCAGGCGTTGAGCGTATCGTGGTGGAGGTTCGTCGCCACCTGCTTGCCTGTCGTGGTCACGGTGAACGCATACCGCAGCAACACAAGTGGGGCTCGGCAGTCGCCGCAGCTAACCAATCGAGCTCTCCATCTGCAGCTCGATCAGCCGGTTCATCTCGACCGCGTACTCCATCGGGAGCTCCTTTATGACCGGCTCGACGAAGCCGTTGACGATCAGCTTTGAAGCCTCGTCCTCGCGGATGCCGTGCGACATCAGATAGAAGAGCTGGTCGTCGCCGACCTTCGAGACGGTAGCCTCATGACCGACGTTGACGTCGTCGTCGCCGATCCGGATCGTTGGGTAGGTATCTGAGCGCGAGTGCTCGTCCAGCAGCAACGCGTCGCAGACGACCTTGGACCTGGAGCCGTGGGCGCCCTTCGAGATCTCGAGCAGGCCTCGGTAGGACCCGCGGCCGCCATCCTTGGAGATCGACTTGGCAAAGATGTTCGAGGTCGTGTTGGGCGCGGCGTGGATGATCTTGGCACCCGCATCCTGGTGCTGGCCGGCGCCTGCGAACGCGATCGACAGGACCTCGCCATGGGCTCGCTCTCCAAGCAGGTAGATGCTCGGGTATTTCATCGTCAGCTTGGACCCGAGATTGCAATCAACCCACTCGACCGTGGCATCGGCGTACGCGACCGCGCGCTTGGTGACCAGGTTGTAGACGTTGGTCGACCAGTTCTGGACAGTCGTGTAACGGATGCGTGCACCCGGGAGGGCGATCAGCTCAACTACCGCCGAGTGAAGCGAGTCAGAGCTGTATGTGGGAGCAGTGCAACCCTCGACGTAGTGAACATACGAGCCCGGCTCGGCGATGATCAGGGTCCGCTCGAACTGCCCCATGTTCTCGGTGTTGATCCGGAAATACGCCTGCAGGGGCATCTCAACGTGGACGCCTTCGGGCACGTACACGAACGATCCGCCGGACCACACCGCAGAGTTCAGCGCCGCGAGCTTATTGTCGTTCGGCGGGATGATCGTCGCGAAGTACTGACGCACGATGTCCTCGTGCTCGCGCAGCGCCGTGTCCATGTCAGTGAAGATCACACCCTGCTTCTCGAGGTCCTCGTGAATCTGGTGGTACACGACCTCTGACTCGTACTGTGCACCGACGCCGGACAGGAATTTCCGCTCCGCCTCGGGAATGCCCAAGCGATCAAAGGTCCGCTTGACGTCCTCAGGCACGTCGTCCCAAGACCGGCTGGGCGTCTCGGAGGCGCGCACGAAGTATCGGATGTTGTCGTAATCGAGCTCGGCAAGCAGCGGCGAGCCCCATGTGGGCTGTTTGCGCGCGAGAAAATGGTCGAGCGCCCTAAGTCGGAAGTCGCGCATCCACTGCGGCTCGGACTTGAACTCCGAGATCTTTTCGACGATCTCCCGATTCAGCCCTTTGGGCGCCTTGTAGAGGTAGTGCTCGGCGTCGTGGAACCCGTAGCGCTGCTCGTAGTCGGCATTGATGCCCGCAAGCTGCTCGTTCCCGGTCAGGATGGTTGCTTCGGCAGTAGCCACTGTTCCACCTCCAGCTTGATTGTCTGGTCACCGACGATCACCCGAAACGTGGGCATCCGAGGGGCCCATTGGGTCCTCTCGCAGACATACACGATAACCATAGCATGAAAAATAAGTCCAGAAAGACTCGACTATTGTGGATGGCGACCGACACCACACCGGGTGGGCTTACCTGACCAACCACGCCCAGCTGCTGGTATGCGTAGCCCGCGATCGTGGCCTTTGTCTGCGCGATACAGGCGAGCCTGTCGAGATCACCCCGCGGGCCGTCCATCCCGTCTCCGCGGCTTTCTCTTAACCCTCGTGCGTAGTTCTCCCCAATGAGGTTCCGGGCGCGGTTCCAAAGATCGCGTAGTTGTTGCCGTTGCTGTCGCGCTGCGCGGTCTGGAAGATCGGAACAAGAGAAAAATTTGGATCTGGAGGCGTGCAATGTCAGCGTTGGCAGACAGTCCAGTGAGTACGGGAGCGAATCTGCTCCCCGGTGCCGACGATGACGGCTTCTTCGGGATTCGTTTTGAGTCGATCGGCGGACTTGGCGCGCACCTCGCGGGGCAGATCCTCGCCGAGGCCGGCGTCTTGCGGCAGGGCTTGAACGGCACGCATTTCTCCTCGTATGGCTCGGAGAAGAAGGGCACGCCGGTGAAGTCGTTCGTGCGGTTCTGCCCCGGCGATCACGAGATCCGCTCGAGCAGCCCGATCGAGAGCCCGCAGGTGGTCGCGGTTTTCCACGAAGCGCTGGCCCGCTCCCTGGATGTGGCCGCTGGCCTGAGCCCAACCGGCACGCTGATCGTGAACACACGCTCGGGCCCCGAGGAGATCCGGGAGGCGCTCGGGTTGTGCTCCGGCACGGTGGCGGTGCTCGACGCGCTCGGTATCGCGCTCGAGGAGAAGACGCGCGTGAACACCGCGATGCTCGGCGCGGTCGCCCGTATCTGCCCGTTCGTCGACCCCGACGCGGTCAAGGAGACGATCGCCGAGAAGCTCTCGGCCCACTACGCGCACCTTGTTGAGGCGAACCTCCGTACCTTTGACCGCGGCTACCGCGAACTGCGGCTCCTGACCTGGAGCCCCCAGCCCGGCGACCCCGGCCGGCCCGTGCAACGGGCCGCGCCCGCGTTTGGGTACCTTGACGCGCCGATCGGCGGCGTCATCCTCGACTCGGGCAACAGCGTCGTCAAGAACTTGAGCACGTCGCGGCAGGGCTTCCTCCCCGCTTACGACCCTGACTCGTGCGTGCACTGCGGGATCTGCGACATCGTCTGTCCGGACATGTGCTTCGTGTGGTCCGATGACGATGAGGGCGATCCCGCCGTGCGGCTGCGCGGCATCGATTACAACTACTGCAAGGGCTGCCTGAAGTGCATCGACTCGTGCCCGACCGGCTCGCTTACCGAGCTCCGCGAGGAGGACGGCTGGGCCGAGGAGAATCGCGTCCCGCTCTTCCCGTGGCTCGAGCGTGAAAGGGGGGCCAGCTAATGGCCGTCGTCGAAACACCCAGGTCGAAGATCGGCGGGGCCGTGCAGGTTGCTGGGTTCCGCACCGGCAACGAGATGGCCGCGCTCTCCGCGAAGCAGATCCGCTTCCATCTGATGGGTTATTACCCGATCACGCCTTCGACGGAGATCGCCGAGTTGCTTGACGAGATGAAGGCCGCCGGCGAGCACGACATCGTGATGGTGCCCGCCGATGGCGAGCACGGCGCCGCCGGCATCTGCTACGGCGCCGCGACCGGCGGCGGACGGGTCTTCAACGCGACCAGCGGCCAGGGGCTGCTGTACTCGCTGGAGGAGCTGCCCGTGCAGTCGGGGACGCGCTACCCGATGCTGCTCGACATCGCGACGCGCGCCGTGAGCGCGCCGCTCGACATCCGCGGCGACCACTCCGACGTCTACTTCGCGCTGAACACGGGCTGGCTGATCTTCATGGCACGCGACCCTCAGGCCGTGTACGACATGAACCTGATCGCGCTGCGCGTCGCCGAGCGCGCCGACGTCCGGCTCCCGGCGATCGTGGCCTTCGATGGCTTCTTCACGAGTCACCAGAAGCGCCGCGTCTCGAGCTTCGAGGACGACGTCACTGTGCAGGACTGGCTCGGCCCCGTGCCGGAGGCGGTAACGGCGCTCGACCCACGGCACCCTGTGACGATCGGGCCGTACATGAACGACCCCGACTTGATCAACAACAAGTATCAGCTCGAGCGGGCGATGGACGCCGCGGCGGCCGCGCTCCCCGAGGTCGTCGCCGAATACGAGGCGTTGAGCGGCCGGCGCTACGACCCCGTCGACCTGTACCGCATGGACGACGCAGAGGTCGCGGTGTTCCTGCTCAACTCGGCGGCGGAGACCGCGAAGGACGTGGCCGACCGCCTGCGCGAGCAGGGCGTCCGCGCCGGCGTCGTCAGCCCCAACGTGATCCGGCCGTTCCCGGCGGACACGATCCGCGAGGCGCTGCGCGGGGTGAAGGCCGTTGTGCTCGGCGAGCGCGCCGGCTCCTACGGAGGCCATGGCGCCAACCTCTCGCACGAGGTGAAGTCGGCGCTGAAGGACGACCCGGAGAACCGTACGCTCTGCCTGAGCCGCCTCTACGGCATCGGCGGGCGCGACTTCTACACCGAGGACGCCGAGGCGTTCTTCCGGCTCGCGCTGGAAACCGCCGAGCGCGGCGCCGTGGAAGTGCCGTTCGACTACTACGGCGTGGAGCCGGGTGATCCCGCGAAACCGCGGGCGCGCCGCGGCGCGCCGCCGCTCACCCGCGAGGAGCAAACGAGCGGTCTGCTCAAGGTGGAGCAGGGCCCGGATGGCCGGCTCAAGGTTGACGCGCCTCCGTATTGGGAGCTCGCTGCGAAGCCGAAGCGCGTGCTCCCCGGCCACGGCGCCTGCCCCGGCTGCGGCGTCTTCCCGGCGCTCGACCAGTTCCTGCGCGGCATCGAGGGCGATGTCGTCGTGCTCTACCAGACGGGCTGCGCGATGGTCGTCACCACCGGCTACCCCTACACCTCGCACCGGATTACGTACGTGCACAACCTGTTCCAGAACGGCGCTGCCACGCTGAGCGGGCTCGTCGAGATGTTCCACGAGCGCGTGCGCCGCGGCGAGCTGCCCGACGGGGAGGACATCACGTTCGTGATGGTCACCGGCGACGGCGGTATGGACATCGGCATGGGGGCCGCGGTCGGCGCCGCGCTTCGCAACCACGGGATGATCGTCGTCGAGTACGACAACCAGGGCTACATGAACACGGGCAGCCAGCTCAGCTACTCGACGCCGCTGGGGCACATGACATCGACGAGCCACGTCGGGCCCGCCGAGCTGGGCAAGGCTTTCCACCACAAGGACACGCCGCAGATCATGGCGGCGACCAACATCCCGTACGTGTTCACCGGCGTCGAGGGCTACCCCGACGATCTCGTGGCGAAGGCCGCCAAGGCGCAGTGGTACGCGAAGCATCAGGGCACGGCCTACGGGAAGATCCTGATCTCCTGCCCGCTGAACTGGAAGACCGAGGACCGCGCCGGCGTCGACATTGTCCAGGCCGCGGTTGACTGCTGCTTCTTCCCGCTGTACGAGATCGAGGGCGGCGTGACCCACATCACCTACGACCCGGAGCCGATCGACCGGCGCATGCCGCTCAGCGACTGGCTGCGGCTGATGGGCAAGACAAAGCACCTCTGCAAGCCCGGTAACGAGGCGACGCTCGCCTCGATCGAGGCCGAGGTGGAGCGCCGCTGGCGGCGACTCAAGGCCAAAGACGAGAACCCCCTCCTGTGATGACTATGAATACCACCGCACGCATAATGGACACCACCGCACGCATCATTGAGAAGCGCGACCTCACGGACGTCACCAAGCTGCTCGTCGTCCACGCCCCGCTCGTGGCGCACAACGCGGCGCCCGGTCAGTTCGTGATCCTGCGGGTCACCGAGACCGGCGAGCGGGTCCCGATCAGCATCACCGACTTCAGCCGAGCCGCGGGCACGATCACGATCGTCGTCCAAGAGGTCGGGCGCACGAGCGCGCTCATCGGCGCGCTGGAGGTGGGCGACGTGTTCCTCGACTTCGCGGGCCCGCTCGGCCTGGAGGTGCCACTCCCAGCGGAGGGCCACACGGTGCTAATCGGCGGCGGCTTCGGCACGGGCGCGGTGTTCCCTCTCGCCCGCGAGCTGCGCTCGCGCGGCGTGCGGGTCTCGTCCATCGTCGGCGCCCGGACCAGCGATCTGGTGATTCTCGCCGACCTGTTGGCGACCGAGAGTGACGAGGTGCACGTGTGCACCAACGACGGCTCCGTCGGCTACCGCGGCTTCGTCACCGGTCGCCTGGAGGAGCTGCTGGACGCCGGCGCCGAGTTCACGCACTGCTTCGCCGTCGGCCCGATGCCGATGATGCGCGCCGTCGCAAACACGACGCAGCGCCGCGGCCTGCCCGCGATGGTCTCCCTCGACCCGCTGATGGTGGACGGAACGGGCATGTGCGGCGGCTGCCGCGTGTCTGTCGGCGGCAAATCACTCTTCGCTTGCGTGGACGGCCCGTTCTTCGATGCCCACATGGTGGACTTCGACGAGGCGGACGCCCGCATGACGACCTACAAAGAGCAGGAAGACCTGGCCTGCGAACTCGCGGGATTGGGGAGGTAAGTGCCATGCCGATCGTGTATCCGCAAAAGACCGCGATGCCGTGCCGAGACCCGGAGGAGCGCCGCCAGAACTGGGGCGAGGTCGCCGAGGGCTACACCGTGGAGCGCGCGATTGCCGAGGCGCGGCGCTGTCTGAACTGCCAGGACCCCGTGTGCGAGCAGGGCTGCCCTGTGAACGTGCCGATCCGCGACTTCGTGCGCCACGTCGCGCTGGGGGACTTCGCGGGCGCGGCCCGCACGATCCGCCAGCGCAACCTGCTGCCCGCGATCTGCGGCCGTGTCTGCCCGGTCGAGCACCAGTGCGAGTCGCGCTGCGTGCTAGTCCCCCGGCAGTGCCCGGTCGGCATCGGCCGGCTGGAGCGCTTCGTCGCCGACTGGGAGCGGGGGCACGGGAGCGACGGCGAGCCCGCCGCTCCCGAAGTGTGGCGCGAGCAGAAGATCGGCATCGTTGGCTCGGGCCCGGCCGGCCTAACGGCGGCCAGCGACCTGGCACAGCTCGGCTACCCCGTGACGATCTTCGAGGCGCTGCATGCATTCGGCGGCGTCCTCCGCTACGGGATCCCACAGTACCGGCTGCCGAAAGAGATCGTCGACGAGGACGTCGAGCACCTCAAGGCTCTCGGCGTCGAGTTCGTGCGCGACGTGATCATCGGCAAGACGGTCACGATCGACCAGCTCGTCGACGAGTTCGGCTACTCGGCCCTGTTCGTCGGCACGGGCGCAGGGTCACCGATCTTCATGAACATTCCCGGAGAGAACCTCAAAGGCGTCTACTCGGCCAACGAGTTCCTCACGCGCGTCAACCTGATGCACGCGTACTCGTTCCCCGAGTACGACACGCCCGTCCGGAAGCCGAGGCGCGCCGCGGTGATCGGCGCCGGCGACACCGCGATGGACGCGGTGCGCTGCTCGATCCGCCTCGGCGCCGAGGAGGCCCACATCGTGTACCGCCGCTCCGAGCAGGAGAAGGGTGCGCGAGCGGAGGACTACGAGCGGGCGAGCGACGAGGGCGTGATCTTCGACTGGCTCACCCTCCCGCAGCGCGTCCTTGGCGACGAGAACGGATGGGTCCGCGGCCTCGAGTGCATCCGCACCGAACTCGGCGAGCCCGACGAATCGGGCCGCCGCCGCCCGGTCCCGGTGCCCAACTCGGAATTCACGATCGAGACCGACCTCGTCGTCATCGCCCTCGGCACGAACCCGAACCCGCTCGTCCCGCGGACGACCTACGGCCTCGACATCGACAGCCACGGCTGCATCCTCGCCGACCCGCAGACGGGCGCCACCAGCCGCGAGGGCGTGTACGCCGGCGGCGACATCGTGACCGGTGCCGCGACGGTGATCCTGGCAATGGGCGCGGGCCGCAAAGCAGCGACCGCTATCCACGAGTACCTGCAGCAGCGTGCGACAGAGAAAGAAGCGCCGCGATGACCACCTTAACCCCAAAAAAACCGAACGAAGTAAGGATCAAACAAGCCGCGACAAGCGATATCGCGGCGGTGGCTGCGAGGCTGAACGCCACGGCGGACGACCCACTCCCCGAGTGGTACCCGAGGGCGCGCGAGGACGGGATCGCATGGGCGCGCGACCACGCCACGGCTGATGAGCTGCGAAACCTCGTGGAGAACTTCGAGCCCGGACCAGAGGGCAACTTCGACAAGGAGCACTCATACGATAATCCGCATTGGCGAGAGTTCGTCGCCGGGGCCGAGGAGGTACTGGACCTGGACGCTACCGGTCCGCTGCCGAACGCCACGGTTGACGACCAACAGGCCGCGGAGTACCAGTACCAGAGGGGGTGCGGGGACGGGATCGCATGGGCGCGCGACTACGCGACGACCAATGAGCTGCGCGATCTCGTGGAGAACTTCGACCCCGGCCCAGACGACATTGACCGTTCACCCTGCGACTTCACAAGCGACACGGAGCACGTGAACGCCATCAGGGTCCCCCACCACGACAGTCCGTACTGGCGGGGGTTCGTCGCCGGCGCCGAGGAGGTACTGAACGCCGCCGGTCCGCTGCTCAACGACCCCGCACCACACGACTACCGGGAATTTGAAAAGTGGCTCCTTAAAGTAGCTCCCTGACCGGCTGACGCGCGTTGACCGCGGTTACGTGGTCAACGCGCGATCGCGCGACCGAGGGGTTGCCGGTCAGGTCAGTTGCTCTTGGCGGGCAATTCGACGTGGACTGAGGTCCCTGGCCTACGGGGCTGCGGGGCTGGCGATTGCGATCTTGCCGCCGAGCGCCTCAACTCGGTCCGCTTGGCCGTATCGCGGATCGACGGGCAAGCGCTCGGAGCGCGGGGTCAAGGCCGCCCTCAGAGAGGATGGCCGGGTGAAGGCCGATCTGGGCGGTTCCTCCGCGACCTTGGCAAAGACCTCGGTTGCCGCTGCTCTGCGCGCAACGTGTTCGGCCACCCGTCGCAGGGCCGCCTGCTGCTCGGCGAGACGCTGCAGGTCTGCTCGCGCCTGCACGTTCGCCATCGCCGTAGCCACAAGCTGAAGTGACCGAGACGCAACTCCGTGTCAACCGGAAGCGGCTCGGGCTGTGTCGAGTGGACGAACAAGGCGCCCCACACCTGGCCCTTGTCGATTTTGTGGCGCGCCACAAAATCGACATTCTGTGCCCGACCCGGTTATGTGCCTGCCTCCGGCCTTGGGACTGTGATCACGGCGGCAGGCCGCTCAGCGACGTCGCGGTTGGGCACATAACAGTCACAGCGAGGCGAGCCAGTTCAGTAGCGTCTCGTCGGTCCGCCAGATTGGGTTGGTGCGGGATCCCGCGGTAGTGCCTGGAGGTTCTGTTCTCAGCAGGGCCTCCTGTTTGGCTTTGGTGTTGATCTCGGCGTATCGGTTGGTTGTTGTGAGGTCGGTGTGGCCGAGCCAGCCGCGGATCATGCTGACCTCGACGCCCGCTTCCAGCAGGTGGACCGCTGTGGTGTGGCGGAAGGTGTGCGGGCTGACTCGGCGCCCGGTTCTGGGGTCGTCGAGATCGCCGGCGTGCCGACGGACGATTTTGTAGATCCCGTAGCGGGTGAGCGGCTGCCCGCGGGCGGTGAAGACGGCAGCTTGCGGCGTCGGCGGCTGTGACCGTGACTGCAGCAGCTGCTCGAGGGTCCGGGCGGTCTGCTGCCAGAGCGGGCAGGTCCTCCATTTGTCGCCCTTGCCGTGTAGGCGCACGGTTGGGTGCTCTGAGAGGTCGAGGTGCCCGACCCGTAGGTCCGCCGCTTCTTGGACTCGCGCGCCGGTGTTGTAGAGGAACAAGACCAGCGCGCGGTCGCGCAGCGCGAGCCGGCCGCGGCTGGGGAGGCCTGCCAGCAGCCGCTGAGCCTGGTCGCGTTCCAGGAACCGGGTTTCCGGTGGCGGCACGCGTTTGGCCGGGATCGCGGCGACCTGCTGGCAGACTGCCGGCATCTCCGGCGAGCGGGTCGCGATGTACTCGAACAGGGAGCGGACCGCCGCCAGGCGCTGGTTGCGCGTGCTGATGCTGTTGCCGCGGTCGTGCTTGAGGTGGCGGAGGAAGGCGAGGACCCGCTCGATCGTGAGATCGCCGAGTCGAAGCCGCGTGAGTTTGCAGCGCTTGTCCGTGGCGATGAACAACAACAGCAGCCGGATCGTGTCGCGGTAGCTGCGCACCGACCCGGGGCGCAGGCCCTTGACTGCGATCAGGTGGTCGAGGAAGTAGGAGTGCAGCAGCTGCCCGAGCGGCGCGGAGGGGCTCATCGTGCTGCCTCCGTCCACACCGGCTCGGCGAATCGTTCAAAGCGCCGGTTGGCCTCCTGAAGCAGCGCCGGGGTGATCGTCAAATAGACCGCGGTCGAGGATGGGTCGACGTGTCCCATGAACGTCGAGAGCTGATGCAGCCTGGCGGCCGGGTCCAGGCCCTCGCGATACCAACGCAGAAGGCAGCCGACGGCGAAGCTGTGCCGGAGGCTGTGCAGCCTCGGTGGCGAGACCCCGGCCGGCACCGGCAGATCGAGCGCGAGCACCAGCTCGTGAAACGCTCGGCTGGCACAGTGCGGGTATACGCAGCGCCAGTCGTCGAAGGTGAACAGCGGCTCCTGGTCGCCGAGCGCCCCGGCGCGGCGGCGACGATCGATCTGCTGCTCGAGCAGCGCAGCGATCCGCGGCCCGTGCGGGACGAGGCGACTCTTCCCGAACTTGCCGCCCCGCACGACCAGCAGGCGACGGTTCTGATCGACGTCGCCGAGGCGCAGACCGCACGCCTCGCCGGCGCGCAGCCCGAGCGCGTAGCAGAGCGCGAAGATCGTCCGGTAGGTCGTTGCCCGCCCTCTGGCGCGGGCGTTGTCGGGCAGCGCGCCGGCCGCCTCGAGCAGACGTCGCACTTGCGCCTGGTCGAAGATGAACGGGATCGGCTGGGAGGTGACCCGCCGGCGACGGGCGCGCAGCGGCGAGACCTCAATCAGCTGCTGGGCCACGGCCCAGTCCAGCATGCACCTGACCACGCCCAGCATGTGGTTAAAGCCCTGCGGCCGCGAGGCCAAGAACTCATCCAGCAGCGCTGGTGTGAGCTGGCCGATGCCGACCACGCCCCGTTCGGTGCAGAACCACACCAGCAGCCGCAGCTCCGACTGGGCGCTGTTGTACTTGCGGCCAAGGGCACGCTTGTGCGCAACGAACCGACCAGCAACCTCCTCGATGCTCTCGCCCTGGCTCATGAGAGCACCTCCTCGCCGTCGCCGAGCGCGACCTGGCGCAGCTGCTCGACAGCGACCTTCGTATAGATCTCGGTCGACTTGGCCGAACGGTGCCCGACGAAGTCACCGATCGTCTTCAGCGCGAAATCGGCGTCCACGAGCCGCTGCACGCACGTGTGGCGCAGCGTGTGCGACCCCGGCCGGAACACATCGATCCCCGCCTTGAGGAGATAGTGGCGCGCGCGGCCCGAGACAGCGTCCGCGCTCATCGGCACGACCGGCGCGACCGCGCGGAAGAACACGCGCCGCTCCTTGGTCGGCGGGCGCCCGTGGCGCAGATAGTCCACCAGCGCCTCCCCGACCGATGCCGACAGCGGGAACGCGGTCGAGTGCCCGGCCTTGCGCTCAGGCACGGCGAGACGCTCGCGCCGCCAGTCGATGTCATCGAGCGTCAACGCGGCGACCTCGCGGCTGCGCAGCCCGTAGGTCACCAGCAGCATCAGGATCGCCCAATCACGCTTGCCGCACGGCGTGCGGCGATCGACACCGGCAAGCACCCGCCCGACCTCCTCCCAGCTGATCGACCGCGGGATGCTCGACAGCCGGTAGACCTGGGGGCCGTCGATCGCGCCGCTCAAGTCGCTCGCGATCACCCCCTCGCGATGCGCGTAACGCAAGAACACGCGCAACACGGCGCAGCACTCGCACAGCGACACCTTCGCCAAACCCGAGCCGGCGCGCTCGGCGATAAACGCGCTCAGGATCGCCGGCGAGAGCTCCGACAACCGCCTGACACCAATTCTCGCCAGGTACGCCTCAAGGCGGGACAGGTGGTGTCGGTAGCCGGCGATCGACGCTGGCCGAAGACCACGCTCGCCCTCCAGGTACTGAAAGAACCCTGGCAGCTCGCCAGCGAACGGCAGCGCACCATGGCGATGGCCACTGCCAACGAACCCGGGAAGAACGACCTGAAGCATCTGCTCCAACGGACCGCGGACCTCCCGAGCGACCACGCAGTCAGCGGCGCGGCGAGGATCAAAACGCTCGGCGACCCGCCAGGCGACGAACGCCTCGACCTGCTCGGGCAGCTCCTCGACGCTCCGGGCACCACCCGCCCGGGCGAATTCACCAAACGCGACCAGCAGCGGCACCCGCGCCCGAACACATTTCGCGGCGTAGCCGCGCTCGGCAAGCCAGCCCACGTAGCGCTCGACCTCGGGGGCGATCCACGAGCACCGGACACGATCAGCCGTGCTCGGCTTAACGAAGTACGACTCCAACATGAGGGACAACCTCCCATCGAGTAGATGGCCAGAAGAGGCACCCTCGTGCGCGCGACAAGCGTTATGTCGCCAGAGACGCCGGCAGGTCGATACCTATCGCCGTGTTTGCGGGGATCACGTCACCGATGGCACATAACCGGGTCGGGCACAGAACGACGACAATCGGGCTGCCAACCGAGGAGTGGACATCAAGCTCGTCCCGGATGAAGGAGGCGATTGGCCCACCAACCTCGGCCCACGCGTGTTCGCGCGTGGGCAGCCGCTGCTGAAGATCCTCGTCCAAGCCGGTCTCCGTCAAGCCGCCAGCGGCCGGAGACGTCCACGTGCTCAGCGGCGGCCCTCGATGCTGCCCGAGTCATCCGTGAGGAATTTCCCCAGACAGGGATCTTGGCCAGCGCCCGGGCTAGGTCAAAGCCACTTTCTGTTCCCAGGTCGATGTCGACGAGGATCAGCTCGGGTTGAAGCTCGGTAACCTTTTGGAGAGCTTCGCGGGCTGTCGTCGCGACACCGACAACATCGATGCCCTCCCGCTCCAGCAGTTCGCGAGCCTCGTTCAGGAAGGGCTCGTTTTCGTCCACGATCACACACCGCACGCACCCAGCATGCCAGTGCTGGTCCATGTCGGCATTGCAGCTAGCTGGAATCTCTCGGTGGCGCAAACAGCTCCGACGACGGTCTATTGCAGCTAGCAAGAAGAGGGGCTTTCCCATAGGTAGGCCAGAATCGAGGATGGGCGCTGGCGGTGCAGACAGCGAGCGCGGCTAACGGGATCATCAACGCGTGTAGAGCCCGAGAGCATCGTTTCGATGAGAGCGCTGCAAGACCCCTACGAGCTCAGGGCGACGGTGGGGGTCGGCTCCCCGGTTTGGATTGCCGCTCACCAAACCCGGGCTCATTGCAACCACAAACCGAGGAGAAACCGTGGGCACCGTCACCGTCGGTCAGAGAACTCGACGCCGATCGAGCTGTACTACGAGGACGATGGCAGCGGCCCAGCGGTCGTGCTGCTGAGCGGCTGGCCGCTGGACAGCCGGTCCTGGGAGCCCCAGGCGCACGCGCTGCTGGAGGCCGGCCATCGCGTGATCGCCTTCGACCGGCGCGGGTTCGGCCAGTCGAGCCGGCCGACCGAGGGCTCGGCACGACCGGGCCATTTCCCGCCCTGGACCGAGTGCAGATGAGCGACGAGCGCCGATGGCGGTCGCAGCGATATCGGCCTTCACCCCTTTATCAAGGAGCACGTTATGACTTATGACCGTTCAGTCGCGAATCGTCCTCGAACCCTCCGCGCAGGCGATCGTCGACGCGACATCCACCCCGCCGTTCCTCTACGAGCTGGAACCAGCCGCAGCGCGCAAGGTGCTCGACGATCTGCAAGCCGCCCCCGTCGACAAGCTGCCCGTCGAGGAGGAGTGGATCACCATTCCAGCTGACGTCGGAGACGCACGCGTCCGCATGATCAAGCCGGTTGGAAGCTCCGGGACGCTGCCGGTGATCGTGTATATGCACGGAGGTGGATGGATCCTGGGCAACGCCGGCACGCACGATCGGCTCGTACGCGAGCTCGCGGTCGGTGCGCGCGCGGCGCTGCTATTCGTGGAGTACCCCAACTCCCCGGATGCCCGCTACCCGGTGGCGATCGAGCAGGGCTACGCCACCGCTCAATGGGTCATCCGCGAGGGCGCAACCAATGGTCTCGACGCCCGCCGGATGGCCGTTGCCGGCGAGTCCGTCGGCGGCAACATGACTGCGGCGCTGACAATCATGGCAAAGCAACGAGGGGATGTGAACTTCGTCCAGGCGTCCATCTACTACCCGGTAACCGATGCGGCAATGGACACCGCCTCCTACGACGAGTTCGCGGAGGGCTACTACCTCACGCGCAAGGCGATGGAGTGGTTCTGCTACGGCGCGTTGTTTCGCCCGGCGCCCGCGCCGGACCACGCCCCGCACAGCAAGCGGGCGATGGCTCTCGACCGGGTGGAGGCGATGGCCGCCCTCGGCTTCAACCGCTTTTCCGTCGCCGGTCACGACCGCGGCGGGCGCGTGGCCTACCGCATGGCGCTCGACCATCCCGACCGAGTGGAGCGCCTCGCGGTGCTGGACATTGTCCCGACCGGGGAGGTCTGGCGGCGGGCCGACCGAGACTTCGCGCGGGGCCATTGGCACTGGGGGTTCCTCGCCTAGCCCGCTCCGCTGCCCGAACGCCTCATCGGCGGCGACCCGCAGGTGTTCTTCGACCTGCACGTCCGTGCCGGCATGGGCCTGGGCACCGAGCCCGGCCGCTATCCCCCCGAGGTCCTGGACGCCTACCGGCGCATACTCGACGACCCGGGCACGGTCGAGGCGATGTGCGAGGACTACCGAGCCGGCGCGTCTGTGGACGTCGCGCAAGACGACGCCGACCGCGACGCGGGCCGCCGAATCGCGGCCCCTGTCCTGGTGCTGTGGGCCGCGCGCGGTGGGCTCCCGGCTTCTATCCCGACATCCTCGAGGTCTGGCGGCCATGGGCGCCAGACGTCCGGGCGGAGGCAGTCGACGCCAACCACTTCCTGGCCGAGGACCGCCCGGAAGAGACCGCCGCCCAGCTGCTCAGCTTCCTCGCCGACACGTGAACAGAAGACGCCGATCGCGCACTTGTGAATCCACTGATTAGGAGGTCTGACCGTGTCGTCCGACACCGCGCCCACCGACGCGCTCGCTGGCAAGCTCAAGCGCAGCGAGCTCCAGCACAGCGCATCCTCGATTCCCGGCCGGGAGATCGTGCAAGTACTTACCGAGATCCCAGCCGGCGTCGAGTCGGGCTGGCACATGCACTCTGGGGAAGAAGTCGGGTACATCCTCGCCGGGACGGTGGCGATGCAGATCAAGGGGAAGCCCACCCTCACCCTGAACGCCGGCGACCCCTTCCTGATGCCGCCCCGCACCCCCCACAACGCGCTGGACCTGGGCCCCGACACGGGCCAGATGCTCTCCACCTACATTGTCGAAACCGAGCAGCCGCTGGCGACGTTCACCAGTTGACGGCCCACGGCCCGGCCGCGGTGTGACCGCCCGGCACGCCGGTGAGACTGATGCAGATGAGCGCATACCCGGATTCCGTCGAGGGCAGGGTCGAGTCGGTGAACGTGGGCGAGCCCCGCGCTGTGGAGGTGAATGGCCACACGATCTTGACCGCGATCTGGAAGAGCCCGGTGGACGGGCGGGTGCCGCTGCGGGGTGTGAACCTGCGCGGCGATGACCAGGCCGATCGGACCGTGCACGGCGGGCCAGACAAGGCTGTCTACGCGTATGCGGCCGAGGACACCGAATTGTGGGAGGCGGAACTCGGCGTGTCGCTAGGTCCGGGCGCCTTCGGAGAGAACCTCACCGTCCGGGGGCTCCCTGTCTCGGATGCGGTGATCGGCGAGCGGTGGGCAGTCGGCAGTGCGTTGCTCGAAGTGGCGCAACCGCGTCTGCCGTGCTTCAAGCTCGGCGTGCGGATGGGAGATCCTGGTTTCCCGAAGCGTTTCGCCGCCACCGGAAGACCCGGCGCGTACCTGCGAGTCATACGCCAGGGCGACATCGGTGCCGCTGACCGTGTCGTGGGCCGCCCGGCGCACGGCGTGACCAGCGCGCTCGTCTCGCGCGCGATCCTGCGCGAGCCGCAGCTGCTGGCCAACGCGTTTGCAGGCGCCAGAGCTGCCGACCGGCCTGCGCGCCTAGATACGGGAGCGCGCCGAGCGCACCGCGAAACGAGGGGCGTAGCCACGCCCCCGGTCGCGGTGGACGCGGACCCTGGTCCGGCAGCTCTGCCCCCAGCAGGGCGCTACGTTATCCGGGTCCGGCCGCGGTGGTTGTCGGTTCCTGGTCGCCACGTGCCCGCAGCACGAGGAGGATTGCGATCAGCAGATAGCGGATCGGGGCGAGTACGGGGGCGACGATCGCGAGCACGATCTCGCCCACGTAGAAGCCGATGTTCGGCGTCGTCGCGCGTAGGAGCTCGTTGATCTCGTCCTCGCTCACGTCCGGCCTGAGGAGGTCGCGGCGGCGCGCGATCGCGCGCCGCCGCGTGGAGACTAGGAGCGCGATGACGAGCAGCGACCCGCCGTAGAAGATGACCGCGGCGCGTTCGGCGTCGGTGTTGCGGATCGCCTCGGCCATCAGCTTGGTCGGGAACGGCAGGAACGAGACCGCCATGAGGTAGCAGCGGGTTGAGCCGCATGACGCGGTTGTTCGCGTACTGCAGGCGGCGGAAGATGCACCCGTCCCCCTGTGCGTAGGCTCCCAGCGGATGAGTGAGCGCGAAACACGGGATACGGTCGCGCTCGTACTCGCGGGTGGGGGCGCGCGTGGTGCCTACGAAGCCGGCGCGTTGTCCGTTCTCCTGCCGGTGCTGGAGGACCGCGGTGAGCGTCCGCGGATCCTGATCGGCACCAGCGTGGGCGCCCTGAATATAAGTTTCCTCGCCGCCAACGCGCAGCTGTCCACGAGCCAGCTGATAGCGGACGCGCTCATGCTCTGGGAGACGATCAGGTGGGGGGAAGTTGCGCGGCGGCTGGTCTCGGGCGGAACACTGCTGCGTCTGAGCGAATACGCCGGCGAGGTGCTCGGGGTGCCTGGCGCGCGACTGGAGTCGCTGCTCGACTCCCAACCTCTTCGAGCGACGCTACGAGAACGGATCGACTTCGACCAACTGGAGCGCAACATTCAAGCCGGAGCGCTCGACGCCGCCGGCGTTGTTGCGACCTCGGCTCTCACCAGCCGCTCGGTCGTCTTCCACAGCGGCCTTGGCTCGCCGTCGCCCGACCGCCGGCACGGCATCGACTACGTCGCGACACCGCTCGTTGAGGACCATGTGCTGGCTTCTGCGGCGATCCCGGCGATCTTTCCCGCCGTCCACGTCAAGAGACCGCAAGTCGCTCGGGGCTGGTACTTCGACGGCGGAACGCGCCTGAACACGCCGATCAAGCCAGCGCTCGAGTTCGGAGCCGGGCGCGTCGTCGTGATCGCGCTCAACTCATTGTCGCCAGGACCACCACAGCTGGCTGGCGAGGAGCGACCAGACGCGCTCGAGGGCGCCGGCCAAATCCTGCTCGGTCTCCTCGACGACCAGCTCACCGCAGATGTCCTAACCCTCGCGACCATCAATGAGCTGACCACCCGAACCGCCGATCCAACCCGCGGAGGCAAGCGCCAGGTGCCCTACATCGTGGTCGCACCCGCGGAGCGCGACGCGATCGGCCAATGCGCGCTACGAGTATTCCGCGAGCACTACAGCGATCCGCTACAGGCGATCCGCTCGCCAGACATCGCGCTTCTCGCCAGGCTCATCGCCGGCGGTGCCGACGCCCAGCACGCCGAACTGCTCAGCTTCCTGCTGTTCGCCCCGGAATTCACGAAGGCAATGATCGGGCTCGGTCAAGAGGACGCCCGTCGCTGGATCAGCCAGACACACGACCTCGACCAGCTCTGGCAGATCAGGCCGATCTAGACCTATCCAACCCAAGACCGCCGCTCATCGCGCAACGCGAACAGCGTCCGACAGAACGCGGTCTCTCAGCGGGGAGCCTCCAGGAGGAAATCTTGGATGGTCTAGGGTGCGTTGCTGCTCACGGTTGACCGTCATCCCGTCCGGGGAGGGCTGGCCAGGTTGCGCGGGCGGCGCGCCGAGTGCGCGGTGCTGGACGGGATGATCGCGGCTGTTCGCGAGGGTGAGGGCCGCACGCTGGTGGTGCGGGGCGAGGCCGGGATTGGGAAGACGGCCCTGTTAGAGCTGAGCGAGCTCCAGCGCGCCCGGGTATGGAAGCGCGCGAGCAGCTACGCACCGCTCGCGCATGCTCGCCGCGATCGGCATGGAGGCCTTCGCCGAGCGCGCCCGCCGCGAGCTGCTAGCCACGGGCGAGAAGGTGCGCAAGCGCACCGTCGAGACGCGCGATGAACTCACTGCTCAGGAGGAGCAGATCGCGCGGCTCGCCCGCGACGGCCTTTCCAACCCGGAGATCGGCGCGCGGCTGTTCATCAGCCCCCGCACAGTCGAATGGCACCTGCGCAAAGTGTTCGCCAAGCTCGGGATCAGCTCCCGCATGGGCCTCCACGACGCTCTGCCGAGCCGCGACTGGGAATCCACGCCCGCGTAGTCGTGGACCTACATCGTCCGACACGAACACATAGCGCCGGTCAGAGGCTGTTCGCTGACGCCGGCCACACGGCTCCCGGCCGCCGTCAGCGCGTTTTCAGCGTGTCGCGGAGCGTCTCGAGGCTGTTATACCGCGGGCGCCAGCCGAGTTCCTTCTTGGCTTTGCTCGCGTCCATGATCGCCGGGTGGGTGAACACCTCCGCCCATCCGGCGAACGGCGGAGCGAACGGTAGCGCTGACACGCCGCGGGCGGCAGCGCGGAGGAGTCGCGCCGGGGCGGGGATAGGCACTAGACCGAGCTCGCGCAGGACCTTATCGCCGCTCAGCACGCCGTCGCCGGTGATGTTGTAGACCCCGGGCGGCCCTGCGCCGACGATGCAGAGCAGGAACGCCTGTCCGACGTCCTCCTCGTGGATGAACTGCATCGGGACGGGAGGTGTGATCACCGGGACCGGCACGCGGCCCATCAGGCCACCGATTCGGTGGATAGCGGGCGCGAGCGGTCCGGGGAGGAGAGATTTGGCGCCGACGGCATCGGGTCCCAGCACGATCGGCGGACGCAGGAGGTAGAGCCCAAGACTGAGGTGGCTGGCGGCCTCCTCATCGAGCAGTCGCTCGATCTCTGCCTTCTCCTGTGCATAGAAGAGACGGGTCGCCGACCGAGCAGGCCAGTCCTCAGTCATCCCGACCGGGTTATCGGGATGGAACCCGTAGGCGGCTACCGACGAGGCGTACACGAAGCGCCGCGCGCCTACTGCAGCCGCCGCCCGGAAGGCGTTGAGAGTGCCCTCAACGTTGATCTGCCGGATCGTCTCGCGCGTCGCGGCTCCGGTGATCATGAACGCTAGATGGACAACGACGTCGGTGCCCTGGAACGCCTCCTCCAGCGCGGCGAGATCGCGGACGTCGCCTTGGCGGTAGGTCATCTTCGACCAGCCGTACTCGTTCGCATCGAACGGCCGGCGTGCGATGCCGACGACACTGGCGATCCGCTCGTCGGCTTGCAGCAACGGCATAAGGCCGAACCCGAGCGTCCCGGTCGGCCCGGTAACCGCAACGGTGAGGTTCCTATGCACTGTCACCCCGCGACCTGCCGTGGTACTCGAGGGAGGTTCGGGCGGGCGATCGGGGCGGTGAGGAGACGACAGCGACCTCCCTAGTTCCGGCCGACGGGCTGGTGCAGCGGGCGCCCCGCCGCCTCCTGGTACGCCCTGCGCTCCGCGTCGTCGAAGTCCTGTGCGATCTGGTCGCTGCCGAACGCGCTGTGAAGGACGCGCTTGAGGCGGCGCGGCAACGCGATGTCGAGGACGCTCAGCGGGCGCAGCGACGCCGGGACGTACACCTCGGCGCGCCGCCGGCGCAGCCCGTCGACGATCGCATCCGCGATGTCCGCCGGCTCGAGCTTCTTCATGCCCCGCGCCGCGTGCATGCCCGAGCCGAGGCGCGTGTTCGCCAGGTTTGGCAGCACCGTCGTTACGCCGACGCCGGTGCCCTCAAGCTCGCAGCGAACGGCCTCGCTCAGGCCGACGACGGCGTGCTTCGTGGCGACATACGTGGCCTCGCCAGGCAGCGAGGCCATCCGGCCAGCCGCCGACGCCAGGTTCACCACGTGCCCACTGCCACGGGCGAGCATGCGCGGGAGCGCGATCTTCATGCCGAGGATCACGCCCTGGACGTTGATATCGAACAGGCGCCGCGCGACGTCGTCGGGCTCCTCGAGGAACGGCCCGATCGGCATGATCCCGGCGTTGTTGATCAGGACCTCGAGTGGGCCCTGCGCCGCCTCGGCGGCGTCGAGGAAAGCAGTGAACGACTCGCGATCGGTGACGTCGAGGAGCAGCCCCACCGCCCCCAGCCGCGCCGCCGTGGCCTCGACCGCCGTCACGTCGACGTCGCCCAGCGTCACGCGTGCGCCATCCCGGCGCAGGCGCTCCGCAGTCGCGGCGCCGATCCCGCGCGCGCCGCCGGTGATCGCAACGTGTAGACCTTGCAAGGAGATAGGATCAGTCATGAACTGATCCTATCCTGCGCGCTAAGCAGTTCGTGATGCGACAACGCAAGGCTTAGGTCTGGCTCCCTGAGACAGCGGCCTCCTTGGGGAGGTCGCAGAAGGATAAGCGGCTTTGATCCAAGGCGTCCGAGTCCGTGGTTTCGTCAGGCCGCCCCTGCGATTTGCCTGGATTATGCTTTGAGCGCGTAATCCGCCAAGCGGCGTCGAATACTCGACTGGATTGAGATATCTGACTGTGGCCAGTCGCAACGGGTCGCTGAAGCGGGCGCGATCCTCGACTCAACCGCCACGGCTGGCGGCTAGCTGCGAGACTCGCGGTTCGTCCCTTCATTCTCCTAGTAGGAGGTTCACATGGCGGATAGCGTTTACCGGGTCGTCGAGATTGTCGGTTCCAGCAGCGAGTCTTGGGAGGCCGCGGCTCGCGTTGCGGTCGAGACGGTTGGGAAGACCGTGCGCGAGCTACGCGTGGCCGAGGTCCTGCGCCAGGACGTGACGATGCAGGACGGCGCCATCGTAGCCTTTCGCGTGCGCCTCGCGATCTCGTTCAAGTACGACCGACCACAGTAGGGAAAGCGGCTGCAACGGAGGACGCTCGCTCGGTCAACTGCTGCCGGAGGCGAGTTCCTCCGTCGCCAGCCTCGCCGCCGGACACTCAGGGAACTGATCCACCTCGCTGCCGTGTGGATCCTGCGTTCTTCTTCTCGCCACAGGGTCAGTGAGCTTGGCACTCGCGTAGCCCGTGTTGCCGCGCCTTGCAGCTGATAACGACCACGCAATCGAAGCCGTGTTCGGGGGTGATATCCAACGGCGTCGAGAACGGATCGCACGGGCTCCTCGGCGACGACGAAAGCGGCAACATGGAACCGGTTCCCGTCAGCGCGTCACCAAGAGGCAGTCGCGGTCTCCGTCAAAGGAGGGTTCGGTGTCCCGTAACGCGCGCAGCGTCGCTGGTTTTGTGGTGTACAGCGATATCGCGCGGAGAATTGAGCGCCCGCGACGAAAGTCACATTTTGTGCGGTTCCAGCGCTATAGGCTGGCTCGTGATGGATCAATCGTTGCCTGACCGAGCGCTGATCTCGATGGCTCGATCATCGCCTACCCGGGCCGCCTAGGACGGCGGAAACTGGGTCGAGTAGCGCCGGCTAACAGATCTTCGAGGGGAGTCACCGTGACACCAACAGCGCAGACCGATCCCGACTTCGTATTCGAGGGCATACCGCCGATCGAGGAAGGTCACTACTCGAGCACTGGACGCTCAGGCTGCGGCACAGCCCGCGGATCCGCTCGGTCCCCTGGCCCAGCTTCCTGGCACCTGGACGGGGCACGGCTTCAACACCATCTGGCGGCCGCACCATCCCTCTAGCCAAGATCGCCTCCTCGAGCTGAACCTCACCACCGAGACGCTCGTTTTCACCAAGATCATCGGTCCGATCCCCAACCGGGGACTACTGATGCCGGACATCAACATGTTCGGCATCACCTACATGCAGCAGATATCGCAGACGTCGGACGGGACCGGGCTGCACATCGAGCCCGGGATCTGGGCCACCGTTCCGGCGACGACGAGTCCGAGTGAACCGGCCACCGGTGCTTTGGCTCCGTCGCCCGGACCATCCAGACGCTGGGCGGAGCGCCAGCGCCGCAATCCTTCAGTCATGCGCCGGCGGAGCGCGCGGGCTCGGCGCGATTTCTTACGGAGTTATGAGCTTTCTCTGCGGTTGCCCTTCACGAGGTGGGGCATCCTCATTTCATCTAGGAAAGGATCTCACCATGACCACGATCCTCGTCATCAATGCGGTTTCATCCCTCCTCGCCAGCGTCGCGATCGGCGGCTTCCTCGTGCGAGAGAAACTGCGAGTCCGTCGCGACGCCATCGTGCAGCCGCTAGGTGTGGTCACGACGACGGCTCGGCCGCTGCCGCGCTGAGCTTCGGCCAGTGTCCATCACGCACGCACTGACTTGCGTGATCGTAGCTGGCGCGGGCGTACGCGGGGTCGCTAGCCGCGATCGCGACGCTCGGCTCTAGCCGAGAGGCCCGCTCGTGTGACGATCGCTCACTTCACCGCCGCTCATGTGAGCAGTTCAGCCACCACGTCATTGGGAGGTCAGCCGCCCCTGCTCGTCGTCCCACCACCGTTTGCGGTGGCAGCGGGCGCGCTGCCGGATCCGCTGGGCGCGGTGCCAGATCCGCCACCTGCACTGCCGGGTCGTTTGTTCGAGCCATTGCTGGGATCAGCGCCGCCGGATCCGCCGACCGCGCTGCCGGATCCGCCGCCGGCTCCATCTGTGCTTCCCGCGCCGCTGCTACCGCTCTCAGAGCTACCGCTCCCGCCGACCGTGCTGGTGGTCTGACTGCTGGCGGGAGGTGCCGCGCTCTCAATGCCGCTCCCCCCGCCCGATGCAGAGCTGTTAGCGCTGGAGATCGCCGGAACGCCACGAGTGACGGCGGGAGCCGCGGCCGCTGGCGACAGCGGTGCGGCCGCGGCATGGACTTTCCACGCGCTGACTGGTTTCGGCCGGAGCTTCCTCGTCAAACGAGGTCGAATTGCCGCGCCGGCGACGACGTTCCGGGAGGCCTCGTGTACGGCGCCCGGGCCCGCTAGGCAATTACGGCTTGCGGTTCGCGTCGCCGTCGGGGCTCCGATGACGAACGCAATCCCGGCCGCAACAATCAGGAGACAGAGTCCCAGCAGTAGCCGCCGTCGGCCGAGGACACCCAAGCCTCGGAGCGCACCGCCGGCGGCACGCTCATCTTCTCTGCGATCACGACCTTCGGCGCGATTGTCCCCTCCTTTGCCGCGCTCAACGAGGCGGCGATCTTCATCCTGGGCGCGATCGCCCTCACCGGCCGCCCGCAGATCGTGGCCGCGATCGTCACGCCGGGGGCGATCGCCCCCTGCGGCGCGGCCCGCACTGGCGGGCCATCCGCCGCCTCGGCCCCGGATGCTTCGGTCAAGAACCAGTAGGGCAGGCAGAGCCTTGCCCGCCATGTCGTCATCGCCATGTGCACACGCGTACCGGTAGGCCGCCACGGCACCGACCGAATCGCCGTGTTCTTCGAGCAGCGCCGCGAGATGAACGCGCCGTTGGCGTCGCCGTGGTCATACGCCCGACGGTAGGCGTCGATCGCGCGCCCCCTGTTGTTCGAGCAGCACGCCCAGATTGCAAGTGGCCCCGGACAGGCCGCGCACATCCGCTCGACGGTAGGCGGCTTCGGCCGATCGGAGTTCGCCGCGGGCCTCCAACAGGATTGCCAGCTTGAATGCGGCGGCCGCCGTGCTCGTCCGCGCGCCGGTAACTGTCTTCGGTGGGCGCCATATCACCTGGCATGTCGCGCGGAATGCCAAGCTGCCCGTCGACATGAGCATCGCCTGGCGTCGGCGCTCCCAACGCCTGCTTGACATGGTATCCGTGCTTCGCCGTCGGGCGCTTGTGGGCGACCGCGGATCCCTCATGGTGTGGGCGATGCGACACTGCAAGGCGTGTCGATCGCCCAGAGCGAATCTCCCCGGATGACGTTGGCTGAGGAGTTCCTGCCCGCCTACGATGTCTCGGATGCCATCGGTGTAGTAGTCGCTGCCGATCTCGACGCCACGTGGGAGGCGCTGCTGCGTGCAGACTTGATCGAGGTCGGCCGGCGCAAGCCGCTCGTCGGGATGCTCGGAGCGCTGCGCGCACTGCCCGAGATCGTTTCGCAGGCCCTGCACGGTGAACGGCCGCCTGCGCCCGCTCAGCGGCTGACGCTGCATGAGATTGCACGCGTCCCGCTCGGGGAGGGCGGATGGACGTTGCTCGGAGAGCGCGCAGGTGAGGAGATCGCGCTCGGCCTGGTGGGAAAGTTCTGGCGCCCCGTGATCGAGTTTGCCCCGGTGGACGCCGCCGATTTCGCCGGCTTCGACGAGCCTGGCTACGCCAAGAGCGTGTACGCCCTGTCGGTGCGGGCACTTGATGACCACCGGACGTTGCTGTCGGGCTTGATGCGGACGGCGACGACCGACGAGCATGCCCGTCGCTGGTTCCGGCGCTACTGGACCTTCGGCGTCGGCTCGGGCGCGCATCTGCTCGTCGTGGGGCTGCTCGAGGTGGTACGCGACGACGCCGAGGCCCGAACCGGGAGTAACGGCGGCGATGAGGCTGCATCGCAGAGCCCGAGCGATGCCTGAGCCGCGCTACGTCCTTGATCATGTCGGTCTTCGAGTGGGTGATATAGCGGCGTCGCGTCATTTCTACGAGGCCGCATTGACGCCACTCGGGTTCGCGGTGGTGATGGAGGTCCCGGGGTTGCTGGGCGCTGGATTCGGCTTGCCGGGAATGCCGTCGTTCTGGATTCATCCCGGCGAGGCGTTCGGCCCGCTGCACGTGGCGTTTCACGCTGCCGACCGAGGGTGCGTGGACGCCTTCTTCGCGGCAGCCGTGGCCGCTGGCGGGAGCGACAACGGGCGACCCGGCGTTCGCTCGCATTACCACCCGAACTACTACGCGGCGTTCGTGATCGATCCCGACGGCAACAACGTCGAGGCGGTCTGCCACGTACCGCCCGTAGCGCAGGTCTGACCGATCAGATCCGCATCGCGGCAGTGGTGTGATCGGGACGATCTACGGTCTTGCGTTCGCTCAGGCTGGGCACGACGTCACGCACTACTTCCGTCCCGGTCAGACGAAAGAGTATCGAAGGGAATCGACATCTACTTGCTCGACGCTCGAGGTGCGGACCCGGTCGAGGCTCGAATTCGATGACATTGGCCGTCGGCCGATACAGCGCGAATAGCCACGCTTCTTGCGCAGACCGCGGATTGGGCTGCTACGTGGTCGCACTTTTCTTAAGAAGCGCGATTATTTCGTGTTACGCCGCCCTGTCCGCCGCTCGCTCCGCCGAGCTCGTGATCGTGATCGTCCTGGCGGACGTAGCGGCTCGTCATCTCCGGCGAGTCCCAAACGGGCGCTCAGCCGAGTGCCGAGCTCGTTCGGGCGTTCGATGCGTAGGCAGGCTTGTGTTGCTGGTAGAAGAGAGTAGGGTTTGCTAGAGGCGGTTGCAAACCATCGACTTGCCGTCGTCCGGGGTTGCCGACGATTGGCTTCCGTCTAGCGGGTCCGCCCAGATTGCGGCGACCAGGCCCGTTTTCCAGCTAGGGATTCAAGCTCACGGGACCCCTGCGCCCGCGGAGGTTGGCGCCCGGATCCGGAGAGTGAATGCAATGAGTGCAGCAGCGGCTCCCAATGGCGCTACCGCGCTGCCGGGCTTATACCCGGAGCCTGGGACGGGACACCAGCGCCATTGGACGAGGTCCGAGTGGGCCGATCACGACAACGAGGCCTACCACTTGGCGGAAGTGGCGAGGAGCCTCCAGTGGGCTGATGAGGCCGCCGAGCGCGGAGACCATTCCGATGCGCTCGCGTGGCTGCAGGTGATCGAGGCTATCGGCGACGAGCTCCCGGAGACCCACCAGACGCTGCCGTTGCTTCCAACTGACTGGATCGCGCCGCGGGAGGGCCTGCGTTTGCGCGCCGCGGTGCTGATATTGGCCGCGGCTGTGCGCCGACAGGTCCAGATGGGCTCGGAACAGGCGAAAGCCGCCGTGATCGCGGAGCGGCGCCGGGTGGCTCGCGATCTGCATGACGGACTCGCCCAGGACCTGGCGTTCATAGCTGCCCACGGCGCGCGGATCGCCGGAGATCTGGGCGCGGACCACCCGCTGGCGATCGCCGCTGGGAGAGCGCTCGCGATCTCGCGCGACACGATTGCCGAGCTCTCGGATTCGGCCTCGACAACTGCGGAGGAGGCGCTGGAGGCAGTCGCGCGCGAGCTTGGCCAGCGATTTGACATCGCAATCGCAATCGACTGTCATTGCGACACGGAACCTGCCCCCGAGGCCCGGGACCACGTGGCTCGGATCGCCCGCGAGGCGATCGCCAACGCCGCGCGGCACGGCGGCGCCAAGAACGTGACCGTGGCCCTGAGGCGGACCGGGGCGGGAATCGTGCTGCGCGTCTGCGATGACGGCTGTGGCATCGAGCGTGCCGCGCTGGCTGCCGGCGAGGGCTTCGGCCTGCGAAGCATGCGCGAGCGCGCGGCCACCCTAGGGGGTTACCTGAACCATCGTCAGCGCGGAAGCGGTGGCACTGAGCTCGAGGTCGTGCTCCCTTGAGGCGACGGCCAGTCTCCCGATGGCCGATCACGCACCGACGCGGCTCGGCATTCGCATGGCGCTCGACGGCGAGGTCGAGCTCGTGCACAGGCTCGGCGTTAAGGATTGGTTTGCGCGTTCGGCTCATTTGTGAGCCTGGTGATCGTGGCAGCGTAGAGCGGCAGACGACGCATGCGATCTAGTTCTAACGGGGCTCCGCCCCAGCCCGGACAAGTCAGTGTCGTGGGTGGTCGAGCGGGGTCGCCCGGTTTCGCGGCTGGGATGGGTCCAGGCGGCCCGGTGTGCGGTCTTGGTCGTTGGTGCTGGCCGAGGTAGGCTCCGGTCGAGCCTAGATCCAGGACCCGAGGGTCCTGCGTTGAACCGCCCGAAGCGGTTAGTGGCCGCGTAGGGCCTGTCGACCGGAGCCTGCCATGACGATAGCTCGCAGCGCCGCTGATGTCTTATCCGGGCACGTGACGTTGGAGGTCGAGTGCGTGGACCGGATGTATCTGAATCTGTACGTCCCCAAGCTGCAGTACGCGTCCGGGGTGGTGGGCTTCTTGCGCGACCACCAGGGCGCTACGTTTGCGTCTTCGGCGCTGATGGCTCCGATGACCAGGCGGTTCGTGAGCGAGATCGAGCGGTTCGCTGAGCGGGAGGGCGTGGACCTCGTCACGTTTGAGAAGGGGCAGCGCAAGGACGACGTCGCGCTGGACTACTTGGCCGGGTTCGCGGCTGAGGAAGGGGTGCTGTTTGTCGGCAAGGCGCAGGAGAAGACGACGACGTTCCGGACCGAGAAGCGCCGCAACGCCGTGACGGGCGCGAGCTATCCCTGGATCGTGCGGGCGACCGCGATGGTCAACCAGTACTACATGTACTGCGTTGATCGCGACTTCGGGCCGTTCTTCATCAAGTTCAGCTCCTACTTTCCCTACAACGCCAAGCTGTGCATCAACGGCAACGAGTGGGCTAAACGCCAGGCCGCCCACGCGGGGATCGCGTTCGAAGCGCTGGATAACGGCTTCGCTGCGTGCGAGGACCCGCGGGGTCTGCAAATGATCTGTGATCGGCTGAGCGCCCGCAAGATCGACGCGCTGGCCCGCAAGTGGTTCGGGATTCTGCCGCACCCGTTCACTGGTCGCGACCGCCGAGCAGGGTATCGCTATGACATCTCGATCCTGCAGGCCGAGTTCTCCCTCACCCAGGTGCTCGACCGGCCGCTGACCGGACGCGTGTTCTTTGAAGACGTCATTCGTGAGAACCTGGACCTCGGCCGCCCTGACAAGGTCTCGTTGATCTTCAACCGGCGGATCAACCGGCGTACCCAAAGCCGGTTCCGCACCCGGGTGATCACCGAAGGAGTGACGCCATCGCTGCACGTCGACTACAAACATTCCCGGATCAAGCAGTACCACAAGCAGAACCAGGCTCTACGAACCGAGACCACGATTAACGACACTCGCGACTTCGGTATCGGCAAACGCCTCCATAACCTCCCCGCGCTGCGACACATCGGCTTTCAAGCCAACCGACGTCTCCTTGACGTCCAACGAGTCAGCGCGGACTGCCACATCGGCCAACAAGCGTTCGACCAAGTCTGCCAGCCCGTCGTCGTCGATCACCAGCGTGCAGCCGCGCTGCGCTTCGGCGACCCTCGGGTCCAGGCGCTGCTCAGCGTCCTGGTCGTCTTTCGCCTCCTGCCCACCGGGTTCTCCAACCGAGACCTGCGAACCCACCTCGCACCATTACTGGGCCTCGACCCCAGCACCATGACCGCGGGCAGAATGACCTACGACCTCCGACGACTACGCCTGCACCAGATCATCCAACGCATCCCGCACACTAACCGCTACCAGGTCACGCCCTTCGGACTGCAGGTCGCGACGTTCTTCAGCCGCACCTATAGCCGACTGCTACGGACCGGGCTGTCAGAGATCTGCGACCCGATAGCAATCAACACCCCGCTACGCCGCCACTTCGACCGACTCGATCAAGCGATCACCGCCCACATCGACCAACTCAACCTCGCCGCCTGAAACTTGACTCATCTCTCCCGGCTTCGCCGGGTCAAGCCTCCTAGTCACTCCGCGAGGCGCCTCGTGTGGACGATCGCACGCTCGACCGCTCGCGCTGGCAATAGTCAAGCGAGCAGCACGTGCCTCTGGTTGGGGCGGCGGGCGGTGCTCGGCCGGGCGCGCGGTGTCAAGTCGACCAGTCGGGCTCTGTGAACTGGAAGCTCTTTCCCTGTCTCCGGGCTTCGAGGGCGGTGTGCGGATCGCCTACGAAACGGACCATGGAAAGCAACGAGAGCAACGGCCGACCACCGTCGGAGGTGATGCTCGCGGGGATGTCGACGCTGCTCACGGGCTCCGCGAGGTAGGGGGCCGCGACGCGCGGGCCGAAGATGATCACGTTGCGTGTGCCGGGGAGCGCTGCACTTGGGACGATCGCGCCTGGGATCTCTGCGCGCAACCGGACGGCGAGTTGCTGACAAGCGCTGCGGTCATCGCCTACCAGCTCCTCAGCACCGATGCCAAAGAACTCGGCGGTATCGAACGTGATCTCCGGGAGGTCACCGAGGGGGACCTCCAGCGCCCAGGTTCGCATCTGAACCGCACGCACGTGCGCCGGCGAGCGCAAGTCGGCGCTGCGCATGAGCTCGGCAAGCGGACCCAGCGGATGCAAGCACGCGTACTGGGTGGGTTGAGCCTCGTCCCCGCGGTTGAAGCGGCCCGGTTGCGAGGCCGGCACGGTCCGCAGCGGCGCCGCGTACGCGGCGAAGCGGTAGGAGATCACGCCGTCAGTACGCCAGAGTGCTGCGCATCGAGCCGGCGATCTTCAGCAGCGTTGGTTCCTCGATTGGGTCGTCGAGCAGATCGAGCGGTCGGCGGTCGCCAAGATCGGAGCGCGACCATTCAAACCACTCGACCGTCCCCGCCGGAGTGAGCGCAAACCTGAGCTGGTTGACAACACGTGCGACAACGCGGACCTTGCGCAAGTCTTCCCCTTCGGGCTGCGCGTGCTCGCTCGGTGACAGCCACCGTTGCAGCTGCCGCGGACTCACCCCGAGCAGCTTGGCGAGCCTTGCCTGCGAGACCTCCGTCCGGCTCGCCAGCCACTGCACGATCTGCTTTGGGCTGCGTTCGTCGCTGATCGGCTCCCGCTCGGCAATCGCGGCCAACGATTGCCGGAGGGTTTCCAGCGCCACGCGCAACTGGTCGCGCGCGGCCGGGGACTCGGGCTCCTCGATCGCCCGCTGCGCACTCACCGCCGAGTGCAAAACGATCACCGCATGTCTCGGGTCAATCATCTCCCACCGCTGCAGAGTCGTATGGTCGATCCCGGCAGCAATGTCCCTGACCGCACCTTCGATCCCAGGAGGGATGCTCCGCTCGCGAGCCAGCCCGTCATTGAGCAGCTGAATCTCGGCCGCCGCGGCCGCGGGCTCGCGGAGATCGGTAATGGTGTCAAGTACGGCGTTCACGGCATTTCGCGAGGCGGTCGCTTTGGCGTATATCTGTCATCATGATACGTCATAGAGACGACGTCGGCAAGGTGGGGTCCTCGTCGAGCTCCCCACGCTCGTCCTTTGCGCGCGAGTAGGAGAAGCTGACGGACTCGCGCTGGGGGCTCAGGCTGCTCGGACGCGAAAGCGACATTGTGGCTAGAGCGGAGACCCGGGTTTGGGCTGGGCTGTGGAACTGCGAGCTGGACCACTCGGGTCGCGCTGCTTCGGTGCGCGGCGCATAATTGGTGGTGTGCTCTTGCCTAGCGATGACGTTGGTCCCGGCTCGGCCGTGGTGCTCTTGCATGCGGGTGTCGCGGACCGGACGATGTGGGCTGAGCACCTTGGCCCGATCGCGGATGCTGGGTATCGGGCTGTCGCGATGGACCTTCCGGAGTTCGGCGAGGCGATTCCCGGCCGCGAACTTGACCCGTGGTCTGACGTGTTGCAGACCATGGATGCGCTTGGCATCGATCGCGCGGCTCTGGTCGGCAACTCGTTTGGCGGGGCAGTGGCCCTGGGTGTGGCGGTGGCCGCGCCCGAGCGCGTCGCGGCGCTTGTGCTGGTGTCCGCTCCTCCTCCAGGGCTGGAGCCGTCCAGTGAGCTGCAGGCCGCCTGGAAGGCCGAAGAGTCGGCGCTGCAGCGCGGTGACATCGACGCCGCGGTGCGCGCCGTCGTTGACGCATGGACGCTCGCTGACGCTCCGGCGCCATTGCGCGATCGCGTCACGAAGATGCAGCGCCGTGCGTTTGAGTTGCAAGCAGCAACCCGCCCGCTGAGCGAGGCTCAGGATCCCGTTGAAGCCGATCCAGCCGCGCTGGGCGAACTCGAGGTTCCCGCACTCGTAGCAGCCGGTGAGCATGACATGCCGGATTTCCGGCTCGGCGCCGAGGCACTAGCGCACCAACTTCCCCAAGCGCGCCACGTCGTCATCGCTAAAGCTGGGCATCTCGCCCCGCTTGAGCAACCCGCCAGATTCCGCGACCTGCTCCTCGGCTTCTTACACAAATCAGCCGCATTTGAGGACACCACGCGTTAGCCATCCCCCGTTGCTCAGCTCAGCGCGCCGGACTTCGGGGGTCCGACCTGACCTTTTCGCGCTCCCCCTCTTTTGCGCAAAGCAGCATGTACCGCGTGAGGGGGCGTGTCGCGTTGTGCGTTCGAGGGCGGCGGGGTTGGGGGTTGGCTAAGGCTCGGGGCCGCGATACTTCCGACATGCCTTCTGGAAGCGAAGCTGGTTGCATCGCGCTCGTCACGGGAGGAGCGCGGGGTATCGGCCGCGCGATCGTCGATGCGCTCGCCGTCGATGGTCATCGCGTGGTGGTGGCTGACATCATCGACGACGCCGCCAAGCAGGCCGCAACGGAGGTGGACGGCCTGGCGGTGCATCTCGATGTCAGCGACCGCGCTTGCGTCGACGCCGCGGTCTGCCTCGTAGAGCAGCAGCTAGGGACGATCGATGTCCTCGTCAATAACGCCGGCTGGGATGAGTTCCGCCCATTCCTGGAGACCGAGGAGACGTTCTGGGATCGGGTAATCGAGATCAACTTCAAGGGCTGCCTGCGAGTCACCCACCGGGTGATGCCGAGAATGATTCAGCGAGAGCACGGCCGTGTCATCAACATCGCCTCGGATGCCGCGTGCGTTGGCTCGCCGCTCGAGGCGGTCTATTCGGGTGCCAAAGGCGGGGTCGTGTCGTTCTCGAAGACGCTCGCGCGCGAGGTGGCCCGCCACGGAGTGACGGTGAACGTGGTCTGCCCGGGACCGACCGAGACGCCGATGCTCGACCAGATCGCTAAGTCAGGAGACGACAACGCGAAGATGATCGACGCGCTTCGCCGCGCGGTCCCGATGCGCCGCCTCGGACAGCCGCAGGACATCGCCGGCGCGGTCGCGTTCCTCGCCTCAGACCGGGCAGCATTCATCACCGGTCAGACGCTGTCGGTGAACGGCGGGCTCACGATGGTGTAAACCGAACGCAAACTCAGGGCGGACCCGCAACCCGAGAGGGGTGGCAGTTCGCCGTTCAGCGCCACTTGATCCGAGCGACGATGTCGGAGGCGTTATTGGCCCGCGGATCTCCTTGTTGCCGAGAATCCGCTCGGTAGCCCCTTGATAGTTGCCCGTGCCGCCCACAAACTTGTTTCCGTGGAAGATCAGCAGCGAACTGCCCGTGGCGATATGACTCTCGCAGGTCGGCGGACCTTGCACGAATGTGCAGGTCAGGTGGCTTCTCATCGTCCAGTGGGTGGCGTGATGGACGTGGTTACCCGTGTAATCGAGGGCGTAGACATCGAGGATGTCCCCAGGCTTGGGCTGCGGATACGGCGCATGGCTGGTGACTTGGCCGCTGGAACCGGTGAGTGTGATCGCCACCGGCTTGTCAAAGATGCGCAGAAGCTGAGTCTTACCGTTTGAGGCCTGCGCTCCAGTGAGCCCCGGGACCGCGGCAGCTGTCGCGATCGCGGCCACTGTGGCCGATCAGCCTCAAGGGCGCTGCCGGACCGCAGCTCGTCCCTTTGTAGCGAGGTTGAAGGCGCTGGTCATCAGCGTGTCGCCGAGCGAGCCCTCCCGAGGCAGCATCCCGATCTGCCGCGCGAACGTGAGCTGGTCGTAGTAGACGTTGTTGCCGGCAACCCGACCGCTCTCAATATCGATGAGGTCCATTCCGTGCAGGCTGAGCGGACGACCCGTCGGTTCGATGCCCACGTACGGGGCTCCCGCGAACGTGCCGGTGATATGCCAGCGGACGGTCACACGTTCGCGTCCCGGTTCGCCAGCGACCGCGACATCTTCGACTTCCATGTGGAGGTCGGGCACCGCGTCGAACAAGCCGCGAAACCACTGGACGATTTCGTCGCGGGAGTTCATCTCGAGGTCTTGAGCGAACACGCGGTAGTGAGGCCGATCAATCCACGTACTTTCCGGATCGGCGAAGAACGCTTCCCGATCGTTGAAGCGAGCGAATAGGGCACGGATCGTATCCTCATCGACGACCCTCGCCGCAGTGTCAGTTTCGGCCACGGATGTCTTCTCTTCATTCGCCGAGGGGCTTTAGCCGCGATCGTACTCTGCCCTGCCGCTACTGCGAGCACTCACGAACTTCGCTCATCGACCGATGGCTAGCTGACCTGTGCTATCGCGTGGAGGTGATCACCCGCGCCGAGTGAGTCTCGCTGCCCCTTCTGGTGCCGAGCGGCGGCGGCGGTAGCCGAAGGTGTCGTGTCTGCTCACCGCTCCTGGTGTGTCGTCAGGGCAGCCAGCGATCACCGGCGGGTGTGGTCACGAATCCAGCCGTCGAAGCCGGCCATGCTGGCGCAGGCAACCGAACCACCCCCGAAACCCGAGCCGTCCTCGGGCGGCTCGGCGGCCGAGACCGCGTTAACGATCAGGTCGGGCGGCCGATCTCGCCCTTCGCCCGGGCCAGCGCGCGGGCGAGCTCATCAAGCTCGCCGGGGTCCGCGCGAACCGCGATCGCTCCGCTGAGCTGCGGCCAGCCCCACCCCGCCGGGTCCGGACGCCAGCTCTAGCACGCGATCTCCGGGGCGCAGCGCGGCCAGCTCGAGCATCTTCTCGGTCACGCTCGCACCGCGAGCGTCGGCAAAGTCCGCGTGTTGGCCCAGCCTCTGGCAATGTGGAGGGAGCGGGCGGCTTCGCGGTAGGAGAGGCCGAGCAGGTCGACGGCGATCACGGCGTCGCGGAACGCCTCCGGGGCGCTGGCGATGGCGTGCATGAGCTCGCGGGCGCTGATGCTGCTCTCCCTTTCAGGTGGGGCGTCGTGGTCGGCGAGTTGGCGGGTGGCTGGTCGGCGCGCGGCGGTGCGGTAGTGGTTGGCGTGAGTGTTCTTGAGCGCGCGCAGGAGATAGCCGAGCTCGTTGGTGTTGCGGAGCAGCCGGGGGCGTTTGAGGACGGTGGCGAACGTTTCTTGGACGAGGTCCTCGGCGTCGTGACGGGATCCGCACAGCGCCCAGGCCGCGCGGTAGAGCTGGTCGATGTGGTCGCCGAGCCGGTCGGGATTGAGCAGATGCGGCGGCGGGCACGAATCGCCGGCCGGTCGACCCGGCAGCGATCGCGAGCACCAACGCCCCGAAGATTCAACCGTGGAAGTCATCACAGATCGCCGCGTCCTCGAGTGGCATCGGTCGGCGCGGCCTAGCCGCGCGCCAGCGCCTTGACGTCGTCGGCGGTGAGAGTCTGGCCGCCAATGCCCCAATCGCCACTGGCGACCTCCTCGATCACGCACCACGTGACCTGGCGCATGTTCTCCCCCTCGATCTCGACCATCGCGTTGGTGAGACGCTCGACGATCTCTTGCTTCTGCAGTGCGGTGAAGACGCCCTCGATGAGCTTGACCTGGATGAACCGCACGCTGCCCTCCTTCTCGGAACGGGTTGTTGTGCCGACATGGTCTGCCCGGCCGGCACTTCGCACATCAGGCAGACCCCCTGACATCGACCCCCGAACATTGCGCCGAGGGCGGCGCGCCGCTTACGATCGGTCGGCGCATCGACCAGCTGTTGACCAGCCGGCCGCGCGGCTCGAGGCGCCATGGGCCGGCCACCCAAGGCAAAGTTCAGGGTCGTGTCCCGATTGTGCCCCCGCGTGAGCGCGCCGGCAATTGCTCCGATGGCGACCTCGGGGACGATCCACAGCGGTGATGCTGGGCGCAGGCGCGTCGGGGTAGCGTTCACCCCGTTTGACACGCGCACGGACGTGATCGCGCGACTTGCGATTCGGGCGGACGATTTGGGTCTAGATCGGGTGGAGGTCGCCGAGGGATGGACTCACGATTCAATGATTCTGCTGGCGGAGCTGGCTCTGCGGACATCGCGCGTTGGCCTCGGCACATCGGTCATTTCGGCGTGGGGCCGGACGCCGGCCACGATCGCGCTCGGCGCGGTCGGCTTGCAGCGTTGCTCCGGGGGACGATTCTCGCTTGGCATCGGGGCCAGCAGCCCGCCGCTGACGGAAGGGTTTCACGGCGTTGCCTGGGACGCTGGGACCGGCCGCTCAGACAATTGCGCCGGACGCTGACGGCGATCCGCGCGCTCCTGACCGGTGATCGACACCCGAACCCCGCGTCGGCTGCCCGCCCGCTGCGCCTGGGCGTCCTCCCTGACATGCCGGTGCCGATGGTCTTGGCGGCGCTGTCTTCCAGCTCGATCCGACTAGCCGGTGAGCTGGCCGACGGGTGGGCGCCGTTCTTGTGGTCACGGTCGCGCCTGCCGGACGCGGGCCCTTCTGGAGGAAGGTGAGTCTCGTGCCGAGGTGCCCACACCGACTCGTGTGTCCGTCAGTGTTCCGGCAGCGCTCGCGTCTGACCAGCAAGGCGCCCGCCGGCTCGCGGCATGGTGGCTGTCGACGTACGCCACCCGCATGGGTCCCCTGTACCCACGGATGCTCGGGCAGCGCTTCGGGATGAGCGACGCCGTCAATGCTCTTATCGAGACCGCACACAGCGACCGTCGACCCGAACAGCGCCAAAGCGACGTGACCGTCTGCGCCTCGGGCGTGTCGGTCGCACGTGGGCGTGGGAAGGATCGCCGTTCGTTGACGTCTTGAGCTGTATGGACCATAGCTGTCAGACGTCTGATGTCTTTAACGGCGACCAGACACCTAGGCACTTCCGCCCAGGAGAATCAGATGACCGCCCAACTCAATGACCTGCTGCCCAAGAGAGGCTGGTCGATTTCACTCGTTCTGCCGAGCGGGCACGCTTGGCCCGACGGCCCCGCTCGACCGGCTCGGCATCCTCGCGGGCCGGTTGGATCGCCCGGTTCCTCGCGGCACATCGGACGAAGGGTGCTCGGAGCGCAGCTCTCGTTTCCCCCGAACGGCAGCGTCACGGGCGCCCCCAACAAGATCCGGGAGCGCTGCGCGCCGGGACGCTCGACGATCGCCTGCGACGTCCGCCGCCATACGCGCGACTCGGGAGCGCTCGGCCGGGAGGTTCCGGGCGATCAGCCCCCAGGAACCGGTCCAGTGCACGGCGAATCGCCGGACCACCGCGGGTCTGGACCGAGTGGCCTGAGTCGGGCGCGACGACGAGCCGTCCCTTGGGCGCCTCGGCAGCCTCCTCGCGCGCCCACGCAAGCGGCGTCGACAGGTCCCGGCCGCCGGCGAGCAGGAGCACGGGGACAGGAGGCAGGGACGGGTCGGGATTGGATGCAGTACCAGCCGGTTTTGTCGCCGGCCACCGCTCGCAACCCGCCGCGATCCCGTTGCCGGTGGCTGTGGCCCGGTCGAACGGGAATAGGGCCGACGGCGGTCGACTCCCGGCCACGTGCGCCAGCTCCCGGGTGGCAGCGCCCCAGCCCCGGTCCCGCGCTGATCGAGCATCACCAGCCGGTAGCCAGCCAAGGCAGCCCCGAGGCGCTGGTGGACGCGGTTGATCAGTGGCACTCCCGGCTGGCCGGGACCACCGGTGAGGAAAATGAGAACCCCGCGAGGGTGGTCAGGTTGTGCCACTTTCCAGGCCGACCTGGAGGTCCACCACGCCTGGCGTCCGGCCAATGTGATCGAGCGGCACTGCCAGGCGAGCGCAGGTGAAGCCCTTGGCTACGGCGCAAGCCTGGGCGTCTGTGAGATGAGGCGCCGGAGTGTTCCGGCGAGACCTCGGCGTAAGGGTTCCGCGACTCCCGCCACCGCATGCTGCGCAGATGAGGACAGCAAGAACCGCGGCGCCTCCGGCGACCGACCAGGAGCGCCGAGGAACCCGGCGGCCTGGCCTACGCATCCGCTTAGGGAGATGGCAAGCTCGGACCAGGCGGTGCTCCCAGCGGCCGTCATCGGGGACGCTCAGTCAATCTCTCCTTCGCCGCTGCGCTCGTGGCGCGGCAACCCGTCGTCAGGGATCTCGTAGTAGTCGCCGGCTTGAGACACGAACCAATGGCTGACCGGGCGCAGCCCCGTTGCGCCGTCGAGCGTCCCGGCAGCGATGCTGATCGTCTCGCGTCTCGGAGGATCCCAGAACAAGCTCGAGCCGCACGTACCGCAGAAGCCCCGTCGCGCCCCGGCATCGCTCCGGGGGCTCTGGATCCAACGTAGGCTGTCTGCCTTCAGCAGCACGAGATCATCTCACCGTGCAGCAGTGGTGGCCGACACGTGTCCGTGCCAGCGGCGACATTCCTCACAGTGACAGATCAGTACATCGCGGAGCGGGCCCTGCACCTCGTACCTGACCGCGCCGCACAGGCAGCCTCCCCTCGCCATCGTCAGCTCGCCCCCGCCGATCAGGGTCCGATCGCGGGGCGCGGGTGATCGGCGGTAGTTTGTATGTGCCGTCAAACACAGCGTCTTTGGGCTCGTACATGCGCAGGATCGGCGAAACGGCCCCGCGGGTGTCGGAAGCCAGTTCGCGCGGTCGTCGGCCCCGGATGGCTCGTCGTGCTGCACGACGATCGTCAAGGCCCCGTCGTCACCGTAGAGGAGCCCGGGTGTGCGGTCTCCGATGGAGTACCGGTCGATGGGGTTGGCGACGAGGTAGAAGTCGGGCAGGTCGTACATTGTGACCGGCCAGAAGGCGCGGACCGGCGGGTAGGCGCGAACCGCAGCCGGTAGCTGTGGTCGCCATCGAGCGCGTGGCCGTCGGCGTCTTTGTACGTCATCGCGTAAGCCGCCTCGTACCCGTGGTTACCCCACAACCCCGCGCGGGCCGAGGCCGCGCGCTTGATGTACCGGACTTCTGGGTTCTCGAGCTTCCAGGTCGGATCGTCCAGCGCTCCGAGCTCGAAGAAGTCCAGGTTGTAGTCAAACACGTGGTAGGCCAACTTCCAGCCGTTGACCTCCGGGCTGTCACCGTTCGTCAGCGCCTCCTCCAGGTGCTCTCTTCCGGCGCTCAGCCCATCGCGGAGCGCGCGGCGAGATCTGCAGGGGGATCGATGTCAGGCGAGTCCTGCTCAAACAGCCCAAGCGGCGAGAACTGGTGTTGGAAGGTAAGGTCGCGCTCGGCCGGCGGGAACGCCTGCATCCACACGCGCAGCTGCTCGAAGAACCGCAGTTCGTCGGGCACAGTTGGGCGATCCCGAGCATGTTGCCCTCGCTGTCGCGGAACCAGGCTGCGCGCTCGCCCT
>CAWIII010000014.1:0-66838 GCA_963836065.1 uncultured Solirubrobacterales bacterium
CTCGGCCATCGGCCGTCGTCCTTTCGTTCTCCGGCCTACCGGCACACATCGCCGGAACCCAGCAGATCTCCCTGGGTGAAACGCTGAGATTTCGTCGTGATCACGTCGCCACTACGCCCTCGGACCCAACGACAGGAATCGGGCATCACCGCTGCAGGCCGGCTCACCCATCCGAGGAACGCCTTACGGCGCTTCACTCTCGTTCGCCACCACGACGCACCTATGGCCTCCTTCAGACCCGCCCTCACGGAAGCCCCGCAGCGCCACACGGCGCACTGGGACCACCCGGTGAACTCCGGGCCGCGCCCTTGCCTCTTCAATGTTGGATTCCCCCTGTCAGGGCTCCAGGACAGGACTCACACCTCCGATCTCAACGTCCGTGCCAGGCACACCTGCGCTCGCCCTCCGGGCTCGCTCCGCTCCTCGCTCGAACAAGAAATCAGATCTGGATGAATGAATGTGGATGGCATGACCAGTCCTTTCGATCACGCTTACACGGTTCCTCCGACACTCCCAGCAAGGGCGCTGGCTCGCCAGAGTCCTGCAAGGGCACTACAACTACTACGCGGTCCCCGACAACATCGAGGCGCTACGCGGCTTCCGAGAGCGGGTCATCCGGCACTGGCGCCACACGCTTTCGCGTCGCAGCCAGAACGGCAGGATCACCTGGGAGAGAACCCGTCGCCTCGCTGATCAATGGCTACCCCAACCCCGGATCCTTCATCCCTGGCCAAACGTGCGCTTTGACGCCAGAACCCAAGGGAAGAGCCCAGTGCGTTGACGCGCACGCTGGGATCTGTGCGGGGGGCCGCTGGTAACGGCGGTCCCTACCGCGATCCGGGGTGATCCGCTGGCATCACAGCCGCGTCTCAAACGGACTCTTGGAGGGCCTCAACTCGCTGATCCAAGCCGCGAAACGCACAGCCCGTGGGTACCGCTCCAACCGCAACTTCATCGCGATGATCTACCTCATCGTCGGCAAGCTCAACGCCGGGCTCGTCACTGTCTGACCCACCCAGAACGTGGAGGAGCCAAGTTACGCCACGGCGCGACGCTCGTCAGGAGGGCTACCAGTCCGAGCGGCGCCGCAACTCTGCGCGCGTTTGACAGTTGGGAACGACAAACACAACGACGCAGGGAGACTTCATGCGCAAGCCATATAATATTGCCGTCATTGCGGTGCTGGTGGCCACCGTGATCGTTCCGGCGACGCTCGCGCTGGGAGCGACGAGCGCCCCGGCGGTGACCACCGCCGCCGCCACGAACGTCGCCGATACCAGCGTGACGCTCAACGGGACGGTCAATCCCAACGGGCAGCAGACCAGCTACGCGTTTCAGTGGGGTCCGACGAGCGCCTACGGGCACGAGACGCCGCTGACGTCAGCCGGCGCCGGGACCGCTGCCACCCCGGTCAGCTATGGACTGCCCGGACTGAGTCCCGGGAGCGCCTATCACTTCCGGATCATTGCCATCAGCGCCTCCGGCGTGTCGGTTGGTTCTGATCAGATGTTCGCCACTACCGGCACCGCGCCGCCGGCCTCCCCGCCGCCGACCGCTACCAGCGGCTCGGCCAGCAACGTGGATGCCCCCGGCGCAACGATCAGCGCCACGCTGAACGGAACCGTCAACCCCGCCGGTCAGGCGACGACGTACTACTTCGAGTACGGCACGACCGCTGACTACGGTCTGCAGACGGCCGGCGCCAGCGCCGGCACGGGCACCGCTGATGTGCCGGTGAGCGCCCAGCCCAGCGGACTGAACGCCGCAGACGCCTACCATTATCGGATCGTGGCAGTCAGCGCCGGCGGAACCGCGGTCGGCTCGGATCAGACGTTCAAGTCCATGAGCACGGGGGGCGCTTCGGCGGTAAGCCAGACCTCCGCGACGCTCAACGGCGTGCTCAATCCTCAGGGCGTTTCCACGAGCTACTTCTTCCAGTTCGGCACCACGCCCTTCTACGGCTTGCAGACGACCGCCGGGGACGCCGGGACGGGCACCGGCGGCGTGGCGGTCCACAAGGACATCAGCGGACTCGTCGCCAACGGCACCTATCACTACCGGCTTGTCGGTCAGAGCGCCGGCAGCACCTACTACGGCGTCGACAAGACGTTCAAGACCGCCGGGCCCAGCCAGATCATCTCGACGATCAAGCTGATGGGCAGGATGGGCTTCGTCTCCCCCGGAGGATGGATCGGCGTCGAGGTCGGCTGCTTCGCCGGCCAGACCACCTGCGCCGGGCACATCCGGATGTCTCACAACGGTACCGTGATCGGGCAGCGCGACTTCAACATGGGACCCGAACGAGGCTTCTTCGAGAACCTCAAGCTCACTCCTCAGGGCAAGAGCCTGATGAGGGGCAATCACCCCCCTAACCATCTCCTGGCCGTCGATGTCTACCTCACCGGCACCAACGGCCAGGGCATCTCTCAAGTAATGCACCTGGCCAACTGGATCTGGCGCTGACGCCAAACGCCGCGCTCAGGCGGCGGTCCGGCACGCGCCGGGCCGCCGTCGTCTGCGGGTGGCGCCATCATCCGCGATTTCGCGCGGATGATGTCGCTACCCGAATTGGCGGCAGCGAGCGCGGACTCAGGTTTCGCCCACAAACTGAGCGTGTGACGGCACCTCTCGAGACGGCCAGCCGATAAGAACGAAGCCGTGTCTGGTCACCGCACGTCGATGCGGCTCCGCCAATGATCAGACCACGCACACGAGGCGCGGGAACATCCATTATCGAGCATAGGATCGGGAGCGCGCCCGAGCCCGGCGTGCACCAACGGCCCCGGGCGGCCTAAGGCGCGCGACGAGCTTTGTCGGAGCTTGTGATGATGAACCAGAAGGGCCGGCGTGGGGAAGAGCACGGTGGCCGTGAATCTCGCCGTCCTGCTGGGCCAGGGCGCCCGGCGCACGCTGGTGTGCGACCTAGATCCTCAGGGCAACGCCGCCGACTGCGTGGACCCGCTCCGGGTTGTTGGCGCGGTCGAGCGCTCAGGCGCTGTCGTGGTGTCCATCTCGCAGCGCTCCCCAGCCGCCGACGGTCAGCCCCCACATCTGCTCACCGTGGAGGGGGTCGTTGCCAGCCGGCTTGATCAGGCCGTCCGCTTGCGCTTGCCCCCAGGCGTCGATGACTCGCTCCTCGTCGACGGACAGCTCCCACGCGACCAAGCCCTAGTGGATCATCCTGTTAGTTGATTGAGTTACTTACTTACTTTTCTACGCTTCGAGGACCTTGCCGGTGTAGGTCCATTTGAACGGCTTGGCGGTCTGGTTGTAGGTCTCGATGAACGCAAGCATCTGGCAGGCGAGGTCCTGTTCGGAGGTGAAGATGCCGTGCTTGAGCAGTCGCCGCCAGAGGATCGAGAAGAAGATCTCGATTTGGTTGAGCCACGAGGCGTGCTTGGGAGTGAACTGAAAGCTCCAGCGGGGATGGTCTTTGAGCCACTGCTCGACTTCCTCGGTGCCGCGGGTCGAGAGGTTGTCGGTGATCGCCACGATCTCCTGACCCTCCACGACCGGGATCTCGTCGTCGAGGCGGTCGAGGAAGTGGATCAGGTCCCACCGGTTGCGGGTCTTGGACGGCATCGCCAGCACGTCACCTGCCTGCACGTTGAGGCACGCGAACAGGCACTGGGTGCCGTTTCTGGTGTACTCGTGCTCGCGGCGGGCGGGCTTGCCCGGCGCCGGCGGCTGGTCGGGCTTCGTCGGCGCCTTGGCCTGGATCCCGGTCTTCTCGTCGAGCGAGACGACCAGCACGTTCTCCGGCGGGTCGACGTACAGCCCGCAGATCTCGCCGAGGCGCTCCTCGAACTCGGGCCGCGAGTAGTCGCTCATCATCCAGTAGTCGGTCCGGTGCGGCTTGATCTCCGCGCGCGACAGGATCACGTGCGCCTGCGACGCGGACATGCCCACCTCCGCTCCCAGCTCCTCATAGGTCCACCGCTCCCGCCGGGCGCCCTCCGCAGTCGGCTCCGGCCGGGTGCACGCCTTCGCGATCAACAACGCCCTGGTCTCCGGGCCGTGCGTCAACGGCGCCCCTGACCGCGGGGCATCCTTCAGCCCCTCGATCCCGCGCTCGGCATAGCGCCCGCGCCACTTCACCACCGTCGGCTCAGAGCACCCCACCCGCTCGGCGATCTCCACGCCCTTCAACCCCTCCGCCGCCGCCAGCACGATCTGCGCCCGCTCGACCATCCGCACCTCAGACCTAATTCGGTGAGTAAGCTTGCGTTGGGCGTCGCAACTGGTGATGTGACAGTCACTGGGGGGTTTGAGATGGTGAGACGTGCCCGTGACGGGGTTACACCCGCCCAGGTGTGACTGTCAGCGGCTGCAGACGGTATCGGGAGCGTGCGGGTGACTGTTTGTGGGGTCGCCGAGTTGGGCGGTGCGGCGGATGCTGGTGTTCGGGGGCGCGCTGGCCGGCGTGCTACGGGCCGGGGAGCGCGAGCGCCGCGTGGTAGGTCGCGTTGAAGATCTCGAAGTGCGGAAAGCCTTTGGGGAGGCGCACGATGATCCGCCGGGCGGTGCGGACGATTCGGCCCGGTACGCAGAACAGGATCCGTCGTAGCGTTTTGGCGTGGCGGCGCTGGGGGGTGTGCTCGGGCGCGTTGCCCGACGCGGACGCGGCGGGGCTGATGTCGCACACCCAGGCGGTTATGTTCAGGGCTAACAGTGAGCAGGCGAGCCACAGGCGGTTGGCGTTCAGGTTCCCGGAGGGCAGATGGCGCAGCGCTTGGCCGAGCTTTGCGTCCTTGAAGCGCTCCTCGATCTGCGCGCGGTGGCGGTGGAAGTGCTCGACCTCCGCGGTGCGCTTCTGTTGCGCGGGGATGTCGGTGACGATGAAGCTGTAGGCGAACGTCGAGTCGAGCTGTCCGTCGAGCACCATCTGCAGTTGCTCGGGCGGAATCGTCTTGCGCCGCCGCGCCCTCGGGCTTGTCGCCTGGAGCTCGGCGGCGGTGACCGGGACACGCCGCACGACCAGCCGCAACGGCTCGTGCGTCCACCCCTGCGGCGTGAACGGCAGCTCAGCGACCTGCGCGCCGCGCATGTCGATCGCGTCTTCCCAGGCGTCCTCTGGGATCTCGGCGAGCTTTGCCCACATCAGCGAGGTGCGCGTCGCCGAAAGCGTGAAGCGCATCTTGCGCTTGCGCAGCCCGACCATCAGCTCGACCGCGTAGAAGCCCGAGTCGCCGCGGACCGTGACCTCTCCGTGCCCGGTAGGCAGCAGCCGCTCGGCGCGGCCGATCATCGTGAGTGACTCCGACGCTTTGATCCGGGCCTGGTTGCCGCCTTTGAGCTCCGAGGTCAGCGGCCGCCCGCGCTGCGCCCACGTCACCACATAGCTGTTATAGGCGAGATGGCCGTTGCGGCTGCGTCCGGTCCCGCGCTTGCGCCGGCCGTAGACGACCGTCTCGGTCGCGTCCAGATCGAAGCTCACATCCTCGCCCGGGTCGCGACCGAGCGTGCGGTCAAGCTCGTTGCCACAACGCGCGGCCCCCCGCTCGATCGCGCGGATATGCGACGGTTTGAAGCGGTAGGCCAGCTGGCGAGCGGTCGACGGCGACGGCGTCTCGGCCACCGCTCGCAGCGACGCGCCCGCCCGATCGCTACGCACGTCCTTTAGGTCATCAAAGCACTCCGCGCCGATCAGCTGCGCCTCGCTGATCGCGACCGTGACCCCGCCCGCTGAGAGCCCACGCCGGCGCTGCTTGACCGGTGCCACCCGATCGACCGCGCAGAGCTCCGCGTCGATCAGCTCTACAAGCCGCAGGCTGCGGCACAGCTCGCCCGAGACAGCCAGTCCCGCGTACCGTGTCAGCGACGAATCATCGGCGCGGAACTCGATCCGTCCGGGGCCGCTGTCAGGGTTACCCGACATCATCCTCTGGGTGAGTTCCATTCACAGGTAACAGGCGCCTTCATGCACCCGCCAACCTAGTGAACACGCCGGACAGAAACCCCCGTAAACGCGGGGGTTTCTGCTGTCAGCAGCCCACTGTTAACACGCGCTTAACCGTATTTCAGAGTGCCAACCGTCGCAACTACCCACCAATCTAGGTCAGAACTCACCGCGCGCACGATCCGCTCTAACTAAACGCTTTCTAGGGGTGCGTTCTGAGGGCCGGAATGCCCACTTGGATGCGTTCGTCTGCTTCTGGCGGCGCGCTGGGCGGGCCGGCGGCCAGGTAGGGATGGCGGTCAGCGCAGCGACGCGACGCGGTCGACGTCGACGATCGCGCGGCGAGTGACACGGGGGCGGCCTTGGTTGGACTCAAGGTGGTCGCGGATGTGCCTGACGTAGGCGCGCTCGTCGTCCCGGCGGTTGGCGTGCAGCTGCATGAGCATCAGCATCCGGTTGGTGCGCTCGCGGTTCTTCAGCCCGTAGGCGCGGGGGCGGATCGAGTCGCGCACTGGGTTGATGAAGGCGTCCATCGGCGAGGTGCTCAACGGCGTGTCGGCGCCTCGCGTCGAGCGTGGCCCACGCCGACCGAACTGATCCTCGACGATCCGTCCGGTGCTGTTCAGCCAGTCGCTCACGCGCGCGATGCCGGCGGCATGCGCGCGCTCGAGGAACGGCGCCCAGAACGACGGGCCAGTGAACGCGGTCTCGACCTGCGGCAGCAGCTCGTCGATCGTCTCCTTGTGCTGGGGCTGCCGGGCGCGATGTTCTTCATCAGCCGCTCGAGCGCGTGGCGCAGATGCCACTCGCACAGGTATAACTCAGCGTGCGGGAAACGGGCGCGCACCGCGCGGGTGAGGCCGCTGTCGTTGTCGCACACCAAGCGCTCGGGCGCACCCTCGAGACGGTGAAGGAACGCCTCCCAGTCGGCCTGGGACTCGGACGGGAACGCCTCCATTCGCCAGATCTTCGCCCGGCCGTTCTCGTAGCCCATCGCGCAGAAAACGCGAAACACGATCCGCGGTGGGCCGCCGTCCGCGAAACGCACGCTGAACGGCAGGTCGTCGAGCAACAGCGACCCGCTCGCCGGCCACTCGCGCGGCCGGTAGGACTCGAACACGACCGGCGCGAACACCTCCACCCAGTCCATCACCAGCGACCCATGGCGCGTGAAGCGCACCACACCGCTGGCGGGATCGGTGCGCATCCGCCGGGCGCGCTCGCGCGCCACCAGCGCCGCCTGGCAGTAGGTCGAGCCGGACCCGACCATCTTCAACGCCTCGGCGATGCCAAGCGCAACGAACTGGTAGCGCCGCGCCGCGTGCGGACCCTCGTGGGAGCCGACGTCGCGCTCGCAAGACTCGCAGGCGTCCGTCCAGGACTCCTCGCGCGGCAGAACCTCCGTGAACCGGTGCGGGCGATCGCCGTTGACCGGGACGCACCGATAGCGCTGCCGGCGGTGCTCCGGCGAACCGTAATGGCCGTCGAACCGCACCCGCGACCCGGCGTGCTCCGGCCTCGGACACACCGCCCTGGCATTGCTCCAGCTCTTCCCCAGCGACGACATCAGTCGCGCCAACATAGCCGCCACGCCAGACGACCAACGCATCCAAGTGAGCATCCTCACGGCCAGAACGCACCCCTAGAAGCGTTCCCCAGTCGCATCTCGAAGAGCACTCTGATGACCAGATCGCTCTCGCAGATGCGATGCTTCGTGGCGGAAGGGTTCGTCAGCGCAACGAGGCGATGCCGCCGACGTCGACAATCGCGCGGCGGCCGATGCTGGGGCGGCCGTGGTTGGCCTCAAGCCAGGCGCGGATGTGCCGGACGTAGGCGCGCTCGTCGTCGTGGCGGTTGGCGTGCAGCTGCATCAGCATCAGCATCCGGTTGGTGCGCTCGCGGTTCTTCAGCCCGTCGGCGCGCGGCTTGATCGAGGCGCGGATCGGGTTGATGAACGCGTCCAGCGGCGAGGTTGACAGCGGCATGTCGGCGGGCCGCTTCCAGCGGAGTCCGCGTCGGTTGAACTGGTCCTCGACGATCTGGCCGGTGGTGTTCAGCCACTCGCTCAGTCGGGGGATGCCGGCGGCGTGGCACCGCTCTTGAAACGGCGTCCAGAACGAGGGGCCGGTGAACGCCGCCTCGGCGTCGGGGAGCAGCTCGTCGATCGCCTCCTGGTGCTGGGGCTCTTCGGTCCGGAGCTTGCCCATCAGCCGCTCCAGCGCGTGGCGCAGATGCCACTCGCACAGGTGCAGCTCGGCGTCGGGGAAGCGCGCACCAACCGCGTTCGTGAGGCCGTGGTCGTTGTCGCACACGACCCGCGGCGGCGCCCCGTCGAGGGCACCGAGGAACGCCTCCCAGTCAGCCTGGGACTTGCTCGTGAACGCCTCCACGCGCCACAGCTTCGGGCGGCCGCCCTCATACCCCAGCGCGGAGAAGATCCGGAACGCGATCCGGTGGCGGCCGGTGTCAGGGTCCCGGACCCTGAACGGCAAGTCATCCAGCAGCAGCGACCCGCTGGCGGGCCACGCGCGCAGGCGGTAAGGCTCGAACACCACCGGCGCGAACACCTCGACCCAGTCAGACACCAGCGACCCATGCCGCGAGAACCGCAGCTCCCCGCTACCAGGGTCCGACCGCAGCCGCTTCGCGCGCTCCCGCGCCACCAGCGCCGCGTCCCGGTAGGTCGAGCCGGCCCCGACCATCTGCAACGCCTCGGCGATCCCCAGCGCGACGAACTGATACTTGCGCGCCGCGTGCGGACCCTCGTGGAGGTCGACGTCGCGCTCGCACATCTCGCACGCGTCCGCCCAGGACTCCTCGCGCGGCAGCATCTCGGTGAAGCGATGCGGGGGATCGCCGTTGGCCGGCAGACACCTGTAGTACTGCCGCCGGTGCTCCGGCGGGCCGTAGTGGCCGTCGAACCGCACCCGCGACCCAGCATGCTCCGGCCTCGGGCAGACCGCCCTCGCGCTACTCCAGCTCATGCCCTGCGACGACATCTGGCGCGCCAACATAGACGGCACGCCGGACGGGCATCGCATCTAAGAGAGCAATCTCCCTCTCAAAGTGCTCTCGGAGATGCGACTGGGGGGAAGCGTTTAGGGGGCCCAAGCCTAGCCCAGACCCAGCGCCGACTCGAAGCAGCCGAGAAAGCCCGCGACGCGTCGATCAAATCGCTTGAGCAGGCCGCAGCACGCGGCACCAGCAGCAGCCGCCGCACCCCGCGGAGCTAACCGACCCGGCCCTCAGCGACCTGCGCGCGTCCGTCAACGCGATGCTGCCCGATCGCGTCGCGTTCTCGGAGATCCTGCTCGAGGTCTGCCGCTGGACCGGCTTCGCCGACGCGTTCACGCACATCAGCGAAGGTCGCGCCCGCGTCGAGGACCTGCACGTCAGCGTCTGCGCGGTCCTGCTCGCCGAGGGGTGCAACATCAGCCTGCAGGACGTCACGCAGCCCAGCGTCCCCGCCCTGGCGTACGGGCGCCTGGCGTGGGTCAGCCAGAACTACGTGCACGCCGAGACGATCGCGGCCGCCAACGACCTGCTGCTGCACTTCCACGCCCGCATCCCGCTCGTCGGAGCGCTCGGCGGCGGCGACATCGCGACGGTCGACGGGATGCGCTTCCGCGGCCCGGTGCGCACGATCCATGCCGACCCCAACCCGCGCTACTTCGCGACCGGCCGCGGCGTCACCTGGCTGAACTACATGAGCGGTGTTCCAGAGGACGAGGATGTTCAGGGCGAGTCCAAGTGCGGAGAGTTGGTCTTCCTGGCCTTGGCGGTAGGGCTGGCGCAGCGTGCCGCGGTTGCCGTGGAGGATCACGCGGCCGACGGAGTGGCGACCTTCGTGCGGTTGACGTGCACGCCGATGAGTCGCCGGTACGCGTCGCTGTCGACGAACGCCAGCAGGTGAAGCGTCTTGGCGATCCGGCCGAGCTCGGCGATCGCCCGGCCCAGGGGTGTGGGCCTGCCGGCGCCTTGCAGAACGCGCAGCAGTTCGGAGGCGCGGACGGTGCCGGCCGAGAGCGAGCCGGCGACGCGCAGGATGTCGTCCCAGTGCGTATGATCGGCCTGGGGTCGATCCCATTGCGAGCGAGCCCGTTCAGCGGGCCGTAGTCGGCTTGACGGTCGATCCGCCAGAAGCGCTGGTCGGGCAGCGCGGCGGGGCGCGGGCTGAACTGGTAGCCCAGCAGCCAGAACAGGCCGAAGACCTGGTCGGGGTAGGAGACCTGGTTGGGGTAGGAGGCCTGGTCGGTGATGATCGTGTCGGTCCGCCGGCGCCGGGGGGCTGCACCTCGAGCAGGCCGTGGAGGATGACGAGCGAGTCGCGCAGCGTCCCAGGAACGACGATCGCGTGCAGGCCGGTGAACTGCTCGCCAGTAGATGGATGACGCCGTTAACCAGCTTTGCGCCACCGGCGCGAGATCAACGACGACGATCTGGCCCGCCTCTCCCCGCTGCAGCACGAGCACATCAAGATGCTCGGCACCTTCCACTTCGCGCTCCCCGACGAACTCACCGCCGGCCAACGCCGCACGCTACGAACCAGCGACGACAGATGGGCTTAGCGTGCGTTCCTGTTCCGTTACTACCGGAAGGCCGTCTTGGCGTCGGTCGGCGGGCTCAGCGGCCAGCCCGATGTGCTGGCTGAGCCGCCTCGCGGACAAGCTCCGCGCACGCGCGGACGTTGCGCACGTGGGGACTGCAGCATGATTCACGCGCCCAAGGCGCACGAGTGATCGTGGCGGCGAGTGCTGGACGTGGATAATGGTCGGCTCGATGAGGCTGTGGCCAGGCTCCCCGTTCCCGCTGGGCGCAAGTTACGATGGCGTGGGCACGAACTTCGCGATCTTCTCGGAGGCCGCCGAGCGCGTCGAGCTATGCCTGTTCGACCACGAGGGCACCGAGACGGGCGTGCCGCTTACGGAGATGGCGGCGTGGGTCTGGCACGGCTACGCGCCGAACGTGGGCCCGGGACAGCGCTACGGCTATCGCATCCATGGGCCGGATGATCCGGCTCGCGGTGTCCGCTGCAATCCGTCCAAGCTCCTGCTCGACCCGTACGCGGTCGCGATCGAGGGAGGGGTGCGTTGGCATGAGGCGCTTTTCGGCTACCGGATCAAGGATCCGGAGAACTCTTCGAACGACGCCGACAGCGCGCCGTTCATGCCAAAGTCGGTGGTGATCAGCCCGTACTTTGACTGGGCGAACGATCGGCCGCCGCGAGTACCGCTCGGCGACAGCGTCATCTACGAGATCCATGTCAAGGGGTTCACCCAGAAGCGCCTCGAGATCCCCGAGCAACTGCGCGGTACCTATGCCGGCCTCGCCCATCCGGCCTCCCTGGATTATCTGCTCGCTTTGGGTGTCACGGCGGTCGAGCTGCTGCCGGTGCATCAGTTCGTCCACGACGCGCATCTCGTGGACCGGGGGCTGCGCAACTACTGGGGCTACAACTCGATCGGGTACCTCGCTCCGCACAACGAGTACTCATCGTCCGGGCAGGAGGGTCAGCAGGTCCAGGAGTTCAAGTGGATGGTGAAGGCGCTGCACGCGGCGGGCATCGAGGTGATCCTCGACGTCGTCTACAACCACACCGCGGAGGGTAACCACCTGGGTCCGGTCCTCTCGTTCAAGGGCATCGACAACGCGGCGTACTACCGGCTCGTGGAGGGCGACGAGCGCTACTACTACGACACGACGGGCACCGGCAACAGCCTGAACATGCGCCACCCGCATGTGCTGCAGCTGATCATGGACTCGCTGCGCTACTGGGTGACTGAGATGCACGTGGACGGCTTTCGCTTCGACCTGGCGTCGACGCTGGCCCGCCAGTTTCACGAGGTTGACCGGCTGTCGGCGTTCTTCGATCTCATTCAGCAAGACCCGGTCGTGTCGCGGGTCAAGCTGATCGCCGAGCCCTGGGATCTGGGCGAGGGCGGCTACCAGGTCGGCAACTTCCCGCCGCTGTGGTCGGAGTGGAACGGCAAGTATCGCGACACCATGCGGGACTTCGGGCGCGGCGAACCGCAGACGCTGGGTGAGTTCGCTTCGCGCTTGACCGGCAGCTCGGACCTCTACGAGGACGGCAGCAGGCGACCGTCGGCGAGCGTCAATTTCGTCACCGCCCACGACGGCTTCACGCTCAACGACCTGGTCTCCTACAACGACAAGCACAACGAGGCCAACGGCGAGGGCGGGGTCGACGGCGAGAACGACAACCGGTCATGGAACTCCGGTGTCGAGGGACCGACCGACGACGCCGAAGTCCTCGAGATCCGCGGACGGCAGCGGCGATACTTCCTCGCGACGCTCCTGCTTTCCCAGGGCATCCCGATGCTGCTCGGCGGCGACGAGATCGGTCGAACGCAAGGCGGCAACAACAACGCCTACTGTCAGGACAACGAGATCTCGTGGCTTGACTGGGAGCACGAAGACGGCGCCCTGCTCGCGTTCGCTCAGAGGCTGATCGCGTTCCGGCGTGCGCATCGAGTCTTCCGCCGCCGCCATTTCTTTCACGGCGAGTCACTGGGCGCGAACGCTCCCGATATCGCTTGGTTTCACCACGATGGCTCCGAGATGACGGCGGAGGACTGGTCAGCCGGTTTCGGCAGGTCGCTCGGCGTATTCCTCAACGGCGAGGGGATCCGAAGCCCCGACGCACGCGGCGAGCACATCGTGGACGCCTCCTTTCTCGTGCTCTTCAACGCGCATCACGAGCCGCTGACGTTCACCATGCCCGAGAAGGCGTGGGGCACGCGCTGGCTGCGCACCATAGACACCGCCGACGCCGTCAACGAGGGCGAGGGCGTCGACGCCGGCACGGCCACGACCCTGGACGCGCACAGCGTGGCGGTCTTCCGCCGGACGGGCTGACATGGAACTGCGGATCCAAGCGCCCCGTCGTGGAGGACTGGCCGCAGTGGCTCGCGACGCGCGAGACAGTCGAGGCGTGGTGGCGTGCGCGGCCGGAAGCAAACGTGGGCATCAGGACGGGGGACGGCCTGGTCGTGGTCGACGTCGATCCGCGCCACGGCGGGCATCCGGCGCTCGACCAGCTCCAGGCGCAGCACGGTCGCATCCCCTCCACGCTGCAGGTCCTGACTGGTGGCGGCGGAGCGCACCTGTATTTCCGCGCCCCGAAGGATCTGCGGAGCTTCGAGCTCGCGCCTGGCCTTGAGGTCAAAGCCTCGGGCTGCCAGATCGCCGCGCCGTCCATGCACCCCGAGACCGGCCGCCCGTACGCGTGAGCCTCCGAGCGAGGGTTCGCCCCCACCAGCTCGCGCCTCTTGCCGTCCTGGGTCGTTGAGCGGCACCGCGAGCGACACGTCGCCAGCGGCCGCCGCAGCGACACGTCGCGAGAAGTAGCCGGGCCCGCGCGACACGTCGCCGACCCGATCGGCCTGGATGTACGTTGGGGAAGATTCCGACGACGTCGGTGCGACGGCCGATCTCCTTGTTGACCCGCTCGAGCGGGTTCGTGGATCGCAGCTTGGTCCAGTGCTCGGCCGGGAAGCTGTAGAACGCGATCTGAGACACGATGAACCCGATCGACGAACGGAACGATGAAAATCAGCCCAGGCCCCGCGCGCCGTCCTTGACCTTTCCCCACTCAAACAGCACTACACGCTCGTACTGCTTGATGACCCGAACCGACATCGCGATCCCCGCGAGGACGACGAGAACGACAATTACGTAGACAGCGATCATGGGCTTTCCCTTCTTGCAGCGGTGCTGCGGGTTGGTTGGAAGGTCAATGGCGAGCCGCCGTCTTTCGCGGTATTCATGTGATGCTGGCCGTGATCTGTGCGTGCTCGGCCCAGTCATGACGCTGCTCAGCGAGACTCGGGGAGGGAACGACCAGGACGGCACGGTCTGAGTGATGAAGGACCGCGTGAGAGACGCTGCCCAGCATCAGCGACTTCACGCTCCCGAGCCCTCGGGTGCCCACGACGATCACGTCGGCGTCCAGATCGGCGGCTTCTGCGAGGATCACGGCGGCGATGTCGTCATCTCGATTCACGATCCTTGGCTGCGCGACCAGTCCGGCGGCCGCGGCCCGTTGCACGCCGTCGCCGGCGGTGTCGAGCGCCGCCTTCTTGATCGCGGCATCAGCCCCGTCGTCGCCGTAGGCGCCGATCATGCCCATGCCCATGCCGAGTGAGCCGTGGCGGGTCATCGTCTCCAGGATCGTCTCCCAGATCACCAGCACCGTCGCCTCACTGCCAGCCATCAGCAATCCAGCTCGGTCGATCGCTGCCTGCGCGTCAGCGGACCCGTCGTAACAGATCAGGATCATCGCGCCGCCGCTCCTTGGCAGAGCCGCAGCTGACAGCAGGCGTAGCTGGGTCGGTCGGTCTGACCGAGCGCTTCCGCAAGAGGGTTCATGGACTCGGGCTCCTAAACGCGATTCTTCGGCAAGAATCCGCGATCGTTATCTGGACACCGCAAAGGTGTCGCACGCCGGCCGAGTCGATGAAGCTGGAACGGCATAGCCAGCCGAGGATTGGAGCGAAGCTAATGTCGATCATACTCCGCCTAGTTGGTTTCGCCATAGCCGTCGCGTTATGTGCCACCGGGATTTATAATCCGCCGGTGGCGCCGCTCACGGATAGGCCTGAGCATCTGCGCGTCCTGATCGCCAACGAGCGCAAGGACCGCCTCGCGCTTGTAGCCCCGATCGTCGTCGCCTTGGGCCACGAGGTGATCGCCCGCGAGATCGAAGTCGAGGATGTCGGCGCGGTGACCGCCCGCGAACGCCCCGACGTCGCGCTTGTCGGACTCGGCGCCAGCTCAGAGCACGCGCTCGACCTGATCGACAAGATCGTGCGCGAGGCCGCCTGTCCCGTAATCGCCCTGCTGCACGAGCCAGATCCCGGGTTCGTCAAGGAAGCTTCCAAGCGCGGCGTGTTCGCTCACATCTCAGACAGTGATGTCGAGGACTGGCAGAGCTCAATCGACATCGTCCTGCGCCGCTTCGCGGAATACCACGATCTCGAGGGCGCGTTCGGGCGTCGGGCGCTGACCGAGCGGGCCAAGGGCATCCTGATGGAACGCCACTCCATCGACGAGGACCGCGCCTTTGAGATGCTGCGCGAGCGATCACGGATCGACAACCGCAAACTCATCGACCTCGCCGCCGCGGTCGTCGACAGCCACCGCCTGCTCCCCAGGCAACCGCAAACTCCCGTCTCGTCGTAGACGTCGGGTGCGAATACAGCGGGTACTCGTCTGGGACTCGAGGACCGTCCGCAGTACATGGCCGAGCTGCTCACAGCCGTCAAGCACAACATCAAGATCACGCACCTGTTGCTCAACAACGGCCAACTCGGCAAGATCTCCAAGCAGCAGCGCGCCGGCGACTGGGAGGTGTGGCACACCTCGCTGCACAATCCCGACTTCTCGAAGCACGCCGGGATCTGCGGTGCGCTCGGAATCCGGGTAACCGACTCTTTGCAGCTCGACGGTGCGCTCGACGCCGCCGCCGTACACCACGGACCGGCGCTGATCGAGATAGTCACCGATCCCGAACTGATCTGAGCCGGGGGCGTGCCGCCCGGACGCTCCGGAGACTGTCCCACCATGACCGAGCCGTACTTATGAGGAGATGACCGATGGCGAATCTGACCGAGATGCACGAGACCCTGGCCGCGGAGTCGAAGTGGGACTTCTCCGACCTGCGTGCGCTGTTCATCAGTTGCACGCTGAAGCGCTCGCCCGAGGTCTCGAACACGCGCGGTCTCGCGTACCTCGCGGTCGCGATCATGGAGCGCAGCGGCGTCTCGGTCGAGGTCGTACGGGCGGTCGACCACCAGATCGCGACCGGCGTCTACCCGACATGACCGAGCACGGCTGGGACCGCGACGACTGGCCAGAGATCTTCGAGAAGGTCATAGCCGCGGACATCGTCGTGGTGCTCTCGCCGATCTGGCTAGGCGAGAGGTCCTCGGTCTGAGCGTGTTTCAGACCGCCGCGCGCGACGCTCACGAACGGGCGGCGTGCGGGATGGCGTGCGCGCGGGTGGGGGGTCGATAAGCGTGTCTGACACGCTGCTGAGCCGTGTCTTCATCGTGGGCGCGATGCTAAGCCTTTTTGGCTCGAGCTGGCTACTGATGTCCAGGCTGGAGCGGGTTGGCGCAAGGCTTGGTCTGTCTGAGGCGCTGCTGGGGATGCTCGCCCGCCTTGGCGGCTGATACCCCGGAGATGACGGCTGCGGTGATTGCGCTCGCTGGCATCAGTCTCGGATTGGCGCTGGCGTCGTGGTCGGCTCAAACGTATTCAAGCCGGCGGCGCTGCTCGGCCTCAGCGCCGTTCTCGCCGGCGAGATCGCGCCGTATCGGCGGGTGATTGTGATTGAAGGTGTCGTGACGTTGTGGGTCGCGGTGATGTGTCTCGCTGTGATCGTCGGCCTGGTCTCGCCGGCCGGTTGGGCTGGTCGTGGTGCTGGGCGTGCTGGTGCCGTATTTGGTGGTCTTTGGCATGCGCCGCGATCGGCTCGAGGCATGGGCCTGCCGGCGTGTTGGGTGGGCTGGCTGACCGAAGCGATCGTGGAGGAGGAGCTCGAGCTCGAGGGGACGATCCATCCTCAGCGCAATCGTCCCGTTGATCGTTCTTTATCACCTCGATTTTGTTGCTTAGTGCAACAAAAGTAATATGCACGCTATGTCGGCGTCAACGACGGACACGCGGGGGGCACCGGCCCAGGACCGAGATGAGCTGGTCGATGCGGTTCTCGGGGCGAGCCGCGCGCTTGTTGCGGTGGCGGCGCGCTCGCTCGCGACTGTGGCTGAGGACGTGACGCTCGCGCAATACCGGGTGCTGATCGAGCTGGCAGCGCGAGGTCCGCAGCGACTGGCCGACCTGGCAACGGCGCTGGGGGTGGAGCGGTCAACGGCCACGAGGATGTGTGACCGACTGGTGCGCAAGCGTCTCGTGCACCGGCGGCGGACGAATGAAGACCGCCGTGGGGTGCGCGTCTCGCTCACCACGGCGGGTCGTGAGCTGGTCGCGGAGGTGAGCAGCCGCCGCCGCGCGGAGATCGCGACGATCGTGGGGCGGATGCCCAACGCGCACCGGCGCCCGGTGCTAAATGCTCTGCGGGCGTTCGCTGAGGCGGCCGGCGAGGTCCCCGAGCAGGACTGGTCGCTGGGATGGGATCTTTGATCGGTGACGGCTAAGCGGACGCTCGACGGATCCAGCGACGCCGCAGCGGAGTCCGTGGCTGCCGCGGTGCCGGGTGTTTCCCGGCCTTCGCTGATCCGGTTGGTCTCGGGGTGGTTGGGGGGTGCGCGGCTCGGGCTGGCGGTGATGGCGCTGATCGTCGGGGCTGGGGCAGGGTTGGGCGCGGCCGTCTTCAGGGAGCTGATCTACGCGTTCACATGGTTGGCGACCGGCTATACGCAGTTCGGCCAACAAGGCCACGCGCCGAGCCTTCACCTCCCGTCGCTCGGGATCTTCTTCGTGCTAGTGATCCCGGTCGTAGGCGGGCTGCTGTACGGGCCTCTGATCCAGCGCTTCGCGCGAGAGGCCCGCGGCCACGGCGTGCCGGAGGTAATGCTCGCGGTCGCCGAGAACGGCGGGCGGATCCGCCCACAGGTGTCGATCGTCAAAGCGCTGGCCTCGGCGATCTGCATCGGCACGGGTGGGTCGGTGGGACGCGAAGGCCCGATCGTCCAGATCGGATCAGCTTTCGCTTCAACGCTCGGTCAGCTCGTGCGAATGTCGGAGAACCGGTTGCGGATCATCGTCGCGTGCGGCGCCGCGGGCGGGATCGCCGCCACCTTCAACGCGCCGATCACCGGGCTGTTCTTCGGGTTCGAGATCGTGCTGCGCGAGTTCTCCCTCGACGCTCTGTTCGCGACCAGCTTGGCGGCGGTCACCGGCGATGTGATCAGTCGCGCGTTCTTCGGCTCGGCGCCGTTCTTCACTCAGGTACCCCACGACCTCGTCCTGGCCAACGACGTCAGCTACCTGCTTGTCGCGGTGCTCGCGGTCGCTGCGGGGCTGATCGGAGTCGGCTTCAAAACGTTCCTGTACTGGCTCGAGGAGTTCGTCGACGAGCTGTGGAAGGGCCGCCCGGAATGGGCGCGTCCCGCGGTCGGCGGCGTCGCGCTCGGGCTGGTGCTGCTCGCGTTGCCGCAAATGTACGGGGTCGGCTATCCGGTGATGGGCAAGGCGCTCGCCGGCCAGTACGCGCTGTGGTTCATCGCGATCCTGATGCTGGGCAAGATCCTCGCCTCAAGCCTGACCCTCTCGATCGGCGGCTCGGGCGGGGTGTTCGCCCCCTCGCTATTCATCGGCGCGATGGCAGGGATGGTGTTCGGCACAGTCGCGCACCACCTGTTCGGGCCCGCGATCGGCCCGCCGGCGATGTACGCGGTGGTGGCGATGGGCGGAGTGTTCGCGGCGGCTGCCCAGGCGCCGCTGACAGCGATCGCGAGCGTCGCCGAGATGACCGCCAACTTCACGCTCACCCTCCCGATCATGCTCGCCTGCGGGATCGCGGCGGCGGTCTCCAAGCAACTCACCTACGGCAACATCTACACAACCAAGCTGCTGCGTCGCGGGATCGACATCGAACGGCCGAAAACGACCAGTGTGTTGCAGACGCTGACCGTCGCCGATGTCATGCAACCCATTCCACAGCTCGACCATCAGCCACCGCCGCTTCCATCTCAGGAGCTCGGAGCCGAACGCGACGCGATCCCGGACGAGCTGTGGGAGCGCCTCGCCGGCCCGGTGACCGATACGCGCCAACCCCAGGAGCTGTTCGGAGACGAGACACTCGAGCAGGCGCTACGGCAGCTCACCCTCTACGACCACCACGGGCTGCCGGTGATCTCCCACGACCGACAGCACCTCCAAGGCTGGATCACCCGCCACGACGTGCTCCAGACGCTCGCCACCAGCGTGGGCTCCTCCACCCGCGAGATCGAGTACGGCGCGATCGCAGCTGACTTCGCCGTGCGGGACCCCAAAGCACTCGCCCACACGCCCAGCACTCCACTCACCGGCTACGAGATCGTCGAGATCACAATCAACCCCCACTCGCCCGCGCTCGGCCGTCGCGTCGGCAACATCGCCTGGCCACCAGGAAGCCTCATCGTCGCCGTCACAGACGGACAGCAGATGATTCCGGTTCACAACGACACCGAACTCCACGCCGGGGAACGGGTCACCCTCCTCGCACCAACCGCCTTCCGGCCGGTCGAAGCCGGGGACCCGGCCACGCCGTCGGAAGGCTGAGCCACTGAGGTCGTCGCCTCACCCCAAGCTGCAGCAGACACCGAGCCAGCCGAGCAATCATCGCCCGACGAGGAGGCGACCGCCGCCTAAACTCACCACCCGGAACCTAAGCCACGGCGAGGTTACAGCAGTCTTGGGACGCCACCGTCCGCCGAGGCAAGACCTCATAGGCGCTCGTGCAGGTACGTGCCCTGCCGAGCTCCGGCTAATTTCCTGCTGCGCGCCGAGCGCGGTCGACGCAGATCTCGCGGGCCGCATTGAGCCAGGAGGAGCCGTCTGGCGGAAGCGCTCGCGACGACGGCCTGAGCGGCGGAGCAGGTAGTGAGGCGGTCGGTCACGGACAGCTGCTTCCGGTCGGTGCAAGCAGGTTCATCCTGATCGGGTGATCGGGCGCGGTTCGCACGGGTGTAGGGTCGCGGCGAATCCCGGGTCAGACGTCGGTAACCACGCCGAGGGAGAACGAATGTCTTCGTCCGAAGTCCACCGCGCGATTAGTCCGATTCCTGGGCGTCGTCACGTTGGGTCTGCGCTTATGACGCGAGGAATCCCGAGCGGCCGAAGATGAGTGAGCGCTCGTCCGAGACCGAGCCCGGCCAGAGCGAGCGGCCCGCTGGCGCCGGGTCGCCGAACCCCGACTTCGGCCACGGACCGACGAGCCACGGCCGGGCGCTGCGGCGTTGGCTTGCCGCGAACGCGCGGCGAGAGCGCCGTCTCGAGCAAACCGGGAGCGAGCCCGATCCACGCTTCACGTTCGCCAACGAACGCACCTTCCTCGCCTGGAACCGGACCGCGCTGGCGCTGATCGCCGCTGGCCTCGCGGCGGCGCAGTTCCTGCACTTCAACCTGCCCGGTCTGAGGCTGATCATCGCTGTGCCATTGATCGTGCTCGGCGCCGTGCTCGCGCTCGCGAGCTTCCTGCACTGGGAGGACAGCGAGCGCGCGATGCGCCTGCGCCAGCCGCTGCGCTATTCGTGGATGCCGCGCGTGCTCACCGGGGGGATCGTGGTGATCGCCGTGTTTGGCGCGATTCTGGCCGTCGTCGACCGGTTGGCGCATTGAGCCCAAGCGGGTCTCAGACCTCGGCTGGCGATCCGTCGCCGTCCGGTCCCGAGCTGGACGATCCCGGCCTGGCGCGCGACCGCACTGCGCTGGCGTGGACGCGGTCGGCGCTGAACATGGCGGCGAGCGGCACGCTGATCGCTCATGCCGGCTTCGCGGCGCACCTCGATGCGCTCGGCGTCGCGACCGCGATCGCGATGGCGACGATGGCCCTGCTCACATGGCGCCACGGGCAGATGATCTACCGCGCCCGCGGTCTCGCCGGCACGTTCCCACATCAGCAGCCGGGCGCGCTTGGTGCGTTGACGGCGGCCACGCTGCTGACCGCGTCGATCGCGATCGTCATGACGATCACGATCTGACTTCCTTCTGCTCCCGCTCACCAGCTCACTGTGCCCAGGGCATCATCCGCGTAAGGGCCAGCTCGCGGCGCGACCTACTCGTAGCTAGAGCGCGCCCTGCGTCGCGATGTCGACCACCCGAGCAGCACGCCCAGTCCAAATGCCAGTCCGAGCGCAATCTGCACATTTCGCGTGAACGGCACGGTTGATCGCGCGAGCCTGATCCGTGCGCTTTGCGCCCAGAGCAGGAGGCTGACAGCCGCAAAGTAAGAGCCGAGAATCAGGTCGCCCACGTCCCAGCGAGGTCTGGTGGCGGCGGCCAACAGCCCAGCGCCGAGGGCAACCAGCAGGGCTACTCCTGCGGTGCGCTCCCAGTCGCGCGCTCGCGCGCCCCGAGCTGGGTCGCCGCTTCGCACCCACAGCCATCGCATGCTTGGAGACGATAAAAGGTGGCGCGTCCACCTTCCGGAACCGGCCCGCGCTGGCCCCTCGCCCCAGCGCTGTGTATCGATCAAAGTCAGCAGCGAGCGCCCAACCGACCGCGGCCGTAGAGAGTGGAAGCCACAGACCTGCATCCCCGACGGCCCGGGCATCTCGATCGTCCCGGCGACTCTCCTGTTCCGCGCGGAACGCAGGGAGCGGGCCTGGCGGGTCCTTGGCCTCTGGGGTACCTAGCCTAGGCAGATCCCGACGCGGAGCTGGTCGGGAGGCGCTCGCTATCGGTTGAATTCAAGCGCCACGAGCTGGCCGGAGTCCGCTGTGGCCGCTTCCGCTCCGTCGCCGAGGGGGCTCTACTGGCCTGACTGCTCCTCCGCTGCGCGGGTCGCCCGAAGGAGAAGCCCCGACGACCCATTTAAGGCCAATGACGCGCCTGGTGGTTCGTGATTGGGGAAGTGTTGGGGGAGCCAGACCCAGGTTCCGTGGGCGATCGCTCTTGGGTGAATCCGATCGTGCGCCGCGCGCCGACCGCGGCGATCCCCTAGTCGCCGACGCGGTCGCGCGAGCGAGGGCGGTGCCATGGCGAAAGCGAACGTGGCTCCAATTGCGACACTGTCGGCGTGGCCTGCGCCAAGAAGACGTCCTCTGTGGACCGCCGGAGGTCCGCCGGTCGGACCGGCCGCTTCGAGCACGACCGGGCCCGCTGGCGAACCGCAAGGGTTGGGCGCCCGGTGGGCGTGACCGGCGGACGCTCATGGCACACGGGCCGGCGAGACCCGAGTCGCGACGAGTGTGGGCGATCGGTTGAATGCGTCTGACTGGGCGAGACGACGCAAAACGGTCAGATGCGCTGAACGCGTCGCGCCGTTACCAGGCAGGCGACGGTGCTGGAGCAGATCGGCCGGCCGAGCCTTTGGTGGAGAGCGTGGTTCTCGGCGCACAGAGCGTCGCGCTACCGGGGTGAGAGCTTCCCGGGAATTGTGCGCCAAAGCGCCGTCCAGCTCACGCGTGAGCACAAGCGCCCGGAATTTGCTCAGTCGCAGGCTTCTCCTTACTTGTGCAGGGGCCCGCGTCAAGTGCAGGGTCCGGGGTTGTCGGGGTTGAACTTCGGTTGGCTGGTGGTGCGTGTGCGCGGTTGACGGTGTTGTGGGTGGTGTGCGCGCGGGCGCCCAGCCTTACTTCTGTCCACGGTCCGGGTTGGTTCCGGGCCGGCGACATGATGTTTGATGGGGTGATCCCGCTGGGGGAAGCGTTGCAGCCGCTCAGTCTTTCGAGGCCGTCCACCAAGTGGTGGCGGCGGGAGATTGCCGGGAGCTGGCCGCGGCGCATCTGTGTGACGAAGGGCTTGGCGCGCACCGGGAAGCTCATGCGGGTGCAAGCGCCTCCTCGCCGAGCTCGCGCAGCGTGTGGTAGCTGCGTTTTGAGGAGCTTGCGCGCGATCGACAGGCACGCGCGGTTGCCTCCGATCCGCTCCTTCGTGGCCAGGTAGTACTCGCGATCGGGACTACGCTCGCCTCGTCTGGCGACCTGCGCGGCCTCGAACAGCGCCCAGCGCAGCGCCGGAGGCCCTTGACGGGACAGGTGCCCGGGCGCGCGACGCTGATCGGACTGATACACGGTGATGTCCATCCCGGCGTGGCGGACCGCTTGGCGAGAGGAGGAGAACCGCGTGCAGTCGCCCAGCTCGGCGAGGATCGTGACCGCGGTCAGCTCCCCGATCCCGTAGTGGGCCATTAGCGCCTTGCACCCCGCCTGGCGGCGCGCGTATGCCCGCAGCTCCTTGTCCAGCGGCGCGATTTGCGCCTCGAGCGCGTCGATCATCGCCAGCGCGACCGTGACCTGCTCGCGCGCGGCGTGCGGCAGCGGCTGAGCGGCGAGCCACTCGCGCCCATCGCCGACCATCAGTTGGCGGCGCTGCGGGCAGCCGTGGTGATACAGCGTCGCCTGGATCCGCTGCTGCCACTCCGAGCGCTGCTCATAGAGCGTGTGACGCAACCTGACCCGGCCACGCAGATCGAGGATGTGATCAGGTGGGATCCACGACACCGGCAGCCGCTTGATCATCAACAGCTCCCGCAGATGCCGCGCGTCCGCGCGATCACCCTTCGCGCGCTTCTTCGGCCCCCGCAACCCGGCAGTCTCCGCCGGCTCGGCCAGATGCACCACCACACCGATCCGGCGCAGCTCCTCGGGTTCAAGGGGTCCTCGCAACACCCACCTTGCCGAGAGGAGTTGCGATGGGAGCTCGACGTCGGAAGTCAGATCGAGCCGCTCGATCCGTGATGCGTTCGCCTGGTCGTCCGTCGGTGGCGTGTCGTGAGCAGCGGCAGCGGTTCTGGGGGGCGATCGCTCGTGGTGTGTCCACTGTGGATGCCGCCGGCGAGGCGGGAGTGTCAGAGGCGGTTGGCGTCCGATGGTTTCGCGAGAGTGGCGGGATGCCTACTGTCACTCAGGGCCCGCTGTCGGGGCGTTAGCTGTCCTTCGCCGAACGGGAGGAGATCGCGATTCTGCGTGCCCGCGGGTATGGTGTGCGGGAGATCGCGCGTTCGCTGGGCCGTTCACCGTCGACGATCTCGCGCGAGGTGCGCCGCAATGCCGCCACGCGCAGCGGTGCGCTTGAGTATCGCGCCACGACCGGGCAGTGGCACGCCGAGCTGCGTGCCAAGCGTCCCAAGACTGCGAAGCTCGCCGCTAACGAGGGTCTGCGCCAGTACGTCCAGGACCGTCTCGCCGGCGCTGTAAAGCGGCCCGACGGCAGCGCCGTCGCGGGCCCAGACGTGCGCTGGATCGGCCGGCGTCACGGGCGCCGGACAGACCGTCGCTGGGGCAAGGCGTGGAGCCCGGAGCAGATCTCGGCCCGCCTGCCAGTCGATTTCCCCGATGATGCGTCGATGCGGGTCTCACACGAGGCGATCTACCAGGCACTGTATGTGCAGGGCCGCGGAGCGCTACGGCGTGAGCTGACCGCCTGTTTGCGGACCGGGCGGGCGCTGCGCGTGCCGCGAGCCCGCAGCCGAGCGCGCGGCAAGGGGTTCGTGACCGATCAGATCCTGATCAGCGAGCGTCCCGCCGAGGCCGAGGACCGCGCGGTCCCCGGACACTGGGAGGGCGATCTGATCCTCGGCCTGGGCAGCTCCGCGATCGGCACCCTGGTCGAACGCAGCACGAGGTTTGCGATGCTGCTGCACCTGCCGCCGATGCACGACCGCGGGCCGCGCGTCAAGAACGGACCCGCGCTCGCCGGCCACGGCGCCGAGGCTGTGCGCGACGCGATCGCCGCCACGATCACAACCCTGCCCGACCAGTTACGTCGGTCACTCACCTGGGACCAGGGCTCGGAGATGTCACAACACGCTCAACTGCGGATTGACACTGGTCTGAACGTGTACTTCTGTGACCCTCATAGCCCCTGGCAGCGTGGCACCAACGAGAACACCAACGGATTGTTACGCCAGTACTTCCCGAAGGGCACTGACCTCACCCGACACACCGCCGAAGACCTCGCCGCAGTCGCCGCCACTCTCAACAGCCGCCCTCGAAAGACACTCGGCTGGAAGACACCCGCCGAGGCGCTGGACGAGTATCTGCAATCATCTCACCAAGCCAGCGTTGCGACGACCGGTTGATTCCGCCCTCCTCGACTACGAATCGCCAGCCCGTCGTCGCCTCCAGCGAGACCTCCAACTCCGCGCCTCGGAAACGCGCCAGGAACTTCCGCACGCCGGCGCGATCCGCCGGGGCCACACACACGCGCTTTACCTCGCCGGTGTCTGTGTCCAGCCAATCGGCGGTGATCTGTGCTCGATGCTGATCAAGTCCCATTACGATGCTCACAAGGGGCCTCCTCAAGCTCCACGGTTACCAAGCCTGCGCGGACACGCGCCGCGCTTGAGCTGAGGAGGTCCCTACACGTCGGGTCAGACAGACTGCTCATGACATCTTTTGTCAAGCCGAAGTCGTCGGCCCTTCGGTTGAGCCGCGCCCGCAATGCGACGAAAAGCGACGCGAGTGCGGTCGCAGGGGCTGTCAGCCTGCCGCGACGGGCTCGGCAGCTGCGTCCCCGCTGCGGGCCGCGTTTGCGTGGTCGCGGCTGTCGCGTGAGGAGATCAGCAGCGCGGCCAGGATCGCACCGGCGACGGCGAAGCCGGCGCCGACGAGGAACGCCTGATCGAACCCCTTGGTCAAGGTGACCGAGGTGTTGTGAACACCCGATTGGAACAGGCTCTGGGTTTTGCTGTTGGCGACCGTCGCGAGGATCGCGAGCCCGAGCGCGCCACCGACCTGCTGCGAGGTGTTGATCAGGCCCGAGGCTAGCCCCGCCTCGTGCGGCTCGGTCCCGGCGACCGCGGCGATCGTCACCGGCACGAACGCGAACCCGAGCCCGGCCGCGGCCAGTATTGAGGGGCCAAGCACGTCGGCTGCGTAGGAGCCGCCGGTGCCTGGCACCTGAGAGAACCAGAGCAGCCCGCCGGCGATCAGCAGCAAACCGGCGATCAGCGGCGGCTTGAAGCCGAGGCGCGTGACTAGCTGCGAGGCGGCTCCTGCCGAGAGGATGATCCCGACCGCGAGCGGCAGGTATGAGATTCCGGTCTTGATCGGCGAGTAGTGCAGCACGTTCTGGAGGTAGAGCGAGATGAAGAAGAACATCGAGAACAGCGACATGCCGATCAGCAGCCCGACGATGTTCGCTCCGCGCAAGGTTCGCAGGCGGAAGATCGAGAACGGCATCAGCGGGTGACGCTCGCGCAGCTCGATGATCACGAAGGCGACCAGCAGGACCGCGGCGCCCGCGATCTTCAGGAGCGTCGCCGAGGATCCCCAGCCCACGTTGACCGTGTCCACGATTGCGTAGACGAGCAGCGAGAGACCGGCGGTGACGGTGACTGCGCCGGGGATGTCGAACGTCTTCGCTCCGTCCTCGGCGCGGCTCTCGACCAGGATACGCGGCGCGAGTGCCGCAGCGGCGATCCCGATCGGAACGTTGACGAACAGCACCCAGCGCCAGTTCAGGCCGCTGGTGAGGATCCCGCCGAGGAGCACGCCGGCTGCGCCACCGGCGCCTGCGACCGCGCCCCAGACACCAAGTGCGCGGTTGCGCTCGGCGCCCTCGGCGAACGTGGTGACGAGGATCGACAGCGCCGCCGGCGAGACGATCGCCGCCCCGAGGCCCTGCGCTGCGCGTGCGACGATCAGCCACCCCTCCGACTGGGCGACGCCGCCGGCGAATGATGCGAGCGAGAACACCACCAGGCCGAGGATGAACATGCGCCTGCGCCCGAGCAGGTCGGCCATCCGGCCGCCGAGCAGCAGGAAGCCGCCGAAGGTGAGCGTGTACGCGTTCACGACCCACGATAGGTCGGTGCGCGCGAAGTGCAGCGCCGTCCCGATCGAGGGCAGCGCAACGTTTACGATCGACGCGTCGATCACGATCACGAACTGCGTCATCGCCAGCAGCGCCAGCGCGAAGTTCTTGGCGCGAGGGGTGTACAGCGGCGGCGTCTGTGGCGTGCTAATCGACGTCATGGAAACAGACCTCCGGTTCCGGTTGCGCACGCACTATAGTGAACTAAGCTTCCGGTTGTCAAGCGAGCCGGGTGAAAGTACTGTGGCCGACACTGTGATCCATACCGAGCGCCCGCTGCGCGCCGACGCGCGGCGCAATCGCGAGCGGATCCTCGAAAGCGCTCGGGCTGTGTTTGCCGAGTACGGGGCGGACGCGCAGATCGACGACGTCGCCCGCCAAGCCGGCGTCGGCGTGGGTACCGTCTACCGCCACTTCGAAACAAAAGAGGCGCTGCTGGTGGAGCTCCTGCGCGAGAAGTTCCGGCTGTTCGCCGCGCGGGCTCGTGAGGCCCTCGAGCAGCACGGCGAGCCGTTCGCCGTGCTCGAGGATCTCCTGCGTCGCAACGCGCAGACGGCGGCGAGCGACGCCGCCGTCCAGCACGCGCTGGCGGGCGCCGGCGAGAACATCTGGATGCAGGCGGAAGCCGAGCAACAAGAGTTGGTAGCAGTCACGGGACAGCTGATCGCCCGTGCCCGGCGTGCGGGCACGATCCGCCAAGACGTGGAGGCGAACGACATCGCGATGCTGATGTGCGGCCTGTGCTCCACGATGGGTGGCAAGCCGGGTTTCGACTGGCGCCGACACCTCGATCTCGTGATCGACATGCTGCGGGCGCGCTGACACCTCTCAGTCGACTGCCAGAGCTTCGTTACAGCCGGCGCCGAGGCCCGGGCCTTACCCGCATCCTCTCGCTGACCGGACTTGCGCTTTCATCGACAGCTCGCCGGCGGGAGCGGACGCTTCCTATGCGACGGAGGGAGCCGTCCGAGTCCTCGCGACGCAACGACTCCTTTGGCGACTTATGTGAGGTCGGTGTCGTCACACCCCGTGGTTGTTGGGGTTTGACGTGGTTGACATGTAATCGACGTGGGGCATCTGGTCCGTTGGTCTGACGCGTTGACGACGTACGACCGAAACGACCGAAGTCTTGTTGGTCGCGGAGTTGAGGAGCGGAACGTCAACGGCTGCAGCGAGGGGGGCTGTGCAGAAGCGGGCTTGGCTGGCGCGGCACCGGCGGACGGACCTTCACGCGATCGACGACGGGTGGAGGCTGTGGATGTCGGCCCCGTCGGCTGGCTTGTGCTCGTGAGTCCGCGCGCCGGTCGGGGGGGAGCGAGTCGTCGCTCATGTGGCTTGGTGTCGCCCCAACCCCTCAACGTGGGTCAACACGAGCGCCCCACGTTAGCCGGCCGACTGGACGGGGCTCGTGGAAGCCCGACTGACGTCGATGACGTCGACAACAACCTCACATAACGCGCCAGGCGACCGTTTCAAACGCCGCTGGTTGACGTCGTTGACGCACCAAAGGCGACCTCACATAAGGCGACGTTCCAGTCGCACGGTGCGGACTGATCCGAGTCCGATCCGGTCGAGCGCGGCGCCACGGTCAGCCTGGTCCCGAGTTTGGCGACAAGCGCGACGCTTGTGGAGAGCGGGTCGACACCTGCCTTCCTGTTCGCTCGGGTATCGCGGCTGCCGGCGCCGGCGTGGCTGCCTGTGTCCGGCAGGGGCAGTCTCCGCAACGGCGGCGACCTCAAGATCGTGACTGCTCCCGTGAGCGAGCGGCACTCTCGAGGCATGGACGCCGGGCTGCTACTGGTCCGCAGCTGCGGGAGCCAGCTCGAGGCTGCCGCTGGCTACCGCTTTGACCCGGATCGCTTGCAAGGTGTCGGCAAGCACCACGTGCCCGAGATTGGCGACGAGCGGGGCGGACCCTGTTGAGGGTGTGGGACCTGCTTCCGCGGTTCTGCGCGTTCGCAGCGTGAGCGCCGGCGACCGGCGCCCTGGGGAGGACGGTTCAAGCAGCGGTCGGAGCTGTGGGCTCATGCCGCAGCACCCGCGCCTAACAGTAGACCCACGATCCGACAGTCTGGCCACAGTTGCGAGAAATCTGTGCCCGAGGCCTTCTCATCCCGCCAGGCCATGAGCGCGTGCTTCTCACTGTCGGCGCAGCGGCACGAAGTTCATGAGGAATGGCAGGGATGTTCGGTCCGCGACGACCGGGCTTGGCCACTCGATCAGCTGGCTGCGCGGCGGCCAGAACTGGCGGAATGGCGGGACGTCACCATCGATCGCTTCGTCAGGCGTCAAGCGTTGAAAGCCCATGACGGAGAAGCCGATGCCGGCGAACGTCAGAACGGCCACATACGCAGTCTCCGACGTCCCGTCAGTGGACGCGAGGCGGCCGCCCGCAATCATTGGCTCCCCGTGCCACGGGAAGAAGCCCACCCAGACCGCGTCGGGCACTTCACCGTTGTCTCGAACAGCTCGACGATGCTCGATCGGAACCGCGTCTTCCAGTCCGTCCGTTGCAGCAATCAGCGCCATCGCCGTCTTCGTCGCCCACAGCGCCAAGAGCTGCTGGCTATCGGCGTCAAGCACGAGATGAAATCCCTTCGCCGTTGGGACGAGGAGGGGAATCACCGCATCCTCCAGGTGCTTGAAGTGTTTGTTGCAGGCGGTACAGAAGATCCGCGCGCGATGGCTCGCGAACGAGATTGGCTGTCTCCGCGGGCTGACACGCCCGCCGGTACTCGTCTGCGAGAGGAACGTCTTGATGTGCAGCTGCTTCGAGATCCACGCGGGCACCACGTGCTCATAACTGTCGGCCAGCTGATCGCAGAAGATGCAGTCCCGCGATTCCCGCTTGGGCCTCTGAGGAATGACGCCCCACATGAGCTGGTGCCGAGGCCGCGTGAGCGGCGTACCGCAGTGCGGACACTGCGTGTTCTGTGGATAGCGCGTCTCACGCGGCGCCGGTAGGTCGAGACGGATCGTCTCCCCGCACTTTGGACAGGGAAACTCCTCGCGGACTCCGGTCACGAGCAGCTGCGGATCGACCGCCATTGTCAGGTATCGAAGGCGAGTCTCGCGCGCACACTTCTCCAGAGGATCCGCGTCCTGCGGCAGCTTCGCCTCCGGATCGGGGTCCTCGTGCTCAACGACCACCACCCAGTGCTTCGGGAGGGGCCCGCTGGCCAGCGGAGGAAGGTCGCTGAGGTCGATTTCGCGGGCGTCGATGGCGCGGAACTGAGGGAAGCCTTCAGTTGCCTGCGCGATCGCTTCCTCACGAGTCTCGGCGATGGTCAGCACGCCACGTGGCATGGCACTCTCCGAGCATGAGCGAGCACGAAGCCGATCGCCCCTCGGGCTGACACTCGGCCGTCGGGTGTGGACGGCGGACGCTGAAGCATGAGGTCGAGGCGAACGTCTCGCATGCCACTCAAAGTAGTCCAGTCGGCGGCCGGAGATGCCGTCGGCCCGTCCTTAGGGGTAGCGAATCAACAAGTGTGGGCCGCGGGGCGGGAAACCCCTGTGATTCGCGGGATCAGAGGTCCGAAGATCCCGCACTTATTGATCAGCGAGCCCTTAGTTAGAAAGGAGATACGAGCGCGCGTAGCGCGCGTGCTCGCGCGATCTTCTGCAGCACTACGCGACCGGCTGGACAGAATCCGTCGCCGACTTGTTGCATCGTTACGCAGACGCAATGACGCGATGCCGGTGCGGTCCGCGATGCTGGCTCGCCACAACTCCCTAAGTGTGGCGTCTCGCGCTACGCAGCGGTCCGAGCCGCTGTCAGGCGTTCGAGGAGGGGCCAGTCAGCAAGCCCGGCGTAGAGGGTGAGCTCGCGAAGCGTTTCATGCAGGTCCCCGAGTTCTGCTTTTGCCTGCGCGGCCTCTGCGTGCTGGATCGCCTCGCGTTCCGCGGCGGGCATTCGAGCGCGGTACTCGGCGAGCCGGGGGCGCGGATGACCTCGTCACAGCTCGGCGTACCGGTGCGCGCGAACCGCGCGCCCAGAGCACCGCCGAGGTTGGAGAGATACGCGGCGCGGTCGGGATGGTCGCGCGGTGTGGCCTCCACCGCCTGCTGGCAGACGCGGACGGCCTCGCTGAGGTCGGTTGATGCACCGGTGCGCCGTGACCGAGTCTCTAGTGCCCCGCCCAGGTTGGACAGCATCCGAGCGCGGTCGGGGTGGTCGTGCGGCGTGGCGTCCACCGCCTCTTGGCCGGCGCGGATGGCCTCGTCGAGGTCGGCTGACGCACCGGTGCGCTCAGAACGAGCAGCCAGCGAAATGCCGACGTTGGACAGGATCCAGGCCCGGTCGAAGTGGTCGCGCGGCGTGGCGACCAACGCCTCTTGCGCGACGAGAATCGCCTCGTCGACGTCACCTAACGCACCCGTGCGCTCAAACCGGGCACGCAGGGCGTCAGCGAGGATGGCCAGCCCCGTGCCGCGGCGAGGATCGCCGCGCGGGGTCGCCCGGATCGCATGGCGGCCGACGCGAATGGCCTCGTCAAGGTCGTCCCGCGCGGCGGTGCCCTGAAAACGGATAGCGAGCGCGACGCTGAGGTTGGACAGCCTTGCCGTGCAGTCGGGATGGCCGGACGGAGTGGTGGCCACTGCCTCTCGGTGAAGGCGGATTGCCTCATCGATGTCCGCTAATACCCGCCGGTGCTGAAACCGCCTCGTCAGCGAGCCGGCAAGATTGGACAGTATCGCGGCGCGACCGAGATCATTAGACCGTGTGGCCCCCAACGCGTCGCGGAAGAGCAGCGTTGCATCATCGAGGTCGGCGAGTACCTCGGTGCGCTCGAATCGGGTGGCCAGAGCCACGCCTAGGTTCGACAGCAGTGTGGCGTGGTCGGGGTGGCCAGGCGGGGTGGCTGCCACCGCCTCTTGGCGCAGGCGGATCGCCTCGTCGAGATCAGCCAGCACCCCGGTGAGCTCAAACCGCCGCGTCAACGAGCCGCCGAGGTTGGACAGGGCCCCCGCGCGGTCGGCGTGCCGCGGCGGCATCGCCGTCAGCGCTTCATGGCCGACACGTATGGCGTCATAGAGATCCGCCACAAGGCTGGTGCGCGAGAACCGCTCGGCCAACGCGCCGCCGAGCGTCGACAGCATCCATGCACGGTCGGCGTGGTGGCGCGGACTGGCGTCAAGCGCCTGTCGAAGCAGGCCGATGCCATCGTCAAGCGCGACGCGATCACGTGTTTGCATCGCGTGTTCCAGAAGCGCGACGGCGAGGGTCGCGATCGCTGCTGGACCGCCGCGCGAGGCGCGCGAGGAAGCCTCGAAGTCGTGGTCGTCCTGGATCATCAGGCCAGCGGCAAAAGTACAGCCATCCCGCCGCGTGCGCGACGTCGAGGTCGCCAGTCGGGTCCGACACCACGTCGAGCAATGCCATCACGGCACTAATAGTGCTTTGTGAGGTCATCAAGATCCGGACGAAAATCCGATAGTCAATAAACACGACCATCGCCTGTTCAAGCCAAAGAAGGAATTTCGCAAGAGATGTCGTGGAGACCCGAAATCCCCAACCTCACAAAGCACTACTAAGCAGGCGGCGCCTGCGCTAGAAGCGATGACCACGCTCACTCGGGGGTCAAGGGTGAGAGTGCCACAGGCATGGGCAAAGAGGTCGCGGTGGTGCGGGCTCCCCGCGCTCGTCCCAAGCGGCCACGTAGTCACGGACGCGCTATTGCTCGCGCAGGCAACAGAGCGCCCTACTGTCCACCGAGCGGAGCAGGGCGCCAAGCATTACGCCCGAGATGCCCGTCGGGGACGCAGAGCAAGACTCGTGACGGATCGCGTGCAATCGAGCCAGCCGACAAGCTGCTGCTGCATCGCGCGTTTATGTGAGGTCGGCTTTCGCGGGTAATCGACGTCAACGAATGGGGTCCGAGAGGACCCACTCGCAGCGATATGTGAGGTTTGAGCTGCCCTGGGTTTCGCGGAGGCTCTGAAACGAGGATTCGGTCCTCGAGCAAGGAACTGCAAGTTCATGCCCAGAGCCAGGAAGTATTCAGAGGAGCTGATCGAGCGTGGTGTCCGGCTGGCGCTCGAGTCGGGGCGTCCGGTCGCGGCGGTCGCGCGTGATCTCGGTGTCGGTCACGAGGTGCTGCGCAAACGGGTTCGGCAGGCCGAGGCCGACGGCGGTCTGCGGCCGGATCTGCCCACGACCGAGGAGCGCGAGGAGATCAAGAAGCTGCGCAAGGAGAACCATGAGCTGCGCCGCGCGAATGAGATCCTGAAGGCCGCCAGCGTGTTTTTCGCGACCGAGCTCGACGCAGACCGTCCGAGGTGAGCGCGTTCATCGACATGCATCGCGACCAGCTCGGCGTCGAGCCGATCTGTCAGACCCTGGACGTGTCGGCGTCCGCGTACTATCAGCGTGCGACCGGCGAGCGGTCGGAGCGAGCGGTCGAGGACGAGCGGCTGACCGGTCGCATCCGCGAGGTTCATGGGGCCAACTACGAGTGCTACGGCTACCGGCGCGTGCACGCCCAGCTGGTCCGCGAGGGCGAGGCTGCGGGGCGCGACCAGGTCGCGCGGCTGATGGGCTCAGCGGGCATCCAGGGCGCGAAGCGGCGCGGGAAGCCGTGGCGGACCACGATCCCCGATCCCCAGGCGCAGCGGGCGTCTGACCTCGTCAACCGTGACTTCACCGCGCCGGCGCCGGACCGCTTGTGGGTCGGGGACTTCACCTACCTGCGCACGTGGGAGGGCCGGCTGTTCTTCGCGTTCGTGATCGACGTGTACTCACGGATGATCGTCGGCTGGCAGCTGGCCGGCCACATGCGAACCACGCTGGTTCTCGACGCGCTGCGGATGGCGCTCGGGCTCCGAGCGCCGGGCGCTGACTTTCAGCTGGTGGCGCATACCGACCAGGGCTCGCAGTACACCTCAGAGGACTACATCCAGCAGCTCGACGACGCCCGCGTGCTGGCGTCGGTCGGCACGGTCGGCGATGCGTATGACAACGCGCTCGCCGAGTCGTTCGTGGACTCATTCAAGACCGAGCTGATTGCCGACCGCGTGTGGCGCACCCACACCCAGCTCGAGCTCGCCGTCGTCGAGTACGTCGCATGGTTCAACCACGTCCGGCTGCACTCCTCGCTCGGCAACCGACCGCCTGCCGAGCACGAGCAGCGATACGTCGCGGCGCTCGCCACTCACCCTGAAGGCGTGCCTCGCCCCACCGGTACTGGCACCTTGAGCGTGTCGGGGGTGTACGACCCCTTCGGGGTCGTCTCCGACCTACAGTAGTAGCAACTCGCACCAACTTGGTATAATTACTTGAAAGACCTACAAACCCGGTCTCCGTCAAACCCAGGGCATTCCAGTTTGTCAATGACTCGGGTTTCGCAGTTCATAGGCCGGCGGCTGCCCATGCCTGCTGGACTTGCGCTATTTCCGCGGGTTTGGGGGCGTGGCATTGACCTGGGTGAAATTGGGTGGCGATGATCACGCGGCGGAGCTTGGCGAGCATGTCCGCGAACGACGGGGTGGTGTTGGTCAGGTACCGGGGGGAGCGTTGGCGGTGGTCGGTGACGTCGTTGGGGTGGTGTCCGTGTAACGCGTACCAGGTGGTCGTCAGTGTCATTGCCAGGAGTTGGAACGGGACGGTTCGCTGAATGGCTTTGGGCGACCGGTTGCGCGCTTCGCCGACTCCGAACTGCTCCTTGCCTTCTTCGTAGGCGACCTCGGTGGGCCAGCGGTCGGCGTAGCGTTCGATCAGCTTCGCGGGAGCGGCTTGGAGGTCGGTCGAGATCAGCGCCAGCTCGTACCCGGAGGGCTTCTTGGCGTCTTGGATGATCACGACCTGCACCTGCTGGGAGCCGAACGCCTCGTACCACAGGCAGTGGAACGCGTGGACCATGAGCTGCTCTGTCTTGCCGTAGCGACGGACGGTCGTCTTGACCGATTGGGTGGTGGGGTCGGTCGCGATCTGGGAGAGCTTGGGCAGCCTGGCGCCTTTCTTCGGCGGGCGGCCTTGCTTGCGCTGCCCCTTCGGCGGGCGGGGTGGCGGCAGCTGGTTCAGCGCGGCGTCGGCACGCAGCCGGGAAGTGATCGTGACGTTCTCAGGCAGGCCGGCGAACGCGCCCGAGGCGTAGGCGGCGTCGCCGACGATATGGATCATCCGGTCTTTGAACCGCGCGGCGAGCAGGTACAGGATCTCCCTTGCCAGCCTGGGTTTCGAGGGTCGCTCGGGGTCGGGCTTGTGCTTGGGGATCTCCTTGCGCCGCGGGCGCCAGAGCCGGAAGAGCACCAGCAAGCAGACGGTCCGCTCAAGGAACGGCAGCTTGACGTTGATCCCGGCGGTGACCCAGTTGGTGCCCCACGCGAGCGATCCCTTGCTGCTGTTGGCGGTCGCGTCGTGATGCCAGAAGCAGCCGAACACCTTCCGTCCTCGGCGCTTGGTCAACGTGTCGTCGATCGGGACAACAAGCGGTTGATCGGGCGAGAGCAGACGCGAGACGATCACTCGGCCACCTTGAGCCCAAGCTCATCGGCGCACCAGCGGGCGTGACTGAAGAACCGGTGCGCACGCGCGTGATGCCAGACCCCGGACAGCCGCGCGCCGATCAGCATCCCGGTCACGCACCGCACCCGGGTCTGGGAGATCTGACCGACCACCAGCGCGCAGAACGTCCGGTAGGTGGGACGGGAGAAACATGTCGCGAACAGGAGCAGCAGCTCGTTCAGCGAAGAGGGCAGGCAGAGCATCGGCGGCGAACCTCCGTGGGCAGCCGCGAACGGGCCTCCCACCCAGCCGCGGAAACGGACTTGACACCCACCGCTTCGCGGAAGCCGCCGATGCTCCTTCCACTCCGCGCCCCACTACTCAGGCCATCAACCCAGCAGCCACCCCACCGGCGACGCCGACAGCCCCCTGCTCAGCCCCCTCAAAAATGCGAAACCCGAGTCAATGACGTCGCCGACGTTATCGACGATTTTCGGGCTCGCGACCAGAGGCGACATCGGCGAACCGCTCCGAAATCGACGTCCCCGCCGTGCATCCGCAGTCAGCACGCCGGGCCAACTACGCTCGGCACACGCGCTGTCGTAGCCGTCGCAAGACCCCCTGCGCGACGCCGGCACGCGCTCCGCGCATCCCGCCGACGCGTCCTGGCCCCCTTTCCCTTGCGCCGTTGACGTTCCTGCAGGTTGCTGTGCCGCTTGGTCGTTTCGGTCGTACGTCGCCAGCGCCTCGTCAGCTTGCCGACGGTGCTCACGTCGATTACATGTCCACCGAGTTAGACCCCAGCAGCCACGGAGCTGACGCTAGCGGCGTCACATAAACGCCTCCAGCAGATCACGCCACTCGCGGGCCCCTCCCCCTGGAAACCGGGAGCTCCAGCTCGGGCCCCGAACGCCGCTCCTTGGCCTGGGAGAGCAGGCGTGTGAAGCGGTCGAGAGCGTGCTCTTCCAGCTTGTCCATCTGAACAATCTCGCAGCGCTCCACTCGCGCGGGTTGCCAGTCGAGCAGCAACGTAAGCTGTTGCTCCGTACCGACCGTCGACCAAACACGCGCCCGCCGACGCCTACGCAAGTTGGTGGCCCCGGCGCGCGACTAAAGCGCAAAGTCGCCGATCACAGACCGAGCGCGATCGCGCGTCGACTGTATCCAAGCGATGGTCGTGGTTCTCCTGCTGGCGATGGGCCGCTGGAGACTGGCCCATCCACCAGCGCCTCGGGTACAACGCGACCCGCCGCTGTTGTTTACGCTTGGCGGTAGCGACATCGGAGGTCGGGGCGCGTCGCTCGCGCTGCTGGTCCCAGACCAATGCAGCCGCGCGTCGCCGCGCTTGGCAGATGCGCGCGCGAGAGCGAAGGCGGATCTCGCGTCGCGCGTCGCGACGGACCTGCTGATCGCCAGCTGCGAGTCCCGCCGCATCGTCGGCTCGGCCGTCGTCGAGACCGTCGGCCCCGGAGTAGCGCGTTGTGATTAATGCAGGGCAGGCGCCACATACGGTTGCCGGGCTGTTCCGGAGACCCGCTCTTTTCGAGAGCGGATCTCGGCCCGCTGCGCCGCCCGCACCTGCTATGCGCGGAACTCGAGCATGCGGCCGGGCCAAGTGCTTGCAAGGTTCCTGCTAGCACTCGCGCCGAAGCGGAAGTCGGAGATGACTCTGGTCGGCTCTCGCAAAGGAACGAACCCGGCGATCTCGGAGCCCGACTGGGTCGCTACCGCGTCCGAGAGGAAAGCGGCCACCGCGCGAGCGCGACTGCTCCAGGCGTGGAGCAGCCACGTCGACCCAACTGGACCGCCGACTACAAGGCCACTCGCCCCACCGTCGAGCGCAAAATCGGTCACCTCACGCGCCGCAAACACGGCGGCCGACGCGCCCGCGTGCGCGGCAAGCCCAAAGTCGGAGCCGACTTCCAACTCCTCGCCGCAGCCGTCAACCTCGCCCGACTGGCCATGCTCGGATTGACCGGCCAGCACGGCCACTGGCAAGCCACCACCGCCTGACCACCACGCCACCGGGCGTCCGACGCCCGCCAACACCCCTCAGCACACCGCGGCGAGCGTCCCGGCTCTCACAACAGCCGCTCCACCACCGCGGTCGCACCGTCAAACCGACGACACCGCCGCTCTGCGGCCCCGCCACAAAGACCGTTTGACATCAGGCTCCTAGGCCGTTGAAAGGTTCACAAACGAGTCAAGTTTCTTGACTCGGGGGTGGGGGCTGGAGATACTGCTCGGCAGCCCTTCGAGGGCCAGCCGCACAGCGGCTCCAGGCGGGCGAAATGCCTGCATCTAGGTGACATACGAGGTGAGGGCCCGCCCGGTTAGAGGTGGGTCCGCCTCGGCCGCATAGAAGCAACCGGCAGCGCGAGCGCTCGTGCCGACAGCGGTCCTGGACGGGAGCGCGGTGACCGAGCGAAGCTTATACCTGCCCGAAACAGCGCGCCGACTGCTACTCGGCGGTATGAGGCTCGCTCGCTAAAACTAGACCTAAAACAAGCGAATGGTGCTGAGCTGTGGGCGAAAATCGTGGCTTGCGGTCTGATTGGTAGCGGGCCGGCTCGTCTGTCGTTGGTACGAGAGCGTTTTGGCGAGGGGTTGAGGTGCGTGGAGTTCACTCATGTCGAGGGGGGCTGGTTTTTGGGTGGCTGACGCAGAGCCGGTGGGCCGGCTCGGGGTGAGCGCGGGTCTCGGATGGTGTTAGAGGGCGTCGAGGAGGCGGAAGAAGATGCCCAGCCAGGGGTTCCAGGCTTGGATGCGCCAGCGTATGTAGCGGGCTGTCCTGACGATCTGACAGGGGATGTCGATCAGAGCGGCTCGGAAGGTGCGGAACTCCATGGTGAGCAGTCGGCACCGCTGCTGTTCGTGCTGCGCTTCCCAGCGGGGTGAGACGGGCAGCATGAGCGCGCACCAGGCCTTGAGGGTCCAGGCCAGTGACGCCATGGTCATGTAGGCCCAGTTGGCGTAGAGGGTGTTGACGGGGGCGTGCAGGGCTCGCACCCCGCTTTTTAGGTTGGCGATGAGGTTCTCTTGGTTGCAGCGCTGGTGGGCTTCGCCGATCACCTGGTCGGCGGTGAGCTTGCGGTCGTTGGTGATGTAGAAGAAGTACCTATATTCATCGAACAGGACGTTGTCACCCCGCTCGATCGACAGGTTCTTGCGCAAGGCGACCACGCGGTAGTCCTTCTTGCTAGCGCGCGGCCGGTAGGAGAACTCGACTACCTGTTCCTTCTTCGGTCGTATCGTCTTGTAGCTGCGCTGGCGAACGATGTCGTCTTTGACGTTTGTGGGGCGGGTCCGGGGCCGCGTCGCGATCTGGCGTTCGGTCTTGGCCACCAGCTCGTGGTAGAGATCTTCCGGTTGGCCTTCGGCGGCTTGGACGAGGTTGGCCTTGGCGTCGTAGCCGAAGACGAAGCGCACCCCGTCGGCGTCCCAGCGGTCGAACTCAGTTGTGAGCGAGAAGTCGGTGTCACCTCTCAGCAGGATGTCGGTGAACCCGGCCCGCCGGCACAGCTCGATCGATCGGTCATAGAGGGGAACGACCCCCTCATGGGAGGGACGGTTGGCGCCGTGGAGGGCCTGATACAGCGGCTCGGCGGTGTTGGCGAGCGAGACCAGCAACGCCGAGTAACCCCAGCTGCCGTTGTAGGAGATGTCCATGCCCTGCTTGCACTGCCCGTCGGTGCCCACGATCGAGGCGTCCGCGTCGATCCGGGCGGTCTGGGAGAAGAATGAGGCCGGCTGCTGGGACCACAGCTTCAGCCGAGCCCGGTTGATCGCCTCCTGGAGGGCCATGATCGAGGCCTCGTCGAAGCGGCGGCAGAAGTCGCCCGCGGTGGTGGGGTCGGGCAGCGACGGCGTCCCCAGGCCGTCCAAGAACACCGCGTCGGTTCGGCGGGTCTCGATGTCCTCCAAGCGGGTGCCGCCGCACAGTGCGTTGTAGGCGATGTTCAACACGTGGTCGGACTCGTGGTAGGGGCGGTGGACCTTGAGCAGTTTGACCGAGGCGTCGATCTCGCAGGCCAGGCCGACCGCCTCGACCAGGCGGGCGATCATCCCCATGCCACCATGGGCTACCCCCCGGTCCCGCTCGGCCCACTCGTAGCGGATCGGGGCTCCCCCCAGGAGCGGGCCGGACAGGTTGGGGGCCACTGCGGCTTGCAGGCGCCGCTCGATCGCCAGCTGTTCGCGCTCGAGCCTGCGTTGCAACTGTCGCCTCGGGTTGCTCATCTCCACGCTCCCTCTGATCAACAATGTTATGTAACCATAGCCGAGATCAGCTATGGTTACATGGATGTCACCATCAGGATCAATCCAACACCCAAGGGAGGACGACTATGGCGACCGAGGCCCAACTGACCGACACGATCCAACGCATCAAAGCCGCTCTGCTTGCGCTAGGCGACCTGCGGCCAGGAGCGCTCTCCGAGCAGTACAACACCTGCCGCACCCCCGGTTGTCGCTGCAAAGCCGACCCGCCCCAGCGCCACGGCCCATACCACCAGCTCAGCTACAGCCACCGCGGACGAAGCCGCACCGAGAACATCCGCCCCGAACACATCGACGCGGTCAACTCCCAGATCGCCAACTACCGCAAACTGCGCGAACTCAACGACCAATGGATCGACGCCGCCATCGAACTGGACCGCCTCCGACGCAGCACACCCAGATAAGCGTCAGGGCCGCAAGCCCACAGCCGACAGCCGACGCCCCTTCACTTCAAACCGACACGGGCCATCCCGCCTCGGCACTCAAACCCCAGGAATACCGGGTCTTCCGGGCCTTCGATGCCCATCTACCACAGTCTTACGCTTGGTTTAGGACTAGACCGTGAGCCGACCGCCGATTATCAAGAACCGGCACATCTGCGGGCACGCAGTCAAGTCGTATGTAGTGGTGTAACGGTGTTAGCTCGTCGGTGGGATGGATGGCGGCTCACGCCGGCGGGAGCGTGCTCACCTCTTCTCGGTTGTTTGGCTTGGTCGCGGGTTGTTGAGCGGTTACTTGGTAGGGGGCGCCTGAGGCCTGAACCAGCCAGGTTGCGCTCATGCGCAACCTCTCGCTGCCAGAAAGCGAAGCGACCGCGGTCCAGTCAAAGGGCGGGCCCGGCAGGCCGAGCGAAGCGAGCCGCGAAGCGGCGGCCCTTGACGGGAACCGGCGGCGCGAAGCTATGCCGTTTCGCTGGTGCCTCATCCCGAGGGTCCTATCGCTTGCGTCGGTCTGCCGCAGGCCTTAGAGCTGAGGACGCGCCGATGTGCAACGTGATGGTTGCGTGGCCCGGGTGATTGGGGCCGGGGGGCGGGGTCAAGCGGTTGTGGTGAGATTGGGCACCTCCTCGTCGGCCTGCTCGGGGGGATCGGCGAGGGTCAGCGCCATCGACTCGACCGACAGGTAGCGCCGCTGGACCAGCCATTCGTCGTTCTGTTCGGAGAGCAGCGCGCCGGCGAGGCGGATCACCGCCTGGTCGTTGGGGAAGATCCCGACGACGTCGGTGCGGCGGCCGATCTCCTTGTTGACGCGCTCGAGCGGGTTGGTGGACCGCAGCTTGGTCTGGTGCTCTGAGGGGAAGGCGTAGAACGCGATCAGGTCCTCCTCCGCGTGCTCGAGCAGCTCACACACCTTCGGTGCGACCTGCGCGAGGCGCTCGAGCACGTTGGTGACCCGCTCGCGCGCCTGGTCGCGATCCTCGGCGTTGAAGATCTCCCTGAGCGCGGCGGCGACGAGTCCTCGCTGGTCGCGGCGGCAGTGCATCACCATGTCGCGCAAGAAGTGGACGGTGCAACGCTGCCACGGGCAACCCAGCACGCGGGCGATCGCGGCCTTGAGCCCCTCGTGCTGATCGGAGATCGCCAGCCGCACCCCATCCAGCCCGCGCTGCTTGAGCCCGCGGATGAACTCGACCCAGAACGCGCCCGATTCGACCTCGCCGACATCAAGGCCGATCACCTCCCGCACCCCGGTCTCGTGCACCGCATAGGCAACCACCAGCGCCTTGGACACCACCCGGCCGTGGTCACGAACTTTGACCTGCTTCGCGTCGAGCCAGAGATACGGGTAGGCCCCCTCCAACGGCCGCCCGCGAAACAGCTCGACCTGCTGATCCAGCGCCCGGCAGATCGCGCTCACGCGGTCCTTGGTCATCCCGTCGATCCCCAGCTGCTCCACCAGCCGATCGACCTTCCGCGTCGAGACACCGTTCACGTAGGCCTCCAACACAACCGCAACGATCGCCTGCTCACTGCGCCGGCGGGGCTCCAGAAAGCTCGGAAAGTACGCCGGACCCGACCGCTTCTTCGGGACCAACAACTCGAGCTCCCCGACCCTCGTCTCCCACGCCCTGGGCCGATACCCGTTGCGATGCGTGAACCGCGTCCCCGGCGCGACCTCGCCGAGCCCGGCACCCACCTCAGCGCTGACCTCGGCCTCCATCACCTCGCGGGCGACCAGCGCGACCGCCTCGCGCACGAAATCCTCAAGCCGACCATCCATCGTCTTGGCGACGACATCGGCAACCGTCATGCTCTGAACTTCGGCCATCGTGGTGTCTCCATTCGTCTGACTGCGATAACAGCCGACGAGTTCCGCGCCACGGTGGCCGACCCCTCTTCAGCGGTCGACCCACCCGACGCTCGTACACCACTTCTACCGACATGACCGGGCACGCGGGAGCGCACCCAGAGCGGCGGATCCTGCCACGACTGCTGTCCACCTCGATCTGAAGTGGGGAGGGGACCGACGTAACCTCGCCTGATGTGGTAGACGTCGTCGGGATGCCCCGACCGGAGAGCAGAGGATGGGCAGCGTCTATGTCTTTGCTCTGACCGCTGCGCTGAACCCGTCGCTGTTGGCCGCTGTGACGATCATGCTCACGTTGCAGAAGCCCAGGAGGCTACTGACCGGCTACCTGTGCGGAGCGGCTCTGACGAGCATCACTTGCGGCCTGCTGCTCGTGTTCGACCTGCCGGATTCGAACACCTCGCATACGGCCAAGCAGGACGTAAACCCGGTCCTGAACATCGCACTGGGTGTGCTGATCTTGGTGATCGTGGGTGTGGTCGCGAGCGGTCGCGATCGCCGGCGCCAGGCTTGGAGCGAACGCAAACGTGAAAAAGCCAAGGACAAACCCCCACCCCGGTGGCAGCGGCAACTGAGCAAGGGCTCCTCCCGTGACACGTTTGTCGTCGGGGTGCTGCTCAGCTTCCCGGGGGCCTCCTACATCGCCGGGATGGATCGTCTGCACCGGCAGCACCTAGGGACGGTCGAAACGGTGATCGCCGTGCTCGTGTTCAACGCGATCATGCTGATGCTGCTGGAGCTCCCGCTGATCGGGTACGCGACCAGGCCGGAGTGGACCGCCGCGGCCGTGCAGCGGTTCAGCGACGCGCTGACCCGTCACGGCGGCAGGGTTGCCCTGATCGCTGGCGCCGCATTCGGAATCCTCCTCATCGGACGTGGAATCATCAACTGGTGAGCTGACCGATGCTCAGCCCCAGGGTCGCGGCACCACGACGCGAACCGGTCAGCGGACCGCCGGGGCTGCGCCGTCCGGACGAGACGCTCAGACACGGACGCCGAGTAACTCGAACCTCGACGGGACCCTTCCCCGCTTGTGCCGTCCCGCAACCAGACAACCCTTGAACGCGACGCTGCAAGCCGCGCCGCGACGCTGCCCGCACCGCGCAAAGCGCTCGCCGAGATCAAGGCGCGCAGCCATCCGCCCGCGCGATCCTCGACCAAGCCCGCCTCGCGCCGAGCCGCATAGGGCACGGCGAACGCGGACGTCGACCGGTTAGCGACGAGCTCGCCGGCTGGGACGTCCGGAGGCCCCGGGTGCACGGGCGTGACGCGAGTTGCGATGCGCGGACGTGGCGCCGGCCTGGTCTGTGTTTCCGTCGCGGATCAGGTCCCGAAGCGAGACGTGGTCGCTCGCCCAGGACGGCGTCAGTGCCGCGTCTCCGTGCTCAGGACAGCGGATTGACGGCAGCCGGGCCGTAACAAACGCCTCGAACGCCATCGCGTCCGGCTGGCGCCAGGTGCCTTCGGTGAACTCGACTGCCTGGCAGACGCGCCCGCATTGCGGGCATGGGAATCGCGAGCCGGCCCGGAAGCCCAGGCGCAGATCAACTCGTCGGCGTTCGAAGTCGAAATCGCTGCTCACCACGCGCCACGGCGGCTCAAGCTGCAAGGCAAGCTCGAAGAGCTGCTTCATGCTCCGGACAGGCACGCCGTCGGTCAACGACCGGCCATGGTATCGGCCCGACATCGAGCAGGTCGTGCTCGATCAGATCTTCCAGGCGCTGCAACCGGCCGGGATCGAGGCGACGCTACGCGCGCTCGAGCACGCCAACGGCGACTTCGCGTCGGTCCCTTGTCGGTCAAGATCTCTGCAAGGAGAATCGCAGAACTCTGACAATCGGCGACCCCACGGTCGCGCTCTCGATAAGGAGAGGTCATGGCGAAGGTTCATCAGGTGCCAATGCGGGTTCCTTGCGCATGGCGATACGGTCGAGGCCGCCGCTTCCTCGATTCCTCGATCGAGTAGCACATGCGCTCGCATCGTCCGGAACTGGTCGGCAAGGTCTCCCGCGAAGACTTGATCGCGATGGCCGAAGAGGCGTAGGCCTCGGCGCAGATGCCGCCGCAACGGCCGCATAGGCCGCGAGGTCAGCTCTAGGTGGTCCGCCCCGGTCATGGATCTGACCTCGAGCCTGCACTCCGGCGCCCACTGAGTACCTTCGCGGAACTTCTCGGCATAGTCGGTGTTGTGTTGCTCGTGCTCGTGATCAGACGCTGGTGGCCGGCAGTGGCGGTGATCGCCGTGCTCGCGCTTGTCTCAGGGGCCCTGGCGGCGCAGGGCTCGGCATCGTCGCGGGGTCCCGCGACCCACGCGCGGAGCGCCCAGACCGTTGCCGCTGCGCGCGCCGCTCAGACGGCACAGGCGAAGGCGAAGCGTCGGCGGGTAGCTCATCCGCGCGCGGGTGACTCGGCGCGGCGCCCGAACATCGTCTTCATCCTCGCCGACGACCTCTCGATGGACCTGGTCCGCTTCATGCCCCAGGTGCAGGCCCTCGAAGCGCGGGGAATGACGTTCAAGGACTACTTCGTCTCGGACTCGCTGTGCTGCCCGTCGCGCGCGACGATCTTCACGGGCAACTTCCCGCACGACACCGGCGTCTTCCAGAACGTCGGGCCCGACGGAGGGTTCGACGCGTTCCACAACCGCGGCGAGGAGCAGGACACGTTCAACGTGGCGCTTCAGGATGCCGGCTACCGAACAGCGCTGATGGGCAAGTACCTGAACCGCTATCTCCAGGAGCCGCCGAGCTCTGGGATACTGGACGCGTACGTCCCGCCGGGCTGGGACGAGTGGGACGTCGCCGGATGGGGTTATCCGGAGTTCAACTATTCGATGAACGAAAACGGCACGGTCCAGCGCTTCGGCCACCGTCCCCGGGACTACCTGACCGACGTGCTCGCGCGAAAGGGCGTCAGCTTCATCAACAACTCGGCCCGCTCCGGCCAGCCGTTCTTCCTCGAACTCGCGCCGTTCGCGCCACACAGCCCGTTCACGCCGGCCCCGCGTGACAAACGCGATTTCCCCGGCCTCCAGGCGCCCAAGCCGCCCAACTTCGACCTGCTCCCGACCAGCCCGCCGCGCTGGCTCGCAGGGCACCAGCCGCTGACCCCGGGCAAGCTCGGGAGGATCAACCGCGCTTTCCGTCGCCGGGCCCAAGCGGTCCAGGCAGTCGACGACATGATCGCCAAGATCGAGTCGGCGCTCGCGGCCCACGGGATGATCAAGGACACCTACATCGTGTTCAGCTCCGACAACGGCCTGCACACGGGCGAGTACCGGCTGATGCCCGGCAAGCTGACCGCGTATGACACCGACATCCAGGTGCCGCTGGTCGTCGCTGGTCCCGGGGTCCCACCGGACGCGACGACCGACGCCACGAGCGGAAACATCGACCTGGCGAAGACGTTCACCGCGATGGGCGGGACGACGCTGCCGAGCGACGGCCACAGCTTGATGCCGCTGCTTCGCGGCGGTCAGCCGACGGACTGGCGCAACGCGATGCTGATCGAGCACCACGGTCCTGACACCAGCGTCATCGACCCAGACATGCAGGACGCCACCAGCGGCAATCCAACGACTTACGAGGCGATGCGCGCGCCTGGGTTCCTCTACGTCGAGTACGCGGATGGCGAGCGCTCGTACTACGACCTGACCACGGATCCGTACGAGCTGCACAACCTCGCGTCGAGCCTGACACCGGGTCAGCTGAACCGTTTACACCGCGAGTTGAGCGCGCTCGAGAACTGCAATACGGGCGATCAATGCTGGGCGGCAGGCCACGTCTCGCAGAACCCTTAGCGATTTATTAAGATTTTACGTTCCCCGCCGTAGGGTGAGTGGGGCCTGTTGTTCGTCGGCGCGCCCTGGCCGGGCGGTGAGCGTCGCTTCGACGGAAACGCCGCTACTGGAAGAGGAGACCGATGTCGCACGAACAGCCTTTCCGTGGGCGGGGGCTCACGGCTCTCGCACTACTTGTTGGCGCTGCCCTGGCAGCGATCGCGTGCTGGCTGTGGCCGACCATCGCCTCGCGGGCGGCCATCAGCCCAGTGAGCGTGTTCCCGATCCCGGGCGGGCGCCTTGCCGCCCCTTCGACCCAGCTGGACCTCCGAGAGTAAACGCGCGAGAGGCAACGGTTTGTATTTGTCGCCGTCCGCTTCGAGCGGCTCATGAACCGTCAGTCTTTGTGCAAGGGGTCCGCAGGATTCTGCTTATTTGCAGGGAGTCTATGTACTCGTAGGCTGGGTTCCGCTCGCGCGTACGGCAACGGTTCACGTTAGTCGCCGTCGCGCTCGGTCCTGTTTTGTGTCGCGCTGGCGACTTCGCCGCCCCCAAGCCCCTGTCGTTGCCAATGAGATCTGACCGTTGCTCGACAGCTGTCCCAAAAAAGGGCTCTCCTCTCCGTTTAGACCCTATGGAGGACCGGCTGCCGCGATGTCGAAGTGGTCGGCACTCCCCGCGCAGGCTGCGGGGTAAGTCTTCGCGCTGAGGATTGCACCCTCGGCGCGGGGCCCACAATCTACGAGAGGAGCGCCTGATGGCTGACGGTATCCGTTTTATCTCCAGTCGGGCGTTATCTGAAGTTGGGGCTGCGAAGAGCTGATGGATGCCGGGTTTCCCGGATCGGCTCCGTGATCGACTTCGCATAATCGCCCGCCTCCGTTGAGGGTTCCGTCCGGTTCTTGTTGATCGGACGGGAGGTATCGATGAGGTGGCATCTGTTGACGGCGGCCATGGGAATCTCCCCGTAGGCGGCCATCGAAACTCCCCACTGATGGCCATCGGATCTCCCCATGGGTGGCCATCGGATCTCCCCACGACGAGCGTTCTGTCCTGAGCGGCCTGTAGCTCCCGGCGCTTCGTCATCGAGGCGCGTCGAGGAGGCGGGCTTGAAGAAAGCAGAGGAAGTCATGGAGATTCTGGAGGCGTTCGATCTGGCTGGTTCGCTGCGGGGAGCGGCGGAGTTGTGCGGGTGTGATCACAAGACGGTCGCGCATTGGGTAGCGGTCCGGGACGCTGCTGGTGGCGGGCTGCCGGTGTCGGTCAGGCCGCGGCCGATGGTCGACCGGTTCGCGGCGAAGGTCGAGGAGTTGGTCGATCGTTCGCGCGGGAAGATCCGGGCGGATAAGGCGCACGAGACGCTGGTCGCGACGGGCTATTTGGGGTCGGAGCGAACGACGCGTCGGGCGGTCGCGGACGCGAAGCGCCGCTGGAGGCAGGGGAATGGGCGTCGGTACCGGCCGTGGATCCCGGAGCCGGGGCTGTGGATGCAGTGGGACTATGGCGACGGGCCCGAGGTTGGCGGCCGCTCGACGGTGTTGTTCTGCGCGTGGTTGGCGTGGTCGCGCTTCCGGGTCGTATTGCCGTTGTGGGACAAGACGATGCCGAGCGTCGTGATGGCGCTTGATCGGACGCTGAGACGGTTCGCGTCCGCGCCGACGTACGCGTTGACCGATAACGAGAAGACCGTGAGCGTGGATCAGGTGTGCGGGATCGCGGTCCGCAACCCGCAGATCGTGTCGGTGGGTCGCCATTACGGGTTGACGGTCGCGACCTGCGTGCCGGCGGATCCTGAGAGCAAGGGCGGGTCAGAAGCGACGGTCAGGATCGCCACGGCGGATCTGGTCCCGACCGACCATAACCTCCGCTCGGCGTATCGGGATTTCGCCGAGCTGGAGTCCGAGTGCGAGCGGTTCTGCGAGCGGGTGAACGCGCGCGAGCACCGGATCACGCGCCGGGCGCCGGTGGTGATGCTCGCCGAGGAGCGCGAGCGGATGCACCCGTTGCCGAAGGTGGCGCACACGGTGTGCTTCGGGCAGACGCGGAAGGTCGACCGGCAGTCGACGATCTCGGTTGGTAGTGCGATCTACTCAGTCCCGAGCTCGCTGGTGGAGGAGCGGGTGTGGGCCAGGGCGCATGGGTCGGAGTTGATCGTGGTGCATGTCGACTCGCCGGAGGGGCCGCGTGAGGTCGCCCGGCACGAGTTGACGACGCCGGGCCGGCCGAGCATCAAGGATGAGCACTATCCGCCCCGCCCGGCGGGCGCGCTGGAGCGTCGCCCACGGGCCCGTTCGCGGGAGGAGGCGGCGTTCTTGGCGCTCGGACCGGGCGGCGAGCAGTGGCTGATCAAGGCGGCCGCGGCGGGCGCGACGCGGGTCAGACGGAAGATGGCTGAGGCGGTCGACCTCGCCAAGCTCCACGGCGCCGAGCAGGTCGAGCATGCGCTGAAGGTATGCGCTGAGGCGGGCCGCTTCAGCGACGGTGACCTGGCCGCGATCCTCGCGCATCAGCGGGCGGGGACGGTGATCCCGTTCCCCGCCCGCGCGTCGGAGGACTCCTCGTTGCAGCGCTCGACTCGCAGCTGGGAGGGGTTCGGGCGATGAGCGGCTATCGATGCGAGGCGGAGGCGTTCGCGGGCCCGGCACGCGAACGGCTGCTCTACGGAGCCCGGCAGCTGTTGGTGCGCGTGCGGCTTCACGACGGGCCGGGCGCCGTCGATGATCACGGCCGGCCGACCAACCTGCCGGACGCGTATACCGATCTGCGGCCCGAGCAGGCGCGCCAGCTCGCGCTGGCGTTGCTGCAGGCGGCCGAGGACGCCGAGCGGCAAACGCTCCAAGCGAACTGGTGGAAGCAGGAGGCCGCGCGATGAGCGATTACCGCGACAGCGTCCACTGCCGGATCGATCCCGAGCAGGTCTGGCAACCAGACGGCGGGCGGCCGGTGCAGGAGATCAGCGTGATCATGACCGACGATCACCGCTTCGACTGCCGGCGGGAGCGCTGCTGGTTGCCGCCGGCGATCTGCACGCTCACACCCAATGAGGCGCGCGAGTTCGCGTCAGAGCTGCTGGAGTTCGCCGCGCAGGCGGATCGGATCGGAGCACGGCTATGACCGTCAAGCTACCAGCCCCGCCGCCGCTGCCCGACGAGCTCGACCGGCTGCTCAGACGACTGCGGCTGCCATACGTTCGGCGGGCGGCGCCGGACGTGCTCGCGACCGCCAACTCACAACGCTGGGAACACGCCGAAGTCCTCAGGGTGCTGCTCGCCGAGGAGGCAGCCGGCCGCGACCACGCCACGATCACTACCCGCAGGCGCGCTTCCGGGCTGCCCGCCGGCAAGACGTTCGATGCGTGGGAACCCCAGGCGTCGGCGATCCCGAAACCCACCCAGCAAGCGCTGCGCACGCTCGAATGGATCGACCGCGCGGAGGTGCTGTGCGTTTGCGGGCCCAGCGGCACCGGCAAGAGCCACTTCGTCGAGGCGCTCGGGCATTTGGCGATCGACAAGGGCAAGACCGTCGCGTGGCACACGCTCGAGACGCTCGCGGTCCTGTTCCGCCGCCACCGCGCCGATGACAGCGTCAGCAAAGCGATCAGCAAGCTGATCCGCGCCGATCTGATCATCGTCGATGACGTCGGGCTGTTGCCGGTCTCGGCCGACGCGGCCGAGGCGCTGTTCCGAGTCGTTGACGCCGCCTATGAGAAACGATCGCTCGCGATCTCGTCGAACATTCACCCTTCCGGGTTTGACGAGCTGATGCCCAAGACGCTCGCGACCGCGACGGTCGAGCGGCTGCTGCATCACGCGCACGTGCTGATCACCGACGGCACCGACAGCTACCGACTCGCCCAGGCGACCGCCGGCAACGGGGTGAGGCCCCTGACCTGAGACGGACTTTAAGCGACCATCGCCGCGGCGCCTCGCCCTCCCGGCTCGGCCCCCGCGACGACGGTCGCTCTCCCACCCGGTCGTGGGGAGAACTCATGGCCACCAGCGGGGAGAAAAGATGGCCGCCGGTGGGGAGAACCGATGGCCGTACTTGGGGAGAAACCGATGGCCATTGACAGAACCTCCAATCAACGTGTTCACTCATATACGTGCGACCTCGCGTCGCAGGCCCTGTAGACGGCTTTCCCGTCCTCCCTGGTGCGGCGTGAATCGCAGGGTCGGGCCGGGGCGCGGTACCGGCGTTACCGCCGGCCCGTTTCCCCGACCCGCCCTCCGAACCGGACGCAGGGTCGGCGGCGAGCCGCCTGTGCCGCGCTTACGCGCGGTGGTTTGCTCGCCGCCGCCCTCCGAACCCGGCGTGCGGCTTCCACCGCACCGGGCTCTCCACAGGACATGCGGTGGCCGATCGTGACGCTGGGTTAGGCACTGGCGGTCTCCGGCTGGGTGGTGGCCCGGCCTGTTCCGGTGGTCGCCGCCCATGGTGAGGGGATGCGGTGGCCGCGAAAGCGATATCGGGTCACCGGAACCTCGCAGGGCCACGCGAGCCTTGTGCCTTCGGGGCTGGTCCAGTGGCGTCCCCAGTACCGTCGCTTGATCTGTTTCCAGGTCATCCGCGGGTGCTTGGCGCGTATCCACCTGATGAGTCGCCACCACAGGTAGTAGCTGAGGTAGGCGAAGCAGCGCTTGCTCGCGTTATGGCGGTGGTAGTGGGCCCATCCACGAAGGATGGGGTTGAGCGCGTGGATCAGCTCGTCGAGCGAGAGGTTCATCGTGCTGCGTTTGGTCAGCGTCTTGATGCGGTGCATGACATCGCGTACTGCTCGTTTGCTTGGGAAGGTGTAGGCGACGCGCTTGTTACCCCGCCAGGGTGCCCGCACGATGCGGAACCCGAGCAGGTCAAAGCCGTCGTCGACGTGGGTGATGTGCGTTTTCTCGGGCGAGAGCGTCAATCGCATCTGCTCTGCCATGAACTCGGCCGTCTGCTGTTTGATGGCGTGGGCGTGGGCTTCGGTGCCGCGCACCAGCACGACGAAGTCGTCCGCAAAGCGGACCATTCGATAGCTGGGCCGGCCCTTGGCGTGATCACGCTTGCGCTGATCGGGCGAGCGTGACGCCCATGCCGCCTCGAAGCGGCGGTCGAGTACCGAGAGGGCAATGTTCGAAAGGAGCGGCGAAAGTATCGCCCCTTGCGGCGTGCCCGATGGCGTGTCGGTCAGGGTGCCCAGGTGGGTCATGATCCCTGCGCGGAGGAACTGCCTGATCAGCGCCAGAACCCGCTTGTCGGTCACCCGACGGCGCAGCTCGGCCAGGAGCAATCCGTGATGGATCGACCCGAAGCAGTTCTCGACGTCTCCTTCTATCACCCACTCGTACGTCCGTGGGTCGTTGATGAAGAACCGCACTTCTTCGATGGCGTCCTGCGTTCGGCGTCCGGGCCGAAAGCCGTACGAGGTCGGGCAGAACCCGGCCTCGAAGATCGGCTCCAGCACGAGCTCCGTCGCCATCTGGACGATCCTGTCGCGCAGGGCGGGGACGGTGGCTTCATACTGCACCTCCTGCAGACCTGGTTTTGGTTTCGGCCGGTAGGTGAACCGAGTTCTGTATACGCTCGCGGCATTGTTGCTCGACCTGCGGCGAGAACGGGATGTAGAGCCGGTCGGCGGCCCCGCGGCGGGCGGTGAGCTTGCCAGTTGAGATCCAGGCGTAGACGACACTGTGCGAGACGCCGAGCCGCTCGGCGAGGTGCGCGACGGTGACCTCGCCATCGTTGAGGAGCTGCTCGGGGCCGGTCAGGATCCGGTAGCGCCAGCGCAGCCATCTGACGGCGCTCTCGTCGAACGGCTTGCCTTTGCCGGTGCGCAGGCCGGCGGCGTTGAGCTGCTCGGCGATCTGCGCGTTGGCGTGGTCGGCGGCTAGGCGCCGGGTGAGGTCGACGGCGGGGGATGGCGTGCGTTGCGCGTCGGCCGGCTTGGGTGGGCGCTGGACGGTGTGTTGCTCGCTGGCGCCCGAGCGCCAGCGGATCCCGACTTGAAGCTCGCGTCCCTCGGGCTGGGAGGTGAGCGTGACGTCTGCGATCAGCGCGCGCAGCAGCCGCTTGCGATCGTGATCTGATGTCGTCTTCGCGGCCCACAGCGCCGGCAGGTCGCGGGCGAGCGCCTCGAGCTGCTCGCGCGAGGGCTCGACTGCGGGCACGACGTGCTCGGCGAGCTCGGCCTCGGCGTCCTTGAGATCGCGGAGCTTCTCCTCCCAGCGGTTCTCCAGGCTGCGGGCGACCAGCCGGTTGTCCGGCTCGCAGGCGTGGAACGCGCGCTCGGCGCGGATCGCCTCATATCGGGCGCGCTCGACGCGCAGCTGGAGCGCTCGGTCAGAGCGCGCGCGGCGGTCGGCGTGCTCGTCGGCGGCGGCCAGCGCGAGCGCGATCTGTTCGGGCTCAAGCGCCTCGAGCAGCCGGCGGGCGATCAGCTCATCGACGACGGTCGCCTTGACCGAGCGGCAGCCGGGCGTGCTGAGGTGGTTGGCGCGCGAGTGGCCGCACTCGTAGTAGCTGCCTTCGCGGCGGTGAAGCGTGGTCATCGACCCTCCGCACGCCCCGCAGCGCACGATCCCCTGGCAGATCGCCTGCCCCTCGCGCGGCGGGCGGGCTCCCTTGCGCGTGTTGTTCTGAGCCAGCCGCTCTTGGTTGGCCAGGAACTCCTGCCAGCTGATGTATCCCTGATGGTGGTCCTGGATCACGACCGCCCACTCCGAGCGCGGCAGCTCGACCATCTTGCTCACGATCGCGCCGTCGGGCCTGACCACGCGGTGATAGCGGTAGCGCCCGAACACGTACGCCCCGGCGTAGCTGGGGTTCCGAAGCACGCCGCGCACGCGCGCGTGCGTCAGCGCTCCCCAGCGAAGCTCGCCCGCCCACGCCCCGCCGTAGGCGCGGCGGGGGAAGCGCCTGCCCTTGAAGACGCCGACCACGCCGTAGGCCGAGCCGGTCTGCCAAAACGCCTTGAACACGTCGGCGATCGCGGCCCTGACCTCCTCGTCGGGGTCGATGATCGTCTGACCGTCGGCGTCGTAGACGAGGCCGACCGGCAGCGGGAAGTGCAGCTCGCCGCGCTCGGCCGCGTGCCGCTTGGCGCCCTGCAAGCGCACGCCCATCATGTGCAGCTCGGCCTGGGCGAGCTGGCCCTTGACCCCCAACACGAGCTGGTCGTTGAAATCCCTGAGGTCGTAGATCCCGTCGGTGTCGATCACGAGCGTGTCGGTCAGCCCACAGTACTCAAGCAGCCGCTGGGTCTCGGCGCTCGAGCGCGCCAGCCGCGAGACCTCAAGGCCGAAGATCGCGCCGACCTCCCCCAGGCACACGCGCGCGACCAGCTCCTTGAACCCCCCGCGCGCCTGGCTGTCTGAGAACCGGCCCGAGACGCCCAGATCGCCGTCGACGGCGATCACCCGCTCCGGCGCCCAGCCGAGCCGGACCGCCTCCTCCGAGAGCCCGTACTGACGCTCGGTCGAGCGGAAGTTCTCGCGCAGCTGCCTCGGCGAGGACTGCCGCAGGTAGATCGCCGCCAGGCGCTCCAGGTGCGAGCTCGTGATCTTCTGCCGCGAGTTCAGCATCGGCTCCCGCCCCCAGCGCGGCGCCGAGCATGTTCGCCACCGCCACTGTCGCCTCGGCGCCGATGCCCGCCACCGCCGATCACCGCAGCGCCCGCCGCCTGAGCAGCTCGAGATTGACCCGCGAGATCTCCAACATCAACGCCTCGCCCTGGCGCGTCGCCTCGACCTGCTCTGAGGTGATCGCGGCGAGCGCCTGGGGCACGTACACCGTTCGGCTGCGCCCGTCGCCGTACACGGTCAGGTACGCGTAGGGGCCATGCAGCTCGCCCGACCGGCAGCGACAGTTCTCGCTCGAGCAACGCCGCAGGTCGTGATGAAGCGCGCCGCGCAGCGTCAACGCCGGATCGTGAACGCCCGACGCCAGCCGTCGCCGGAGCGCGAACAGCTGCCGCTCGCTCAACTCTGAGAGCTTGGTGCCCGTGCTCATCCTCACCCCTTGTGTCCGATTCGACGTGTATCCGATTCGAGACCAGGCTGACGAGTCCTTCCCCTGACGCTCATCGGATCCTCGCCCCGGCGAGCTTGTGCACGTCGGCGTTCCGCGCGTCGTCCGCACTGAAGCCGGCGGCGCACAGCACCTCGGTCAGCTGCTGGGAGAGCTCGCCGACGTCGACCGCCAGCTGGCGGCGCTCCTCGCACGCCGACTGGTACCCACAAAAGGAACGATCGATCGCCGAGTGGATCTGCTGCAGCGCCCCGAGCACTGCGGTGTCGGTATCCGGTCCGACGGCGCTGCGCGCGTCGCTCATCAGCTTGGCGATCTGGCTCTGACCGGCTGGCGCGGCCCCGTCGTAGACCAGCCCGAACGCGTCCGGCGCCAGCCCCGACCAGAGCCGCTCGTTGGCGTCGCGCAGGCGGCTCTGCGCGTCGTTCAGCCGCCCCACAATCTCGATGTCGCGCTCGAACAACGCCGACAGCCGGGCGGCCAGCTCACGTGCTCGCGCCGGAACGGCGAGCTCATCAGACAGGCTCGCGGCGATCATCGCGCCACCCCCTGCTCGCCGGTGAGCTCGGCGACCAACGCGACGAGCGCCGCCAGAACCTCGATGCTCAGCGGCCGCTCAGCCGGCCCCGCGCCACGATCGGTCGCATCCTCCGGAAGCGACACGCTGCCCAAAGGACCGCCCTCGCACACGTAGATGCGAGTGGCACCGATGCGGCGAACGAACAGCACCTCCAACCGCTCGCCGCACAGCAGATGAAACGGATGCGTGACCACCAGCGAACCCAAAGACCGCCTGCACGACCTTGTGGTATGCGATGACCGTCGGAATGCCTAACTTGCGGACCTTCCCGGACCCGCGCTTGGGGATCTGATGCTCGCGCACCGGCAGCGGCGTGTAGGTGCGGTCCCGCAGCGACTGTCGAAGCTCGCCCAGAACCTTCTCCACGCCTGCCTGCTCGATGTGCTTGCGCGTGATGCCATCAACACCGGCGGTCTTGGACCCCCGGTTGCGTTTCACCCGCTCCCACGCGACGAGCAGCGTCGCGGGGTCGCAGATCAGGTTGAACAGATCACCGAAGCGAACCTGGTCATCCTGCACTGCCCATCGGTGCAGCTTGTTTTGCCATCCCAGTACCCGCTCTTCGGCAAGCTGTGCGTCAAGCGGCGCGGGCGTATTCACGCCCGACCTCCCGAACGGCGTCTCACGCTGCGGTCCTGCTGTCCGCCTTCGCCATGTACCGAGCTCTCCTCGGCCCCGACTACTATGCGGCCTCCGACACGCCCCGCGCCCGTCAACCGGCATCGGGCCTTGCCGGGCTGCCACCAGCAGCCCGGCGCGCGCGGGGCGCTTCCCGCGTTCACCAAGATCCGTTTGACCGGGTTGGCAGCTGGCTGTACCCCTACAGCGCATCCGGCGGGCACTCGCAGTCTCCCGCCGGCCACCACGCCCAGGCCGCAAAGCCAGGCACGGAGCGAGCCGCCAACGCACAGAGCGGCCTCGTTGCTGTGGGCAACCCATGTCCGCCAGGTTTGGGGTTGCTTCAGGAATGAAGGGGCTTCTACCACCAGATCGCTTTCGCTCTACCTTTCGGTCTCGCTAGCACGCACGCGGGCGTCTGGCAGTACCGCCCGGCCGTCACGTTGTCGGGACGCTTGACCTCCGGCGCGCGATCCCGCGCCTTGGCCGTCCCCAGCTTCTCCGGGCCGCTGCATCAGCCCAGGGCCGGCATTCCAGCCGGCACGGACGAGATGTTGGTGTCCGTCATCTCCTTACTTGTCCACGGCCCGCTGTCAAGCCCTCGAGTCAAATGGGCACGGCGGCGGTGGTGTCTCGGGGGGGCGTTGGCGCGTTCGATGGGCGGGTGTTGTGCGCGCGGGCGCCCGGCCTTACTTTGGTCCGCGATCCGGGTTGGTTCCGGGTCGGCGACATGATGGTCGATGGGGTGAATCCCGCTGGGGTAAGCGTTGCGGCCGCTCGTTCTTTCTAGGCCGTCCACGAGGTGTCGGCAGGAGATCGCCGGGAGCCGGCCGCGGTGCATCGGTGTGAGTGAGGACTTGGCGCGCACGGACTGAGAAGGGGGGTCATGCAGGCGACAGGGCGTCCTCGCCGAGGTCTCGGAGCGTGTGGTAGCAGCGTTTGAGGATCTTGCGCGCGAGCGCGAGGCAGGCGCGGTTGCCGCCGATCCGCTGAGCGGCTTGGAGGTAGTAGTCGCGGTCCGGGCTGCGGGGATGCCGGGCCTGCTGGGCGGCTTCATACAGCGCCCATCTGAGCGCGGGCGGTCCTTGGCGGGAGAGCCTGCCGGGCGCGCGATGCGCGTCGGATTGTTTGACGGTGATGTCCAGGCCGCCGTAACGAACGGCGTCGCGAGAGTTGTCAAACCGCCTGGCGTCGCCGAGCTCGGCGAGGATCGTCACGGCACACAACCCACCGATCCCGTAATGCGCGGCGATCAGCGCCTTGCAGCCCGTCTGCCGACGCGCATAGTCGCGCAGCTCGGTGGTCAGCGGCGCAAGCTGGATGTCGAACGCGTCGATCATCGCAAGCGCCACAGTGACCTGCTCACGCGCGGTCGCGGGCAGCGGCTGGGTGGCGAGCCACTCGCGGCCGTCGGCAGTCATCAGGTCGCGCTTGTGCGGGCAGCCATGGTGATAGAGCACCGACTGGATCCGCTGCTGCCACTCGGTGCGCTGATGGCTGAGCGTGTGCCGGCAGCGGACTCGGGCGCGGAGATCGAGGATGTGATCGGGCGGGATCCACGACTCCGGCAACCGGCCGATCAACAACAGCTCCCGCAGATGCCGCGCATCAGCCCAGTCGGTCTTCGGGCGCTTCTTCGGTCCCCGCAGCCCGCTCGTCTCCGCCGGCTCGGCCAGGTGCACCCCGGCGCCGACCCGGTCAAGCTCCTCGACCACGAACCGCCAGCCGGTCGTCGCCTCCAACGCAACCTCGAGCTGGCGCCCGGCGAACCGTCCCAGGAATCGCCCGACCGCAGCCCGGTCCGCCGGCGCCACCCGCCCCCGCGAGATCTCGCCCGTCTCCAGGTCGATCCACTCCGCCGTGATCTGCGCCCGGTGCTGATCGAGCCCCATCACGATCGGCAACCGCCCCGCCGCCTCTCCCTTCCCAAGCCCGTCCTCTGTCTCAAGCGCCATAAGAGCTGTCACGCGGGCAGCGTCCAGCCCGACCCATCGCGTACCTTGGGCCACGGGTACCTCCTGTTCGAATTTGGCCGGCCGCGCGGCCTGCAACCGCGCGCGCCTGACATATGCCATTCGACGCGGAGGACCGGCCACCTGCGCCGGGGGCCTCACGTCAACTTGGACATGCCATCTTTCGCTTGGCGCCTCGCGGCGCAGGTGCCCATTCCTGAGCATCCGGCTCTCCACAGGACATGCGCTGGTCGCTCTCGGAGCCATTTCAGGCACTGGATGGTTCCCCGGTCGCCTGGTGGGGCGGGGTAGTTGGGGTCCACGGTGTCGGGATTTGGTGCCCGCGGTATTGGTAGCGGGTCACCGGCACGTCGGCCGGCCAGTGGAGCCTGGTGCCCTCTTTGCTCGTCCATTTGCGTCCCCAGCACCGCCGTTTGATCTGTTTCCAGGTCAGGCGCGGGTACTTCTTGCGCAGCCAGCGGATCACTCGCCACCATAGGTAGTAGCTGAGGTATCCGAAGCAGCGCTTCGCCGCGCCGTGGCGGTGGTAGTTAGTCCAACCGCGAAGGATTGGATTGAGCGCGTGGATGAGCTCGTCGAGCGACAGGTTCGTCGTGGCGCGCCCGGTTAGCTCCTTGATGCGGTGCTTGATGTCCCCGAGCGCGCGGTCGCTCGGGAACGTGATCGCGACGGGCACACGACCGGGCCTGTGCCAGCGCTTGACGCGCCAGCCGAGGAAGTCGAACCCGTCATCGACGTGGGTGATCGCTGTCTTCTCTGGCGAGAGCGTGAGCCGCATCTGCTCTGCCATGAACTCAGCCGTCTGCTGCTTGATCGCCTCGGCTTGGGCGCGAGTGCCGGCCACGATTACCAGAAAGTCGTCCGCAAAGCGAACGAGCCGGTAGGTGGCATGGCCTCGCGCTCGGTGTCGCGCACGTCGTTGTGGTCCGTCGTGCGCTTGCCAGGACGCCTCGAAGCGACGGTCGAGGACTGAGGGCTCACGAATGAATTAGTGGGCTGTGGCAGGATGTTGGGTTGTGGTGGCGTATCGCGGGGGCATGATCGATGAATCGCAGATTGTTGAGCGTTATCGGGGGTTGGGGCCGGAGTTGAACGAGCGTCAGCGCAGGTTGTGGGCGGCGTCGGAGGCTCGGTCGTGTGGGCCGGGCGGGATCGCGGCTGTCGTGCGTGCGACGGGGATCAGCAAGAACACTGTGCAGCGTGGGATCGCAGAGCTGCGGGAGGGGACACGGCTCGAGGCGGGTCGTGTCCGTCGGCCGGGTGCGGGGCGGCCGCGGTTGACGGAGTCTGATCCGGAGCTGGTGGGAGCGTTGGAGGCGTTGGTGGATCCGGATACGCGTGGGGATCCGTGCTCGCCGTTGCGGTGGTGCTCGAAGAGCTTGCAGAACATCGCGAGTGCGCTTCAGGCGGCAGGACATCAGGTGTCCGATCGGACGTCCGGGAAGCTCTTGCGGGGGCTTGGGTTTCGGTTGCACGCGAACTCCAAGACGCGGGAGGGGAAGGATCATCCTGACCGTGACGCGCAGTTTCGGCATATCAACGAGACGACACGCTCGGCGCTCGCCGCGGATCAGCCGGTGATATCCGTAGACGCGAAAAAGCGCGAGCTGGTCGGGGATTTCAAGGCTGTCGGGCGGGAATATCACGGCGCGTGGCAAATAGTACGTCAGGTCACAGTACATTCGAGTGTGTCAATATGATAGTATTGACTGTGTGATGAGTGACGCTAGGCGGGTGTCAGGCGAGACTCGGGAAGCGCTGCGTGAGCGGGGTGTGAGAATGGTGTTGGCGGGCCGCACTCACGCGGTCGTGGCGCAGGCCATGGGGGTGCATCTGCGGACGGTGTCGCTGTGGATGGCGCGCCACCAGCTCGGGGGGTTTGAGGGACTGAGGGAGCGGCGGCGTGGTCGGCGCTCGCGCGAGCAGATGGCGCTCACCGACGCCCAGCAGGCAGAGCTGATCGGACTGATGAAGGGCACGAACCCCGATCAGCTGCAGATTCCCGGCGTGTTGTGGTCAAGGCAGGCCGTCAAGGCGCTGATCGAGCGGCGGTTCGGGATCGGGCTCAGCCGCCAGACGGTTGGTGTCTACCTGCGTCGCTGGGGGTTCTCGGGCAAGAAGCCGCAGCGGCGGTGGCTCGAGCAGGACCCCGAGCGGGTGCGGGCGTGGCTCCAGGACGAGTTCCCGGCGATCCAGGCGCGCGCGCGGCGCGAAGGGGCGCGGATGCTGTTCGGCGATGAGATGGGGGTGCGCGCCGGGCAGACCGCCGGCAAGAGCTACGCGCCGATCGGCGAGCGCGCGGTCGTGCCGCTGACCGGCAAGCGTTTCTCGGCCAACGTGATCAGCGCGATCGGTGCCGACGGCACGCTCGTGTTCGAGATCTTCGAGGGCACCTGCGATGAGATCCGCTTCCTGGACTTCCTCGACAAGCTGCTCGAGCACTTCGCCGAGCGCAAGATCTTCCTGATTGTCGACAACGCCTCCTTCCACAAGTCTCCCGCGGTCGAGTACTGGCTGCTGGACCATCCGCGGATGGAGCTGTTCTACCTTCCACCGTACGCTCCGGAGCTCAACCCCGACGAGCTCCTCAACCAGGACGTTCACACCCACGTCGCGCGACGCCGCCCATCCAACCTCGCCAAGCTCGTCATTCTCACCGTCGAGTATCTCGCTACCCGCACAAGTGAGATTGTCAGCAAGTACTTCGACGGCGAGTACGTCGCCTACGCCAAGTAACCACGCACTAATTGCCACGCGGCGTAATACGAGCCGACTGGGCGGCCGGTCGAGGTTCGCTGCCACGACTTCAAAGACAAGGATCTGGGGCACGCGATCCCGTACGGCGTGCTCGACATCAAAGCCAACGAGGGGATGGTCAGCGTTGGTGTCACCCATGACACAAGCGCGTTCGCGGTCAACTCGATCCGCGTGTGGTGGCAGTACCTCGGCCAGAAGCGTTACCCCAAAGCGACGTGTCTGACGATCACTGCTGACGGCGGCGGCAGCAACTCCAGCCGCACGCGCCTGTGGAAGACCGAGCTGCAGAAGCTCGCCAACGAGCTCGCGCTGCCGATCCGCGTCTGCCACTTTCCGCCCGGGACGTCGAAGTGCAACAAAATCGAGCATCGCATGTTCAGCTACGTCAGCCTCAACTGGCGCGGACGGCCGCTTAAGAGCCTGCAGGTGATCATCGACCTGATCGGCGCGACCACGACCAGCACCGGCCTGAAGGTCTACGCGCGCCTGGACCCCGGCCACTACGAGAAAGGGATCAAGGTCACCGACCAAGAGCTTGCCGCCGTGGACATCGCCCGCGACCAGTTCCATCCAGACTGGAACTACACGATCCACCCAACCCAAAAGGGGCCACTAATTCTTTCGTAAACCCTGAGAGGGCGACGTTCGCAAGCACGGGCGAGAGAATCGCCCCTTGCGGCGTGCCCGATGGCGTCGCGGTCACGGTGCCAAGCTCTGACATGACACCGGCGGCCAAGAACTTCCGGATCAGCGCCAGGACGCGCTTGTCGGTCACCCGAGAACGCACCTGCTCCATCAAGAGACCCTGATGGATCGACCCGAAACAGTCCTCGACATCGCCTTCGATCACCCACTCGTATCCGTGGTTGATGAACTGCCGCGCTTCCCCGATCGCGTCCTGCGCTCGGCGCTTGGGCCGAAATCCGTACGAGGTCGGACAGAAGTCCGCCAAGATCGGCTCGAGCACCAGCTTGGCCGCCATCTGGACGATCCGGTCGCGCAGCGCGGGAATGCCTAGCCGTCTGACCTTCCCGGACCCGCGCTTAGGGATCGTGCGCTCACGTACCGGCAGCGGGGCATAGGAGCCATCGCGGAGCGACTGTCTAAGCTCGCCCAGCACCTTCTCCACGCCGGCCTGCTCGATCCGTTTGCGCGTCTCGCCATCGACACCGGCGGTCTTTGACCCCCGGTTGCGTTTCACCCGCTCCCACGCGACCGTGAGGGTCGCGGGGTCACAGAGGAGGTTGAACAAGTCGCCGAAGCGCTTGCGCTCGTCCTCGACTGTCCAGCGGTGCAGCTTGCTCTGCCATCCCAGTACCCGCTCTTGCGCCAACTCGGCGTCAAGCGGCGCGAGCGTATTCACGCCCGACCTCCCGAACGGCCTCTCACGCTGCGGTCCTGCTGGCGTCCTTCCCGATGTGGACGGCTTTCCCGTCCTCGCAGTACTACGACGCCTCCGCCACGCCCCGCGCCCATCAGCGGACAACGCGCCTTGCCGGTGCTGGCCACCGCCAGACCGGCGCGCACGGGGCGCTTCCCACGTTCACCATGATCCGTTTGACCGGGTCGGCAACCGGCTGTACCGCTACAGCGCATCCACGAGGCCATCGCAGCGTCCCCGCGGCCACCGACCACGAGCACCACCCGTGATCGGAGCGAGCCGCCGTCCCAGAGAGCGGCATCGCGGCTGTGGACGGCCCATGTCCGCCAGGTTTCGGGCCGTTTATAGTGTCGAGCGGCTTCTACCACCGGTTTGCTTTCGCTTTACCTTTCGGTCTTGCTAGCACGCACGCGGGCGTCTGGCAGTGCCGCCCGGCCGTCACGTTGTCGGGACGCTTGACCTCCGGCGCGCGATTCCACGCCTTGGCCGTCCCCAGCTTCTCCGGGCCGCTGCATCAGCCCAGGACCGGCATTCCAGCCGGCACGGACGAGATGTTTGATGTCCTTCATCTCCTTTCGAATGGCGCCTCGTGGCGCAGCGACGACTACTACGAGAGCTATGCCCCCACCCGACGCCATCAGCAGACGCTGCGCCTTGCCTGCCCCCCGAGAGGAGCGAGGCGACACCGGGCGGGTTCCCACGTTCACTACCGTTCGCTTGGCGGGGTCGGTGTCCAGCTCTTGTTGAGCGAAGCTCAGATCCGGCATGGTGGCGCAGCTGGAAGTCGGCATCAGGGGGTGGGGTACGAAAGAAGAAGTAACCCGGGAGGGTTGCGTGGGCCGGAACGTCAAAGGCTTGCGATGAAGGGGACGCGGGTCGGGGGAGCGCGCGGGGTGCGTCGCGCGTTGAGACCGCTTCGCTCTCGCGTTGATCGCTCGCCACGAAGGGGTTGGTTGAGGCTCGCGAGACGTGCGGTCGTGCGAGCGGTGCTGGGCGAGCGATGCGACCCACTCGCGCGTAGTGGTAGTGGCATGGTTCCGCGGGCAGGCCGTGCCGGCAGTTGCTCGCTGCGGCTGGGGGCGGCTGGGTTCTAGCTGCTGGTGGCGGTCCAGAGTTGCGCTGGGCGTCCGCCGGTGGGGATCTGGGTGGCGGTGACACGGCCGGCGGCGTGCAGGGCGTGCAGAGCGGTCTCGATCTGGCCGGCGGGCTGGTTGTGGTTCAGCGTCTGGCTGATCTGGCTGCGGGTCAGCCCGCCCGGATGGTCGTGGAGGGCGGCGTGGATCTGCTCGGCGAGCGGATCGCCGGTCGCGCCGGCGAGTGCCCAGGCGGCGGATCGGGCGGCGTACTGTTGGAGCGCGAGCGCGGCCTGGAGGTGCGCGGTGCCGATCTGGCGTTTGCCGTCGGTGAGGGTGTAGAGCAGTGCGAGCCGGACGACGTGCGCTTCGGCGCGGGCGGTGATCTGCGCGACGATCGGGTCGTGCGGTTCGGTCGCGAGCGTGCGGTAGGCGTGATGCCACAGCTCGCGCGCGTCGGGATCGAGCCGGACCTGCCCGACGGTGCGTGCGTGGTGCAGGGCGGCTGCGAGCAGGCGATCGAGACCGGTGTTCTTCAGCGGGTCGGGGTCGCCGCCTTCGGGCAACAGCCGCTGCCGGCGGCAGGCGATCAGCAGCAGGCGGTTGAGGTACCCATTGGCGAGCTCGATGCTGGTGGTGTGGCGGCGCAGCTCGTGTTGGGTGATGTGCCCGATCACCGTGATGTGCGCGGTGCTGGCGCGCGCCGGGCTGGTGCGGGTCAGGATCGCCAGCGGCCGGCCGTCCCAGCCGGAGCGTAGTGTCGGCGACAGCGTCGAGAGCTCGCGGCCGGCGGCCTTCAGGGCGGACGCGTATTCGGGCTCGATCACCAACAGCCGCTGATCGGTGATGCCGGGGTCCTGGCCGGCAGGGTCGCGGACCGCCCAGATCACCCCCTCTCCTGACGAGAGGCCGGTCAGGATCCGTGGCGCGAGCGACGGGTCAGCGTCGAGGATCAGCCGGCTCACGTGATCCCAGGCCGTGCCCTTGCGTGCCTATGTTGCCCCCCAACCTATGTTGCGCTGACGCGTCATGTCGTTGTCGATGGAGGAGATCGGGTTCGTCGCCGCAACATATTTCGCGTGGTTAGAGGCTCTCGAGGAAGGCGAGCAGTCGGTCGGGCGGGCGGTAGCGTCCGGGCTTGACGTTCGGCGGGGTGGTGCGGTCCACGGCGCGGCGTTTGAGGTCCATGTCGGCGTGCAGATACTTGTTGGTCGTGTCGAGCGTCTCATGGCCGAGCCACAGGGCGATCATGGTGGTATCGACCGGCTCCGGGGCTGCCAGGAGCTGCATTGCCGCGGTGTGGCGCAGCCCGTGCGGGGTGATCGTCTTGGCGGCCAGCGACGGGCATTGGGCGCGGGCGGTTGTGGTGTGTTTGGCGACCAGTCGCCAGATCGCGTTGCGGGTGAGGTGGCCGCCGGTGCGGCTGGGGAACAACGGACCGCCCGGGTCCCCGTCGAGTTCGCGTAGCCACACTCGTAGCACCTTGACGGTGACGTTGGTGAGCGGGGTGCACCTCTCTTTCCTGCCCTTGCCTTGGCACCTGACCCAGGCGCCTGAGGCGAGGTTGAGATCTTGGCAGCGGAGGCTGGCGAGCTCGGAGGCCCTGAGTCCGGTTTGCACGGCCAGCAGCAGGAGTGCGTGGTCGCGTCGGCCGGTTTGGGTGGAGCGGTCCGGGGCGGCCAGGAGCGCTTGGATCTCGGGCTTGGTGAGGTAGTTGATCAGCGTGGACTGGTATCGCTTCTCGGGGATCGAGAGCACCCGCGCGATCTGCTCTGCGCACTCCGGGGCTTTGAACGACGCGAAGTGAAAGAACGAATGGATCGCGGTCAATCGGGCGTTGCGGGTCCGGACGCTGTTCCCGCGTTCGCTCTCCAAGTGGGACAGGAACGCGGCGATCCTCGCCGAGTCGAGGTCCTCGAGTTGCAGCTTCGATGGTGGTGTGCCGGTCTGCTCGTGCAGGAACTCGAGCAGCAGCCGGAAGCTGTCGCGGTATGACGCGATCGTGTGCGGGCTGACGTCACGTTGGCGCGCGAGACGCTCAGAGAAGAACGCCTGCAGCAGCGGCGCGAGCGCGCTCATCGCCGGCGTCCTCTCCGGCGGACCTGGCGTGGCCTGGTCGGTCTGGAGAGCGGCAGGCGCGTGTGTACGTCCGAGATCCCGGCTTGCGATGATGGCTCCCAGGTTCGCTCGAGCCGCTCGCACGCCAACGCCAGCAGCTCGGGCGCGGCCTCGACATACCAGAACGTGTCGGAGGGATGGACATGTCCGAGCACGGTCGAGAGCCGCGGCAACTGCGCCTCGATGTCTTTGCCGTCGCGATACCAGCCCAGGAGCACGCGCAGCACATAGCTGTGGCGGACGTCATGCAGACGCGCGCGGCGACCGAGCGTCTCCTGATCCAGGCCGGTCGCGTGCCGGAGCCGATCGAACCAGTGCCCCACCGTCTGGCGGATTGGTCGTCCACCCCCGCCGGTGAGGAAGAACGCGGCCGGGTCTTTGGGATGCGGGCACAGCTCGTCACGCACGCGGGCGTATCGATCGAGCACGGCGACGGTGCTGGGGTGAAGCGGGATCTCACGCGACCGGCCGTTCTTGGCGTGACGGACGGTGAGCCTGCTCTCGGCCAGCTCGACGTCTGCGCGGTCAAGCCCGCAGGCTTCCGAGACGCGCATCCCGCTGACCGCCAGCAGCCCGATCAGCGCCTCGCAACTGGCCGCGCGCAGCGGCGGGCGCATCGACCGCGCGGCTTGAAGCATGGCTTCGATCTCCACCTCGGAGAACAGGTACGGTCTCGCGCGTCGGAACGTCGCCGGCAGCAGATTGACCGGCGGGACCTCGTGGCGCGCGTCGAACGCCTGCAGATAGCGCGCGAACCCGCGCACGATCGCCAACCGCTGATGCCACCACACGACACTCGCCTCAGCCGGGAGCATCGCGAACTCCAGCGCCAAGACGGTCGTGATCAGCGGTTCGCCGCGCTCATCGAGGAACCGGGCGAACTGCGGCAGCACGCGGCCGTGCTCGGTCAGCTGGTAGCCGAGCGCGCGGCGCATCGCCACGTAGTTGTCGACCGCTTGGACCAGGGGGATCATCGCTCGCTCCCCGGCCACGGCAGCGCCAGCGGCGAGAGCGCCGCACGGTCGACCTTGGCATAGAGCGATGTTGTGGTCTGGTCCTGGTGGCGGAGCACCTGGCCGATCTCGGCAAGGCCGGCACCGTGACGCAGCAGCTCGGTCGCAGCGGTGTGACGCAGGCAGTGCGCGCCGACCAGCGGGATCCCCGCCCGCCGGCAGGCGCGGATTACCACATCGGTCACGCACCCGCGCGAGACGCCGACCAGCGGCGCGCACGCGTTGATGAACAGCGCCCGATCCGCCACACGCGGGCGACCGTGGCGTAGGTAGTCGACGATCGCCTCCCCGATGTCGCAAGGCAGCGGCAACCTGTCGATCCGCGATCCCTTGCCGTGAACCACGATCTCGCCCGCCCGCCAGTCGAGATCGTCGAGCGACAGCGCGGCGACCTCACCGCGGCGCAACCCCAACCTCGAGAGCAACAGCAGGATCGCGCAGTCGCGACGTCCGCTCGGCAGCGCACGATCACAACTCTCAAGCAACAGCCTCACCTGCCAGGCCGGCAGCGCGCGCGGGAGATCCTCCCGCCGACGCGCGACCGATGGCACCGCATCCACCAACGGCTCGGTGATCAACCCCTGCACGTGCAAGAACCGCAGCAGCGCCCGCAGCGAGTAGACCACCGTCTCGGCCGAGCGCGTCGACCGCCGGCGCGCCTCCCGCAACACGAACGTGCTGACCTCCGCGGCGGACACACGGGCGAGGTCCTCCTCAAGCGGATCTGAGCGCTCGCACAGAAACAGGCGCGCGGTCGGGTCGTACTTCGCGGCCGAGTTCGCCATCATCCCCCGCTCCCGCACCAAATAATCCTGGAACTCGCCGAGCAGCCGATCAACCGGCGAGATCACCGCATCGGCAAGCGGCAGCACGCCGAGCCCGTCCAGGTAACCCAACAGCCGGCGCAGGCTCAACGGCGACAGGCTCGACAGGTACCCCTGCTGCCGGCGCCAGACGAAATACTGCGGCAGGTTTCCCGGCGTCAGCGCCGCAACCTCGAGCTCCTCGGACTCCATCCATCGGCTCACATGCGCGAGCAGGTAGAGCTGCTCCTGCGCGCCCCACAACGAGTAGCCCTGCGCGAGCAGATCGCCGCGAAACCCGTCGGCGAACCCAACCAACGGGCCGCTCACCCGGACACGGTCGGGTGCTGGCTGATCGGACACGAGTGATGCCTCCTTCTCGAAACGGACACGAAGGCACGACTCGATCACTTCAGCCGAAATATGTTGCGCTCGCGGTCAGCCAGCGACCGCCATCATCAACCCCCGCGCGGCCTCACACGCCCCGGTCCGCCTCAGCGCAACATAGGTTGGGGGGCAACATAGGCCCGCATATGTTGCGCGCAACATATGCGGGCGCGCGCACTTTCGCCCACCAGGCACATGTACTCGTTGGGATGATGGCGGGTCGCTTCGACCTGGAACCATGCGCCGCGGCCGACCGCGGCGCCGAAGCTAACCAGCAGCTGGGCGAGGATCGCGACCGGGTCGGCCTCGGTATGCGGCGCGATCGTGTTGACGATCTCGCCGGGCAGCTCGTGATAGACCGCCCGGTCCGGTGGGGCCGGCCACCCCGCCGGCGCCGCCAGCAGCTCGCCGCCGGCGGGATGATCGTCATCCGGCGGCGGGTTAAGCAGCGACAGAGTCATTCGGCTGAGATCTCCGCGACCGCGGCGCGGGCGGCGGACTCGTCCACGATCGCCTTCTTGGCGGCGAACGCGGCGATCAACGACGCGACGGCGAGGTTGTTCACCTGCCTGGGCAGGCCGCGAGAGACCTCGTGAATCAGGCCGACCGCGTCGTCGCTGAAGATCGTGTCCGAGCGGCCCGCGAGCGCGAGGTGATGCGCGATATAGCTCATCGTCTCGGCGGCGTCGAGACCGTTGAGCGCGTACCGCAGACCGATCCTCTGGTCGAGCGCGGCGAACGCGCCGTGGCGCAACATGCGACGCAACGTCGGCTGGCCGAGCAACAACAGACCGAACGGGGCGACCTGGTCCATCCCCATGTTCGACAGGCAACGGACACCCTCCAGGCTCTCAGCGTCGAGGAGGTGACTCTCGTCGATCACGAGCAGAACCCGCTTGCCGCGCTCTGAGCTCTCCGCAGCGAGCAGCTCCTGGGTCTGGGGGATCAGGGCGGCGTGATGAAACCGCGGGGTGCCAC
>CAWIII010000015.1:0-141902 GCA_963836065.1 uncultured Solirubrobacterales bacterium
TCCTCTTCCTATTTCGCTTCCTTGCCGTGGTGGTGCTGACCAAACTGGCACTGCGGCACGGAGCCGAGCAGGTGGAGATTAAGGCACCGTCGTTTGCCCTCCAGATCACCATGGCCCCGAAGTACGGGACATCGCCCGGTCCTAGTGGGGAAGTGGAGTGCAGTGCACCTGGTCCGGCCACTCTGGCCGACATTTCTGATTAGGCTTCGTTATGGAGCCGTCCGACGCCAGCTTTTGCAGCGCAAAGCAGGCATCGGAGTTTGTGTATGCCAAGGAGAAGCGCGGTTTTGGGCGAACCCAGCTTCGACTCGTCCGTTATGGACGTGACCTCTTGGGAGGGGGGCCTCCGGGCCCCCCTCCCATTCTCGCTAGCCGAGCGCGCCTATTGACCGGACCCCGTTTGTCGGTCCGCCACGAGTGAGAGTTGGTGGGTACGGGTCGCGGGGAAGGTAGCTGGTGGCGCGGTCGGATCGGGCGGGAGCTGTGGCGCCGGGGAGGGGGTGGCGGGTTGGGATCCGCGACCGTCGTCGCGGAGCCGCGATGCGTAGCGGGTGTGCTGGGCACGGACGTTGAGATCGGAGGTGTAAATCCTGTCCTGGAGCCCTGACAGGGGGAATCCAACATCGAAGAGGCAAGGGCGCGGCCCGGAATTGACCGGGTGGTCCCAGTGCGCCGTGTGGCGCTGCGGAGCTTCCGTGAGGGCGGGTCTGGAAGAGGCCATAGGTGTGTCGTGGTGGCGAACGAGAGTGAAGCGCCGTAAGGCGTTCCTTGGTGGGCGAGCCGTCCCGCAGCGGCGATGCCAGGTTCCTGTCGATGCCGAGGGCGTAGTGGCGACGCGATCACGACGAAATCTCAGCGTTTCACCCCAGGAGATCTGCTGGGTTCCGGCCGGTAACGGCCGGTAGGTCGAAGAACGAGAGGACGACGACTCGATGACCCAGCAGAAGTCCGAGGACCGAGTAGTACCGGAAGGCGGGGTAATGCCCGTTGAGCGCGCCGCGTCGAGTACCGGCGGGCAAGGGAAGGCGGTCCCGGTCGAAGAAACGGCGGTGCAGCTCTGCCTGCCGATCGCGACAGCAGAAAACCCGCAAGGGGCTACCCGCAGGAGAACCCGGCACCGGCTTGGGGAGATCCGGGCGGGAGCGCCGAAGGCGATCGGCAAGACGGGGACGGCATCGTCGGCGAGATGGAGGAGGTTGCGTATCGATTGACGGATGCGTTGTTGAAGGTGGCGTCGAACAAGGGCGCTCCTGGACCGGATGGGCAGACGATCGAGGCGCTGTATGAGCAGTGGCCGGTCGTGTTGCCCAGGTTGCAGGCCGACCTGCTGGCGGGAACGTATCGGCCCGGTGAGATTCGCCGGAGGTACATTCCCAAGGCGGGAGGCGGGCGGGAATTCCCGACGTGGTGGACAGGGTGGTCCAGGAGGCTGTGCGGCAGGTGCTCGAGCCGCTGTGGGAGCCGACGTTCCATCCCTCAAGCCACGGGTTCAGACCCGGCCGAAGTTGCCACACGGCGATCAACGAAGCCAAGACGCATCTCGAGAACGGCTACGAGTGGGTGGTGGATCTTGATCTGGAGAAATTCTTCGATCTCGTCTGCCACCAGCGGCTGACCGCGAAGCTCGCTGAGCGAGTGAGCGATCGGCGGCTGCTCGTGCTGATCGGACGGATGTTGAAGGCCAAGGTAGTGCTACCGGCGGTGTGGTGATTGCCAGCGAGCAGGGCGTTCCGCAAGGCGGGCCGGCAGCTACCCTCCCGCCCTTCATGTCCATCCCCGGCCCCCCGCACAGCGAGCCGCCGAGGTGCCCGGGCCACACCTCGCATTCGCCGGGCAGCACAAGCAGCTTGTCGTGGAGCGAGTGGAAGATGCCGCTCGCTCCCTCGCGCTTCTCGACCGCGAGGTCTGGGCGGGCGATGTCGCCAACGAACAGCGTGTCGCCGCTGAGCACCGCCCACGGGTCGGGCCCGCGCGCGTTGTCGATCAGCGCGAACGCGGTGTGCTTGGGACGATGACCGGGGGTGTGGAGCGCGCGGACCGTGACGTCGCCGAGCCGCAGCTCCCAGCCGTCGTCGAATGGCTCGTGCTCGTAGTCGGGCTCAGCGAGCCGGTGGATGTGGATCGTCGCGCCCGTCGCGGCGGCCAGGCGTCCGTCGCCGGAGATGTGGTCGGCGTGGTTGTGGGTCTCGAGCACGTGCTCGATCCGGACGCCCATGTAACGCGCCAGGGCCAGGTATTCGTCGATCTCGAGCTTCGGGTCGACGACGGCGACGATGCCGGCGTCCTCGTCCCCGATCAGATAGGACGCGCAGCCAAGGTCATCGTGGGTGAGCTGACGAAAGATCATCGAGCACCTCTTTGCCGTCGAGCCCGAGCGGCAGCCCGGCTCGCTCCCACGCAATCACGCCCCCTTTGACGTTCGCGGCGTCAAGCCCGGCCTTCGTCGCGGAGCGCGTGGCGGTCGCGCTGCGGCTTCCCGACCGGCACAGAAACGCGACCGGGCGGTCGCGATCAAGCTCGCCGAGCTTGGCGGCGAGCTGTCCGAGCGGTATATGTCTCGCGCCCTTGATGCGGGCTTCGCCCAGCTCTGCGGGTTCGCGGACGTCGATCAGCTGAAGCTCGCCGCGAGCCAGGGCGGCTGCGGCGTCGCTTGGAGTGAGCGACTTCGAGCGAGAGAACAGCATCAAGCCTCCAGACCGGGCGTGCTCGTAGCGAGCTGTGTTGTTGATCGTGAGCACCCTGGCTTGGGCGCGAAACGCGCCTAAGCGAGGGTCAACTTCGTTGCGCCGCGCAGGGCACTCACGCGTGTCCGAAGGTGACTTCGGGGAGCACGCGGTGCGCCCAGCGCGGTAGGTACCACGCCCATTTGCCCATCAGCCGCAGCAGCACCGGGAGCAGGAGCAACCGGACCAGCGCCGCGTCGAGGAGGACAGCAACACCGAGGATGATCCCCATCTCCTTGGGCGGCAACGGCCCGGAGAGGGCGAACGTGAGGAACACGGCGACCATCACCGCGCCGGCGGCGAAGATCACGCGGCCTGAGTGAGCGAGGCTGCCGACCATCGCTTGCTTGGGGTCGTGGGTGCGGTCCCAGTGTTCCTTGGCGCTTGAGAGCAGGAACACGGTGTAGTCCATCGAGATCGCGAAGATCATCGCGAAGAAGAACACCGGTCCCCATGCGTCGAGGAACCCTTGCGGCTGGAAGCCCAGAAGCGAGTGCAGCGTGCCGTCCTGGAAGACCAGTTTCGCGATGCCGAACGCGGCGCCGGTCGCGAGCAGGTTGGTGGCCACGCCGACTGCCGCGAGCAGCGGCGCCTGCAATGCGATCAGCAGCAGCAGGAACCCGAGTCCGAGGACGACGCCGATCACCAGCGGTGTCTTTGCCGACAGCGCGTTCTGGAGGTCGTGGTTCTCGGCGACCGCTCCGCCGATCAGCGACCCGGACGGGAGCGTCGCGCGGAGGCGGTCGATCGTCTGCCCGACGGCCTGGTTGGACGGGTCCTGCTTGGGGATCGCCGTGATCAGCGCATAGCCGTTGCTCGTCTGCATCGGCATCACCGCGGCGACCCCCGGGTCATGCTGCGCGACCCCGACGGCCTGCTTGGCCAGCTCGGTGGACGCGACGATCTGCAGCGGCCCGGTGGAGCCGGGTCCCATCGCGGCTTGCACCTGCTGGTAGCCGATGCGTGAGCTGTCGGAGGTCGGCACGACCTTGATCGATGGCATCGCGGTGTTCAGCTGCGTGACCGGGATCGCTAACGCGACCAGGATCGCGAGCGCCATCGCTCCGTAGGCGAGCGGCCGTTTCCACAGTCGCTCGCCCCACTCGGCGAACCTCGCGGAGCGGTGCTCGCCCGAGTGCGCCCACGGCAGCGAGAGCTTGTCGACCCTCGGACCGAGTTTCGCCAGCACTGCCGGTAGCAGCGTCAGCGTCGCGGCAAGCACGAAGACGACGGCGAGCATGATCCCGAGGCTCATCGACCGGAACGCGGGGCTCGGGACGAGCATCACCGCCGAGAGCGAGATCAGCACCGTGACGCCGCTGAACAGGACCGCCTTGCCGGCGGTGTCCATCGTCACCGCCGTGGCCTCCTCGGCCGAGCGCTTGGAGCCGAAGAACGTGCCGCGGAAGCGGTGCACGACAAACAGGGCGTAGTCGATCCCGAGCGCGAGCGCGAACATTAACGCAAAATTCATCGCCCAGATCGAAACCGGCAACAGCTTCGTCGCGAGAAACAACGACCCGGCGGCTGCGAGCAGCCCGACCATTGTCAGCATCAACGGCAGACCGGCCGCGACGAGCGATCCGAACGCGACCAGCAGGATCAAGAGCGTCACCGGCCACGAGATCACCTCCGACTTCAGCATCGCCGAGCGGTTCGCGGCGTTGAAGTCAGACCACATCGCCGACGAGCCGGTCAGATGGACCTGCACACCGGCGGCCGAGAGCGCGGAGAGTTTGCGCTTCAACCGGTCCGCGGCGACGACCATCGCGTTGGAATCGCGTGCAGCGCCGGCCTGCACGATCGCGGTGTGCCCGTCACCGGAGACAGACACGCCCGCCGCCGGCGGGATCACGGTGCTCACCGCCCGGTCGGCGCGAAGCGTGCGCTCGACGTTCGTGACCGCAGCTTGGAAAGACGGGTTGCTCACCGTCTTGGTCGGCGAGTAGACGACGGTCATCAGGCCGTAGCTGGACAGGCCGTGGAAGTTCTTGTCGATCAGCTGCCGTGCCTGGACCGATTGCGAGCCGGTCGTCTCCCACCCCGCGCCGGACAGCGCGGTCTCGACGCGCGGGGCGAAGAACCCGAGCACGACCGCGATCACCAGCCAGGCGACGAGCACGACCCGGAAGTGGGTCGCGGTGTAACGGCCGAGGCGACCGATGGGTCCGAGCTTGCTCATCAGACCGTCACCTCCCCACGAGCGCTCCGGACGGACGCCTGCTCGCCATCGTTCGTTGGGTTGGGAAGGATCGCCGAGCGCAGCCGGCACGCGCGACGCAGCACGATCGACGCAGGACACGCACCGACCAGGACGTACAACCACTGGTTCACGCCGACGAGCACCGCCAGCAGCAGGACCCAGTCGGAGATGAACGCGCCCAGCGCCGCCGCGACCAGCGTCATCGTGCCGGCGAGCGCGAACAGCACCCGCTCCAGCGGCCAGCGCGAACGGGATCGGGATTCGTTGCTCATCGGATTGCTCCTTGCGGCAGGTTTTCGGGTTCCGGTGTCGGGACGAGCTGGTCAAGCGCGCCAACCAGCTGGTCGGCACCGACGACACCCGGGTTTGCTCCGATCACCTCGCCGTCGCTGATCACGACCAGCGTCGGGATAGAGCGAATCTGGAATGCATTAGCGACGGTCGGCTGCTCATCGACATTGACCTTCGCGAAGCGATACGCAGGCCGCAGTTGCGCGGCGCGTTCGAACTGCGGCGCCATTGTGCGGCATGGTCCGCACCACGGCGCCCAGAAGTCGAGAACGAGGATTCCGGGCTGGCGCAGAGCGTCAGTGATCGTGTGTTGAGTGAGGTCTTCAATGTTGCTCATGGGTTTCTCTCGCGATTCGGGTTTTGAGGGCGAGCACGCCGCGTTTGCGGCTGCCGATGAACACCTGCTCGAAGGCGACCTTCGCCCAGTGGGCTTGCGGACCGGCCATCACGTGGGCGTGCATGTCGTTGCCGTTCTTGGCCAGCACGGGCTGGCTGCGAAGATCACGCCGTTGTTGCCGGCGTCGAGGATGCAGATCGCGTCGAGGTCTCCGATCGGCCAGTCCGACGAACGTGGACCGAGGGGCGACGATCGCCAACCCCACGCCGGCTGCCGCGACGATCGTCAGCAACAGGCCTAACCAACCGGACCGGTTCGTCGGCTGGCTCGTGTGGGGATTGGACTGGTGAATCTCTTCTACACAACTGTACGTTTGTGAAATGTAAGATAGCCCCATTTCCCGCCCCTGTCAACTCCACGCCGGTGTAGTTGTGAGCGTCAACGGGTCAGACACCTCTGGCGGGTTCTGGGCGATGCGTCTGCGAGGTGTCGGGGCCACAGCGATCTTGGCCGCGCTGCTGTTTCAGCTCGCGGGTGCGGCAAGCGGTAGGCCGAGCGTGACCCAGTCATGGATCCCGCCGCGGTAATACAGCAGCCGCTCGGCCGGCCATCCCGCCGCCAGCAGCGCGGCGGTCGCCTGGGCGGTGGCGGTGCATTGCGGTCCGTTGCAGAACACGACGGTCGGCTCGACCGGATCGAGCTCGGCGATTCGCTGCGCAATCTCACCATGCGGGATGTTGACGGCGCCTGGAATCGTGCCGCGATCGACGTACTCGGGCAGCCGGCAGTCGACCAGCGGCCGCCCCGCCCGCAGGTGCTCGATCACCTCGAGCTCCCCGACCGTGCGAACGCCGGGGGCGAGCCTCATCGGCTGGATCACGCCCCAGGTGGCGTCGACGACGACCATCCCCGTCTCGCCGTCGACCGCGCGCGGAACCCGCGCGGGATCCGCGCGTCGTGCAAGCCGAGAAGGTTTCGCGATCATCCCACCACTGTATCGCCTACACAACTGTGTGCTTGTGGTATGCTTGAGCGATGTCAGACCGGCCGTCGTTCCCGCACCCGCTCGCGCACCCGCTCGTGGACCTGATCGCCCAGCGCTTCCGAGTGCTCGCCGAGCCGATGCGCATCAAGCTCCTTGACCACCTGCGCGAAGGGGACGCCACCGTCACCGAGCTCCAGGAGGCGCTCGGCGCCAGCCAGCAGAACGTCTCAAAGCACCTCGGGATCCTCCACGCCGCCGGCATGGTCACCCGCACCAAGGACGGCAACCACACCCGCTACTCGATCGCCGACGAAGGCGTGTTCGAACTCTGCGAGCAAGTATGCGGCGGCGTGCGCCGACAACTCGACGAACTCGACGCGCTCTTGCAACCCTCTGGCCGGACGCAATAGCGCCCTCAATACTTCTGGTCCCGGTGAGAACCGTTCGCCGTATCCGCAGCATCGCCCCCGAGCGGGCCTGGGAGCAGGTAGGACGCGGCGAAGCTCAGCTGCTTGACCTGCGCACCGAGCTCGAACGCCGCCGCCACGGATGGCCGCCCGGCGCGCCGCGCGTCTCGCTGACCAGGCACGTCGCGTGGCCCGGCGGCCCGGACACGATCTACCTCTGCCAGCACGCAAACCGCTCGAAGCTCACCGCTCGGCGCGGCGCAGCCGAGGTAGCCGGCGGCTGGCCCGCCTGGCAGGCAGCCGGCCTGCCGATCGAGCGCACACCGGCAAGTTGAGCGGGCCGCTGCCCCAAGACGAGTTCGAACGAATCTTCAGCAGAGTTCCGCGTCTCACCGTCGAGCTCGTGATCGCTTCCAGTGAGAGAGGGGTCCTGCTGGCGTTACAAGACTTCGGACCCAGCGAGGGACTCTGGCATCTTCCAGGGGGCACCGTGCGATTCGGCGAATCAGTCGTTGAGGCCGTGAGACGAGCGGCACACGGCCTGACCGTGAGCGTCGGGCTGCTCGGCTACATCGAATACCCGAGCCACTACAACAACGGCCTCGATTCACCCGTTGGCCTGGCGTTCCGCGCGCAGACATCGATCGTCGACATGCCCGACGAGCGCGATCTGCGATCCGAGTGCGCGTGGTTCACCGTCCTGCCCGACAAGATGCACGACGAGCAGAAAGAGTTCCTCGTCCGGCACCTCGACATCGTCTCGAGAGGATCGGCTTCAGAGACATGACATGCCCGTAGCGCACCGGTCGGGCCCAGCTCGCCGCGCGCTTGCGGCCCATCAAATCCAGGCCGAAAAGCGGCGCGAACAGACAGACGTTGAACGCGCCCGCCGCCAGGCCACAACGCCAACTACCGCAATGACCGTCCCGCCGGAGCGCGGTGGTTGGGCGCGTACGGGCACGTGGGCGGCTGGTAGCGGGAGATCTTGTCTGGGCGTTCTCCTCCCGTGCGCTGAGCGGGCTGCCGCGGTCCTCGTTGGCGTGCGCGGTCATGCTGAGCGCGAGCGCTGGCGCGATCACGACCTCGGGCGAGGCAGAGGCGAAACGCTGGGTCGGTATTGAATATTGTTTCCGGTACGTTCCTCGGCCGTGGTACAGAACGCGATCGAGGTCGAGGACCTGCGCGTCGTGCGTGGGGGTCAGGAGGTTCTCCACGGGATCTCGCTTAGCGTGTCGGCCGGGTTGGTGACGGGCCTGCTTGGGCCCAGCGGGTGTGGGAAGACGACGCTGATGCGAGCGATCGTGGGGGTGCAGATCGTGGCTGGCGGAACCGTCAGGGTGCTCGGCCTACCCGCGGGGGACCCGGCGTTGCGCTCGCGGGTGAGCCGTCACGCGCGCGAGCGGGTGGGTTACGTGACGCAGGCGCCGTCGGTCTACGGGGACCTGACGGTGCTCGAGAACCTGCGCTACTTCGCCGCGATCGTCGACGCTGGCCCTGACCGCGTTGCCGAGGTCCTCGATGCGGTCAGCCTCGGCGAGCGTACGGGTCAGCTGACCGGGTCGCTGTCAGGCGGTCAGCGCGCCCGGGTGTCGCTCGCGAGCGCTCTACTTGGGCGCCCGGAGCTGCTGGTGCTCGACGAGCCGACCGTCGGGCTGGATCCGGTGCTGCGAGCCGAGCTGTGGAAGATGTTCCACGCGCTGGCGGGCCAGGGCACCACGCTGCTCGTCTCGAGCCATGTGATGGACGAAGCAGCCGAATGCGATCGGCTGCTGCTGATGCGCGACGGTCAACTGCTGGAGCAGACGACCCCGCAGACCCTGCGCGATCGCACCGGCGAGGACGATCTCGGCCGCGCGTTTCTTGCCGTGATCGAGGCGGCTGAGCGATGACCGCCCGGGTGACGGCTGCGACCGCCCAGCGCGTGCTCTGGCAGATCCGACACGACCCGCGCACGGTCGCGCTGCTGCTCGTCGTCCCTTGTTTCCTGCTGGTGCTGCTGCGCTACGTGTTCGATGGTCGGCAGCACGTCTTTCAGCAGATCGGCGCTCCGCTGTGCGGGTTGTTCCCGTTCATTGTGATGTTCCTCGTGACCTCCATCACGATGCTGCGTGAGCGCACGACCGGGACGCTCGAGCGGTTGATGACGCTGCCGCTGGCCAAGCTCGACCTGCTCGCTGGTTACGCGATCGCCTTCGGCTTCCTGGCCGCGTTGCAGGCGGCGACCGTCTGTGTCGTCGGCTTCGCGCTGCTGGGACTTCATGCCCCGCACGGCGCTGTGCTCGTCGCACTGCTCGCGATCGCCAACGCGCTACTGGGAATGGCCCTCGGGCTGCTGGTCAGCGCGTTCGCGCAGACCGAGTTCCAAGCCGTTCAGTTCATGCCCGCGCTGATCTTCCCGCAGCTGCTTCTGTGCGGACTGTTCGTCCCGCGCAGCGCGATGGCTCCGCTACTCGAGGGAGTGTCCTGGGCGCTGCCGCTGACCTACGCCTACGACGCGCTGGCGCGCGCGACCAGCAGGGCGGCGCTCGGATCGGCGCTATTGCTCGACGTGCTCGCGGTTGTGGCAGCGGGCCTCGGGGCGCTGGCGCTCGGAGCGCTGACGCTTCGCCGGAGGACGGCCTAACCCGGACATCTCGACGTCGTCGCACGCTGGCGGCGCGTGCGCTTACGCTCGCCCGAGCTGACGCCGTGGAGCCGCCGGCAACGGCAATCCGGTTACCGGCCGATGCGGCCGTGACGGTGGCACCTTCGGTGAGCAGTTCGGGAACCGGCACCTCTGCCGCGCTGCTGCACTCGTGCCTGACGGCGCAGCCGGCCGTGACGGCGCGCGCCGAGCTCGCACGAGGACGCGATCCCCCGATGCGCTGTTGCCCTTCAGTCAGTGACTGGCGACGAGATTCGGACTACGTATGCAGTGCCCCCATAAGCACGACCGCTGGTCCCCGTCGCGTGGCAGGCCTGAACCGCGCATGCGCTTTCGCGTGAACCCGAGCGCCCCAGCGCCGGGGCCGCCGGGTCGATCGTCGCGGCGTGGCCACTCGAGCGTCCGGCGGCGATCGCCGAGGCGGCGGAGCTGGCGTTAGGCGTACGCGAGCGTGTCATCCACAGCAGCGACGGCGTCGAGCTGCGCGGAGGCGTCGCGTTGGGCGTGATCGACGTCGCGGGTGCCGGCACCGAGGTCGAGCGGCTAGCCGAGCGGCTTGCGCTTGGCGCGGCCCGTCGCAGTGGCTGGTGGTGGGGGAGGCCGCGCGGCGCCTGGAAGTTTGAGCACGGCCGGTGGGTGTCGTTCCGCGGTGGCCGATGTCGCTTCCGGACAGACTGTGGGCGCTGGTGTCGAGGATCTCCCCACCAGCGTTGCCCTCGGCGCTCAGCGGTGGGCGGCCGGCACTCGTCCTCGGCCGACTCGGCGAGCAGCGCCGGCTGCGCCTCGCGCTGGAGGCGGCCGCGGGGCGGCGAAGGACCGTAGTGATAAGCGCACCGGCCGGGGGTGGCAAGTCCTACCTGCTTCGTCGCGTGCTGGCCGACAGCAAGGTCGAGCTCGCCGCCGGCGTCGCGTTCCCGCCGCTGGGCGCGCGGCCGCTTGATCCGGTGCGGGCGCTCCTAGCCGAACTGGGCTGCATCCCCGAGCCGCAGGACGCGCCCGAGCAGCTCGGTGCTCGCCTCGGAGCGGCCGCCAGCACGCGAGCGCGGCTAGCACCGTCGGCGGTCGTGATCGACGACATCCATTGGGCCGATGAGGCGTCGCTCGACGCGCTCGCGAACGCGATCCGCACCAGCGCTCAGGACGCACCACTTGCCTGGATGTTGTCGACTCGGACCGCAGCGCTGCCCTTGCTCGAGCAGCTGACCGAGCTCGCCGACGCGCGGATAGTGCTGCCGCCGCTCGCGCCCCGCGATCGGGAAACGCTGCTCGCGCATCGCCTCGGCGCTGTCGCTGATCGGCTGCGCACCCACACGGCGGATCGGGCGGAGCGGGGGAACCCGCTCTATCTGGAGCACCTCGCCGACTCGATCACCGAACGAGGTCACCAGCACCCACTTCCCGGCACCCTGCACGAGGCTGTGCTCGCGCGGCTCGGCGCGCTCGCGGACCGCGCGCGCGGGCTCACTCACTGGTCGCACCGCGCCCTGGATCCCGGACGGCAGCTCGAGACGCTCGAGCGGGAGGTGGGCGATTGGCTCGATCGGCTGGAGACCAGCGATCTCGCCGACCTGCAGACGATCGGCCGCTATCTCGCGCAGCTTCGGCGCGTCGACGCCGAGCTCGTGATCGCCCGCTCGCTGCTGCGGATGCCGGTCACCTCCAACCGCAGGCTGACTCAGAGCGTCGAGCGCCTCGCGGCCGCGAGCACCGACACTCTGTTGGGCTACCTCGCCACGGTCGCCGAGGAGGGCCGTCAGGTGCAGGCGGCACACGACGCGCAGTCCGCGGCCGCCCGCGCCGAGCGTGCTTTGCGCCTGGCGGACGCCGAGCGCCTGCTCGCATTCGCGTGCCTGCACGCGCCGGGCAGACCGGAGCTGGCCCGCAAGCGCGGCGATCTCGCGCTGGCGCTCGGACGGCCCCACCAGGCACTGCTTGAATACAGTGCCCTCGCCGCCGACGGCGATGTGTCCGCTGAGCTGCAACGCCGGATCGCCCGTGCCGAGACGCTCGCCGGGCGGCCGCGGGACGCGGCCGTGCGCCTCGAGCGGACCACCCGACATCGACCAGCGCACGTTCCGTGCCGGGCAGCTCGATCTCGCCCGCCTGCGCGGTGTGCGCTCGCCGGTGCCACGCCGACGCTGCTCCGCCTCCGATCGGCGGGGCGCCGCTCGCGTCGCGGGCGTGGGCACGCCCAGGAGACGAGCAGCTGGCGCGCGAGGCTGCCGGTCTGCTTGCGCTGGTCGGCGATCCCGCTACCTGTGCTGCGGAGCTCGTCGAGACGGCGGCACTAGCGGATCTCGCGGGCCTGGAGATCATCGGACTGCACGACGCGGCGCTCCGCGCAGCCGACGAGCTGAAGAATCCCCACGCTCGATTGCTCATGCAGCGCCCGAACGTCGAGCAGGCACGCCGCGCGTTTCTACACTGGCGAGTGTGACCAGCCGACGGCGCCAGCGGTCGTGGCGTCCAGCGTCGAAGAGAAGCTGCGCGCCGGACGTTTGGCCCTCCGCGTGAAAGCGTCCGATTGCGCGGTTGAGGATGACGTGATCGCCTCCCGTCGTCGGTCACGACCAGGATCCGTCGCCGATCCCTTGACTTCGGCCATCGAGCGGACATGCTTGGATCGACGAAGTACTCACGTTCGGACGCGGTCGCCAAGCAAGCGGCCTATGGGTGAAAGGCGAAGACGGGGCGACCGTCCGCACCGCGACGCGCGGCCCCGGCACTCCCCTGACGCCGATCAACGCGGGGATCAGCGTCGACCTCCGACACCCGGGAAGCCGCTGGTCCCAACCAGCGCCGCTCCCGGTACAGGAGAAGATCTCAGCGAGAGGCGCTCTGTCCTCGGGGCCGTCGACTCTCGTGAGCGAGATCGCGCTGGAGTCCGTGGGTCGGAGGCCAACGGCCCGCGTGCGAGCTCACCGATCGGGAACGACGCGCGAGAACCCTCCACCTGAACCCTCTACCTGATCGGGACACGCCCGTACACGTGACCTCTGGCAGTCGGCTCATAGAGGCCACCGGGATCTTCCTTTTCAGGTGCCGGGGTAGAACGCCGCGATGCCTAGGTTGCGACGTTCTTACAACCGATCGGGCTGTTCAAGATGGAGGACGAGAAGGGCCCTGATGACCACTTGCGTGCGTGCCGGGCGCGGGCCCGGGGGGGGGGGGGGGGTGAATTGGACGACATTGATGATTTGCCTCCCAGCTCCACACCAAGATCAGCCATTTCTTCTCGGTCTACAAAAACTCGATCCCGACAAGCATCCCGAGGCGAGGGGCTGGGCCGACCGCGCTGCGGCGCCGTGTCAATGGCCATCGGTTTCTCCCCAAGTACGGCCATCGGTTCTCCCCACCGGCGGCCATCTTTTCTCCCCGCTGGTGGCCATGAGTTCTCCCCACGACCGGGTGGGAGAGCGACCGTCGTCGCGGGGGCCGAGCCGGGAGGGCGAGGCGCCGCGGCGATGGTCGCTTAAAGTCCGTCTCAGGTCAGGGGCCTCACCCCCTTGCCGGCGGTCGCCTGGGCGAGTCGGTAGCTGTCGGTGCCGTCGGTGATCAGCACGTGCGCGTGATGCAGCAGCCGCTCGACCGTCGCGGTCGCGAGCGTCTTGGGCATCAGCTCGTCAAACCCGGAAGGGTGAATGTTCGACGAGATCGCGAGCGATCGTTTCTCATAGGCGGCGTCAACGACTCGGAACAGCGCCTCGGCCGCGTCGGCCGAGACCGGCAACAGCCCGACGTCATCGACGATGATCAGATCGGCGCGGATCAGCTTGCTGATCGCTTTGCTGACGCTGTCATCGGCGCGGTGGCGGCGGAACAGGACCGCGAGCGTCTCGAGCGTGTGCCACGCGACGGTCTTGCCCTTGTCGATCGCCAAATGCCCGAGCGCCTCGACGAAGTGGCTCTTGCCGGTGCCGCTGGGCCCGCAAACGCATAGCACCTCCGCGCGGTCGATCCATTCGAGCGTGCGCAGCGCTTGCTGGGTGGGTTTCGGGATCGCCGACGCCTGGGGTTCCCACGCATCGAACGTCTTGCCGGCGGGCAGCCCGGAAGCGCGCCTGCGGGTAGTGATCGTGGCGTGGTCGCGGCCGGCTGCCTCCTCGGCGAGCAGCACCCTGAGGACTTCGGCGTGTTCCCAGCGTTGTGAGTTGGCGGTCGCGAGCACGTCCGGCGCCGCCCGCCGAACGTATGGCAGCCGCAGTCGTCTGAGCAGCCGGTCGAGCTCGTCGGGCAGCGGCGGCGGGGCTGGTAGCTTGACGGTCATAGCCGTGCTCCGATCCGATCCGCCTGCGCGGCGAACTCCAGCAGCTCTGACGCGAACTCGCGCGCCTCATTGGGTGTGAGCGTGCAGATCGCCGGCGGCAACCAGCAGCGCTCCCGCCGGCAGTCGAAGCGGTGATCGTCGGTCATGATCACGCTGATCTCCTGCACCGGCCGCCCGCCGTCTGGTTGCCAGACCTGCTCGGGATCGATCCGGCAGTGGACGCTGTCGCGGTAATCGCTCATCGCGCGGCCTCCTGCTTCCACCAGTTCGCTTGGAGCGTTTGCCGCTCGGCGTCCTCGGCCGCCTGCAGCAACGCCAGCGCGAGCTGGCGCGCCTGCTCGGGCCGCAGATCGGTATACGCGTCCGGCAGGTTGGTCGGCCGGCCGTGATCATCGACGGCGCCCGGCCCGTCGTGAAGCCGCACGCGCACCAACAGCTGCCGGGCTCCGTAGAGCAGCCGTTCGCGTGCCGGGCCCGCGAACGCCTCCGCCTCGCATCGATAGCCGCTCATCGCCCGAACCCCTCCCAGCTGCGAGTCGAGCGCTGCAACGAGGAGTCCTCCGACGCGCGGGCGGGGAACGGGATCACCGTCCCCGCCCGCTGATGCGCGAGGATCGCGGCCAGGTCACCGTCGCTGAAGCGGCCCGCCTCAGCGCATACCTTCAGCGCATGCTCGACCTGCTCGGCGCCGTGCAGCTTGGCGAGGTCGACCGCCTCAGCCATCTTCCGTCTGACCCGCGTCGCGCCCGCCGCGGCCGCCTTGATCAGCCACTGCTCGCCGCCCGGTCCGAGCGCCAAGAACGCCGCCTCCTCCCGCGAACGGGCCCGTGGGCGACGCTCCAGCGCGCCCGCCGGGCGGGGCGGATAGTGCTCATCCTTGATGCTCGGCCGGCCCGGCGTCGTCAACTCGTGCCGGGCGACCTCACGCGGCCCCTCCGGCGAGTCGACATGCACCACGATCAACTCCGACCCATGCGCCCTGGCCCACACCCGCTCCTCCACCAGCGAGCTCGGGACTGAGTAGATCGCACTACCAACCGAGATCGTCGACTGCCGGTCGACCTTCCGCGTCTGCCCGAAGCACACCGTGTGCGCCACCTTCGGCAACGGGTGCATCCGCTCGCGCTCCTCGGCGAGCATCACCACCGGCGCCCGGCGCGTGATCCGGTGCTCGCGCGCGTTCACCCGCTCGCAGAACCGCTCGCACTCGGACTCCAGCTCGGCGAAATCCCGATACGCCGAGCGGAGGTTATGGTCGGTCGGGACCAGATCCGCCGTGGCGATCCTGACCGTCGCTTCTGACCCGCCCTTGCTCTCAGGATCCGCCGGCACGCAGGTCGCGACCGTCAACCCGTAATGGCGACCCACCGACACGATCTGCGGGTTGCGGACCGCGATCCCGCACACCTGATCCACGCTCACGGTCTTCTCGTTATCGGTCAACGCGTACGTCGGCGCGGACGCGAACCGTCTCAGCGTCCGATCAAGCGCCATCACGACGCTCGGCATCGTCTTGTCCCACAACGGCAACACGACCCGGAAGCGCGACCACGCCAACCACGCGCAGAACAACACCGTCGAGCGGCCGCCAACCTCGGGCCCGTCGCCATAGTCCCACTGCATCCACAGCCCCGGCTCCGGGATCCACGGCCGGTACCGACGCCCATTCCCCTGCCGCCAGCGGCGCTTCGCGTCCGCGACCGCCCGACGCGTCGTTCGCTCCGACCCCATATAGCCCATCGCGACCAGCGTCTCGTGCGCCTTATCCGCCCGGATCTTCCCGCGCGAACGATCGACCAACTCCTCGACCTTCGCCGCGAACCGGTCGACCATCGGCCGCGGCCTGACCGACACCGGCAGCCCGCCACCAGCAGCGTCCCGGACCGCTACCCAATGCGCGACCGTCTTGTGATCACACCCGCACAACTCCGCCGCTCCCCGCAGCGAACCAGCCAGATCGAACGCCTCCAGAATCTCCATGACTTCCTCTGCTTTCTTCAAGCCCGCCTCCTCGACGCGCCTCGATGACGAAGCGCCGGGAGCTACAGGCCGCTCAGGACAGAACGCTCGTCGTGGGGAGATCCGATGGCCACCCATGGGGAGATCCGATGGCCATCAGTGGGGAGTTTCGATGGCCGCCTACGGGGAGATTCCCATGGCCGCCGTCAGCGCTGAGCACGATCCCGGACGCCCGCGCGATTCGGTGCGCTAGCGCGAGCCTCTCGGTGGGGCGAACTCGATGAGGCTTGGCCGGCGGCGCCGCCGTCTGCTGAGGAGGTCATCACGCGCACTTTCATACGATCCACGGCGATGGCGGACCTTCTCGCGGAGTTGGGCGTCGGGGCAAACGACCGGGCGATGTGACGGGGAACGTGCTCGAGGACGAGAAGTTCCTCGGCACAGTGCACATCGCGTTTGGCGCAAGTGCCGCCATCGGCGGAGCGGTACTGAAGTCCTTTGGGTTCGTGCTCGACGCCCAAACCGCGTAACCGGAGCTCGACGCGGCTAGGGCCAGGGTCGGCCCCCGTAACGCCAGCCAACATAGCCGTCACGCCGGACGACCCATGCATCTTCCGGATCATTCCGAGCGGGGGAACGGGCCTGAAGATGCGTTGGGGGGTCGGCTAGGCGGCCCTCATGCGCTAGCGAGTAGGCCCCGTCTACCCGAAGCTGACTCGCTGCGGCATCGATCCCGATCCACACGTCCCACCCCGGTTCGTAGCCGGCGGCGGTGATCGCCGCGACCAGCGTCTCGAGTGCGCTTTCGTTTGACTCGAGGTCGGGGGCGAAGCCGCCGTCGCTCCCGATCGCGCTGCCGCGCCCCCGCGCGAGCAGCGTGTAGCGCAGCTCCTGAAACACCTCCGCACCGATCCGGAGCGCCTCCGAGAAGCTGGACGCTCCCGCCGGCACAATCTGAATTCGTCGAAGTCCAACCGATTAGCTGCGTGCACCCCACCGTTGAGAACGTCGAGAAGCGGCACGGGCAGCTGCACGGCTCCCACTCCGCCGAGGTGGCGCCACAGCGGCACGCCTGCCTCGCCGGCAGCTGCCAGGGCGACAGCAAGCGAAGTCGCGAGCAGCGCGTTGGCGCCTAGACGCGACTTCTCGCGTGTACCGTCGAGCGCCAGCAGCGCCCGGTCCAGTGCCGCCCGGTCGAGCGCATCACGCCCGCGGAGCGCCGCGGCGATCTCGCCTCTTACGGCGGTGACCGCCGCCGAAACGCCCATCGCGCACCACTTCTCACCGCCGTCGCGCAGCTCGACGGCCTCGAGACGCCCGGTCGACGTACCGGAGGGAACCGCGGCGCGCCCTACGGCGCCCGAACGAAGCGCGACCTCCACTTCGACGGTCGGATAACCTCGACTGTCGAGAATCTGGCGCGCCTGTGTCGCTGTGATCTCGCTCATTGCGAGCGCGGACGCAACAGCCGCTCGGTCGCTTCGTCGGCTGGCCAGGCAAGCAGCAGGCTCTGCAACGCAATTGCCCTAAGCTCGGCCTCGTCCGGCTTTGAGTCTGCTCGGCCGATCGGCCACCGCCGAGCGCACGACCTAGACGGAAGTTTTTGAGGGTTTGAGACCCGATCCCCAGTGTTTGTGGGGGTCGGGCTCATTTATGCCGGTTGGGTGTAGCCAAAGTCATGACTGTTATCCGTCCGAGGTATGTTCTATATTGTTGGCATGGCGAAGCGTGGTGGTTCGGCTCACGTAGCCACAATCAAGACGAAGGGGAAGGACGGGGCGGTCTACACCTCGCATCTCCTTCGTCGCTCATACCGCGAGGGCGGCAAGGTCCGCCATGAGAACCTCGGCAACCTCTCGCATCTACCGGCGGAGATCATCGATGTGATCCGCGCGATGCTCGCCGGCCGTCGACTGGTTGATCTCGACGAGGACTTTGAGATCAAGCGATCGCTGCCGCACGGCCACGTCGCCGCGGTGCTGGGGGTGCTACGCGACCTCGATGTGGAGCGGCTGATCAGCCGCGATCGCTGCCGTGAGCGTGATCTGGTTGTCGCGATGGTCGTTCAGCGGCTGATCGGCCCGGGATCGAAGCTGTCGGCGACCAGGCGCTTCTCGCAGACCACACTGGGCGATGAGCTTTCGCTTGGCGAGGTCACCGAGGCCGAGCTGTTGGCGGCGATGGACTGGCTGGTCGAGCGCCAGCCGCGGATCGAGCGGACGCTCGCGCGTCGCCACCTGCCCGGCGAAGGGCAGAGCAACGCGTTCGTGCTCTATGACCTGTCCTCGAGTTACATGGAGGGTCGCTGTTGTCCGCTGGCGACGCTCGGCTACTCACGCGATGGCGTAAAGGGCAAGCTGCAGGTCAACTACGGGCTGATCTGCAGCCCGAACGGCCGCCCGGTCGCCGTGTGCGTGCACGAGGGCAACGTCACCGACCAGCAGACCGTTCCCGAAATCGTCACCGCGGTGTGTGAGCGGTTCGGGATCGAGAACGTCGTGTTCGTCGGCGACCGCGGGATGATCACCCAAGCCCACGCTCAGAGCCTCAAGGAGCAGGGCGTGGACTTCATCAGCGCGCTCAAGAGCGTGCAGATCCGCTCGTTGGTGAACTCAGGCGATCTGCAGCTGTCGCTGTTTGACGAGGTCAACCTCGCGGAGATCACCTCACCCTTGTTCCCCGGCGAGCGGCTGGTGGTGTGCCGCAACCCGGCCGTCGCCGCCGAGCGCGCCCGCAAACGCGCAGAGCTGCTCGCTGCTACCGAGGCCGAGCTCGAGAAAGTCAAGGCCAGCGTCGAGGGTCCGCGCGGCCGGCTACGCGCAGCTGACGCCGGGAAGATCGGCGAGCGCGCCGGCAAGATCTCAAACAAGTACAAGGTCGCCAAGCACTTCACCCTGCAGATCACCGACGGCGCGTTCGCCTACGAGCGCAAGACCGAGGAGATCAACAGCGAGGCCGCCCTGGACGGCCTCTACGCGATCCGGACCACCCTCCCCGCCGACACGCTCGGTGCGCCCGCCGCGGTCCGCGCCTACAAGCAGCTCAAGATGGCCGAGCGCGCGTTCGGAACGATGAAGGACACAATCGAGATCCGCCCGATCCACCACCACCTCGAGACCCGCGTCCGCGCGCACGTGTTCCTCTGCATGCTCGCCTACTACGTCTCCTTCGAGCTCCAGGCGCGCCTCCCCGAGCTGCTGTTCACAGACGACACGCCGCTCACCCCAGCCGACCCCGTCAAGCCCGCCGCCCGCTCAGCATCCGCCCGCGCAAAGGCCGGCAGCGCCACCACCCCGACCGGCCACCCCGCCCACACCCTCCCCGACCTACTCGCAGACCTCGGGACACTCTGCCGCAACACCGTGCGCATCGGCCACGCCGAGCACACCTTCACTCGCCTCACGACACCCACCCCACTACAAGCCGACGCCCTCGAACTACTCAACGTTAAACTCCACCAGTAGCCAAAGCCAAACCCGTCAGCAGCACCCGAATCCCGCACCACCACGCGGGATTCAACATCTCAACCGTGAAAACTTCCGCCTAGACTTCATTTCAGACCTCCACGCTGGTACTTGACCTAGAGGCCATCAGCGGCGCTTGCCGCGCTCCGAGCGAGCCTCATCGCTCACCTCAATCATACCGCCGGTCCAACAGCGTCCTCTCCAGATGCAACGCACGTTCCTAGTGGGGCTCACGCGTCCGCTCGGTGACAACCGCCGTAGTTCGTGGCAGCCGCTTAGAACAGGCCAATGGTTCGGCCCTCGCCGTCGATGTCGATGTTCAGCGCCGCGGGCGTCTCGCCGAGGCCCGGCATCTGGGTGATTTCACCGCACAGCGGCACGAGTCACCCGGCGCCGGTGTACGCCCTTATGTCGCGTACGGGAAGCGTGAACCCCTCCGGGGAGTTGAGCAGCGACGCGTCGGCTGACAGCGAGAGGTGGGTCTTGGCGACGGACACTGGAAGGTGCGCGAGTCCGTCGCGCGTGAACTGGGCGATCTTCTGCTGGGCTTCCGGATAAAGAAGACGTCCTTCGCGCCGTAGACGCCCTTGGCGATGGTCTCGATCTTGTCCTGGATCGGCGCCTGGTCGTCGTAGGTGGTGGAAGCCGTTGGGCTGCGCATGCCTGCGCGACCGCGTCGGCCAGGTCAACCGCGCCGACACCTACGCGCGCAAGCCATCGTTGACCTCGGCGGCGAACGCGCCGGTATCGAGCGCGAGCCGCTTGACGAGCTCGACCTCTTCGCTGGTGTCGCCGGCTCGGCGGTTGACTGCGACCACAGCCGGCACGCCAAACGCCTTGATGATCCTGAGGTGCCGGCGCACGCTCGCCATTCCGGCCTCGATTGCCCGCAGGCTGGCCACGCGGTCGACGCGCGGGTCCTCGGCGACGCCGCCATGGTGCTTGATCGCGCGCACGGTCGTGACGAGCACCGCCGCGGAGGGAGTCAGCCTGCCAAAGCGGCAGACAATGTTGAAGAACTTCTCCATGCCCATGCCCATGCCCATGCCCATGTCCGAGCCGAAGCCAGACTCGGTAACGACGTAGTCCCCGAGCTTCAGCCCGACCAGGTCTGCGATCAACGAGTTGTTGCCGTGATCCATGTTCGCGAACGGTCCGCAGTGGATCATCACCGGCTGGCTCTCGAGCGTCTGTACAAGGTTCGGCTTTAGCGCGTCCTTGAGCAGCACGGTCATCGCCCCCGCGGCCCCGAGTACCTCGGCCGTCACTGGTTGCCCGCCGTGCGAGTAGGCGGCGGTGATTCGGGCGATCCGCTGGCGGAGATCGTTCAGGTCGCGCGCGACCGACATGATCGCCATCACTTCGGAGGCGGCCGTGATGTCGAAGCCGGTCTCTCGCGGGTAGCCGTTGGCGCGGCCGTGGAGGCCTACGGTGATCTTCCGCAGCGTGCGGTCATTCATGTCCACCGCCTGCCGCCATGAGACACGCAGCGCATCGATCTTGTGCGGATTGCCGTGCAGGATCGAGGCGTCGATCATCGCTGCCAGCAGGTTGTTCGCGGCGCCGATCGCGTGGATGTCGTCGGTGAAGTGGAGATTGAGGTCCTCCATCGGAACGATCTGGGCCCGGCCGCCGCCGGCGGCGCCGCCCTTGACACCGAACACGGGCCCGACCGAGGCCTCGCGCAGGCCAGGCGATCGGGTTCTTGCCGATCGCGCCAAGGCCCTCGGTCAGGCCGACGAGGTGGTCGTGTTGCCCTCGCCGGCCCTCGTCGGGGTCAGGCCGGTGACGCACACGAGCTTGGCGTCTGGGGTGTCCTTGAGCCGGTCGAGGACCGAGAGCGAGACCTTCGCCTTGTACCGACCGTAGGGCTCGACCTCGTCGGGCAACAGGCCGATCCGCTCGGCGATCGTTTCGATCGGGATCAGCTGATGCTCTTGGGCGATCTCGAGGCTGCTCTTCATGGTCGTGCTCTCCTGACCTGTAGCGGCTGAAGACGATGAAACTCAGGGACGAGGGTCGGACGGGCACAGTCGCGCGATCGCCTACGGCTCGGCCTCCTCGCGCCGCGCCGCGTTATGCCACACCCGTTGCTGCGGAACCACAAGCGCGGACTCCGTTCGGACCTCGACGTTCAATTGGATGTAGAGGCCATCAGCGGGCTTGGCCGCGGTCTGAGCGAGCCTCATCGCTCGCTCTAATCGTATCGGGGCCGATCCGCGTGACTTCGCGCGGCCACCATTCGCGCCGTCCCGCTCGCGCCGTTGACCGCCGACCAACGATCCCGTGGCAGCGCTTCAATGCGCTCAGCTCGGCATGCAGTAGAGCCAGCTGCGGACGCATAAACCCTGCCGGCGATGTTATGCAGCTCGAAGGATCCGTTCGCCGGTCGTAGAACTCGCGCTTCCAGTCCGTGTACTCGACGTACGGGATTCGCGGATGCGCATCGCCTCGTACGTCGTTGGGCCTCCGCTGAGCGGCAGCTGGAAGTCCGGGGCAAGGACAGAGAGGGCGGCGGCCGCGGTGCTCGACCAAGATTCGCCAGTCGGCGGGGTCTCGCCTTCCAGCAGCGGCAACAGACTGTGCCGTCTCTCGGGCAGATTTTTGCCGTCGACCGCGGCGAAGGTCTTACCGCGGTCGACGTTCTCGCCCAGCCTGACGGTAGTCGTTGCGGCTGGCACGTCCGGTCCAGTGACCACGAGCGAGAGCCGGGGAAGTCGTTGCGGTGAGCGACGCGAGGGCCTTCGGGGAATGCGGCGCAAACGTAGCCAGTTCGAGGAACAGGGCTTGCGGCGCTGCGCGGAAAGCCTGCCGAGGCGTGTCTTGTGACGGCCGCGTGCGAGGGACGACGTTGCGCGCTGGCCGTTTGCTGCGCCAAGACGATCCCACCCGCGATGCTCGCGAAGCGAGCTACGCCGGCAGTGCTCGCATGCGACGGTCTCTCCGTGCTGAGCGCAGCGCGTACCGACCACGGGCATCCGATGGAAAACACGGCCGGGAATTGGGTCACCAACGCGCTGCAGCGGAGGGCTGCTTCTGACCCTTGGTCGAGCGCGGTTCTGGGGGGTGTCCCTGTATATTTCGCTGCGCTTAGGAAGCGGCGATGGAGTTCGCCGGGCCCTGTGGCCGAACCGCACTAGTGCTAATGGCTCCTACGACGAAGCGACAGGCAATGTCGTACGCGTAGGAGCCTAGTTCAGGGGAATTATGCTGTCGCCATGGGGGGTTCAGGTCTGTCAGGTGTTGGCGTTGCTGGTGTTCGCGCCGCTGATCAGCGGGGTGATCGCGAAGGCGGAGGCCCGGGTTCAGTGGCGGAAGGGGCCGTCGGTCCTTCAGCCGTATTACGACATTGCGAAGTTCTTTCGGAAGGAGTCGGTGCGGCCGCAGACGGCGTCTCCGTTCTTTGAGCTCGCGCCGCTGATCGCGTTCGCGTCGTATTGCTCGATCGCGTTTCTGATCCCGGTGCTGACGAACTTCCCGCTGCCGTTGGGGACGGCGGGCGACATCCTCGGCGGGGCGCTGCTGTTTGGGCTGGCAGGGTTCGTGACGGCGCTCGCGGGCGTTGATTCCGGCTCGGTGTACGCGGCGCTCGGCTCGAGCCGAACCCAGTCGGTCGCGACGCTGGTCGAGCCGACGCTGATCTTCGTGTTCTTCACGGCTGCGCTCGTGACCGGGACCGATTTGCCGTATGCGCTCAACGCGACGCTGGCCCACTCGAGTTCGGAGTACTTCCGTCCGAGTCACCTGTTGGCCGCTGCGGCGTTCTTTGCGATGCTGCTGGTCGACACGGGTCGGGTCCCGATCGAGAGCCAGGGTTCGACGCTGGAGTTCGGGATGATCGACGAAGCCCGGCTGTTTGAGCACTCGGGCCCGGCGATGGCGCTTTTTCGGTGGACCTCGACGATGAAGCAGTTTCTTCTCTACGTCGTGTTCCTCAACGTTCTGGTTGTGCCGTGGGGATTGGCGCCAGACCGTATGGTCGGCTCGGTCCTGGTTGCGCTGGGCTGGTTGCTGGTGAAGATGATCGGGCTTGGTCTGGTGATGGTCGTGATCGAGTCGAGCTTTGCGAAGCTGAGGCTTTTCCGGATCCCGGACTTCATGGGGGCCGGGTTCGTCTTGTCGGTGCTCGCGATCCTCGTCTTCTACCTCGCGAGCGGTTGAAACGATGCACGCCGCGCCTCATTACGACTTCGCCCATGCGACCGCTGCGCTGCTCGCGATCGCCGCGTTGCTGAGCGCGCTCGGGCTGCTGGCGGTCAAGCAGGTCCATGAGCAGGTTCGCGTGTATGCAGTGCAGTCGGTCTTTGCCGCTGGTTACACGCTGCTGGTCGGGATCGACCGGGCGGATGCCGCGCTGATCGTGCTTGCCGTCTGGACTGCGGTGATCAAGGTGTTCGTGATTCCGGTGTCGATCGACCGCCAGATTACGCGGCAGATTTCTGAGCACGAGGTGCCACTCGTTGTCCAGGTCCCGATGTCGCTGCTGATCGGGGTGGCGCTAGCTGGGCTCGCTTACTGGTCGGGGTCCGCGCTGCCGATCCATGGAGCGCTGTTGCCGACGCCGGCGTTGGGGATGCCGTTGGCGCTGGTGCTCGTCGGGTTCTTTTTCATGATCACTCGCCAGAACGTAATCAGTCAGATCGTCGGTCTGCTGGTGCTCGAGAACGGCGTGTTCCTCGCGACGGTTGCGATCGCTCCCGGGTTGCCGTTTGCGATCGGCTTCTTGCTGCTGCTTGACCTTCTGCCCGCGGTGCTCTTCTACGGAGTATTCGCGCGTCTGATCGCGGCCAGGGCGAAGAGCACGAGCATCGAGGACATGGCGGTGCTACGGGGCTGATGGCCGTCTGGCTCTTGGTTTCGCTCGGACTCTCGCTGGCGGCTGCCGGCGCCACGCTCGCCATCGGAGATCGACGACCCAGCGGTTGGATCTCGGTCGCCGCTGCGGTCGGGGCGTTCGCCGCCGTGTTGGTCGCGGTGTTTGCGTATCACGCCAGTCGTGGCGTGCACGCGCTCGGCGGTGCTTTCTTCGTCGATGGCCTGAGCGGCGTGTTCCTGGTGGCTGTCGCTTTTGTCTACGGGGTGGTGGCGATCTACTCGGCCGGTTATTTGCGACCGGGGATCGGCCATATCCGGCTGCGGCGGATCTACTGGCCGCTGCTGAACCTATTCGGGTTTGCGCTGCTCGCGACACCGATCGTGGCCAACCTCGGCGTGCTGTGGGTGGCGGTGGAGCTGACCACGGTGGTCAGCGCTCTGCTGGTCACGAGCGAGGGATCAGATCCGTCGCTAGAGGCGGGCTGGAAGTACATCGTGATCGGATCCGCAGGACTGGCCGTGGGGCTGCTCGGGATCGTCCTGATGTATGGCGCCGGGGTGCCAACTCTCGGTGACCACTACACGCCGACGTACACGATTCTCGCCGGTGCCGCCCCACATCTGAACCCCGCGCTCGTCCACGCCGGGTTCGGTTTCGTGATCGTCGGCTTCGGGACGAAGGTCGGATTGGTGCCGATGCATGCGTGGTTGCCGGACGCGCACTCGGAGGGTCCAAGCCCGATCAGCGCGATGCTGTCCGGGGCGCTGTTGGCCGCGGCGCTGTATGCGGTGCTGCGGCTGGGTGCGATCGCGCAGCTCGCGGTCGGCGCGTCCTACGTACACGTTCTGCTGCTCGTCTTCGGGGCGTTGTCGCTGGTGCTTGCCGGGTTCTTCGCGTTGCGACAGAGCAACTACAAGCGGCTGCTCGCCTATTCCTCGATCGAGCACATGGGGATCGTGTCGCTGGGGCTCGGCATTGGGGGCCCGATCGCGGCCTATGGCGCGTTCTTCCACGTGCTGGTGCATGCGGCCGGGAAGACGCTCGCGTTCTTTGGCGCGGGCGGCTTGCTGAGCCGGTATGAGAGTCGCGAGGTCGACGATGTGCGCGGGGTAATCCGCGGCGCGCCGTTCACTGGTGTGATGGTCCTGCTGGCCGCGCTTGCGATTGCCGGCCTGCCGCCGTTCGGGATCTTCCGCTCGGAGCTCCTGATCGTGACCGGCGGCTTCTCGCAGTCCTCGTTTGCTCTCGCCGGGCTGCTGATCGTGTTCGCGAACGTCGCGTTCGTGGGGCTGTATCAGACGTTCCACAGGATGGTCATCTCCGGGGGCGATGAGGCACCGCGGCCGCGTCGGCGTGAGCAGCCGTTGATGGCGGCGGCGATGCTGGCGAGCTTGGTGGTGGTGCTTGTGCTTGGCGTGTGGATCCCCGGTCCGCTTGATCAGCTGCTGCACAGTGCCGTGGCAGTGTTCGGGGGGCGGACCTGATCGTGATCGACGAAAGAGCCTGTGAGCTCGGTGCACTCGCTGAGGCGATCGCGGATGCGCGGGGACGGTTGATGATGCTGTTCGTCACCAGTTCGGGGGCCGAGCGGGAGCTGTGCGCGGTCGTCGGCTCCGGCGACTGGGTGCTCCGCTTGCGCGCGCCTGTGACCGATGCCAGTTATCCGGCTGTCACGCCGCGGGTGCCGGCGGCGCACTGGTTCGAGCGGGAGATCCATGATCTTTGGGGGCTCATGCCGGAGGGGCATCCTCGGCTCGAGCCGCTGGTGCGTCATGCTCCGGATGCTGGCGAGGTCAGGCTCGAGCACCGCGGCGCCGAACGACTGTCCGGCCCTGGTGTGTTCGTGATTCCGTATGGACCGGTCCGCTCGGGCGTGTTTGAGACGGCGCAGTTCCTGGTGCAGACTGGGGGCGAGGACGTTGCCTACTGCGCGCAGCGCCTGTTCTTCAAGCGCCGAGGTGCGGAGCGCCGGATCTGCGAGGTTCCGCTCGATCTGGCGGTACTCGTTGCCGAGCGTGTGTCTGGTACCTCGAGCGTTGCGCACGCACTGGCGTTCTCTCACGCAGTCGAGGGGCTTGCCCAGATGGAGGTGCCGCCTAGAGCGCGGGCAATCAGGCGAGCCTTGGCGGAGCTCGAGCGGCTCTATAACCACCTCGAGGTCACCGTCCGCGAGTGCGAGGACGCGTCGCTGTCGGTCGCGCAGGCGCAGTTCGCTGTGCTCAAGGAGCGATTGCATCGGCTTGCCGGTGAGGTCGTGGGCAACCGGTTCCTCCGCGGCGCGGTCATCCCCGGCGGCGTGCGGATCGACCTTGACGCAAATGCCGTCGATCTAATCGCGGCGACGCTTGCGGAGTGGGAGCGTGACTGGCGGCGCATCCTGTCAGTGCTGTTGCGGACAGACTCGTTCCTTGACCGGCTGGTGAGCGCGGGACCGCTGTCGGAGGAGGACGCGCGCGATTTCGCTTGTGTTGGGCCTGTTGCCCGCGGGTCGGGGATCGACATCGACGCGCGCCGCGATCTCCCGTACGACGGATATGGCTCGTTCGAGGTCGCGCGCCACGCCGATGGCGATGCGATGGCGCGGATGGAGGTCCGCTTCCAGGAGGTCGCCTCCTCGCTCGCCTTGATCCGTGAAGCCCTCGACTCGCTTCCACAGGGCTTGACCCGCAAAGAGCTCGGCTCGTTCAGGCAGGACGCCGCACTTGGAGCGGCCGAATCCGCGCGCGGGGAGACCCTTTACTGGGTTGAGTCCGAAGGACCTGACGCGCTTGGGTTCTGCAAGCTCCGCGCCGCGTCGTTTGTCAATTTCGGGATCTTCAATCGGCTATTCGACTCGCAGGTTCTAACCGATTTCTCGTTCATCGAGCACAGCCTCGGCCTCTCGCCCGCAGGATGTGACGCATGATCGGGTGGTTCCTACGAGGCCTGACCCATCGCCGAGTGACCACCCGCTACCCGCAAGCTGAGGAGCCGCCGCCCCGGGGTTTCCGCGCCCGCGCGGTGCTCGACCCGGACGCCGTCGCACCCGGGGATGCTGCCCGGTACGCGGCGGTGTGTCTACCTGACGCGCTCTCGCTCGACGCCCGGCGGCTGTTGCGATTTGACGCTAGCCGCTGCATCGGCTGCGGGCTGTGCGCCGACGCGTGTTCTGGCGCGTCGATTGCGATGGACCCCGGGTACGAGCTGGCGGCGACCAGTCGCGAGCGCCTCGTAGTCGGGGATGGAGTCAGGGAAGCTGACATCGCCACGGCAATGCTCACCGGCCCTTTCCGCCGCTCGTTGCACATCCGTCACATCGACACGGGCTCCGATGGCGCGATCGAGCAGGAGATCGCAGCGTTGCTGAACCCCTATTACGACATGCAGCGACTCGGTCTGTTCTTCACCGCCAGCCCGCGTCACGCCGACGTGCTGCTGGTCACTGGTCCCGTGACGGTGCCGATGGAGGAGCCGCTTCGGCGCACGTTCGAGGCGATGCCGGAGCCGCGGGTTGTGCTCGCAGCGGGAACCGACGCGTGCAGCGGGAGCATCTGGAGTGGTCCTGAGGTGCGCGGTGGCGTCGACCGGGTGCTGCCGGTCGACGTTTACATCCCGGGCGATCCGCCAACTCCGATCGCGTTGCTGCACGGGCTGCTGCTGGCCGGCGGTCGCGCGCAGCAGGTCTCTCGGCCACGTCAGCAGGGCGCGATTCCCGCCTTCGGCGCCGCTGGCGGAGGCGGGCGATGAGCGCGCTCGGGGCGTTGATGATCATCGGTAGCGGTGGTCTCGCGATCTCCGCGGCCCTGGGAGCGGCACGCGGGGTCTGGCCGCGGCAGCTTGCCGCCGCGGTGGGGGTCGCGGGCTCCCTCGCTCTCGCTGCGGCCGGGGTGCTTGCCGTTTTCAACGAGCGCTTGGTGTGGCAGCCGTTCTCGTGGTTCCCGTTCGGGCAAGGTGGGGTTCAGGTCGACAACCTGGCTGGGTTCTTCCTGATCATCACCGGGCTCGTGTCCGCGCCGCTGTTCATCGCAGCCCGCACACAGGGGTCGCGGATCACGCTGATGCTTCGCCCGCTGCTCGTGCTGTGCGTGGTCGGGGTGGTCGTCGTTGACAACGTGTTCGAGTTCTTAATCGTCTACGAGCTAACGGTCGTCGCGATCTACGCGCTGATCAGCGTCCGCTACGACGATCCACGAGCGCAACGCGCGGCCTCCTTGACCTTGACGTTGGGAAAGCTCGGCGGCGGCGCCGTGCTCGCCGGAATGGTCCTGCTTGCGGTCAAGGGAGGCAGCTTCTCCTTTGAGCAGTTGGCTCACAGCGGACCGCAACTCAGCGCGAGCGTTCGGGGCGCGTGCTTCGTGCTGCTGTTCGCCGGGTTCGCCGTCAAGGCGGCGCTGATCCCACTGCAGACGTGGCTGCCCGGCGCCTATGCCGGCGCGGACGCCGACAGCTCGGCCCTCGTGGCTGCCGTCTCGCTCAACATCGCGTTCTACGCAATGATGCGCGTCTGGTTCGGATTCCTCGGTCACCCCAACGTGTGGTGGGCGGTGGTAACGCTGCTCGTCGGAGCCTTCACCGCGCTGATCGGAATCCTCGGTGGCGTGCTACAGCGCGAGCTGCGCCTATTCGTCGCCTACTCTTCGATCGAGAACTCGGGTCTGATCGTCACCGACCTCGGCATCGCGCTGATGGGATCGGCCCAGCATCAGCCTGGTCTGGTGGGGCTCGGGCTGGTGGCCGCCACATTTCAGATCACCGCGCACAGCTTCGCGAAAGCCGGGCTATTCGCCGCCGTCGCGACAGTCGAGCGCAGCACGGGAACGAGCGACATGGAACGGCTCGGTGGGCTCTACGGCCGGCTGCCGGCGGCAGCGATCGCGACGCTCTCCGGTGGAGCGGCGCTCGCGGCACTGCCCCCGTTCAGCGGCTTTGTCAGCGAGTGGCTGGGACTCGAGGGGCTGATGCAAGGATTCCGCGTGAGCGGGACCGGCTCGCATCTGGCGATGGCGCTGGCGGGCGCGGCGATCGCCCTGACCGCCGGCCTTGCGGCGCTGGCGTTCGTCCGGGCGATCGGGATTACGTTCTTCGGGATGCCTCGTGATCGGTCGATCAGACCGAGAAGTGAGGAGACGCCGGCACGGGTTGGGATGGGCCTTCTCGCGATCGCCTCGCTAGCGATCGGGGTTGCCGCACCATGGGTCATCAAGGTGCTGGAGCACGCGACGCTTCCGATTGGAGGCGGCGCCGCGATCGGGCACATCACCCAGCTCGGATGGCTGATCGAGCCGGGGTATGCGAAGTTCGCCAGTATTAGCCCGACCGTGCTGATCCTGACCCTCACCGGATTCGCGGCTGGCGCGGCCGTCTTTCGCTACCTGGTCAGCGTGCGGCGCAGTCGCCGGGTTCCGGTATGGGCTTCGGGCGTCGCTGTCTCCGGCCGGCGAGCCCAGTACACCTCGCTCGGCTACTCCAACATGGTGCGGGTGATCTTCAACGTCGTCTACCGAGTGAAGACGCAGCTGCGGAACATCGGCGACCAGCGGTTCCCAGAGCGCCTAAGCATGAACCGCGCCGAACCGCGGATTTTCGACCCAGCGTGGCTCTACAGGCCAATCACCGCCGCGTTCACGCGGGCAGCAGATGTAGTTCGCAACATCCAGGCTGGCCCTCTGGGGCTCTACCTGCTCTACCTGTTGCTGGCTTTCGTGGCGCTCCTGTTGATCGCGCCGCGATTGAGGTGAGCCGTCCCCATGGGTGAGCCACCGTGGTCTCCGTGGCGCATCGAGCATGATGCTGAACGCGTTCCCCTCAGCGCCTGGGCATCTGATGGTCGCGCCCTGCCGTCACGCCGATAGGCTCGACGATCTGAAACGCGCGAGCTCATGCAGCTCGCGCGGCGGGCGATCGGCGCTGAGCGACGTCATGACCCCGCCGGGGTTCAATGTGGGTCCGAACCTCAGAACAGTCGCCGGGGCTGGGATCGCTGATCACCTGCACCTGCACGTTGTGCCGCGCTGGAAGGGCAAGATCAACTTCATGCCCGGTCCTCGCCCACGCGCACGTGACGCGGCAGGCACCGGACGCACCCGACGTTGCGCTCCTCAGATCCCGGCGAATATCGTGAGCGCCGGCGGATGACCGCGAGGGCGATCGTCGCGCGACCGGCGGCCTGACCGTCTGGGATCCCCAAGCGGCGGGGTAAAGTCTGTCTGGGCGATGAGGCTCGCCTTATCCGCGCCGGGCCGGCGCTGATGGCCTCTCTAGTAGCGAAGCAGCGATGAGCGAGTCAAGCGGTTCGTTGGTTGCACCACCGCATTTTTCGCCCGCACCGGATCGCGTCGGCAGTCGGATCACGGTGAGGCGCGCGGTAGACGGGCCGGGAAACTCCCGCTCCGTGGATCGGGGCGCTCTGCCGAGTCCGGGGTCAGCACGGGCGGGCAGGCACCGGACAGCGCACTCGGAGGGTCACCGTGAATGAGCCTGGGATCAAGCTAACCACATACTTCAGCGAGCGTGACCGCAGCAGTGGCGGCTTGCTCGCCGATGCTCTCTTTGAGCCGTACGAGCGTCACGAGGTGCACACGAGCGTTCTTCTGCGGGGAGCGGAGGGGTTCGGTCAGCACAATCGGTTGCAGACCGATCGCCTGCTCTCGCTGTCTGAGAATCTGCCCGCCGTGTCGATCGCGATCGATAACCGCGAACGGATCGAGCGGGCCCTGCCTGACGTCCTACGCGTCGCCACTCACGGGGTGATCAGCCCCGAGCGGGCACAGCTGGTACGGGGAGGAGCGCCGATTGGAACGCCGGCGAGCGCCGCGCCAGTTCCGGCATCGTCGCTGCTGCGGCGGTTGTAGGCCTAGTGAGTGTCGGGTGCTGGCTGGTGGTGCGGATCACGTAGAACCCGTCAAGCGCGGCCTCGGTGGCGATCTGCTCGGTCTTGCGCTGATAGGAGAACGAGCCATCTGAGATCTCAAGCTCGAAGTGTTTGGCGATCTTGTACTTGTTGATGACCTTCCCGGCGCGCTCGCCGATCTTGCCCGCCGGGGCGTTGCGAAGTGTTCCCCGCTCCCCGTCGACCATCTTCTTGACCTTGGCGAGTTCTGTCTCTGTGGCCTGGAGCATGCTCTCGCGTTTGCGGGCGCGTTCGGTGGCCACGGCCGGGTTGCGGCACACGATCAGGCGCTCTTTGGGTTACAGCTCGGAGGTGATCTCGGCGAGATTGGTCTGGTCAAACAGTGACAGTTGCAGGTCGCCTGAATTGACCAGCGCGCGGACCTGGACGGCTTTGAGCGCGGTGATGAACTCGATCCCCTGCTCGGTCAGCGTCGTGGCGTGCGCCTGGGTGATTCCCGCGATCCCCGACCAGCACAACATGCTCGATCCCGAAGCGCTCTGAGACCGCGCGCGCCGCGTCATCAGGCAAGGTTTGCTGGTCGGTGATGTTGCCCTCGTGCACGCAGATCGCGACCGGCCGGCCCTCCGGGGAGCATGTCAGCCCATAGGTGATCTGCAGCTTGCCCTTGACGTTGTCACGCGAGTAGCCAAGTTTGGCCAGCGGACAGCAGCGCCCCTCCAGATAGCTTGAGGACAGGTCATAGAGCACCAACCCCTCGCCGGCGAGATGGCGTCGGGCGAGCGCCTCCTCGATGCGCGGCGACTGCCGATCGCGACACGCACGCCGAGATCCGTCCCCGCGGCTGCTCCTGGGTGCTGACCGACTTGGACTCGACCAATGGCTGCGTGCTCAACGGCCAGCGGATCGAGGGTCCTGAGGTGATCAAACCCGGCGACGTAATCAAGCTGGGAACGTCTGTGATCACGTTCGCTGGAGTGATCAGATGCTCGAGCCCGTCTCGGTAGGCCTGAAGTTCGGCTTCCTCGCCGTCCTGTACGTGTTTCTGCTGTGGGTTGCCTGGAGCGCGCTACGCGGCATGCGAAGAGGCCCGGCGGCCAGCGGACGGGGCCGGGAAAGGATCGACGATTCCGAGGCGCCGCCGATCGATGCCACGGGGATGTACTCCGCAGCGGACGGACTGGGAGGCGTCGACGACGAGTTCGAGCCCAGATTGCTTGTCGACAAGCCGCTCGTTCCCGACGCGGTCGCGCTCAACAGCGCCCAATTCAACGCCTCGCGCATGGTCGGCTCGGCGCTGGGTGGGATCGCCGTGGCAACGATCGGCGTCACCTCGACACTGATCATCAACGCCGCGACGTTCTCGCTGCCGATCCTCGCCCTGTTCGCAATGCGCGGCCGCGAGCTGCTCCGGCCCCGGAAACCGCGCACAAACGTGGATCGGTCGAGCTGCGCGAAGGAGTCCCGCTACGTGCTTCGCACCCCACCGATTCTGGCGGTGATCGGCCTGCTGGCGGTGATCGGCACGCTCGGGTTCAACTGGCAAGTCGTGGCGCCGCTGCTCGCGCGGATCGTCCTGCACCGTCGCGCCGTCGGGTTCGGACTGCTGCTCTCCGCAATGGCCGCCGGATCGCTGGTCGGCTCCGCCGCGCTCACGTGCGCCGGAGCCCCGAGCGAACGGCGGCTGGCCACCGCCGGCGCCGCCCTGGGGTTTTGCCTGATCGCGCTCGGAATCTCGACCTCCTACCCGCTCAGCGTCGCGCTGATGACCCTCGCCGGTATCGCCGGCGTCGAGTTTACCGTCAGCACCAACACCCGCCTGCAGCTGCTCAGCCCACCGCGGCTACGAGGACGGATCATGAGCTTCTACGTGCTGTTGATGGGAGGCTCCACCCCGGTCGGTGGGTTCCTGCTCGGCCAAGCCGCCGCCCGCCTTGGCGTCGGGAGCGCCGTCTGGCTGCTCGGCGCAAGGAACCCGCATCGCCGATTGAACCACTCGCAATAGCCGAGACCGTCCATCGCAGAGCGCGGTCAGGCGCGGCGCTGGCGCGACGACGAGCCGGAGCTCGACGCCGGCTCGGGGTTACCCACAGCGACAAGGCGGGAAGCTACCGATGCCAGCCGCGCGGATCGGGGCTAGCGTTAGGACATGAACCTCGATCTTGACGTCGACTACGCGGATTCGCCGCGATGGTTTGGCTGCGGGGTTGTTGCACGGATCTCGAAAGGAGCGTGACCGCCATGCCGCGTCCAACTCTTCCGCTCAAGCGATGGGGGCATGCTTGGCTTCACTCCGACCTGATCGGGATCCCGTTCACGCTCGCGGTGTTCGCAATCATCGTGATCAGCGTCGCCCTCTACCTGGTGCTTGGCAAGGTCGGTGGTCTGTTCGTGGGGAAGCTGCTCTTCATCCTCGCGCTCGGCGGCCTGCTCGGCTTGATCCTGATGCTCGAAGGGCGGCGCGGCGAGACAACAGAGGGAGTATCGAAACCTCCATCGGATGCGCCCCGCCGCGTGCTCGTGATCGCAAACGAGGGACTGCAGGACCCAGCATTATGCGCTGAGCTGTGCGATCACGGGAAACGCGCCGTCAGCGAGGCGATGATCGTGGCTCCCGTCGTCGCGTCATCGCGACTGCACGCTCTGGCCGACGATGTCGACCACGAATTGCACGACACCCAGCAACGCCTCGATGCCGCGCTCCAGACGCTTAGCCGCACGGGCGTCAAGGCAACGGCACACGCAGACATCGGACAGCCGATCACGTGTCTCATCGACGGCCTGCGCGAGTTCTCGGCGACCGAGGTCGTGATGCTGCGCGGCGGCGAGACCGGCTGGGAAGACGCTGAGGGGTTCGCGGAGCGCGTCAGAACCGAGTTCGACCTCCCCGTCAGCGAGGTCGAGACCAGTCCGCTGGCGACCCGCGCCGCCGAGAGCGTTTGGCGATGACGGCTGCTGCGGCCGGTGCCGATCAGGCGGCTGTAATCACTTTCACCGGCGCTCGGCGCAACCACGCGACCCTCCGGTAGCAACGGCGCAATTTTGTCCGGTTTACTTTACGTTAGACGCGGTTGGGCGTCTTGGTCGGCTTCTCAGCCGGCGTGTCGGCGGCCCGCAATGGCCTGAGGCCGGTGGGTCGGCTGGCGAGGTTGAACGGGTAGTGGCCGTAGGCGTGGATGTGCTGGTGGGGCAGCGGGGAGATCCGCTCGATTTCGCTGGTGGTGATCAGCTCGCCGTCGCCGCGGAGCTGATCGAGGACCTGCTGGGTGTAGACGGTGTTCCAGACGATGATCGCGTTGCACGCGATGGTCAGACAGAGCGCTTGCTCGGTCTGCTGTTCCGGCGTGCGGTGGCGGACGTGGCCCTCGTTGGCGTAGAAGAGATGGCGGCGCAGCGCGTGGAGCTGCTCGCCTTTGTTGAGCTGGCGGCCAATCCGCTGGCGTAGCTGCTTGTCGATCAGCCACGCGAGGATGAAGTTGGTCTTGTGGGTGCAGGTCTGCGACGATCCCCGCGTGTCCGTAGTGAGTGGAGGTGGCGAATGAATCCGATTGAGCTTGAGCCGGTCGATGGTGTGCAGATCACGCTGCTCATCGACAACGTGACTGACCCGCTGCTTGTCGATCAGGATGCGGTTGCGCGGATGAACTGGCCGAAGGCGATCCTCGGCGGTCTGCCGACCGGGCAGGCGCGAGTGAGTCCGGAGACCGGTGTGCCGGACGCGCTGATCGCCGAGCCGGGCTTCTCAGCACTCGTCCGGATTGAGAAGGCTGGCCGGACCCGCGCGCTGCTGTTCGATACCGGGGTCTCGCCGAACGGGATGGTCGAGAACATGCGCCGGCTCGGGATCGACCCGCGCGAGATCGAGGTGATCGTGCTCAGCCATGGCCACTGGGACCACGTGACGGGGATGGAGGGGCTCGTGCGCGTGCTCGGCCGCACCAGTCTACCGGTGATGATCCACCCGGAGTTCTGGAGCCGGCGGCGGATCAGCTTTCCCGGGTTGCTGGCCGCCGAGTTCCCGGCGACCAGTCGCACTGCTTTGCAAGAGATGGGGTTCACGATCGTCGAGGAGCGCCAGCCGTCGTTCCTGCTCGACGGGGCCGTGCTGATCACAGGCGAGGTCGACCGCACCATGCCGTTCGAGACCGGGTTCCCGGGTCACGAGGCGCTGCGCGACGACGGGTGGCAGCCGGATCCGCTGATCCTCGACGACCAGGCGCTCGTGGTGAGCCTCCGTGATCGGGGCTTGGTTGTGCTGAGCGGGTGCGGGCACTCGGGGATCGTCAACACGGTGCGCTACGCGCGGCGGCTGACCGGGCAGGACAACGTCGCGGCGATCGTCGGCGGGTTTCATCTCAGCGGTCCGGGGTTCGAGCCGAGAATCGGCCCAACGGTCGAGGCACTCGCCGAACTCTCACCGTCGATGCTCGTGCCCGCTCACTGCACCGGGTGGAAGGCGTGCTCGCAGATGGCGGCGGGGTTCCCCGACGCGTTCGTGATGAGCACGGTCGGCAGCACGATCACGCTCTGACGGCCGCGGCCGGGTGGCTCTAGCCGCTCGGCTGAGCCAGTGAGCACAGGTGGCGGCACAAAGAGCGCCGCCCGCGGGCCGCGACGGTCAGGCTGCTGCGCGCAACGGCCGGGTACGGTCGACCCCCGCCACAGGGACGGCACTCCGCGTTCAGTGGCCAGCTACGATCGTGAGCGCATGACGGAGAGCGTTGTGATCGATGAGCGGTTCCGCGGCTTCGAGAAGATCGCTCATGGTGGCTACGTCGGAGGAGTGCTAGCCGGGTTCGTGGAAGGAAGCGGAGCGACCCGCGTCAGCCTCCGGAGGCCGGTACCGATGGGACGTACGCTTCGAATTGACGACCGTGACGACGGAGTCGCGGCGCTGCGCAACGGCAGCGAGGTGCTCGCAGAAGTAACGTCGACGACACTGGAGTTCGACCTGTGCCCGAGCCTGTGGACGACGCGCAGGCCGAGGCGGCATCGCGCAGCTATCCCGGGCATCGACAGCATCTCTTCCCCGGGTGTTTCTGCTGTGGCCCGGATCGATCGCTCGGGGACGGCCTGCGCATCTTCCCCAGCCCGGTTCCGGGACGCGACGTCGTGGCCGCGCCGTGGGTCCCGAACGCGGCCGATGCCAACGAGCACGGGGTGGTGCGCCGAGAGATTGTGTGGGCAGCGTTCGACTGTCCCCAGCTCTGGTCCCTGATTCTCGGCGCGCCGACCGACTCGGCAGACCGCGTGGTCATGGGCGCACTCGAGGCCCAGCTTCTGGGGCCAGTGATCGCCCAGGAGCGCTACGTGGTGGTCGCATGGCCGAGTGGACGCGAGGGGCGCAGGCTATTCGCCGAAGCCGCCCTGTTCAGTGGTGAGGGTGTGAGGCTCTGGGCGTTGCTCGCCAGACGGCCGTGCTGACCGGGTCGGGGATTCCGCTCGACCACGAGCTGTGGTCCTCATCGACTGGATAGCTGTCGGTCATCACCGTCACGACACCCACCGCGGGAGGACGCGCGGCCCGCGCGGTCAGTCGAAGCTTTCGCTTTCGTGCGCAGGAGGCGTATTGGCCGAGCTGTTGCTCGCTACCACGTTGGACGACGGATGTCGCTCCTATGTCAAGCGTTTCTAGCTCTTTGCGGTGATCCGGGGTGATGTGCGGGGATTGTGGCGGCTGCGAGTGCGTCTGGTTGAGGCGGTAAGCGCCGGTTGAGAGCGGCGGGAAGCGTTGCTGGGGTTCGCGTCGAGTGGCGGCGCGTTGTAAGCCCGTCTGCGGGCCTCGAGCGGGGTGGGTTGATCGATCCGTCGGGCGAAATCCGGCCGGCGGATGGTGTTGGCGATGAGCTCGGTGGTCGGGCTGCCGTCGCCTCGGGCGGCGTGTTGGGCGCTGTTGGGCTACCTAACGCAGGCCGTGGGGCGCCGCGTCGGCGGTGACCGTCTCGCGGGCCTTGGGCCTTTCGGGGATCGTGGTCTCGGCGGGCGCGGGTTCTTCGGTGGTGAGTGATCGCAGGAGCTGCCAGGCGCGGCGGGCGAGGTAGCGCTTGAGTGAGCGGAGCGCTTCTTTGCGCGTCTTGCCCTCGGCTTGTTTGGCCGCGAGGTAGGCGGCGGTCTTGGGGCAGTAGCGGGCTGTGTTGACGGCGAGGCGGTGAAGCGCGCAGTTGAGCTGGCGGTTGCCGCCGCGGTCGAGGCGGTGGCGGTGGGTGTTGCCAGAGGAGGCGGGGATCGGCGCGGCGCCGCTGGTGCGCGCGAGCTTTGAATCGGTGGCGAAGCGGTCCGCGCCGGCGATCTCGCCGATCAGCTTGGCGGCGGTCAGCGGGCCGCACCCGCGCTCCTTTTAGTAGCTGCGGCGCGTAGCTTTGGACGAGCGTGGCGAGCTCTTTGCCTCGAGCTCGCGGATGCGGGTGGTGCGCGCGGAGATCTGGCGCACGAGCTCGCGCGCGACCCGCACGCGTGTGGTCTGCTTGGCCCGCACGAGGCGGCGCGAGGCCTTCCCGAGCCACTTGGCGGTGTCGAGCGCCCCGGCCGGGATCTCCAGCTCGGGCCAGAGGTCGTGCAGTTGCCAGCGCAGCCGCTGCTGATCGCCGGTGCGCGAGTGGATCAGGTCCTCGCGATGATCGACGAGCAGGCGAATGTCGAGCGCCGCGCCGTCCAGGTGCGCTCCGGGGAGGTTCCCGATCCCTTCCTTATTAGCGCCGCGCGGGCGACGCTGAACGCGTCGATCGAGTCTGACTTGCCGCGCTCGCGCGATGAGCGCCTCGCGCCGGCCATGTGCTTCGGCGCGACGCGCACGATCTGCTCGCCGCGGGCCAGGAGGAACCGCTCGAGCGCGCCTGAGGCGTGCCGGCAGTCCTCGATCGCCCACACCCGCTCTGAGTCGAGCTTCCGCGCCCACCGCAGCAGCTTGCCGAAGCTGCCCTTGCGCGCCGGCACGGTGAGCTCACCACGCGCGGCGGCGGTGAGCGCGTCGACCGCCCCGCGGGTATGCGTCTTCTTGTGCGTGTCCGTCCCGATCACGATCATTCGCGCCGTCCCTTCGATTGTGTTTGACGAAAGCGGACTCCGGCGGACAAATCTCACTCGGGGCTGGTGCCAAGCTCCTATCAGGTCACGCCGGTGGTCCTCGGGCGGCGACGGGCGACACGACATCCGGTGGGTCAGACCATCGGTCGACAGAAAGTCAATGAGTCAACCCGTCGCCAGCCCGGGAACCAACCGGAGCGGTCGGACGTCACCGCCCGGACCCGGGAAGCTTCTCAGTAAGAAAGTCAAGGGGGCGGCGAGCAACTTCTTGGCCCAGTTTCGGGTGACCAATCGGTCGCGGGAGGCCGATGAGGGGCCGGAGATCGGCTCTTGTGAGGGCGGTCGGCCGTGGAAACGCCGCAGCCACCGCCGCCCGTCGGCGCCGAACAGGTCCGACATCGGCGGCTTGCCGACCAGACAGCGCATCAGCACCGCGTGAATCTCGTTCTTCGCCCGCGAGCGGGCGCGCACGAGCTGCTCACGCCGCGCCAGCCGTCGCCGCAACAAGCGCGTGAGCTCATCCGGCGCCCATACCCCTTCCAGCTCACCGGCCCAGAGCAGCTTCGCCAGCTTGCGCGCATCGAGCGGGTCGGTCTTCGCCCGCGCTTGCGCGATCCCGGTGTCGCCCGGCGAGACGACGATCACCTGCTTGACATGCGGCTCGAGGATCCGCACGATCGCCCACGCACCACCCGTCACCTCCAGCGCCATCCGATCGGTCGGCAAACGGCTCTGGGCCAGCACCTCGAGCGCCTCCGGCGTCGTGTCAACCCGGCCGCCAGAGCGGACCTTCCCCTCCTTGCAGATCATGATCTCGCAGAAATCACGATGCACATCCAACGCGATCGCTCGACCGAGCTCCCGCATTCCTCACCTCCTGATCGCTTGACCGAAACCGGGAGAACCATGGGCAAACGACAACGACGGATACGCGCCCGCAGCGCACCCGGGCGAGTCGCAGGGGACCACCGAACAAGCACGGGCTCGAAGCCCATCGTCCAAACCGGCCTGCCCACTGCGTTCTCCCAAAGAAAGCCCCTGTGCCCGGAGTCACCACTTCAGTACGCGACCCGGGCCGGACTTCCTCTCACACGGATCTTCATGCCCCGAGCTGCGAGAGCACGCCCGCTCGCGTCGGGTGCTTCTGGGTTTTCGGTAAGGAGAAGCCCGCGGATCGCAGGCCAGCCTCCCGCCTTGATCGAGAAGGGGCAGCGAACCTCCGGCTTCCGCTTCTGAGGATTATGTGGAGCGGGTGCTGTCGAATCCCCTCAGTTGGGGGGGGTTTGACGTGGCTGACATGTCAGTGACGCTGTTCATCGAGCTTGTTGGCCAACGCGCTGACGACGTACGACATAAACGACATAAGTGGGGTAGCCGGCGGCTAACGCGCTCGCCGGGAGGCCGTGCATGCCGGATCGCGTGTTGACGTCGCTGACGTCGACGACGGGCTCCACATATCACCTCTCCGGCCCGGGAAACAGGCAGCTGTTGCTGACGTCACTGACACGAAAAGGCCGCTCCGCATAATGAGCACCAGCGGCAGCGCGGCATGCGCGCCGCGCTGCTGTCGCTCCCGTATCGCGACCAAGAGCGAGCCTGCGAGCCTACCTTGCGATTGCGGCAGGAATCGAGCGAGTGAGCGAGACGGATGACGGATCGCCACGGCCAGTCGTGGCGCTCGACTCGGCGTGATGCGTCAGCCGTCCGGAGCGCCCCTCGTTTGCCGGTGGTGACACGTTTCTTACCAGCACCCCAACTCGGCCGCGATGGCCATACGCAAGATGAGGGTGAGGCCCGTGAGAACGGCACGCCTAAGGCTCGGTCGAGCGCTACCGCATCGCACTACCCGCCCCGCTACGCGACCGAGCCGCCTACCGACCACTCAAGGCAGCCCCAGCGTCCAGACGATCACCTAAGCGCAGTTGGTGGAGTCCGTGCCCGGGTTGCCGCGAGCCTGGCCGAGCGAGGCTTCGGCAGGGGTGACGTGTTCGCTCGCTACGCTCCCAACCTGCCGAGTACGCGGTCGCGTTCCCCGGGTCGCGGAGGGGTCGGTGGTGAGCACGACACCGCCAACTCGCTGCTTGAGCTCGCGGTGCAGATCAGAGATTCCGGCGCGCGTCTGCTCGTGACGGTGTCTGAGCTGTTGGAGAAAGCGGCCGCCGCGGCCGAGCGCTCAAGCGGCAGCGTGTTTGGGCACGGGCCCCACAAACTCGGCGATAGTCCGCGCCACGAGTTCCGGGTCGTCGGGCATGGGGACATGGCCGAGCCCCGGCAGCTTCGGCGATGGCGGTCGGCGTGTCGCGAGCCGTGTGGCAGCCGCCGAACGCGCGTGGCCAGAAGACGCGGTCAACAGTGCGTTGGCTGCGGGGGATCGCGGGGCGCTCTGACAACACGTGTTCGTAGAAGCGCAGCTCCCCATCCGGACGCAGGACGCGTCCCAGCTCGGCTAGCGCCGGCGCCTGATCCGGGACAGTGCAGAGGACCAGACAGGCGACGGCGACATCGAACGAGCAATCGTCGGCGGGTAAATGGTCGGCGACGCCGTCGAGGACCGTGATCCGGACGTCGGCGTGCGCTGCCGCGGCGCGCGCCCGTTCGCGCAGATACGGCTCGGGCTCCACAGCCACGACCTCCTCGACCGTCGGTGGATAGTGGGCGAAGTTGCTCCCCGTCCCCGTGCCGAGCTCGATCACGCGCCCCGACAGGCCCGCCAGCAGCTCGTCCCGGTGGTGCCGTATGTCCGCGGGCTCGTGCCGGCTCATCAGCGACCACAGCCGCGCGAACAGAGGATGATGGACGGCGGGCGCTGGCATGGACGCTTCGATTGTGGCGCAGCCGGACGGTCGGTCAGCGCTGGCGCCGGTGGCGCGCAAACGCCAGGTATCCCGCCGCAGGCGGGATCGACAGTGCAACGCCACTGCCGATTAGGAGTTCGTCGAGCAGTCGGCTTCCGGGACCGGGCGGCCGCGCAGCCGTGCGAGCAGCGCGTCGACGGTGTTGGCTGGGCGGTTGGCGACGGTCATTACGGTGGTGACGAGGTCCAAGTCATCGCGCTCAGCTGCGCTGTAGTGGCGCGCGAGTTCGTCTTCGAACTCGACCGGGACCGGCCCGAGGTCAGCGCGTGCGCGGGCATCGGACCACGCGACCGCGGCCCAGGTGCGCCGGTCGAACTGTCCGGGGTCCTGGTTCTCGAGCGCGGCGAGTTCCGCGTCGGGTACGCCTTCGGCCAGCGCCCACCGCCGATGCACCAGCACGCAAAGGCGACACGCGTTGGCGTGTGCGACGGCAAGCATCATCTCCTCTCGCGGCCTCGGATGGAGCCGCTGCGTGCCCCAGATAGCGACAACATCCGGGAGCCGCCGCACGATGCGACCCACGTGAACGAGCAATGCCTCCGTGCTGGTCGTGGCAGGGGCGGCAGACATGGCCATCGGACTGGAGGGCTACCTTGGCTTGCAGTCCTTGACGCTCGTTTTCGTGCCAGAGGCACGCTCTCGTGCCCGCAGCGCGGGGGTGTACGAACGTCGCGATGGCTCGAGGTGCCATTCGAGCCGACAACGCGGCCCGATGGCGGCGGTCACGCAGCGGAACCGTCAGACCCTGGAATCGAGCGTGGCCGTCCGAGGAATTCGCCGGCGGCTTGCGAGAGGGCGCGGGACGGTGGATCACGCCCACCTTGCGGGTGATCGCGGGTCGTGCTTGATGGCGCCCCCGGCCGTTGCGCGTCCTCGGCGAGCGGCGCCGGGATCAGTGCGGCGCCGGCCCCGGCGAGTCGGACCCTACGCCGCTGTCGGACCCTACGCTGTCGGTCTTGGCGCGCGACGGGGCTCGACTGCGAAGGATGAAGCGGCACCCTCCGATTGCTCCTGGGTGCGGCGGTGAGTATCGGCGCGTTGCTGATCGTCCTAGGCTCCTCAGGCGGGATCGACGAGCTCGCCACCGCGCTGGACGAGATGAGCGCGGGATGGGTGCTCGCCGCTCTGTTCGCGATGCTTGTCGGCTATCTGCTGTTGGCGCTGCATCTGCGTCGGCTGGCGTCGGGTGCGATCTCGCTCTGGCGTGCAGTTCGCGCGGATCTGCTGCTGTTCGGCCTCGGGAACTGGTTCAACGTCAGGACACTCCTTGGGATCGGAGCGCTCGCGTTCCTGGTTGCCTTCGCCCGCCAGCATCCGGGGGTGCACGAGGCGGGCTGTGGTGGGTCGGCGCGATCGTCGTACTGCTGGTGCTCGCCGCTACGGCTCGGCTGGCCGCTCGGCCGACCACCGCCCGGCGCACGGCTAGAGCGCTCGCGCTGCTGCGCCGCTGGCAGCCCACGCCGCCGGCGGAGGTGACTTCCCGGACCGCTGACGCCCTGCACGCGGAGGTCAAGGCCGTCGTCGGCAGCCCGCGCAACCGTGTTGTGCTGGTCGTGCTAGCCGCCGGCTCCTGGATCGCGGACGCCGTGTGTTTGCGCCTGTCGCTGGCCGGCGCCGGCGTCACCGTCGACGCGGACATCGTGCTGCTCGCCTACGTAGTGGGGATCCTGATCTCCAGCCTCCCGTTGCTGCCCGGCGGGTTCGGCGCGGTCGAGGCGGCGATTCCCGCGATGCTGCATCACTTCGGCGCTCCGCTTGATGCCGCGCTCGCCGGTACGCTCGTCTACCGCGCCATCTCCGCACTGCTACCCGCAGCCGGCGGGGCCTTCCTGCTCAGCGGAACGGGGTTGCGCAGGCTTCCGTTCCGCCGCACCCGCAACGCGGAGAAGCCGAGCCGATCGCCTTGAACGAGTCGACCCGGAAGGTACGTTCAAACGCGTCCGGCGCAAACCGAACTGTCGATCCTCGCCTTCGTCAGGCTGAGGCCCGGCAACGACGGCGCTCCTTGTCTTCGCGGGGTCGCGCCGCTGGGGCCCGTCCCAAGGGCCTCGCCGGCGGAGGTCCTCCACAAGACTCAGCCGGACCAGGCGGCGAAGACGCTCGGCTCGCTGCCATGGCACCACAATGATGTCTGTCTCGCAGTCGGGGGGCTTGGGCGAGCACTTGGCGTTCCGGTCCGCATGCGGCGAGGTAGCGGACATCCCGAGACTCATCGATGGCGTTCGAAGCCGCCGAGAGCCGCTCGTGCGCAAGCAGTCGCAACTGCTCGTTCCAGGCCACCGCGCTCGCCCTGCAGCTGGCGCAGCCGACGTCAGTCCGTTCCTGCGGCGTGACGGAGACCACGGCGAGCGTGGCTCCGGCCGTCGGCGCGATGTCGAGCGCGTAGGAGAGCGCCGCGCCGCCTTCGCGGGAAGGCTCGTAGGTGACCAGCACGCTTTTCACTCGCCTCCGCGCTGGCTGCTTCACGGTGACTGCTCAGTGGAGCTGTAGTCCGAGGATTCCGATAGCACGCCGTAGGTGTGCCACCGCTCGAGCTCGACGAGGGCGCTGACGCACGGCTCTCGTTCCGGCCACGGTTCGCCCGTGTAGCGCATTGAGAGGCGGTCCATCACCTCGAGCGCAGGATCATCCCACGTCTCGATCACCGGGCCCGAGATCGAGACATGCTGATAGGGATCTTCGCCGAGAATCGTCATCGCCACGTGTGGAGTGCTGCGAATGTTGGGCAGCCGGCGCGCGGTGGCGTACATCGTTATCAGCACCCTGCCGTCCTGCAGCTCATACCAGCACGCGGTGCTCGCCGGCGTGCCGTCGCTTCGCACCGTCGCCAGCACCGCGACCGGAGGCTGCTCGAGGAACCGCTTGACCTCTTCAGGGAGCTTGCGGTCGGGTTCGCTCATTGCCTGCGCCTTGGGTAATCGGCGGTCGGTCGTTTGTCAGCAGGTGTTGCGAGGCGGGAGATCATCGGGCATGCTCCTGAGGTCGATGAATTCGGCGGCAAATTCTTGGAATCGGCGCAGATCGGCAAGGTTCGACACGAGCCCGAGCGACGCGCGGATGGCGCCGCCGGAGGGAAGACCGATCGCGCGAACGTAGTCATCAAGCGTCATGCCATCACCGAACTCGCCGTCTACGAGCGTCTCGCGTGAGATCGTGAACGCGACTTCCCCTGCTCCCGGGTTGCAGAAGCAGCCGGTCCTCAGCGAGATGTTGTGTCGACCGGCGACGCGGTCGACGTAGCGCTCGTCGACGACGCTCCCGTCTGGATGCAGGAAGTTGAACGCGATCGTGGCACCCCGGCCCTGCCACGTTCGCGGTCCGTAGATCGCGGCGGCGGGCGAGCCATCGGAGTGCCGCAGCGAGCTGAGCGCTCCGAGCAGCCAGGCACCGAGCGCGCTGAGGCGCGTGTGGATCGTCTCGATACCGATCCGGTCGAGGAAGCGCAGGCCGATCTCGACCGCCGGGAGGTTGAGGTAGTTGACGGTCCCGTCTTCGAAGTGCGCAGCGCCGGGGGCCGATTGGTAGTACTCCCGCTGCACGAACGCCGCAACGATCGTTCCGCCGGAGAACCACGGCCGCTCGAGCTTGGCGAGCGTCTCCCGCCGGGCGAGCAGGCAGCCGACGCCGGTTGGCCAGCCGAACATCTTGTAGAACGAGACCGCGACGAAGTCCGGATGCCACACGCTCAGGTCAAGCCGGTTGGTCGGGACGTACGCGGCGGCGTCGAGCAGAACGTCCCATCCATGCGACTGGGCCTGCCCGATCCATGCCAGCGGGTGCTGAACCCCCGAGAAGTTCGACTGCGCCGGATAGCCGAGCAGGTTGTGGTGATCACCCGCGGTATCGGTCAGATAGCGCGGGAGCAGATCCTCATCGACGCGCAGATCGGGCGCGACGCTCGGCACGTACGTGGTCTCAGCGCCCCGCGCCCGCGCGAACTCGCGGATCCCGTTGACCGAGTTGTGGTTGTCAAAGGTCAGAAGGAATCGGTCTCCAGGTTGAAACGGGTACGCCTCGCCGACGAGACGCAGCGCGCCGGTCGCGTTCGGGGTGAAGATCGCCACGTACTCCTCGGGCGAGGCCTTGAAGAAGTCCAGCACGTGCGCGCGAGCGCGCTCAACGAGTTCGGTGCTCGCTGCCGAGGTCGGGTTGATTGAATGCGGGTTGCCGAACACGCCGCTCTGGAGCAGTTGCATATGCTCGCGCAGTTGCGACTCTGCATAGAGCCCGCCGCCGGTGTAGTCCATGTACACGTGGCCGCCGCGGTCAAGGCGCGCGAAGTCGCTGCGGCGCAGCTCATCGAGCACGGCTGTCTCCGCGTAACCGGGATGGTCACGGCGAAACGCCGCCTCATGCGACGGGGTCTGAGAGGGAACGGTGCTCATTCGGCGCGCGGGGGAAGGGGCAGACCGGGAGTGCGGGCGACAGCCGCGGCGACGAAGATCAGGTGGATGCCCGGAACGCGCGGGCCATGCCGGGGCGGATTCGTCGCCAGGTAGTGTGCGTGCCGGTCGAGCAGATCGTGTACCGACGCGGCGACATCGGCGTCGGGATGGTCGGCGGGTAGCTCGCACGCGAGTCGCGCGAGCTCGAGGTACTCATCCGCTGGATAGCCAGCGGTCAGCCGCGCGGCCGCCGCGACCAGCAGGGTGTGCACGCGCTCGAGCAGCGGCCCCGGTCCAGCCGCCGGCAGGGTGGGTGCTGGACCGAGGTCGAGCGGCTCGACGCCTGCCAGCAACCGGTGGAGCTGGCCGCCGGCAACCATCGCGATCTGCTCGGCGGTCAGTCCAGCCGGCAGCGCGGCGCGCAGCACCACCGACGCGGCGGCGATGGTTCTCCCGTAGGGCGTGTCAGAAGCGAACAGGATCTGGCCGGGCGGGAGCAGCGCGAACAGTGCGAACTGGTCGGCGGTGTTCCACCAGGCGGTATCGAAGAACAGGTTGCGCTGCCCGGCGGCCTCGCGCCAGATCCATGCCAGATCCGCGATTGCGGCATTCGCGAGGATCAGCGGGACCCGCGGGTAGCCGCGCGCGAGCTCGAGCGCATCGCCCCCGGCGACGGGATCCCCCGGCCGGCGTGCACGATGATCGGCAACCAACGCTCGTCGGCCAACGCAAAGATCCGCCGGACCGCCGGATCCCCCAGCCCGAACCGCTCCGCACGCGGATGCAGCTTGATCCCGGCCTCGCCGCGACCGACCGCGCGCTCGACCTCCCTGACGGCGCCGTCGTGCGGATCAATACGGCAGAACGCGACCAAGCGCCCTTGGCCCGCCTCCGCCGCGGCGAGCATCCGATCGTTGGCTGCCCGATAGCCGCCGGGCTCCGCGAGCGGAAACACGACCGCGCGGCCGTCCACCGCGGCGAGCGCCCCGGACAACTCGTCAACGTCAAAACATGACCCGTCCGGATCGGCACAGCCCAGGTGGGTATGGCAGTCGAAAATGCGAGGGTTGCCGAGCTGCTCCTGCAAGCAGGAGACCCACGGCTCGAGCAGCGCATCGGCAGCGAGCGCTCCCCTGCGCAGGCTCGCCGATGCCGCTGGCTCGTGAGCGATTGTCATCGGCGCGACCTCACCCCCGAAGCGCGATGGGCCCGGACGAGCGCGTCAAGCGCGGCCCGCTCCCCATCGGGCGTGTCCACGGGTCGCGTGACGGTCTCTGCCCGTTCGATCTGCAGGCCGACGCCATCAAGGTCGCCGACGACATCGTTCGCTGTGTAGAGCACCGCCGGGTTCTGCGGCCCGCCGTGCCCATGCTCGAGGTTGCTGCTGTCATGGGCGACGAGCAGGAACAGCCCACCCGGTGCCACCGTCTCGGCGACCGTGCGCACGATCGCCCGTCTCTGCTCGGCCGGCACCTGGAGATAAAAGACGAGAACCAGGTCGAACGCCCGTGGCTCGGGCGTGTAGTCCAGGAGATCCGCGACGACCCACTGTGCCAGCACGCCCCGCCCTCTGGCGAGCCCGCGAGCCTTCTCGAGCCCGACCTCCGAGAAGTCGACGCCGGTCACCTGCCACCCCCGCTCGGCCAGCCAGACCGCGTTGCGGCCCTCACCGCAGGCGACGTCGAGAGCCCGCCCGGGAGGCAGCGTCGTCGTCTCCTCGATGAGGAACCGATTAGCCGTGCTGGTCCAAACCAACTCCCGGCCGGCGTAGCGGCGGTTCCAGGCCTCGCTGTCCATCGCGGCGGACATGGCTAGCCCGTCGGCAGCGGTGTCCGTATCTGAACGGTCGTCTGCACAGGCAGATCGAGCGAGACAGAGACCAGGCACCCGTCTTCGGCCTTCGCGACGAGTGCGCGGGCGGCGTCCTCGCGCCCAGCGTCGGTCTCAAGCTCGACGATCTGCTCGATCCGCACGAACCCGAAACGTCGGTCTGCTCTGCGCCCGACAACGCCCTCCGCCTTGACCGAGAGCTTGTGCAGCGGCAGCTCCTCGCGTTCGGCGAGCGCCGCGATCGTCACCGCCAGACAAGATCCGGCCGCGGCGACGAACGCGTCCTCGGGGCTCCACAGGTCGGGGTCGGTGCCGCGGAACGCCGGTGGGGTCGCGATCCGCAGCGGCGACTTCCCCGACACGCGCGCGGTCGTACGCCGACCGGCGTGCCAGACCACATCTACCGGAAACCGGAACTCTCGATGCCGGATCTGTGAGGCCATCTCACACGCTCCCTTCCGTGACCGGCTGCTCGATCTTGTCGGCGAGCACGTGCTCGTCGAAGAAGTCGCCGATCAATCTCGCCGGCTGCGCGCCGATGAACCCGGTGACTGGCTCCCCGTCGCGGAACACCGCAACCGTCGGGATACTCTGGACCCCGTAGCGGGCGGCGATCAGCGGCTCAGCCTCGACATCGAGCTTGACTAGCTCGAGCAAGCCCGCACGCTTCTCGGCCTCCACCTCCAGCGCGGGGCCGAGCATCCGGCAAGGCCCACACCAAGCCGCCCAGAAGTCGACGACCACCTGCAGCGCGTGTGAGCGCTGAATCACGTCGCGCTCGAACGTCTCGGTTGTCGTATCCATTTCGAATCACTCCTTTCGCGACGGCGTTAGTGCGCCTGCGGCTGCCGGTGGCGGCCACCCACCCCGAAAGGGAGTAGAGCGGGCAGGAGCCGGCGGCGCTGGTCGCGAGCATGATCGCGGCGAGCGCGTACAGCACAATCGATCCGACCGACCCCGGGCCGAGCAGGATCCCGATCACGACCGCGAGGGGGCACCAGCAAGGCACGCAAGCGCCGATCGAGGGTGGTCATGTTCTGGTTCATCGAAGGCTCCTTTCAGGTTGCGTCGCGACAGGCCGCGCCACCAGCGAGGCGAGACCCAACAGGTGCTGCTCGACCGAGCCACAGACCTGCGCACAGAGCGCAAGCACGTTCTCGTCGGCGCGCCGGTAGTACACGCAGTCGCCGTCCTTGCGTCGGCCGAGCACGCCCCCTCAGCCAGCAGCGTCAGATGCTTGGAGACGTTCTGCCGCGAGCTCCCAAGCTCATCCGCCAGCTGATGCACGGTCGACTCACCGTCACGCAGCCGATCGAACAACCGGACCCGCATCGGCTCGGATAACAGGCGAAACCGGCGGGCGATCAGCTCGACAAGTTCATCGGGTACCGGCGAGGAGAGTTCCATAGACGGGAGTGTACAAGCACACATCTGATAAGTTGTACCGCAATTGCTGCGGTACAACCCCACACCTGGAAGCCCTCCCTCGCGCGCGCTCGCGATCATTCAGACGACCCAACTGAAACGATTTCATTCGGGCTGGCCCGGGAAACCGCGGAGCCGTCACGATGCAACGATGACAAAGCCCCTGCCGAAGGATGAGTTTCACCGGATCTTCCGCAAGGTCCCGCGCCTCACTGTGGAAGTCCTGATCACATCCGAGGACCAGGGGGTCCGTCTCGCGCTGCGCGACGTTGATCCGTGCCGGGGGACATGGAACCTCCCGGGTGGGACCGTCCGTTTCGGGGAGCCGCTGGTCGACGCGGTGAGGCGGGTCGCCCGCGATGAGCTTGGCATCTCTGTCTGGGTTGGTCGGCTGGTGGGCTGCATCGAGTATCCGAGCCACTACGAGAACGGGTTGGACTCGCCCGTCGGCCTGGTGTTCCGTGCCCAGCCGCGTGAGGGATCGCGCCCTCTCGGCCGGTGGTTTCGAGTTCTCCCAGCGAACATGCATGAGGAGCAGAGGCGCTTCCTGCTCGAGCACGCGGGGGTGTCGCTGACTGATCGGCGCTAGCACTGCCCGGAGACGAGGCCCGGGCACGAGGACGCGCAATCGCGGCGACTAAGCGGCCGGGCTGGAGTATCGCCTCGAGCTCCGCGATCTGACGGCGCACGCCGCCGCAATTCGGCGCTCCGCTCAGCGCGTCATGAATGAAGGACGAGAGGCCGCCCACAGCCGCCCAGCGCACGCTCGCCTCCCCAGCCTAATGGGCTTTCTGGCGGCGGATGATGTCGATCAGCTTCAACGCCGCCGCCCTGTGGCCGGCGATACCCGCCCGAGCACTACAACGCGGCTCACCGCGGCCGCCAGTGCTGCTGCTTGCGCATGACTGCACGCTAGGTCCCGCGTATCGAGGCGGCATCCGGGAAACCACAGTTGGCCCGGCGGCTTTTCACTCTGGTTGCACATCACTCTCCAGCACAACCCGCCCGCTAAGAAGCGGCCGGGTCGCCAACAAGCCGGCGTCACCGGACGACCAGCACCGGGCAGCCGGCGCGGCGCGCTGCCCGCTCGCTGACGCTCGAGAGCGCCATCACACCTTGCAGGTGGCGACTGCCCACGACCAGCAACCTTGCTGAGCGAGACGCGTCTTCGAGTGCGTCGACCGCGGTGCGCGGATCCTCGATGAGGGCCAACTCCGGCGCGAGCTCGTCGTCTAACCACCCCGGCTCCAGCGGATGTGCGTCCCCGGTCGCCACGATCGCCCGCAGCTTCAGCATCAACCGCTCGGAGAGCTCGCGACCCGCCGCGAGCGCGCGGCGAGCCCCGCCTGAACCGTCGAAGCCCACGACGACCTCCCCGTCCGAGGGAGGGCTGGCGTCCACGATCAGCACCGAGCACGAAGCCTCGTGCAGCATCGCGGTGGCGACGCGGCCGAGCGCTAACCCCGCCGCGTGACTATGCCCGTGGCTGCCGACCGCCACCAGCGTCGCATGCTCCGCGCGCACCTCATCGAGCAGCCGGGCGATCGGCGGTCCCTCTCGCAGGTGGAGTTCGGCATCATGAAACGGTTGGATTTCGGCCTGCGCGCGCTCGAGCGCGGCCTCCGCGTCATGCGTGAGAGTCCTCTCCAATGACGGCTCATCCGCGATCGCCTCGGGACTGACGACGCTGCACAAGGTGAGCCTTGCGGCGGGAGGCATCAACCTGGCCGACTCGAGTGCGGCATGCACACTCGCAGGGCTGAGATCGACCCCGCATACGACGGAGTCCCACACACTCGGAGGAGAGCTGCTCTGCACACAGTCCTTTCGCGATCCCACAGCCTATCGTCGAGAACGCCAGTGGCGGGCGCATCGGCGATCCCCCGTAACTGGACCAGTGGTCGCCCGCGATGACGCCCATGCTGGCGCGCGGGACGGTCATCCGCGAGCAAACTCGCCACGGAGCGGACCGCATGCCTCTCCGCTTACTTTGCCTACGCGCGGCTGCGGCTTAGGGCAGATGACAGTCGAGCCTACGCGGATCAGGGTCAAGGCAAGCGCCACTGAGTTGATGCCTAGTCGTGGGATGGGATCGCGATCTCGCCTGCTCGGCACGGACTCAGACCGGGCGCTATGTGAAGGGAGGACCGCGATGACACCTTCCACCCCGATCGGCGTCCGCGTCGAGCGGGACGCCAAGGGCTTCCTCCTTCATCCCGAGCTGTGGACCGAGGCGATCGGAGGAGATCGCGAGCGAGAGCGGCATCGGCCGGGCAGGTCATCGACTCGATCCGCAGCGCCTACCTCGATCATCGCGCTGCGAGGTCGATCCGCCTCCTCAGCAAGGTCTCAGGCGTTCCGAGGAGCTCTACCAGTTACCAGTTGTTCCCGCACAATCCGGGGAACCTCGCGGGCAATATCGCGGGTCTGCCCGAGTGGCGCGGCCTGTAGGCACGCGCCCCGGACAACGGCTGGGCAATCTCGGCAGGGGCAGGTCCAGCGCCCGTGACGACAAGCTGAGCACCGGAGTCAGGTGCGTCGAGCGCCGTTGGTGGAGGCCGCCTACGACTGAAGCATCCGAGCCGGAGGTAGCCCTGACGAACTCCACACGATCTCCACACCACGAATGCATGTAATCCCACACGGGGGCGCGACGATGAGAACGCATCGAATCACCATCACAACGGATGTCGAAGATGCGCGCGCGGAGTTCCGGTCACTGCGCTGTTCTACTGGTCAAGCCAGAAGACGCTCCTAGCGGACCGAGTCCCATCCTGGTCGCTGATCCCGGGCGCCGCGATCATCGCCGTCGCGATCACGGCCTGCTCGTCCTCTCGCCGTGGCTGATCTCCGGACAGGTCACTGGCAGCGTCCACGAGTTCGGCCCGATCGGCACGACGTTCGTACTCGATACCTGGCTGCTGATCCTCTCAACCCTCGTCGTGGCCGGCACGATCAGCGGCGCCGCGATCGTCTCGCGGCGAGAAGTGCACACGCAGCCGCTCTCCAGCGATCCCGACTAGCCAGGGACGGACTCCACCTGACCGCGCGACGAGATCGACCGACCCACTCAACCGTCGCCGGCCCACCACCGCGCAGGTGTACAACCGCGCGCCGCGGAACCTGGCGAGGTGTCTCCAACGAAACGAACCGCGCGGCATGCCCCACGCCTAGGCTGAGTTCCGTGTCGCCAGAAATGCGTGGCTCAGGCCCGCGAAGCGCGGCAGGCTCGTCCTGACGCAATAGCAGTCTGAGAACGGAGTGCTTCTGGTGCGCTTGGCGGACGTCTCAGAGCCCTCGTTACCGCGCGAAGCGGGAGCTTTGTCGTAACGTCCTTGGAGTTCGTCGGCCGTCAAACCAGGAGATTTGAAACTCGACGCCGGGACCGCTCGTTGGGGTGCCGCTCGCTGCAGGGCTTGACTGTGCTGATTCGCTGGCCGGCTACGGCGGGCGGACGGCGCTCTCGGCCATCACGTTGTCTTCGTTGCGCTTGAGAGCGCCCGGCCCAGCCCCCGCTCGGAGAGCCGGCCGTGCGCCAGGAGCTGGACGGACTCGTTGATTAGCGCGGGGAGCAGGTCGGGGGCGTTGCGCTGCAGCGCCTCGCCGTTGGGCGTGCCGGTCGTGGCCTCGCTCCAGACCAGGAGCCCGTCGGCGGTGAGCGTGTCGAGCACGTGGCGGGCGTGGGCGCTCAGCGGGCAATCCGGGATCGCGAGGAGCGTGAGCTGTCTCATGCGGCGACCAGCGTTCGGAGTCCTTGGTTGCCCGCGGATGTGTGCGGCTGCCAGGCGACGAGCGCCAGGCGCTGGGCGATCGCCGCGGCCTCGGCGACGTAGGGATGCTCGTCCCGGGCGCGGGCGGCGAGGGTGGGGTGCTCGGCGCCGGCGGCGGCGAGGCTCTGGTTGACGATCCAGGCGTAGGGCGTGATGCCCGCGCGTTGGAGGTCTTCGCTCAGGCGCGCTGCCTCGTGTACGGGTGTCGCCTCCGGGAGGGTGATGATCAGCACCCGGGTGTAGTCGGGGTCGCGCAATCGGGGGAGTAGCCGCGCGACGGCGTCGGGCACCTCGGAGAGCCCTCGCGCGACGTCGCGATGGTAGGACTGGGTGGCGTCGAGCAATAGCAGGCTGTGGCCGGTGGGGGCGGTGTCGAGCACCACGAACCCGTCCTGGCCGCGGGCGACGACGTCGGCGAAGGCGCGGAACACGGCGATCTCCTCGGTGCACGGCGAGCGGAGGTCTTCTTCGAGCAGTGCGCGGCCGTGGTCATCGAGATCGCCGCCGGCGGCCGCGAGTACTTGTTCGGAGTAGATGCGGGTTTGCTCGGCGGGATCGATCCGCGAGAGCGACAATCCCGGCATCCCGTCGCCGACTGCGTCGGCGACGTGCGCGGCGGGGTCGGTCGTGGAGAGGTGGACCGGGTGGCCGCGGCGGGCTAGTTCGCTGGCGATTGCGGCGGCGAGTGTGGTCTTGCCGACGCCGCCTTTGCCCATCGTCATGATCACGCCGCGGCCGGCGGACTCGAGCTCGTCGATCAGCTCGGACAGCGGCGTCCCGGGCAGCTCCACGTCGGGAGCCTGCTCGCGAGCGGCCGAAGAAGCGGCGGGGTCGAGGACCCGGGCGAGCGCGTCGGGGCCGATCGGCGCGAAGCCCAGCAGCGGGATCTCGACGCGCGGCAGGTCGGCGAGCCCGGGGGGCAGCGACGCTAGCGCGTCGGTCTGGCGCTTGGCGAGTGCCATGGCGGTTAGGTCATCGCTTCCGGCGGCGTCGAAGAGGCCGTTGAGCGCGAGGATCTGGTGGCGCATGCCGGCGCCTGCGAGCTCACCGCGGGTGCGTTCGGCCTCGGCCAGCGCGGTCTGCTCCGGGCGGCTGACGAGCACGAGCGTCGTGAGCTGTGGATCGCCGAGCGCGCGGACGCTGGCGGCGTAGAGCTTTCGCTGATCCTGCAGGCTGGCCAGCGGCCCCAGGCAGGAGACCCCGGACGTGTTTGTATCGATGAAGCCGGTCCACGCGGCGGGGAGCGAGAGCAGCCGAAGCGTGTGACCGGTCGGCGCGGTGTCGAAGATGACATGGTCGTAGCCGGCGGTCGCTTGAGGGTCCCCGAGTAGGGCGGCGAACGTGTCAAACGCGGCGATCTCGACCGTGCACGCGCCCGACAGGCTTTCCTCCATGCTGGCGAGCGCCGTGTCGGGGAGCAGCCCGCGGTACGGGCCGACGGCACGCTCGCGGTACTCCCGTGCCGCGGTCTCGGGGTCGATGTTCGCCGCGTCGAGACCGGCGATCCCGGTCACCGGTCGCGGAGCCTCGGCGAGCTGGGTACAGAGAACCTCGTCGAGGTTGGAGGCGGGGTCGGTCGATACGATCAGCACCCGTTGGCCGCGAGCGACCAGCGCGACAGCGGTCGAGCACGCGAGCGTGGTCTTGCCCATGCCGCCCTTCCCGGTGAAGAACAGAACGCGCGTGGGCTTCTGTATCAGTGCGGACAGGGTGCTCATCAGCAGCCACCTCCTCCGCCGCAGCAGCCTCCGGCGCCGGACGCGGGCGCTGCCATCGTGAGCGACTCGCGGCGCCGGGGGAGCGTCACGCCCGCCCAGCCGGCGAGCTCGGTGCGGACCGGGTAGCGCCCGCTCGAGACCTGTTCGCCGTCGGCGAAAATAAGCGGCAGCGCCTGCTCGCCGCGCTCCGCCAGAGCGGTGCGCGCCGGTTCGCTGGCGAGGAACGCTTGCGGCTCGTGGGTGAGGTTGTAGCGGGTGACCTTTACGCCTTGGCGGGCGAGCCATTCCAGGTCGCCGGCGAACCGGGTCAGCGCTGGCGGCACGCTGGGGCCGCACACGCCGGTCGAGCAGCACATCGCAGGGTCAAACACTTCGATCTTCATGACGCATCCTTTATTTTGAGTTGGAAGTCGCGCCGGCGCTGGACGGTCGCCAACGGCGGCGACCACTCCGCACGCCGGGTTGCAAGAATTCGCCGGTCCGGGCTCCACGCATGCGCGAGTTCGCGGCTCGGGCTGCGCGCCGAAGCCGGTCGGGTCCGGGGTGACGGTAATCGGAGAACACGGGGCGTCGCGTGGCGGGGCGGGCTGGTCAAAGCCGGCGGGCGCGAGGTCGTTGGGCGCGTCGGGGTGAAACAGCGCTGCGAGGTACTGAGCCTGGCCGCGGCCGGGGCCGAGTTCGTACTGCCCGCCACCGTAGACACCGATGCCGCGGGCGGCGCAGTAGTCGTAGGTGTCGAACAGCGCCCGCAGGGTTCCGAATCGCGACGGTTTGATATTGACGGTGCGCGGCGGCCATGGCTGGGCGGCGATGTCCGCTGCGCTGTGAATAGGCGCGTCCCACGTCACGCGGGGGCGCTGTGAGCGCAGCGCCGCGCGGGCGGCCGGGTCGGTCAGATCGGGATCTTCCAGCCATGCGTGGGGGAGCGCTTCGGCGACGCGCTCGTACAGGCTGGTGTCGGTGCGTGCGGCGGACAGGGTGCGCTGGTAGACGCCCTTGAAGTCGATCGCGTCGACGCATCCGCTGGCCGCGAGGCATTCCAGCAGCTCCTCGCCCCACTCCGAGTTGGCGTCGAGCTTGAACCGCAGAGCACCGCAAGCTGCTCGTCGGCTCAGCAACGGCGCGCACGTCGGAGCCTGGCCGAGGTTCAGCGAGACAACGAACCGCACCGGCGCCGGCACACGTCCGAGCAGCTCATGCAGCGGCCGGCCGGCCTGGCGCATCGCCAGGTCCAAGGCCGCGCTCTCGAGCGCCCAGCGGCGGTACGCGCGCGAGACCTCGTGCGCGGGCGGGCGATCCGGGAATGTGTCGAGCTGGTCGAGGTGCCGGGAGAACGCCTCCAGCGTCCAGGTGCCCGCGAGCGGCAGCACCGCCCCTGCCCTTTGAAGCAGACGGTGCTCAGCGGCCTCGTAGGTCACGTCCTCGCCAACGCCACGATGACCGCCTCCGGCGAGCGCAAAGACGGTCGTGAACCGCCGAAAGCCGCTCGAGACACGGCGCGAGAGAACGTCGAGCGGGTACTCCTCGATCACCACCGGCAGCTCGGCGACCTGCTCATAGGTGACGGCGGTCATGACCGGGCTCCTGCTCGTGCGGTGTGATCGAGCCAGGCGGCCAGGTCGGCCAGCGCGTGCGGGCGGACGAGGTAGTAGGCAAACAGGCCTTGGCGCCTGGTCTCGAGGACGCCGGCATCAGCGAGCGTCTTGAGGTGGTGGTGCGAGAGCGTCGACTGGGCGAGGTCGAACAGCGGAACGAGCTCGCACGCGCACAACTCGCCGGGATGCTCGGCGAGCACGTCAACCAGCTGCACGCGGATCGGGTCGCCCAGCGCTTTGGCGTAGCTCGCCAACCGCTCCGCCCGCTCGGCGCCGAGCGAAGGTTGCGCGGGGCTCACTACCGGCGGCGCGCCGGGCCTGCGCTTGCGCTTGGGCACGAGGATCGGTTTCATGGCGCTCATCCGATGTTGGCTGTGAGCAGCCTGCGCACTACCTTCACTGACGGGACCGCGCCGGAGATGAGCACGCGGCCGTCGAGCGCCAGTGCGGGGGTGCTCATCACACCGAGGCGTGCGATCTCGGCGTCGTCGTAGATCTTCTCAACGCGCGCGTCGAGACCAAGCTCGGCCACAGCGGTCAGGGTGATGTAGTGAAGGGCCTCGCAGCGTCCGCAGCCGCGACCGAGAACTTCAATGGTCATGGGCGTTGACACCTTCTTTCGTGTCAGACGATCTGGTGGCAGGCTTCTTGATCGCCGCCACCGACACGACCCCAGCGACCGGAAAGATTCGCACAGCCGATCGCGGGGCGAGACGGCAAGCGTAACAAGAGCGAAATCTTAGATTGTGATTTGTCGATTGAATCGACGATACTCGAATCATCCGCCGCCCGCTGTGATCGGTCAACCGTAGGCCTGCGCGACCCCGATCCGGGTTTCCCCGCAATCCCGAGGAGCGCAGACAGCGGCCGCAAACTGCGAACGATTGCTTGCGGGCGCGTCCTGGAGTGCGCGTTGGCGTCAGCCAGATGTGAGGGTGCGGGAGGCGTCGAGGTCCGCGAGCAGCTCCTCGACGCGGCGAGCGATCTCGTCTCGCGTCGCGCGGACCTCCTCGACGGGGCGGCCCTTGGGGTCTTCCAGTTCCCAGTCGAGGTAGCGCTTGCCCGGAATGAACGGGCACTGGTCACCGCAGCCCATCGTCACCACGACATCGGCCTGTAGAGCGAGCTCGCGCGTGAGCAGCTGCGGGTGCCGGTCGGCGAGGTCGATGCCGAGCTCGCGCATGACCTGGACCACCTCAGGGTGGACCCGGTCCGCTGGGGTGGTGCCGGCGGAGGCCGCGGTGTGGCGGCCATCGGCGGCTTGCTGGAACAGCGCCTGGCTCATTTGTGAGCGTCCGGCGTTATGCAGGCAGACGAACAGAACGTGCGCCATCGCGCAGCTCCCCTCCTTCGCGGTGGACAGTGACCGGCGGATGCTCGCCGCGGACGAGCCGATACGCGAACGCGCCGACCGCTGCGCCGAGGATCGGGCCGGCAAGGTAGACCCAGAAGTTCTCCCATTCGCCGGACACGAGCGCGAATGCGGCAGCGGCCTCAGCGGCTGCTCGCCGCCACAGAGCAAGCGTCCGATCCATCCCTAGCCCTAGCGCACCGCCAGCTCGAGGACCTCGCAGCGCTCCTGGCGCAGGCACTCGCGCGTGCGCTTATGCGCGAGCGTGAGGATGTGGCTGCGGACCGGAACGTCGTCGTAATCATCCAGAATCCGGTCCGCGCAGCCTCGGATCACCTCCGCCGGGCGCCGCTCACCGAACTCCTCGACCAGCGCCGGCAGCAGCCTCGTCAGCCGAAAGCGGTGCGCGGTCGCGTCCAGTCGGATCGCGTCGATCTTGTTGAACGCAAGATCCTTGACCCGCTCATCGATCATCTCGCGAATCTCCCGCACCTCTTCCAGTGATCGGCCGGCGGGGTCGGGAATGTCCCAGTCATCGACCGTGGTCGGGACGTACGGGCAGACGTCGCCGCAGCCCATCGTCACCGCCCAGTCGGCGTGCAGCCGCATCTCCACCGACAGCCGCTTCGGCTTGGGGCGAGACATGTCGATCCCGACCTCGCTCATCACCTCGACGACCTCCGGCCACACCCGCTGGGCGGGCTGTGAGCCGGCCGATTCGGCGCGCACCTCGTCGGGTCCGTAGCGCTCGAACAGCGCCTGCGCGATCTGCGAGCGACCGGCGTTGTGAGTACACACGAACAACACGTACTTCATCTCAAACCCCTTCCTCTCTCCCCGCGCCTGGCGCGGCAGCGCACCTCGCCAGCCACCCGCTCGCCTCGAGGCGGCCCTCGAGCGCGGGAGCCTGGGACGGCTGGTGATCACCGCGACGAGCAGCAATGCGCGCACGAGAATAGCTATTGATAAGCATCACTTCAATAGATAGACTTATATAGATGGCTGTCGATCTGGACCTCACCCCGAAGGTCAAACGCGCCGCCGGCGAGCGGTGCTGCGAGCCGGTCGTCTATCCCGACGTCGAGCGCGAGCACGCGCAGCGAATGGCCATGATCGCCAAAGCGCTCGGCGACCCAGTCAGGTTGCAGCTCGTGGACGTGCTGCGAAAGCACGCGGGGAAGGTGTGCGTGTGCGAGCTCGTGCCGCTGTTCGACCTCTCCCAGCCGACCGTGTCCCACCACCTCAAGGTTCTGCGCCAAGCCGGGATCGTCGGCTCTGAACGCGAAGGCCTGTGGGCCTACTACTACGTGATCTCCGACGCACTGAAGGAGCTCTCGCAATGGCTGAGCTGACCGACATCCGCGAAACCGTCCGCAAGCGCTACGCGAACGCCGCGAGCGCCGTCACCGCCGGCGCCTACAACGCCGCCCGAGAGCTGGAGGCCGAAGCCGGCTGCTGCGGCACCGACGGCCTCTGTTGCAGCCCGGCGGACGAGACGGGCGTGTTCGGAGGCACGCTGTACGGCGACGCGATGCGCGAGGAAGTCCTGGAGGCCGCGCTCAACGCCTCGCTCGGCTGCGGCGTACCGACCGCTGTCGCTGACCTGCGCGAAGGCGAAACCGTCCTTGACCTCGGCTCAGGCGCCGGTGCGGATGTCCTGATCTCCGCCCGCCGGGTCGCGCCCAGCGGCAAGGCGATCGGGCTCGACATGACCGACGAGATGCTCGCACTCGCGCGCGCAAACGCCGCGCAGCGATTCGCGATCTCTGACGTGATCGCCGACCCCGACATGGACGAGGACACCAAAGCCGACATGGCCGCATGGACCGGATGTGTCGCCGGTGCACTCACCGAAACCGAATTTCGCGCGGCCCTGATCGCCGCCGGGTTCGACGAGATCGAGATCCGCCCAACCCACCGCGTTCACGAAGACGCCTCCTCCGCGATCATCCGCGCGCGCAAACCCACGGAGGACCCGGACCGATGTGAACGACCACGAACGCCGTGGCCGGCGTGAAGGCTGATCGTCGTGAACGCCTTCTACCGGCCTGCTAGCCGGCTACGGCATCGCGATTCCCGTCGGCGCGATCGCGATATTGATCGTGACCAAGGCGGCACGCGAGTCCTTCCGCTCCGCGGCAGTTGCTGGCCTCGGTGCCGCAAGCGCCGACCTCACCCTATGCCGCAATCGCTCTTGGGGCCGGCGCCGCGCTCACGCCCTACCTCCGTGGCGCGAGCACCCCCGTTCATCTCCTGAGCGGATGCGTGCTGGGCGCTCTGGCCGGCTACGGCATCCTCCTGGCTGTTCGCTCCCGCGACACTCCGAGCACGCTTCGAGCTGGCGCGCTGCGGGCAACGTACATGCGATTTCTCGCGCTGACGCTGATCAACCCCCTGACCGTCGCCTACTTCGCCTCGCTAGTACTCACGAGCAGAACAACCACGCAGCCCGCCAACGGGACAAAATCACTCTGACCCACGTGTCCAGCCACAGCAAGGCCTGCGAAGGCCCGGTGGTGGTCTCCACAATCCGCGGCTTGGCTAACGGCATTCCGTTGACACAAGGGCGTTGCTGGCCGATGGCGCCAACGCTTTGTCTGGTGACCGGGTAGCCTCTACTGATGGTCGCCAGCGCCGGTACGAGCACAACCGTTCACGCGAAGGAGTTCCACTTCCCGGTGACGGTCGAATGGCTCGGCGAGCGGCGGGTTGCCGCACGGGTCGAGGGCAAGCCCGCGGTCGAGATCGCTTCGCCACCGGTGTTCCGGGGCACCGATCCCTCCACATGGAGTCCCGAGGACTTCTTCGTCGCTGCCGCGGCCTCCTGTCTCGCCGTCACCTTCACCGGGCTTGCTGCCCGCGCCGGCATCACCTACACGCAGCTGAAGGTCGACGGCGACGGCATCGCCGGGAAACGCAGCGACGGGCGCTTCGGCTTCACTCGGCTGCTGCTGCGCGTCCAACTGGAGACCGACGCGGCCGATGAGGCGCAGGTGCGCGAGCTCGCCGAGCAGGCCGAGCAGACATGTCTCGTCTCCGCCTCGCTTGACCTACCGATCGAGACCATGATCGAGGTGAAGACAGCCTTAACGCCGCGAGAGCACAATCGGTAACGAATCGAGCGGCTCAGCCGCCGAACGCGGCGGGGTCTCGTAGCTCGATCCAGAGGGCGTCGGCGACGGCGAGAACGCCTCCCGTCGCGTCGTAGAGCGCAGAAGCCGAGTGGTGCTTGCGACCGTCGTTGCTGACCGGCCACGCGGCGACGACGTGCCGCTCCCCGGCGCGCGGCCGCTGACGGAGCTCGACGGTGAGCGAGGCGAGGACAACGATCTGAGTGAGGTGGTCGACAGACTCGATTGCGTACGCGCTTGGGCAGTCGAGCACTGCCCACGCAAGCAGCGGATCGTCGGACTCCGGCGTCCACGGGGAGGCGATCAGGGAGCTGTCCCCGACATGACCGGCGTAGATCCGCAGGCCATCGTCGCGTGCCGTCCCGCAGACGAAGCAGGTCGGGAACCTGTGGTGCGTGAAGCCCACATAGCTCCGCGTCGCGATCTCGGCCTCCTCGACCGTCGGCGCGGGCGGCGCCTGCGCCTGTACGGCGGCGGGCACGGCAGTGGCGATCACGTCGTCGCCGCTGAGCAGCGAAACAGAGCCGTCGTCTTCGCGGTGGCGCAGTGGCGGCACGTCCAAGGGTGGCGGCTTGCGCAGCGACACGCGTACTGCCGGCGCCTTGACCGCCGCGCCCGCCAGACCACAGGCGTAGCCCCGGCGTAGCCCCCATTCGCGGAGTTCGGCGGGCCATTGAAGCGCCGATCGATGACGACCCGGCCGTTCACGCTGTCAGCCCGCCTCGTTCTCGTCGCGCGCGCTGACCCTGGCGCGCTGCCTACAAGCGGCCCGCGCGAGCGACGAGCTCAACGAGCTCAGCCACGTGGGAGTCACCAATCAGCTCGCTCCTAATCGACAGTCCTACGTACGAGGGAGTGCGCGGGCAGCTGGTGTCTCAGGCCGGCGTGAGGAAGTTCGCGAGGGTGTCGAGCGCGCCGGCCCGCACGTAGTAGTAGACGAATAGGCCGTGCTTCTCGCTGTTCAGAATGCTCGCGTCGCGCAGCACCTTCGGATGGTGGGAGACGGTCGGCTGGGCGAGTTCGAAACGCGGCACGAGCTCGCACGGGGACAGTTTACCCGGATGGGAGCGCAGCACGTCGATGAGCTGCACGCGGACCGGTCGGGGTGCCGAGCTCCGACGTCACAGTCCGGCACTCATAGGCAGGCTGATGGGTTGGCCGCGGCGGATGCCGCTGGAGGCTCTCCGAGGACGCCCTGGTGGCGATCCGCGGTGACCCTGCCGCCGCTGCGGCGTGAATCGCACGGCCTTTAGCGGCCGGCTTGGTCGCCGGCTGTGGACCTACGGGGCCGTGATCCGCGCGAGCCACGCCGCGACCGACGCGTCAGCGTACGCGGAGCGGCACGGCTCCGCGTCGTGCCGCGCGATCAACGCGCGTCCTTGCTCCCTCGCCGCTACCGTGCATGCGTGACCGTGACTGCTGTTCACCATCCGATCTTCGCTCGCTGCTACGGGCTCTTGAGCCGGTTCATGGAGCATGATGTCGGCGAGCGGCGGGACGAGCTGCTGGCGGGGCTCTGCGGGCGGGTGATCGAAATCGGCGCCGGGAACGGGATGAACTTCCGCCACTACCCGGCGACGACGGACGAGGTGGTGGCGGTCGAGCCGGAGGCATACCTGCGTCACCGGGCCGAGCACACCGCTCGCGATGCGCCCGTGCCCGTGAGCGTGCGCGCCGGCCTCGCGGAGGACCTCCCGCTGAGAGATGGCGAGTTCGACGCCGGGGTGGCGAGTCTGGTGCTCTGCAGCGTGACCGAGCAGGCGCCGGCGCTGGCGGAGCTGCGGCGCGTGCTGAAGCCGGGGGGTGAGCTGCGCTTCTTCGAGCACGTGCGCGCCGAGGCCCCGCGCTCGGCGCGCGTCCAGGCTGCGCTCGATCGCTTCGGCGTGTGGCCGTTCCTCGCCGGCGGCTGTCACTGCTCGCGGGAGACCGTGGAGGAGATCGAGGCCGCGGGCTTCGAGATCGAGCGCCTGCGCCGGTTCGAGCTCGGGCCGTCGTGGGTGCTCACCAACCCGATCGTGCTTGGGGTCGCCAGGGCTCGAGGCTAGCCGCGCACGGTCTGTCGCCCGACATCGGCCACTTAGGCATCAGGCACTCCTCTCGTAGAACTGTGTGCCCCGCGCCGAGGGCGCAATCCTCAACGCGAAGACTGGCCCCGCAACCTACGTGGGGAGCGCCGACCAGCTCGACACACGAGTGGCAGGTCCTCCATGGTTCTAACGCACCGTACCGACGTCGACCACCCCGACCGGCGACCTCGCCTGCGGAAATACCGGACACAATCGCGCCGATCGAGCCCGCCGCCGACCGAACCGACCGCAGAAGCGGGCGATCTGCGGCCCTCCGCAACCGAGACGTCGTCCGAATGCAGACCAAATTCCGCTCGAAACGCGTCGCTGACTCTTGATTTTCTTACCGTCCGTTGCGATACCCAGCCTGCAGGTCAGCGCGACTCCCGCTCCCGCTCCCTTATGTGGATGCGGTAGCGCACGCGCCGCCGCAGCTCTGACCATCGGGAGGCTCGGCTCGATGCCGATGCCGCCTCACGTGACCGCCGGCACGGGTTGTCTCTCGCGGGCTGCGCGATGCAGAGTGCGACGAGGACGCTGCTGGTGCACCCAGGTTGGTCGATCAGGACGCCGAGGTGGGCGTTGTATTGGTAGTCGCCGAACGCGGTTGGAGACGAAGTCGGACGACACACTCGCCTCAGGTGACGACTAGTTCCTGGTACATCCCATCGGCGTAATGGTTGGGCAGGTTGCAGATCAGCTCGTAGCGACCCGGGGGCAAGTCACGGTGGTCCAGCTGACGGTGCTGCTCGTGGTCCCCTCGCCAGTCCCGCTGCCGCAACTATGTGAGGTCTCGCCGAGGCTTCCCGTCTCGGCAACGTTGCCGTCGCTGCCCGGCACGCGTTGGCCCGCGGCGGCTCCGGCGGCCAGCGGCAGGATCACGAGTTCGTGGGTGAGCTACCCCAGGTTCGACGCCACCACGGTGATCTGCCGGCGGGGATCGTGGCCGGAGAGACCCGCAGCATCATGTGCGCACCCAACGGGGCGGTACCGCCCATCATCCGCGTCATCCCCATGTCGGCCAGCGTCACATTGATGATGCGACCTGGGCAATGAACGCGGCGCCGAGCAGGTCGCGTGCGCAAAGCGATAGCCCGCCCCGGCGCCCATTATCCCGGCGCTGGCCGATGAGGCGGTCGACCGACCGCCACCTCCCATCATCCCCGACCGGGTCTCAGCCGACGTTCAGCGCCGCCTTTGGGCCGCAGCTGGCGGTGCCGACATGGCCGGGGGCACCTGCCCAGGGATCAGGGCGTCTGCGGAACGGGGCTGGCATCCTCCGACAGGATCGGAGACGGCCGGAATCCTTTGACTGTGAGCCAGATGCCAAGCGACAGCTCCCAAAGGAACTCTGGGACTGTTGCGAGGCCCGACCACTTGGACGTTTGCGTGTAGGCCCCGAACAGAGTGGGAATCGCCGAAGCGAAAACCAGGGGGCCGCCGATGAGTCCCAGGTAGGTCATGCGGCGGGGCACGAGTCCCGACCTGTACATCAAGTAGCCCAGCAAGATTCCGTTCCCGAAGCCGGCGCAGAACGCGGGTCCCAGCAGGAACGTCCAGTTGTGGAAGGCGACGAGCGACCGGCCGGCGATGATCAGTGAGGCGGAATCTGCGCCGCTGACTCCCGCGTACTTCTGCCGCAACGTCACGACCGAGAGGAGGCTGATGAGGCCGACGACGATGATGGTCGATTCAAGGACGCGACTTGCGACATAGCCAAGGGCGACGCTTTCGTTCTGCCGCTTGAGGATGGGAAACAGTGTGACGGCAGTGCCGATACCGGCGATCGCGAGGAGGATCTCGAGGAGCGCGCCGAACCTCAGGCGTGTGTCGGCGCTAGCGCCGACGATGTAGTTCGCGTGATGCAGAACAGGGCCGTAGAGAATCAGCGCGGGAATCGAAGCGACGAACGTGATAAGGAAGAACCGCCCGCAACGAGCGCGGTCTTTCTACTCGAGCTCACTTGGACTCCCTTCTGTCGCGTCAACGGCGAGGTCGATCCTCTCCGATCTCGCTCGTCGATTCAAGACGAACGAGCAGAGAGCGCCACCGCTGTGGGCAAAACCGTCGCCGTGCTCCGCACATGGCTGCGGGACCGACAAGGTCAGCCCGGCGAGCCGTTGTTCTGAGCAAGCCGCGGCGCGTCGCTGAGCCGCGATGCATCGCGCTACTTCTCGCCAAGCACACCGACGTCGCCAGCCGCGACTGCGGCACGCCCAAGAACCGGGTTCACGTCATTGCAGGTGTCTCGCCGACAATGGCCGCTTGCCTGCGTGACGGGCGGCCTGCAAGCGCGCAGGGCAGGACGGTGTTCGTGCGGGTCCGGGCGCCGCACCAAAGGCTGACGACGGGTGGGATCACATAGGTGGTCGCGGCGGCCGCGCGCAGAGCCGGGCCTGGGCGGATCCATGCGCATCGGCTGCGGCACACGAGCAGCAGAGGCGGAGATTCGGGCGATCGTTGTGAAAACTACCACTCGTTTTGTACGTACATTGTGATATGCTGACTTGGCGTGTCGTTCTTATCCAGTACTGATGGGGGCGTGGAGGCGGTGGTGGACCGTGCGAGTCCGATGCCGCTGTGGGCGCAGGTGCTGTCTGACTTGTCGGACCGGCTGGCTGCAGGCGTGTTCGACGAACGTTTTCCCACCGATCAGGAGCTGGTGGAGGCTTACGGTGTGTCGCGTCAGACCGTTCGCGAGGCAGTGCGGCGGCTTGCGGACGACGGTCTGCTGGCGCGCGAGCGCGGACGCGGCACTCGTGTCCGGACGGTCGAGTTTGAGCACACGGCGGGAACGCTTGAAGGCCTCTTTGAACAGGTGGAGGCGCAGGGGGTCACGCAGACAAGCGTGGTGCGGGTCGGTGAAGAAACCACGGACGCTGGCATCGCGCGGCGGCTGAAGTTGCCCGCTCGCGCGCGGCTTGTTCACATCGAGAGGCTGCGGCTGGCTGATGGCGAGGCGCTGGCGCTTGACCGCAGCTGGCTGCCGGCGCGCGTGGCGCGGCGCCTGCTCGAGGCGTCGCTGACGCATGCCGGGCTGTATGACGAGCTGGCCCGGCTGTGCGATGTCAGGATCGACGGGGGTATGGAGCGGGTCCGTCCGGTGATCCCGACCGCGGCGGAGCGAAGCGCGTTGGGCATTGGGTCTGATGTGGCGGCGTTCGCGATCGAGCGCCTCGTGTGCAGCGAGGGCGCGCCGGTTGAGTGGCGGCAGAGCCTGGTACGCGGGGATCGCTACAGCTTCGTGGTCGAGCTGTCGCCCAGGCGCGTCAAGCAGCCGTCGCTGCCGTGGGCTGCCGAGTCCTCGGTGGCGTGAAGCCCGCAACCGCAGACCCGTTGACCGCGGGCGCCGGCCGCGGGAGCCTGCCGGTCGGTTAGATGCGCCGGCACTTCTCGCACCAGCCCAACGTCCCCGGACGGGGCATCGTCGCCGGATACAGCCCTCGCTTCTGGGGGCTGGTCGCGCTCATCGGCGTCGCCGCCGGGGTGGGCGCTGCAGTGCTGACGGTGCTCTTAAATGCCGTCCAGTACGCGGCGTGGGACTACGGATCGGGCAGCTACCTGCGCGCGGTGATGAGCGCCACGGCCGCCCGTCATCTGATCGTGCTGTTAGCGGCCGGGGTGATCGCGGGGGTCGGTGCGCTTGTGATCAGGCGGGTGCGGGGCTCGGGCGCCGGGGAGATATCGGAGGCGCTGTGGTTGGGTGGCGGGCGCCTGTCGTTCTGGCGCAGCCAGGCGCGGGGGGTTCTGTCGATCGTGATCGTCGGAATGGGGGCTTCGCTCGGGCGCGAGGGCGCGCCTCAGCTCACCGGCGCGGCGGTCGCCACCGTCCTCTCCGAATGGGCGAAGCTACCGACCTGGCAGCGCCGGCTCCTGGTCGCCTGCGGCGCGGGGGCCGGGATGGCCGCCGTGTACAACGTCCCCTTGGGCGGCGCGCTGTTTGCAGTCGAGGTCCTGCTCGGCACCCTGTCGCTCCCTGTCGTGCTGCCGGCGGTGGCGATGAGCGCGATCGCGACCGTGGTGGCCTGGGTCGTGGTTCCCGACCGGCCCACCTACCTGGTTCCGGTCTTCGGTGTGACGGCATCGCAGGTCGTGTGGGCGGTGATCATCGGTCCGCTCGCCGGCCTGGTCGCGGTCGGATGGGTTCGGGCGATCGCTGCGGTCAACACGCTCAAGCCGCGACGACGGGGGCGGGTGCTCGCACCGATCATCATCTTCACCACGCTCGGCGTCGTGTCGATCAGGTACCCCCAGCTCCTGGGCAACGGCAAGGACACCGTGGCGCAGGCTCTTACCAATCAACTGGCGGTCGGGCTGATTGCCGTGTTGCTGGTGCTCAAGCCGTTCGCGACCGCCGCCTGTCTCGGTAGCGGCGCACCAGGCGGATTGTTCACACCCACGCTCACGTTCGGAGTGCTGTTTGGGGACCTGCTTGGGCATGGCTGGGCTGCGATCTGGCCTGGTCCGGCGTTGGGCAGCTACGCGATCATCGGCGGAGCGGCAGTGCTCGCAGCGTCGATGCAGGGGCCAGTCTCGGCGGTCGTTCTGATCCTCGAGCTGACGCACACCGCCGACGGACTGATGGTGCCGATCTTGCTGGCGGTCGCCGAGGCGACGATCGTCGCCCGGGTGCTCGGCGCCCCATCGATCTACTCCGCCCGCTTGACCGATGATCCAGAAGGCGCGCTCGCCCTCGGTCCGCTCGAGCCCGAGGCACCTCCCGACTCGCAGGTCGAGCCACAAGCGGTTTCACCGCCGTGAGGCGCCGCGCGGCGCGCGAGCGAACGTTGCGAACTGCAGAACGTCCCGTGCCAACTATTCGAGTATTCAACCTCATAGTCGGATATGTTTGGCAGACGTCTTCCTCCCCGACGCTGATTCCCGAGCACCTCGCGATGCTGATCGCCTCGCGGTTCGCCGCGCTCGGCGAGCCGATGCGTGTGCGCATACTTGACTTGCTGTGCCACCAGGGTGAGGCGTCGGTCAGCGAGGTCGCCGATCGGCTCGGGGCGGGCTACGCGAACGTCGCCAAGCACCTTACCGTGCTGAATCGCGAGGGGGTTGTGGGCCGTAACAAGGAGGGCACACGGGCGATCGACCGGATCGTCGACCCGAGCGTGCTGCGCCTGTGTGAGGAGGTGTGCGTCGCGATCGAGCGGCAACATGCTGAGCTAGCGGCATTGCTGTCAGACGATCAACTCACTCCCGCCGCCACGGGAGTTCGTGAGGAGGGGAGCAAATGATCTTCCGCCAGATCACACATGACGATCTCGGGTGCGCGTCCTATCTGATCGGCGATGAGAACGCCGGTGTCGCCGCGGTTGTCGATCCTCGCTTCGAGATCGACGAGTACCTCGATCTGGCCCGCTACATGGGGGTCAGCATCGAGCACATTTTCGAGACCCACAATCATGCCGACCACGTCTCAGGACACGGGCGCCTGGCGGCGGCCACGGGAGCGACGATCCACGTGCATCGCGACGCCCGGCCCGCCTATGAGCACGAACCGTTCGACGACGGGTGGGAGCTCCAGCTCGGCGCGCTGAAGGTCCGAGCGCTGCACACCCCCGGCCACCGTCCTGAGCACACGGCGTTTGCGCTGATCGACACCGCTCGCAGCGAGGAGCCCTGGGCCGTGCTCACTGGCGACACGTTGTTCGTGGGCGATATTGCCCGGCCCGATCTGGCGGTGGAGAAGTCAGACGGCGCACGCGGCATCTACCGCTCATTGCGGGACAAGCTGCTGACCCTGCCCGATCATTGCGAAGTGTGGCCTGGTCATCTCGGCGGCTCGATGTGCGGCGGCCCCGGTATGGACATGAAGGTCGCGAGCACGATCGGCTATGAGCGGGCCAACAATTCGATGCTGTCGATCACCGACGAGGCGGAGTTCGTCAAGCACTCCCTGGACAAGCTCGGGGCCCAGCCGCCGAACTTCAAAGCGATCGTCGAGCTCAACAAGGGGCCGCTGTTGACCGACGGCGTGGAACTGCTCCCGCTCGCGCCGCGTCAGGTTGAGCAGAAGCGTGCCGACGGCGCGCTGCTCGTGGACGTGCGGACCGATCTGCAGTTCGACGATGCCCACATCGTGGGCTCGATCTGCATTCCGGTGATGCGCGCCGGGTTTGGCTCCAAGCTCGCCTGGCTCGCCGATCGCGAGCAAGAGATCGTGCTGATCGGCCGCGACGACGAGGACGGCCGGCACGCCGGCCAGCTGGCGATCGCTGTCGGGATCCGAAGGCTGGGCGGGTTTCTCCACGGGGGCATGACGAGCTGGCGGCAGGAGAAGCGCCGGGTGGCGTGCATCCCGCGGGAGACGGTGCAGCAACTCTACGCGCGCCGCCAGTCAGATGACCGCCTGCAGATCCTCGACGTGCGCGAGGAGGAGGAATGGCACGCCGGGCACATCCCGGGGTCGGTCTCCAGGCCGTGGCATGACATCTCCGAGATGCCAGCCGGCTTTGATGCCGTGCGGCCGATCGCGGTGATCTGCGCCTCGGGCCAGCGCGGCGCGACCGCGGCCAGCCTGGTCAAGCGATTCGGCGGCGACGACGTGATCCATGTCGTCGACGGCGGCGTCCCGGACTGGGAGCGGCACGGCCATCCGTTCGAGCAGTCCTCCGAGTCCGCCACCGCCGCAGCCGCTCCCGCTGCCGCGTAGGCGCCGCGGGTTGCGGCGTGACCCGGTTCGGTTTTGTCATCGATCAGCGCTCGTGCATCGGCTGCAATCCCAATTCACACCGCCGCCAAGTGCAGCTTCTGCGCTCACCGCGTCGACGCCGGACTGAAGCCGTCGTGCGAGATCGTCTGTCCCACCCAGGCGATCATCTCCGGAGACCTGGACGATCCCGACTCCGAGGTCAGGCGGCTGCTCGACACCGAGGCCGCCTACGTTCGCGCACCCGAGCGGGGGACTAGCCCGAAGCTGTTCTACATCGGTTGGCACCAGGCGTCGATCCAACCCGCTGGCGGTCGGCGGCGGCGACGCGTATCTTACGACCGAGGTCCGGCCTTCGTAGCGCGAGAAGCTGGCTTCGCTAACTGTGGACGCGAGCGCGACCGTGATAGCCGATGTCGCTCACCCGCCGCCGTAGGTGGCGGGTGGCGAGCTACTTCCTCACCAAGGGCGTCGCCGCGGGCGCGATGATGCTCGCGGTTCTGCTGCTGGTGATCGGCGCTCAGGGCTCGGCCCTGGCGGACATCGTTCCCGGCGTTCTCGCGCTCGCGGGGATCGCGATGACCGGGATGTTCCTGATCTGGGATCTAAAGCAACCGCGACGCTTTTATTACCTGTTCACCCGGCCGCAGTGGCGTTCGTGGCTGGCAATCGGCACGCAGTTCATCAACGCCTCGGCGCTGATCGTGCTGGCGTTCACGGTCGCGGCGGTGTTCCGCCTGCACGGGCTGCGCGATGCGCCGCGCTGGGCGATGGTGCCGGCCGGGGTGCTGCTGGCGGGGTACAGGGCGCTCCTGTTCAAGCAGTGCGAAGGGCGCGACCTGTGCCAGAGCCCGTGGCTGCTCGCGCACACGATCGTCAACGCGTTGATCGTCGGAGCGGCGAGCCTGGGCGTGGTCGCGCTGTTCGTCGATGCACCGGCGACGTCCTCGGCGGCATCCTCGTCGGACTCGTCGTGCCCGCGGTCCTCGCCGTGGCATTCCTGGCTCTCGGAGGGACCGCTTTGCTTCGGCTGGAGGCCTGCTGGCACTGGTCGGCTTGTGGTTCTACGGGGACGCCTGGGTTCGTGAAGGACAAAGCGTTCCCGTGAGTTAGAAAGGCGAGAGGTCGATGGCAGAAAGGATTGATCGAAAACGCGCGCGACCGACAACGTACGGGCCGAAGGATCGTCTGCTCGGCGCCTACCCGCCGGTCGAGCAGTGGGACTCGTGGAGCGAATTCGACCCGGCGGCCTGGCCCCGCAAGGTGCCGCGCGAGTAGTACTTCGTCGGTCGCACCGGCGAGGACGGCTTCGCCGATCGCTTCCTGGAGACGTGGGATGTGACGGGCACAACTCGCACACCAACTTGTGCCCCTCGGGCGGCCGCGCGGGCTACGGCTTCTGGTCGGGCACGGACCGTCCCGCACCGGATTACGCCAACGCGCGGTTCACGCTGCTGATCTCCGCGCACCTGGAGTCGGGCGCTACTTCAATCCGCACGCGCAGCGGATCATCGAGGGCAAGCACCGCGGCGCGAAGATCGCGGTGATCGACCCGCGGCTGTCGAACACGGCGTCGATGGCCGACTACTGGCTGCCGACGTGGCCCGGGACCGAGGGAGCGCTGCTGTTGGCGATCGCCAAGGTCCTGCTCGACGAGGACCTCTACGACCGCGAGTTCGTGCGCCGCTGGGTGAACTGGCGCACCTACCTGCAGCACCGCGCACCGGGCACAGAGCAGACGTTCGCGAACTTCATCCTCGAGCTGCGCCGCGAGTACGAGCAGTACACGCTGAAGTTCGCGGAGACCGAGGCCGGCGTCCCCGCGGCCATGGTCGTGCAGGCCGCTCGCGAGATCGCCGCGGCGGCGCAGGCGTTCTGCTCGCACTTCTGGCGCGCCGCTGCCGCCGGCAACCTTCACGGCTGGCAGATCACCCGCAGCCTTTGGCTGCTCAACGTGCTAACGGGCTCAGTCGGCACAGAGGGCGTTGTGTCTCCGAACCCCTGGAACAAGTTCATTCCCGCGCCGTGGTGGCCGCCGCCCGCGAACCTGCAGTGGAACGAGCTGACCTGGCCGCGCGAGTACCCGCTCGCGCACAACGAGATGAGCATCCTCTACCCCCACTATCTGCTCGAGGGCCGCGGGCATCAGCCGCTGCTGTTCACCCGTGTCCTGAATCCGATCTGGACTTACCCCGACGGGTACTCATGGCTGCGAGCGCTGCGCGACAAGCAGCACGTCGAACTGCACGGATCGCTCACACCGACCTGGTCTGAGACGGCCTGGTGGGCCGACTACGTGCTGCCGATGGGCCACGGACCGGAGCGCCACGACACCCACTCCTACGAGACGCACGCCGGACGCTGGCTGGGTTTTCGCCAGCCAGTGGCGCGCGTAGCGATGGAAAAGCTCGGGCACGAGATCGAGTTCACCTACCAGGCGAACCCAGGGGAGGTGTGGGAGGAGGGCGAGTTCTGGATCGAGCTCTCCTGGCGCGCGGACCCGGACGGATCGCTCGGGATCCGCCGTTACTACGAGTCCCCATATCGGCCCGGACAGAAGATCCGCCTGGAGGAGTACTACCGGTGGATGTTCGAGAACTCGGTGCCCGGCCTGCCGGAGAAAGCCGCCGCGGAGGGCCTCGAACCGCTGGCCTACATGCGCCAGTACGGGTGCGTCGAGATCTCACCGCCGGGCAGCGACTACGCCCAGCACGAATCGCCAGTGGACGACACCGAGGACACCGACGTGGTCGGGCTCGAGCAGACGGTCACCAGGCGATCCTTCGACCCCGCGCATCTTCCGCTCACCGGACGATCGGACACGATCGGCGCGCTCGTCGACGGCATCGCCCGCAGCGGCTTCAACAGCCCTCGCGCAAACTCGAGCTGTGCTCCGAGACGCTTGCCGAGTGGGGCTGGCCCGAGTTCGCGACCCCCGCCTACGCCCGCAGCCACGTTCACCACTCGCTGATCGACCACGCCCAGGGCGAATATGTCTTGCTGCCCACCTACCGCCTGCCCACCCTGATCCACACACGCTCAGGAAGCGCCGAGTACCTGAACGAACTGGCGCACACTCATCCCCTCCTTGTCTGCCCTGAGGACGCCTGGCGCCCGAAGGAAGACCGATGGCACGCTGGTCATCCGCGCTCGTCGATATGACCGAGGACGACGACAGCGTCCGCTTCCGCCAGATCCACGGGGTGCAGCCCTGGGAATCCGACGATCCGAGTTCCGCCCGCGTGTGGTGGAGCGACGCCGGGGTGCACCAGAACATCACCTTCCGTGTTCACCCCGACCCGATCAGCGGCATGCACTGCTGGCACCAAAAGGTCCGCGTCCGGCCCGCGCTCCCCGACGACCGTACGCCGACATTTGCGTCGACGGCCGCGGCGCCCATGGAAGTAGCGCACGGATGGGAATCGCCCACCCGACCAGCGACCGGCGAGCTGCGCCGCCCGATTTGGCTGTTCAGGCCCGTCAAGCCGATCCTCGACGCCTACAAGCTCCCTGACGACGAGCGAACGGCCGAAGCGCGCGCAGCCGCGTCCGGATCTGCGCTGAGCGCATTCGACCTCGCTGAAGGCGTCGACTGGGCCCGGCAGAGACCTGGGGTGCGCTCTATTCCGACGGACTGAGTCGCAGGAGCGAGTCGAGTTCGTCCAGTTGACGGCGGACGCCGCCGCAGACTTGTTCGCAGAGCTCGAACACTCCTTCGTCGGCGATCGAGTACCGGGCGTGGTTGCCGTCCTTGGTGCGGGCGACGATGCCGGCGTTGTGGAGGATCCCGAGGTGCTTTGACACGTTCTGCTGGCTCGCGCCGAGTGCCTGCTGGAGATCGGTGACCGTGGCGTCGCCGTCGCGGAGGCGGTCCAGCAGCTTGATCCGCATCGGCTCGGCCAGCACTCGGAAGCGCTGCGCGATCAGGTCGACAAGCGGGTCGGGAACGGGGTGCGGAATTGAAGCCCGGTCGTCCATATGCCAAGAGTATCACAAGCACACAGTTGTATAGAGCTATAGTGGTGGGATGAGTGTTGGGTTCTCCCGACGTGGCCGCCGCCGGGCCGGGAGCTGGCGCGCGTTCCGCGCGCGGTCGAGGGAGAGGCAGGGTTGTTCGTGGTCGATGCGACCTGGGGTGTGATACAGCCGATGTCCCTCGCGCCCGGCGACCGAGGCGCTGCTCGTCGCGGGATGGCGGCCGGAGCGGCTGCTCTATTACCGCGGCGGGATCCACGACTGGGTGACGCTCGGCCTGCCCCTCGCCGCGCCCTCGAACTGAACCGCGCCGCGCCGGGCTGGCCGGTAGTCGAACCGGCAGCCACGGTCTCCTAGGGCTGGAGCCGCCGTGATGCACGGCGGCCGCAACGCTCACTTCGTGCAAGGCTCGGCGTTCCTTCACCACTCAACCGGTGTGTAGTTGACAAGCATCGAACTGTCGGTTATTGTGCATACACAAGCGTACGGTTGTGTAGATGAAATGCAATTAGCTAGTTCCGATCCGAGCAGTGTGTCCCAGTCGAGCTGGGTCGTGTTGAGCGGTCGCTCTGGTCGCACCGCTAGCCATCACGAGCCGGCCGACCGCGACCGGCGCGGAGATCGGGCCCCCTCCCCGTCACTCACCGGCCTCGCGGCCTCAATCCCACGAGCGCATCGCGGGTTGGGGCGCTAGCTAGGAGAGAGTCATGTCCAGTTCTGATCGCAAGCGTGTCGTGGTCGTCGGGTCGAGCTTCGCCGGCATGACTGAGGCTCTCGAACTGCGCAAGCGCCTGGGTGACCGGCACGAGATCGTCGTGCTCGACCCGCGTCCGGAGTTCACGTTCATCCCGTCGCTGATCTGGGTTCCGTTCCGCGGCCGCGAACCAAACGACGTCACGTTCCCGCTGGGGCCGGTGTACGCGCGCAAGGGAATTCGGTTCATCGACGAGGCGGTCACGACGATCGACCCGGCTGCGCACACCGTGACTATTGGCTCCGGCGAGGAGCTCTCCTACGACCGCCTGTTGATCGGCACCGGACCGCGGCTCGCGTTCGAGAAGGTCCCCGGTCTGGGACCGCACGATGGGCATACGCAGTCTGTCTGCAACTTGAGGCACGCGCTGCTCGCCCGCGACGCGTGGGACCGGTTCCTGCAGAACCCCGGGCCGGTCGTGATCGGCACCGCACAGGGCGGGTCGTGCTTTGGCGCCTCCTATGAGTTCATGTTCAACGTTCGCCACCAGATCAAGAAGGCCGGCCTGAGCGACATCGCCCCGGTGACGTTCATCACCGCGGAGCCGTTCCTCGGCCACTTCGGCCTCGGCGGCGTCGGCAACTCCGAGCAGATGATCAACGGCTTCTTCGAAAAGCTCGGGATCCAAGGACGTCCAAAACACCGTGATCAAGGAGGCCCGCGACGGCGAGATCGAGCTCGACGACGGCACCGTGCTGCCGTTCGCCTACTCGATGATCGTGCCGCCGTTCACCGGCGTCGATGCAGTCCGGAACACGGAGGGCCTCGGGAACCCGATCGGGTTCATCCCCGTCGACGAGCAGTTCCGCCACACCGAGCACCCCGACATCTTCGCCGCCGGCGTCGCGATCGCGATCGCCCCGCCCGAGCCAACACCAGTTCCCGCCGGAGTCCCGAAGACCGGACAGATGACCGAGACGATGGCCAAGATCGCAGCCCACAACATCGCCGCCGACGTCGACGGCTCAGACCGGCACCTGCTACGGATCGAGGACCTCGACGCGATCTGCATCCTCGACGGCGGCAACAACGGCGCGATCTTCAAAGCAAGCCACGTCCTCTCCCAAAACGGCAACGGCACGCACGCCCGGATGATGACTGGGCCCCCAGCCCACTGGGCCAAAGTCGCGTTCGAGCAAGTCTTTATCGCCACCCGCAAACGCGGCCTCCTCGCCCTCTAAGAAGGAACCTGGACATGAGCAGCATTGAGAACCTCACACAAGACACATTCACCGCGGCCATCGAGCAGCCCGGGATCCTGGTGATCGACTTCTGGGCACCCTGGTGCTGGCCGTGCCGCGCGATGGCGCCGCAGCTCGAGCACGCCGCGCAGCTACGACCGCAGTACCGCTTCGCGAAGGTAAACGTCGACGAGCAACCCGAGCTCTCCGCCGAGTTCCAGATCCGCTCGATCCCGACGCTCGTCGTGATCCGCGACCGCGAGGTGACAGGCGCCAGCCCCGGAGCGATCAGCGCCGAGGAGCTCATCGCCACGCTCGACCAACTCGCACCCGCGCCAGAACCCGAACCCGAGCCCCAGGACGGAGCCACGCGATGAACAACCACCACCAACCACCCTCAAAGTGGCCGCTCGAGCGGGCGCTGTTCGCGCTCGCCGGCACGATCACCCTGCTCTCCGCGGCGCTGGGCGCGTTCGTCTCGAGAAGGTTCCTGGCACTGGCCGCGCTCGTCGGCGTCAGCCAATGGCTGTACGTCACCGTCGGCGCGTGTCCGGCGTCGATCGTGCTGCGCCGCGCGTGCGGGCTGCGCTCGGCGATCTACCCCAACCCCGCCACCAAGCCTGAGCAACCGCCGATGCCCACCGCGCGCGAGGAGGTGACGGTCTGATGACCCACGTCGGACCCATAGGCCGTCTCGGCCGTTACACCGCGACCCACTTCCGGGTTGTGCTCATCGCATGGCTGCTGGTCGCGCTCGTGCTCGGGTTCTTCGCCCCACGCGTCGAGAGCGCGCTGTCGGGCGCCGGCTGGGAGACCACCGGCTCACAATCAGTACAGGCACGACAGCTGATCGAGAAGAACTTCCATGGCCTGTCGAGCTCCGGCCTGATGGCCGTGCTCTACTCACCAACCCGGAAGGTCAGCGACCCGGCCTTCCAGGCCACGATCACGAGGACCGAGCGCACGCTGCGCGCGGACGGCGCGGTCAGCACCCTGGTTCCGCCGACCACGGGCGTGTCTGTGTCCCGTGACGGGCACACCGCGATCGTGCAGGCCGGCGCGGCGCGCGACTCGAACGCGATGGTGCAGGCGGCGGACCGCTTGAAGGGCAAGCTCGCGGCGCTGTCGAATCGGGGTGTGCAGGTGCACCTGACCGGCGCATCCGCGATGTGGTCTGACTTCAACGCCGCCAACCGCTCCGCGATGCTCAAGTCCGAGGTGATCTCCTGGCCGGTGACGCTCCTGATCCTGCTGCTCGCGTTCGGATCGCTGGTCGCCGCCGGGCTGCCGCTGATGCTGACGATGGTTGGGCTGTTAGCAGCCGCCGGGTCTTTATATCTCGCGACACAGCTGTTGCCGGTATCGATCTGGGCGATGAACTTCGCGCTGATGTTCGCGCTCGCGCTCGGGATCGACTACGCCCTGTTCGTCGTGCACCGCTTCCGCGGCGCATTCTTCGGCTCAAAGCTCTCCGCGCAGGAAGCCACCGCGGTCACGATGGACACCGCCGGCAAGGCCGTCCTGTTCTCCGGTGTGACGGTGCTGATCTCGCTCTCGGCGGTAATGCTCGTCCCGAGCCCTGCGTTTCGCTCGATGAGCCTCGGGATCATGCTCGCAGTGATCTTCGTGCTCGCCGCGACGCTCACCCTGCTCCCCGCTGTGCTGGCGAGGCTCGGACCGAGGGTCGACAAGCTTGCGCTCCCTTGGGCGCACTCCAGCGAGCACCACTCGGCCGCCTTCGCCGCCTGGGGCGAGCGACTCTGGAAGCGACCGCTCGCCTACGGAGCGATCGCGCTCGCCGTGCTCGCCGCCCTCGCGATCCCGGTGACGCAATTGAACACCGCGATGCCGTCGATCAAGGTCGTCCCGCCCTCAGACTCCTCCCGCGTCGGCTACCAGCAAGTCCAAACCGCTCTCGGGCCTGGCGCGACCGGTCCGGTCCAAATCGTCAGTCCCGCCGGCCAGGCAGCCCAGACCGTCAGGATCGCGGCCGGCGATCCCGGAATCGCCGCCCTCCTTCCCGCCCAGACAAATAGCGGCTACGCGCTCGTGACCGCGATCCCCAAACAAGACCCCTCCAACCCCGCAGTCGGCCAGACGATCGACCGGCTCCGCGCCGAGCTCCCCGCAGGCTCGCTGGTCGGCGGCGCGGTCGCCGAGAACCACGACCTCCAAACCGCGCTCTCGGCCAAGACCCCACTCGTCATCGGTGTCGTCCTCACCCTCGGTTTCCTGCTCCTGCTGATCGCGCTGCAAGCACCGCTCCTCGCGGCGGTCGGAGTGCTCACCAACCTACTCGCCACCGGCGCCGCGTTCGGGGTCGCGAAATGGATCTTCCAAGACGGCGCCCTTCACTCGCTGCTCGGTTTCCAACCCCAAGGGTTCCTCGACGCGTGGGGTCCGGTGTTCTTCTTCGCGATGATCTTCGCGATCTCGATGGACTACACCGTGTTCCTGCTCTCCAGCGCCAAGGAGCACTGGGACCGCACCCACAACCCCAAAGAAGCGATGATCGGCAGCCTCGCGCACTCCGGACGCGTGATCTTCGCCGCCGGAGCCGTGATGATCGCCGTGTTCTTCACCTTCGCGCTGTCCGGACCGCTACCACCAAAGGAGATGGGAATTATCCTCGGCATCGCCGTCCTCCTCGACGCCGCGCTGATCCGGCTGCTGCTACTCCCAGTACTCCTGCGACTGATGGGCAAATGGGCCTGGTACCTCCCCCGCTGGGCACACCGCGTCCTCCCCGACGTCACCTTCGGACACGCGTAGGAAGGCGGCCAGGCTGTTCGGCAAGCGCGTGCACACCATCACAGCCCGGACCGTGGCTGACGAGTTCTTCACGGGCGGCGTGATGATCCTCGACATCCGCAGCGAGGTCGAGTGGACCCGGGTGCGCGTGCCGGGCGCAACGCACATCCCACTGGGCCAGCTGCCGCGCCGCTTCAATGAAGTTCGCACCGACCGGCCGATCGCGGGACCGGTTGAACCCGGGGCGTTCCTGTGCCGCTCAGGTCATCGCAGCATGCTCGCGGCCCGCTGGGCGGCTCGGGACTGCGACGACGTCGCCAGGATCGCCGGCGGCATGAACGCCTGGCTCGCTGCTGGCCTACCAGCGGCACGCTGCGCACCGCCACCGACGAGGATGCCAACATGATTCCGCCAGGTTATCCACGACGATCTGGGCGGCGGGTCGTATGTGATCGGTGACCAGGACGCCGGCATCGCGGTCGTCGACCCGAAGCTCGACATCGAGGAGTACCTCGCACTCGCGCATTACACCGGCGTGCGGATCGAACACGTAGTGGAGACCCATAACCACGCCGACCACGTCTGCGGCCACGGCCGCCTGGCGGCGGCCACCGGCGCCACAATCCACATCCACCGCCGCACGCAGCGCGACTACGACCACGAGCCCTTCGGTGATGGTTGGGAACTCCGGCTAAGGAGCATCACGGTACGGGCGGCACACTCCGGGACATCGCCGCAACGCTGTTTCTCACCCCAAGACGATCGAGTACCACCTCAGCGACGCGTCTACCGCACACTAGGGATCAGCTCTCGCGCAGGACCGCAGCGACCACGACGCACACACCTGACCCGGCCCGCATCAGGGCAGCAGCCACACGATCTCGTAGCGCAGAACGTCCCGGCGGCTGAGTAAATCGAACGCCGTCGCAAGCGCGGGCACCTGCGTCCTGCGTTTGCTGCGCGCTCCCGCTGTGCGAGCTTCGAGGCGTGCGCCGCGTCATCGAGCCTGCGCACTTCGGGACGAGGGTGGCGACAGAGACCGCTCGCGCCCAGCTCACGCTCCCGGGATGCCGCCGGGTCCACCAGCGGCTCCGGCCGCCCGCCGGTCACCGAAGCCGGCCAGCTGTATCGCGTCGCGTGGGGCACGTCGACATACAACCCCACGATCCGACCCCGATCGCGCTGAACGAGCGCCGCAGCCAGGACCGAGGGAATGGCGCGATGGCTGCTCAGTGTCGCGGGTGCCAGAAGAGAGGCCGGCGCTGGCACCTCGTCGTCGACCGCGTGCGCGAGCCGCTCTGGTGCCTCGCAAATCAACCCGTACTGCGAATCGAAGAAGCCCAGATCGACCGACTCACGCCCCGCGAGCGCCAGGCCGCTCGGCATATCGCTCGTGGCCGCGCATGATGGCGTCGCTCGCGCGCGTGAGCGCGCAGGGCCTCGTGCGACCCGTTGGGGGGCCGCGTCGAACACGTTGACAGCCGCGACGCTACTCGGCCCGCTCAGGACGTACAAGACCGAGAACACCGCATCGTCGAGATGCGGGGACAGCGCGGCGACCTGCGGAACAGGCCCGGTGCGAGACTCGTCGTTCATCTCGCGGGGCAAGACTCGCCAACAACGTCGGCGCTTGCTCCGGACCGCTCGCCGAGCAAACGGCCGAAGGCCAAGAGGCCAAGGAGTACGGCTCTACTGCAGGGACGTCCGAATGCCGGAGAACGTCCAAATGCCCGGATTTGCGGGCGATTCGGGAGCGGCGCCAGCGCCGTATTTTCGCCAACGTAGGGGCGCTGCGTACGCGCCGGACAGGGGCGACAGCGCGCTCAGATGCCTCAACACCGCCAGGGAAAGCGGAAGTCCCCATCCCGCTCGCCCGGTCGGCGATCGATCGGTGGCCGGACATCACTGCCGAGTTCGGTGATCCTCATAAGGGACGGTATCGCAAGGCCGAGCACCTGCTCGACCAGTCCGGGAAGCGGAAGGAACGGATGTTTAGCGCCCATGAGCTCATGCAAGAGTTACGCGAGGCGGCCCGCCAGCTCCGTCGGGATGTGCCGGAGGTCATCGAGGCGTACGCCACGATGCTGCGTGCTGTGATGGTGGACGGTGCGGTGTCTGCCAAGGTCAAGGAGCTAATCGCGCTGGCAATCGCGGCGACACGGGAATGCGACGGCTGCATCGCCGCCCGCGCACGCTCGGCGGCTCACTACCAGGCGAGCGCGGCGGAGGTGGCTGAAACGATCGGCGTGGTGGTCTTGACGAACGGCGGACCCGGAACGATTTGGGGGTCTCGCGCACTTGCCGCATATCGCGAGTTCGGCGCGAAGCCGGGATAACGGGCGTCGACGGTGCGCAGTGATGTCGTCGTGCGTGACTCGCTCTACAGGTCAACGAGCGGCTCGCCGAAGCGAACTGTTCCGCCTGCCAGGCTCCACGTTCCCTTGCACGGATCGATATCGCGCAGTTGGAGCAGGACGCCGTTGCGAGTAGATCTTCCAGCATGCGTGGCCGATCAAATTCGATCGCGTACTCGCCGTCGATGCCGTCCGTGGTGAGGCCTTGAACATTGAAAGCGTCACGCAGGCAAACATCACGTTCTGGCGGCTGCCGAGCGTCGGCTCGGGCGGTAGTGGGGGGCGAGGCGATCGAAGCTCGCCCACGCCACATCGAGTAGCCGGTCGATGTCAGCGCGGGTGAACCTTCCGGCGGTCGGGTCGCGGCGCGAGCGGTTGCGTCCGGTGATCCGATCGCGTCGCCGACTGCACCCACCGCCTCAGCAATACCAGGAACGGCCGTTTCGCTCTGCTTCGCATCTCGGAGCTGGCCGGCGGCGAAGTGGCAGCGGCGCTCATAGCGTACGTAGCGCCGGGGGGCATGCCCAACTCCGCCTGACGCGAGCTTGCGGCGCGAAATCCTGCGGTCATCTCCTACGCTGTGGTGTTCGGGTGCACGGCTTGTGGTCGAGAGCGGACCGTCGTCCCTCGCATTCCTCCACGGAGACCTCATCGGAAGCCAGCCGCCGCTTGAGGGTGTCCAGCGGCGACTCCTGCGGCGGCTCGGACCGTTGTCCTCTGTCGCGCCGTGCCACACCTGAGCGCAGAAGCGTGACGATGGCGAAGATCACGTGCGCCCAGAACGTGCCGATGCCGATGGATATGAGAACCCACCAGCCCCGTCCCACACCGTACATATGCCAGATCGTGAACCTCGCTCGCTAGCGCTCTGTTCTCTTGGAACGAGGCCACGCCAGCGGGATGGGAGCAACGACCGCGGGCATCCACAGACCATCTCCCGATGAACTACGCAGCGATCGTAGAACCGCTCGTGCCAGCTTGTCGCGGCGGTCGCCCCGTCAGTCTCGGAGCGAAGGTCCTCGGGGTCCACCGTAGCCGGGGATCCTCGCACGGCTGGGACGTTGCCACCGGTTCGGTAGAAACCGCCGCCTGCGAGCGTGGTTCGCCCGGATGACCGCGCGCTCGCCTTCACGCATACTCCTGGTGGGTATCCCTACTGGCGGCCGATTGTGCCGATCAGGAGCCCGGCGAACTGGGTATGTGCAATACCCTGTATGGGTATATGGAGCGAAGGAGTGACGAGTGTCTAAGGTCGCGATCTATCGAGTCCCGGGGATGAGCTGTGAGCACTGCCAGGTCGCCGTCAGCGAGGAGCTAAGCGCCGTCGCGGGAGTGCGGTCGGTCAGCGTCGAGCTGGAGAGCAAGCTCGTGCGCGTCACCGGCGAGCCACTGGATGACGCCCTGTTACGGGCGGCGATCGTCGAGGCTGGCTACGAGGTGGAGTGATGGCGATGGGGACGGTCGCGGACAGGCCTGATCGTGTCGAGCTGGCGATCGAGGGGATGACTTGCGCTTCGTGCGCAGCGCGGATCGAGAAGCGGCTGAACCGCTTGCAGGGGGTGGAGGCGTCGGTCAACTTCGCCAGCGAGCATGCGGCGGTCGCCTTTGATCCCGGGCAGCTGTCGGTTGAGGATCTGATCGGCGCGGTTGAGACGGCCGGCTATCACGCGTCGTTGCCGCGGGAGGCGCTGGGTGAGGAGGATCCGGCGCGGCAGTACCGGTTGCGGCTGCTGGTAGCGGTGTCGCTTTCGGTCCCGCTAGTGCTGTTGGCGATGGTGCCCCCTGTGCAGTTCTCCGGCTGGGAGTGGGTCTCGCTTGCACTCGCGACTCCGGTGGTGTTCTGGTGCGGCTGGTCGTTTCACCGTGCCGCCGTGTTGAACGCGCGGCATTTGGTCGCGACGATGGACACACTGATCTCGATCGGCACGATCGCGGCGTGGACGTGGTCGGCTGTCGTGCTTCTCGCCGGGCTCAGCCAGGACACGTACTTCGAGTCCGCAGCGGTGATCACAGCGTTGATCCTGCTCGGCCGGTTCTTCGAGGCGCGGGCGAAGCGACGCTCCGGCGAGGCGATCCGCAAGCTGCTCGAGCTGGGTGCGAAAGAGGCGCGCGTGCTCCGCGACGGCCAGGAGGTGCTGGTTGGGGTCGAACAGCTGCGTGTGGGTGATCTGTTCGTGGTGCGGCCGGGTGAGAAAGTCGCGACCGACGGGACCGTTCAGAGCGGTGAGTCGGCGGTCGATGCGTCGATGCTGACCGGCGAGTCGGTGCCGGTCGAGGTGGCTGTAGGCGACGAGGTCGCGGGCGCGACGATCAACGCCTCCGGGCGGCTGACGGTGCGCGCGACTCGAGTGGGGTCGGAGACGGCGCTGGCGCGGATCGCGCGGCTGGTGGCGCAGGCGCAGGCAGGCAAGGCGCAGGTGCAGCGGCTCGCCGACCGCGTCTCCGGTGTGTTCGTCCCGGTGGTGCTCGGGCTTTCGGCGTTGACGCTGGCGGGCTGGCTGCTGTTGGGCGGCAGCGCGGCGGCGGCGTTCACTGCGGCGGTCGCGGTCATGATCATCGCCTGCCCGTGCGCGCTGGGGCTGGCGACCCCGACAGCGCTGATGGTCGGCACCGGCCGCGGCGCGCAGCTCGGAATCCTGATCAAGGGGCCCGACATGCTCGAGCAGACGCGCCAAGTGACGACCATCGTGCTCGACAAGACTGGCACCGTAACGGAGGGCCGGATGGAGGTCGCAGCGCTCGTCCCGGCCGACGGGGTTGCAGAGGATGAGCTGTTGCGCTTGGCGGCGGCCACCGAGAACGCCAGCGAGCACCCGATCGCGCGCGCGATCGCCGACCGCGGCCACGAGCGGTTCGGCGCGCTGCCCGCTGTCGAGCGGTTTACCAACCGCGCCGGGCTCGGCGTCCAAGCACTCGTCGATGGTCACGATGTGCTGGTCGGCCGCCCCGCGTTCCTCGCCGAGTGGGAGATCGGGCTGCCGGGTCAGCTGACCGCAGAGGCGCAGCGCTTTGAGGCTAGGGGGAGCACGGTCATCGCGGTCGCCTGGGACGGCCAGGCGCAGGGCCTGGTTGCGGTCGCCGACCGGATCAAGCCGACGAGCGCCGAAGCGATCTCGGAGCTCAAACAGCTGGGCCTCGAGCCGGTGCTGCTGACGGGCGACAACGCTCGGGCGGCGGCAGCGGTGGCCGAGCAGGTCGGGATTGAGCGGGTGCTCGCCGGCGTGCTCCCAGACGGAAAGGCCGAGGAAATCCGCCGCCTGCAAGAGGCCGGCGAGGTCGTCGCAATGGTCGGTGACGGCGTCAACGACGCGCCTGCGCTGGCGCAGGCGGACCTCGGGCTCGCGATCGGGACCGGCACCGACGTCGCGATCGAAGCATGCGACCTGACGCTCGTCTCAGGCGATCTGCGCGCCGCCTCAGACGCGATACGCCTCGCCCGGCGGACCCTCGGCACGATCAAGGCCAACCTGTACTGGGCGTTTGCATACAACGTGGCCGCGATCCCGCTCGCGATCGCCGGCCTTCTGAACCCGATCATCGCCGCCGGCGCGATGTCCTTCTCGAGCGTGTTCGTCGTCACCAACTCGCTTCGGTTGCGGCGCTTTCACTCACGTAGGGAGACCCCATGACCGAGGCCACCACGCCCACTTACGGCTACACCGCAGAGAAGGAAGCGCTGATCAAGCGCCTGCACCGGATCGAGGGACAGGTGCGCGGGATCGAGAAGATGCTGTCCGAGGACCGCTACTGCATCGACATCATCACTCAGATCTCCGCCGTCTCGACCGCATTGGAGGCGATCGCTTTCAAGATCCTCGACGAGCACGTCAACCATTGCGTCGCCAGGGCGCTCGCCTCCGGCGACGAGAAGGTCGCCGCGGAGAAGAGCCGCGAGCTGCTCGACGCCGTGCACCGGTTCACCCGCGCGCGCTGATCGCATGACCGTGGCTCCGGTCGCGGTCGCGGTGCCTCCAAGCTCGGAGACGCGCTGTCGCTCTCCGTTCGGGATGCTCTGCGAGATCCTGGGGGGGGCAGATCCTCGGCTTCGCGCGTCCGGGACGGCGCAGGCGGTCGTCTCCAAACGACACATGCGCCAGCTGCTATCTGACGACCCGCCGCGCTCGCTCGCGCGGGCATCACCGCTCGGCGGCGCGTCGTCGTCCTGCTCGTACGCAGCGGTCGCGGTAGCTCGCTGTTCAGAAACGGGTCGGTAGAGAGTTCGTACGGAAAACCGGGTTAGCAGTGATGCCGCGGCGCGCTCGAGCGAATGGAACCTCGACCCGTGGGCGCAATTCCCGATAGCGGGCTTTCTGGTGGCGGTGACTGACGTGGTCGCGCTGGATCCTCGGCCCACCCGAACGGTGCCGTGACTCCGCAGGTTGTTATCCCTGAGTGAGCCGCAAGCCGATCATCGCGTCATTCGCCAGCGCGCCAAATGCTGAAGGGACGCTCTCGCGTATCGACAACATGCTGGCCGCTGGGATCGACACTGTGCTCGATGTGGTACACGAACTCTGGCTTAGGGACATCGTGCAGGTCACCGCGCTATCCGCGCCGTTCACCCTCAGCGTGAGCTGACGCTGCGCGTTCAGGTTTACGGCCGAGGCGAGTCGGACGGCGAAATCGCGCGCCACAAGCGGCACGTTTGGCGAGAGCACAGCGACGGAGGACTCCGTCGCCGAAGGGGATGAGAACCCAGACGCCGACGCGAAGTCAGACCTAATTCGGAGGGCGTCCCGTTAACTGTGTAGGCGGATTATGGTAAGTGTAACAGTTACTCCGTGTGAGTGGCAATCAGTGACTGTCAGTTTGCATTGTCGGGGACGCGGTCACCGAAGTGGATCTTGAACGCGAGCAGCGCGGTCGTCCAGTTCTGACATCGTGTCCATTGCGGGGTCGCGTTCTGCAGCGCGAGGTAGACGAGCTTGCGGGCGGCGTCGTCGTTCGGGAAGCTGCCCTTGGTCTTGATCGCCTTGCGCAGCTGCCGGTTCAGGGCTTCGATGGCATTCGTGGTGTAGATCACGCGGCGGACCTCGGCGGGGAACGCGAGGAACGGGACCACGTGCTCCCACGCGTTCAGCCACGCCTGGGTGATGACCGGGAACCGGGCGCCCCACTTCTCATCGAAGGCCTCGAGCTCGGCGTGGGCCTGGTCGGCGTCCTTGGCGGTGTAGATCGGCTTCAGGTCCCGGGCGACCTGCTCGCGCTCGCGGCGGGGGACGTACTTGAGGCTGTTGCGGATCAGGTGGACGATGCACGTCTGCACGGTCGTCTTGGGGAAGATCGCCTCGATCGCCTCGGGGAACCCCGCGAGCCCGTCGACACACGCGATCAGGATGTCGCGGACGCCGCGCTGCTTGAGGTCGGTGAGCACCTGCATCCAGAACTTCGCGCCCTCGGTTTCTTGGAACCACATGCCGAGCACGTCGCGCTCGCCGTCGAGCGTGACGCCCAAGGCGAGGTACAGCGCGCGGCGCTGGACGGTGCCGCCCTCGCGGATCTTCAGGACCATGCAGTCAAGGAACACGATCGGGTAGATGTCCTCCAGCGGCCGCTTGCCCCACTCGCGCACGTCGTCCATCACCCCATCGGTCACGCGGCTGATCAGGTCACGGCCGACCTTCACGCCGTAGATCTCCTCGAGGTGCGCCTCGATATCGCGCGTGGAGAGCCCGCGGCTGTAGAGCGCGAGGATCTTCTCATCGAACCCGACGAACCGGCGCTGACGCTTTTTGACGATCTTCGGCTCAAAGCTGCCGTCGCGATCGCGAGGCGCGTCGATCGGGACCTTCCCGTGCTCGGTGATCAACGTCTTCGCGGTCGTGCCATTGCGCGTGTTCCCACCGCCGCCTGGCGGCTCCAGATGCGGCTCGTAGCCGACGTGCTCGGTCAGCTCGACCTCCATCGCCCGCTCCACCAGCCGCTCGGTCAGCTCGGCGAGCAGCCCGCCGGGCCCGGCGATCTCCTCCTCCGTGCTCGCGCCGGCCAGCAGCACGGTCGACAGCCTCATCGACCAGCTCCGGCGACACAGCCGGGGGGTCCGCGGCGGGCGCGATCCCCAACCCGAGAGCCTCTAGCTCCGCGGCGTGCTGCTCCAGCTCGGTCCTGGTCCTGCTCTTCTGCGTCCTGCTTCTCGTAGTAGTAGCCATGAGGATCTCTTTCGCTCATGCCTACACAGTTCCTCGGACAATCCCCGCTCGACTAGCCGGACCGCGTCGGCGCTGACCATCGACGACGATCGGGCCGTGTTTACATCATTCCGAGCGCGGTTTGATGAGCGTCGTGGGCAGCAGGGTGACGCGCTCGAGCGCCAGCCCGCGGGTTCCGGTCAGGCGTTCGCGTAGCCCGGGCGGGCGTGCGGGGAGCGTGAGTGCTGCGAGGTCGCCGTGGTGGATGTCGGCTTCGATCGCGAAGAAGGTGTGGTCGCGTCCGGGGTGGTACCCAGTGCTCGGCTTGGGCGCCCATGGCTCCGATCCGCCCGGTGAGCGCCTGGTCGGCTCCGCGGGCGAGCGCGGTCGCGGCGTGGGCGTTGGGGCAGACGAAGACGACGGCGGGCCTGGTTGCCTGTGAGCGGTAGCGTGGGTGGGCGAGGCTCCAGCCGCACAGGAACGCGTCGTAGGCGAGGAGCTTCTCGCGGTTGTAGGACGGGCGGCTGGTGAGGTCGAGTTCGACGAGCAGATCGAAGGTGAGCTTCAGCGTTTCGATGCGGAGCTCGAGCGAGAGGTCGGGCTTGACCTCGCCGAATGCCCCGAGTTCGAGGTCGATGATCGCTTGGCCGTCCGGGACGGGGATCTCGTTGTTGGTGATGGGGTGGCCAGTCGCGGCCGGAGCCCGCCTGGGGGACGGGGTAGCGGCCGGTGGCGTAGCGGGGGGTGCGCCAGTGGTCGGTCGCGACGTCCCCGAGGAGGCGATGTAGTTCGATCGCCCAGGCGAGCGCGTGCAGATCGTGCGCGAGGCGCAGTGCGCGGCCCGGTTCGATCGGCCGCCATTCACGCTTTTGGGAGATCGCGGGCGGCTCGCGTGTCTGGGCGACCTCGAGGCGGCGTCGGGTGAGCGAGTAGAGCAGTGGCGGTTTGCCGTCGCTGCGTGTGTGCTGGCGGATGCCGATGGGGTGTTGGGCGATCAGGCCGTGGCGGTAGAGCTTGGTCAGTCGGTCGATGACTCTCTGCGGCGCGCGTCCGGGCAACGCCGCTCTACCGATCAGCGTCCGCGGCACCAGGCCGGCGCGGTCGAGCAGCGCGAGGATTGTGTAGCCTCGTCGTAGAGGCGGGGGAGGCGGGCGGCACCGAGCTGGTCGGCGGCGCCGATCTCGTTGATGCGGTCAAGGAACGCGAGTTCGCGCAGGCTGTTGGGCGCCGGCGCGTCGTGCTCGCCCGGGGGTGGTCCGGGTACCCGGCGTCCCACGATTCGGCGGACCGGGCTGTCGGCGAGGTTCGGTGGCTCCGGGGGGGCTCGTAATCCTGGCCTGACCCCCTGAGTTCGGTCCGACCCGTTTGAGAGCTTCCCCGGCCCTCGATAATGGGCCAAGGAGGACTCGCATGAAGCGGCGCCGTCACACGTCGAGCAGATCATCCGCAAGCTGCGGGACGCCGAGCGGCTATTGGGCGAGGGCAGGACGATCCCGGAGGCGGCGGAGGAGCTGGGGATCTCCGAGCAGACGTATCACCGGTGGCGGAACCAGTACGGCGGGATGAAGGCGAATGACGCGAAGCGAGAGATCGCGAAGGGAAACTGGTAGGCCCGGCCCGCCGGCGCCGGGCGGTCGCGATGCTGCGCGACCGTCTCGGCGTCAGCGAGCGCTGGGCGTGCCGGGTGGTGGAGCAGCATCGCTCCACGCAGCGCTACGAGCCGACGCGCGCTGAAGATGACGCGGCGCTTGCGCGCCAGGCTGCGAAAGATCTCGCCGAGCGTCCACGGTGGGGGTATCGCCGCGTGCATCATCGGCTGCGGGAGGAGGGCTGGGAGGTCAACCGCAAGCGGGTGCAGCGGTGCTGGCGCGAGGAGGGATTGCGGCAGCGCAAGCGCAAGCGCCGGCGGCTGGGCGACTCGACCGTGCCCGCTGAGCGGCTGCGGGCGGAGCGCTCTGACCAGGTGTGGGGCATTGGACTTCCAGCACGACCAGACCGCCGACGGGCGCGGGCTGGGGCTGCTCAACGTGGTCGACGATTTCACCCGTGAGGCGCTGCAGATGCTGGTCGCGCGAAGCATCGACGCTGACAGGACCGTGGGCGTGCTGGAGCGGCTCGCCGCCCAGCGAGGAGCTCGGGAGCACACCGTGAACGGTAGCCACTCATGTTGCTTGAACTCGTGCGTCTCGAAATCACCGGACGCCATCGGCCGGCGCCCGCGCGCGGCGAAGCGAGCGCTCAGAAGTAGAGCAGCACCGCGACGAACAGCGCGTACACGGGCAGCGCGCCCAGCGCCACGCCGAGCGCCCACGCGCTGAGCGCCCGGGCGTGGATGAGCTCGGCCTCGACGGGCTGGAAGGCCTGCTCACCGAGCGCGTAGATGCGCGCCACCCGGCGGCGGGCGGCGATGGCGAGGAGCGCCGCCGCGAGCGCGCCGATGAACGCCAGCGGGCTGAGCACCCAGCCGAGCACCGGCGAGAACGCGAACACGGCCAGGTCGAGCAACGGCACGAGCGCCAGCGCGAGCGCGAGCCTCGCCTGGGCGCTCGGGTCATCGACCCTGACCGCGGGACTAAAAGAAGCCGCCGGCTCCACCGATGTGGTGGTCCTGACTCGGCGAGAGCAAGAACGCCAACCACAACCCCGTCCAGAACACCAGTCCGAGCGCGCCCAGCACCACTCCCGCGCTCGCCAGGGCGCGCCCGCGCCGATGCGGGTCACTGCTCAGCTCGCGGCGCGCCGAGACGCCGAGCGCGACCGCGGCGCCCGAGCACAGCAGCGGCGCGAGCAGCAGCCCGAACACGCCCCCGACGAGCGCAAGCGCCAGCGAGGCGCGCGCCTTGGCGCTCGTGCGGCGCGATGAGAATTCCAGCTGCGTGCTCAAAGAGGCCCCGGTTCGCTTTAGAGCTTCCGCCGACGGCCAGTGTACCGGAGCGGAAAACAAGCCGCCGCCGGGTGGCCGATGACCCGACAGCCGCGCTGCGGCCCCCCGGGCCGGACGAGCCGCCCTGCCCGTACAAGCGCGAGGCGGTGAAGTCCGGCGCCCCGTCAGCGGCGACACTGCTCGCACCCATCAAGGCACAGGTCGCCTGCCCGTCAACCATCCGCACCGACGGCAACCCCAGCTACGCTGACCTTCAGACTATCGGCTATCGCCACACCGTCTGCAACATGTCGGCGCTGCCGAACCCGGCCACTAGGACTACTACCTCGCCGAGTTCGCCTTCCGCTTCAACCACCGCACCGCCAGGCAGCGCGGCCTCCTCTTCTTGACCTCGACGCGATCAAGCGCATGAGCGATGACGAGCTGCTCGGCATCAAGGGCATCGGTCCGGTCACCGTGAAACTGATTAGGGACGCCGTGAACTAGGCTGTCAGCTGGTTCGTATGACGTACGTTTGTCCGCTATACGCCCCCAAGCAATCGCGATCAAGACGGAGGTCTCGCTGACGTTCGCGCGCCAGATGAGGCATGGGCGATGGTGTTGGTCTGATGGTGGCCCGCCGCAGCTCTGCCGGCGCCGTGCGATGTGGGCAGCCTTCTCGGTCGATCGATGCGTCGTCAGGGCGATACGCTGCACGAAATGCGCCGGGGCTCGGGCGCTACTGGTGAAATCGAACCGAAGCTGTGGCTGTATGTATCCTGAGTCGTAATGTCGCAGACGGTTGAGCTGCCCCGGGTGGGCCGGCCGGGCACCGGAACCGGCGGGCCTTGGCGGGTAGTGGTTCTCAACGACGATTTCAACACCATCGACCACGTCGCCGAAACGGTCGCGAGCGTCATCCCGGCAGTGACGCTCGGCGAGGGCTACCGGTTGGCGGATCGGATCCGCAACGCCGGGTGCGCGATCGTCTGGAGCGGGGCGCGCGAGGACGCCGAGGCCTATTGGGAGCGACTGGGTAACGCGGGCCTGACGATGGCACCGCTCGAAGGGGGATAAGCCCGCCGGTTACGTTTGCCTCGGGAGGGCGTTTGCCGGGTGTGGTCTGGGGAGAGTTTCGGCCGCTTGTCGTTCGGGGCTGATCCGGACGACGTTCCAGACAAATCCGAGTGAGCAGGGTGATCAGCAGGCGGAACGTCTGCGAATTGGTCATTACCTGTGGCCAATAGATGCCTAACGGCATGGCAATGGCCGGAGTCTCTACAGTCAGAGCGCGGATGGGCTTTGCGCCGCGCGCGATTCTTGCTGGCCTCCTCGGGGTCGCAATGTCGTTCTTGGCCGCCTGTGGCGGCAGTTCCGGCCTGCTCGCGAGCGGCCAGTCGAACACGCTCAACCGTCAGCTGGACGCGGTCTCGTCTGCAGTCAACGCCCACAACTGCGACGCCGCGACCAGCGCCGTCTCGAAGTTCAACTACGCCGTTGCCAACCTCCCGCCGTCGGTGAGCAGAACTTTGCAGGCGAATCTCAACCAGGGCGCGAGCACCCTGGCCACACTCGCCGCCCGCGAATGCCGGACGAATTCGACAACAACGCCCAGCATCTCGAGCTCCACGACCCCCACAGCCACTTCGACGAGCACACCGACCGCGAGCACGCCCACTTCGACCACCACCAGCAGCAGCACCAGCCCCACCACCAGCAGCAGCACCAGCCCCACCACCACCAGCAGCACCAGCCCCACCAGCAGCACCAGCCCCACCACGACCAGCACATCGACGCCGACCACCGCCACGAGCACCACCTCCACGACAACCAGTCCGACCGGCCCGAATACCTCTTCTACAGGAAGTGGCAGCGGCGGTGCCGGCCTCGGCGGCGCTAAGCCTGGATCCACCGGGTGACATGCTCGGTTCCGTCCGAGCCTGAGTCTTAAATGTCCTCCTGAGCAGGGCTTTAATGGCAGTCGTAGAGGGCGGCTGCGGCCCTGTCAGGAGGTCACCCATATGGTGCATGACGCTGCGGACGTTCCCGAAGGGCCGGCAAACCTCGACTTGGTGCAGGTTCGGTTCGACGAGCAGCGACTGATCAGCGACGCCGGCCTGCTGTTGACAGCAACGCTCGCGGACCGCTTGGGGATCGAGCAGCTGGTGAACGAGTCGGTGTGGCTTGACCCCAGAGCGCCGGGAGCGGCGCTGCCGGGCCGGAAGGTGATGTCGCTGGTGCACGGGATGCTCGCCGGCGCGGACAGCATCGATGACATGAGCGTGCTCAGAGCCGGGAGCACGGGCTTGATCCGGGGCACCGGGTGATGGCCCCCTCGACGTTGGGGACGTTCTTGCGGGCGTTCACCTTCGGGCACGTCCGCCAGCTCGACCGCGTGCTCGATCAGACGCTCGCGCGGGCGTGGCAGGCCGGCGCGGGGCCGGGTGATGGGCCGTTGGTGATCGACATCGACAGCTTCGTCGGCGAGGTGCACGGCTACCAGAAGCAGGGCGCCTCCTACGGGTACACCAAGAAGCTCGGCTATCACCCGATCGTGGCGGTGCGCGCGGATACCGGCGAGGTGCTGCACATCCGCAACCGCAAGGGCAAGGCCAACACCCAGCGCGGGATCGCCCGGTTCGTGGATGAGCTGATCGCCCGGGCGCGGCGCGCCGGGCACAGCGGCCTGATCGTGATCCGCGCGGACTCCGGGTTTGAGAACCACAAGCTGTTTCGGACCCTGGACGCGCGCGGGATCGAGTTCTCGATCACCGTCAAGCACAGCACCAAGATCCAGAGGCTGATCGGGCAGATCCCCGAGACCGACTGGGTCACCGTCGCCGACTACCCCGAGGGCGGCGAGGCGCAGGTCGCCGAGACCCAGCTGGGCGGCTTTCGGCTGATCGTCAGGCGCACCCGGCTGATCGGCGCCCAGGCCGAGCTGTTCCCCGACTGGCGCTACCACTGCTTCGCGACCAACCGCACGATCCCGACGCTCGTCGCTGACATCGATCACCGCGACCACGCCACCGTCGAGCTGGCGATCCGCGACCTCATTGACCAAGCACTTCAGCACTTCCCCTCCGGCCGCATGCACGCCAATAGCGCCTGGACCGTGATCGCCGCGCTCGCGCACAACCTCGGACGCTGGGCAACCCAGATCGGGCTCCCCGATCGGCCGGTCCAGACCGCCCGGTCACGCCGCCACCAACTGCTGCAGGTCCCCGCCCGACTGACGCGCACCAGCCGCCAATGGACACTCCGGATGCCCGCCCGCTGGCCCTGGCAACACGACTTCACCACCATCCTCGACGCGATCCGCGCGCTCCCCGCCCTCACCTGAGCACCCGCGAGGTCACGACGACCACCAGCCGACCCGCGGCCGACACCGGCCCACTCACCCTGCCCCAAAACCGCGCGCCAACTGCCACTTCGGGCGTTGGCGCTCCCAGACGAGCGCTCCCGCCTGGGTCAACACCGTCCATCCCGAGTGTCACCCCGACAAACCCGGGAATCTCACCCCGTCAACCCAGCCGATCGGTGGATCCAGGCTAAGAGTGGGAGGGCGGATACTGCCAACGCCAATCGCAACGGACAATGACGGCGGCAACCACCAGTGCAGGGCGATGTCGAATCGAGGGACACCGGGTCGGCGGGATGCGCGGTCGGGGGGCCGGGGTTGCGCTGAAGCGATCACATCGCCTCGTCCCCGGTGGCCGGCGGGCACGGCGCGGGACCGCACGGCGCCACGAACGGGTGGCCGTCGAGATCGCGCTCGCGTGTCGCGCAGTCGGATCGGCTCGATGCCGAGCCTGCAGGCGCGACGGTCAAGCGCGGCGATGCGACGCCGCGGCTGGCGCCGGAGGGAACCTGGTACGCGCGGCCATCGCGCAGCGCCTGGTCCTCGGCCACCCCGCTCGGCGGGCACCGCCGCACGGTGCTGCCCGAAGCATTGGCGCTCGCCACCGGGCGGCTCGGCCGGTGAGGGCGTCGAGTTTCCGCGGGGCGTGTCATAGAGCGCGAGCGCTTGACGCGCGGGGAGCTTTCCGGAAATCCCTATTGCGGTGCTCATCGTGCGCGCGCATGACTTCCTCTCATGCGCGAGGCGACGCCGCCTCGCTTCACGAATGCGCGCTGCTGGATGCCGCGCAGCACGATGATCGGCGCGCTCAGGAGGAGCTGCTGCGCCGCTACGAGCCGCTGATCCGCGCCACCGTCCGCAGGCTGTGGATGCCGTGTCGCTGTGACTGCGGCGATATTGCCCAGGAAGCCCGGATCGGGCTGCTGGCCGCGATCCGCGGATGGCAGCCGACCCGCGGGCCGTTCCGTGCGTTCGCCGCCACGTGCGCCCGCCGCCAAGCGCTCAAGGCGCTCGACACCGCCCGCGCACGTAAGCACCAGCTGCTCAACCGCGCGCTCTCGATGCACGCGACCGTTCCACTGCCGACGCCGCCGGATACCGGCGAGACGGTGTCGGGAAGCCCCTCCACGAGCAGCTCGAAGCGACCAGCCGTCTCGCCGATCCCGTGGCCACGCTACTCCAGGAGTCGCTCGCCGCCTAGCCTGCTCTCCACGCGTGTCACCGCCCGACTCGGTTCGGGTCATACCCGTTGCGGCGGAGCTCGCGCAGCCATGCATCCCATGCCTGCCGCAGGCACCCGCGCGCTTGCGCGTCGGTCAGCCCGCGGCCGCCTGCGGCGCCCGCCCGCGGGCACCACGATCGCATCAGCCGCTGAGATGAACGGGTGGCCGCCGACGACGCGCGTGCCGCCCCGTTGACTGCATCGCTCAGCGCATCGGACGTTCCGCCGCAGCCGCCCACGGTCGGCGCGATCAGCGCGGCGGCCCAGGGGCGACGGCGGCGGCGCTCGCGCGTGGATGGACCAGCGGGTCGCGACATGTCTCTTCCTCGTTAGACAATATGGATTCACCGTCCGTCCGGCCCGCGGTGTAGAAAGGGCCGGTTCCCCCACGCTGGTCGTGGGGTGAAAGTCATGCCGCGCGGTTGCCCCCGCGCGGCGGCCCACAATCGCATAGGAGGAGCCGGCCATGGCGAAGGCTAGAAGTCTCGTCGGTCTGGATGTGCACGCGACGAAGGTCGTCGCGGCGGTGCTTGATGCTGAGACGGGACAGTTGCAGACGTTCGCGATGAGCGGCGAGAACGCGAAGGTGGCCGCGTTCTGCGCGGGGCTGCCGCGGCCGGTGCGTGCGGCGTATGAGGCCGGCCCGACCGGCTACGGGTTGGCGCGCGAGCTCTCAAAGCGGGGGGTGGAGTGTGTGGTCGCGGCACCGTCGAAGATCCCGCGCGCGAGCGGGGATCGGGTCAAGACCGACCGTCGCGACGCCGAGCATCTCGTCCGGCTGCTGTTGGCCGGAAAGCTGCACGCGGTCCGGGTGCCGGGCGATGAGGAGGAGGCGCTCCGTGACCTGGTCCGCGCGCGTGACGCGGTGCGGATGGATCTGATGCGCTGCCGGCATCGGCTCTCGAAGCTGCTGCTGCGGCACGGGATCCGGTTCGACGACGGGGCGGCGTGGACGCAGCGCCACCGCGACTGGCTGGGGACGGTCACGCTGGACTGGCCGGCGGCGCAGGCGACGCTGCTCGACGCGCGCGGCGCGATCGACGCGCTCGCCCACCGCCGCGAGCAGCTGGAGCGCGAGATCGTCGCGATGCTGCCGAGCTCGCCGTGGGTCGTGCAGGTCGGCCGGCTGCGGTGCCTGCGCGGTGTCGACACGCTGACCGCGGTCGGGCTGTGCGCCGAGATCGGCGACTTCGAGCGGTTCGCCCGCGCCGAGCAGTTGATGAGCTACGTCGGCCTGGTCCCGTCCGAGGCAACGACCGGTCAGCAGCGCCGGCTCGGCGCGATCACCAAGACCGGCTCCGGGCACGCGCGGCGGCTGCTGGTCGAGGCGGCCTGGCACTACCGCTCCCGCCCGAGCATCGGCCGTGCGCTCACCGACCGCCAAGAGAACCAGCCGCCGGAAGCGATCGCCGTCGCATGGTCAGCCCAGCGACGGCTACACCGCACCTGGACACGCCTCGAGGCCCGCGCGAAGCGCCGCACGATCATCGCCGTCGCGGCCGCCCGCGAGCTCGCCGGCTTCGCCTGGGCGATCGCACAGATCGAGTAGCCACCAGCCCGGACATCGCCTACCCCCGTCGGCTGGGTCGGTGGCGGCCCGGCAACGCGCGGGGAACCCGCGAGCTAAGGGCTCACGAATGAATTAGTGGGCTGTGGCAGGATGTTGGGTTGTGGTGGCGTATCGCGGGGGCATGATCGATGAATCGCAGATTGTTGAGCGTTATCGGGGGTTGGGGCCGGAGTTGAACGAGCGTCAGCGCAGGTTGTGGGCGGCGTCGGAGGCTCGGTCGTGTGGGCCGGGCGGGATCGCGGCTGTCGTGCGTGCGACGGGGATCAGCAAGAACACTGTGCAGCGTGGGATCGCAGAGCTGCGGGAGGGGACACGGCTCGAGGCGGGTCGTGTCCGTCGGCCGGGTGCGGGGCGGCCGCGGTTGACGGAGTCTGATCCGGAGCTGGTGGGAGCGTTGGAGGCGTTGGTGGATCCGGATACGCGTGGGGATCCGTGCTCGCCGTTGCGGTGGTGCTCGAAGAGCTTGCAGAACATCGCGAGTGCGCTTCAGGCGGCAGGACATCAGGTGTCCGATCGGACGTCCGGGAAGCTCTTGCGGGGGCTTGGGTTTCGGTTGCACGCGAACTCCAAGACGCGGGAGGGGAAGGATCATCCTGACCGTGACGCGCAGTTTCGGCATATCAACGAGACGACACGCTCGGCGCTCGCCGCGGATCAGCCGGTGATATCCGTAGACGCGAAAAAGCGCGAGCTGGTCGGGGATTTCAAGGCTGTCGGGCGGGAATACGAGCCGACTGGGCGGCCGGTCGAGGTTCGCTGCCACGACTTCAAAGACAAGGATCTGGGGCACGCGATCCCGTACGGCGTGCTCGACATCAAAGCCAACGAGGGGATGGTCAGCGTTGGTGTCACCCATGACACAAGCGCGTTCGCGGTCAACTCGATCCGCGTGTGGTGGCAGTACCTCGGCCAGAAGCGTTACCCCAAAGCGACGTGCCTGACGATCACTGCTGACGGCGGCGGCAGCAACTCCAGCCGCACGCGCCTGTGGAAGACCGAGCTGCAGAAGCTCGCCAACGAGCTCGCGCTGCCGATCCGCGTCTGCCACTTTCCGCCCGGGACGTCGAAGTGGAACAAAATCGAGCATCGCATGTTCAGCTACGTCAGCCTCAACTGGCGCGGACGGCCGCTTGAGAGCCTGCAGGTGATCATCGACCTGATCGGCGCGACCACGACCAGCACCGGCCTGAAGGTCTACGCGCGCCTGGACCCCGGCCACTACGAGAAAGGGATCAAGGTCACCGACCAAGAGCTTGCCGCCGTGGACATCGCCCGCGACCAGTTCCATCCAGACTGGAACTACACGATCCACCCAACCCAAAAGGGGCCACTAATTCTTTCGTGAGCCCTAACTATGAGCAACCCGCCCCCCCGGGGCAGGCCACGCCCGATCTTAGACAGCGGCTCCCCCACGACGAACCATGGTCCTGCGGCACACCAAACCCGCGTATATCAGTCTGACCGCGCGTCGCGCACAGCCTGCCGGACCGCCACCCACCCAGCCGACCACAAACCACGACCAACCAACGCGAAAGCGAGAAATTGTGACGCACCCCTTGACAAACGTCTCTCCATATCAGCGACTCATGCGCCCCTGGCGGGTCCCACCCGGAAGGGATGAAAAGGGCAGGCTCCCGCAGGCCCTACGGCCACGACGTGCGGCAGGCCGTACCGCACGGGAAGCCCTCAGCGATGGCACCTGAGCAGGCATTTTCCTCCTAGTGTGTCCGGGGCGCAACGCTATTTTCGATTCATCAGCGACTCATGCGCCCCTGGCGGGTCCCACCCGGAAGGGATGAAAAGGGCAGGCTCCCGCAGGCCCTACGGCCACGACGTGCGGCAGGCCGTACCGCACGGGAAGCCCTCAGCGATGGCACCTGAGCAGGCATAGTGTTTGAAGCTCTCCCCCCAGGTGGTTTGCGCGCCGGCGGGCGGGTTCGCTGCTGCGCTGTCGCGCATCTGCTGGGCGAGCGTGCGGCCGCTGAAGGTTGGTGATCCCCAGCCGAGCTCGATCCCGGTGCCGGTGGGGGCAAAGCGGGCGACGTCCTGACGGGCGCGGAAGATCGTGCCGATCGTGGTGCTGACTGGGGTGATCTCCTCGGCCACGTACCAGTAGGCCGACGCCGCGCCGGCCGGGCGGTTCAGGAACCGGAACAGCAACAGCGGCTGCCCCGCGTACCAGTCGCCGACCAGTTCGACCAGCTGGCTGTCGAGCGGCGCGTAGATCGGGGTGCCGACCGGAGCGTTCGCGTCGACGCCCACCGCGGTCAGGTCGATCCGGTAGTGGTAGCCGCCCAGCGTGTTTGACAGTGGCTGGCCGGCGCCGATGTCGCGCTTGTAGAGGATCACGCTGCGCCGGTTTTGCGGGTTGGTCACGCGCAGCGGGGTCATGTACGGCAGCCCGCCGAGCATCGTCGCGTTCTGCCTGGTGACTTGGGATCCCGGGATCCCGGGGGACAGCTCGGCGTAGCTGTCGTGGTTGACGAGCAGTTTGTCGCCCCATGCGCCGGTTTGGTCGGTGAAGTAGGTCGCGGCGACGATCGTCGGCTGCCCGGGCGCGAGCGTGATCGGCCCGGCGGGGTCGCCGGTCGCCGCCGGGACGCTGAACCGGGCGCCCGAGGTCGCCGCGGGAGAGCCCGACGTTGGTGTCGAGGTGCCTGGTCCCTGCGCGGTGAGTCCCTGTGTGTAGTAGCTGGCGGCCTGCGAGAGGACCTGCTGTACGTAGGCGCTCGAGTGGTTGTAGGCGAAGATCGGCCCCCGGCCAATCGCCCGGCGCGCCGGAGGCCTTCAGGTAGTTCGCGGCGCTGTACACGGCGTCGGCCTCGTCGTAGACGTTCGGCGGCACCGCCCCGCCGGGCGCCTGCACCTTGTACGTGTCCCAGGTGCCCTGCAGGAACTGCATCGGGCCCATCGCGCCGGCGTAGTTCGCGCCCGAGTGCACGCCCGCGTCGTTTGACTGGCCGAACGTCGACTCGACGTAGTTGATCGCCGCGAGGATCGACGGGCCCCGGGCGCCGAGCCCGCGCGGCCGCGCCCTGGAAGATCGGGACGTCCGCCGGCGGAACGCCGCCGACGGGCCCGCTGGCGCCGGCGAACGCGGTCCCGCATTGCGCCGCCGATTCTCCGGCCGCGGCGAGGAACACCAGCATCACCGCCAGCAGCGGCAGCAGGATCGTCAGCGCCAGCGCGAGCAGGAACAGCCTGCGTACCGCTGCTCACGCCTCCAGGCGAGCGACCAGCCACCGTCCGTGCTCTCTGACCATCCTCAGCAGGAACTCGCCGCTGTCGGCGCTGGCCTGCTGGGAGGCGTAACTGACCGCCACCGTTTCCGGACCCCCGGCCGGCAGGACGCTCGCGACCCGGTAGGTCTCGATGTCCTTCGGGTGCGTCGCCTGCAGCGGCGCCAGCTGCGCCGGCTGGGCGAGGAGATAGCGCGCGAACGCGGGCGTGCACGTCCGCTCGATCGCGGTGCGCGCCCAGCGGGGCAGCCGGCCGACCTGATACGGCATGTCCGCCACCGCGAAGCTGCGGGCGACCGTCAGCATCATCCCCTCAGCGCTGCGAGGCGACGGCGGTGGTGGCTGCTCGCTGACCGGTCTCCGCACGGGCGGGCGATGCGCCGCGCCCGGCCGCTTTCGAGCGTGCCCGCGCTGACCAGCCCGCGCCGCTGCTGAGCTCTCACCGGTCTTGATGGCGGGGCGGGCCGGCCGAGCGCGCGCATGGGTGGCGGTCGTCGGAGACGGCGGCAGCAGGCGCCCGGCCGCGCCCGCTTGCTTGGAGTGGTCCCTGGCTTCGGTTGGAGCCAGCGCGAACCCGGCGACCAGCACCCCAGGAGCAGTAACGGAAAGACGATCATCAGCCCCCGGCGGGCCCAGATCGGCAGACGGCCGATCGCACCGAGGAGCCGCGCGCTCATCCGATCGTGGTCGCGATCAGATAGATCGCGAGCAGGTGCCCGAGGCCGTTCGCGAGCTCCTCGGGCACGAGCATCCGGTCATCCGCCGTGGTCGCGGTCGCGCGCGTCAGCGCGATCGTCGCCCGTCGCGCCTGATCGAGCAGCACCGGCACCTCGACGTCGACCTGACAGCACAGGCAGGCGCCGGCCTGCTCGAGCGCCCGATCGACCCACGCGCCCGTCTCATAGCCGACGTTACGCGCATGCGTCTCCAGCGCCCGATGCGCGAGCCGCAGCGCATCCGACCCGATCGTCCTCACCGCTCCCACGACCACCGGCGGGACCCGCTCGACGGCAGGGTCCTCGTCGAACACCTGCAGGACGTGCGCGTACAGAAACAGGTCCGGCAAGCGCAACGTCGCCAACGTCAGCAGCCGCAACGTGCCGTACGCGCGCTCCTCAGGCGCCGAGCACTGCGTGTTGCGGGAACCATGCGCGACCGCCGCCGAATATGCTCGACGCAGCTGCGGCTCATCCGCCGCCGCTGCCGTCGCCACCGCCCGATTCATGTTCATCTCCACGCGCCTTTCCTCGTCGGTCACAGCGCAACTACCGGACCCAACTCCGCAAGCCCCGCTCCGACCTGAAAACCGCCTGGGCCGGAAGTCCGGCTCCGGTAGCCCCGCGGCCTGCCGTCCGGGGCCTCGTGCGACGTCGGGCACACTGCCAAGCCAGTCGCCCAGAGCCCTGTGAGCAGCCTCGAGGTGACGTATCGCCGCCTTGCTCGCCCCTGGCAGCCCGACGAACTCGCCGAGCGCTACCACGCCGCTTATGTCCGCGGTACCTCCGACCTGCCGCCCGGCGAGCAGCCCTCCGACAGTCCTGTGACCCTGCTGGCAACCTCCGTCCCGCGGCTGATCAGCATCGCCGTCGCCGCGAACGTGCTCCACTTCCTCCCGGCCGCCGCCGAGCGTGCGCCGGTTGCCGACGAGCTGCTCTCAACGCTCGATCTCACCGCGGCTGGCAGCTTGCATCGCTGCCACCTGGCGCTCGAGGCAGATGGGAACTCGCGCGACTACCAGGCCGAGGACTGGCTACCCCTCGTCCATGACCAGGCAGTGCACGCGCTGCTCGACGCATCGCCGACCGTAGACCCGCCCTCCCTGGTCGAGCACGCCCAGGAGGCAGGCCGCTGGGCCGCGCTCGCGATCGGCTCGCTCGACCGAGACACGCCGAACGCACCGGAAGCGATCTCCGACTGCCTCACCCACCTCCTCGTTGTCTGCGTGTTCGCCGACACCGCGACCGACCGCTGACGCGCCCAACCGCAGCCGCTCTGTCAGCCCCGCCCTGGGGGCCATGAGCGGCAAGCCCGGAACTGCCCGGACCTAATACGGCGGACCGGACGCCAGGTCGTTCAGGCGACCGATCGCCGCCGGGGACCGGCAGTGGGCGCTACGAGCTTGCCGGGGTTTCGCCGGCCAGGAAAGCGGGGCGCCGCGAAGTCCCCGCCGCGACCCGGAGTGCTGCCACCAGGCGATCGGGCGACACGATCAGAACGTTGTCCTCGACGCGCTCCGCGCCTCTGGCACGCACGACGCACAGAACCGCTAGCGCTCCACGGCGCCACCACCGTCGCCACCACCGTCGCCGGCGACGGTGAAGCCACGCAGCCATCTCCCGGACGCCGGCCAGGTGCCGCGCGTCGAACGTCCGGGTCTTCGTCTCGATCGCGAACGCGATCCCTGTTGGCGCGATCGCGACGCTATCGATATCGCCACGCCGCATACACGGCAGCGAGTGACGCAGCCTCCACCCCTCCGCCCTCAGCGGTGCAAGCACCCGTCGGACCTCATCCTCAGAACGCGCGCCGACACGGCTGCGGCCAACGAGGCGCAACCAATGCCGAGCGTAGATCAGCAGCCCGACCATGATCAACAAGAGCACACCCGCCACGGCGAGGTCGCCGGCGCCCGCGGCTAGGACCGCGAGCGCGCCCGCCGCCAGGCCCGCGGCGCCACCCGCGGCTGCCCGGCGCAAGCGCCGGTACTGCTGGCGGCGAGGAAAGCTCCATCGGAACATGGGCAGAAACTCGCATCCACCCCGGACGCATGTTCGCCCGGACGGACCCGAGCGCGACGAATCAACTGTGCGAGACCCGACGAATTGCCGGATTGCCGCCACGAGCCGCCTTCAAACCTCAGCGCAGACCTGACCAACAGGCGGGCGCCGGCCAACTGCCCTGGTAGCTGGGTACCCAATCGTTCGCACTCGCTTGGTGCTCGCCAGGTGAGTGCTTGTGCCCGGGCGATACACGCTGATGCGGCCGGGGCTGTGGTCAGATGCCGATCCGGCCGAGGACCTCGCCGGCGTCCTCACCGGACAGTCCGGCGCGTTCCAATGCGTGCGGTCGCGTGGAGGCGACGCCGTAGCCGAGCAGCCGTGCGTGCTCGCCGGGCGAGTAGACGTGGACCGACCATCGCCCGCCAGCATGTTTGCCCAGCAAACGCCGACCATCGTGCAGCGTGGTGGCGAAGTCGACCGGCGTGAGTGTCGTCGCGCCTGGTGCAAGCCGATCATCGTCCCGGTGATGTCGCATCTGTCGTTGAGCGTACGCCTCTTGCCTCATGTGCCGCCCCGCTCCGCGGCGACCGTCACGCGCAGAGCATCGCGTGGCAGCTTCGCCGTGCTGGATGAGCGCTGATACGCGAGCGGGTGGCGAAACACATCGAGAGCGCTCTGGCTCGGTTCCACTGGCCCTTCGAAGTACTGGCCTCGCTTGCGGTCGAGCACAGCAACGAAGACAGCGTTGCTGGAGCGCTCCCAGAGCAGCGAGATCTCGAGCCCGTCGCCGGCCCGAAAGGCAAGTTCCGCGAACCCGATCGATACGAACTCCTAGACGCTTGCGCGCTCCGATCGACAAAACGTTGTCGATGTGGCCGGCGAGATGTAGCCTTGGGATACCAGCAACGGGCGCAGACACCTCGGTTTCGGGCGAAGTCCCGGTAACCGGAGTAGTTCTCTTGCACGTGTTTGTCGTGTTGTTTGTCGTGGCGGACGGCGTGGGCTAGCGATACGCGAGCCGACACAAAAAAACCCGCCGTAGCGGGGCTTTCTCAGCGCGCCCGGAGAGATTCGAACTCCCGACCTTCGGTTCCGTAGGAGGCCCGACGGGGTGTGCGCTGGCCGCAAGCCCCGCATCTACGGCGCATTGCCCGTGGTTTGACGCGGCGTTCGAGGCCGGTTCCGCGGCGACCGGGCACGTTGTGGGCACGATGCACGCCCGTTCCGGACCTACATCATCGGCCGCGCCGGCAGCGTCAGAGCTGCCGGCGAAGCTCGTCCGGATCGAGGTCGGCGTCCCGGAGGATGCCGCAGGCGAACGTGGCTACCTCGCTGACGGACCGTCTCCCATCCGAGTCGCTCCAGCGCCCGGATCAGCTGCGCGCCGGAGATGACCGGCAGATGGCCGCTCACGCGGGCAGCGGCAGCTTGCGACGGATGATGCCGGTATCGAGCGGGCGGCCCTCTTCGCGGAGGCCTTCTAGGTACAGGCTGAGCGCTTCTCGCGCGTTGCTCGTGGCGTCGTCGACCGTGTCTCCCTGGGTGTGCAACCCGGGAAGGTCAGGGGCGTAGACGTGGTAGCCACCTTCCTCCTGGGGCTCGAAGACGAACTCGATCTCGGTGGCATCCGCCATGTCTTGAGGATACCGTCGCCGATGGCAGGCGCGATCGGCGCCGCGACCGGGAGCCGGAGGGGTGGCCGGTGAGCGGCCGGCGGCGGCACTCGTTGCTGTACGTGCTGTACGTCGGCTCGCCGGTGTGGCGGGCGCGGCGCTGGTGGTGGTTCGTGACGAGCGATCGTCGCTGTGCCGGCTGCGGCAGATCGCTTGTGCTGCATCGGGTTGGCCCGCGACGTTGACGGTGCACCACCGGAGCTAGGCTCGGCTCGGGCGGGAGCGCCGCCGGGATGTGGAGCTCTTGTGCTGGGCCTGCCATCGCGGTGCGGACTGGTGGCGGCATCGATGACCGAGGCGGTCGAGGATCAAGCGGCAGGGGATGCCGCGCCGTGGAATCAGGAAGATCGGTGCGGGACTCGCCCGTAGGGCTCCGGTATCGCGTCGGGTTGCCTGCTGGCTTGACGGGCCGAAGCCTCCAAGGATCGAGCAGCTGCTCTCCCCCCTTTCAGCTGCCGGCTGTTTCCAGCGCCGAAGGGCGCACAGGTTCCTCGGATTCTCGGTCGTGAAGCGCGGGTCAACGCGAGCCTGGAGGACGGTCGCCGAGCGCCGGCAGCTGTGACGAGCGGCGCGCTGACGGTTCGGCAGCGCGGCGAGCTGGGCCCGGTCCGAGATGGCCGGACGCGGCTGGCGGCGGGGTGGGTGAGGCGGCGCGCTGCGAGCTGTGATGGCGGCGGCTGTGCGAGGGCCGTCCGCGCGTGCGAGGACGCGAGCTTGCGAGCGCCCGCAGTCCGCGGCGGGCGGCTCGGCGGCGCGCGCAGCGCGCCGCCCCTTGAAGTCGTAGAGAAAGTGCTCACCGAACAGGACGGGTAGTGCAGTCTTGTCTCGACACCTGATCGCTATCTCGGTGTCGAAGCAATCGTTCCGGCGGGAGCTGGTCCGGACCTTGGAGGGCTCGTCGGCGTTCGCCCGAGGCGACGCGCGTTTCTCGGCAAACCGATCGCGCCGTGGCTGCCGCCGAGCTTGGATCGTCGCGATCGGGTCGTCGCCAAGTCGATCGTCAGCTCAGCGACGTCGGGACGAGCAAAGCGCTCGTCCTAGGCGGCCGCACCGAGGACGTCGTCGGTCCGCGGCGACCGACACGTGCGCCTCGGTCAGGCCCGGGCGAGGCCGATCCTCGGCGCTGACAGCGAAAGGTCACGGGATCAGAGGTTCGCGACTGCGATCGTTGGCGCGTCGCGGCGCGCCTTGTCCGGCACGTGGGGCAGCTCCCCGAGCGGGATGTACTGGAGATGCTCGACGACGAGCGCTAGCGCGCGGGCGTCCGTCTCGTCTAGGCGCTTCAGCAGCCGTTTGGACGCCAGGGTTCGCCCTTCCATCGCACAAGCCTCAATTCGCGCGGCTTCGTTGACCTTGTCGCCGAGCGCGGTGATCTCGGTCCGGCCGGTGGTCAAGAGGCCGTGTAGCCCTACTGCCCCTTGCCAGCGCGCCCGCGATCGTGAGAAACTTGATATCACTCGGGGTATGGGACTGGCCGTGGGGCGACGGCTCACCGTCTGGGAGATCTGTGCGCGAACGCGACGCCCCGCGTGGGACGCGCTGATTGCGGCTACCCGTACCACTTCCCTCGCCCGACCAATCGGGCGGTGCTGTCCATAACGAACTGATCGGAGTCATCTATGCCGAAGCTGTCCCGCCCGTCTCCTGCGCTCATCGTGGCCGCGATCGCGCTCTTTGTCGCTATCGGTGGCGGCGCCTGGGCTGCCACCGGAAGCACGAAGTCCGCCCGGTACGCGCGCGCGACGAATCCGAAAGCATCGATCGCCAGCCGTGGGCCTCGCGGTCGCCGCGGACCCCGAGGTTTTCGCGGGCCGCGTGGGTTCACCGGACCGCGTGGGTCCACGGGCGCTACCGGCGGACAGGGTCCCGCCGGGCCGTCCGACGGCTTCGTGATCAACGTCCCGCAGCAGCAGGGGCTAACCGCCGGCAGTGACACGAGGATCGCGCAGCTGAGCCTGAACGTGGGCGGCTCATACATCGTCACCGCCGCGACGGAACTCGCCGGGAACGCAACCGCGTCCCTGAACCTGGCTAGCTGCACGCTGCTCCAGAACGCCAACCCGGTCGCGGTGGGCTCAGCTGACCTACCCCCTGGGGTCGCGGCGTTCGACGACGAGATGACGCTCACGGCCGCCGTCGACACCAGCAACGGCACGAACGTCAGCCTGAGCTGCAACCCGGATGGCCTGGGCTTCGCGCGCCATGTCGTCATCACGGCGGTCCGGGTGGGAACGCTGCACACGGAGACGCCGTAGCGCAATGACGCGCCGCGGCGGGATTGCGGTGGTTGGCGCTGTGCGCGGCCGTGTTGGGTCAGGCCGCGCCCAGCGCCACCGCCGCGCGTCGCCTATCGATGGTCACGGTTCGGCACGGGCGCCTCATCCGGCGTCGACGGAAAGTCACTGCGGCTCATTGCCGTCAACCGCTCGAACCGAATACTCGTACTCCGGCTGGTGAAAGGCCGCGGCTTCGGCTACGGGATCTTCCAGGGTGCCAGCTGATGCTCCGTTCCCCGCGCAACGGATGCTTCAGGACGCCCGAGTAGCGGGTCGGGTGTGATGTCCACGCATAGGCGGCGTCGTGGCCCTCGACGAGCATCGCCGCCACTTGCTTGACGTCATCTTGGACAGACTCTCGCCGAGTAGGTGGTGAATCGCTGACCCGTAGGCGTGTTCCCGGCGCGGCACCTGAGAGGCGCGCGACCACGTAAACCCACATCACGTTCAGCTGCTTGCCGTAGGCGACGATCGCGCGGCGGTAGGCGCCTCCGGTGTAGCGGCGGTTGAGATGGGCGTAGCCGCCGAGTCAGCACGCCTCGTTGAGCGGCAGCGCGACGGCGTCGACATGCCAGCTCTGAAGCGCCTGAGGGAGCCGGCGGCCACGGGGTCATTGCTCTTGCGTTTCGTCCGTCGCTCAGCTGGCCACTGCTTTGGCGACATTGCGATCGTCACGATCCGGCTTCGCGTGAGCCGCGCCGCGCTTTCGGAATCGCCCAGAAGGAGGCGTCCGGATCGAGGCCTGCGACGGGCCTGCGATGGCCGAGACGGGCACCGCGCCGGGACAAACGCAGACTGCCGCTCTCACGAAGATCCGGAAGCTTCGTGTGACGGCACCTCGCCGACTGACGCTTCCGCTCCGGAACGAACCCGGTCATATCGCCGGCGCCAGGCGGCGACTGGGCCCAGATGCGCGGATTCGTTCCGAAGGGGCAGTCGTGCGTGGTCGTTGGCGGTACTTCGAGACTGCTGGATCGCACCAGAAGCGCCAACGTCGTCCTTGCGTCCATCGTGGCTCCTCTACGGTCGATACAGCAGTCTGCGGCTTGCGCATCGAAGCGCTCGCAACCGCTCCAGCTGGGCAGTCTGGAACTCGATTAGGCCGGCGCCCGCTTCGTGATGATTGGGGCAGTGAGTGCGAGCAGTGACGGGCGGTTCCGCCGGGGCCGGGCGACGCCTCCTTCCGGCGCGAGCCGGCACTGTCGCGGAGGCGATCCCGAACCGCCGGTCATCGTGGAAGTGCCGGAGCTACCGAGTTACCTCACCGCTCACTGCCTCCGCGATTGCGAAAGCGCGGCCTCGGGGTCTCATCACGACGGGTCGTCGTCCTGAGAGGGCGCCCCGCGTCGGGGTACCGGCGTGTCGCAGCTTGGGCGGAGCTACGGGCCGGTCCCGCCGTCTAGGGTCTTGCCTCGAGGATCAGGTTGAACGGTGTTTCGGTGGCGCGGCGCACGCGGGTGAACCCGCCCCGCTTGAGTATCTCGGTGAGTCGCGCTTCGCCAGCCTGCGCTCCGAGGGCAAGGCCGACCTCTTGGGAGAGTGACGCTGGTGTGCAGATCACCGTCGACGCGCCGTAGAAGACGCGTCCGACGGGGTTGAGGTTTTCCTCGACGCGGTCGTTGGCGAACGGCTCGACGATCATCCAGGTGCCGTCAGCGTCCAGTGTTTGCAACACGTGCGCCGATGCGCCTACTGGGTCGCCCATGTCGTGCAGGCAGTCAAACACGCAGACCAGGTCATAGCCGCTACCGGGATAATCCTTGGCGGCGGAAACCTCGAAGTTGATGCGGTCTGCGACCCCTGCCTCTGTGGCTGCCTCGCGCGCGCGCTTAATCGATGCGTCGTGGTAATCGAAGCCGAAGAATTCGGACTTGGGGTACGCCGCGGCCATGATGACCGTCGACGCTCCGTGCCCGCAGCCGACGTCGGCCACCTTCGCCCCCCGTTCGAGCTTCTCGTGCACGCCTTCTAGCGCCGGGATCCATTCTGCGACCAGGTGGGCGCGATAACCGGGCCGGAAGAAACGCTCGGTCCCGCTGAACAGGCGATGGTCGTGCTCATGCCAGCCCATTCCCTCGCCGGTGCGGAACGCCTCAAGGATCTGGTCCTCGTCGGCATACAACGACGCGATCGAGTCATACACGCCCAGGATGTAGAACGGGCTGTCCTCGTCGGCCAGCGCAAGCGCCTGCTCGTCCGGCAGCGTGTACCGGTCGCTGTCGGGGTCATACGTCACGTAGCCCCCGGCCGCCTGGTTTCCGAGCCATTCGCGCACGTAGCGCTCAGCCGCACCGGAGCGCTCCGCCACCTCCTGCGAGGTCAACGGCCCCGCATGAGCCATCGCCTTGTACAAGCCCAGCTTTTCGCCGATCACCATCAGCGGGGCGCTGATGATCGCGCCCATATCAGTAACGGCCCGCCCCATGAAAGCTTCAAGCTTGGCCTCGTCAATCCCCGTCGCGCCCATAAAGTCCCCTTCGTTCGAGGCAGTCGCTGGAATCGGGCCGCCACTCAGACAAGCAGACCACCTAGGCTGGGGCTTGTCAACCTCGGACCTCCCACTCCGTTGAAGTCCGCAGCCGATCCCGTCCCCACTCGGCGCCAGCGCCTGCCAACGCTCACGAAGGCTGAATCGAAAATAGCCGTGGGGGAGCGGCAGCGCTTGGGGTTCGACAGCCTCCTTGGCCGTTTTGGGGTGTCGGTAGCGGGGGCGGTCAGGTGGCCTCGGGTAGGGGTTCGAGGGTGACTTGGTGGCCGAGGCGTTCGAGTTGCTTGATGAGCCGTCGGCGGTAGCGTTCGGTGTGCTCGGTGTCGCGGCGGTAGAAGAACTCTTCGCCGAGCTCGTGGTAGGGGACGCCGCGCTGGAGGACGTGGTAGGCGGCGGTGAGGATCTCCTGGGCGGTGGCGATCGTGGCCTTGGCGTGTCCGCGGCGGCGCTTGATCCGGTGGTAGCGGGCGGACAGGTAGGTGCCTTTGGTGCGCACGACCGCTTTGGCGGATTCGGTCAGCGTGCCGCGCAGCCATTTGGAGCCCTTTCTCGTCTTGCCCGAGCCCTTTTTGCCGCCGGACTCGCGCTGGCCGGGGCACAGTCCAGCCCAGGACGCGAGCTGATGCTCGGTCGGGAACTGGCTCATGTTGGGGCCGATCTCGGCGAGCAGCATCTCGGCGGCGCGCCGGTCAACACCGGGGATCGTGTCCAGCAGCTCCAGCTCACGGGAGAAAGGGGCGGTCAGCTCCTCGACCCGCTCAGACAACGTCTGAATCGTCTCATCGAGGAAGTCGATCTGCGCGAGCATCTGGCCGATCAGCAGCGCGTGGTGGTCGGTGAAGCGCCCCTGAAGCGCTTCTCGGAGCGCGGGGATCTTCTTGCGCAAGCTGCCCTTGGCGAGCTCGGCCAGGATCTCGGGGTCATGCGTGCCGGAGATCAGCGCGTCGAGCATCCGCCGGGCGGACACGCCGAGCACCTCGCTGGCGACCGAGGAGAGCTTGATTCCGGCGTCCTGCAAGGTCTTCTCGACCCGCTGCACCTCGCGGGTGCGTTCCTGGATCTTCGCCTTGCGGTAGCGAACCAGGTCACGCAGTTCCCGCAGCGGGCGGGGCGGCACGAAACTCGCGCGAACGAGCCCGTGCTCGACCAGCTGACAGCCCCACTCGGCATCCTGAACATCGCTTTTGCGTCCGGGGACGTGGCGTAAGTGGCGAGCGTTGTAGAGCCGGCACTCGAACTCGCCCTCGAGCAGGTAGAACACCGCCCGCCAATAGACGCCGGTGGACTCCATCCCGACGACCGTCACCGCCCAGCTGCGCAGCCAATCGGCGAGCAACAGAAGCCCGAACGTCGCGCTCTGAAACTCGCGGATCTCTTGCCGGCGCCCGCCGGCATCGTCGGGAACCCTGACGCACGCGGTGATCTGGGACTTGTGGATGTCGAGCATCGCGCACCGCTCGATCAAACAATTCACAGAAACCCTCCTGAGGGTCGGAATGACAGGACGACCGCCCGGGAGAGCCTCATGCTGTGGAGTCTGAATCTCGTGCTCAAGGCAACAGTTCGGGGTGCCCGAGACTCTCGCGTCACACTCCTAATCGGGCTGCCGGCACCAAGCTAGACCGACGTCGACCAAGGCGGCCGTCGCGCATTTCAGCCCGCCCAGGCCGGCCGGGCCAGCGGTGCACAAACATTTTCATCCGCTCCGGGCGGGCCCGCCAGGGCGCATGATCACTCCTATGTCAAGTGCGCGACGCTGCGGGTAAAGCCCGCAGCGGCAAGAAGGCGCAGATAGGCAACCGGCAGGTTGCTGATGGCGCGTTGTGAGGCAGTCTGCGGGCATGGGAGGGCACACCGCGTGACCGTTTCGGTCGGGGCGGTTGGGGGTGTGCCCATCTCCTCCTCGCCGCAGTCTGGCGCTCGCCGCGGCGCCGTCAAGGGGAATGCCGCTGCGCGGCTTGGGTGCGCTCGGCCCTGTCGGGCCATTCCTTGACTGCGCGTCGCGTCGCGCGCGGTTATGCAGCGAGGAGAGGTTGGGCGGGGTGAGCGGCGCGCTGGGCGGCGGCGAGGTCGCGGATCATGCGCCGGTAGATGACGTCGGAGAGGTGGCGCTTGAGGATCCGCCGGGCCTCCTTCTTGGTGTGCCCGCCCGCGCGCGCGTTGGCGTAGATGCGCCGGGCGCGCGGCTCGCAGCGCAGCTGCGTGACCGCCATCCGCTGAAGGATCGCGTTCACCCGCGGTTGCCGCCAGGGTTGTAGCGGTGCCGGACCGGCTCGCCGGGCCCCTCCGCGGTCGAGGCAGGCAAGGGCGCGGTGGCGTTGAAGCGCGCGAACCCGCCCTCGGTGAACCGGCGCCGGTCGCCGACCTCGACCAGCAGCTCAGCGACCGACCGGGTGCTCAGCCCGCACAGCTGATCGAGGGTCGAGCCGTTCTCGCGCACGAGCGCCTCGAGCTGCGCGAGGACCTGCTTTTCCTCGAGGTCCAGCGCCGTGATCTGCGCGCGGTAGCCGTCGAGCAGCTGCAAGCGCAGCTTGGTCGGCGGGTCATAGCGCCGGCGGCGGTTACGGCGAGCGAACGCCGCCAGCCGCGGTCTGACCGCCTTGGTATCGGGCAGCTGCTCGCGCAGCCCAACGGCAGCTCGCAGAGCAGGTACTCGGCCTCATTGACCAGGTGCTGGCGGCTGGTGAGGATCGACCGGCGCCGGTTGTGCCACAACGCCAGCAGCTGGTGCCGCTCGTCCGGACCCTGCTCCTGCCCGGCGCGCTTGAACGCCTTGGGCAACAGCGGGTGAGCGAGCACCTCCCGCGCGATCCTCTCGGAGTCCAGCGTGTCGGACTTGCCGCGCTGGCGCGCGCGATCAGACCGCGGCGTGCGGTTCGCGCACACATCGCGCACACGTCATGGCCACGATCGGTGAGGAACACGGCCGTGTGGCGCCCCCAGCTCGCCGACCCCTCGATCCCCCACCGGGCGATCTGCCCGAACTGCCGCGCCCACGCCTCGAGCTCGCGGTGCCCCCTGCTCGCGACCGGCAGCAAGACTGCCGCTCAGCCACAGATGCAGGACCAGGCGCCTCTTCGTGCTAGCCGGCTCGGCGCGTTCCGGCAAACGCCAGCGGTTGATCGGGAGATCACGGACCGCTTGCTGACGATCGAGTCCGGTATGTCCAGCTAACGATTAGCCCGACCGCCGGCGCACTCGCATTCGCCCAGACGCGAGCGCGCCGATCGGCGTCGGTGCCGTCAGCCGCTCAGCGCGCCAACGAAGGGCTCCCTTGTGCTCCCGCGTGGAACCACAAGGGCCCATACCGTCCACCTTACCGGCGATCGCGAGAGCGGCCAGCATCCGTGCCGGCGGCGGCGCCTTCGCGTGTATCTCCCTCTCGCGCCCGACGCGGACGACCGCGACAATCCTGACGGGATCACTCATTCGGCGCGATGCCGAGAACGTTTGGGCCATTTTCGGGCCACGAATGGCTTCGACCAGAACCTGCGCCGGATCGTGACCATTTCGGTTTGCAGGGCTTTCCTGAAGCGCGCCCGGAGAGATTCGAACTCCCGACCTTCGGTTCCGTAGACCGACGCTCTATCCAGCTGAGCTACGGGCGCCAGCGGCCGATTCTAGCCTCGGCTCAGAGAAGAGCGCGGGCGGGTGGACGGGCCCACCGTCTCGGCGACCCAGGTCACGAACGGTCTGGTGGCCTGGAGTTGTGACTGGACTCGCTGATCACAGGTGGCCCCGTGCAGCCACGGTTCAAGCTGGTGGCGGCGAGAGATCGTCAGGTGCTTCAGGCGCAGCCGGTCGATTTGGGGGTGATCGACGCGATAGCCGCGGGGCGCGCGCTTGATCGCCGGCGGGGCCAGCTCCAGATCGCCAGCTTCAGCGCGCTTGACGGTCCGCTCGAAGGCCTTCGCCTGCCGATCGTCATCGATCGCGGCCCGAAAACGCTCGAGTTGATCGCTCGCCGGTTGATACAGCCCGCCGGCGACGAGCAAGCCATCGAGCGAGAGGTCGAAGTAGACGCCGCCGGTGGCTCCGTAGCCGATGGCGACTCCGAGGTGCTCCTTCAGCGGCGGGCCCGGGTGAAACCGGACGTTGTTATAAGGCCGAGAGAAATGGGGTTTGCCGAACCGCTCGAGCTTGGCGGCGAGCTGGCGGGCGGGTCCGAGCAGATGCTCGTCGTAGCGCCTACGGTTGGCCTTGAACCAGTCCCACAGGAAGCGGTGTCGGAACCATGAAGACGAATCCTAAGAGCCAGGCGTCTGACAGGCAGAGGCGAAGCGAAGCGGGACTCGAACCTGCGACCTCCGGCGTGACAGGCCGCGCCGGCGGAAACGGCGATTGGCGACGATCGACGACAATCGCCTGCAAACGACTACATTCTGGGCAGGTTTCGCAGCCGCGGGTCTCGTGAGTCAGGGGCGCGCCGCCCGGACGTTCGGGCCACAATCGGGCCACAGCGAGACTCCCGGAGCCACCCGTAGGTAGCCCCGCGGCCGGCGAACGGGACCGATGGGAGCTGCGGGTCGCGGTTCCTTGCCCTGCCGTGCCGGCGCCCGGCCGATTTCTTATCTTCGGCGTAGTCGCAGCGGCTTGACGGGCGACCCGACGAGGGCCGGTGCAGCGTCCAATTGGCCTCGTACGCCTCTTTTCGGGACGCAGCCTCGCGTTCACGCTTGGCGCCGAGCCGCTTGTCGGCCAGCTGTTTGCGCTCGATCGATGTCTTGAGCAGGGTGTCGGCCTCGTCGAGGGGCGCTATCGCAGCGCCGAACGCCTTCACTACCGGGCGCTCACGCCCCAGGCGAATCACGATCCGCTGGTTCAGGTACGAGGCCTTGTGGGGTATCCATTTAGGCGGAGTAATGCTGGGCCTTCGGCCATGGCCGGCGCGCGCTGGGTCGCTCGAGGCTGGGCGGACGGCCGCGCCTCCCGGGCGGCTTGGGACGCCGGCTGCCGGGCTGGGGGTTGTAGATGAGCTCGCGGTAGCGCACGGGGTCGTGGACGACGGCGAGCTCGAGCACGCGGTAGAAGACCAGGCCACGACTGCGCGAGCGGCGGCGGTTGAAGCGGAACACGAAAGGTGCGCCTCGTCGATGGAGCCTTGGTGGGTGCCCAGCAGCCAGCGCTTGGCCAGCGAGGAGACCTTGTGGACCCCGGGCAGCAGCTGGGAGGCGTTCCGGCCGGAGGCGCCCTTGAGCGGCTGGTGGACGTAGAGGTCGCTGGTCGCGGGCGGGTAGGAGGGCCAGCTGTCGGTGATCACGGTCGCGCCAGGTTCGACGTTGTCCTGCAGGAAGGAACGCAGCGTCTCCGCGGAGGCGTCAGGGATCGGAGCCATCCGGCAGCGCCCGAAGCCGCGGGGGTTCTCTCGCTCCACGGCGACGCCGATCAGCACCTTCTTGCCCTTCTGCCGCCCGCCGCGCAGTCCCGGCTCCTCGCCGCCGATGTAGGTCTCATCGACCTCCACCTCGCCGTGCAGCCGCTCGCGGCCCGGGCGCGCGAGCACCGAGCGAAGCCGGTGCAGCGTCGCCCACGCCGTCTGGTAGGAGCCGATCTCCAACGCGCGCTTGAGCGCCAGCGCAGGGTTTTTCAGCACAGGTTCCGGCGGTATCCCTTAGCGTGGTTGATGTTGTGGACGGTGCGTGGACGCACCGTCGATGTCGTCCATCACGAGAATTCCTCAGTTCCGATGATGGGCAGTCCCCACCTCGAGCCGGGCTCGATGCTCCGTCCGGGCGGGGGATGGGAGGCGACTTGGCTCTGGCTTCCGCCGCCGCTTCGGTCATCATTCGCTGCATGGACGGTCAGGAACTGATGCGGTTGAGCAATCATCATGTGTCGCTGGCCCCTGTGATCGAGGAGCGGCCGGGGCGCTATCTGGGGTACTTCGAGAACAAGTTCGGCGAGCAGTTGGTGTTCGTGCACGACGACGGCGAGTCTGACGCGGTGGTGCTGTTGGGCGACCTCGGCTGGGAGCCGTGTCGCGTCAGCGACGTGGGCGGTCTGCCGGATGCGGGAGGCGTGATCCTCAACGATGAGGAGCGTGCGTTCGTGAACGCGTGTTGGATCGCGACCGGGTGGCGGCGTGAAGGCGTTCGCCCGACCGCTCACCGGGATGGTCGCGACGGTCTGCCGGGAGCGCCGGCTGGCCGTTGAGGCGCTGGCACCGGGGTTGGGGTTTAGTCGGCGGCGGGGTCGCCGCGGACCGGGAAGATGTCGAGGATCGCGCCGAGCTTTGTCAGCGTGTCGCGGACGAAGGAGCGGTCGATGTTGATCGTCTCGAATGCGAGCCGGGTGTTCGTGCTCTCGGCGAGGAAGCCATCGAGGGTGCCGTGTGCGCCGTTCAGCGTGATGGTCAGGCCGAACTCGTCGCCTGAGTCCTGATCTGGGTCACCGAGCGTCGCCCGGCCGTCCGGGGCGTGTTCGAGCGCGCGGAGTTGATCGACGAACTCGGCCAGCTCGAAGGTGTAGAGGATGAGGCTGTGAGCGGTGTGGAGGTCCAGGCGTTGGCGTTTGAGGTCGAGCTCGATCTCACAGATCAGCGCGTTGGCGTCGCGGCCGGTGTTGAAGTCGGGGAACTCGTAGCTGTCGACGTAGAGCTCGAGTTCAAAGCCGCTGGCGGTGAGTTTCACGTCGATCATGCCGGGGACCGTAGCGGCCCTCGCGGCCGAGTTACGCGCCGACGGTGAACGACGGGCTGACCGCTTTTGCCCGCGAGAGCGACACCTCGCGCGACACGTCGCTCAGGGTCTCTCGGCGGTGGGATCGAGCCGATGGGTGAGCGCGGTGTGACGGCGGCCGGCTCCGGGGGTGCGGACTGGCTGGGCGAGCGCGCGGCGGGATCCGACCAGGACGATCAGTTGCTTGGCGCGGGTGACGCCGGTGTAGAGGAGGTTGCGTTGCAGCATCATCCAGGAGGAGGTCGTCAGCGGGATCACGACGGCGGGGTATTCGCTGCCTTGGGAGCGGTGGATGGTGATCGCGTAGGCGTGGGCGAGCTCGTCGAGTTCGGCGAAGTCGTAGTCGATGTGCTCGTCTTCGTCGGTGAGCACGGTGACGGTCTGCTCTTGTAGTGAGAGGCCGGTGACGGTGCCGACGGTGCCGTTGAAGATGCCCGCCTTGCCTTTGTTGTAGTCGTTGCGCAGCTGGATCACCTTGTCTCCGGCACGGAATACCCGGTCGCCGTAGCGTTTCTCTGCCGTCGGGTCGCGTTGCGGGGTGAGCGCGTCTTGCAACAGGGCGTTAAGAGCACCTGCGCCGGCGGGCCCGCGGTGCATCGGCGTGAGGACCTGGACGTCGCGGACCGGGTCGAGCCCGAACTTGGCGGGGATGCGGCGGGCGACGATGTCGACGACGAGTTTCGCTGTCTCCTCGGCCGGGTGCAGGCCGGAGTCTTCGGCGGGGTCGCAGCCGAACCAGTAGAAGTCACAGAAGTCGGTGAGTTGTGGGGGTTGGCCTTGGTTGATGCGGTGGGCGTTGACGACGATGCCGGACTGCTGGGCCTGGCGGAAGATCTGGGTCAGGCGCACCCGCGGGACGGCGTCGGCGGCCAGCAGGTCGCGCAGGACTTCGCCGGCACCGACCGAGGGGAGCTGGTCGACGTCGCCGACGAGCAGCAGATGCGCGCCGTCGGGGATCGCTTTGATCAGCTTGTTCGCGAGGATCACGTCCATCATCGAGGATTCATCGACGACGACCAAATCGGCGTTCAGCGGATGGTCGCGGTCGTATTTGGGGTCCCCGCCGGGCTGTAGCTCGAGCAGCCGGTGAACGGTTGAGGCGTCGTGGCCGGTCAGCTCGGCCAGCCGCTTGGCGGCCCGTCCGGTGGGCGCAACCAGCACGAGCGTGGCTCTCTTGGCGGTGGCGAGCTCGACGATGGAGCGGACGGTGAAGCTCTTGCCGCACCCCGGCCCTCCGGTCAGCACCGCGACCTTGCTGGTGAGCGCGAGCGTGACCGCCTCTTGCTGTGCGGGCGCGAGCTCCTGCCCGGTCCGGCTCCGCAGCCAGCCCAGCGCCTTCTGCCAGTCCACGTGGGCGAACGCGGGTAACCGCTCATGGCTTGTGTTCAGCAGTTCCACGATCCCACCGGCGAGGGAGCGCTCGGCGCGGTGAAACGGCACCAGATAGACCGCCGGAACGCTCCTGGCAGTGGGATCGCGGCTCGTCGGCACGCCCTCACGGACGACACCCTCCTCGGCTGCGAGCTGCTCCAGGCAGGGGCCGATCAGTTCCTGGTCGACCTGCAGGATCTTCGTCGCCTCGCCGATCAGGTCGGACTCAGGGAGGTAGCAGTGCCCGTTGTCGGCGGCTTGGGAGAGGGTGTACTGCAGGCCGGCTTTGATCCGCTCCGGGCTGTCGTGCGGGATCCCGACCGCCTTGGCGAATCGTGTCGGCGGTCTTGAAGCCGATCCCCCACACCTCGGATGCCAGCCGGTAGGGCTCGCTGCGCACGACCGAGATCGAGTCGTCGGCGTATGCCTTGTAGATCCTGACCGCCAGCGACGTGGACACCCCGATGCCGGACAGGAACACCATCACTTCCTTGATCGCCTTCTGCGCCTCCCACGCGTCGGCGATCCGCTTGGTCCGTTTCGGTCCCAGCCCGTGCACCTCGATCAGCCGGCCCGGCTGCTCGTCGATGATCGCCAAGATGTCCGTGCCGAAGTGCGCCACCATGCGCTCGGCCATCGTCGGCCCGATCCCCTTAATCAACCCGGAGCCGAGGTAGCGGCGGATGCCCTGGATCGTGGCCGGCAGCACCGTGGTGTAAGAGTGCACCTGGAACTGCTTGCCGTATTTGGGATGGCTGCCCCATCGCCCGGTCAGGCGCAGGCTCTCGCCCACCTGGGCGCCCAACAGCGGCCCGACCACGGTCAGCAGATCGGGGCCCGTCCGCTCGGTCGCCGCCCGGGCGATCATGTAGCCGGTCTCCTCGTTGGCGTAGGTGATCCGTTCCAGCACCGCGTCGAGCACCGCTTGGCTGTTCGGCGCAACGGCCGCGGAAGGCGCGGGCGAGCTCACGCGCGGCGCACCTGACGATCGAGCTCCAGCTCCCGCAGAGCGTCGTGCGCGAGCGCGAGCACGAATCCGCCTTCCGGCCCGTGCGAGGCGGCCCCATCGGCGGCGGCGGGGAACGCGCTCACGAGCCAGCGTTGCGCTCGCGGATCGTCTTGCGCAGCGAGTCGCGCAACGCGAGGATCTCCCGGTCGCGCTCATCAAGCTGCGCCTGCAGCTCGCCGACACGGCGCTCGAATTCAAGCGCGCGCTGTGAGGCGCGCTCGGCCTGCTCGATCAGCGACCCCGGCGCTCGCGGGAGCTCAGCCTCGAGCCGCTGCCCGGCTTGGCGGGATAGCTTGCGCTCCAGCACCGCGATCTGCGTGTCCTTGCGCCCCAGCTGCGCGCGCAGGTTGAGCAGCTCGGCACGCAACGACGCGATCGTTGCCTGGTCCGCAGCGACCTCGCGCTCGGCCTGGCGCCCTGACTGCAGCGCGATCATCTCGCGGACCTGCGCCTTGACGTCGGCATGCTTCTTGTCGTGGATGAACTTCTCCGAGACGCCCGCCCTGCGCGCAAGCGACGCCCACTCGATCTCGATCCCGGAGCGGATCATCGCCCGCGCGGCGTGAAGCACCGCTTCGCGCTTCTGCTCAGAGCGCACGCTGTGGTGGGCGCGCAGGTGCTCGGTGGAGGCCATCAGCCCGCCACCCCGTCAAACGTCGCACCGACGTTCAGCACGTTCAGCTCATGCCGCGCCGGCAGCCGCTCGAGGATCTCGGAGCGGCTCGTCCGCTCGGCTGAGAGCAGCGCCTGAAGCTCGGCGCGCTCCTCAGGGGTCAGCTCTCCCATTGCCTCGCGGATCCGCGCGATCAACATGCGCACCCGCTCGATCTCATCCTGCGAGGGCAGCGCGGCCTGACGCGCCCAACCCTCAAGTCCGTCCACCTCGGCCTCCGCCGACAGCCGTTCACGAGCGGCAACGAGCTGGCGCTCGTAGGCCTCGAGCGCCGGCAGGTGCGAGAGGTCGGTGCGGAAGTGCTTGCAGCCCAGGCACTTGTGCATGAACTTGCACGCGCCGCCCATCGAAGCGACGTTCGCCGGCTCCACGCATGCGCCGTAGGGAACGGCCAGGGAGCCAAGCTGCATCCGCGCTCGCTCGGCCTCGGCGAGGTGCCCCAACCCGCGCATCAGCCGCCGGCCCTGATTGTCAAACAACGCCTTGCGGCCCAGCTCCGCCGCTCGACGGCGTCGCACGGCGCGGATCCGAAAGTAGCCGCGGGTGGTGTCAAACGAGTCGTGATCCATCAGGTCCATCAGCTCCGACTCGCTCGCGCCCTCGTCCGCCAGCCGCTGCGCGTAGGAGTGGCGAAACGCGTAGGGGAACACCTTGCTGTGGTCAAACGGCTCGCCGTCGGGGCCGCTCAGTTCCCCCAGGGCGCGCACCCACTGGCGCATCTTCGTCGGCAACATTGTCGGCCGGATCGGCTGTCGGCCGTCGCGGTTGGCCAGCTGACGCGGCACGAGCGGCAGCCGGCCAGGATCGGCATCGGGGAACCGCTCGCGCGCCAGGCTTTGCATGCGCTTGATCAGCCGGGCCTCCTCGGTGAAGATCGGCAGCTCCTTGCGAGTCTTCGGCCGCTTCTCCGGCCGATAGACGAACACCGGCAAGTACTCGACCTCGCCGTCCTCGCGCACGCGCTGCTCGTGCTCGAGACACTTGAACGGGGCGTGGGCGATCTCCTGTGGCCGGCGGCCGGTGCGCATCTGCAGCTCGACCGCGCACGCCAGCGCCTCGCCGGCGGTGCCGCGCAACAGCGCGATCGCCTCGGGCTCAAGCAACTGGTCGATCACCGCCTGCGGCAGCGCCCGCTCCGGCTCCCCTTCAGGATCACGCACACGCACCCGCGGCACGTCCGCGTCGTAGAACGCGAATTCATCCGCGAGCCCTTCAAGCGGCCCAGCCTGCCGGTGCAGCCCCCGCTCGCGCGCCTCGCGCAGCAGCGTCCTCACGCCACAGACGAGCTGGCGGTGGCGCGAGTTTGTGAGCTCGCCTGCAAGTTCACGCGCGCGTAGATGCATCAGGAAATCGACCGCGTCCTGGCGGCCCAGTGCACGCGGCTCATCGCCGCGGTCCTCGCGCAGCCGTATCACCGGCGAAAGCGCGGCCGCCACGTGCACCGTCTCGCGCAACGTGTCCACGTTGCGCGAAACCAGCCGCTGAAGGTTCCACTGCTTGGCGGCCTCCCGAAGCCACGGCTGAGTGATCGCACTGTAGTCAATCCGCTGGCGACCGCCGTCCGGGCGCAGGATCCCCATTCGCCACACGTCCATCGAAAGCTCGCGCTCGGGATCGCCCAGCAACCGCTCGACCGGGACGCGCAGCTGCCGCCAGACAGTGCCGCGACTGTCGGCCGACGACACCGACAGCTCGTCAAGCAGCGAGGTGACGCCGGCGCGCGCGACCAGATCGACGGCGCCCTGCAGATGGCGAGTGCTCACCCAGGCGTAGCCACCATCCAGCCACAGCCCTTGAAACGCGTAGAGGACCTCCAGCCGCGCGCGCTCGCCCAGCGCCGAGAGATCGACTTCGCGCGTCACGTCGCAGTCACCACGCAGGCGCGTGCTCGCAAACTCAGACAGATCCGGCTTGCCTCCGGCCACCCAGCGCCGGTGACAGGGCTCACATAGGCGAGGCGTCCCGAACGCCGCCAAGTGCCCACACCGACCGCAGCGCCCAAACGACGGACGCGGCTCCGCGCCATGTACGTACTCTGCGACCGTCTGGCTGCGCTTCTTGCGCTGGGCATCGCACGACCTGCACAACCCCTTGCATCGCCACGCCGGCCGTTCGTGACCCGCGGTGCGGCACACCAAGCAAAGCGGCTGTCGCGCCGGACCGTGGACGCGCGCACGCGGGAGCAGGGCGAACCCCTCAAGCGTGCCCTCAAATCCTTCAAAGCGTCGCCAACACGCCTCGCACAGTGCATGACGCTCCAAAGCAGCCGTGCAGTGGACGACCGGACAGAGCTCATAGCCGAACACCGGATGCTCGGCGTGCGGGCGGATGATCTGCGCGCGCGGGTCGTATCCCACCTCGATCAGACGCGGCAGATCCACCGCCCCGCGCAGCCGCGACAGCTCGTCCTCCGCTGAGACCGGCGCCCGCAGCGGGATGACCGGCGCAAGCTCAGCCCGCGCCACCGTTCGCCTCCTCCTCCAACACAGCGTCGGCGATCATCCGCGCCCGGCCGGACGCGCGCTCAACCGCGGCACGCAGCGCAGCCGCGCCCGGCTGCACATACACCTGGCTGCTGGTGATCTGGCGGTGGCCAAGCAGATGCTGAATCAACACCAGCCCGGCGCCCGCGGCCTCAAGCTCCGAGGCGAACCTGTGACGCAGCCGGTGCGGCGTCACCCGCTGTTCAAGGCCGGCGCGGCGGCTCAGCGAATCAAGCAGCGCACCGAGCCTATCCGGAGTCATCCCGTGGCCGCGATACGCACTCGCGAGGTTCACGAGCAGGCGATCGCAGCCACCCGCCTCCGGCACGCAAGCGCGCTCGAGCAAATATTGGTCAACGCAGAACACCACCAGATCGTCCGCCGGCACGATCCGCGGATCCAAACTCTTCGTCGCGCCGCCGTCCACGTCCTCGCGCCGGCGCACGTGCAGATGCGGCCCCGGCTCCGAGCAGGCGACCTCAAGCGACGACTCGGCCAGATGCACGTCCGACATGCGCAACGTGACCGCCTCGCCGCACCGCAACCCCGCCCGCCCCAACAACGCCACGATGCTCCGGTCCCGCCACGTCCGACACGCGCCCACCAACGCGGCGAACTGCTCGAACGACACCGTCGGAGGCCGGCCGCGCCTCGCCTCCCGCAGCCGATGGCGCGGCCGCTCGTGCAGCATCATCTGCTGCCCCTCCACCACCCCGGCCGGGAGTCTGAACCCCCGCTCGACCGAGAACAGCGCACGCAGCACCTCCCCGTCCAACATTCCCCGCGCGACCGCCTCGCGATACAGCTCGCGCACCGAGCCCAAGACGTGGTTGACCCGCTCAGGCGACCGGAGCCGGCCCCGGCCACGGCCCCGCCGCTCGATCGGCGTCACCGCCAGATAATGCGCGAACCGGTCAAACTCGAGCCCGGCACGGCGCAACGAGCGACCGCTCGCCACGCAGAACTCGAAGAACAGCGCCAGGTTCCCCGCATACATCCGCGTCGTGCCCAGCGCCTTGCCGCTACCGAACCGGATCCGCCGCAGGTAGCAGTCGGCGACCTCCACCGGTTCATACGCCCCGTCGTAGACCGTCCAGTACGCGGATACATCACCGCGGACCAGGAACGGGCGAAACCCCGGCTGGTGGACGGCGGCAAGATCGAGATCGAGCACGGCGGGAAGGTAAGCCCCGCCCCGGACGGCACGCCACCCTGAAAAGAAGCACCCTGCCGCACGAAACCCTGGCCAGGGTAAGCCATGGTGCGGTACTTACCTATCCTGAAAACCGAGATCCCGTCCTTCTGGCTTGCGAACAGCCAGCAGGCCATGAACCAGACGGTCAGCGGCGTGCGCGTCTTGTCGAAGATCGTCCCCGCCGTCGCCGAGGTCCGCTCGTGGCACTCCGAGCACTCATAGCGTCCATCTCCCAGCTCCCAAGCCCGCCGGTGGCCGCACTCTGGGCAGAGGAACCCATCCGGCCAGCGCAGCCAGTCCAAGTAGTCCAGGCAGTCAGCGTCGCTCCGAAACCAGGCATGGAACTCGCCCAGCGACCGCGGATAGTGCTTTCCGGCTTGGGGACGGGCGATCGAGCCATTCTACTCCGGCTAAATGGATACCCCACTAGAGGCCTCGTCGCTCCTGCCCCGGAGCCAGTCCAATTGCTCGGAGTGACTGGGATCGTTCGTGTCCGACTCGTAGTAACGGTTCTCAGTCCGCTCGAGTGCCTGGATGTAGACGATGATCGCCTGAGCGCAGTCGTCGAGCAAGATGCGTAGCTCGTCGAAGTCCTTTACCAGCCGGTCCTCCTCGAAGCGGCGGCGATTCTCCCGGCGCTGCCCCACCACGGTGATGAAAGGGACGAGGACCGCGGTCGCCGCTCCAGCGATAACTGACACGAGCGCGATGGTGTTCGTCCCAGGCATGGCCAGGCGAATTGTCGCAGCGGCGGACGGGTGAGGCGGCCGTCGCCGGGGTTCCTACACGCGGTTTTTCTGCCCGCCGCTCCCGGACACTCCCCTAGCCGCCGGCGCAGGAACGACCACGCGGAAATATCGCGGTCGAGGATGAGGGCAGGAGATCCCCGCCGATCCGCCGACTCCACGCCAATCGCCGGCGATCGACGCCGAGACGGGGGTTCAGATCAGCCGTTGTAGGCGGCGAATGCACGCCAAGCAGACCGCCCGCAGGTTGCCCGGGTGGTCCGTGCCGCCATTGGCCACTGGCACGACATGGTCGACGTCGGTAGCCGGTGCTCCGCAAGGGCGCAGAGGTGCTCGTCGCGCTCCAGCACGAGCACCCTGGCCTTGCGCCAGCTGCGAGTGCTCCCGTTCCGCGGTCGACAATCCGGGCAATAGGTCCCGCGGCTCAAGGTCCGGCAGACCAGGCCCGGGAGATCCACTAGACCCACCTGACGACGGACAGCCTCGGGCTGGTGTTCGAGGCGATCGAGCGCCACGGCCAGCGCCACGATCGCGTCGATGTTCGTCCCGGCTCCACGCGATGCCCGGTCAAGCCTCCATCCGCGCCGGGACTGGCGGGCCACCGCGTCGGCGGCGTGCTGGGCGAGGATCTCGGACGCCGGGAGGACAAGCCGCCGCTCGACGATCGCGCGGTGCAGGCCCTTGCTCGCCGGGATCATCCTGGAGTCCTGTTGCGGGAACGCTTAGCAGCGCACGCCCCGCTCTCCGAGCTCGAGGGCGATCTGGCTGGGCCCGCCACGGGTCGAACGCAACCTCGACGATGCTGTAGCGCTCGGCAAGCTGCTCGATCCGGTCCCGCGCCTCCAGCACGACCGACTCGCCCGAGAACACGTCGACGCCGACGTGCAGGCCGGCGCTGATCCACACCACGGCCTTATCTCCCTCCGTGCCGTCACCGTCGTGCGGTGCTCAGTGCCGGCCGCGGCGAGCACATTGCTCACCTTGGTGCGAAGCTCCGGCCAGTAATTCAGAGCGATTCTTGGCAAAAGGCCTCCACCTGGCTGATCCCGAAGATGGCGATCTTGCGTCCGGACTGCTTGAACGGCCGCACGTTGCCACGCTGTACGCAAACTGAGAAAGGAGGCGCGTATCGCGGCGAGTGGAGTTCAGATCCCCGACGGCATCCTCGGGGACGCTGACCGTCACCAGCATGATCGGTTCGACCAACCCTGGTCCAGCTTGCTCGAGCGCCTGGGCGGATGCTGTTCGACGCTCGGGGCAGTCAGCCATCGAACCTTTGTCCACAATCCACTCAGTCATGGGAGTGACAGCGAGCCGCGCTCGTCGGCGGCTGCGTTCGGCTGGCGTTCCTCGAGTGGGAGCTCGTCGAGCTCGTTGCCCTGGTCCGCGACGCGGACGCTCGCCTGGTCGTCGGAGAGATCGACCTCGTACCGGTACCAGCACAGCTCCCACGAGACGACCACGTTCACGACGCTTGGCCGTGCGTCGGATGGGCGCAACGACACCGCCGGCGTCCCGAGCGAAAGTGCAAATCCGGCGACCGTATGCGGGTGCTCGGAGGAATTGAACAGCTCGACCGCGGCGGCGACCTTCTGCTCGACGCTCGAGGGGACGTCGCGCACGTCTCGAGGCGCCTGGAAGCCTGACCCGCCGACGATGCCGTGGTGGATCGTGTCTTGTGCGCGCGTCGGCGGCGGCGAAGTGGCCGATTCGTTGACGTCGTCGACCAGGGACGTCGTCGCCCGCTCGCGGGATCCGGAATCGCGGCGCGGTTGCAGCCGGTGCAGGAACGAACGACGCCGATCCGACGAGGTGTCGCCGCCGTCGTATTCCGGGACAGTTCCCTCGCGCACCCAACCCTCGTTCACCGCGCGAGACTTGCAGAGCTCGCAGACCGATCCCCGCGCACCGCCGCTGACGTACACCTCGGCGCGTTCTCCGCGCAACAGCGTACGTCCGCAAACGACGCAGACGGTGGGAGCGTCGGACGTACGTATATCCCTGGTTCTCACCGGATTCTAGGGTACAAGACCTCATCCGGCCCCAGGCCGCGACGCTTACGTCAGGCGGTCTCGAGGCCTTGCGCGGGTATTCGGCGCGCTCAGGCCCTCGCGGCGGCCCGATACGACTCTTCAATCTTGCGGCCGTGTTCCACCGCCTCCGATGGGTGCCGTGCGCGCATTCCGCCACCCGCAGGAGCCGCAGCTCAGCCTGAGGGCCGTCTGCTTTCGTCTCGGCGAACCCTGCGCCGGGACACCGCCCCCGCGCCTCCTTTGCGACGAGACGAGGCGCCAGGCGTGCGCACCATCTGCGCCGGTCTCCGACCAGGGCGACTGATGGGCCGAGATGCCCGGCTCTGGCGAGGAGCAGGGACGCGACCGGGCTTAGCGCGAGTCCTGCTTTCGTCCCCTGCGGGGAACTCAGCGCCGACTCGGTCGATACTCCTAGGTTCGTTTCAAGCGAGTAGTAATCCTCGGTTGTGTTCGAGCTTCTGCTCAGCGTTGGAACCGGCAGCCTCGCCGCTTGAGGAGGCGGTGTGGGCCAGCAAGTTCTGCAGGCACAGCGCGCTGCCGCTCCGGGCGGCCGTTACTGTCGCGCTAGGTGTGCGCGGAGTTCGCCTTCGGAATCGTGGATTGACTCGCCGCTGACGTCAAGGTTGACGCTGTGTAGCGTTCCGGTGAAGGTGAAGGGGCCTTCGTAGTCGGGCGTGACGGGGGAGCCGGGGTAGGCTCCGCAAGTGAGGCGCCGGGATTGAACACGAAGGGCGTTGTGACATCGGCGTCGGCGTTGCCAACCAGGCTGCCATCGACGTAGAGTTGCATCCTTCCGATCATCGCAATCAACCGGTCGCGGTTGTCCGCTGCCACGCCTTGCGTCTCGGCGAAGTTCTCGTCGACGCGGTACAGCTCCCAGCCGGTTGCATCGAGCTGGGAGAGTGTCTCTGACGTGATCGGCTGCCCCCACGGTTTGCCAGACTCGGTGAACGACGTGCCCGGCCAGGGGCAGACTGCCAGCCAGCCGTCGTGGTAGATCGATCGGTGCCCGAACATCTCGAAGTACTGCGTGTGGCGCTTGCTCGCGGCCTCGGGATCGTCGAGGCTGTGCGCGAAGCTGACGCCGTGCATCGGGCTCTGCTTGACACCTCCGATCTGTGCAGGCGGTTTTATGTCGAGCAGGTCGAGCACGGTCGGCACCATGTCGATGATGTGTGCGTACTGGGTACGCACCTCGCCCTTGGCCTTGATCCACCTTCGGCCAGGAGACGATGAACGGATTGGTTGCGCCGCCGCGGTAGGTCTCGCGTTTCCAGCGCCCGAGCTAATCGAATCGCATTTCGGCCCGTTATCGCGCGCGCCGCGGGATCCGCGCGTCACGCTATTCAGGCGATTCGTCCCAAGCGTAAGACGGGTCTCGAACACGCCACCTTCGGCCTGGGAAGCCTTTTTGATAGAGAAAACGGGCTAGAACGACTGCGAACGCACGCGACCAAAATGCCCGCAAAGCTCGCGAATCAACGAATCAAGGGTCGAAAAGCCCGTAAGCACGGGAGAGCGCGTGGCGGCGGCAACAGCGCTCTCGCTGCTGGCTATGGCGCTGCTTCTCAACAGGTTGCTACTGATATTGGCGACCCTCGCCGCGCTGGTGGTGGCCTTCGCGGCATACACAATCAGCGTTCACCGCCCGCGCCACCAGGCTCGTGCTCTCCGGACTTGGAATCGCTCACGGCCGCGGCGGGTACCGCGACCCCGAGGGCCAAGCGTTCATCGAGAGCTGGTTCCGCTACCTCAAGGAACGCTGCGTCTGGCGCGGGGAGCGCTCCAGCACCAAGACAAAGCACCCCCACTGCTCCAGTCAGCCCACTGAGCTGAGACGCCGACCCACGCGACAGCGCCAAATGGTCCGCGTCTTTGGGGCGAGCCGACAGGCTCCCACAAAGGACCCGCAGCGACGCCCCAAAAGCCGGCCGGCAGCACCGCGCCGGCTACGCCACCGCCGCCGCGGCCGCCGGCGTCGAGGAGCGCAAGATCGCCAAAGTCACAAGACATCGCAACCTCCCAGTCCTGCGCGGCTACATACGCGCGGCGACGGCGTTGGACGACGTCGGCCAAGTGCTGTAGGGCGGCGATGCTGCACGGGCGCCTGGTGAGCTACGTTGGGGCGGGCGCCGGCCCGGTGCTGCTCCTGATCCATGGGATGGCGGGCACCTATGAGAACTGGCAGGCGGTGATCGAGCCGTTGGCGCGATCTCACACCCTTGTCACACCCGACCTGCCCGGGCACGGCGGGTCGGCACCCGGCGCCGGCGATTACTCGCTCGGGGCGCTCGCCGTCGGCCTGCGCGACCTGCTCGATCACGCTCGGCCACGAACGCGCGACGCTTGTCGGGCACTCGCTCGGCGGCGGGATCGCGATGCAGTTCGCCTACCATTTCCCCGAGATCACCGAGCGCCTGGTGCTGGTCTCCAGCGGCGGTCTCGGTCCGGAGGTGAGCCTGATCCTACGCGCCGCCGCGCTGCCCGGCGCGGACCTGTTCATTGCCGCGACCGCCGCGCCGGCCCGGACCGCAGGAAACGCTATCCGGCGCGGCTGGGCGGCCGTCGGGGTGCGGCCAGCCGCGGACATCGCCGAGGTCGCTCGCGGCTATGCATCGCTTGTCGACCGCGACCGCCGCGCCGCCTTCCTTGCCACGATGCGCTCGGTCATCGGCATAGGCGGCCAGAGCGTCGACGCCAGCGACCGGCATTACTTCTCCCGAGGGCTTCCCGTGCTGATCATCTGAGCCGCGCGCGATCGGATCATCCCGTGAAGTGGATGCCTCACCTCATCGAAATCCGGGCGCAAGAGTTCCGGTCAGCGCGCCGATACTCCCTACAGTCAAAGAACACACTCCGAATCTTTCGACTGAAGAGAGCACATCATGGACAGCACCCACACAGCCCGCTACGACGCTTACAAAGCAGTTCGCGGTCTCGTTGAGGAGCTCCGCAACGTAAAGCTGTTCGCCGCCGAAGCCGACAGCATCCTGTGGGCAGCCGAAGGGCTTCTGCTCGCAAACTCCCCGACCGACGCTGAAGCCGTGGAGGCTCGCACGACGTTCGACACGCTAATGGACGGCCTTGCCGCCAAACGCTGGCAGGACATCGGCCCGACCACCGCTGAGCTTCAGCGGAGGCGACTGGTCGAAGCGTTCGCCGAGTGCGCGCCCGTGGAAACCGTCCCGGCGTCCGTGTAGGAACGCTGCCACGCAGCCAGCGCGACCGGCCCGTCGGCGCGACGCCAGAGCTCGGCTGCCCATCCGGAGCCGACTGTCATGCGACCGTCGCTCCACACCGACCACCTCACCCTCACGGGCCGCTATCTCATAGCAGACCCGGTCGGCGGGGGTGCACCCTCCACCTACTTCGCTAAGCGAGGCGGCTGGGCGGCGATGCGGTCGTTCGGGCTGCGGTAGATCGCCTCGATCGTCTCGGCGTATTTCTGCTGGACGATGCCGCGCTTGACCTTCATCGTCGGGGTGAGCTCGCCGGTTGGCTGGGATAGGTCCTTGGGCAGGATCTCGAAGCGTTTGATCTGCTCCACGCGCGCGTAGTGCGAGTTGACCTCATCGATCGCTGTTTGTATCTCGGCGCGCATCGCCTCGGACCGATGGACCTCGTCCAGCTTCAGGTTGTGCTGGCTCGCGAACGCTGGCGTCTCCTCGGCGTCGAGCGTGATCAACGCCACGAGGTAGGGGCGGCCGTCGCCGATCACGACGGCCTGCGAGATCCAGCGGTTGTGCCGCAGCGCGTGCTCGAGGTTCGCGGGCGCGATGTTCTTCCCCCCGGCCGTGATGATGATGTCCTTCTGGCGGCCGGTGATGAACAGAAAGCCGTCCTCGTCGAGTCGCCCGATGTCGCCGGTGTGCAGCCAACCGTCCACCAGCGTCTCGCGCGTCGCCTCCGCGTCGCGGTAGTAGCCGTTGAAGATGTTGGGGCCCTTGATCAGGATTTCGTCGTCGTCGGCGATTTGCACTTGGACCCCTGGCAGCGGCCTGCCGACGGACCCCAACCGGAACGCGTCGGGGGTGTTGACGCTCGCGACGCTGGCCGTCTCGGTCAGTCCGTAGCCCTCCATCACCGGCACGCCGCAGGCGTAGAAGAACTCCAGGATGCTGGGAGCGATCGGCGCCGCCCCGGTCACCGCCTGGCGCACGCGCCCGCCGAACAGGTTGCGCACGTTGACGTAGAGGGCCTGCTCGGCGCGCTCGAACGCCGCCTGCAGCTCGGCGGGGACCTCCTCGCCGCGAAGCTGCGCGTGGCGCACCGCGATTCCCACACGCGTCGCCTGCTCGAGCTCTCGAGCGTCGCCAGCGGTCGTGGCCAGCGTGTGGATCTTCTCGAAGATCCGCGGCACGGACGGGAAGAACGTCGGCTTGAGCTCCATCAGGTTGGCCACGATCTTCTGCGGGTCCTTCTCCCAGTAGGCAATCGTGGCGCCGACGTCGAGCACGAGGAATTGAACGACCAGCGCGAGGGCGTGCGCCAGCGGCAGGAACAGGTACACGATGTCGTCCTCGCGCACCATCTCCTGCGTCTCCACCGCAGACGTGATAGCGCGGTAGTTGCCGTGCGTGAGCTCGCACGCCTTCGGCGGTCCGGTCGTGCCCGACGTGTACAGAAACAGGCACTCGGCGTCCGGCGTGACGCCGTCGACGCGCTCCTCAAGCTCGGTCTGCGCCCGCCCTCGCCCCCGCTCACGCAGCGCATCGAGCGAGATCGTGCTGCCGTCGGCGTCCGCGGGCTGCATCACGATCACGAACTCCAGCGCCGGCAGGTCCGCCTCGACCGCGCGGACCTTCGCCAGTTGCTCGGCGTCCTCGACGAACACCGCCCGCGCCCCGGAGTGATGCAACACGTAGTGGCACTCCTCCGCCGAGTTCGTCTGGTAGATCGACACGACAATCGCGCCGGCGGCAAAAGTGGCAAAACAGGCGTAGGTCCACTCCGGCCGCGTGTGCGAGAGGATCGAAACCCGGTCTCCCGGCTCGATGCCCACCTCGACGAGCCCGAGCGCCAACTCCCTCACCGTGCGGTCCAGCTGCTGGTAGGAGACGTCGACCCACTCGCCACCAAGCTTGTGCTTGAGCGCCGGCTTGCCGCCATGCCGTGCCGTCGCCAAGGGGATCAGGTCAGCCATCGTCCGAGAGCCCGTGCCAACCGTCCCACGCATCCGTCTGCCCCTTTCAGCTTCGCCCAAGCCAGCGATTCTACGCGGCCACGGCACGCCGACAACAACTCGCATCGGTCTCACGCCGAGGCGAGGCTTGCCCAGCTACGCGCCGAGCTCGTGTCGGGAAAGCAATCGGATCGCTGTGAGCGAGCTGCCTGGGGTACTCGGGGTCGGTAGAGAGTTCGTACGGAAAACCGAGGTAGCGCTGCTCGTGCTGCTTGCTCCTGCTCTTTCTCGACCGCGCCAGCCGCGGAGCTCAGAGTGCGTCGACCAGCTCCGGGCCAGGGGTGGTTGCGCCGGTGCGGTCGGCGGGTCGTGGACGTCCGGCGGGGGGTGTATTGGTATTCGCGATGGCGAAGACAAATGTGGTGCGACCGTGGCGAGCAGCTTCGGGGAAGCAGCCCGAGCCGGTCCTCCCCACGGAAGGCCCGCGGTCGATAGACAGCGCGCATGCCGCGCGCGAACGCGCCGCCGAGCGGTACGCGTCGGAGCCGCATCGCCGCGCGGAGGACCTGATCTACGAAGCGTGGGAGGCGACGGGCCCGCGACGCGCTGAGCTGGCGCGGCAGGCGCTGGCGCTGTGGCCCGACTGCGCCGATGCCTACGTGCTGTTCGCGCAGGCGGCGTCGAGCCTTGAGGAGGCGCGCGAGCTGTTCGAGCAGGGCGTCGCCAGCGGTGAGCGAGCGCTCGGACCGAGGGTCTTCCGGGAGGACGCCGGCGACTTCTGGCTGATCTTCGAGACGCGACCGTACATGCGCGCCCGCGCGGCACTCGCCGCAGTCCTGTGGCGCCTCGGCCGCCACGAGGAAGCGGTCGAGCATCAGCGCGAGCTGTTGCGGCTGAACCCGCGCGATAACCAGGGGCTGCGCTACCGGCAGGCGCACTGGCTGTTGGAGCTCGCGTCCTACGACGAGCTCGAGGAGCTGTTCGCCGCCTACGCCGAGGACCGGACCCCCGGTTTCGCCTACGCGCGGGCGCTGGCGGCGTTCGCTCGCCGGGGTGACGATCGCACCTCACGTGCCCTGCGGGTCGAGGCGCTGAAGCTCAACCCGCACGTGCCCGCCTACCTGACCGGCCGCAAGCAGCTGCCGGACCCGCGCCCGGATTACATCGTGTTCGGAGAGGAGAGCGAGGCAGTGGATTACGCCGCCGGCGAGCGCGAGCTGTGGGCCAGCGTGCCCGGCGCCCTAGCCTGGCTTGAGTCCTGACCCGGGGGCACTCCCCCAACGCGGCAGTGCACGCAGCGGGCCGGGCTGCCACGGTCCGCGGAGCGATGCACACACCGCCCGCCACTTCAGCGGAACGAAGAAGGAGCGCGTGCGTGGTTACCGAACTACGCATGCACAACCTCATAGCCTTCATCCCACACCACCTGAGCCGGGGGCTATCTCCCGGCTCAGCGTGCTCTAGGAGCGTGCGGTTGCAGCAGCGCCAGGCATCGTCGCAGTCCCCCCAGTGCTGGGAGCGCCAAGTCCCGGTTGGACGTCCGGAGCGACTCGTAGGGTCTCGCGGGGAATGGACTATCCCCCGCGATCTCGGCAGTGCTGCGTCCCGACGCCGCGCTTGGGGGAGCCGACGGCCCTGCGGAACGCCTGGGCGTCGGCGGGGTTGGCCAGCAGGGCGAGGTAGGCGAGTGCGTCGCGGACCTCGGAGCGCTCGTACAGTCCGAGGCTGCCGAGCATCCGGTGCGGGATCCCGGCCTGCGCGAGCGCTCGCTGCACCGGGCCGAGCGCATACCCGGTCCGCGCGAGCACAAGCACCTCGCTCGCCGGTACGCCGCTGTTGAGCGCCTCGGCGATCTGGGCCGCGACCCATTGGGCCTCTTGGTAGTCGGAGGCGAACGCGATCACGCGCACTTCGCCGCCGGCGCCGCGGATCGCGATCAGCGCCTTGGGCTCGCGCTGCTAGTTATGGCTCACGCACGCGACCGCGGCGTCGAGGATCTCCGCCCGGCAGCGGAAGTTGCGCCCAAGCACGATCCGTGCGTGGCCGGGGAACCGTTCCCCGAACGCCAGCACGTTGCGCGGCTCCGCTCCGCGGAATGAGTACACGAGCTGGTCGTCGTCGGCGACCGCGCAGACATTCCCGCTCGGCCCGGCGAGCAGCGCGATCAGCATGCTCTGCGCCTCGTTGGTGTCCTGGAACTCGTCGATCACCAGCCACCGCCAGCGCTGGCGGTAGTACGCGAGCCGGTGGGGGTGTTCGCCCAACAGCCGCACCGCCTAGGCGAGCAGGTCGTCGCAGTCCATCGCGTTTGAGCGCTCGAGCTCGAGCTCGGCTTCGCGCCAGACCGCGGCGATCAGCGGCGCGGCGCTGTGCCGGGCGTGCTGCGCGTAGCGCTCGGGGGACGGCAGCCGGTTCTTGGCGAGCGAGATCTCGGCGAGCACCTCGGCCAGTGACGAGATTTGTGTTCACTTCGTTCTCCTTTCTCTTGGGGACGCTTTGACCAGAGGCTCGAGCCGCCGTAGCGCTGCCTCGTAGGCGCTCTCGGCAGGCTGTCGGGCATGCCCGCGTCCGATCGCGAGGACAACCACGAGCCGGATCCCTGACCGCAGCGCTGGCCGGGTCCAGTAGACGATCCGCCAGAACGGCCCTTCGCTGACGTCTTGGTCGCCGCAGCGCATCGGCGGCCGCCGCGCCCCGAACAGGTCGTCGGGTTGGTCGTCGCGGTCGAAATAGATCCGCCGGGCATCCGTGCTCGGCAAGTAGCCCCCGGACGACGGGGACACCCAGGGTCCGGCTCGAGCGCCAGCCAGCGGATGTAGCGGCGGGCGATCTCGGCTCGCTTGCGGTCCAGCACGGCCAGCTCTGCCTCCACCTCGGGGTGAAGCGGAGCGATCACGGTGCGCACGCGCGCACCTCCCTTCACTCATCGCAGAACAAGAACGGGGCCTGGAGGGCCCCGCCCGTAGGGGACGGGGCGCCTCCAAGCCCACTAGGAGATGCGGTTAGAGCAGTTGAACCCGCCGCCGTCGCGCATCGTCACCAGCTCCATCAGCCGCCCGGCGATGACCCGGCAGGTGAAGCACAGCGCGTGCCGGCCAAGCTCGCGGCCGTACCCGAGCTCGAGCGGCTCGGGCACAAAGTTCTGCTCGGGGTCGAGCAGGTAGGAGCACGGCTCGCGACCGTCAAAACACGCCATCGCCCGCACCTGGCCGACCCGTCGGCAGATGCGCCAGACGACGACGCGCGCGCGAGACGAACCAGCGCACGGGCGGTGCGCGCTACGCCGGCGCGCGCCGGCGGCAGATCGTCGCCGGTGAGACCAAGCAACCGCTGAACGGAGTGGTACGGTCTTGGTCCATCATTGGAAGGCCTCCTTTCGGAAGGCGTTCTTGGTCGGCCCCGGGGCAGCCACTCTGGGGTCGACGCTGTTTACAGGAAACGTTGAACACGCCCGGCGTCGAGTTGCGCCGGGCTTGGCTCAGGCCATTGGGCCTCCTCTCTGTAGGGATGAGCCGGCCGCTGCGGTCCGCCGGAGGATCAGCGGCTACCGGGCCGAGTCAGGCGACAACCCGGCGTGCGGCTCTCACCGGACGGTGCCCGCGCGCCCAGTCGCCTGCCCGAGACGGGCTAATCGCACCCCCAGGTCACCCGCCCGTGGTGCACGCGAGCGTTAGGGCCAGTCGATCCGTTGCGTGAGCTCGTCCGGTGAGAGGTCGATCACGCCGCTCGCCGTCAGCGGCTGATATCGCCCGCCGGTGAGTCCGAGCCACTTCACTCGGCGCTCCTGCGGGTCGACGATCAGCACCTCGTCAACCTGGTGGGCGGCGTAGAACGGCAGCTTCGCGTAGGTCTCGTCGTCGGGCGAGACGATCTCGATCACGAGCGTGGCCGTCGAATACCAGACGCGATCCTCCCAGCCGCGGTGGAGCCCGCCGTCCGGCACCCGGAAGTCGCCCTCCTGACCGAGGTTGAACGGACCCGTGCTGGTGAGCCCCGCTCGCTGAGCGAGCGGCTCGAGCTCGACCGCGAGCTGCCGGTCAAGCTTGCCGTGCCGCCCTGAAGGCGCCGGATTCATATGCAGCACACCGTCCCAAACCTCATCGAACAGATCCTGACCGAGCCGGCGGCGTCGCTCGATGAGCGCTGCAACCTCCACCGGCTGAGGGTCCAGCACGAGCGTCGGCATGCCCTCAAGGCTACCGCCGACCCGGCTCTTCGCCGCATCGGTCGCAGAACGCTTCCGACTCAGCTGGCGCGGGGACCGGCATCGCGCGCGGCTCCACGTCGCTGCTGGCGTTCTCGAGCACCTCGCCCCGGTGGCCACGCTCAGAGCACCCGACCATGAACCGTCGGTGCGCGTCCGCCAGCTCGCTGCTGATGCTGATCTTGAGCATCTCGTCTAGCCGGCACTCGTGCACGCACGCGGTCTGGCGCTCGATCTGCGCACGCTGCCTCGCCGACAACCCGGCGCCCGAGCGCGCCGGCCCGCCACCCCAGGAGCGACAGGGGTCAGCGGGCGCTTCTTGGTGAAGCCTTCGTCGCCGGGTGTCAGTCAGCCGGCGAGGTGGGCGACGATTGTCAGCGCGGGTTCGGCGGCTGCGGAATGTCGAGGTCGCGGCAGATCGCGCGCACCAGCCCGGGCGCGATCTCGCGATGACGCGGCACCGAGCTGCGCTGCCGACCATCCCCGCGCCCCCAGCGCGTGTGCGAGCCGCCCTCGCGCATCACCCGACACCCGTGACCGCGCAGATGGCGCTCCAGATCGACCCGCTTCACGAGCCGACGGTCAGCGTGAGCGTCTCGCTGTCCAACGACCGCTCGGCGTCGAGCGTCGTGTCGTCCCCAGCGAGCATCACCTTCAGCGCCTCGATCACGTTCGCACGCGCCTCTGCACGCGTGCGTCCCTGGCTGTGCGTTCCCGGCACCTGGGGGATCGACGCGACGATCCAACCATCGCCTCCGTCCTCATAGACGATCGAGAGCTGCAGCGAATCGCTCATCGAACTCATCGTATCCGGCATTTCCGTCTCCCATCTCACACGGCTCCCGTGAGACCGTCACGGCACGGCGCTCCTTAACGACAAGCGGCCCGCCACCCCAGGAGCGAAAGTGGTCAAGGGGCGCTGGTGGAGTAAATCTCAGCTGCCCGGTCGTGCAGCGTTAGGTCGCGCTCAGTACTCGCGGTCGTAGTCGGCGTGGCGTACCGATGAACTCCCAGACCATGTGCGCGTACCCAGGCCGCCGTTACTCTCCAATACGGAAAACGGCGGGCCGGTCAAGATCACGCCTGTGCCTGGAAGGCTCGGCCCCTGCATGGGAGCGCGAGCCTTGGGGGGCGCCTTGCTGCTCCGTGCAGCCGCAGCAAGCCGCGCCGCGTAGCCGATCACACCGACCGCAGCGGCGACCGCGACCAGAGGCAACCGCCACCACCACCGCCACGACCGTCAACGGCCGGAATCTGATGATCGAGAAGCGAAATGCGCCGCGAGGCGCTCTGTTGTATCCCCGGCGCAGCCGCGGGAGGAACTCGAAGGAAAGTTCTTGGGTCCAATGACTTACCCAGATCCGAAAGGTGAAAGGAACAACAGCATGTCAGAAAGCGACGGTCATACCCAGGTGTCAGGGGTGAGGCGTCGCTGGACCCGTGTGATATGGCGAAAGCTGGACCTGCCTGAATCCCAATCTCCAGAAGACGAAACTCGGCGTCCGTCGGAAAGACACATGTTACCGGCGCCACGCTCTGCGACGGCATCGTTCGCTGGCTGTCGCAACCTTCGGAACGTGGAGCGTTGCCCAGTGAGGGCAATCAAGGGGATGAGTGGGACGCCTACGTCGTGCTCGGACGTATGACAGGGACGAACGCGGGATCACCTGCGGGGCGCGAGCCCCATGGTGACGGAGTGCCCATAGTAGTCGTGCGATTCACGCCGCACCAGGGGGGACGGGAGAGCCGTCCACAGGGCGAAGGGGCACAGGTGGCTGGACATCCGAGAACCGGGAGGTATGCGTAATGCAGAACGCCGAAACGGTATTGAGTGTCCTCCGTGAGCGCGGCAGGCGCGGCCTGCCGTGCGATGAGCTGTATCGACAGTTGTTCAACCCGCAGCTGTATTTGCTGGCCTACGGGCGCATCTACTCCAACAAGGGAGCGATGACGCCCGGACCCGACGCGGAAACCGCGGACGGCATGACGCTGGGCAAGATCGAGCGCATCATCGACGCGTTGCGTCACGAGCGCTACCGGTTCAAGCCCGTCAGGCGTCTCTACATCCCAAAGAAGGACGGGAAGCAGAGGCCACTTGGTCTGCCGTCATGGTCGGACAAGCTGCTCGGCGAAGTCGTGCGTCTTCTCTTGGAGGCGTACTACGAGCCGCAGTTCTCCGATCATTCCCACGGCTACCGGCCCGGTCGTGGCTGCCACACCGCCTTGAGTCATGTGGCGATCGCATGGACGGGGACGACCTGGTTTATCGAAGGTGACATCTCCCAGTGCTTCGATCAGCTTGACCATCAGGTCATGCTCGAAACGCTGGGTGAGAAGATCCACGATAACCGGTTGCTTCGGCTGGTCGGCCAGATGCTGCAAGCCGGGTACCTGGAGGACTGGGTGTGGAACGCCACGCTCAGCGGCGCGCCACAGGGCGGGGTTCTCTCCCCGTGCCTGTCCAACATCTACCTGCACCGGTTGGACAAGTTTGTCGAGACAGTTCTGATGCCGGGATACACCCGAGGTGTGCTCAGGAGTCCCAATCCTGAGTACAGCAGGGTCAGAAGCGCGCTCCATCGTGTCCGCAACCGTGGTGATCATGCCACGGTACGGGCGCTGCGCAAGCAACAGCGCAGCCTTCCGACAGGGGATCCATGTGATCCTGGCTATCGGCGGCTGCGTTACGTCAGGTACGCAGATGACATACGACGGAAACGTTCGCCGCCGCGGGAAAGCGACGCCCTCGAGCGAAGCGTGCGCCGGCCAAGCAGACTGCCGCTACCGAGACCGCTCACAGCCTCCGGGCGGGATCGAAGGGTGTCAGCTCGGGAGCGGCGCGGCCCTCGAGCACGAGCGGGGCGAGCAGATTGGCCGTCGCCGGAGCGAGCGTGACGCCGAGCATCCCGTGCCCGGTGGCGAGGTAGATGCCGTCTAGTCCGGGGAGAGCTCCGATCAGCGGCAGTCCATCCGGGGTCGCCGGCCTCAGTCCGGCCCACGCGTCGACGGGGCCGTCCGGGTCGGGCTGCCAGCCTCCGAGGTACGGGCGCGCCGCGGCGAGCAGCCGCTCCCCCACGGCGGGTGAGATGTCCTCGTTGCCCGCACCGAGCTCGAATACGCCTGCGACACGCACGCCGCCGTCGAACGGGCTCAGGCCGAGCTTGGCCTCGGCCAGGTAGAGCGCATGGCGCGGCGGCGTGCCTCGGCCGGCGATCGTGACGCTGTAGCCACGTGCACCCATGAGCGGTACGCGTACGCCAAGGCGGCGGAGCAGCGGGGCGGTGGGCAGGCCTGCCGCGATCACCAGCCGCTGCGCCGCCACCGGACCGGAAGTGGTCTCCAAAGCCCAGCCGCCGGCCGTTCGCGCGAGCGTGCGCAGCTCGCAGCCTTCGTGGATTTCGACTCCGTCGGCCTGCAGGCGCTCCGCCAGGCCGGCGGTCAGCTGCTCCGGGCGCACGAAGCGGTCGACGCGCGCATACAGACCGGCTACGACCCGGGCCCGGTCGAGCGCGGGCTCGAGCGCGGCCAGCGCCCCAGCGTCGAGCTCGTCGATCGATCCTCCCTCGTAGCCCAGCTCGCGCAGCCGCTGGAAGGTCCTTCGATAGAGGTCCAGCCCGCCTGGGGTGCGCGCCGCGACGACCAAGCCGGCGGTGTGCATCTCGAATGCCACGCCGGCGTCGCGATAGGCGTCGAACAGCTCCAGCGTCCGGCGGTTGAGAGCGAGCAGCGCCCGGATACCGGTGTCGAAGCGAGCGCTGCTGCAGTTGCGCCGGAAGCTCCAGAGCCAGCGGACGAACGCCGGATCGAGGCGGGGTCGTAGCACGAACGCATCGCCGCCGGTGAGGAGCTGGCGCAGGCCCTCGCGCAACATGCCGGGGGCCGGCAGCGGGTACGTCAAGCTCGGCGAGACCCACCCGGTGTTGCCACGCGACACGCCCCCGCCGACGCCCGCCCGCTCGAGTACGACGACGTCGGCGCCGCGGCGCCGGAGCTCCCATGCGCAGGCGAGGCCGACGACCCCGGCGCCGACGACGGCGACTCGCGGCTCGCTCATGGCCCCGAGTTCAATCCCTCCAGTTCACGAACCGCTTCGCCTGCTCCCCGACGTTATCCCCGAGGATCGGATGTTGCGCCATGTCCGGGGAATACCGGCTGGCCGGAACGGTCCGGCCCAGGCGCTCGGCCATCGAGCGGACGTAATGGGGAGCGCCGCCGCAGCAGACGCCAATGTACTTGACGCCCAGGTCGCGCGCAGAGGCGGCGAAGTCGGCCATCTCGAAGCGGTTACAGAGGAATGGTTCGAGCGCGAGCGGGAACCCGCGCGTCCCGTCGGCGTCCCTCAGCGCCTCGAAGTTCGGCTGCGCGGGCGTCGTCCGGTAGGGAACCGGCTGCGCGGCGACGTGGCAGTCGACCGCAGCCCTGATCCTCTCCAGCATCGGCAGCATCGTCTGCGGACCGCGCGAGCAGTTGAGCCCGACGACGTCCGCGCCCTTGGCCTCAAGCTGCCTGCAGGCCTCGTCGAACCCGTACCCGTCGATCGTCACGTCGTCCGTCGAGGCGAACGTCACGATCGACGGCAGGCCGGACTCCTGGATCGCCTCGAGGCTGATCAGCGCCTCGCCCAAGTAGTCGTGCGTCTCGGAGATGATCAGGTCGGCTCCCTCCTCGGCCGCCCACCGGACCTGCTCGCGGTACATCTCCCGCACCGTCTCCCCCGAGCTATCGGGCACATCCGGGTCATAGACCCAGCTGTTGCAGATGTTGCCGGCCACGAGCGCGTCGCCTTCGGACGCGATATCCCGCGCCAGGCGCAGCGCGTGCCGGTTGAGCGGCTCGAGGTCGGCCTCGCGTCCGATCGACCGCAGCTTCTCGCGGTGGCCGTAATACGTGAACGCCACCATCACCTCCGCGCCGGCGCGGAGCATCTCGCGATGCAGCTCTCGTACGGCATCGGGAAAGTCGAGGACCACCTCCGGCACGAACGGGCCGGCCTTCACGTAGCCCCGTCGCTCCAGCTCGAACAGGTATCCCTCTGCCCCGACGACGACGCCCCGGTCGAGGCGCTCGCGAATCCCTCTCATGGCGTCGATCGTAGCCGCCGTCAGGGCGCCTTGGCGATGAAGCTCCAGATCGCCGTCGATCGAGAGGAAGACGAGCGCTACAGCGAGGCGTGGCGATGAGCCGCCGTTTTCGCGCGGATGCAACGGTGCGGTGCGGACCTACCCTGCCGGACACTTCGCTGCTGCATTCGTCGGTCGCTCGTTCGAGACTCGGACTCGTGCTCTTTCGAGTCGGCTCGCCCGACGGGCCGCTGCAGCGACGCTAGCGCAATCGCCCATAGGCATCAGCTCGACGGCGGCCCGGCGCGCGGCTGCTCGCTCCGCGAAGCAGTAGCGGGCGCGGCGCAGGACCGTGGGCGTCGGGCTGCCGCTCTCGGACAACACCGGCCACGATCGCTCGAGCCGGGCGCCCGGCTCCATTCGTGCAACCGAGCGACGCGATCGGCGCGACCGGTCTCCTTGCTGGGCGTGCGTGAAGTCGCGCCTCCAGCAAGCACCCTGACGCCGCCCGCTCGTAAAGAGAAGCACGCGATCGAGCCAGCCGTGCCGCCCCTTCTGCTCAGCAGCGCCGGGAGCGAGGCCACCGACGCCTGCTCCTGACAAGTCAAGGGCTCTGATCACGTTCAGGGGGGACCTGAAGGTCGCCGAGCGCGGTTGCGATTTTCGGGGCGGCGGCCACGATTTGCGCGTCGTCGGTGATGAGCTGTGCGCCGGCCTGCTCGCCGACGGCGACGTATGCGGCGTCGTAGGCTGTCAGCCCGGTGGCGGCCCATCTGGCGACGCGGGGTAGCTCCGGTTCGAGCAGCTCGAAGCCGAGCTGCTCGAGCGTGACGGCGAGCTGCTCGAGCTCGGCTTGCGGCCAGCCCCAGCGGCGGGCAGCGACGTTCTGCAGCTCGAGCCACAGCAGTTGCGGCGCGAGGACGCGTAGCTCGCCGTCCTCGAACCGCTTCCTCAGTTGGCGTGCGAGGTCAACGTGCCCCTCGCCTTCTGAGTGGAACCACTTCAGGACGACGGAGGCGTCTAGTACGGCCTCGTTCAACGCGCGTCGCGCGCGGCGCGGATCGCGGCTGTGGACTCGGCGGGTGGGGCCTCGGCGAACAGTCGGTCGAGGTCGCGAAGAGCGGCCTGTACGGCGGGTGTCTTCCCGGGCCCCGTCGCTCGCGTCGCGTCGCGTTCGGCGAGCTGCGCGAGGTACGCGCTGCGCGTTAGCCCGCGTGAGCTCGCGGCGCGATCGATGCGTCTCAGTAGGGCGTCGTCGAAAGAGACCAGAACCTTGCCCATGACACGTTGAGTATATCCAGGATATCCGCAGGGGACAACGACGCGGCGGACCAGGGCGAGGGATCACGTGCCACCATCTGCGGGTAGCGCCATCATCCGCGCGAAATCCAACGCTCAGTATTTGTCGCCACTGACGCCGAGCGGTGGTGTCGGGAGGCCTCGGTCGTCATGGGTCGCTCGGCGGAGGTCAGAGTTGGCCTGCAGGCGGGGGGCTGCTCTCTGGTTTCAGCCCGGCCGCAGCGAACGACCCGTTTCCGTTCCACTCCTACCCGATAGCCCCCTTCCCGGCTCGAGCCGTCGCCCTTACCACGGTTTTCCGAACGAAACTTCTCGCCGCCCCAGTGCGCTAGCAGTGCACGCTGGGATCTGTGCGGGGGGCGGGCCGAGCCCTCAACCAGAGCGAAGGCCCGTCCCTACCGCGATCCTAATATGCCCCATTTGCAGCGAAGAATTGATCCGAGTCGATCGAGAAAGCGGCCAAATCTGCGGCCGATGTACGACAGAAGTACGTTTTTGAGAGGGTCGCCTTGACCGGGCTTGGGAGCACGCGGAGTTGCATTCGGCGGCGGCCCGCCGCTCTCCTTATCCGCGCGTTGCACGTGCGCGTCGCGCTCGAGCCGGGGGCCTGTCCGAAGACGAAAGCTGTCATATCCGGGTTGCGATCCGGACGGCGCGTAAAGGGCCCGTCCTTCCCCCCGAGGGTGAAGGTGGCCGGGCCTTCGTGTCGAACAGGATAGGTGTGGCGCGCGCGGTTGCAGTCCGCGCGGCCGGACTGTTCAACAAAGGGCACCGACCACGCTGACCAACGTATTCGATGGGTCGGAGGTTGGATCCTGCTCGAGTTTTCCAGGAAGGAAGGTTGTCGCGATGTCGATCGTGATGGGCATAGACCAGCATCGGGCGCAGATCACCGCTGTGTGGATCGATCTGGCCGGTGGCGAGATCAGCCGCGCGCGGGGGTGCGCCCAGCTGATCGCGTGGGGGTGCGCAGGTTCCTGGGACGGTTTTGCGGCCAGCCGCTGGAGGTCGCGCTCGAGGCGACGACCGGCTGGCGATTCTTGGTAGAGGAGCTGCGGGCGGTCGGCGCGGTCGTGCACTTGGCCGAGCCGGCGGAGACCGCAGCGCTGCGCGGGAACAAGAAGCGCGCGAAGAGCGATCGCGCAGACGCCCGACATCACCGTGAGCTGCTGTTGGCGGGGCGGTTACCGGAGTCGTGGATCCCGCCCGATCACATCCTCGATCTGCGTGCGCGGGTGAGGCTGCGGCACACGTTGATCGAGCAGCACTCACGGTGGCAGCAGCGGATCCAAGCGGTGCTCCTTCACCATGGCTGCCCGCAGCGCCGGCAGCTGATGGTCGGCGATGGGCGCGAGTGGCTCGCCGCGCAGCCGCTGCCCGAGACCGCGCGCCAGCAGATCACGGTCGCGGTAGCGATCGTCGATGCGCTCGAGTGCGAGATCGCCCCGCTGGATCGCGAGCTGCGGTTCTACACGCGCCGGCAGACGGGCTGCAAGGCGCTGATCGAGGCCTACAACGGGATCGGTGAACTGTGCGCCGTGACGATCGTCTCAGAACTCGGCGACTGTCGACGGTTCGCCAACTCTCGGGATGCCGTCAGGTACGGCGGTCTGGATATCACCGTCTACCAATCCGATCGTCACCGCGCACCCGGGCATCTCTCGCGCCAGGGCCCGCCGGCGCTGCGCTGGGCGCTCTACGAGGCCGCGCAGGTCGCTCGTCATCCACGCTCGCCCGATCGCGCCTACTACGAGCAGGCGGCCGAGCGCCTCGGCGCCAACCGCGCCCGTCTCGCGCTCGCGCGCGAGACGCTCCCGTTCGCTTCCGAAGCACAGCTGTGATCGACCCCAAGTGGGGTGAGCGGGAGGTTTCTTGGGACTCCGACGCGCGTGGGTCGGGCCGGCTTTGGTGATCGATCCTTGGCGGCGCTGCTGGCTGGTGGTGTGCTCGGAGGGCACGATCCCGAGATAGGCAGACAGCTGGTCGGGGTGATCGAACCTGCTCCATTCGCCGATCTCGGCGCACAGTCCGAGCGCCGAGAGCGTGTCGATCCCGCGCAGGCACCGCAGCCGACCGATCGCCATGCTGCACGGCGAGTCGGCCGCGAGCTTTGCCAGCTCAGCCTCGATCCGGTCACGGCGGGAGACCAGCACGTCATGGGAGTGCAGATAGTCGGCCATCGTAAGCTGCGAGGCACGGTCGGCGAACCGCAGACCCGCGAGCCACGCCCGGTGGCGGCGTGACCACGCCCGCCCCGGCCCCTCCCAGTAGATCTCGCGGCGCAGCAGGAACTTTCCCCAGCGGTGGCGGGCGCGCATCAGATCAGCGCGGATGTCCTCCCGGCAGCGGACCAGGTCTCGCAGCTGCTCACGCTCGACCGACGGGATCGTGACGAGCGACAGCTCACCAGCCGCGAGCAGCCTCGCGAGCCGGATCGCGTCACGCTTGTCCGTCTTGACCCGATCGCCCGGCCGCGGCTCGGTCCGTCCCGGCGCGCATACCGACGATCTCGATCCCCTCCGCCCGCGCGCGACGCGCCAGCCCGTAGCCGGTCGGGCCCGCCTCGTACACCATCCGCGCCGGACGAGCGACCCCGCGCGAGCCACGGCAACAGCTCGTGCGGACGTCCGACCACCCGCTTCGTGGTCAGCTCTCCCATCCCCTGGTCAAAGATCGCGATCGTCGACTCGTGTGCGTGCACGTCGAGACCGACCCAACGGATTATCCGCAGCTGCGGATAATC
>CAWIII010000016.1:0-69562 GCA_963836065.1 uncultured Solirubrobacterales bacterium
ACAGGCTGAGCAGCATGTAGGTGCGCTCGCCGTAGAGGTAGTCGTGCCAGCGGCCGGCGCGGCGATACTGCAGGGCCATGTTGAGGGCGAAGATGTTGAAGAAGGCGAAGATCGAGGCGTAGATCGCGTAGACGAACGCGGGTGGGTCCTGGGCGCCGATGAGGTAGATCGCCACCGCGATCCACGGCACGATCCCGGCGAAGCATCCGAACCAGTAGGCGGTCCAGTTGGTGCGCGTCGTCGTTTGGTTGTGGAGCTCCATGATCCAGCCGAACAGGATCATGGTGGCGTTGAGGGCGAAGATGACGATCAGGCTGGCGATGTCGTAGATGCCGACGAGCATCGCGATCACGACCATCATCAGCGAGGAGGACAGCGAGTACTCGATCCAGCGAGCGGGCTGGATCCCGCGGGTGAGGTTGCGCTCATACCAGGCGTGCAGGCGCGGGGAGGCGAGCGCGGCGTGCGCGATCGCGGAGATGAGCAGGAACGCGGCGACGAGCGGTCCGATCCGCACGCGGAAGAGCTCGTCCGGGACGGCGATGAGCTTGTCGGTGACGCTGTCCATGCGCAGGAACGAGCTGGTCACCGGCAGCGAGAACGAGCTAGCGAGCGCCAGGATCGCCAGCGCCTGGGTGAGGTGGAGGACCGAGAGTCCGATGTTCCAGCGGCGCAGGCCGCGCAGTCTCTCGGCGTCGGAGCTCTGGGGGTGGGTCAGAGTGGTCATGAGGGGGTTGCGGCGGACCCACAGGCCGCCGCGCGAAGCGGCGGCCAGCGGGGTGAGCGGGTGAGTGTCAGCGGGGGATCAGCACCTTGTTGATCACGTGGATCACGCCGTTTGACGCGCCGATGTCGGCCTTGACGACGCGCGCGCCGCCGATCGTGACCGCGCCGTGGTTGACGCGGACCTTCAGCGACTGGCCGTTCAGCGTCTTGATCGAGCGCAGCTTGACGACCTTCGCAGCAGTCAGCTTGCCCTTGGCCACGTGGTAGAGCAGGACCGCGCGCAGCTTCGCCTTGTCCTTCGCCAGCGCCGCGAGCGTCGACTTCGGCACCTTCGCGAACGCGGCGTCGGTGGGAGCGAACACGGTGAACGGACCCTTGCCCTGGAGCGTGCCGGCGAGCCCGGCCTGCTTGACGAGCTTGACGAGCGTCTTGAACTGCCCCGCCGCGACGGCGGTCTGCACGATGTTGGGCTTGGCGGCGCGGTTCGCTGACGCCATCGACGCCACGGGGGCAATCGCCGAGAGCGACAGGGCGCCGACTGCCGCGAGCGCCATGAACTTATGCTTGAGCCTCATCTGAAGTCTCCTTAGACAGAAGTTAGACAATGATTGGACGAAGGTAGCTTCTCCGGCCCTGCCTGTCAAGGTTCTGTCTAAAGTGTGTATAATGATTTGGTGTCATTTCCCGCAGAGGGTCTTCGGATCGGCGAGTTCGCCCGCCGGGTCGGTGTCAGCGCCGCGGTGCTCCGCGCCTGGGAGCGCCGGTACGGGCTGCTCGAGCCGGTCCGCTCGTCCGGTGGCTTTCGGCTGTACACCGCCGAGGACGCCGAGCGCGTCGGGCGGATGCAGCAGGGTCTCGATCAGGGACTCTCGGCGGCCGAGGCGGCGCGCGCTGCGCGAGCGAGCGCCCGCCCCTCAGAAGGCCTGCTCGAGAACGCGGCTGAACGCCTGCTGGCGGCGATCCGCGCCTACGACGAGGCCGCCGTGCACGAGGTCCTGGACGAGAGCTTCGCCGCGTTCGGCCTGGAAGCCGTGCTGCGCGAGCTCATCCTTCCCGCCCTCATGCAGGTCGGGCGCGAGTGGGAGCAGGGGACGCTCGCGGTCAGCCAGGAGCACTTCGCGAGCAACGTGATCCGCGCCCGGCTGCTGTCCCTGGCCCGCTTGTGGGGTCGCGGCGCGGGACCGGTCGCGGTGCTGGCCTGCGCGCCCGGCGAGCAGCACGACATCAGCCTGCTGGCATTCGGGCTGGTCCTGCGATCGCACGGCTGGCGCATCATCTTCCTGGGCGCCGACACGCCGATCACCACGCTGGCGCAAGCCGCCGAGGGCACAGGCTCGGCGCTCACCGTCCTGGCCAGCTTTGACCCGGCGCGCCTGGAGGCGGAGTCAACCGCCATCCGCCGTCTGGCCAGAGAGCTCCCGCTCGTGCTGAGCGGCCCCGGGGCAACCGAGCAGCTCTGCAAGAGGCTCCGCGTGCAGCGGCTCGACGGCGACCTGATCGCCGCCGCCCATGAGATCGCCGCCCGCGCAACGGCCTGACGCGTCCTGGGGCACGCGGATCATCGCGCTGATCCTCGAGAACCCCGGCGACGCGATCTACGGCGCGATCGCCGTGGGAGCCCTGCTCGCAGCCGAGACCCCGCGCCGAGAAACCTACGCCAAGACCGTCGCGGCAGTGATCATCACGCTCCTGCTCTACTGGCTGGCGCACTCCTACGCCGACCTGGCCGGAGAACGGCTGCGATCCGGCGCCAGGCTGACCGCCCGAGGGCTGCTGGCGACGATGCTGCGCGAGCTGCCGATCCTCATCGGCGCGGCGATCCCGCTGGCCACGCTGCTGATCTGCTGGATCGCTGGAACCGGCCTGTCCGCCGCCGTCCTCGCGGCGGTGTGGACCTCGGCCGGGATCGTCCTGGCCATCGAGCTCGCCGCCGGACTACGCGGCCGCCTCAGGGGCCGGCAGCTGCTCTCCCAGGCATTCGTCGGCGCGTTGCTCGGATCGTTGATCATCCTCCTCAGGGGGGTGCTCCACTGAGCCCGAGTGCCGGAGCTGGGGGCCGGCCACGACCTCGCCCGCCCGGCTCGACGGCGACCTCGTCAGCACCGCACACGACACCGCACACGGCGCGGTCCCCTGACCGCGCGTCCCCCGGTTACCAGCCGAGCGTGCCGGGCGGTCCTTTGAACGGGCCGATCAGGTCGGAGGTGATCCAGCCTCCGTAGAAGTCGCTCTCCTGCGCGTGGACGCGCTCGTCGTCCAGCCAGGCGGCGTCGACGCGTCCGGGGTAGAAGGCGACGTGATCGCGCAGCGCCTCATACTCGGGCGCCGGGTTCGGGTAGCACCAGCCAACCGCGATGCATCGCCGTCCGTCGACGATCGCGTCGAGATACCGTGCGGTGCCTTTGAATTCGCACCGGGTCGGGTGTGTCTGGCTCTCGTTTAGGAATGTCCGGCGAACGTCTGCCGGTGGGATGTAGATCGTCGGTGGGTGGCTGGTCTCAAGCACCCGCAGAGCATGGGTGGACTCGGCAAGCACTTCGCCGGCCAGCTCGACTCTGACCCGACGCCGGCAGGGCACGACCGCGGGTGGTCGCGGGTACTCCCAGACGCGCTCCATGCTCCGCTCGCCTAGCTCGCGCCCGCCGGCGTGGCGGCGAGGTGCCGGAGCTCGGCGTCCTCTGCGACCGCGCGGCGGAGCGCCTCGTCGAAGCTGACCGGTTGGATCTCGAACAGCTCCATCCCGGAGAGGTCGGTGACGACCGTCGGGACCGCCAGTCCCTCGATCAGGGGCCGTGCCACACCGGCGTCGACAGGGGTGACGAGCCCGATCCACAGGGATGACAGCCACGGGGTGATCAGCGGCACGGGGATCCGCGGGCGGTGCGGGATGCCGAGCACCGCGGCCATCCGATCGAGCATCTCACCGTAGGAGAGCACGTCCGGCCCGCCGATCTGAATCTCGCTGCCGGTCGACTCCTCGACGTCCAGCGCCTGCACCAGGTAGCTCAGTGTGTCCTCGATCGCGATTGGCTGGGTGGGGTTCTGAAGCCAGGCGGGTGCGATCATCGCGGGGAGTCGCTGGACCAGGTAGCGCAGCGTGCGGTAGGACTCGCTCTCCGGGCCGACGACCATGCCCGCGCGGAAGTAGGTCAGTGGCGGGCCATGCTCGCGCAGCAGCAGCGCAGTCTCGTGGCGGCTGCGCAGATGCCGGGAGTGCGGGCGGTCGCCGAGACCGCCGAGGTAGACCACGCGCTCGATTCCCTCCTCGTGCGCGATGCGAGCGAAGGCGATCGCGCCGGCGCGCTCGCGGGACTCAAACTCCTCGCGTCCGCCGCGGCCCATCGAGTGGATCAGGTAATAGGCCGCGTCGATCCCGCGGCCGGCGCCGCGCAGCGTCTCCGGGCGCAGGACATCCCCCTCGTGCTGCTCGAATCCGTCGTCTTCGAGCGCGCGCGCCCGGCTCCCGCCGCGGTCGCGGACGAGGCATCGCACCTCGTGCCCGGACGCGGCGAGAGTGCGCGCGAGACGGCCGCCGATGAACCCCGTCGCGCCGGTGACCAGCACGCGCTGACTCATGCCGCGGCCGCTTCCGCGGGGGGTTCGGGCGTGAGCGCCGTCGCAAGGCGCTCGGCCTTCTCCTGCTCAAAGCCGCCGTGCTCGCAGGCCAGGATCCGGCCGGACCGCTCCACGACGAGGACGGCGATCGTGTCGGTGCCTGCCAGCCCCAGGTTCTCGACCACCTTCTGGACGTCGGTGTACACGGTGACGGTGCGGGCGCGCGCCGCGGGATCCGGGATGCCGCGGGTCATGCCGCCGTCGATGAACCACCGCGCCGGGCCGTAGACGGAAGAGAGCACGGGCAGCTCATACACCGCAACGTCCCCACGGCGCTGCTCGAGCTCGATCAGCCACGGCAGCCACCGATCGACGACCGCCTGCTGCTCGCGGCGGAAGGCAACCACGAGGAGGTTGTAGGGCTTGGCGAGATCGCGCGGCAGCTCGTAGCTGCGGCCGTCGAGAGCGCGACCGCTCAGCGGGCTCAGCTCGCCAGCCCGCGCCGGAGCGAGCTTGTGCCTGAGGCCGGCCAGCGCACGGTGGCCGACGCGGTTGAACGCCAGCCCCAGGAGCGGGTCGGCGATCCGCAGCGGTCCCTTCAACACCAGCTCCGCGTCGTATGTGATGCGCGTTCCCTGATCGACCGCTTCGAACGTGATCCTGTCGTCTGAGATGACGGTGGCGTTCTCGCCGCGGAAAGTCACCGCGTGTGGCGGGTCGTACTCGACGATCCGGTAGGTGAGCGCCGTCTTGCGGCCGAGGAACTCGGCGACCAACCGGAACTCGGTCCCCTCCCCGACCGCCGCGTCGTTCAGCCGCTCGGCCTCGACGACGCCCGGGTCCCATTCCTGGGTGGTCGAGAAGTCGCCGATGTATGCGAACACGTCCTCGCGTTCGCGCGGTGTGTCAATCGCTGCTCGATAGCGGGCCATCGGGTTTCTCCTTGTCTGAGGTGGTGGTGTGCTGCGCCCAGCCGCTGAGCTGGGCGCACCGCGCCCAGAGCTGCTCGCGCTCCTGGCGGGTCTCCCGTGTCCACGGGAGCAGGTGCGTGGGTCGCGGCCGGCGGTCGTGCCAGAAACGGCCCGTGCTGCGGCCGGGTTCGTCCGCGGCGCCGAGCCACACGATCGTGTCGGCGCCCTGCTCGGGCGTCCTCAGCAGCGGTCGCGTCAGCCGGTAGAACCGCGGCAGGGACGTCTCAACGCCCGGGGTGTCGGCCCATCCCGGGTGCATTGCGTGAACCACGACGCCGCTACCCTCGAGGCGCCTCGCCCACAGCTCGGTGAGGATGACTTGCGCGCGCTTGGCCCGCGCGTACGCCGTCGCCCCGTCGAACTCTCCGCGCGCGCTCTGCAGATCGTCGCCCCTGATCCGCTGCGTGTACATGCCTCCGGAGGAGACGTTGATGATCCGCGCCGGAGCGCTGCGTTCGAGCAGCGGCAGCAGCAGGTTCGTGAGCAGGAACGGTCCGAGGACGTTGGTGGCGAACGTCATCTCAATCCCGTCCGGCGAGAGCGCGCGGGTCGAGGGCAGGACACCAGCGTTGTTGACAAGCACGTCGAGGCGTTCTGCCTTCGCTGTGCAGCGCTCCGCGAACTGCCTCACTGACTGAAGATCGCTCAGATCACAGAGCCCGACGTGCGCGTCGTGGTTGCCGGATCGCTCTGCGATCACGGCGCGCGCTCGCTGGCCGCGTTCCTCGCTGCGGACGACCAGCCACACGGTCGCGCTGAGGCGCGCGAAGCGCTCGGCGGCCGCGAGCCCGAGCCCCGAGGTGGCACCCGTGACCATCACAACCCTGCCGTCCAGCGACGGGAGCTCCGAGGCGCTCCAGCCACGACTGCGGATCCGGTAGCCCACATTCGTGTAGCCACCGATCACGCTGCGGTTAAGCACGCTGTCGAGCAGGGAACCCGTCATGCGCTCGCCGCAAGGTCGTGCGGCCCGATCCGACCCCGGCTGTCCACACGCTGGGCGGAGGTGAGTTGGGCATGGGGTTTGGTCAGCAGCAGCTGGATGTCGCAGATGCGTCGCTCGGCGAATCCCGCCTCGCAGTAGGCGAGGTAGAGCGTCCAGATCCGCCGGAAGCGCTCGTCGTAGCCCAGTTCCTCCAGCGCCGCCGCGTGGGCGGTGAAGTTCACCCGCCAGCGGCGAAGCGTCTCCACGTAGTGCGGGGTGAGATCCTCGAGGTCGGCGACCTGCATGTCCGTCCGCCTGGCGAGCTCGCGCGAGATCATCGCGAGCGAGGGCAGGCAGCCGCCGGGGAAGATGTAGGTGTTCATGAACGACTTCGCTGCCTTCTCGACCTCGTAGGCGCGGTCATCGATCGTGATCGACTGCAGCAGCATCGCCCCGTCGGTGGCCAGCAGCTGCGAGCACTTGGCGAAGAAGGTGCCGAACTGGCGCCAGCCGACGGCCTCGATCATCTCGATCGACACGAGCGTGTCGTAGCGACCGCGTAGCTCCCGGTAGTCGTCCATCAGGACGGTGACCTGGCTGTCCAAGCCCGCACGCCGGACCTGCCCGAGCACGTGATCGTGCTGCTCGCGCGAGATCGTCGTCGTGGTGACGTGGCAGCCGCGGGTCCTGGCGGCGTAGAGCGCGAACACCCCCCAGCCGCTTCCGATCTCGAGCACGCGATCCTGCGGACCCAGCTCGAGCGTCTGGCAGATGCGCTCGAGCTTTGCCACCTGGGCCTGCTCGAGCGTCATGCCGTGGCGCTCGAAGAGCGCGCACGAGTAGCTCATCGTCGGATCGAGCATCCGCGAGAAGAGCTCGTTGCCCAGGTCGTAGTGCGCGGCGATGTCGCGACGGGCCCGCCGCCTCGTGGCGGGACGCAGCAGAGCGCCGACGCGCTGCAGCGGCCATCGCACCGGCGCGAGGCGCGCACGGAGGCGGTCGAGGCCACCGGCGTTCCCCGCCGCGAGCCTGATCAGCGCCACGAGATCCGGCGAGTCCCACAGGCCCTGAGCGAACGCTTCCGCCAGTCCGCGGCTGCCGCGAAGCAGCATCAGCCAGACTCGGGGGGAGTGCAGACGAACCGTCGCGACCGGGGATCCGGAGCCGTACGTGTGCCGCTCGCCGTCCTCGACGATGACCAGGCTGCCGACGCTGATCCGCCGCAGCAGGATCGACACAATCCAGCGGGACGCGCGTCCGGTCATGCTTGGACCGCCTTCGGGTGCCGGTGGACTGCCGCGCCGGCGAGCTTCAGCCCCAGCGCGTGGGCGTAGATCAGCGCCAGCACGCGAACCGTGCCGAGCGGGTAGCGAGCGGCCATCCGCGCCATCGACGCGTCGGTCAGCTCGCGGCGGCGCAGCGTGAGGGTCGCGTCGAACACGGTGGTCCCCGCGCGGCTCGAGCCGATGTGGACCGACAGCGTCCGGCCCGGGGTGGTGGCGCGCATGTGGTAGCGGTGATCCATGCCCATGAACGGCGAGACGTGCATCGCCTTCTCGAACTGCGCATTCAGCGCACGGCCACTCGCGTGCCCAGCCTCGAGGACGTACGCATGCCGCTCCCCCCAGGGTGTGTTCGTCACCTCGGCAACCATCGACTGCAAGCGCTCGGCGGCCGGGTCGAAGCAGTAGTAGAAGCTGACGGGGTTGAAGCAGTGCCCGAACGAGCGCAGGTGGGTCAGCAGGCGGATCGGACCAGCCGGCGGCTCGCCGGCGTGCTCGCTCACCAGCTCGCGCACGGCGTGGTCAAGCGGCAGCGCGGGATCGCCGAGGTAGTCCCGGCGGCGAAATCGGACGACCCCGGGACGCGGGGACACGAGCCGGCCTCCCAGCAGCCGCGGCAGCTCCTCGAGGTCGAGATAGGCCAGCGCCAGCCGATGGCGGAACTCGCGCCGCGGCTCCAAACGCCGGTGGCGAATCACGCCCTCGTAGATGCAGCTCGCACTCACAGCCGTGCCCCGAACCGCTCGCCGACACGGAGCGCGCTAACCACGCCGTCCTCGTGAAAGCCCCAGCCCCAGTACGCGCCGCAGAAGTGCGTGCGGTTGCGCCCGTCGATCTCTCCCACCCGGGCCTGCGCCCTGACCCCGGCCTCCGTGTAGACCGGGTGGGCGTAGGAGATCCGGCGGATGACCCGCGCGGGGTCGATCCTCTCGCTGTGGTTGAGCGTCACGCAGAACTCCCGCTCCGCCCGCAGCGATTGCAGGCGATTCATGTGGTAGGTGACCGTGCTCGCAGGCTTCGGCTCCGGCAGCAGGTGGTAGTTCCAGCTCGCCCACGCGCGCCGACGCCGCGGCAGCATCCGCGCATCCGTGTGCAGCACGGCCTCGTTGGGCTGATACGGGATCGCGCCGAGGATCTCGCGCTCACGGCCGCTGGCATCAGCCAGCAGCGCCAGCGCCTGATCAGAATGGGTCGCCAACACCACCTCATCGAACCGCTCCGCCTCACCGCCCCGCGGCTTCACGAAGACGTGATCATGATGGCGGGTCACCTCCTGCACCGGGGTGCGCAGCCGCAGCCGGTGGGAGAAGGGCCGCGTCAACGCCTCGACATACCGAGCCGAGCCCCCGCGAACCGTCCGCCACGACGGCCGGCCGCGGACCGACAGCATCCCGTGATTGTCGAAGAACTCGGCCAAAAAGCGAGCCGGGAAGCTCCACATCTGCCGCGGAGCCGCGGACCACACCGCCGAGGCCTGCGGCACGATCAGCCGCTCGATGAAAGTCCGCGAGAACCGATGGTGCTCAAGCCACGCGCGCAGCGACACGTCGGGCGCATGATCATCGAGCAACTCGCGCGCCGCGCGGTTGAACCGCGCCAGGTCGGCGACCATGCGGTGAAACCACGGGGTGACGAGATGTGCTCGTTTGGCGAACAGGCCGTTCGGTGATCCGCTGCTGTACTCGAAATCACCGACGCCGTCGCTGACGCTGAAGCTCATCGTCGACGGCTGCCACGCGACGCCCACGCGCCGGAGCAGCCGCTCGAAGTTCGGATAGTTCCGATCGTTGAACACGATGAACCCCGTGTCGACCTCATGCGTCTCGTTCGGCGTGTCGACGCGGATCGTGTTCGTGTGACCGCCGGCATAGCCGTTGGTCTCGAACACCGTGACCTCGTGCGCCGGGTGCAGCAGATGGGCGACCACCAGGCCGGAAACACCCGCGCCAACTACGGCGACCTTCATGCCCCACCTACCGCGACGACGCTAACGATCAAACGAACCTCTTGCATCAGATCACACTCTCTACAGAACTTCGACAGACTTGCACGAGTCTAGCGACTTGACTCCATCTTTGTCAAGGGTCTGTTCAATGTTTGTACCGGTTGTGCACTCGGTCCCGGCCGCCCGGACTCTGGCCAATCCGTGGACGCCCGACCAAGCGGTTGAAGGTGCCGCGGTGCCGCTTCGTCCTGCCTGGTCGGGGCACCGGGGTGACCAGGCAGTCGCTTCGCCAACGCCGCGACACCACCCCCGCGGATCCTCACCACCCGCAGGTGCGCAAGTACGAGTCGCGTCCGACCTCGTGTCGCCGCCCGAGCAGGAGCGTCCAAGTCCAGGCGCTCCCGACCTGCCAGGCGGAGGGCGAGCGGGGCGCCGCGATTCCCATCGGCTGCTTTCCCATCGGCTGCTACCGCCCGAACGGTCGCCAGGCGCCGTGCCCGCGACGTCACCGCGAGCGCGCTCGACGAACACGCCGCACGCTATGCCGCTCGCTCGCCTGAGACCCGCTTCCGGTTCCCGTGGGGGTCCCTCGGATCGTGTCGAGGCTTCCCTCCTCGGCGCGGGAAGGGCGTCACAGCCGTCGTTCGCCGCCTGTCGCTCGGCACCTGACCGCTGGCGGTCTCGAGATCCGCGCATACCAGCGAGCAGGGCTGCGCGCCCTGATAAGTCGGCGAAGCAGGGCGCGCAACAAGGCCATTTTGAGACTGACGCCGCCCTGCTCTCGCGAGTTTGCAGGTCTTCGGCGGGCCTCGCTGCTGTCGCTCCTGTGCGGCACCGCCGGTGGCTCCTGCCGCCGGGCTAGGCGAATCGGATCGCCGCGTTGCCGTTCTCGTCCAGCACGTCGAGCGCGACGAGCCCGACGCCGGCCGCGTAGGGCTTCTCTGTGGATCCCGCGGCGACGTTTACCGGCGGGCGGTGGGTGCTGAGGAGCTGCCGGTAGGCCTCCCCGACCACGGCGGCGGGGGCGCCCTGGCGGCACGAGCGCCGCGCAGCGTCGACGTACTGCTCCAGCGCCGAGCCTCGGGGCGCCTTCTCGGTGAGGATGATGTTGTCCGGCCATCGCGTGTTGATGACGTACGGGTTGACAGTCAGCACGCCGATGTTGCTGTTGGCGCTGTCGAGCGTCAACCGCCACGCTTTGACGGACGCCAGCAGCGCCCGTTTCATGGCGATGTACGCATGGATCGCCTGTAGCCCATTGGTGGCGACCGTGTAGGCGCCGATCGACACGGTGAACTAGACCCGCGCGTAGCCGCGCCGCGGCAGGAGCGGGAGCAGCTTGTGAGTGAGCGTCAGTGGCCGGTGTAGTCGGTCCTGATGCCGAGCTGAAGCCGTTCGAGGTACAGGCGCTCGCCGCGCGCGAGCGGGACTGGGCCGCCGGCGATCCCCCGGCCCGCGTTGTTGATGAGGATGTCAACGTGGCCCGCCCTCCCGAGACGACGCCGAAGGTTCTTGACGAACGCGTCGATCGAGTTCGTGTCGCTCACGTCGAGGTTCAGCAGGCCGAACGCTGGGCGGTGGGCGACACCGGCGACATCTCGCGATGTCCCGATCACGTGGACGCCGTGGCGGACGAGCGCCTCGCCCGCCGCTCGGCCGATCCCCGTGGAGGCGCCCGTGATCACGGCGACCTTCCCGCGAAGGTCGAGCTCGGGAGCGAACGCCGGCAGGGGATAGAGCTCGGGATGCACTGTCAGCGGGGGCGCCGCCTTGGCGGGAGCCGCGCCGCCAACCGCCGAGCCCGCGACCGCGAGGCCGGCGCCCGCCGCGAGCTGGCGGCTGAGGAAGCCGCGTCGGCTGACGCCGCCGCGGTCCATCTTCATTCCGCCGTCCGGAGCTGGCGCGCGAACGCAGCGGACACCGGGAGCGGGGCGCCGGAGGGCGGCCTGCCGTCGGTGAACAGTCCGAAGTCCGCGACCGCGAACAGCGCAGGCCCCGCGGTCGGGCGGGGCACGAGCGATCGCAGGTCGTCGCGCGGCGACGAACCGAGCGTCAGCGTCGCGCGGCCGGCCAAGCGCTCGTGCACACGCTCGCTGAGCGGTCCGATCTGCTGCAGGCGCATGCCACTCGGAAACGTCCCGTTCACGTTCAGCAACCGGCGCTTCCAGATCCGTCCCGGAGCAGACCGGAAGGACGAGGTCCGCCCCTCGAGACGGACGAGCTCCGTGCCCTTGCGGCGGGCGACGCCCCGGATCAACCCGTGGCCCTCCCGAAGCGAGATCGCCCCGAGCTTCTTGGGGAAGCCGGTCATCTCCCGGCCGAGGATGAGGGCCGTGTCGTCGTCCACGACGATCCACGGGCAGTGCCACGCTGGACCGTCGGCGGCGACCACATGCAGCAGGATCGTCGCCTCGTTGTAGACCGAGCCGAAGTCGGTCCGCGGGTAGTGCGCGACGAAAACCGACGCGGTCGCCGGGCTCGCCATGCGAAGCAACGGAGGCAGCAGCGCTGTCGCGACGCTGGCATCGACCGGAACCGTAATCCACAGCATCCGCGCGCCGACGAACTCGAAACCGGACCGCGCGCTGTGGGCGGCGGTCTCGACCGCCGCCTCGGCCGGTCGGGCCCAGTCCGAGAGTCCGGCCCCGCCAATCGCCGCGCCACCGGCCACCAGGAACGAGCGGCGGCTGACAGCGCCGCGGCCTCCCGCTTCACGCTCGTGAGAGGACATCGTGAGGATCCTTAGCGGGTCGCCGCCTCCGGTGTATCCGGGCGGAGTACGGAACGAGCTTCCGGGCTATCACCCCCGCCCGCGACCCACGGGCCCGCAGGATCCCACCGACCCGCGGGCGCCGAGCAGACCGTCGAGCTGTGGACCGAGCGTTTCGATCGCAGCGAATTCCCGCCCATGAAAGCGGGAGCCCGGTGCGTCGGCGTCGTCATTGCGAGTCTCCCCAGTCAGCGGGAGCCAGCCCGATCCCGCCGCCTACTTCCGCGTCGACCTGAGTGCTTGCACGGCCGTGGCTAGCACCTGTGCACGGATTTGGCGTGCAGGAGGCAGAGGTGCTGGGGGTGTCGCGTCCTGCTCTGATCTCGGCTCGGGTGTCCGACTCTTCCCGGTCCTCGTCTGGTGCGGTCGGCCTCGTACCGGAGCCGGCGATCCGGCCGGGCTTCGGCATGTTTCACTGAGCGGCAGCGACGGGGCGAACGCCCATCACGGTTGACTCGAGCCAAGACACGCCGAGTGACACGCTCGCTGAGTTCGGCGTCAGGGTTGCATGATCCCGGCGCGTTGCACCCTGACGAGCATTCGTTGAAGATCCGTGCATGGATCCGCGCGCCTCGCTGCGTCGTACCGGCACGTTTGCGGGCGCGATCGCAGATCAGCTGCGCGCGCCGGCACGGGTGCCGGCGCCACAGCTTGACCTCGCTTCGGCCGCAGCGGCACTCCAGCGGGCGGGTGCCGAGGTCGCGCAGGTCCGCGTCGACGCGCGCAGCGAGCCGTGGACGCCGACAGGGCTCGTCGCGAGGCAAGGCGGACCGATCACCTGGCTTGCCCACGGAGACTCGTGGATTGCCACGCGGCGCGGGTCGCACCTCGACGCGGCGCTGCAGCTGCGGGTGCGGACCGGAGTGGCCGCGCCGGCTCTGGCTGGCACCGGTGCCACGTTCACCGCGGCCGCGCCGCACGACGGGCCGATCGAGCTGTGCTCGCTGTTCCCGGGGGAGTTGCGCGGCGTTGAGCAGCGCGTCGAGTACGACCGCATGTTGCCGCGCGCGCTGTTCCGCGGCGGCTTCGATGTGGTGGTGGCGGTGTGGCCCAGCGGCACCGACGTGGGCGCTCGGCTGGCGGAGGCGGCCGAGCAGGATCCAACGGGGCTCTGCCGTCGCGAGCTCGACCGAATCGGCGCCCCGATCGCGCCGCCTTCGGGATGGGAGCCGCACCGCCAAGTCCCGCTCGCGGGGCTCCATCGCGAGCACGACGGCGAAGTTGACGTCCACAGCCGTGGGCGGGTGGAGATCGTCTGCCGGGAAGCGCGAGCGCCACTCACGGACATGCTCAGGCTGCGCTGGCGCTGGCGGATGGACCGGCTCCCGGCGAGGCGCGCCGAGGACACCCTCCTGACGCACGACTACATGTCGGTAGCCGTCGAGTTCGACGACGGCCGCGACCTCTCATACCACTGGAGCGTCGCCCTACCGAAGGAGACGACCTATCGCTGCCCGCTGCCGCACTGGCGCGAGCGCGAATGGCATCTCCCGGTGCGCAGCGGCAGCGCGGGGCTCGGCGCGTGGCATGACGAGGAGCGAACGCTCGGGCCGGATCGCGCCAAGGCGATCGGAGGCGCAACGCCGCGCGAGGTCGTGCGTGTGTGGCTGATCGTGACCTGCGTCGCCGCCGGCGGCGAGGCGCGCGGTAGCTACGCCGACATCGAGCTGGTCGATGGCGGCACCACGATCCGCGTCCTGTGACCGCCCAACGCGGCGTCAGGGCCCTCGCCAACTCCGCCTGAAGGCTTACACGCGGCACCGCACCCGCGGCATGCCCGGCACTAGGAGGCTTGACCCGGCGAAGCCGGGAGAGATGAGTCAAGTTTCAGGCGGCGAGGTTGAGTTGGTCGATGTGGGCGGTGATCGCTTGATCGAGTCGGTCGAAGTGGCGGCGTAGCGGGGTGTTGATTGCTATCGGGTCGCAGATCTCTGACAGCCCGGTCCGTAGCAGTCGGCTATAGGTGCGGCTGAAGAACGTCGCGACCTGCAGTCCGAAGGGCGTGACCTGGTAGCGGTTAGTGTGCGGGATGCGTTGGATGATCTGGTGCAGGCGTAGTCGTCGGAGGTCGTAGGTCATTCTGCCCGCGGTCATGGTGCTGGGGTCGAGGCCCAGTAATGGTGCGAGGTGGGTTCGCAGGTCTCGGTTGGAGAACCCGGTGGGCAGGAGGCGAAAGACGACCAGGACGCTGAGCAGCGCCTGGACCCGAGGGTCGCCGAAGCGCAGCGCGGCTGCACGCTGGTGATCGACGACGACGGGCTGGCAGACTTGGTCGAACGCTTGTTGGCCGATGTGGCAGTCCGCGCTGACTCGTTGGACGTCAAGGAGACGTCGGTTGGCTTGAAAGCCGATGTGTCGCAGCGCGGGGAGGTTATGGAGGCGTTTGCCGATACCGAAGTCGCGAGTGTCGTTAATCGTGGTCTCGGTTCGTAGAGCCTGGTTCTGCTTGTGGTACTGCTTGATCCGGGAATGTTTGTAGTCGACGTGCAGCGATGGCGTCACTCCTTCGGTGATCACCCGGGTGCGGAACCGGCTTTGGGTACGCCGGTTGATCCGCCGGTTGAAGATCAACGAGACCTTGTCAGGGCGGCCGAGGTCCAGGTTCTCACGAATGACGTCTTCAAAGAACACGCGTCCGGTCAGCGGCCGGTCGAGCACCTGGGTGAGGGAGAACTCGGCCTGCAGGATCGAGATGTCATAGCGATACCCTGCTCGGCGGTCGCGACCAGTGAACGGGTGCGGCAGAATCCCGAACCACTTGCGGGCCAGCGCGTCGATCTTGCGGGCGCTCAGCCGATCACAGATCATTTGCAGACCCCGCGGGTCCTCGCACGCAGCGAAGCCGTTATCCAGCGCTTCGAACGCGATCCCCGCGTGGGCGGCCTGGCGTTTAGCCCACTCGTTGCCGTTGATGCACAGCTTGGCGTTGTAGGGAAAGTAGGAGCTGAACTTGATGAAGAACGGCCCGAAGTCGCGATCAACGCAGTACATGTAGTACTGGTTGACCATCGCGGTCGCCCGCACGATCCAGGGATAGCTCGCGCCCGTCACGGCGTTGCGGCGCTTCTCGGTCCGGAACGTCGTCGTCTTCTCCTGCGCCTTGCCGACAAACAGCACCCCTTCCTCAGCCGCGAACCCGGCCAAGTAGTCCAGCGCGACGTCGTCCTTGCGCTGCCCCTTCTCAAACGTGACGAGGTCCACGCCCTCCCGCTCAGCGAACCGCTCGATCTCGCTCACGAACCGCCTGGTCATCGGAGCCATCAGCGCCGAAGACGCAAACGTAGCGCCCTGGTGGTCGCGCAAGAAGCCCACCACCCCGGACGCGTACTGCAGCTTGGGGACGTACAGATTCAGATACATCCGGTCCACGCACTCGACCTCCAACGTCACGTGCCCGGATAAGACATCAGCGGCGCTGCGAGCTATCGTCATGGCAGGCTCCGGTCGACAGGCCCTACGCGGCCACTAACCGCTTCGGGCGGTTCAACGCAGGACCCTCGGGTCCTGGATCTAGGCTCGACCGGAGCCTACCTCGGCCAGCACCAACGACCAAGACCGCACACCGGGCCGCCTGGACCCATCCCAGCCGCGAAACCGGGCGACCCCGCTCGACCACCCACGACACTGACTTGTCCGGGCTGGGGCGGAGCCCCGTTAGTCCTAAACCAAGCGTAAGACTGTGGTAGATGGGCATCGAAGGCCCGGAAGACCCGGTATTCCTGGGGTTTGAGTGCCGAGGCGGGATGGCCCGTGTCGGTTTGAAGTGAAGGGGCGTCGGCTGTCGGCTGTGGGCTTGCGGCCCTGACGCTTATCTGGGTGTGCTGCGTCGGAGGCGGTCCAGTTCGATGGCGGCGTCGATCCATTGGTCGTTGAGTTCGCGCAGTTTGCGGTAGTTGGCGATCTGGGAGTTGACCGCGTCGATGTGTTCGGGGCGGATGTTCTCGGTGCGGCTTCGTCCGCGGTGGCTGTAGCTGAGCTGGTGGTATGGGCCGTGGCGCTGGGGCGGGTCGGCTTTGCAGCGACAACCGGGGGTGCGGCAGGTGTTGTACTGCTCGGAGAGCGCTCCTGGCCGCAGGTCGCCTAGCGCAAGCAGAGCGGCTTTGATGCGTTGGATCGTGTCGGTCAGTTGGGCCTCGGTCGCCATAGTCGTCCTCCCTTGGGTGTTGGATTGATCCTGATGGTGACATCCATGTAACCATAGCTGATCTCTGCTATGGTTACATAACATTGTTGATCAGAGGGAGCGTGGAGATGAGCAACCCGAGGCGACAGTTGCAACGCAGGCTCGAGCGCGAACAGCTGGCGATCGAGCGGCGCCTGCAAGCCGCAGTGGCCCCCAACCTGGCCGGCCCGCTCCTGGGGGGAGCCCCGATCCGCTACGAGTGGGCCGAGCGGGACCGGGGGGTAGCCCATGGTGGCATGGGGATGATCGCCCGCCTGGTCGAGGCGGTCGGCCTGGCCTGCGAGATCGACGCCTCGGTCAAACTGCTCAAGGTCCACCGCCCCTACCACGAGTCCGACCACGTGTTGAACATCGCCTACAACGCACTGTGCGGCGGCACCCGCTTGGAGGACATCGAGACTCGCCGAACCGACGCGGTGTTCTTGGACGGCCTGGGGACGCCGTCGCTGCCCGACCCCACCACCGCGGGCGACTTCTGCCGCCGCTTCGACGAGGCCTCGATCATGGCCCTCCAGGAGGCGATCAACCGGGCTCGGCTGAAGCTGTGGTCCCAGCAGCCGGCCTCATTCTTCTCCCAGACCGCCCGGATCGACGCGGACGCCTCGATCGTGGGCACCGACGGGCAGTGCAAGCAGGGCATGGACATCTCCTACAACGGCAGCTGGGGTTACTCGGCGTTGCTGGTCTCGCTCGCCAACACCGCCGAGCCGCTGTATCAGGCCCTCCACGGCGCCAACCGTCCCTCCCATGAGGGGGTCGTTCCCCTCTATGACCGATCCATCGAGCTGTGCCGGCGGGCCGGGTTCACCGACATCCTGCTGAGAGGTGACACCGACTTCTCGCTCACAACTGAGTTCGACCGCTGGGACGCCGACGGGGTGCGCTTCGTCTTCGGCTACGACGCCAAGGCCAACCTCATCCAAGCCGCCGAAGGCCAACCTGAAGATCTCTACCACGAGCTGGTGGCCAAGGCCGAACGCCAGATCGCGACGCGGCCCCGGACCCGCCCCACAAACGTCAAAGACGACATCGTTCGCCAGCGCGGCTACAAGACGATACGACCGAAGAAGGAACAGGTAGTCGAGTTCTCCTACCGGCCGCGCGCTAGCAAGAAGGACTACCGCGTGGTCGCCTTGCGCAAGAACCTGTCGATCGAGCGGGGTGACAACGTCCTGTTCGATGAATATAGGTACTTCTTCTACATCACCAACGACCGCAAGCTCACCGCCGACCAGGTGATCGGCGAAGCCCACCAGCGCTGCAACCAAGAGAACCTCATCGCCAACCTAAAAAGCGGGGTGCGAGCCCTACACGCCCCCGTCAACACCCTCTACGCCAACTGGGCCTACATGACCATGGCGTCACTGGCCTGGACCCTCAAGGCCTGGTGCGCGCTCATGCTGCCCGTCTCACCCCGCTGGGAAACGCAGCACGAACAGCAGCGGTGCCGACTGCTCACCATGGAGTTCCGCACCTTCCGAGCCGCTCTTATCGACATCCCCTGTCAGATCGTCAAGACAGCCCGCTACATACGCTGGCGCATCCAAGCCTGGAACCCCTGGCTGGGCATCTTCTTCCGCCTCCTCGACGCCCTCTAACACCATCCAAGACACGCGCTCACGCCGAGCCGGCCCACCGGCTCTGCGTCAGCCACCCAAAAACCAGCCCCCCTCGACATGAGTGAACTCCACGCACCTCATCCCCTCGCCAAAACGCTCTCGTACCAACGACAGACGAGCCGGCCCGCTACCAATCAGACCGCAAGCCACGATTTTCGCCCACAGCTCAGCACCATTCGCTTGTTTTAGGACTAGTGGTGGTGGCCGCCCGCTCCGATGTCGGGGTTGAGCTGGTGGAGGATGCCGAGCGTGTTACGGGTGTCCCAGATCTCGGCGATCTGACCGTTCTCGATCCGGTACATCGACACGCCGGTGAACGCCACGTTTCGCCCGGTGGGTGGCAGTCCCAAGAAGGGACCGGTGGAGGTCCCTCGAGCTGTCCAACGGGCCGCGACGATGTCGTGTTCGGCGACGATGAAGTGGTCGACGACCGCCAAGTCGCCAAACGCGCTCCACTGCCCTTGCAGCCACTCGGTGACACCGGTCGGCCCGTGGAAGACGGTCTCGCAAGGCATGGCCGTCAGATGAACGAGCGCGTGCGGGCTGACGATGGCCTCGACGGTCGATGCGTTGTGGCTCGTGAGAACATCATGGATCCAGCGCTCCACAAGTTCGCGACTGGCGGCGCTCTCGACGGCCGGGTCCCCACCATAGGGCGGGTTCGTGACCATCTCGTGTTTGTAGGTCCGCGTCACCGTCTCACCGTCGATCCGGTAGATCTCGATCCGGCGAGTGGACGTCGCAGGATCGCCCTGGGGTGGGCCCGTGACCACGACCACATCATCGAAGCCAGCAAGGGTGTCGATATCGGCGCCGTCGATGTCGATGCTGCGACGGAGCGCTGCGAGGTTGGCCTCGGCCAGCGCGCTCAGCTTCGGTGTCGGCCCAGATGGCGCAACGCCCATCTGCTGCATCTCGACCAGGGAGTCCATGCCGAACCACATCTCGGCCAACTGGCCCTCCTCGAAACGGACCATGTTGACCATGCCGTAATCCAGGCGCCCCCCAGTCGGCGGTGGAGCGTGTTCACCCTTCCCCGTAAAGGTCCCGTACGTCGGCAACAGCACAGCAACGTGGTCGCCCTCGGCGATCATCACCGGAATCGGATGCCACGAGTCCGGCGACAACACCTTGAAGCCGGCCCAGGTCGACACCATCCCCTCCGGCCCCGCCTCGACCGTCCCGCCAACGGGATGGTGAAACACGAACCCGCTTGCCACAACATCACGGACCGTGTCCCAATCGTTGTCGTTGAAGCCGTGAACAAACCGTGTGGCGGCCTCTTTCAGCGTCTCCAGATCCTCGGCACTAGCTCTGTCGATCGCGCCCATGCCTCTCGCCTTCGCCCTTTCGTGAGATCGTCGTACGGACTCGTTCATGCCCTAGATCGTCGTACGGACTCGTTCATGCCCTCCTCCCACTTCCCCAATGCTCCCCCCGGCTCCGGCGGCGGCCATCGGGGCATGGCCGGATCCTGATCGCGGCGAACTACCTACCCCCTCCGCGCTCGACGTCAGCCGCTGTCGGCGCCAGTCAGTCTCGCGGCCGCAAGAACCGCGGGGCCTCGGGCTCGCGTCCCCGCCCGGTTCGATGAACGTTCCTTCGGCTGACCGCCTCTGCGGGCGAATCGTCGGTCGGTCGTGCTTTCATTCCGCGAGGAGCAACTCAACCTGAGTCGGCGCGGTTCCGGTTAGCGCGTAACTCGCAGGAGGCAGGCTCAGTGCTTGCAAGGTTCCGGCTAGCGCCCGAGCCAAAGCGGAAGTCAAGGCGAGCCGGGCCTCGCAAGGGAACGATCGCGATCGTGTCGAAGCGGTGCGAGCCGAGTACCGCGACCATGGCGAAGCAGGTGTATTGACCCCCGTCCCAAGCGACCTGCTCGTCGCCAATCTCGGGGACCGCACCGTCGTCGATGGTCGCGACCTCTGGCGGGATCAGACGGTAGGCCTGCTTTGCCGCGGTTGCGAGAGTCGTCGAGGTGCTTGCCGGCGGCCCGATCCGCGGCGGCTTGCAAGCGCACGTCGCTGTCGCTTCCCTGGCCCAGCAGTCACCGGGCGCCGACGGCCGGGTTGCTGCTACAGAGACGAATGGCCATGGCGTGTGCGGCGACCGTCGGCGCCCGCGTTCACAGATGACCAAGCGCAAAGCGAGGGTCCGTGTAACAACGGCATTGTGGCCCGGGCGTTCAGGCGCCGCCGAAGGCGTCGGCGCGGGCCGCCGCCCAGGCTCCGTACAGATCGGTGACCGTAAACGGCGCCGGCCATTCTCCGGCCCGTAGTCGTTTGAGCGCTTCGCCGCCGCGCCGGCGTGCGTGGGTGCGGGACCAGTCGTAGGAGGACGGCGCAGCGCCGTAGCGCGCTTGCCATGCGCGCATCGCTTCGCGCACCCGTTCTCGTGTCCATTTCGGCGCGATCGCGCCGGGATGGCAGCGTGCCGAGGTACGACGTCGGCGAGGTGCCCTTGCGGGTCCTTTTCCGACGCCGCCCTCCCGAACCCGGCGTGACCGTTTCCGATCACCGGGCTCTCCAGTGACTATGTCGTTACCGCGGTAGGCCTCCCGGGATGGATGCTGGAGTGGCACGGGCCGCAGACGACAAGGGTTTTGCGGCGCCGCTTGGCCATGATTCGCATCCATGCGGGTTGGTCTGGCTGTCCTGGCTGGGCGAGGTCTGAGAGCTGGCGGATCTGGTGTACCTGCACCTTCTCAGCTTGCCCGCAGATCTCACACCGCCCCGCCAAGAGCCGATCGATCAGCTCCCGGCGAGGTGCGGTCGCCAGGATCGGCTCGCGGTCGCGCAGGACCGCGTTCTTCTGCCGCCTGAGCGGAATACCGCCGAACGTCGCGACCAGTGGCTTGCGACCCTCGTCGCGCTCGACACGAACCTGCATGCACTTGCGCGGCCCGTGCGGTGTTTCGATCGTGGCCGCGTATTTGCGGGCCATCTTCGAGACCGTCGAGCCGTGCTTGCCGGCCAGCGTCTTGAGCAGCGAGGTCAACATCACCCAGTGCAGCCGGTTCAGTCGCCAGACGTTGCCGGCCAGCAGGTAGTACTGGACGATGCCCCGGTACTCGGCGCTGTAGCGACTGACGATCGCGTGGTCCTCCTCGTTCATCAGTCCGGGCCGTTGATCCGGTTTGCCCCGTCGCATGTGCCGGGCGCATTTGGCCTTGATCACTTCGGCGGGCACGTGCAGTCGGATGCGACCGTTGGCCGATCTACAGCCCGCGGTGAGCTTCCGATTGTCGTGCCCGATCGTGATCTCGTAGCCGAGGAACCGTGCCGCATCGGTGCGGGCATGGGTGATCAGCGTCTTGGATTCGGACAGTTCCAGCTTGAGGTCCTCTTGCAGGAACCGAGCGAGGCGACGTTTGATCTCCTCGGCTTCGGCCTTCGGTCCGGTGAACCCGAGCAGGATGTCATCGGCGTACCTGACGTAGCGCAGCCGCCGATACTCGGAATCTTGCGGATTCGCGGTAGGGATGCTGCGCTGCTGTTTTTGCAGCGCCCGCGCGGCGGCATAGTCACCGCGTTTGCGAGCACGTCGGATGCCGCTTGCGACCCTCTTGTATTCAGGATTGTTGCTCCTGCGTACACCTCGGGTGTATTCCGGCAACAGAGCCGTGTCGACGAATTTGTCTAACCTATCCAGGTAGATGTTGGACAGGCACGGGGAGAGAACCCCGCCCTGCGGCGCGCCGCTGAGCGTGGCGTTCCACACCCAGTCCTCCAAGTACCCGGCTCGCAGCATCTGGCCGACCAGCCGAAGGAACCGGTTATCGTGGATCTTCTCGCCCAGGGTTCTAACCATGACCGAGTGGTCAAGCTGGTCAAAGCACCGGGAGATGTCACCTTCGATAAACCACGTCGTCCCAGTCCATCCGATGGCCACGTCGCGCAGGGCGGTGTGGCAGCCTCGGTTGGGACGGTAACCATGGGAGTGGTCGGAGAACTGCGGCTCGTAGTACGCCTCCAACAGCAGGCGGATCACTTCGCCGAGTAGCTTGTCCGACCACGATGGCAGACCAAGCGGCCGCTGCTTCCCGTCCTTCTTCGGGATGTAGAGGCGCCTGACGGGCTTGAAGTGGTAGCGCTCGTGACGCAGAGCGTCAATGATGCGCTCGATCTTGCCCAGCGTCATGCCGTCCGCGGTCTCCGCGTCGGGTCCCGGGGTCATCGCTCCCTTGTTGGAGTAGATGCGCCCGTAGGCGACCGAGTACAGCTGCGGGTTGAACAACTGTCGATACAGCTCGTTGCACGGCAGGCCGCGCCTGCCGCGTTCGCGGAGGACATCCAGGACCGTTTTGGCGCTCTGCATTACGCATACCTCCCGGCATTTGGATATCCAGCCACCTGTGCCCCTTCGCCCTGCGGACGGCTCTCCCGTCCTCCCTGGTGGGTCGTTGCTGCCACGACTACTATGGGCACTCCGTCACCTTGGGGCTCGCGCCCCGAAGGTTGATCCCGCGTTCGTCCCTGTTGTACGTCCGAGCGTGACTTAGGCGTCCGACTCATCTCCTTGATTGCCCTCACTGGGCAACGCTCCACGCCCCGAAGGTTGCGACGACCCTGGAAGCATGTCATCGCAGAGCGTGGCGCCGGTAACGGGTGTCTTTCCGACGGATGCGAGTTTTCATCTTCTGGAGATTCGGCTTCAGGCAATCCAGCTTTCGCCATATCACACGGGTCCCGCGACGCCTCACCCCTGACACCTGGGCATGACCGCCGCTTTCCTGACATGCGATTGTTCCTTTCACCTTCCGGATCCGGGTAAGCCATTGGACCCAAGAACCCTCCTTCGAGTTCCTCCCGGCTGCACCGGGGATATAACAGGGCGCCTCGCGGCGCAGTTGCAATACTCGTAAGCGTCGCCCTTGCCGTTGCGCGCCTGGGTGGGAGCGCCGCATCCTCGGCACACCCCCTGGTAGCGGCGCTTCACGGCTCGGGCTTTCTCGCCGGTGGGGTCCTAAGCGCCTAAAGGGCGTTAGTGTCCCGTCGAGAGGGGTTGCATGTCGAAGCCCAGAGATGTCGTGGTCGTCCGCGTGAGCGAGAAGGGCGACCGGGAGGATGAGCACTTTCACTCGCCCGAGGTGCAGATCGAGGCCGCCAGGCGGTGGGCGAGGGACCGTGGTGAGCGGCTTGCTGCCTCGCCGATTCCCGAGATCGACGTCAGCGGCAGGCTGCCGCTGTCCAAGCGCCCCGGCCTGTTGGCGGCGATCGAGATGATCGAGGCCGGCCAGGCCGACCAGCTTGTGGTGGCGTATTTCGATCGGCTGGTGCGCTCGCTCAAGGTCCAGCTGGAGGTGATCGAGCGGGTGGAGAGGGCGGGCGGGGAGATCTTCGCGCTCGACCACGGCAAGCTCACGAACGGCACGGCGGCGCAGCGCCTGTCCACGAACATGCTCGGCTCGGTGTTCCAATACTTTGCTGAGATCACGGGCGAGAAGGTCACGGCGGCTCAGGCGCGGGCGGTGGCGCGGGGTGTCTACCCGCACCCGAAGATCCCGGCCGGGTATGTGCGCGGCGAGAACGGGGTGCTGGTGGTCGAGCCCGCGGCGGCGAAGGTCGTGGTGCAGGCGTTCAAGCGCCGCGACCTGGGCGCGTCGCTGGTGGAGATCCAAGCGTTGCTGGCCGAGAACGGGATCGAGCGCGCGCTCTCCGGTGTGGCCTGGATGCTGCGCTCGCGGATGTATCTGGGCGAGATCCAGTTCGGCGAGCTGCACAACACGCAGGCTCACGAGGCGATCGTCAAGGATCGCGGGCTGTTTGAGCGGGTGCAGCGGCGGACGGTCTCGCGCGGGCGCCAAGCCAAGTCAGACCGGCTGCTGGCACGCCTGGGAGTGCTGCGCTGCGGGACGTGCGCCTCGCGGATGGTGATCAACTCCGACAGCGGCAGCTAACGCTGCGGCGACACGAGCGCGAACCGCTGCCGGCGACGAGCGGCGGTCAAGGCCGACCGCGTCGAGGAGATGGTGCTGGACGCGGTCCGGGCGTACTCGGCCACGGCCGACGCGCCCCGACGCGCGTCGCGCAAGCAGCAGATCCGCGAGGCGGACGAGGCGATCGAACGCGCCAACGCGGATCTCGATGCCACGATCCGGCAGCTCGGCGAGCTTGGATTGTTGGGCCGGCCCGCGAGCCAGGAGACCTTGGAGAAACTCGCCAAGGCGCTCGATGACGCGCACACCGTCCGGGCCCGACTCGGGGATGCGGGAGAGAGCAACATCATCGGTCCTGACGAGATCGACAAGCTGCGCGAGCCTGCGAAGCGCCTAGCGGCTTGGCGACGGCTGATCACCGACACCGTCGAGTCGGTTACGGTCGCGCCGGCGATGACGGCGGATGGGCGCCCCAGTCGCCTCTGGGACCCTCGCCGGATCGAGATCAGGTTCCTGGGCCAGCATCCATAAGGAAGCCGCCCGCAGCGACTTCTCGCGCTTCCGTCGACACCCTCGGGTCGTACCACTCGCACAACCCTTTCGACCGTCGCGGAGTCGGACATCGTCGTCGGGCACGATTTCCGCAACCGCGAGAAGCAGCAGCTCGAGCTCGACGTCACCGGCGGTGCGCGATTCGTCCGTCAGGGAGGCGCGACGCCCCGAGCCAGCGGTCGTCTGTCAGCAGCCGTCGGTTGTACGGAGCGCACAACTCGGCGATCGCCGGCGGTCACGGCCACGCGGTCGGCGCGACTATCGCAACCGTGGCGAAGCGCTCGTCCGCGCCGGCGCCGGCGGACAGCTCCTTATCTGTGCAGGCGTCGCTTGTCAAGTGCGATTCTGGGTTCGATGGTTGAGCTGCTGGATGGTTGGGTGGTGCGCGGGCGAGGTCGGGGCGAGGGTTGTGGTGCGCGCGGGCGCCCAGCCTTATCTCGGTCCACGATCCGGGGTGCTTCCGGGTCGGCGACATGATGGTTGATGGGGTGATCCCGCTGGGGGAAGCGTTGCGGCCGCTCGGTCTATGATGGCCGTCCACGTGGGGGTGGCGGCGGGAGCTTGGCGGGAGCTGGCCGCGGCGCATCTGTGTGAATGAGGGCTTGGCGCGCACCGGCGAGGTCATGCGGGTTGCAGGGCCTCCTCGCCGAGCTGGCGCAGCGTGTGGTAGCTGCGCTTGAGCAGTTTGCGCGCGATCGACAGGCAGGCGCGGTTGCCGCCGAGCCGCTCCGCCGCCTGCTGGTAGTAGGCGTGGTCGGGTGAGTTTGGCCGGCGGGCGCATTGGGCGGCTTCGAACAGCGCCCAGCGCAACGCTGGCGGTCCCTGGCGGGAGAGGTGGCCGGGCGCGCGGCGCTGGTCGGAGGCGTGCACGGTGATGTCCAGGCCGGAGAACCGGACGGCTTGTGTGGAGGAGCAGAAGCGGCTCGGGTCGCCGAGCTCGGCCAGGATCGTGACCGACGTTAGCGGCCCGATTCCGTAGTGGGCTTGCAGCGCCTTGCAGCCCGGCTGGCGGCGGGCGTAGGTGCGCAGCTGCTTGTCTAGCGGCGCGAGCTGGCGCTCGAGCGCGTCGATCATCGCCAGCGCGACCGTGATCTGCTCGCGCGCGGACGACGCCAGCGGCTGGGTCGCCAGCCACGTCAGCCCTGCTCGGTTGATCAGGTCCCCGCGCTTCGGGCAGCCGTGGTGATAGAGCACCGACTGGATCCGCTGCTGCCACTCGCCGCGCTGCGCTGAGAGCGTGTGGCGCAGACGCACGCGCGCGCGCAGGTCGAGGATGTGCGCCGGCGCAATCCACGACTCGGGCACCCTGCCGGCCATCAACAGCTCGCGCAGATGCCGGGCGTCGGCACGGTCGTTCTTGGCGCGCTTCTTGCTGCCGCGCAACGCAGCGGTGTCGGCCGGCTCGGCGAGATGCACGATCGCTCCGATCCGGTAAAGCTCCTCGACCACGAACCGCCAGCCCGTCGTCGCCTCCAACGCGACCTCCAGCTGCTGGCCGCGAAACCGGGCAAAGAACCGGCGCACGCCCACGCGGTCCGCCGGCGCGACGCGCGCCCTTGAGACCTCGCCGGTCGCGGTATCCACCCAGTCGGTGGTGATCTGCGCTCGATGCTGATCGAGTCCCATTAGGATTGCCATCAGGGGCCTCCTCAAGCTCCATGGTTTGCAAGCCTGCACGGCCCAGCGCCGCGCTTGAGCCGAGGGGGTCCCTACACAACGAGCCGGACGGAACGGTGGGTGGGATTGGCATTGCACATGCCATCTATGTCGCCATTGCGATCGCGCGCCCCAGCGCCGTCTCAGAGGCAAAAGCGATCGCCAGCGTGATGCTCGCTTTCCGCGCAATCCGCGTCTTGGGTAGGGATCGCTGCCGAGTCGCGCGCGAGGTCGTGAGGAGGTCTGTAATGACGGGCGGGGGCGGATGCTTCGTGTCGACAGGAGCTATCTGGCCGAGGCGGCGCGTGTGATCGCGTTCGGTGCGTACGGCAGTTCTGTGTCATGCCGGCTGCGCACCCGTTGCTCCTCAGACCTACTCTGCGCACCTTCCCGTTCTACGAGCTTCACCTTGCTGGTCGCCGCCGGCGACGCCCTCGCGTACGGGCGTCCAGGTGGGTCACATCGACGCGAGCGGATCAGCTCCGCTCCTCTAGGTCACCGTCGCCGGCTGGTTCGCGGAGGTGTTCTGGGCGGAGGCATCGGCCGTCTTGGCTCTCACAGGCAGCCGCCGCGAGCAGGTTCATGCGTGTGCATGAGTGCAAACGCATGACGACGATTGCGCTGGCTCAGGTCGAGCGTGAGTACCGCCGGAGCAGGGCCGAGAGGACAACGGTCAGTCCGGCCGCGAGCACTCCGATGACCCAACCCGAGGTGCTCAGCGCGCCGAGGATTGCTCCGAGCACGCCACCGGCGGCGAGGACGGCGATCACCGTGAGCGACATGGAGTCTCGGAGCGTCAGACGTCTCGGTGGCGTCAGGGCGTTCGTCGACTCGGTCGGGCGCTCGCGGGGCGGGGCTGTCCGCGGCTCGCGCGCGGGGGTGGGCGCCTCACGGACGGCTGTCCGTTGGCGGCGGCGTTCGGTGCGCTCTGCAGTGAGACGCTCGGCACCCGAAGAGATCCCGTCGGGCGGCGATGCGTCTGGGTCCGCGGCGGGTTGCCGACCGGCCACGGTGAGGTCCGGGTCCTGGCGGCCTGCGCTTGGTTCGCCCGAGACAGCCGCGGGACGCGTTCCATTGAGTGTTGACTTGGCGGGCATGGCGCCCTCCTTGCGTCGGGCAAGCTACAGAGGATGCGACCCGTGCGACAGCCGGAGCGCTTGCTTGAGATACGCGGACGGTCCCGCAGCGGGCGGTCCTGATGCCGCGTCTATGAACGACTATACGCCCTGCGATGCGCGCCGGATCATTGGGTCTCCTGACCTCTAATTCGAAGGCACATTTGAGTTGCAGTCCGTGGGCCTAGGTGCGGCGGCTGCGGCGGCTAAAGCCGATTCCGCCGGTCAGCAGCAGGACTAGGAGCACGATGATGAGGATTGTGATCACGTTCACCTTCCGGGTGTTCGGCTGGGTCGGTTTCCACGCACGCGCGTGCTATTTCTTGTTGCGGCCGGTGAGGGTGTTGCCAACCTTGTCGACGGCTTTCTTTGCCGAGCCTTTGGCTTGGTCGACGCGCCCCTCGTTTTTGAGGTGTCTGTTTCCGGTCAGCGCGCCGGCTGCTTCCTTCACCTGACCTTTTGCCTTATCGGTGTTCTTGTTGGTCATGGACGTCCTTGGTTGGTGGAAGACGGGGGGTCGGTTCGGGTCTAGCGGCGTGAGCTGAGCAGGCGTGCGATCAGTCCGCCAACGATCAGGTAGACGACCGCGGCGAGGCCCCAGTTGACCGCCAGCGCGACCCTGGCGTTGTGGAAGCTGAAGATGCCGTCGAACGGGCGGGCGAGCCAGCGCGCCGCGTCATGAACGTCAGAGACGATCGTGTTGGTCGGGTTCGCCTTGAGCAGGACCAGCACGATCCCGCCGACGATGATCAGCACGATGATCCCGACGATCAGGCGCACGACACGGGCGAGCGTGCCCATTACTGCCCCGGATCCCCGGGAGAAAGCGCCACGCTGACGGTAAGACTGTCCACCGGAATCGATTGCGGGCGCGGAACCAGCGGTTCTGGCTCGGAACATGAGAGGTACCTCCTCTTGTTTTCGTCCCGTTCGAGCAACGCTCGGCGGGTCGCGAATCCCCAAAGGGATCAACTGGAGCGGAGGTCAAATCACGTCGGCGAGTCGCAGCGACGGCGGGGGTCGGGCTGCGGCGACGGCTGGTCGGCTTGGTCAGCGACCGTCCAACAATCACGTTACTCGCTTGTGCGAATCGGCGCAAGCCTGGGACGACGAGGGAGCGGCAGCAGGGTGGCGGCGACTCGGGCACGGGCAACGGAATCGCCAGCGCCCGTCAGCCAGCTGGTGGCAGGCGACAGGTCGTGGTTAGTAGTGCTTTGTTAGGTCTCACTCGTCGTGGCGGTCCAGGGCGAGTGTCAATCGGTCGACGTTGATGCGGCGGTGGCAGGTTCGGCAGCGGCCGGTCCGGCACTTGAAGAGCGGCTGCAGGAGCAGCACGGCCTTCGGGAGTGTCAGGCCGGCCGCGGGCGAGAAGGGTTCAGTCGCTCGAGCGTGAGGAACCCGCGAGCGGCGGTGACCAGTGCGGTGTGGTGATACCAGCCCAGCCAGGAGCGGCCTTCGTAGTGGTCGAGCCCGAGTTCGCCTTTGAGCTGCTTATGTTCGAGCTCGATCTTCCAGCGCAGCCGGGCGAGGCGGGCGAGCCGTTCGGGCGTGGTGTCGGCGGGGAGGTTTGATAGCCAGTAGCCGATCGGACTGTCCTCGCCTGGGGGCCATTCGGCGATCAACCATTCCTCGCGTGGGGGGTAGCTCGGCGTCTGTCTGCCATTCGCGTCCGCGAGGCCCGCGCTGATCCTCGCGCCGCGCATGCCACCCATGCGCGGCGTGCACGCGCGTGAGGATGAAGGTGGAGGTGACGGGCTCGCCGTCGGGACCGTCGCGGAAGGTGACGGTCTGCGTGCTGCCCTGACCGAGCCGGGCGATCAGCTCGCCGAGCGGCTGGGGCTCGCGGTCGGGCTGCGGCCGCCTGGGCGCGGGACCGCTTTTGGTCGTTCTGGGTGGGACTTGAAACGAGGTGCCTTGCTCGAACGCCTTTGCGTCCGGCCCGACGGCCAGCACGTACTCGCAGCCGGCCTGATCGAGCCGCTCGCGCAGCCAAACCCTTCGGCCGTAGTCGTGATCGCCGAGCACCGGCGCCTTCGTAACCGCCCAGCCTGAGGCGCGCTCGACCAGCTCAGCCCCGAGCTCGAACTTCGTCTTGAACTGAACCTCGTCCGGGATCTTCGCCTTGCGCCGCCGCTCTGAGTCCTCACACCACTCCTCGGGCAGATACAGCGCCCACCCCAAAGGCACCGTGCCAGCCTTCCCAACCGCGTGCACCGACACCCCGATCTGACAGTTACCGATCTTCCCCAGCGTGCCCGAATACTGACGCTTGACACCAGGCGAGTCCTTGCCGTCCTTCGGAAACCCAGTGTCATCAAGCACCCACGCCTCCACCTCGATCTCGCCCGCGACCCGCTCAGCCACCGCTCTGACGACCAGCGCCGGATCCCACGGACTATCCGCCAGGAACTGCTGCATCGACTGATAGTCAGCATCCCCACCCAGCCGACTCACCAGCGGCTCTAGCGACTTGCGCAGACCCTGCTCAAGCAACCCGCGCAAATACAAGCCGCCGTTGACCAACTGCACCGGCCGGTTCATTGCCTCGGCCAACACCTCGCCCGCGAACGCCTCCAGCCGCTCACGCACCACCGACGGCGGATCAACATCCCGCTCGACCTGCGAACCCGCAACAGTCACAACCACCATCATGACCTCCTCGCGCTCGGCAGCAACCGCGAAGAGGATTCGCCGCAAATAGCCCGAATTCCTACCCGAACCTAACAAAGCACTGTTAGACAGCGCGTGGGCCGGCGTGCCCGGGCAGCGCCGTCTCGATCGCCGTGACGGTGTCGCGGTAAGCAACCGCCGAGAAGGCGGCCGGCGGCCGTGGCAATGCTCAACGAAGACGCGGAGCGTTCGCTCGGCGATGGCGGCGGTGACGTTCAGCAACCCCGACGCTCAGAGCGCGCGGTGTGGACGAAACGAATCGCTTTCGCCTTCGGCGCCCCGAACCGCGCAGCATCCCGGACAGTCCCCGGAGGGCAAAGCGTCAGCTATCCAGCGCGGATAGAGCTCCAAGCCCGTCGTGGTGCCACACGTGATGTAAATGCAGGTACGCTTGACGCAGCTAGCTCGGCGCTGGGTTCTCCCGTCCCTCATCCCCTCGAGCGTGCCGTCTAGAGAGGAACGAGGAAGAGGTCCGGATGTCGGTAATTGTGATCATCGCGATCGTCGTGGTTGTGCTGATCGTTTTGGCTCTTGTTGTGATCTATATCCGACGCCGCGCCGAGCAGAGACGGGTCCTGCGCGCACGGCAGGCTGTAGAGGCCACCGCACACCGTCAAGAGGCCGACGCCCATGCCAGCAGGGCCCAAGCACTGGCTCCCGAAGCCGACGCTCTGCGCCGGAAAGCGAACGAGCAGGCCGTCGTCGCCGAGACGGAGGCCGCCCGCGCCAAGGATTTGGAAACGCGCGCCACGCAAGCCGAGCAACAGATTTCCCGCGAGGGCCAAAGCGCCGCCCGTCACGACGAAAAGGCGGCTGGATTAGAGGAACAGCTGTAGCTTGAATCGAGTCCCGAGCGACTCGAACAACGTTACGAGGAGGGCATCGACGTCGACACACCGGGGAAGCAGCTTGCGTAGCCGGTCAAGCCAAATGAGAGGCCAGACTTCGCTGAGCACTCGAATCCGCTGGGCCATGGGCACGGTGAGGCGCCGATGAGCTCGCGGAGGGTGGCATCGGCGCGGCCGCCCGCCGGCGGTGCGGCTCGCTCGTTCGGGCACGGCCTACAGGTCGGGGCGCGGGCGCGGGAGCTGTGCCGGGCGATCCTCGACGGTTTCAAGCAGCATGACCTGCTGACGTACTCGAGCGCGATCTCGTTTCAGATCATCACGGCCGTGGTTCCGTTCCTGATGTTTGTGCTCGCGCTGGCCGGACTGCTTCACCTGAACAGCGTATGGCTAAACCTGGCTAAACCACGTTGCCCCGGAGATCCGTACGCACGTCTCAGCCGCCGTGTTCAGCGTGATCTCTAGCGCAGTCAACAAGGCCTTCGCTGGCAGGGCACTGTTGTGGGCGACCGTCGGCGGTGGCCTTGCCCTATGGCAGGTGTCGGGGGCCGTGCGAGCGGTGATGGGAGCGTTCGATCAGATCTACGGCGCAACCTCCGAGCGACCGTTCATTCGGCGCTATTTGATCTCATTCGCGCTCGCGATCGCGACGGGAGCATGCTTCGTCCTTGCCGCAGTTTGCCTGGTGCTCGCGCCGTTCTTCGCGGTGCGCCATCCCGGCCTTGCCTGGGACGTACTCGCGTTCCTCGTACGCTGGGCGCTGGGACTCGGCTTTCTCTCGCTCGCGGTCGGCCTGCTAGTCCACGTCGCACCGGCGACATCTCAGCCCCTGCCCTGGGTCAGTCTCGGCACGATGATCGTGATCGTCTGGTGGGTGATCGTCTCGGTTGGCTTCTACTTCTACCTCACAGGCCTGGCCTCATACAACTCGGTATTTGGAAGCCTCGCGTCGGTGATCGTGGTAATCGCCTATCTCTACATCTCGACGACCGCATTCCTTTTCGGAACCCAGCTCGACGCGATCATCCGCGCCCAGTCCACAGGAACGCTGTCCGGCGTCGAACTCGACCCGTCGCGTGGTTCCTAGGACACAGCAGCGCACACCACCGCGAGCTAACGTTATCGCGGCCCCCGGGACTACGGGCCCGCGCGTGACGAGCGCGATCGTGGACAGCGACCACGTCACCGCGGCCCGCGGTGAGTTTCGGCGCCGAACCCAGGCCAGTCACTGCTCCGGGGGCACGATCGGCCGTGCATGAAGACTGATTCAACGGCGATTGTGGTTGGCTCCCTCAGTCCTCAGGGATTTGTTCAGCGTGGCCTGTGAGGACCATCAGCGGGTGTTGTTGATCCTGGCGCGGAACCTCGTCACTAATCTGGCTCCGCCGGCGCTACTGACCGATGCGCACGAGCGGCTAATCTTCAAATGAGGCGGACGCGTTGATTCTTGGACAGGGCTTCGAGGAGCTTGGACGCGTGCGCCGAGAAGGATGGGCTGCGGACGCGGCCCCGAAACCGAGCATTCCGCAGCGCGCTAGCTTCCACGTCGATCAGCCGCCGGTCGTGCGCCCCCGCAGCCGCTCATACCCGTCGCCCAGCGCGCCGGCATCTGCCCAGGACTCGCCGCCGTCAGCCACTTTTCGGGCCCCGCTTGGCGGCCTCCCGGCGAGCGAGCGCGCGCTCGACCGAGCGGCGATGAACCGTGACCCCGAACCGCTCAGCGACCGCGGCGGCCAGCTCGGCCGCGCCCATGCCGGGATCGGCCTCCCGCAGCCCCTCCAAATGCTCGAGCACCTCATCGGTCAGCTTGTGCGCCCCCCGCGGCCCCGGCTTGTCCGGCACCAACCCCGCCAGCCCCTCGCCGGCCAACGCCCGCGCCGCCGAGTAATACGACTGCCGGGAGAACCCGAACGCGCCCGCCGCCCTGCTCACCGACACCCCATCGGCCTCGACCCGGCGCACCATCTCGTACTTCACCTGCACCAGATCCCGCGCGTCGAAGAACTCCGCCGAGCGAAACCCCTGATCGACGACCGCCTCCGGGCGCGGGTTCAGCGTCCGCGACGCCGTCAACTCCCGCGCCTTGCCATCAGTTGCCCGCGCAGCCATACCGCTCCTCTCCCATAGTGTCCGGCAGATTATGCGCCCACAGTCGGACGGAACCTATCCGAGAGCTACCCGTGTTCAGCGCTTCACCCCGACATTCCCGCTGCCACCCGGCACGTATCGCGACAGAAGAGGCACGGTGCGAGCCTGGTCATCGGTCACCAGCGGCATAATCCCGCTGACATGCGCAGCATAATTCGCTTGACGGCGAGCTAGTCGACGCGAGCGGGACCGGCGGTCGCTTGAGCTACCGCGCCGCCGCCAGCGACGCGACCAGCTCCAACAACGCGAGCAACCCCTCAAGATGGAACGGCGCGCGCCCGCCGGCCACAACCACCAACGGATCCTCCAGCACCGCATCGGTCCATTCCGCGGGCAACGAGACCAACCGTCCGCATCGTCGCGCACGTACACGCGATCCGCCCGCCAGTTGTGCCGGCGCTTGACGAACTCCAACTCCCGGCCAGCCCACGGATAAAACGGGTGCGTCACCCGCACCCGCAGCAAAACGCTCAGATCCGAGGAATCAGGCGCATTCGACGAGTCGCTCCAACGGACGCGTCGAGCAGATCAACACCCAAATCCGCCTGATCATCCGCCGCGGCTTCGGCTACCACTCACCAAGCGCCGTCATCGCCCTCGCGATGCTCTCACTCGCCGGGCTCTGCCCACCCCTCCCCGGACGGTGACACTACCCACGGATACGTCAGTAGGTTCCGAAAAGCGAAGCAGTCTCAACGCGGGTCGTGCCGCTGACCGGCAAGCGTTTCTCGGCCAACGTGATCAGCGCAATCGGTGCCGACGGCACGCTCGTGTTCGAGATCTTCGAGGGCACCTGCGATGAGATCCGCTTCCTGGACTTCCTCGACAAGCTGCTCGAGCACTTCGCCGAGCGCAAGATCTTCCTGATTGTCGACAACGCCTCCTTCCACAAGTCTCCCGCGGTCGAGTACTGGCTGCTGGACCATCCGCGGATGGAGCTGTTCTACCTTCCACCGTACGCTCCGGAGCTCAACCCCGACGAGCTCCTCAACCAGGACGTTCACACCCACGTCGCGCGACGCCGCCCATCCAACCTCGCCAAGCTCGTCATTCTCACCGTCGAGTATCTCGCTACCCGCACAAGTGAGATTGTCAGCAAGTACTTCGACGGCGAGTACGTCGCCTACGCCAAGTAACCACGCACTAATTGCCACGCGGCGTAAATACTTCTTCTTTCGTACCCACCCACCGATGACCACTCAGAGCGACACCGCCGTGACCAAACTCAACGGCGCTCAACAGCATCACGATGCTGATCGTGTTCTGCCCGTGTGTAATGGTGCTCGCGACCCCGACGGCGCTGGTGGCGTCGATCGGAAATGCCGCGTTGCGTGGGAGCTTGATCAAGCAGGGCGCGACGGTCGAGGCGGCCGCGGCCGTCGACACGGTGCTGCTTGACAAGACCGGGACGCTGACGCGTGGGCACCCGCGGCTGGTGGCCACTGTTCCGTTGGACGGGATAGAAGAGGACGAGTTGCTGGCGCTGGCCGCGACGGCGGAGAAGTTTTCAGAGCATCCCCTCGGCCAGGCGCTGGTACGAGCCGCGGGCGAGTGTCAGTGCAGCGTGGGAGATCCGCGAGAGTTCGAAGCGCTGCCCGGGGTCGGGGTCCGCGTGCTCGCGGGCGGACGCAGCGTGCTCGTGGGACGCGCCGCCGCATCCGGGGGGCACGCCGACGAGGAGGACCGGGTCTCGGCGGCGATCGCCGATCACGCTCGCGACGGCGCGAGCGTGGTCGCGCTTTCAGTCGATGAGCAGCCGGCCGGGCTGTTCGTGTTCGAGGACGAGCTGCGCCCGGAAGCGGAAGCCACCGTGGCGCGCCTGCGCGAGCTCGGGGTCGGGGTGGCGCTCGTCAGCGGTGATCGCCGCGCGAGCGCCGAGCGGATCGCTGCGCAACTCGGGATCGGGGACGTGTACGCGGAGGTACTGCCCCAGCAGAAGGCGACGATCGTCAAGGACCTCCAGGAGCACCGTCACCGCGTCGCGTTCGTCGGCGACGGGATCAACGACGGACCCGCGCTCGCGACAGCCGACGTCGGCGTCGCGATGGGCCTGACCGGCACCGACCTCGCGCTCGAAACCGCGCAGATCTCGCTGCTGGGCGACGAGCTCTCGAATCTTCCCCATCTGCTCGGCCTCTCGCGACGCGCGATGCACGCGATCCGCCAGAACCTCGTGTTCTCCCTCGGGGTGCTCGCGGTCGCCGTCGGCCTCACGATCGTGGGAGTTCTGCGACCAGTGTCGGGCGCGCTGCTTCACGAGCTTTCCTCAATCCCGGTGATCGCCAACTCGGCCCGGCTTATCGCCGTGCCGACCCGCGAGCCAGGCGGCCGAGGTGCTCACAATTACTAGGAGCTTGCATTAGTGGCAAGATCGTCATAGGTTCTCGCTCTCGGTGATCCGCCCGACGGGCTACCGCGTACTAATCGTCATCAACGGTGGCCTGCTCAAGGCGGCCAGGATCCGGAGAGGAGACACGTGATGGGGAGTGCGTCTGGGTCGTTGGGGCAAGCGTCACGGTGGGCTCGAATCAGGGGGTCGATGACGCCGAAGGAGTGGCGTCACGTCGGTGGGATGGCGGCGGTGATCACGGGGTTGCATGTGGTCGGCTTCGGGATCCTGATTCTCGTCGTGGCCCCGCATAAGTACAGCCTCGGGGCGTCGGGGACGTTCGCGATCGGGACCGGGGTGACTGCCTACACGCTAGGTCTGCGGCACGCGTTTGACGCCGATCACATCTCCGCGATCGACAACACCACGCGGAAGTTCATGAGCGAGGGCAAGCGGCCGTTGAGCGTCGGGTTTTTCTTCTCGCTCGGGCACTCCACGATCGTGTTCGCGCTCGCGTTCCTGATCGGGGTCGGGATCAAGACGCTCGATAACCCGGTCAAGAACGACAACTCGACCTTGCACAAGACAACTGGCGTCATCGGTACCGGAGTCTCGGGCATCTTCCTCTGCATCATCGCGATCCTGAACATCATCATCCTCGTCAGCATCGTGAGGATCTTCTTCGCGATGCGCCGCGGTCAGTACAACGAGCAGCAGCTCGAGAAGGAGCTCAATTCGCGTGGGCTGATGAACCGCCTGTTCGGCAAACGTCTGAACAAGATCACCGAGCCGTGGCAGATGTACCCCGTCGGCGTGCTCTTCGGCCTGGGATTCGACACCGCAACCGAGGTCGCGCTGCTCGTGATCGCCGGCAGCGCGGGAGCGGCCGGCCTGCCGTTCTACGCGATCATCTGCCTGCCGATCCTGTTCGCCGCCGGGATGTGTTTGCTGGACACGATCGACGGGTCGTTCATGAACTTCGCCTACGGCTGGGCGTTCTCCAAACCGGTTCGCAAGGTGTACTACAACATCACGATCACGGGACTCTCGGTCGCCGTCGCGCTGTTCATCGGCACGATCGAGCTCGTCGGGCTGCTGACCGACAAACTTGGTCTGCGTGGCTCCGTAGTTGACTGGTTCCAGAACTTCGACATCAACAAGGCCGGGTTCATCATCGTCGGCATGTTCGTAGCGACCTGGGTGATCGCCCTCGCCGTCTGGCGCTTCGGCCACGTTGAGGAGAAATGGATGGCCGGCATGGAGGCGGCCGCCACCCCCGAGGATCTCGCCCTTCTGGAAGGCATGCGACCCCCGACCTGATCGCGATCTAAGGTGTAATCCGAGGACACGGCCGCCCGCGATCGGCGGCCGTCAGCCGAGGAGTGATCGGCCATGACAATCGCCGCGCAAACGCCGCCGCTCACATTCGACACGATCGAAGAGGCGATCGGTGCGGTCCGCCAGGGAGGCATGCGCCTCTCCACCGCCCCGCCGTCTCGTGCTCGAGGCGTTCTTCGCCGCCGAAGGCCCGATCTCCGCCGCGCACCTCGCGCACACCCTCTCGATCGACGAGCCGTCCGTCTACCGAAACCTCGAGGTGCTCGAGCGTCACGGACTGATCCGCCACGTCCACCTCGGCCACGGACCAGGCCTGTACGGGCTCGTCGGGCGCCACGAAGTCGAATACCTCTACTGCGAGCACTGCGACAAGGTCACCGCGGTCAGACCCGACCAATTGGACCCCATTCGCAAGAGCATCAAGAAGCGGGTCGGCTACGAAGCACGATTCACCCATTTCGCGATCGTCGGGGTCTGCGAGCAATGCGCGGCGCACCCATCGACAAGCTCAGTGTCAGACCGCAAGAGCACGCCGACGGACGGCATCTCACCCGTTCGCTCGGGAGGAGACGAGAATCTGCACAGCCACGGCGACTACCTGCACTCGCACCCCCGGGCGGACCCCGCGGCGAAGAATCAGCCCCCGCCGTAAACACCGACCCCGCCCGTCTCCTGAGCGTCAGCGCACTGCTCGAGCAACGGCGCAGTTGGCTAGCGGATTGCTCTCACGATAACCCTCGTGAGGCCTAGCGCCGCGCTGACTTCGGCCTCCACCGCCCCCAGGCGATCAGGACAACCGCGGCTACGCACCACACCACCGCGCTCGGCCGCTGACCACCAACCGCGACCCCTAATGCGACCGCCAACAGCGCGACGCCAGTTACCACGCACAGACCCCCCGTGAACCGGACATATTTCTCGCGCGAATCTAACATCGTCAGAATGACCTGACGCCACGCCGAATACGTCCGCGAGCACATACATCGCAGGCCCACGGCCGCGCCGAACCCAGCGCCCAGCCCTTAGTGGTCCGCAAGAGCCAGCCGTCCCCACAGCTCGCACGCCTAATGCGCGTGCTCGTGGAGCTCCTCGAGACCCTTCCAGGGCGTCCCGTTAACTGTGTAGGCGGATTATGGTAAGTGTAACAGTTACTCCGTGTGAGTGGCAATCAGTGACTGTCAGTTTGCATTGTCGGGGACGCGGTCACCGAAGTGGATCTTGAACGCGAGCAGCGCGGTCGTCCAGTTCTGACATCGTGTCCATTGCGGGGTCGCGTTCTGCAGCGCGAGGTAGACGAGCTTGCGGGCGGCGTCGTCGTTCGGGAAGCTGCCCTTGGTCTTGATCGCCTTGCGCAGCTGCCGGTTCAGGGCTTCGATGGCATTCGTGGTGTAGATCACGCGGCGGACCTCGGCGGGGAACGCGAGGAACGGGACCACGTGCTCCCACGCGTTCAGCCACGCCTGGGTGATGACCGGGAACCGGGCGCCCCACTTCTCATCGAAGGCCTCGAGCTCGGCGTGGGCCTGGTCGGCATCCTTGGCGGTGTAGATCGGCTTCAGGTCCCGGGCGACCTGCTCGCGCTCGCGGCGGGGGACGTACTTGAGGCTGTTGCGGATCAGGTGCACGATGCACGTCTGCACGGTCGTCTTGGGGAAGATCGCCTCGATCGCCTCGGGGAACCCCGCGAGCCCGTCGACACACGCGATCAGGATGTCGCGCACGCCGCGCTGCTTGAGGTCGGTGAGCACCTGCATCCAGAACTTCGCGCCCTCGGTTTCTTGGAACCACATGCCGAGCACGTCGCGCTCGCCCTCCAAGGTGACGCCGAGCGCGAGGTACAGCGCGCGGCGCTGGACGGTGCCGCCCTCGCGGATCTTCAGGACCATGCAGTCAAGGAACACGATCGGGTAGATGTCCTCCAGCGGCCGCTTGCCCCACTCGCGCACGTCGTCCATCACCCCATCGGTCACGCGGCTGATCAGGTCACGGCCGACCTTCACGCCGTAGATCTCCTCGAGGTGCGCCTCGATATCGCGCGTGGAGAGCCCGCGGCTGTAGAGCGCGAGGATCTTCTCGTCAAACCCGACGAACCGGCGCTGACGCTTTTTGACGATCTTCGGCGCAAAGCTGCCGTCGCGATCGCGAGGCGCGTCGATCGGGACCTTCCCGTGCTCGGTGATCAACGTCTTCGCGGTCGTGCCATTGCGCGTGTTCCCACCGCCGCCTGGCGGCTCCAGATGCGGCTCGTAGCCGACGTGCTCGGTCAGCTCGACCTCCATCGCCCGCTCCACCAGCCGCTTGGTCAGCTCGGCGAGCAGCCCACCAGGCCCGGCGATCTCCTCCTCCGTGCCGGCGCCGGCGAGCAGCTCGTCGATCACCTCGTTGCTGATCCGCCTGTCAGACGGCACACCGAGAGCTTCACGGACCCGCCGGCGGCCAGCAGCACGGTCGACAGCCTCATCGACCAGCTCCGGCGACACAGCCGGGGGGTCCGCGGCCGGCGCGATCCCCAACCCGAGAGCCTCTAGCTCCGCGGCGTGCTGCTCCAGCTCGGTCCTGGTCCTGCTCCTCTGCGTCCTGCTTCTCGTAGTAGTAGCCATGAGGATCTCTTTCGCTCATGCCTACACAGTTCCTCGGACAATCCCGACCCTTCTCGTGGACGTGCCGGTGGGTGTGGGTCTCGCCGTCATGTGGGTGCTCATGCTCGTGCTCGGCATGCTCGTGGTTGTGTGTCGTGTGCGCGTGAGCGTGCTTCTCGCCACCGTGCTCGTGCTCGTGGGCGTGAGGGGCTCGGTGGGTGTGTTCGTCGCTCATTACGTTCCCGTCATTAGGGCTCACGAATGAATTAGTGGGCTGTGGCAGGATGTTGGGTTGTGGTGGCGTATCGCGGGGGCATGATCGATGAATCGCAGATTGTTGAGCGTTATCGGGGGTTGGGGCCGGAGTTGAACGAGCGTCAGCGCAGGTTGTGGGCGGCGTCGGAGGCTCGGTCGTGTGGGCCGGGCGGGATCGCGGCTGTCGTGCGTGCGACGGGGATCAGCAAGAACACTGTGCAGCGTGGGATCGCAGAGCTGCGGGAGGGGACACGGCTCGAGGCGGGTCGTGTCCGTCGGCCGGGTGCGGGGCGGCCGCGGTTGACGGAGTCTGATCCGGAGCTGGTGGGAGCGTTGGAGGCGTTGGTGGATCCGGATACGCGTGGGGATCCGTGCTCGCCGTTGCGGTGGTGCTCGAAGAGCTTGCAGAACATCGCGAGTGCGCTTCAGGCGGCAGGACATCAGGTGTCCGATCGGACGTCCGGGAAGCTCTTGCGGGGGCTTGGGTTTCGGTTGCACGCGAACTCCAAGACGCGGGAGGGGAAGGATCATCCTGACCGTGACGCGCAGTTTCGGCATATCAACGAGACGACACGCTCGGCGCTCGCCGCGGATCAGCCGGTGATATCCGTAGACGCGAAAAAGCGCGAGCTGGTCGGGGATTTCAAGGCTGTCGGGCGGGAATACGAGCCGACTGGGCGGCCGGTCGAGGTTCGCTGCCACGACTTCAAAGACAAGGATCTGGGGCACGCGATCCCGTACGGCGTGCTCGACATCAAAGCCAACGAGGGGATGGTCAGCGTTGGTGTCACCCATGACACAAGCGCGTTCGCGGTCAACTCGATCCGCGTGTGGTGGCAGTACCTCGGCCAGAAGCGTTACCCCAAAGCGACGTGCCTGACGATCACTGCTGACGGCGGCGGCAGCAACTCCAGCCGCACGCGCCTGTGGAAGACCGAGCTGCAGAAGCTCGCCAACGAGCTCGCGCTGCCGATCCGCGTCTGCCACTTTCCGCCCGGGACGTCGAAGTGCAACAAAATCGAGCATCGCATGTTCAGCTACGTCAGCCTCAACTGGCGCGGACGGCCGCTTGAGAGCCTGCAGGTGATCATCGACCTGATCGGCGCGACCACGACCAGCACCGGCCTGAAGGTCTACGCGCGCCTGGACCCCGGCCACTACGAGAAAGGGATCAAGGTCACCGACCAAGAGCTTGCCGCCGTGGACATCGCCCGCGACCAGTTCCATCCAGACTGGAACTACACGATCCACCCAACCCAAAAGGGGCCACTAATTCTTTCGTGAGCCCTTAGTTGACCGTTGGATATCGGCGCGGGCTCCGGCAGCTCCGGAACTCCGGCGCGGAGATGCTCGATGTGACGTAGCGCCTCGTCGAGCAGCACCGCCACGTGAGGGTCATAAAGCCCGTAGATCGTCTGGCGACCGGTGCGGACACCGACGACGAGATTGAGGTCGCGAAGGATTCGCAACTGATGGGAGACCGCGGGCTGCGCCATCCCCACCGAAGCACACAGCTCCCCGACGCTGCACGCACCCTCACGCAGCCGACCGAGAATCTGAACCCGGCTCGCCGTCCCCAAGCCTGCAGGCCCTCGGGTTCGATGAGATCTCGATCCGCAAAGGGCAGAAGTACCTGACCGTGGTCGTCGACCATCACACCGGCCGGCTGGTCTGGGCGGCGTATGGCCGGGACCGCAAGACGGTCGAGAAGTTCCTCGATCTGCTCGGGAAAGAACGCTGCGAGCAGATCGAATTCGTGTCATGCGATGACGCCGAGTGGATCACCCGGCCGGTCTCCGAGCGCTGCCCGGACGCCGTGATCGCGCTGGACCCGTTTCATATCGTCAAGGCCGCGACCGACGCCTTGGATGAGATCCGCCGCGAGATCTGGAACGAAGCCAGACGCGCCGGCAACAAGCAGCTCGCCAAGGATCTCAAAGGCGCCCGGTTCGCGCTGTGGAAGAACCCAGGCAACCTGAGCGAACGCCAGCAGCGACAGCTCTCGAGCATCCAGCAGACCAACCAGCGGCTGTACCGCGCCTACCTCCTCGCCCAGCAACTCAGGCAGATCTACCGCGTCGACGCCGAGGACGGCCTCACACTGCTCGAAGCGTGGCTGAAGTGGGCCCGACGATCACGCCTAGAGCCATTCCGAAAGCTCGCCCGCCGGATCACCGAACAGCGCGAACGCGTCGAGGCGGCGTTCACCAATGGACTGTCAAACGAGTGCACTTCATACTGCACCTCCTGGTGTGGTTGTGGTGGGGATGCCGTCAGTGACGGTGCTGGGGTGATGATGACGGGCGGCGGCGGCGCTGCCGGCCGGGGGCGGGCGGCGGCGGCCGTCGGAAGGTCGGTTCTGGCCGGGGTGGTAGAGGTGGGCGCGGCGGCCGTCGATCCGCTGGCCGGTGATGTGTCCTCGTCGCTGCCAGATCTTGATCGTCTGGGTGCTGACGCCGAGCTGGTCGGCGGTCTCTTCGAGCGTGAGCATGCCTGCAGCTTTGAGGCGTTGCTGGTGGGAGGGGATGCTGCGGTTGCGGCATAGCTGGGTGAGCGAGACGACGGTGAACGGTTTGCCCCATCCGCCGGTCAGTCTGTTGCTGTTGAGGATCTCGACGGTCTGGTCGTAGGTGTGGTCGTCGAGCAGTTGGTCGATCAGGCTGATCGTCGTGGGTGGCGTGGTGTGCGCCTCCCACGCCGGCAGTGGCCGTGGCGCGTGCAGCGTGTGCTGTTGGCCGCCTGAGAGGCGGACGTGCGCGGTGATCTGCTCGCCTGTGTTGTTCAGCGTGACGTCGGTGAGGAGCAGACGGATCAGCCGTTTGCGTTCGCGCATCGGGGTCGCCGGGTTGGCCCAGAGTGCCGGTAGGTCTGTCGCGAGCGCGCGGATCCGGGCGTGCTGCTCGTGGGTGAGCGGCCGGTTGCCGGCCTGGGTGGCGCGCTCGTACTCGTCCTTGGCGTTTGCGAGCTCGCGCAGCTCGTTGTTCCAGTCGGCTTCGAGCTGGTCGGCGACGAGCCGGTTGGTTGGTCCACAGCGAGGTAGCGTCGGCGGGCTGCCTCGGCGGCGTGCTCGGCGCGTTGCACGCCCATTTGGCGGATCTGGTCGGCGTGCTGGGCGCGCTGGGCGAGCTCGGCCGAGACGGCGAGCGCGGTTTGGATCGCCAGCGGGGTGAGCTGTTCGAGCACGAGCGTTGCGACCGCGGCATCGACGCCGGCGCCGCAGATCGTCTGGCACGGCGGGGTGCCGGTCGCGATCTCTCTCGCGCGAGCAGTGGTAGTCCGGCTGCGGCTCGCCGTTGCAGCGCTTGTGGTAGCTGACGGTCATCCGTTTGCCGCACTTGCCGCAGACGACGAGGCCTTGCAGCAGCGCCGGTCCTTCGCGGGCGGGCCCGGCGCGGCGCTCCTCGTGGCTGTGGGCGGCGGCGTTCGCCGCGAGCGTCTGCTGGTTTTGCTCGTACTGCTCGAAGGTGATGTATCCGGGGTGGGCGTCGCGGATCAGGACGGTCCACTGGTCGCGTGGCTTGAGCACGGTGCGGGTGTGGCCGTTGATGTCGGTGAGTTGCTTGCGTCGTCCGTAGAAGTACGCGCCGGCGTAGCGCGGGTTGTGCAGGGTGAACAGCACCAGGTCGTGGCGCAGCGGCTTCCAGTAGGTCTCGCCGGCGTGCGGGCCGCCGGGAGCGTGCCGGCCGGGGAAGCGCAGCTGCTCGGTGGCGAACTGCTTGACGACCGCGTGCGCGGAGCCGGTCTGCTCGAAGCAGCGGAACAGGTACTCGATCGCCGCACGCACGCCCGCGTCCGGGTCGGGCGTGACGTTCCCCAGCTGGTCATAGGCAAGGCCGACCGGCAGCCTGACGCGCAGCTCGCCGCGGGCGGCCTTCGCCAACAGCCCGCCCTGCAGCCGGGCGCGGATGAAGTAAAGCTCGGCCTCGGAGATCGTGCCTTTCAACCCGAGTTATCTGTATCTCGAGTCTGAGCGCTTAGCTTTTCCCTGCTGAGATCGTTGAAGAGGTGTCTGCAACGTCGTAACGCCGTACGCGATAAACGATTGTTCGGGGGCCGAAGCGGAAGCTTCGACTGCGCAGGCCGCGCCCCTCAGGACAGCCTCAGGTTTCTGGGAGCAGCTGCGGGAGGCCTCGCGTCGGGCGAGTGCTTTGACCGCGGCGACGCCTCGGACGTAGCCACCGCCTTTGCGACGATGCGCACGCTACGGCGCTTCTGTACCTGCCCGGCTGCACGCTGGTTGCGTCGAGATGCCGTTTTTCACCCAGATGAAAACGCGCAATCCGCGCGATATTCACGGAGATGGTGGCCGAGGGTCGCGAGCTGGATGTACCGGTGAGCTGGCGCCGAGCGAGGCGCAGCACGCGCAGCCAGCGGCTTCGGTAGACCAGGGTAGGGCACGGTCAAGAGCGACGGCCGCTAGGTCCTCTGCGTGCTTGATGTCGTTCACGGGCATAGTGTTCGCGATCCGTGCCCGACCCCCGGGAACATCGGCTGGAGTGCGTCCAAGCAGCGTGAGTCCGCCACTTGATAACCAGCGCCACCTCTTCGAGATCCCTGATGAGGTCGCCTACTTCAACCTGGCGAGTCTTGCCCCGCAGCTGCGGTCGGTGCGCGCAGCTGGCGAGGAGGCGCTGGCTGCGCGCGCTGCGCCCTGGCGGATCTCGAGCAAGGACTGGTTTGACGATGTTGAACTGCTGCGCGCGCTGTTCGCTCAGGTGATCGGCGCGGACGCCGACGGCGTGGCCCTGATCCCAGCCACCAGCTACGGCCTGGCGATCGCCGCGCACAACAGCACGGCGCAACCCGGAGACCGCGTGGTGCTTGTCGCCGACGAGTACCCGTCGACCGTGTACACGTGGCGGGCGTTCGCCGTCCGCCACGATGCGGAGGTGATCACGGTCGCACGCCACGACGACCAAAGCTGGACCGATGCGGTGCTGGCTGCGCTCGATGAGCGAGTCCGGGTCGTCTCGGTACCGAACGTGCGCTGGACCGATGGTGCCCTGATCGATCTCGAGCGCGTCGGCGCTCGCGCCCGTGAGCTGGGCGCGCTGTTCACCGTCGATCTGACGCAGTCGCTCGGCGCGATGCCATTCAACCTCACTGCTGTGCGCCCGGACTTCCTCGTCGCTACGGGTTACAAATGGCTGCTCGGCCCGTTCAGCCTTGCCTACTTGTGGGTGGGCCCCGAGCACCGTGCCGGCACCCCGCTTGAGCACAACTGGATCAACCGCGCCGGCTCGCAGAACTTCGCAAGCCTGACGGACTATCAAGACGATTTCCAACCCGGATCGCGGCGCTTCGACGTCGGCCAGCGCACTAACTTCATGCTCACCCCAATGGCCATCGCCGCCCTCACCCAGATCCTCGACTGGCAAATTGCCCGCATCGCCGCGACGCTGGAGAACATTACCGACCGCATCGAGCACTGGGCCCGGGAGCACGGCCTGCAGCCGGTCGCGGCCCGGGATCGCGGACCGCACATGCTCGAAGTGGGTATTCCCGCTCGAGCCATGGCGCGCGTCCCTGAACTCCTCGCTGAAAGCAACGTCTTCGTTGGCGTCCGCGGCGCCACCGGCCTGCGCGTCTCGCCCTACCTCTACACCAGCGACGCCGACCTCCAGCGCCTCTTCGACGCGCTCATCCGCGCCCTCGCTGCCGCTCCTGATTGAGCTCCGGCTGGCTGCTGCCTTCCGCGATCGCGTGAATCCGCTACCTCGCGACCACGCTCAAGCACGCTCAGAGCACCGGCCGCGTCACGCTCGCCGACGACACACGCGAGCTGTGGTGGCACACCTACCCGCAGCTCACCCACCCCGCCGAAGGGCTCACCGGCCAGCTCACCGCCCGCGCCGAGGCGCACACGATCCGCCTCGCGCTGATCTACACGCTGCTCGACGGCGCCAGCACGATCCGCCCCGAGCACCTCCACGCTGCGCTTGCGCTCTGGGACTACGCCGCCCGCTCCGCAGCCTGGGCAATCAACCACTCCACCGGGAACCCGCTCGCCGAACAGATCCACGCCGCCCTTGCCCGCTCCCCAGACGGGCTGACCCGCACCCAGCTCCGCGACCTGCTGCACCGCAACCTCCCCGCCGCACTCGTCGAGTAAGCACTCCACACGCTCCACAGCACCGGCAGAGCAACCCGGCACCAGACCCCCACCGCCGGGCCACCCCCAACATCCGCTGCCCGCCCGAGGGCTTGGGGATCATCACCCTGCGCAACGGCTGCGGCCGGTAGGTGCCCACGTCAAGCTGCGAGCGGACCTCCGGCCAATGGTCATACAACCACGGCCGCAGCTCCTTTGGTGCTCATCCCGTCGATGCCCGCGGCACCGGCGTTCTGCTCGACACGTCTGAGCGCCTCGGCAAGGTTCCCGCGGGATAAGAACTGCTCCCACAGCGAACCCGCCTCGGCGGGGTGAGCGGCGGCGTCATCCGCCGCCGGATCGTTGCTGCGCTCTGGCTGGGAGCCCTCGGGCTTCACCCTCGGACCTTCCCGGCCAGGCCCCCGAAGGGGTTGGCTGCGGTCAACGCAACGATCACGAGCACGAACGTCTTGGCGCTCGGCTTCGCGTTCGGCCCTTCCCGGCGATCATCGATCCCTCCAGTACTTTGGCCTCTGCTGACTTCTCCACGGCGAGAGGCGTCCTCTCGAACGCCCCCGTCTCGCACCACCCGGCGAACACGCCAAGCGTGACCGGGCATCAAGAGACACCCGTGGAGATCTCCCCGGATAAGACCAACGGCGTTCCTCGCGCACCCACCGCGTCTACGTAACGGTTCCTTGATGGACATCGGGCTTCGCCGTAACCCGCTGGCTCGCCCGGGCCGTCCCGCCTCACACGCGCAGCGCCCCGCCCTCAACCAGCAAGCCGGAGCGCCATGTGTTCCTAGGGTCGCGATTTCGCCTCGGGCTTCCTTCCCACCCGCCTCACGGCGAAGCAGTTGCCTCCGGCTTGTGGTTGGTGCCATCAACCTCCACAGGGGACTTTCACCCTCGAGTCGTTGGTCATGCCAGGCGTACGGGGTCGCCCGCCGGCACGGATGCCGGCGGAACTGGGCACGGACGAAAACGAACCGCTACCACGACCAGACCCTTCGCTCGTTATGTCGTTCGGTCGTTCCCCACCAGCACGTCACCATCCAGCGTGACGCCGCCATCACCATCTTCGGTGTCCGTCAACACCGGTTCGTCGCGTGGCACGCCACGGCGGTGCTGCGGATCGCGCCCGGGAGCGATCGCGCGCACGTCCGCGCCTACGCGACGTCGCAGGTCGCGCATCAGCTCGCGCGGAGCGTGGCGCGCCGCGGAGAAGTGAGTCAGTCGTCGATGAGGTACGCGCGGTCGCTGGTGACCTAGGCGATCAAGCTCGTGCTCTGGCTCGATGGCCAGCAGCTCGAGCTCACGGACCTTCGCCAGGACCTCGTTGACGAGTGGATCGCCGGCGGCGCCTGCCAGCGTCGCCGCCGGCTGTTCCTCGCGTGGTCGCACCGCGCTAACGTGACCGGCGCGCTGACCGTCGGTTGGGACGATCGGCTCCCGACCCGTCCGGCGATCGTTGATGAGCAGCGCTTCGCGATGCTCCGGCGGTTGCTGCGCGACCCCGATCTCGATCCACGCGACCGGTTCGCTCGGAGCGTGCTGCTGCTCTACGGCAAGCCGACGACCCGGCGTGCCGGCCGGGGATCAGCCACCCGTCGATCCCGGTCCGCTGAAGCTGTCGGTCGCGCAGCGTCTGCGCGACCTGAGCAAGCGGTTCGGGAAGCGGGATCTCGCCGCGGCCGAGCCGCAGCGTGATCTCGCCTTCTGGGGTGGTGTGGATGTCGGTGGTTCTGAGCGCCACGATCCGGGCAACACATCACCGCCGACAGGCTGCAGCAACGCCTGAAGCGCTACGGGATCGAGCGCAGCCGCGAGGGCCGACACGCCGCGCTGCTCGCACTCGCCGCCAGGCTCCCGGCAGCCATCCTCGCCGAACGGATCGGGATCCATCAGTCCCGCGCGGCCGCGTGGGGCCGCCTGGCCGGCGCGACATACGCCGACTACGTCACTCTCCGCCTGGCGGACTGAGCAGGACCGGAGCGGCTCGCCGCCGTATGTCAGCCGCGTCTGAGGAGTCGCGTTGTTGCGCTTCCTAGCACCGGGTTCTTTGAACGCGTCGCCTTCGGTCGGTTCGGACCAACGTTGGGGTGGGACGGGCGTGTGGTCGTCAGTGGTGGTGTGCGTGTCCGTGGCCGAGCGCGGCGGTTGGGACGCGGGCGATGAGTAGCGATGCGAGCCCGGTGGTGAGCGGGACGGCGCAGACGAGGCCGATGCAGCCGATCAGCGTTGCCAGGACAGGCTCGGCGATGTCTTGGGTGTTGAGTGCGTCGCCTAGCCCGACCCCGGTCGCGTGGGTGATCAGGAGCAGCGGTAGCGACGCTCCGACGTATGCGAGCACGAGTGTGTGGATCGTCGCGGAGAGGTGGTCGCGGCCGACGTGAAAAGCGGCGCGGTACAGCCCGTCGGAGGTGAGCGATGGGTCGGCGCGGCGTAGTGCCATCACGGCGGCCGCTTGCGTGACGGCGGTGTCGGCGAGCACGCCGAGCGCACCGATCACCATCCCGGCGATCACGACTCCTTGGAGCGAGATGCCGTGGTTGACGGTTCCAAGATATGCCGAGAGCTCGTCGGTGCGCCCGTTGATGTGGGCGATGTGCACGGCGGTCAGGGCGAGGATCGAGGTGAGGATCAGCGTCGAGCCGATCCCGAGCGCAGCGGCGAGGGTTTGCGCGCCGATGCCGTTGGTCAGGAGCAGGGTGACGAACATCACCGCCATTGCGGTCACAAGCGCGAGCAACAGCGGCGGGCCGCCGTCGAGGATTCCGGGTACGAGGAAGGGGGTGATCAGCAGCAGCGAGATCGCGACCCCGGCCGCGGCCAGGATTCCGCGCCAGCGGATCACCAGGATCGCGAGCAGTAGCAGAGCTACTGCGATCAGTAGCAGCGATCCGTGGCGGTCGATGTCGACGAACTGCCAAGGTTCGGCGCTGGCGGTGCCGGCGGCCCCTCGCGGGAGCGTTACGCGGCTGACCCTGATCGTCATTCCGGCGCTGACCGATGGCGCGGTGTCAACGGGTCCGAGGTCGACGGTCGAAGCGTTGCCGTGCACCACGATCCGGGCGTAGCTGCAGCGGACGCCGGTTCCCCCGGGGCATGCCTCGGTCGAGCTCCGCGTGACGGTTGCCGCGGTCGTCGGGCCGAGGCCTTTGGTCTCACCGTGGCTCGTGTGACGGTGCGGCCACAGTCCGATCAGGCCGATCACGGTGGCGAGCGCCACCGCTGCGACGATCGCGATCAGGGCGGAATCAATCGGTCGTCGCAACGCTGGCTTGGTGAGATGATTGCAGATACTCGTCCAGCGCCTCGGCGGGTGTCTTCCAGCCGAGTGTCTTTCGAGGGCGGCTGTTGAGAGTGGCGGCGACTGCGGCGAGGTCTTCGGCGGTGTGTCGGGTGAGGTCAGTGCCCTTCGGGAAGTACTGGCGTTAACAATCCGTTGGTGTTCTCGTTGGTGCCACGCTGCCAGGGGCTATGAGGGTCACAGAAGTACACGGTCAGACCAGTGTCAATCCGCAGTTGAGCGTGTTGTGACATCTCCGAGCCCTGGTCCCAGGTGAGTGACCGACGTAACTGGTCGGGCAGGGTTGTGATCGTGGCGGCGATCGCGTCGCGCACAGCCTCGGTGCCGTGGCCGGCGAGCGCGGGTCCGTGCTTGACGCGCGGCCCGCGGTCGTGCATCGGCGGCAGGTGCAGCAGCATCGCAAACCTCGTGCTGCGTTCGACCAGGGTGCCGATCGCGGAGCTGCCCAGGCCGAGGATCAGATCGCCCTCCCAGTGTCCGGGGACCGCGCGGTCCTCGGCCTCGGCGGGACGCTCGCTGATCAGGATCTGATCGGTCACGAACCCCTTGCCGCGCGCTCGGCTGCGGGCTCGCGGCACGCGCAGCGCCCGCCCGGTCCGCAAACAGGCGGTCAGCTCACGCCGTAGCGCTCCGCGGCCCTGCACATACAGTGCCTGGTAGATCGCCTCGTGAGAGACCCGCATCGACGCATCATCGGGGAAATCGACTGGCAGGCGGGCCGAGATCTGCTCCGGGCTCCACGCCTTGCCCCAGCGACGGTCTGTCCGGCGCCCGTGACGCCGGCCGATCCAGCGCACGTCTGGGCCCGCGACGGCGCTGCCGTCGGGCCGCTTTACAGCGCCGGCGAGACGGTCCTGGACGTACTGGCGCAGACCCTCGTTAGCGGCGAGCTTCGCAGTCTTGGGACGCTTGGCACGCAGCTCGGCGTGCCACTGCCCGGTCGTGGCGCGATACTCAAGCGCGCCGCTGCGCGTGGCGGCATCGCGGCGCACCTCGCGCGAGATCGTCGACGGTGAACGGCCCAGCGAACGCGCGATCTCCCGCACACCATACCCGCGGGCACGCAGAATCGCGATCTCCTCCCGTTCGGCGAAGGACAGCTAACGCCCCGACAGCGGGGCCTGAGTGACAGTAGGCATCCCGCCACTCTCGCGAAACCATCGGACGCCAACCGCCTCTGACACTCCCGCCTCGCCGGCGGCATCCACAGTGGACACACCACGAGCGATCGCCCCCCAGAACCGCTGCCGCTGCTCACGACACGCCACCGACGGACGACCAGGCGAACGCATCACGGATCGAGCGGCTCGATCTGACTTCCGACGTCGAGCTCCCATCGCAACTCCTCTCGACAAGGTGGGTGCTGCGAGGACCCCTTGAACCCGAGCAGTACGCGACCGGCGAGTGAGCGGCCAATGAGGTCTCATCCTCGTGACGAGCGCGGCGCTGTTGTTCGCGCCGTTCGTGTCTCGCCCGTCGCGCGGCTCGTCGCTCGCGGGCGCGCTCGTCCAACTCGGCATGGAAGTCGTCGAGTTCGGTGAGGTCGCTTTCTCTGGCGTCCATTGCCGGGGTTATTCACGCGCGTGTGCGCTGGTCCTGCTGGCGCCGATCGACTCGAGCTGGCTGCAACGGTGACTGCAGGCTCGACACGTCGCGGGCGAGAAGTGGTCGAGGGTGATGCGATCGGTTTCGGATCGGGCGAGGCGTGGCGAGATCTGCTCTCACCGCATAGCCGGGTGCGGCCAGTCTCGTGGGACCGACTCTTACCGTCGCCGACCCGGTGAACAGAGCCTCGCCTAATCGGTCCAGCTCCATCCCGGTGTCGCGGCAGCCGCCGCCCGACCATCACTCGCAGAGGTCAAGCACGACTGCACCTAGCGCGTTCGAGAAAGAGCCAGCTAGGAACGAGACTAAATCTCATTCCCGTGATATGGTGGTCGTCGCTCGTCCAGCCAACCCAGATATCCCAGGAGGGACCGCCGTGGTTCGAGTGCCGTTGCGCTTTATGCCGTTGCTTGTGTGCTCCGCCGTTCTGCTCTCGGCTTGTGGTGGCGCGGCTGCCGGTTCGGCGGGCGGTTCGTCGTCGGGGAAGTTGCAGGTCGTCGCGGCGGAGAACTTCTGGGGCAGCATCGCGACCCAGTTGGGTGGCAGCAAGGTGGCGGTGCAGAGCATCATCGTGAACCCGAACACCGATCCGCATTCGTATGAGCCGACGGCCTCGGACGGAGTCGTGTTGGCGAAGTCGCAGATGGCGATCGTGAACGGGATCGGCTATGACGCGTGGGCGTCGAAGCTGATCGCCGCGAACCCGTCGAGCTCGCGGAAGGTCCTCGATGTCGGGGGTCTGCTCGGGCTTGTGGAGGGCGATAACCCGCATCAGTGGTACTCACCGTCATCCGTGCACCGGGTGATCGATCAGATCGTCGCCGACTACAAGCAGCTGGACCCGAAGGACAGCGCGTACTTCGACCGTCAGCGCACGAGGTTCGAGACGCAGAGCCTCGCCGAGTACAACAGAACGATCGCGGCGATCCGCGCGCGCTACGCCGGGGTGCCGGTGGGCTACAGCGAGAGCATCTTCCAGCCTTTGGGTGAGGCGCTCGGCTTGAAGCTGCTGACGTCATACAGCTTCGCGAAGGCGATCGCCGAGGGAACCGACGTGAGCGCCGCCGACAAGCAGACCGTCGACACCCAGGCGCAGAAGAGGCTGCTCAAGGTGTGGGTCTACAACAGCCAGAACGCGACCCCGGACGTGCAGCGCGTCAACCAGCTCGCCCGGGCGGCACATATTCCGATCACGACGATCACCGAGACGCTCTCCCCGCCCTCGGCTACCTTCGAGCAATGGCAGGTCGCGGAGCTGCAGAACCTCCAGCAGGCCCTTCACCAGGCGACCGGAAGGTGAGCCCCCCGCCCACGATCGACGCGGCGCCCGTTCCGCGGGACGGGACCCTCGGGTCGGCGCGCTCGTCGGTGCCGGTGGTGCGGCTGCAGGGCGCGCAGGCTCGGATTGGTGGCAACACGGTCTGGAGCGATGTGGGCTTCGCGATCGCGGAGGGAGAGTTCGCCGCGATCCTCGGCCCGAATGGGTCAGGCAAGACGACGCTGCTTCGGGTGCTGATCGGCGAGCTGCCGCTTACCGCCGGTACCGCAGCTGTGTTGGGTCGCGCTCCGGGCGAGGTCAGCGGTCAGATCGGCTATCTGCCTCAACGGCGCCACTTCGACGCGAGCGTCAGGATCCGCGGGATCGACCTGGTCAGGCTGGGGCTGGACGGCGCGCGCTGGGGACTGCCGCTGCGGCGGTCCTGGCGCGAGAAGGTGCAGGAGGTGATTGATCTCGTCGGCGCCGGCGAGTACGCGAGCCGCCCGATCGGTCGGCTCTCGGGCGGCGAGCAACAGCGGCTTCTGATCGCGCAGGCGCTGATCGGCCGCCCAAGGGTGTTGATCCTCGATGAGCCGCTGGACAGCCTCGACCTCCCCAACCAGACCGCGGTGGCGGCGCTGCTGGCGCGGATCTGCCGCCAGCAGGGCGTGAGCGTGCTGCTCGTTGCCCACGACGTCAACCCGCTTCTCACCTACCTCGACCGCGTCGTCTACTTCGGAGCGGGGCACGCGGCCGTCGGCACGCCGCACGAGGTGATCACCGCAGAGACGTTGAGCCGCCTCTACGGCATCCCGATCGACGTGCTGCAAGCCGCCGACGGACGTCTCGTAGTGCTCGGGCTGCCCGAGGCGCCCGCGCATCACAGCGACCGCCACCAGCACCACGAACATGGCTAGCCACCTGCCGCTCGCTGCGCTGTCGATCGATCTGATCTCGGACTTCCGCGAGCTGACCGCCTACCCGTTCATGGTCAACGCGCTCGAGGCCGGAACGATCGTGGCGGTCATGGCCGGCGTGGTCGGCTGGTTCATGGTGCTGCGCCGCGAGACCTTCGCCGGGCACACGCTGTCGGTGATGGCGTTCCCCGGCGCGACGTTCGCGCTGCTGCTCGGCGTGTCCGCCGCGATCGGCTACTACACCTTCTGCGGCGCCTGCGCACTGGTGATCGCCGCGGCCGCCGCCGGCAGACGACGCCACCGCGGCGAGGAATCCGCCGTCACCGGCACCGTCCAGGCGTTCGGGTTGGCGTGCGGATTCCTGTTCCTCAGCCTCTACCAGGGAGTCCTGGCCGGCTATGAGAACCTGCTGTTCGGGGACTTCCTCGGGATCACCCGCGGGCAGGTACTCACGCTCGCGATCGTCTGCGTCGTGGCATTGGGATTCTTCGCGGTCGTCGGCCGGCCGCTGCTGTTCGCCTCGGTCGACGAGCCGGTTGCGCGCGCCGGTGGCGTCCCGGTCCGCCGCGTCTCGCTCGCGTTCATGCTCGCGCTTGGGCTGACCGTCGCGGCGACCGCGCAGATCACCGGGGCGCTGCTGGTATTCGCGCTGCTGGTCGCACCCGCCGCGACCGCGCAGCTGATCACCCCGCGGATCGGCGCGAGCCTCGCCTTGACGGTGCTGCTCGGCGTGGTGATCACCTGGGTCGGGCTTGGGCTCGCGTACTTCTACAACTATCCCGTTGGCTTCTACATCACCGCGGTCGCGTTCGCCGTCTACCTGATCGCCCGGCTCGTTCGAGCGGCGATCGATCATCCCACCCCGCTGCACGGCCGCTCCCGCGCCGTCGAGGCTCCCGCGTGATGTTCGCGCAGGAGTTCGTCCGCAACGCCTGGCTCGCCGGTACCGCGATCGCGCTCGCGAGCGGGCTGATCGGCTATTTCGTTGTGCTCCGCGCGCAGGTGTTCGCCGGTGACGCGCTCAGCCACGTCGCCTTCACCGGCGCGCTCGCCGCGGCCGCCGCCGGGATCGACATTCGCATCGGGCTGTTCGCCGCCACGATCTTGATCGCGCTGGTGCTCGGGTTGCTCGGCGACCGCTCGCACGCCGACGACGTGGCGATCGGGGTCACGTTCGCCGCGATCCTCGGGCTCGGCGTCTACTTCCTCGCCCTGGTCAGCGCCGGATCCGGAGGCGGCAACGGCTTGCTCGGGGCCCGCGCCCTGTTCGGATCGATCTTCGGGCTCAGCGCCACCGACGCCGTGATCGCCGCTCTGATAGCCGCCGGGATCGTCGCAGCCGTGCTCGCGATCGCCCGGCCGCTGCTGTTCGCGAGCGTCGACCCCGCCGTCGCCGCCGCGCGCGGCGTCCCCGTCCGCGCGCTCGGACTGCTGCTGCTCGCGTTGCTGGGTGCCACCACCGCCGAAGCGACCCAAGCGATCGGCGCGCTGCTGCTCCTCGGTCTGCTCGCCGCGCCCGCCGGCGCCGCCCAACGACTCACCGCCAACCCCTACCACGCGCTCGGACTCTCCGCCACGATCGCGGTGCTCTGCACCTGGGCCGGCCTGACCCTCAGCTACCTGACCCCGAAGCTACCGCCGAGCTCGGCGATCATCGCCGTCGCCGCCGGCATCTACCTCCTCGCGTTTCTGACCACCAGCGACCTGCGCAAGCTCAGACCCCGGGGAGCGATGAGCACGATCCGCGGAACCGAGAATTAGACTGATACCCATGGTCAGGAAAGACACAGAGAGCTGGGCCGAACATGCGCAACACGTCCTCGCGCAGACCAAGCACCACACCGGCGCCGCCCGCCAAGCACTGCTCGAACTGCTCGACACCCAAGCGTGCGCCCTCTCCGCAATCGAGATCGAAGACGCGCTCCGCGAGCGCGACCGACCGATCGGCCGCGCCAGCATCTACCGCATCCTCGACGAGCTCGAACGCCTAAACCTCGTCCAAAAGCTCCAGGTCGGCCAGGCGATGGCCCGCTACGAACCAATCCGCGCCGGCCACGGACACCACCACCACCTCGTCTGCGACAACTGCGGAGCGGTAATGCCGTTCACCGACCCCGAGCTCGAGCGCGCGATCCAAAAGCTTAGCGGCCGCGTTCCGATGCGCGTCGCCGAACACGAGATCGTCCTCCACGGCGCCTGCCACTCCTGCACGAGCTGACGCCACCCCGACACCACGGCGACTGAGGCTCAAGGCCGCCAGCCCGGGACTGAGAGGTAGTAGGCGGCGGGCTCGGTCCGCTGGAGTGCGGTGTATCTGAACCTTTGATAGAGCGGCCGAGTTTGTCACACCAAGCCTGAGGGTGTTTGTGGGCCGTGTTGGTGGGTGTGGTTCGGGGCGTCGTCCGTGCCCAGTTCCACCGACGTCCGTGCCGGCGGGCGACCCCCTCGCGCAGCGAGCCTCCGTCCCGCAGAAGCAGGAGCGGGCGGCTGGCGAGGATGGTCTCGGTCGCGGTCATTTCGATCGCCTCCGATTCTCGTTGATGCGCTGGGCGTGCGCTCGCTTGAGCCCGGCGATGCGGGCGCGGCGGATCGCGGGGCCGCGGCCGTGGTGCTCGTCGTCGGGGGTGACGTAGCCGATCGAGGCGTGCAAGCGGACCGTGTTGTACTGGCCGCGGATCCGGGCGAGCTCTGTGTCGAGCGCGGCCGGGTCGGTGATGCTGGTCAGGGTCGGCCAGTCGCCCTTCAGGTGGCTGAAGAACGACTCGACGTGCGCCTGGTCGGTCGGGGTGCCGGGCCGGCCGTGGTGCTGGGCGATCGCCATCAGCGCCATGAACTGGCGAGTGTCGATCGCTTTCATCTCCGACCCGTTGTCCGACCACGCCACCAGGATCGACGGATCCTCAGGGGCGTGGTCGGGCGGCAGCCCGTCCGGTCCGAGCAGCCCCTGGTCCTCGAGCGCCCGGGCGAACAGCAGCTGCACCTGCGTGTGCGTCTGCTCGGTCGTGAGCAGGTAGCCGATCCAGTATCTGGTGACGACGTCGACGATCGCGTACGCGACCCGCTTGCACCGCGTGAAGTGGGTCGCGTCCCAGATCCAGATCCGGTTCTTTTCCCAGCAGATCTCGGGAAATGCGGGCTTTGGCGGTCGTGGGCGGATCGGCTCCCCCGGCAGCGTGACCTTGTTCTTCAGCGCCACGCGCAGCAGCGTCGAGGGCGACACGAACACAGTGCCGACATACGAGCCGCGATGCGCGAGCTTGCGATGCGAACGATCCACCACGCCCCACTCCTCGATCAGATCGAGGATCGCCTGCTCCTCCCAGTCAAGGATCCGGTGCACCCGGTTGCCGACCGGCGGACGGTCCTCCAACGAGCCCGTCTCGGCGAGCCGGGCGCGCCAGCGATGCATGCGCACATCCTCGATCTCAAGCACCCGGCACGCACGCGCGTGCGCCCACCCCGCCGACACCGCGCCATCGATCAGCCCCATCAGCTCGAGCTTGGTCTGCGCGCTCACGCGCCGCGGGACCGGGCCGAAAAGCCCGAGCGTTGCCTTCCCCGGTGCAAGCTCAACTCGACCGCCAGCTCCTTGAGCGCCTCCGAGAGCCGATCGTTCTCCGCCAACGCGGCCTCCAACTCGACCTGCTCCGGAGAGGGCAACCTGCCCGGCTTGGCGGCCGCAAACGCGGCCAGCGCCGCGTCCTTCGCCAACTGCCTGATCCGAATCACCGTCGACACGTCGACGCCCCACTTCCGAGCTGCGTCCGCCTGCGAGAGCTGCTGCGAGCAGACCTCGAGGAACACCTCCCACTTCTCCTCCGGCGACAGCTGCCGGCGCTTGCGCGGCTTGCCGTTCTCCATCATCACGTCCTCCTGAGTCGGGGCCCGGACAGCCTCCCAGGATTGGCATGAAAAACAGGGGCAGCTCTATCGCAAGATCAGACGCAAACCAGGAGCGTTCAGTGTTGAACGCGGGAGGGGCGAGGGAGCCCATTGGCCGTTGGCTCGCGAGCCAACACACTGGTGAGCGTATTCGGGGCGCGAGGGTCTACAGCCAGTCGGCGGTCTGGCCGCGGTGTCTGTTTTTCGTTCGCTCAAACCATGCCTCGACTTTTGCACTTTTGAGGGGGAGGGGGGCACGGGCGCGCGGGGCGTGGGTCGGTAGGCGCGGTGGGGTGAGCGGTCGGGGCTGTTGAGCGGTCGGCCGCGCGAGGACGCAGAAGGAGCATCGGCGGCTTCCCCGAAGCGGTGGTTGTTCGATGACCATTTCCGCGGTCGGGTGGGAGGCCCGTCGCGGCTGCCCATGGGGGTTGCCGCCGATGCTCTGCGTCCCATCTTCGCTGAATGAGCTTCTGCTCCTGTTCGCGCCGTGTTTCTCTCGCCCCACGTTCCAGACCTTCTGCGCGCTGGTTGTGGGCCAGATTTCGCAGACCGGGTTGCGTACGGTCACAGGGATGCTGGTCGGCTGTCGGCTCTCGGCGGTCTGGCATCACTGCCGCGCGCACCGGTTCTTCAGTCTCTCGGACTGGTCTGCTGATGAGCTCGGGCTGCGCCTCGCGGAGCTGATCGCCGAGCGGCTGACAGCGCCCGGCGCGCCGCTGCTGGTGGCGGTCGACGACACGTTGCTGCATCGTCTGGGGCGCAAGATCCACGCCTGCTTCTGGCATCACGACGCGACCGCCAACTCCGACAAGGCGGCGGTCGCGTGGGGCAACAACTGGGTCGTGGTCGGGATCGTGGTGCGCTTGGCGTTCCTCGAGCGATCGGTCTGCCTGCCGATCCTGTTCCGCTGCTGGCAGCCCAGGCGCAAACAGTTCGCCAAGAAGGACAAGCGCGATCCTGAGCGGCCCGGAAAGCCCGAGCTGGCAAGGGAAATGCTCGACCTGCTCGCCGCCCGCCTGCCGGATCGCAGGATCGACATCGTCGGTGACGCCGCGTACGCAACCGAGGCCTGGCGGGGTCTGCCCGGCCGGGTCACGATCACCTCCCGCCTGCGCTCCAACGGCGCGATCTACGATCGCAAACCGCCGCGCTCCGGCAAGCAGGGCCGGCCCCGCAAGTGGGGCAAACGACTCCCCACGCTTGCCAAGCTCGCGACCGACCCTGCCACCGAGTGGGTCGAGCAGGCCGTGCGACGCTACGGCAAGACCGAAACGCTCAAGCTCGCCATCATCGACTGCCTGTGGGGGCCGCTCGGCCCCGACACCCCCGCGCGCGTGATCCTCGTCAAAGACGAGCGCAAGCCCTCCGGCTACCAGCTCGCGCTGATCACCACCGACCTTGACGCCAGTGCCGCCGAGATCGTCGAGCGCTACGCAGACCGCTGGCCGATCGAAGTCGCCTTCGAAGACGGCAAAGAACTGTTCGGCGTCGGCGATGCGCGCAACCGCGCCAAGAAAGCCGTCGAGCGGACCGTCCCCTTCCAGTTCCTCGCGATGACGCTGACGATCATCTGGTACGCGGTCTGCGGGCATCACCCAGACGTCGTCGAAGAGCACCGCCAACGCGCTCCCTGGTACCTCACCAAGACCGCCCCATCGTTCGCCGACATGCTCGCCAAGCTCCGCCGCGTGATCATCGCCACCCAATATCACCCGGGACAGGGTCGAACCCCCACACCACGGGAAATCATGCACGTCCAGCAAGCATGGGCCGCAGCTGGCCTATGAACTGCGAAAGTCGAGACCATGCACGAACGGCGGTTTTCGATGACACGGTTCTTGGGTCTGCGGGCCGCGGCGGTGGTTGCGGTCTTGGTATTGCTGGCGTTGTTTGGGGAAAGCGCCGGACAACCGGCATGAGAGAAGGGAATGAAAGAGTCCTACGTCGAAGATCTAGCGAGTCAGACGACCCCGACCATGCGTTGGCGACCCGTGAGGGCGCAGCGAAGCGTTGGTATCGGGGTGCGCGCAGGCGGGCTATTGAGCCTCGAAATCAGCGGTCCGGGGTGCCGACGCGGTCTCAAACGTCGGAAGGCAACACCGGTGGTGGCGTTATCGCGAGTCGCCATTGGGCCCCGCGGGGTCGGAGAACCCAGCATGCGCGTGATCTCTCCATGCTGAGAACCGGGAGGTCTCACGGTCACCTGCCCGTGGTGATGGAATGGGCGGGTCGTGCGGGGAAGGTCAAGGCCGTAATCCCGTGATGCACGATCGTGAGAAGTCGGACGGTCCCGTAGTACCTGCGAAACCGGCGAACAACGCCCAGGGCGGGGTGGCGGAGTCGGTGGAGGGAAGGGGATCGGCCAAGGGGAACGCGGCTGGCGAAACGCGTCCCGGACCCGGTGCCGGGCAGGGCGCGCTCAGTGAGCTTGGTCGCGTGCGCCGAGTGGCAGCAACGGATAAGGAAGCGCGGTTCACGGCGCTCCTGCATCATGTCGACGTCGATCGCTTGCGGGCGGCGTACTTCGCGCTTCGGCCGAAGGCCGCACCGGGGGTGGATGGCGTGACGTGGCACGAGTACGGGCAGAACCTGGAGGAAAACCTCGAGGACCTGCACGCGCGCGTGCATCGCGGGGGCTACCGGGCGAAGCCGTCTCGGAGAGTGTTCATCCCGAAGCCCGACGGGCGGCTGCGGCCGCTCGGGGTCGCCAGCTTGGAGGACAAGATCCTGCAGCGGGCGGTGGTGGAGGTGCTGAACGCGATCTACGAGCAGGATTTCGTCGGTTTCTCGTATGGGTTCCGGCCGGGGCGCAAGCCGCACGATGCGCTTGACGTGCTCGCGTACGGGATCAATCGAAAGCGCGTGAACTGGGTGCTCGACGCGGATTTCCGCGACTACTTCTCAAGCCTCGACCATCGGTGGCTTGAGCGGTTCTTGGAGCATCGGATCGCGGACCGGAGGGTCCTGCGGCTGATCCAGAAATGGTTGGCCGCGGGGGTCATCGAGGAGGGGACGTGGACGGCGTTCGAGGACGGCGTGCCGCAAGGGGCTTCAGCTTCACCGCTGCTTGCGAACGTCTACTTGCACTACGTCTTCGACCTCTGGGCGCATCAGTGGAGGACTCGGCACGCGCATGGTGATGTGGTGATCGTGCGGTTTGCCGATGACTTCGTGGTGGGTTTCGAGCACCGGGATGACGCGGAGCGGTTCTGGGCTGATCTGCGCGAACGACTCGCGCAGTTCTCCCTGGAGCTGAACGCCGAGAAGACGCGGCTGATCGAGTTCGGACGGTGCGCCGCCCGGAATCGAGAGGCGTGCGGACTCGGTAGGCCTGAGACGTTCCAGTTTCTCGGCTTCACGCACGTGTGCGCGATGACCAAGAAGGGGCGGTTCAAGCTGAAGCGGATTACCGACTCCAAACGGGTGCGCGCGAAGCTGCGGGCCAAACGGCTCGAAATGAGGCGACGCATGCATCAGCCCATCCCCGAACAGGGGCGCTGGCTAGCCAGTGTCCTGCGCGGGCACTACCAGTACTACGCGGTGGTGTGTCACGAACGCTGAAGGAGGATCCATGTAGGTACTCTAGAAAGCGGTGCTGTGCAAGAGATGGAGGCTTTCGGCCCTCCGGCGTCGGCCCTGCGGGGGTAGGCGCCAAACCGCCTTGGAGCTGCGTTAGCTAAAGACTGTCGTGGTGAGCGTCCAGGGAAAAGGCTGGGCTTGACCCGGTCAGGTGGGGACCAGGAAGACGTTCCAGAAGCGCCTGGTTCGGGCGGATGCTCGGGTCGGGTGTCGTCGTTGAGGCGTCGAAATAGTAGACAGACGGCATCGAAACCGGGGAGCCACTGCATCCTCGGGATGAGCTTGGCGGGTGCCCGCGTTCCTGGCCAGGCGGTGTCCGGCGTAGAGGCGGCGTGATCCTGGTCTGCGGCTCTTGCACGGAACGTGAGAAGGCGAGCGTCGATATGACGATCGGGGTCGCAGGCCCTAAAGGTCGCTGGAGGGAGCGTGCCGAGGCAGAAACCGTAGGCACTGAGTACCGATGCGGCGCTCGCTGGCGGACCGGCTCGTATTAGCTGTGAAGTCCCTGCTTGCTGGGGTGGGGGTGGAGCGAAGGGGCCGGCTCACCAGGAATGTTGTTTCGATCAACCGGGGCCCTTGGGTCCTGGGAGGAAGCGAGAAGACATGCCAAAGCCCGAAGACAAGCCGTTCCTGATTCCCAAGCTGATGGTGTGGGAGGCGTGGCGGCAGGTCAAGGCGAACAAGGGCGCCCCCGGTGTGGATGGGCAGGACCTGGACGAGTTCGAAGCCGATCTGAAGGACAACCTGTACAAGATCTGGAACAGGATGAGCTCTGGTTCTTACTTTCCACCTCCGGTCAGGGCGGTCGAGGTCCCAAAGCCGCATGGCGGCGGGGTCCGTTTGCTAGGTGTGCCGACGGTCATCGCATACCACAAGGTCGTGCAGGCGGTCTTTGGGTTCGCTGGTGGTCACGCATCCGTTTCATCTGCTGTGCGGCGAGCGCCTTCAGGTGCTGTTCGTGCGTCGCATCGGTGCCACTCGCATCTACGTGTGCGAGGGCGGTCCTTTGGGCAGCGTGTCGCTTCCGGAGGATGCGACCGATCGTGGCGTGGGGCCGGCTGAGCGGCCGCTGAGCATCGAGGTTCTGGCGGCGCTCGTCGCGTTGGTCGCCGAGCTCACCGGCGAGCAGGGGGTGGCGCGATGATCGCCGCGAGCCTGTCTGATGAGCTCGCCGTTCCGGCGCGAGCACGTGAGCTGGCCGCCCGGCTGTCGGCGTTGTTCGAGCGCGACATCGAGATTGTGGGGCGGCTGAACGACGCGCAGAGCCGCCTGCGCGACGCCAACGAGCGGCTCTGGTCGGGGCTGGCGCCGGACGCGTTCGGGCTGGTCTACGACGGGGCCGCGCCAGCCGGTCAGAGCCAGATCGCCAAGCTGATGAGCGACGCGCGCAGCGCCGTCGGACCGGATACCGACACCGCAGTGCTCGGGGCGCTGCAGCAGATCCACTCGGCGATCGATCGTTCCTTTTGTGGGTACCAGTCGGCGTGCGAGGAGCGCCGCCAGCTGGCGGTCGACGTCGGCGAGCTCTCCCAGCAGCTGACCGAGGTGCTGTGCGCCGCCGGCTTCAGTGCGGACGACGCGCGGAACGCCGACGTGCACAAGCTCGCCGGGGCGAGGATCCGATGAGCGTCAGGGGAAGGACTCGTCAGCCTGGTCTCGAATCGGATACACGTCGAATCGGACACAAGGGGTGAGGATGAGCACGGGCACCAAGCTCTCAGAGTTGAGCGAGCGGCAGCTGTTCGCGCTCCGGCGGCGGCTGGCGTCGGGCGTTCACGATCCGGCGTTGACGCTGCGCGGCGCGCTTCATCACGACCTGCGGCGTTGCTCGAGCGAGAACTGTCGCTGCCGGTCGGGCGAGCTGCATGGCCCCTACGCGTACCTGACCGTGTACGGCGACGGGCGCAGCCGAACGGTGTACGTGCCCCAGGCGCTCGCCGCGATCACCTCAGAGCAGGTCGAGGCGACGCGCCAGGGCGAGGCGTTGATGTTGGAGATCTCGCGGGTCAATCTCGAGCTGCTCAGGCGGCGGGCGCTGCGGTGATCGGCGGTGGCGGGCATCGGCGCCGAGGCGACAGTGGCGGTGGCGAACATGCTCGGCGCCGCGCTGGGGGCGGGAGCCGATGCTGAACTCGCGGCAGAAGATCACGAGCTCGCACCTGGAGCGCCTGGCGGCGATCTACCTGCGGCAGTCCTCGCCGAGGCAGCTGCGCGAGAACTTCCGCTCGACCGAGCGTCAGTACGGGCTCTCGGAGGAGGCGGTCCGGCTCGGCTGGGCGCCGGAGCGGGTGATCGCCGTCGACGGCGATCTGGGCGTCTCGGGCCGGTTCTCAGACAGCCAGGCGCGCGGGGGGTTCAAGGAGCTGGTCGCGCGCGTGTGCCTGGGGGAGGTCGGCGCGATCTTCGGCCTTGAGGTCTCGCGGCTGGCGCGCTCGAGCGCCGAGACCCAGCGGCTGCTTGAGTACTGTGGGCTGACCGACACGCTCGTGATCGACACCGACGGGATCTACGACCTCAGGGATTTCAACGACCAGCTCGTGTTGGGGGTCAAGGGCCAGCTCGCCCAGGCCGAGCTGCACATGATGGGCGTGCGCTTGCAGGGCGCCAAGCGGCACGCGGCCGAGCGCGGCGAGCTGCACTTCCCGCTGCCGGTCGGCCTCGTCTACGACGCCGACGGTCAGACGATCATCGACCCCGACGAGGAGGTCAGGGCCGCGATCGCCGACGTGTTCAAGGCGTTTTGGCAGACCGGCTCGGCCTACGGCGTGGTCGGCGTCTTCAAGGGCAGGCGCTTCCCCCGCCGCGCCTACGGCGGGGCGTGGGCGGGCGAGCTTCGCTGGGGAGCGCTGACGCACGCGCGCGTGCGCGGCGTGCTTCGGAACCCCAGCTACGCCGGGGCGTACGTGTTCGGGCGCTACCGCTATCACCGCGTGGTCAGGCCCGACGGCGCGATCGTGAGCAAGATGGTCGAGCTGCCGCGCTCGGAGTGGGCGGTCGTGATCCAGGACCACCATCAGGGATACATCAGCTGGCAGGAGTTCCTGGCCAACCAAGAGCGGCTGGCTCAGAACAACACGCGCAAGGGAGCCCGCCCGCCGCGCGAGGGGCAGGCGATCTGCCAGGGGATCGTGCGCTGCGGGGCGTGCGGAGGGTCGATGACCACGCTTCACCGCCGCGAAGGCAGCTACTACGAGTGCGGCCACTCGCGCGCCAACCACCTCAGCACGCCCGGCTGCCGCTCGGTCAAGGCGACCGTCGTCGATGAGCTGATCGCCCGCCGGCTGCTCGAGGCGCTTGAGCCCGAACAGATCGCGCTCGCGCTGGCCGCCGCCGACGAGCACGCCGACCGCCGCGCGCGCTCTGACCGAGCGCTCCAGCTGCGCGTCGAGCGCGCCCGATATGAGGCGATCCGCGCCGAGCGCGCGTTCCACGCCTGCGAGCCGGACAACCGGCTGGTCGCCCGCAGCCTGGAGAACCGCTGGGAGGAGAAGCTCCGCGATCTCAAGGACGCCGAGGCCGAGCTCGCCGAGCACGTCGTGCCCGCAGTCGAGCCCTCGCGCGAGCAGCTCGAGGCGCTCGCCCGCGACCTGCCGGCGCTGTGGGCCGCGAAGACGACATCAGATCACGATCGCAAGCGGCTGCTGCGCGCGCTGATCGCAGACGTCACGCTCACCTCCCAGCCCGAGGGACGCGAGCTTCAAGTCGGGATCCGCTGGCGCTCGGGCGCCAGCGAGCAACACACCGTCCAGCGCCCACCCAAGCCGGCCGACGCGCAACGCACGCCATCCCCCGCCGTCGACCTCACCCGGCGCCTAGCCGCCGACCACGCCAACGCGCAGATCGCCGAGCAGCTCAACGCCGCCGGCCTGCGCACCGGCAAAGGCAAGCCGTTCGACGAGAGCGCCGTCAGATGGCTGCGCTGGCGCTACCGGATCCTGACCGGCCCCGAGCAGCTCCTCAACGATGGCGAGGTCACCGTCGCGCACCTCGCCGAGCGGCTCGGCGTCTCGCACAGTGTCGTCTACGCCTGGATCTCAACTGGCAAGCTCACCGCCCGCCGCGGGGCCGCCGACCGGCTCTACATCCCGTTCTCGCCGCAGGTCGAGCAACAATGCCGCGAGCGTATACAGAACTCGGTTCACCTACCGGCCGAAACCAAAACCAGGTCTGCAGGAGGTGCAGTATGAAGCCACCGTCCCGACTATTGCAGACAGGGTCGCGCAGACGGTCGTGGCCATGCGTTTGGGGGAGAGGGCGGAACCGCGGTTTCACCCTGACTCCTATGGCTATCGGCCGGGACGCTCGCAGTTGGATGCGGTGGAGGTATGCCGGGCGCGGTGCTGGAAGCACGACTGGGCGATCGATCTCGACGTCCAGAAGTTCTTCGACGAAGTGCCGTGGGACCTCATCGTCAAGGCGGTGCAGGCGGTCACCGACTGCCGCTGGGTGCTGTTGTATGTGAAGCGGTGGCTGGCTGCCCCGCTTCAGTACCCGGACGGCATCCTTGTCGAGCGGGGCAAGGGAACTCCGCAAGGGTCGGCGGTCTCGCCGATCCTGGTGAATCTGTTCATGCACCACGCGTTCGATACATGGATGGCCCGGAATCATCCGGATTGTCCCTTTGAGCGCTATGCCGATGATGTTGTCGTGCATTGCAAGAGCAGGCGGCAAGCTGAGGTCGTGCTTGCCGGGATCGCTACGCGGATGGAACATGTGGGCCTACGGCTTCACCCCGACAAGACGCACGTCGTCTATTGCAAGGACAGCAACCGTCGGGGAAAGCACGAGCACACCAGTTTCACCTTCCTCGGGTTCGCCTTCCGGCCACGGGAGGCGCGCAACAAGCGCGGCGTGAGTTTCACCTCGTTCTTGCCTGCGATCAGTCCCGAGGCGCTCAAAGCCAAAGGCGACCGGCTCCGCGAGTTGCGGATTCACCGGCGCACCGACCTGACGCTGGACGACCTGGTGCGATGGCTGAACCCCATCGTCGCTGGGTGGATGCACTACTACGGCCGGTACTACCGGACGGAGATGTATCCCATCCTACGGCGCGTCAACACTTGCCTGATGCGCTGGGCTGGGAAGAAGTATCGACGGTTGCGGACCTACAAGCGGTTCAAGCGGTGGTGGACCGGGCTACTCGGAAGAGAGCCCCGTCTGTTCGCCCAATGGCAGTGGGTTCGCTCGGTCTGACTGGCTGGTGAGAAGAGCCCGGTGACGCGAGAGTGTCACGCCGGGATCTGTGGGAGCCGGGGGCTGCGATGCCCCCGGCCACCCGACCCCGACAACAGCAAGGCGCTCTCCGCCTTCCGCGACCAGATCACCCGGAACTGGCTGTTGACGCTTCGGCGTCGCAGCCAGCACGACCGGCTTACCTGGGAGCGGATGAGGCGCCTGGCTGACCGATGGCTACCCCTGCCCCAGATCCTGCATCCCGGGCCCGAGCAGCGCTTCGCCGCTACCACCCAAGGCAGGAGCCCAGTGCCGTAGTCCCGCACGCTGGGATCTGCGCGGGGGGCAGCCCGAGGCCGGTGTGGACGAAGGTCCCGACCCGACCGAAGGGCTGTCCCTACCGCGACCTTGATCGATTTTCGGTGGGGTTACGTTCGGCCGCGTCGGCGGCCACGCCTGCGCAGCAGATCGGGATGCGGGTTCTGGTGATTAGCGACAGCAGCGATCCCTCGACCCCGAGCGGAATCGCCTGAAGGGAAAATAGCCGTCGGGTCGCGCCAGCGCTGGGGGTTCAGGCGGCCTGCGGCAGCTCCTCGAGTGTCACCTTGTGGCCGAGGCGCTCGAGCTGGGCGACGAGGCGTCGGGTCTGTCGCTCGGGGTCGCGTCTGCGGAAGTAATCGCCGCCGAGGTCGTTATACAGCTCGCCGTTTGTGAGCATGTGCCAGATCGCGCAGATGATCGAGTGCTTGACCGCGCCGAGCGCACGACCGTGGCCGATCCTGGGCCGGAGCCGCTGGTACTGGGCCTGGAGGTAGCTGTCGTTGGTTCTGATCGCGGACATGGCGGCGTTCTTGAGCGCGTCGTTGAGCCATTTGGAGCCCTTGCGCGTCTTGCCGGAGCGGCGCTTGCCGGCGGACTGGTCGTTGCCCGAGCACTGGCCTGCCCACGAGGCGCAGTGGCCGGCGGTCGGGAACACCGACATGTCGGTGCCGATCTCGGCGAGGATGTTCTGCGCGGTGCGGGTCTCGATCCCGGTGAGCGAGCGCAGCAGCTCAACATGCGCCTGGAAAGGGCGCAATTGCTCCTCGATCGCGTCGGAGAGCCGTTGGATCTGCTCATCGAGGAAGTCCAAGTGCGCGAGGATCGCGCCGATCAACAGCGCGTGGTGGGTGTCGAAGCGGCCCTCCAGCGCCTCCCGTAGCGCGGGGATCTTCGCGCGCAGCCGGCCCTTCGCCAGCTCGGCCAGGATGTCCGGGTCGGTGGTGCCCTCGCACAACGCGTCGAGCATCGCGCGACCGGACTTGCCGAGGATGTCGGTGACCACGCAGTCGAGCTTGATTCCGGTGTCCTCCAGCGCCTTGTGCAGGCGGTTGGCCTCGCGCTGGCGCTCCTTGACCTGCGCGGTCCGGTAGCGGGTGAAGTTCCGCAGCCGCCGAATCGGCTTGGGCGGCACGAAGCTCGCCCGCAGCAGCCCCGCCTCCAGCAGTTGACAGAGCCATTCGGCGTCCTTGACGTCGGTCTTGCGGCCGGGGAGGTTCTTCACGTGCCGGGCGTTGACCAGCAGGCAGTCGAAGTCATCCTCCAGGATCGCCCACACCGGCTTCCAATACACGCCGGTCGCCTCCATCGCCACCCGGGTGACCCCGTGTGCCTCCAGCCAATCGTGCAACACCAGCAACCCGCCGACCGTGGTCTTGAACTCGCGCACCTCCTGCGCACGGGACCCATCCGCTCCCGGCACCCGCACGCATGCGGTCACCTGCTCCTTGTGCACATCCAGCGCCGCCGGGCGCTCCACGATCACATCCATCTACGGCCTCCTCGGCTCGATCGACAACTCTCGTTATCCGCCAGGGGCCTCGGAAACAGACGAGTCTGAAGAGCGTGCTCACGGCAACAGTCCCGGGATCCGGGCGAGGCTCCCACGCCAAACTATCGACGGGCTCACAGGCACCAGAGAGATTGCGGCGATCGGCAGACAACCCCGACCAGTTCGCCGCGCGACAGCCCTCGCCCTGCCACCCATTTTCACCCGCCGCGGGTGGGCGCAGCCCAGGCAACTATCGAGATTGGGTGAACACTCTCAAGCGCGAAGGGGTGCCGTATGACTCGGTGGTGACCAGCGACGCGAGCCCGGGTAGCGTGGCGCTGCCGGCGCTGTCGAGCACCCTGCCTGGCGGTAACGAGGTGGCCAATTACGAGGGAGTTGTGGTAGCGGCCTCGGGAGCAAAGGGCCTCAGCAGCACTGGGCTGAGCGCCGCGTCCCCGGTCGGCGGCGCGGCGCTGTCGGGCGCGCTGACGTTGACAGCGGACGGAGCCAAGGTGTTCCCGTACCTGAACGCGATCTCCCTCGATGCCGGCACCTGGGCCTACCGAGCAACCCCGATCGCGGGCGCGAACGTCGACACGCTGATCTCGGGTCAGAATTCGAGCTCGATGCTCGGTGTTACACGAGCTCTGACGGTCGCCAGACGATGTTTCAGACTTTCAACGAGAACCAGTACATGCTCCAGAGCAAGCTGCTCCGACACGGGGAGCTGGCCTGGTTGGCCAGGAGCACCTACTTCGGTGACCAGCGCAACTATCTTGAGACCCATGTCGACGACAACTTCCTCGGCGATGCCTCGTGGAGCGTCCGCGAGGCCGAGGGGCTATCGATCGCTCAGATCGCGGACCGCTTGGGCCGCTCGGCAGCGACCGTGAAGGCGTATTTCTACGACTCATCTGATGCTAACAAAGGGCCCAGCTGGGAACGGGAGGCCGAGGCAGGAGATCGCGAGCTCCCGGAGTCACCTGCCCGCCGCGGCACCAAGAGCGGAAATCCTTCCCCGACGGACCTTTTCTGCGCTGGGCTCGCTGTCCAGCACGTTCGGTAGGCCTAGGGCTTCTTATGCTCGACCGTGTCACGGAACGGCGCCGCGCGGCGCAACTCGCCCGCCACTACCGCGACCAGGAGGGTCTGTCGATCGCGGAGATCGCTCGTCGGCTGGGACGCGCAGAAGCAACCATCAAGGCGTATCTCTAATGCGCCGCGAGGCGCCCTGTTGTATCCCCGGCGCAGCCGGGAGGGACTCGGAGGAGGGTCCTTGGGTCTGATGGCTTACCGCGATCCGAAAGGTGAGCGGAACAAGCGCATGCCAGAAAAGCGGCGGTCGAGCCCAGGTGTCAGGGGCGGCGCGTCGCGAGACCCGCGCGATATGGCGAAAGCTGGATTGCCTGATATCCCAATCCCCAGAAGACGGAAAGGCCAGTCCGCCGGAAAGACACCCGAGACCGGCGCCATGCTCTGCGGCGGCATCGTAGAAGGGTCGCCGCAACCTCCGGAGCGTGGAGCGTTGCCCAGCGAGGGCAATCAAGGGGATGAGTGGGACGCCTACGTCGTGCTCGGACGTATGACAGGGACGAACGCGGGATCACCTGCGGGGCGCGAGCCCCATGGTGACGGAGTGCCCATAGTAGTCGTGCGATTCACGCCGCACCAGGGAGGACGGGAGAGCCGTCCACAGGGCGAAGGGGCACAGGTGACTGGACATCCGAGAACCCGGAGGTATGCGTAATGCAGAACGCCGAAACGGTATTGAGTGTCCTCCGTGAAACACGGAATAGTCGCTGGAGAGCCCGGTGATCAGAAATGGTCACGCCGGGTTCGGGAGGGGGGTCTCGGAAAAGGACCACAAGGCACCTCGCCGAGGCCCTACCTCAGCCGACCCAACCGGCGATAAGGCACGCGCGGTCAAGGCACGCTACCGGGGACTGTGTCGCGGCTGCGGCGCGCCCACCCGCCGCGCAACGGCAAGGGCGACGCTTACGCGTATTGCAACTGCGCCGCGAGGCGCCCTGTTATATCCCCGGTGCAGCCGGGAGGAACTCGAAGGAGGGTTCTTGGGTCCAATGGCTTACCCGGATCCGGAAGGTGAAAGGAACAATCGCATGTCAGGAAAGCGGCGGTCATGCCCAGGTGTCAGGGGTGAGGCGTCGCGGGACCCGTGTGATATGGCGAAAGCTGGATTGCCTGAAGCCGAATCTCCAGAAGATGAAAACTCGCATCCGTCGGAAAGACACCCGTTACCGGCGCCACGCTCTGCGATGACATGCTTCCAGGGTCGTCGCAACCTTCGGGGCGTGGAGCGTTGCCCAGTGAGGGCAATCAAGGAGATGAGTCGGACGCCTAAGTCACGCTCGGACGTACAACAGGGACGAACGCGGGATCAACCTTCGGGGCGCGAGCCCCAAGGTGACGGAGTGCCCATAGTAGTCGTGGCAGCAACGACCCACCAGGGAGGACGGGAGAGCCGTCCGCAGGGCGAAGGGGCACAGGTGGCTGGATATCCAAATGCCGGGAGGTATGCGTAATGCAGAGCGCCAAAACGGTCCTGGATGTCCTCCGCGAACGCGGCAGGCGCG